>JAGDMU010000031.1 GCA_017860615.1 Pseudomonadota bacterium | reverse complement strand
GGAGGTGGCGGCATGGATAAAATAAAGCTGCTTAAAGAATTTTACAATACTATTGATAGAAACGTTATAAAACTAGGTTTAAAGGATTACGGTTTCGACTTGCTTAAAATGTTTCATGATGAATTGACGGTTGATTATGTATCGCTTGAAAAAGCATATCATTGGTACAGATTAAGTAATATTAGTCCGCAGCGATTCGACTATTTTTTAAAACATCATATTGAACAAAATGGGAATATCTGCGGCTATTTTGATAAAACCGCCAATAGCGTATTTGCCTTTAACCTGGACGCAAAGCCAGAGACTACGAAAGAGGAAATAGAGGCTACAAGATACATTTTAACGGGAATTCTTGTAACCCTTGGTATTAAACCGCTGGTTGTCGTATCAGGGCGCGGGTATCATATATGGGTGAAGTTAGAGCAGCCTATAGACAATGATAGAATAGGTCTATTTATGTTTACGGTATGTAAGCGGATTACGTGGTTTCTAGAACAAAATAGTCTTAAAAGTGATTCGGTTGATATTGGTCGTTATCCTCATGGAGAAGAAAAGCAAAGAAATTCTTTAAGACTTTTCGGCAGTAGGCATGTTGATACTTTGCAATTCAGTAACGTTGTAGATTATGGCTACTACAAAGACGCGAACGAAGGTTGGTATGAAATATTAAATGAGAAAAAAAGCTGGGAGTATTTCGAGCGGTATTTGATGAAAGGGCAAATCTCAGTAGAAACGTTTGACGACGCTTTTAATGAAAATGTGAGAGCTTGGGGCCAACAGTGTAAACCAGAAATAGCGAAAGCAATATGAACGAAGATAATAGTGTAGCTATTCGGTGAGAGTCGTATGGCCCTTGCCGAACCTATTATTGGTACTATGTATTTTTAACAATATGGTTTATAATAGTAAAAAATGTAAATAGCAGGAGAATAATGTATGAGTATTGATTTTTATTCATTAGACAGTATGGAAGAAAGTGATATTGCATTTGTAGTAATGGTTGCCAAATACCAAGACAAATTGCTATTAGCAAGGCATCGGGAGCGGTCAACTTGGGAAATTCCTGGAGGGCATGTTGAGCAAGGGGAAAAAGTTTATGATGCTGCTTGCCGGGAATTATTTGAGGAAACCGGTGCGGAAGTTTTTAAGTTAACGCCTATTTTTATATATTCAGCTAATGGAAGAAAGTCGTTTGGACAAGTCTATTATGCCGAGGTTAGCAAACGGGGAAAGCTACCCGAAATGGAGATTGCGGAAGTAAAGCTGTTTGATGAACTTCCGGAAAATTTAACCTATCCATTAATTCAGCCCGAATTATTGATAAAAATAAGGGAATGGGAAGAAGGAAGGTTAACCTTAAAACCTTGATATGTGGGAAGTAGATGGTTAGGGGACGTGGGTATGGATATCTCTTTTAAAACTGCTGAAGGAAGATTTAATTATAGAGTAGCCGGACTAATAATTGAGAATAATAAGCTGTTAATTGTGACAGATGACCAATCACCTTATTACTATCTCCCAGGTGGTCGAGTTTTAATGAATGAATTAAGTGAAGAGGCCATTATTAGGGAAATAGGAGAAGAATTAAACATTCGAGTTAAGGTAAAACGAATGTTATGGTTTAATGAAAATTTCTTTTGTGATGAACACTATGATGAGAAGTTTCACGAGATATGTTTATATTATTTATTAGATATAGCTGATAACAATCTGCAACGAGAAGATGAGTTTGTTGTTACGGAGAAAGAAAGAAAATTTACTTTTTTCTGGAAGGACATAAATGAAATCAAAAATTTGGACTTGCGAAAGTATTGTACATAAAGTTGATAAAAACTGCTAAGTAGGTTGTATAGTCGGGGCGGTTTTACCGTTCTTTATTTTATAGTAATGGTATCGCAAGTTAATATTAATGGATATAGGCAGCGTACATAAAGTATCCATTTTGCAGAGACTATAGAAAGCATTTCCTTATAGGCCGCTTTTCCAAGTTGTACAAATTGAGCATAGCGTTACAACTCGGGCAACACATACACATAGGGCGGCCATGTTCAAAAATAGTATTGATGATATTTTCACTCGCCTTATTATTGCATCTTCTTTGCTTCCCCTATAAGTTTTATTCCTAAATCAAATGCTTTTTGACAGTCAATCGGAAATTGTTTTTCTCTTATCTCTGCCTTTTTCTTTTCGTCGAAAAATGTAACGTCATATTTGGAATAGTTATTAAATTGATAGGTATCCATAGAAACTATTGTTTCACAATATCCAAACAATCTCTTTAAATCATGTTCATTATATGACATTATAGTTGGATATTCATATTCTTTCATTATACTTTCAGGAGCATTCATCGTATAGATAAATCCTACAGGGATAACCTTGCTTAATAGTGCACGCTGCATCCCGGTATTAGTATCAATTGCATAACTATCAATCGGGAACATAAGTCGTTCCATAAATGAGCGCATCTGTCCAGTTACAAAGTGATAGTATATCGGAGAACCAAGAAGAATGACATCTGCAACTATTGCTTTTTCAAGCAACGGCGAAAGATCATCACGATAGGCACACTTGCCACAGGTTTTTCCATCCTTTAATTTACAGGCAAAACAGCTCACGCATCCTTTATAGTTTAAGTCATAAAGATGTACCATCTCTGTTTCGACTCCGATTGAAGCTGCGCCTTGCAAAGCAAAGTCCAACAGAGTCGCAGTATTTTTATTTTTTCTTGGGCTTCCGTTAATTGCTAATATTTGCATCATTATGTCCTCCCTAAAATATTGTTTATTATGGTATAATCATAAATTTATAGGCAGTAAATTACAAGTGCGCAATATTTCCTGCCTTAGTATATAATTTATCCCATGGAGGAAATAAAAATGAGCAATAAAGAGATTTCTCAACCGAATCAAAATACATATGAATCAAAGTCAAAGTGTCCCATTATATATGCATTAGATATTATCGGGCAGAAATGGAAGATTCCAATTATGTGGCATTTATCAGAACAAGAAGCTATACGGTATAATGAATTAAAACGAAGTGTCAGTGGTATTACGAATATAATGCTTACAAAATCGCTACAAGAACTGGAAGCACATCAACTAATCAATAGAGTACAATATGATACGATTCCCCCAAAAGTTGAGTATTCTTTGACCGAACGAGGAAAATCATTATTGCCAGCGTTAAATGAACTTCATGTATGGGGAGAGGAACAAATTTTGCTTGACCAGAAGGCTCAACAATAAACGAGATGCACGCTTTCCAGCCATCCTTCACATGGGGACACGGATGCTCTCACTGCCCATTTATGGTCAAAAGTTAAGACTATTGACACCGAATTTTCGATGTAGTAAAATCAATATATAGAACGGTGTCAAAACTTATATTCAAAATGATGGGCGGGATAATCATGAT
>JAGDMU010000028.1 GCA_017860615.1 Pseudomonadota bacterium | reverse complement strand
CCAAAAAGGATCGCTGCGTAGGTAAAACATTTGGCTACTGAATAGTCATAGTTCAATGCATCTCTAGCCTGCATCAATTCCTCCTACTTGTGTTTTTATGTCACAAAAATATCACATAATGCAAGAATTATAGTGCAGCAAATCTACAACGAAGCTTAAGAAGATTAAATTTGTGTTAAATAAAAAAAGTTAAGGAAAATTTAAAATTTGAAGATACAAGAACGATGTAATTATCGTTCTTGTGTGTTAATCTTGTAGCCAAGACCAGGGATATTCTTGATAAACTCTTTATCTGTTTTTTCACGCACACGCTTAATAAACGTGCGTATGGCTGAATCTGTTACTTTTTTGTTTGTCCAAACATATTTTTTAATCTCTTCATGCAGAACAAAGACACCTAAATTTTTTACTAAGATTGAGATAAAAAGTAACTCTTTTTTCGTCAAGAAAATTGTTTTACCCTCTTTGACAAGCACTCTTCTGCTTTTATCAAACTGATAACCAAAGCCAAGCTCCACAATATCGCTTTGATCCAGCATCTCTTTTGAAACCAATTTGAGTGTTTTTAAAAGTTCGTCAGGATCAATAGGTTTAATAAGATACTTATCAATCCCTACGTCAATCGCTTCAAGCAGCCTCTCTTTTTCACTAAACGCGCTTAAAATAACAATAGGCGTCTGCTTAGAGATATGCTTGATCTCTTTAGCCATCATCAAACCATCCATTACAGGCATCATAATATCGGTAATGACTATATCTGGTTTGTATTTTTTAAACTTTTTCAACCCATCATCGCCATCGCGTGCAACAATAAACTTGGCAAATTCATCTCCAATAGCACTCTCAAGGGCGTTTCTTAGATCTTCTTCATCCTCGACAAACAAAACCGTCAATTTTGATAATCCACTCATTGCTCTTCCTTTTCACTCTTTAACTGCAGGTATCGTGATGGTAAAACAGACCCCATCGTTGCAATTTTTAGCAACGATAAATCCCTTCATACTATTGTTAATAATCATTTTACTCATATACAGCCCTAAACCCGTACCCGCACTTGCATGTTTTGTCGTAAAATAAGGCTCAAAAATCTTATCTAGAATAGCTTCTTCAATTCCACCAGCATTATCGCAGACTTTAATTATAGCATCTCCTTGCGAAGATGTGTCAATTTCAATATAAATTAATCTATTTTTTATTTTATTGTGGCAAAACGCATCAATTGTATTATTAATAAGATTGATAAGCACTTGCGAAAATTCATTAAAATAGCCCTTAATATGGGCATCTGTTTTCACATCAAGGCGTATTTCAACTTCATTTTTTTCCAATGTTCCACGCATAATATCCATTGCCTCTTGTGCCACAAGGCTTAAAGCGAAATCTTCACTTTGACGATCGGGACTAAAAAAATGACGAAAATCTTCAATGGTTTCAGACATTTTGGAGATAATTTTTTTAGCATGGGTATAACTGTCTTCAAATTCTATATCTTTACCATCATTTTGACGTCGATACAGTTTATTCATTTTATAAAGCGTAATATTGAGCTCAGAAAGCGGCTGTCTCCACTGATGTGCAATGTTGGCAATCATTTCACCCATGGAAGCAAGGCGTGATTGTTGGAATAAGAAGCGGTCTTTTTCACGATTTTTTTCTACTTCCTCTTTTACCCGCTCCTCTAATGTCTGGTTAAGCTCTGTCAAGGCTTTGGTTTGCTCTTTAACCCTTCGCTCAAGTGTGGCATTCAGCTCTTCAAGCTCTTCATCTTTCGTAATCAGTGCTTCACTAAGGCGTACACTCTCTGTTACATCGTAGCGAATAGCAATAAACTCTTCAATATCACCATTTTCATCTAAAATGGGAAAAACCGTCGTATTAACATAAAAGGTACTGCCATCTTTTGCAAGATTTTTAACGGTTGATTTGTATGTTTTTTTTTGGAGTATCGTTTGCCAGAGCTGTTTAAACGTCGAAGCAGGTACATCGGGGTGTCTCACAATATTGTGGTTTTTCCCCACTAACTCTTCTTTAGTGTAACCCGAAATTTTACAAAATTCATCGTTAACAAACGTAATAATGCCGAAAATATCGGTTTTAGAGATGATATTACTGCTTTCAATAGCACTTTGATACTGCTCTAACTTCATGCGATTGCCGCGCTGTATCCAAGGTATGCCATATAAAGACCATAACCTACAATAATCAAAGAGGCTATCTTAATCATCACTTCGCGGAACCCACTTCCTTTGAGAAAACCAACGACAAAACCAAGTCCAAGCATCGCGGGCATGGTTGCCATTCCAAAGAGAAGCATAGTGATACCTCCGCCTAGCCATGAGCCAGAAGTTGCTGCTGCGGCTAAAAAGAAATAGACCAATCCACACGGTAAAAAACCATTTAAAAGCCCTAAGCCGTAAAAACTTGTCAATGATTTAGAATGAATGAGTTTAGAAAAAAGTGTCTTGACAATAGGATTAAACGCGATGGTTGATTCAAGTGAGGTTAAAAATTTGATTTTTCCCATCATGGAGAGTCCCATCAAAACCATCAAAAGACCAATCACAAAATAGAAATAACCATTAAGCTGCGAGGAAAACGTAAAAATGCTTCCTAGTGCACCGAAAAATATTCCTAAAAATGTATAAGAGCTGATTCTTCCTAGATTGTAACTCAAATGAGCGAAAAACTGGAATAATGAAGAAGTAGAGGTATCAATTTTAGCGCTACTATACGCCATAACAAATCCTCCACACATACCGATGCAATGCCCTAAACTTCCTAAAAAAGCAACACTGATGATTGCTGTAATGTCGATGGCGTTAATGGCATTGCTCCATTTATTTAAAGTTCCTAAGGAACTCTTAACACGCTTTCAAAGCAAAGCTTTGAAAGCTACGCTAACGCTAAGTTTTCCTCGGCGGAAAGCCTGCGCACCTTTGGTGCTTTACCTTTTTTTAGAAAGGTTTTTATAATCTGTTGGCAAACTCTTGGAAAATGTATCGACTCTCTTGTGGCCCAGAACTCGCCTCAGGATGATGTTGCACGGAGAAGATTGGAGAATCATTGTATTCCAGTCCCTCAATAGTATTGTCAAAAAGATTGACATGTGTAATACGTGCGATTTTACAAATATCATCAGGTACATTGTAGTTGTGGTTTTGTGTTGTAATTTCCACAATATTATTTTTCATATTTTTAACGGGGTGATTGCCACCATGTTGTCCAAATTTGAGCTTATAGGTTGGATAACCATGCGCAATGGAGAGCAATTGATGTCCAAGACAAATGGCAAAAATAGGCACTTTTGCCTCAATTAATTTGCTGACTTGCGCCGCTTCATTTTTCAAAATCAGTGGATCGCCAGGGCCATTGGATAAAAAGAGTCCATGAACTTCACCTTTTTTATAACGAGCAATCACATCATCTGCGCTAAAATCATGTGGTACGACCTCAACATCAAGTCCTACTTCACATAGTTCATTTAAAATATTGCGCTTAATTCCTAGATCAACGGCTAAAATTTTCTTACCAATGCGCTTTGGTGCTGCATTATACGCTTGTGCTTCTGCGTTCCAAACACCCTCTACATGTAAATACGATTTTGGCGTACTTACTTTTTCAATGTAATTGACATCTTCGATACGAGGACTCGCTGCTAGCATTGCTTTGAGCTTTACTGGATCACTGATTTGTGTTGACGCAATCATCATCTTAGGGCCAGAATCACGAATCATTTTAGTTAAATAACGGGTGTCAATGTCACAAATTCCCATGCTCTCATATTTTTTCAAAAAAGCTGGTAAGCTCTCGTGTGAACGAAAGTTTGAAGGTGTTTCATTGAGACTTCGCACAAACATACCACTCGCATAAATGTTCGAGCTTTCCATATCATTGTCGTTACACCCAACAATACCAATCTCTGGCATTGTAAAGACAACAAATTGCCCTGCATAACTTGGATCGCTCATAATCTCTTGATAACCGCTCATAGAGGTATTAAAAACAATCTCTCCTGTTTTTGAACCTTCAAAGCCAAAACTTTAAACGCCATTTTCAAGATAAATCCATACAGGTTTTAACATCATACTAACATTCCTCTTCTTCTTAACTCTTCTTCATAGAGCTTTTCAAAAATTAAATCATACTCTTCAGAACCAGGGACCAATTTTCGTTTATAGTTCGAAATTTTTTCTGCCACTTCATCTTCTATCGCTTGAAAATGTGTTACATATGCTTCAATCGCATTATAAACAACATTTTTAATACGATTTTCTGTGACGTTATATTCGATCAATCCTGTTTTCCAACATGTCTCTAAAATTTTATGGGCGATTTCATTGTATCTATCTTCATACGACAAAATAACACCAAACTCTTTTGCTAACTTTTTCTTGATGAGCCAGAACATGTTTCTACGGTCAACCCTTTGAAACTCCATCTCATCTTCATTTTGTTCTAATATCTCTGTTACACGCTCTTCAAGCGCAGTCTCTTGTTTAATATCGGCAACAATCAAATCCTCTGCGACTTTTACAATAGGCTCTAAGCCCTTAAGCATGGTAACAAATCCACAATTTAAAATATCGATCGCTATTTTATTGGCAATATAAGGGGCATGAGGCAATCTGATTTTCATCCATAAACCTTACTTCTGAATTTTGACATATTGTATCAAACGTAAGGTAAATATCTGTTTAGGGAAAGATCAAGGCAGATTTTGTCACTCTTTTGTTTGGTTATTCTCTACAAAAGGGGGACCTTTTTTGAGTTGTTGTGTAATTTCAGAAGCAATTTGAGGATTCATTTTTGCCATAATCTGTGATACTTTTTTCGCTGGTAATCCAAACATAATAGCAGCTCCCTCATGTACAGGAAGTTTTTCAACAATGGCAGCTGCTGCGGCATCTTTCATCTTAATATAGGTTTCATCAAGCTTATCACCTTTTTTTGCTTGAACCTGTTCTAAAAGTTTTTTATTTTCGTCAAGCATTAAAGCAATCTGTTTCTCTTTTGCCTCAATCTCTTGCTTGGTTTTAGCAATAGCATTCTCTTTCTCTTTGAGTGCATTTTTTTGCTTTTCAAAGAGCGCATTGGTAGCAGCTTGTAAGGCTTCAAAGGATTGGCGTGCTTCATCGATCTTCTCTACTTCGCGTAATAACTCTCCCTTACGCTCTTCAAAGACTTTGGTACAATCAATCGTCTCAGCACAGAGTAATGTACCTACCAATAAGATCCAAATATGCTTCATCACTTTTACCTTTTTTGATTTAGTTGACCCGCAAACAACATCGTTGATATCTCGTCCAAATAAAGCTGCTCTTCGCGTTTAATTTTATCCATTATTGCTTGAAGTTCTTGCTCTTCTAGGTACTTAATTTTTTCGTATTCGACGTGTGCTTTTTGATAGTCTAGTTGAAGTTTTTTCGTATTGCGTTGCACCACAAAAAGCTCTTGCTCGCAACGCTTTTTTTCGCGATTTAAAATACTTTTTTGCTCGTTAACCATCAAAAGAACCGTAACAAGCCCTTCTTTAGGCATTTGAACCGCTGCAATATCATCGTACAAAGAAGCTATTTTATGCGTTAATAGACGTTCTTTATTTTGACTTTTCATCAATTCTCTCTCTATTGCATCGCGTTTTTGTTTACGGATTTTAGCAATCTTAGAGAACTGACTTTTCATCAATGAGCACCTTTAGATGTAAAGATTAGACATCGTGCAATGTCCCAAAGAAGAAGAGCTTTGCGCTCTTCTTAAAGGATAATTGTATCGTTTCTATCAGGACTTGTTGAAATAAGACCTATTTTGGTTCCTGTTAAAACTTCAAGGCGTTTGAGGTACGCCTTAGCAGACTCAGGTAAATCTTCAAATTTACGACACCCCACAACACTCTCCCAACCTGGAAGCTCTTCGTAGATTGGCTTCACATTGTCCAAATCTTCAGGCAATGTCTCAACTCTTTTACCATCCACTTCGTAAGCTACACATACTTTAATGGTTTCAAAACCATCAAGGACATCCAATTTCATAATGGAGAGATCATCACAACCATTGATACGACTCGCATAACGACACGCAACGGCATCAAACCAACCACAACGACGCGCACGCCCTGTAGATGTGCCGTATTCATGGCCTTTATCACGAAGCTGATCGCCTTCAGTGCCAAAATCTTCTGTCGGGAATGGTCCATTTCCTACACGAGTACAGTATGCTTTGACAATACCTGTTACTTTACCAATATCTTTTGGATTAAGTCCTAAGCCCACACATGCACCAGCACTAATGGTATTTGAACTGGTTACAAACGGATACGTTCCATGATCAATATCGAGCATCGTACCTTGAGCACCCTCTAGAAGTACTTTTTTATTTTCATCCAAACATCTCCAGACCATATGTGTGGTATCTGTTAAGAATGGAAGAAGTACTTTAGCATAGCTGTCCAACTCTTTTTTGAGTGTTTCATAATTGGGCGTTACAATGCCAAGCGCATTAAAAAGTGCACTGTTTTCGGTATAAAATTCAACCAAAGCCGTCGCTAGTTTAGCAGTATCTCTAAGTTCTCCTAAGCGATGACCACTGCGCTCAATTTTACTACCATAGCTTGGTCCAATACCACGTCCTGTTGTGCCAATCGCCTTAGCGCCACGAAGTTTTTCTTTAGCTTGATCAATTAAAATGTGATGATTTAAAATCATATGCGCTTTATCACTGACAAACAAGCGACCTTCGAGTTTATCAAACTGCGCCATCTCTTTAATAAGCGCCTCTGGAGAAACAACAACACCATTGCCAATGACATTCAGTGCTTTTGGATTTAAAATTCCAGAAGGAATCAAATGAAGTGCATAACGTACACCATCTACCCAAATGGTATGACCTGCATTGTGACCGCCTTGATAGCGGCATACAACATCGTAATCTTGTGCCAAAAGATCAACGATCTTGCCTTTTCCCTCATCACCCCATTGAATTCCTACGATCATATCAGCTTTCATCTTATTGTCCATCTCTTTTAATTAATATTTCGATCAAATCATCGGTGTAAAGGCCAAAACCACTTGAGCCAATGCCTTCACAGTCGTAACTTCCACCTGAACCTAGTGTAAAATTTTTATGAATAAACCTAAAAAACAGTGCATTGTAATAACGCATTTTCACATAATAAAGCGGTGAAAAGACAACGTTATCGTAGGCTATATGAGCGGAGAGTGCTTTGAGCTTTTGAAGTTCACCTTTGAGTACATCAGGAACCTCTTCAATAACCGCTTCAAGCTCATGCAGTGTTTGCAAACATGTCAGTTTTGTTAGCCATGGGATATCCAGTGCCAACAATTTTTGAAGCTCGCCTTTTTCAAAGATTTTGAGATCTAAACTCAGCATCTCAGAGAGGATCTTTGGGATGTTGATATTGCTTACATGCAAAAGAGGTTTAAGCTCAAATTTCTCAAAAATGGACAAGCTTGTTGAAATACTCAGCGCCAAATTCGCTTCGCCAATGAGCTCTGCACCAATTTGGTGTACTTCATGGCTTGGATAGCGAAAAACAGGTTGAATGTAAAACCATTTAGAATGATTTGTACTACGCCCCACACGTTTGGTGCTTAAGCGTACCACATCCATGGTACTATCGGCTCTTAAAGAGACAATATGATTTTGTTCATCTGAAAAACGCAACAACTCTTTTTCATCAATACTTTGGTGCTGGTGATAAGAGAAAAAAGGCGTTACGATCTCTTCAAAACCAGCATCGTAAAAGAGTTCACTTGCCACATTTTCAAGCTTTCGCTTTAATTTGGCACTCTCTCCAAAATAAAGCTTGCTTCCTGTGGGTATCTCGTGCTCATAAATCATTATTAACCTTGATAAAATTCTTGGGTAAAGACCCTATTGGCAGTGCCATCGTATGCTCTTTTGCCTAGTTCTGCCAGAGCAAGTTCCACTGCATTGAGTGTCCATGCGGTTTCATACACATTTACAAGTCCCATGTGATTGATTCTAAAAAGTGTGTCTTTGATGTGATCTTGACCACCTGCCATGTTAACACCGTATTTACTTTTTAAAATTTTGCGAATTTTGCTCGCCTCATCATGCAACACAGCACTCATTGCTTTCGCTGGCACTTTTGGATAAATATGTAAACCAAGTGCCTCAAGCGCTTTATTGCTTGCTTGTGCTCTTTTTGCGGTATCCGCATAAAGCTTCTCAAGTCCACCCTCAGAGTCGATGAGTTCACACATAGCTACAAGGCCTATAACAAGGGTTGTTGCAGCCGTCCATGCGGTAGTATTTTTGCGCTGATTTTTCAGTTCTGTTTTGAGGTTAAAATAGTACCCTACGCCGCCATTTTCGATAATTTCCAACGCTTTAGCATTCAATCCAACAAAGGCAAGTCCTGGAGGAAGCATCAATGCTTTTTGACTTCCAGAAATAAGTGCATCAATGTTCGTTGTATCGACTTTTTCTACACCTACTGCTGTAATGCCATCGGCAATCACCATAATGTTAGAACGAACCGCTTTAACGGCTTTGGCCACCGCTTCAACAGGATGACGAAGTCCGCCTGCACTCTCACAGACTTGCATACAGACAGCATCAATACTTGTATCGTTTTTAACAAGTTCAACAATGGCGTCAACACTCACAGGAGTATCCCATTCATTTTTAATTTCAACAAATGGCTTATTGTATGCGGCACAAATTTTGCCAAAACGTTCACCAAATTTACCAGAATTAACCACAATGGCTTTACTTTGGCACAAATGAAGCACACACGCTTCCATCGCTCCCGTACCACTGCTTGCGAGCATTAAAACTTCTTCCATATCAAAAAGCTTGCTTAAATAACCTCTAGCTTTCTCAAAAATAGCCTCAAACTCTGGGGTTCTATGGTGAATGGTTGGAGTACCCATTGCCATACGGACGGCTTCAGGAACGGGTGTTGGTCCTGGTGTCAAAAGTAACATAAGAGATCCTCATCGTGTATAGTTTTGAGTGCGATTGTAACAAAATCTTGCTTGTTGTTTCTTTAGTAGTTTTTCTCTGTGTTCAAGCTTTTTCTTGAGAGGTAAAAAGTCTCTTAAAAGTCTCTTTCCTGTTTTAAACTTACATAAATAATGTAATCTGAAAGTAACAGCTTTTTATTATGATTTCATTGTGTATTCTTTTTACAAAATAATCCTCTATCACGACTAAGGAGAAAACGCATGTCGTTTAAAGTCAAAATCATTCTAACCATCTCTGTTTTGATGTTTTTAAGCTTAGGTACATTTAGCTTATTTAGCTACATTGATACGAAGAAAAACAGCGTTGTACAAGTTGAAGCTAGCCTACAAATGGCATCACGTGCCCTTACCGATTATATTGATCTCTGGGTTGCTTCTAAGAAAAGTGGTGTTGCTGGTGCTGCACGCTCTTTAACCAATACTATGGATGATGCTGATTTAGAAGCTAAACTTAAAGAGATGAGTAAAACATATGATGCAATGGAATCCTATGCTGGCTTTGAAGATGGCAGAATGATCTATGGCAGTGGTAAGAAAAAAGCGGAAGGATACGATCCAAGAGCAAGAGGATGGTACACAAAAGCTAAAAGTGAGGGAAAAGTTGGCATAACCGATGCCTATGTTGGGGCAACTGCAAAAGTGCTCATGGTGACTGTCATGGCTCCTATTATGAAAAATGGTACTATGGTTGGTGTTGTAGGTATTGATCTTCCCTTAGAAACTTTGGTAAAAGCCGTTGGCGATGTTAATTTTAATGGTGGATACGGGATGCTTCTTGATACCAAAAAAATGATCATTGCACACCCTAAAAAAGAGTTACTCGGCACAGAATCAACCTTAAGTAAAGAGTTTAAAGAGAACAAAGAGGGATTTATTGAGTATACGTTTCAAGGTGCAGCAAAAATCTTTTCTTTCAAAGTTTCATCGGAGACAGGCTGGACACCTGGTATAACCTTTGATAAAGAGGCTGCCTATGCTTTTTTAAATGCTCAAATTAGAGACTTAATGCTGATGGGTTTTGTCATGCTAATCCTCTCGATCGGCGTGATGATCGTCTTGATCAAAGCATTGCTACGACCACTGGATAACCTCAATGGCGTGGTACAAGAACTCTCAAGCAGTGAAGGAGATCTTCGCCAAAGACTTTCTGCTTCGTCCAATGATGAGTTTTCTCAAGTCTCT
>JAGDMU010000009.1 GCA_017860615.1 Pseudomonadota bacterium | reverse complement strand
ACTAAAGGTGCAAAAAGTGCTGTGTAAAGATATTTTTCCATTGACTTACCCTTTCATCGTCTGAAGGTTGTTAAGATCAACAGAACCATTACGCTTGTACCACAAAATGAGAAGTCCAAGACCAACGGCTACTTCACTCGCAGCAACGGCTATAATAAAAAAGGCAAACATTTGCCCGCTAAGATCTCCATAATATTTTGATACTGCTACAAAACCAACATTGATGGCATTGAGTAAAATTTCGGTTGAGAAAAAAAGCATCAAAAGGTTCGTACGTCGCATGACACCGACAAGACCTATGGAAAATAAAATACCTGTTAAAACAAGGTAGTGTGTTAAGGTGATCATTTGCCCTCCTTTGCATCTTCTAGTTCATCATCTTCGATCGTTAAATACTCATCCATGCGCTTACTGGCAAGCACAATACCCGAAATCATTGCTACCAAAAGCATAATGGCTGCTAACTCAAACGGTACTAAATATTTTGTAAACAAAATAAGTCCGATCATTTGAACATTGCCTACATTATCGATACTTGGATACGAAGCTTGGATATTTTCGGAAACCAATGGAGCACATAAAATGGTAACCACTAAAATAGCACTGATCACAGAGAGTGTATAGGCAATTTTTTTTGAACGCATTTTTTCACTAACATCGCGTGTTGTGTCAAAAAACATCATACCAAACGCGTAAAGTGCCATAATTGCACCCGAATAAACCACGATTTGAACAACCCCTAAAAACTCAGCATCTAAAATAAAAAAGAAGCCCGAGATAAAGATCATTCCACCTGCTAAGGCACTCATAGAGTAGAGTGCATTACGACTCATAACCACGATTCCAAACATACCAATGGTAAGTGCGGCAAAAATATAAAATGCAATAATTTCAAACATGGCTACCTCAATACGCTAATGGTGTTTGTTTCACATTTTCATCGGCATTATCACTTAATGCACCAAAACCTGGAAACTCTTGTTGTTGTTTGGCTCTAAAGGTATCGAGTGGAGTGAGCATATCCTCTTTAAGGCCAAAATGGGCACGTTGTTCGCTTGCATTTTCATACTCAACCCCATGCACAATCGCGAGCTCAGGACAAACCTCAGCACAATATCCACAAAAAATACAACGACCAAAGTTAATGCTATATTCACTCACCACTTTGCGGCTTTTTTCATCCACGTGAGTGTCCATACGAATACAATTAGCAATACAAATTTTTTCGCACAACCCACATCCAATACAACGCTCACTGCCACTCTCAAACAAACGAAGTAAACGATGAATGGCACGATACCGCGGGCTCATCTCCATTTTTTCAGCAGGATACTGAATTGTGTGAATATCAAAACGAATCATCTCTCGAAGTACTATCCAAAGACCGACAAAAAGCTCACCCTTCAGCGTTCGTTTCACCACTCTGTTAAAGGCTTGCCAACCATTTTCTGGCTTTTTTTCGCCTTCAAAAAAGATGTATCCAGGAGAAATATTGCGTTGTTTAAAATCTTTTAGTTCCATCCCAGCCTCCTAAATCAGCACAAAACCGGTAATCAAAATATTGACCACCGCTAAAGGCATTAACACTTTCCAACAGACCCACATCAATTGATCAGGTCTGATGTGTGGCCATGCGGCTCTTACCCACAAGAAAAGGAAAATCCATAGGGAAACTTTCAGTAACATTGCCACAGCACCAGGGATAAACCAAATGGGATTGTAACCACCCATAAAAATAATGCTGACAAGAACTGAAATTGTGATCATATTGGCATACTCGCCTATGAAAAAGAGACCCCAACGCATACCCGAATACTCTGTAGCATACCCTGCAACGACTTCTGCTTCAAACTCAATGGTATCAAATGGCGCACGATTCGTTTCCATGAATCCCGCTATTGCAAATAAAATAAAAGCTAAAGGCTGTTTCCACACAAGCCAGCTTATCACACCACCATTTTGGTAGTCGTTAATATCAATCAGCGAAAGTGACCCTATCATCATAATAGGAGCAAGTACAGATAAACCACTTACCACTTCAAACGAGAGCATCTGTACCACGGCACGTGCCGCACCCAAAAGTGACCATTTGTTTGAACTGCTCATACCCGCAAGGAGTGGTCCATAAATACCCACCGATGCCACGCCCATAACATACAAAAGCGCTACATTAATGTCTGAGATAATCGGATGAATGGTATAACCAAAAAGCGTAAACTCTGGAAAATAAGGAACTGCGGCCATTGCTACAAAGGCGGTAACCGCAGCAATCACAGGGGCAATCATAAAGATGGGCTTAACCGCATTTTGAGGAACAATATCCTCTTTGGTAAAGAGTTTAATGCCATCGGCTGCAAGTTGCAATAAACCATATGGGCCTACATGCATTGGTCCAAGACGGCGTTGCATAAAAGCAAGCACTTTTCGTTCAATAAACGTCGCAAAACCAGCCATACCCGCTACAACGGCTACAACAATAACAGCTTTGACAACGGTTTCAATCACAACGGCTGTTTCAAACATGTTCAACTCCTTTAATCACGACGTGAGCAAAGCGGTAACCCTCTTTAAAAAATGGTGCTGTATCGATTTTTGTATCAAACGTTGGAAGGTAGGCAATCATACCATCAATCATTTTCTCTTCTTTGAGCGCAATCACCAATTTTTCACCCGCTTCATTTTCCACCGTGACAACAGAGCCATCGTGAAGATTTTTAGCTTCCAAGAAAGCCGTTGATACGTAAAGAGCACCCGCTTCATTTAACTGATGTGCTTTGTTGGTAAAGGCGCTAAACTGATGCACAGGATTGGCTCTGTAAACCATATCGCCCTCTTTACATGTAAAGCTTGCAATTGGTTCAACATTATCATTACATGTAACACGTTGAGAAGCCAGTATATAACCGCGATTTTCAGTACCATCATTTTCATAGCGATTCGGCAAATTATCAAATTTCTCTTTCTTAAAGCCTTTTTCACTCGGTAAATACGGCGTATAATCAATCGTCCACTCCGCTTCCAGTCCAAGCGCATTGGAAATGTCATTGAGACAATAGCCTTTGAAGTGTAACGCGGCATTGGTTGGAACCACACGTTTGTTCATCGACGTAAATGTCCCCTCTTGTTGATTAAGGGAAGGCATCGCCAAATCACCCTTACCTAAGCTACTCAGCGTAAAGTCACCTTTAACGTTATAACCTAGGCTAAAGTTTCCTTTTACATCATCGAGATCACAGATGAGTGAAACACCGAGTGTATTGGTGCGTGATGGGATGATGACCAGTTTAAACGCGGTAAAACGCTCGATCAAACCTAAAAGTTTGGCGATATTTTCTGCTCTTGGATGCGTGTAAAGATCTTCACCCGCGATTAAGCTAAAGCTATCTTTTTTATCCAAAAGTTTGGTGATTTTCTCGACCAAATCCGCTTCTGCACCGATAAGTTCAAGTAGCGCATTGGTATCAACTTCAATCTCTTTGTCCACCATCTTCGTAATGGTTTTAACAACCTCTTTTTCTTCACCACTCTCTTCGTCTTTGACCATCTCTTTCACTTCTTCTTTAACGCTCTCTTGGATGGTTTTTTTCTCTATGGTGTGGAAAGTTGCCAAATACTCCACAACACTTTTAGGCATGGCCTCTTTGTTGCCAAAAAGATCAAGTAAAAGATAAGCAATGGCTTCTTCCGCGCCAATTTTATGGGTGATACTGAGTAAGTTTTTAGAGTAACCTGCAACGATTGGATCAGCCACAGGGTGGAAATAAAGCCCAGCACCTTTATTCATGCCAATGGCATTGTTCATCGCATAACCCGCATTTGGGCTATCGGTTTTAATGGCAGTACCAAAACTGACCACAAAATTACTTGAGCGAATGCTCTCTAAGTCACCATTGTAAAGGCTTACTCCCGCTGTGCTTGCAAAATTTTTGAGGAAATTTTGGTACGCTTTGGCATCAACATTGACTAGCTTATAACCAAATTTCTCTTTGAGCTTTTGTAAAATCAACGCTTCTTCATTGGTAATGTAACTGTCAAAAACGATGGTATCGACTTTGGATTTAAGCAGTTCAACCACTCGTGCAAAAGCACTTTCATCTTTACCTGAAACTTCATTTTGGAAGTCAAAACCGTAACGTGCGGCAGCATGAAGCGGTGCATAGTTATGGTCGCTACTGACACGGTAAATCTTAGGTTCAGGATTGCTGATGCTGGTGTGTTTGACATCATAATAAATGAGTGAACAATCACTACTGTGTGGATTGGATGCTGGGATTTTTTTAAGTTCCCACGCATTGGAAGTGTATTGGAAGTCTGAGCCTACGAGTGCGCCTACAGGACAGACCGCCGTACACTCACCACACTGCGTACAGTCTAAAGTTTCAGCTCCGCTGGCAACGCCGATGATGGACTTTTGAAGTTTATTCCACATCGCATACGCGTCTTTTTCAGTTTTATCTTTCCATGCTTTATCAAGCTCTGCTCCACCGCGAGGGACGGTTTTGAGTGCTGATTCACCGATCATGTCTTTACAGACGGTGACACAGCGCTCACAGACGATACACAAAGAAGAGTCATAATGAATTGCACCCCAATTTTTGGTTGGACGATGCGTATCAGCGATGCAGTGATGCTGGCTATCAACACCCATTTCAAGGGTATAGTTTTGTAGTTCACACTCACCACTTTGGTCACACACTCCACATTCCAACGGATGGTTAATGTCGTAGATCTCCATAATCGCTCTGCGCTCTTTTTCGATCTCTTCCGTTTTGGTGATGACGCTCATGCCTTCTTTGGCACGTGCATTACAACTATACGCACGCTTACCGTCAATATCCACCAAACACAAACGACATGCAAGGGTTGGTGAACAGTTGGTCACATAACAGAGCGCTGGGATAAAAATATCATTTCTGCGCGCAACGCCTAAAACGTATTCACCCTCTTGGGCGGTACACTGTTTTCCATCTATGGTTATTAAAACATCGCTCATTGCACTTCTGCCTTCACTATTTTTACTACATGGTAGGGATAGCTAGAGTCCGCTTTCGCACAGGGCATTAAAGCGATCACGCCTTTTAAACTATCATCGCGAACAAAGGTGCGAGGATAGACCTCTTGGTTGATGGTAACACTGATTTTATCACCATTTTGCACTTTCGCCGCCATTTGAAACTGGGTTGAACCTATCAAGAAATTCTCTTCATCCTCTTTTGATACAGGACATTGATAGACCACCACACCATCAAAACTTTTCAAATCTGCAATCTCTTCTAAAACAGTTTCTCTCTTTGATTCTGCTAACGCTTCAGGTGTTGCACCCATAACCAAGAGTTTCGCTTTGCCATGCTCCGCGATCAGCCCTGCAAGGTGTCCTATATGAGAAGCTCTTGGATGACGCACAAGATCATCCCCTAAAACCAAAAGTACGTTTTTAGCCTCTTGATACAACGCTTCAATCTCTTCGATCTCTTCTTCTCCAAGATTGCTCTCAGCACTGATGTAACCATCATCAAGTTCTTCAAAATAACTTTGAATAGATTCAAGAAGCTTTACATGTAAAAGAAAACTTTTGGCAAGAAGTGCCAATACGCCCTCTTCTGCACCCACTTCATAACGGCTAAAAAAGGTACTTTTTTCAACCAAGGCTTGGTCTTCCATCGTAAAGAGATAGACCACTTTAGCATCGCTCGCACGCAAGCTCTCTAAAAGCTTCTATAAATTGCTTTTTTATCATCACGCTACTTCACTTTTCACTTTTTTAACGACAATCGTCCAGTCTGTTTCATTAAACTTCAAAGAGTTCATCAATTTCCAACCCGCTTCCTTGATGACGTCTGCACTTTTTTGAACAGGAGAGAAATCACCGATTTCAAACATAAAGATAGAAACTTCACCCAAAGCTGTTTCATCCATAATCTCAAGCATACGTCCGTAAAAATCATCGCCTAAATGGCGTAAATCATAACGCTGCATTCTCTCTCCTATCTATCAATTTCGCCAAAGACGATGTTTGCGTTACCAATGATCGCAACAACGTCGGCTAAGTATTCACCCACTAACAACTCTTGTAAGAAAGCGGTGTGGAAGAAACTTGGTGTTCTCAGTTTCAATCTGTACGGGTATGGATCACCTTGGGAGTTGATGTAAAAACCAAGCTCTCCTTTGGGTGATTCAGTTGCCACATACACTTCTCCCACGGGTGGGCGCATACCTTGCGTTACGAGTACAAAATGCTGCATCAACGAGTAGTTTTGCGTCATAATCTGCTCTTTTGGAGCGGAAATGTATTGAGGTGCGTGTGCAATGATCTCTGGAGAAGTTTGCGCATACATCGGAATGAGTTGTTTGAGGATGCGAACACTTTGGCGCATCTCTTCCATATGCAGTTTGTACCTTCCGTAACTATCGCAGGTGGTACTGACTGGCACATCAAACTCAACTTCGTCGTAGAGTTCATACGGCTCTTCTTTACGAATATCCCACGCAATGCCCGAACCTCTTAGCATTGGACCAGAACAGCCCCAACTTTGCGCCTGCTCAGGAGTAACCACACCCACATCTTCCAAACGCATTTTCCAGATACGGTTTTGGTCTAACAAACCCTCATAATCTGCAATGTCAATCGGTAGATGATTGATAAATTTATTGAGTCCTTCGATCCACCCTTTTGGAAGATCAAGAGGTACACCCCCGATTCTCACCGAAGAGTGCGTCAAACGCGCTCCACAATAATCTTCAATCAAATCAAGCGTGTATTCCCTCTCTCTAAAGGCATAAAGGAAAATGGTCATCGCTCCAACGTCAAGTGCGTGCGTCGCAAGCCAGAAAAGGTGTGAAGAGATACGGTTAAGCTCTAAAAGCATCATACGAATCACTTTGGCGCGTCTTGGAACTTCAAGACCGATGAGTGTCTCTACCGCTAAGGCAAAACCGTAGTTGTTTGCACTCGCAGCGATGTAGTCCATCCTATCCGTCGTTGGCAAGAATTCATTGTAGATCATATTCTCAGCCATTTTTTCCATACCACGATGCAAATAGCCAATATCAGGGGTTGCTTTTGAAACCTTTTCACCATCCAGTTCTAAAATCAGACGAAGCTGACCATGCGAACTTGGATGCTGTGGTCCGAAGTTGACGATCATGTGGTTGTCTTCACGCTCAAAGACCACATTTTCAAAAAAGGGTTTAAGTCTATTGACCTTTTGCATGATTAGTATCTCTCTTTCACGATTTTAGCATCTTCTTTTTTGAGTTTTTTCACGATAAATACGCCACCCTCTTCTTGGTAATCGGTTACTGTTTTTTCGCTACTTGGCTCAGCGCCAAAAGGAACTTCATGGTTAATATGCGCAAAACGGTACGTATCGTTTACATCAACACGCGCACTGTCTCGCTCTTCTGGTCCTATAATGTCACGGTACTCTTTGCCAAAAATCTTATCGATTTCATACCACTGTGCCACTTCATCACCATGGAGTGGATAGGTTTTGCGAAGCGGATGATCATACCAATCATCGGGCATCAAAAGACGCTTCATATAAGGATGTCCGCTAATGATGACACCGAACATATCATACATTTCACGTTCTGCCCAGTTTGCACTGTTGTAAAGGTCTGTCACACTTTTAAGTATTTCTTTCTCTTTGATAAAACATTTTATACGAAGACGTTTACGTTTAGAAGTCGAAAGCAGTTGGTAAAAAATTTCAAATTCACCGCTTTTTGCGAGCCAATCAATCGCGCTGTGTTCGCTTAAAAAGTTATAGGAGAGTTCATCCCTAAGCGTTTGCAACACACTCACATTATCTTTTGGGTCAATATAAACAACCAATTGCCCTTTTTGAATATACGCCTCTTTAATCTCAAATTTTGCTTTTAAAACAGCTAAATCGCTTGCAAAAATTGCATCGCTCTTCGCAGCTTCTTTAGAAATTTGTGGAGCTACCCAAAAACGGTCACTGTAATAAGGCTTTTTTTGAACATTTTGTTTATCGCTGTAACTTCTCATCATACCAACCTTTTAGGTTCTAATCTGCGTGACGCTTTTTCAGTTCGGATTTTCTTTTGAAGCAACATAAGCGCATATTGAAGGGTTTCAGGACGTGGCGCGCACCCTGGTAAGTAAATATCCACAGGCACAATGCGATCGGCGCCTTGAACGGTTGCATAAGTGTTAAACATACCACCCGTATTGGCGCAACTTCCCATGCTAATCACCCATTTTGGATCAGGCATTTGATCATACAAACGACGCATAAACGGAGCATGTTTTTTGGTGAGTGTTCCTGCAATGACGATGACGTCCGCTTGTCTAGGACTTGCTCTAAAAATCGTTCCAAAACGGTCAAAGTCATAACGACTCGCACCCGTTGCCATCATCTCGATTGCACAACACGCAAGCCCGTAGGTAAGTGGCCACAACGAGTTACTTCTACCCCATTGAACGAGCTTATCCACTGTGGTGAGTGCCACAGGAAGACCTGCTTCTTGAAGGTAATTTATCTTATGCTGTGCCATTCGAGCGCTCCTTTTTTCCATGCGTATACAAAACCAATGGTTAAAATGATGACAAATAAAATCATCTCGACAAAACCAAACATTCCCAGAACTTTAAAGTCCACCGCCCACGGGAACATGAAGATAATCTCCACATCAAATAAAATAAACAAGACGGCAAAAAGATAAAAATGTGCAGAAATTTTATTGGGCTGTTTGGTCACTTCGGGTCCACACTCGTAAATACTCAGTTTAAGTTTTTCAGTATCCAAACGTGACATACTTCGGCTCACAATCCGAGCCAATACAGTTATGCCATAAAATACAACGGCACCAAATACAAGGAGGAAAAAAGCTCCAAAATAGGGATGTGCAAAATCCATGTGCGATAAAGGGGTCATCATCATTCCTTCATTTTTTATACAACAAATCCATTTGAATGTTTTACATGAAAACACTCAGAAAGGCTTGTTTCAACTTTAATTCATAAATCCAACGGATTTTGCATCGCCGAAAGCACCTTTGGTTTCACGATCAATTGAGAGTTTAAAATCCTCAAAGGTAAAGAGCGGCTTTGTTTTCGTGGCCACTTTTAAAGCCGTATTTTTGAGCACTACTTTGATCTGTCCACCTGTAAGAGGATACGAGGCTAATTTTTCAACATCCAACCCCTCTTCATAGAGTGCATTTTCAGGTAATAACTTCTTCCATAATGCAATGCGCTGTTTCAGATCTGGCTTTTCAAAGGCAATTTTATAATCAAAGCGTCTTGAAAAAGCAGGATCAATCGTCTCTAAAAGGTTTGTTGTTGCAATAAGTAGTCCATCGAAACGCTCAATCTGCTCTAAAAAGATATTTTGCATCTGATTGTGCATTTTATCCGCACTTGCACCACTATCGGTTGATCGTGCACTTAAGAACTGATCTGCCTCATTTAAGAGCAATAAAGGCTCGCTTTTAGTTTTTTTACACAACTCTTTATACGTATCAAAGATATTGCGTACATTTTTTTCACTCTCACCCACATACTTGGAGAGAATTTTGGAACAATCAAAACTGAGTACTCTTTTCTTCATCGACTTCGCCAAAGAAAGCGCTGTCATTGTTTTACCCGTACCTGGAGGTCCGTAGAGAATAATCTTAGCATCAATGCCACTACGACGCTCTTTTATGCCCCATTCGCGCAGTAGCTTTACCACATTTTTGTCAATTTGTTTGAGTAAATTATCAAGTACTTCTTTGGTTTTTGGGTGCAAAATCACATCATCCAAATTGGTTTTAGGATCAATGAGTTCAAAAAGTTCTTGCTCTCCAATAAGCATATCGAGCTTTATTTTCTTGCTTTTTTTCTCTTTATTAGGGTGCATGATCTTTTGCAAAATCTCTTCGCTAATAAAAAAGCTCCGTGTCACACCACCAAAAGTACTCAACATCTCATCGTAGTCAATAATGAGATTTTCGATCAGCTTTGAACCCTCTTCCAATAAAGAACGATTTTTGATCTTCTCATAGTCATCCACACTAATAAGACTTATGAGGGTATTCATATCACGTAAGCTTTCAAACTCTCCTGCATACTCCTCTTTGAGAAGTGCTAAGAAAATAAGCTGCTCTTTGGCACTCAACTCATTCTCTTTAAAAATATTCTCAACCACAATCTCATTTTGTGTTACTTTTATACGCTCAACAATGCGACTCTCTAAAAGCTCTAGTTTATTTTTGAGGCGTCCAATACTGGGCGAATTTTCCGTAGCATTGTGCTTTGTCTGACTTAATTTTTGATAGAGTTCAATACGAAAAAATTGATCTTTCAAATATTCAAGATGATCAACGTATGGCGTAACATCTGGTAACACTACTTCAAGGGTTCCATCCTCTAGTAGTTTTAAAAAAGCAGAACTTAGTGTTACCGTACTGTTTAAAAGTTCTAAATTGGAGACATCCATAACTTTGGAACTTAGAAAACTGTTTTGAACAATCCACCCTTGTTCAATCAAATCTTTGACCAATGGTAACTGTTGTAAATGGGCATATTTTTTATCGCCAAAAAGCTTTATCAAACCATCAGCAACACCCATATCAACACTGCCTAGAACGTACTCTTTGGTCATCATTTGTAAAAATTTTGCTTCGTCAATAGAGCATTTAAGATGCTCATAAATCTGTCTTTTAATCCAAGTGAAAAAAATATAGTGTAGCTTATAATGACAAGATGATGATAAAAGAACCCTTTGATTAAAAAGTTAATCTCTATTTTTTACGTAATAATCCGCCTGTTTGTACTTTTTCCTTCAACACACGCTTCAAAACTTTACCCGTTGCATTCTTTGGAAGCTCTTCTACAAAGTAGATATGCTTTGGTAACTTAAAATTCGCCAAATGTTTCTTAAGATAGTGACGTAATTCCATCTCTTGAAGATCCACCCCTTCTTTGGGTTGAATAAATGCAAGCACATCTTCATCTTTTGTTTCATCTCTAAGGCCAATAACCGCTACTGCATCGACACCTTCATACTTATAAATAACCTCTTCAATTTCTCTAGGATAAATATTAATCCCCTTGGAAATAATCAAATCTTTTTTGCGATCTACGATGTAAATAAAGCCATCTTCATCTTTTTTACCCAAATCGCCCGTTAAAAGCCATCCATTCATAATGGTTTCATCGGTTGCATCTGCATGGTTAAGATAGCCTTGCATGACACAATCACCTTTAACCATAATTTCACCTACTTCGCCTGTTTTAACTTCCATCATCTCTTCATTAACGATTTTTACTTCGTAACTTGGAAGTGGCAAACCAACAGAGAGTGCTTTTTGTCGATCAAGGCGATTGACTGAAACAGCAGGTGAACACTCGCTCAGACCATAGCCTTCTAAAAGCGTTGCTTTTGTAAATTTAGCGTTAAATTCATTCAAAGATTGCTCACTGAGTGGCGCACTACCAGAGATAAAAATACGCACTTTGTTAAACCACATAAAATACCATGGAATTTTTGCCTTTAAAAGGGCATTGTAAAGAGTTGGAACGCCTAAGAAGATTGTTACTTGTTTGAGCAATGTCTGTTTAAGAACGTTAGCAAAAGGAAAAACGGAGCGAACAATAACAATGCTTGAGCACGTAAACATTGGAAGAAGCACCATAATAGAAAGTGTAAAGGAGTGAAACATCGGCAAAAAGACAATAAAACGGTCTTTACATGTAACCTGAAAGGACTCAGCCCCAGCGATAGCATTGGAGAAAAAGTTTCGATAACTAAGCATTGCCCCTTTAGGCTTACCTGTAGTACCAGAAGTATACACGATGCACGCAAGATCATCTAAATGTGGCTGTTTTGCTACACGTTCATGAGACTCAAGGTTCGCATCAATTTCAGTAAAGCTGTAATTACGTTCATCTAGATGCGCATACTTGTCTGTCCAAACGATTTTTTCAATCTTCGTCGTATCAAGTAAGTCTTTGGTCTCGTTTGCAAATGAAGCCGATGAGATAAGCATACGTGCACTACAATCATTGAGGATATATTCAAATTCCTCTTTTTTCAAAAAGGTATTCAGAGGTACAGCAATCGCTCCAATCTTTGTAATCGCAAATAATGAGACAACAAACTCTTCAGAGTTGCCAATAATCATGGCAACTCGATCTCCGCTTCTAATACCGCTAAATTCTAAAAAACGTGCAAAGGTATCGATATTTTGCTTGAGCTTAAGATACGTAACTTTGCGTTCATCAATAAAAATAGCTGTCTTTTTAGGATCATTTTTAGCATTCGCCTCTATGACCTCGTAAAAATTTTGATACGGATAGCTTAGCATTGTTAAAACTTATATTTTAAAGAAGCAGTTAGAAGATGAGCTGACGAATCTGTGAAGGTACCATTGATTTTACCAAGCCCAACACCTTGATTTACACTTCTATCTTCTTTATCATCATACAAATAGGCTAAACCCATTTTAAGATTTTGAGTCACTTTATACTCAAAACCTATGGAGTAAAGCTTTGCATCGGAATCTGGAAGCTCAAAACCAATTGTGCTATCAGGAACTGGTGTTTTATCAATCGCAAAACCTGCCATCAATTTCAAAGCATCGCTGTATTGATGACTCACTCCAATGCGATAAGCATTAGTATCTTTCCAATTTTTTGGAATAGCAGTATCAAATCCTGCCAAAACTCTATCATAATCAAAATCCAAGTTCTTATAAGATGACCAATATGTCCTCTCAAAAACAAACTCTACTGTTGTTTTATCCATTTTATAAGCTGTAGCCAATGCTAATGAGGCAGGCAAAGGGATAGTAACTGAGGCACCGCCCTTATACCCTCCAGGAATCGCTGGATGAACAAGTGTTGCATCGCCTTCAACAGTTAAATCTACTTTGGAACGATACGTTGCAGCAAATGTCAAATCTTCAATAGGTTTAAAACTAACTGCCAAGTTATAACCAAAGTCAATTGAATCTCCATTAAGATCACGACTTGCAATCGATGCAGAACTTCGTACAACGCCTTCTGTGTAAACACCTCTTAAACCAAATCCCAGAGATAATTGATCATTGACTAAATAACTTGCAGTCGGATTTACTTCAATAACCTTTAAAGTAAATTCATTTGCGCTACTACTAGGGTATGCTTCATCCCATCTTTTTGAAAGACCTGCGGGAGCTGTAATAGAAAGACCATATCTCCAATTTCCCATTTTAGGAGAAACATAATGTAAGTTAGGCATTAAAAATGCTTCGGACAATGAATCTGCATTTGAAGAAGGTGTACCAGTAGAAGATGGACTGCCTCCATTATTGGTAAAATTCACCTTTGGTAAATTAATATACGTCATCGCGACTTCAGTAAAAGCGCCATTTTCCATAAAAGACATATTGGCAGGGTTGTAATAACTGGCATCTGCACCATTTGCTCCTGCAACATAAGCAGCACTAAGCGCCACTGAGTTTAAAGATTGCTCAGGAATGCGATATCCTGAAGCTAAAAGTGTCGCCGCACTCAGACTGAGTAACGTGGCTACTCTTACCGTTTGTTTCATTTGTTGTCCTTAGAGTTTTTTAGTTGACAAGACTATAAAGCAGTGCAATTTCTTCTGCCCATATGGAATCATCGATGGTTTCAAGTACTAAAGGTATATCATTCATGCGTTCGTCATTCATGATAAACTTAAATGGCTCGACCCCAAGTTTTCCTTTGCCAATAGAATCATGTCTATCAACACGGGTGCCCAAATCAGGCTTAGAATCATTTAAATGCATACCTTTAAGATACTTAAATCCGACGATTGTAGCAAATTTTTCCATCGTTTGCCTATAAGCTTCTTCACTCCTGATATCGTAACCTGAGGTAAACAGGTGACAGGTATCAATGCAAACCCCTACACGCTCTTTATCAATCGAATTCTCCATAAGGTAGCTAAGATGTTCCATTTTGTAACCCATATTGCTTCCTTGACCTGCTGTGTTCTCAACAACAAGTGTGACACCATTTGTTTGGCGTAACACTTCATTCATTGATGTACTAATGAGCTCCAAACAGGCCTCTTCGTCTATCTGTTTCAGATGGCTACCAGGGTGAAAATTAAGTTTGTCAAGCCCTAAAGCTTCACAGCGTTTTACCTCATCTAAAAAGGCATTTAACGATTTTTCACGCGCTTCAAGTTCAGGATGACCAAGATTAATCAAGTAACTATCGTGTGGTAAAACATGTTTGGGTAAAATCTGCGCTTTCTCTAACTCAGCTTTAAAGCGATCGATTTCCTCTTGAGTCAGAGATTTACCTTCCCATTGGCGTTGATTTTTCGTAAAGAGTGCAAACGCTTTTGCTCCAATTTTTGTGGCATTAATTGGAGCATTAAAAACCCCACCACTCGCACTGACATGTGCTCCAACAAATTTCATGAAAATTCCTTTATTGTAATGGTTTTAGACGTAGTAAAATGCCATTTTTTGTATCTCTAAACGCAAGGTTTTGACCTTCAACTTTATACACAAGATGGCTGTTTGGAAACTCTAGTTCTTGCTCAAAACCATTGCTGGTTTGATGCAGATTTTTCCCTTCGTAGATGGGTTGTTTTGCAATGATCTCTTGCATCAATTCTGCATAATGCTCTTCTTGAAAAAACTGTTGATTAAAAGCAAGTTTATCCATACATCTACCATCCAAACAGATATTACTTCCCATTATTTCGAGGTTGAAAAGCACACTGCCCACTGAGAAAATTTGCACATTGGTATAGTCTTTGCCTTGATTGATAAAGCCTGTATCTGAGAGTGCTATCTGCTTATTTTTAATCGTAATTACATACGTTTCAGAAGAGCTAATCTCCTGCTTCGTGGCACAACCACTCAGAAAAAGTAGCATCAAAAGGCTTGCATATAAAGCTATTTTCATACGTGACACTCCTTACATGTTCCTTTTAATACAATGCTCTTAACTTCGCCCTCGACTTTACCTAAATCAACATCTATACAGGTGATCTGATGGCAATGCTCACAAATAAAATGAGCATGGGTGGTGCTAGAGAGTTCAAAATACCACTTGCGATCATCGGCTTCAAACTTATGCACGATGCCTGATTCTTCAAACTTGGCGATGTTACGGTAAAACGTTGCTTTATCCATCACAACACTCATCTTTTCTTTAATTTGTTCATAGTTCAGGGGATGATGCGCCTCTTTGAGCACTTCTAAGATAGAGGAACGTGCGGTTGTAAACTTAATATCATGTTCTTCAAACAATGTTTTGATCTGTTCGCTCATGGTGTCCTCTTTGGGATGAAATCTAGGAAATAGTACCCAATTTTTTTTCATATACGATTAAAGAATCATTCTAAGTCACAACTAAGTTGCATTTGATTAAGATTTCACAAAATTATGCAACTAAGTCGCAAAGGAAATATCATGAAATACTTTCTTCTTCTCTTTACACTTCTCTTTGGTTCACTCTTAAATGCCGCTCCAACCGTAACAGTCAGCATTCTGCCTCAAAAATATTTTGTGGAGCAGATCGCGAAAGATTTTTTACATGTAAACGTCATGGTAGCCCCAGGTGCTAACCAACATACCTACGAGCCAAAACCTGCGCAGATGAAAGAACTGGCTAAATCAGATGCTTATTTTAGCATTAGCGATGGTTTTGAAAAAGCATGGCTTCCTAAATTCAAAAGTAGCAATCCTAAAATGCTCATGGTTGATTCTGTTAAAGGCATTGAGAAAATAGCAATGGCAGAACATCATCATGAAGGTGAAAAAAAAGATGCTCACCATGACCACGAAGAGGAATCTCTCGATCCTCATGTCTGGCTTGACCCCATTTTGGTTAAAACGCAAGCTAAAAATATTTACGATGCCCTTGTCATACTGTATCCAGCACAAAGCGCTGAATTTACAAAAAATTATGAAACATTTATTGCCTCATTAGACGCACTAGATGCATCTATTCAAACCACACTTGCTGAAGTGAAAAGTCGTAAATTTATCGTATTTCATCCTTCTTTTGGTTACTTTGCAAAACGTTATAATTTGGAGCAAATCGCCATTGAAGTGAGTGGAAAAGAGCCAAAACCAAGCGAATTAGCCACTATTATTAAAGAAGCCAAAGAGGAAAATGCCAAAGTCGTTTTTGTTGCTCCTCAGTTTTCACAAAAAAGTGCCATAAGCATTGCGAAGCAAATCAATGGAAAAGTCTTGCCTATTGATCCGTTAGCTTATGCGTGGAGTGAAAATCTTTTGAGCATTGCCAAAACCTTTCAATCAGAACTAAAATGATATAATCGTTTTATGCAAAATGATATACAAATCAACCACCTCTATTTTAGTTATGATGGCGCAACCGTACTGGAGGACATTAACCTCCAGTACAACAAAAACGAATTTTTAGCCATTATTGGGCCCAACGGCGGGGGTAAAAGTACCCTACTGAAAATGATGATAGGCTTGCTTGAACCAGAGCGTGGCGAAGTGCTCCTTTTTGGTGAAAAACCTTTACATGTAAGCCATGAAATTGCCTATGTTCCCCAAGACACCATTGCCAATAAAGACTTCCCCATTAAAGTGATGGACGTTGTTCTTATGGGCAGACTCTCCAAATCCAAAGCCTTTGCGACCTACTCAAAAGAAGATAAAACCATTGCTTTGAGCATGTTGGAGAGAGTGGGCATGAAAGGGTTTGAAAACCAAAAGATCAACACGCTCTCAGGCGGTCAACGCCAACGTGTTTTCATTGCACGCGCCCTCGCCTGCGAAGCAAAAATTATGTTTTTAGACGAACCAACTGCAAGTATCGACACCGCAGGACAGATCGATATGTTTAAACTCCTAAAATCACTCAACGAAACAGTAGGCATCGTCATCATCAGCCATGACATCAATGTTGCGCTTAATTACGCCACCAAAGTTGTCCATGTCAACAAAACGCTCTACGTCCACGATGTGCCAAAAACGCAAAATTTCAAAGTCTTTGAAAATCAAAATGAACATGTTTGCCCTGTTGAGCTTATCAGTGCAACCCGTTGCAATCACACCCATAAAGAGCTTTCATGATAGATATACTTAACTTTGATTTTATGCAAAATGCACTTTGGGCTTCCTTGTTAGTGAGCATTATTTGTGGTGTGATTGGAACATTGACTGTTATTAATCGCATGGTATTTATTGCAGGCGGTATTGCGCATGGCTCGTACGGTGGAATTGGATTAGCACTCTATTTTGGTATCGCTCCTATGCTTGGAGCTTCACTTTTTGCGCTTTTTTTAGGGGCTATTATTGCCTACATTACATATCAAAACAATGCACGTCTTGATGCACTTATTGGAGTCCTTTGGGCATTTGGTATGGCACTGGGTATCATCATGACCGATCTTACGCCTGGGTACAATGTGGATCTCATGAGTTATCTTTTTGGTGCAATTTTATCGGTAACACCCGAAGATCTTTACGCAATGGGATCGGTACTTGTTATAGTATTGACCTTTGCGATTATCTTTTACAAACAACTTTTAGCTATGAGTTTTGATGCCCAGTTTGCCAAACTTCGAGGGATTAATGTCACACTGCTCTATTTTGCATTGGTTTTAATAATAGCCCTTGGTGTTGTGATTATCATCCGTGCGGTGGGACTTATTTTGGTGATTGCCTTACTTACAATTCCACCTTATATCGCAGAGAAATTCACAAACTCAGTGGGAGGAATGATGGTTCTCTCTTCCATCTTATCAGCACTCTTTTGCACGGTTGGACTCTATCTCTCTTACAGCTTCAATCTTAGCGGTGGAGCTTCCATCATTTTAGTCGCCACAACAACCTTTTTTCTTCAATTTCTCTATAGCCAATACATCAAATCCTAAACAGCATTTTTTCGTCTGCGGTATTGCTCCATAAAGTAAGAACCTAGTTCTGCGATGAGCATACCGCCTAAAATCATCACGGCACCATAGATTTGGGGAAAGGTTAAGAGTTCATTGGCAAAGAAATAGCCAAAAATTCCAGCACTTACAGGCTCCATCGTGAAAATAATCGCTGTTTTTGCAGCCGTGGTAAAACGCTGCATGGCTGTTTGTACCCAAAAAGCAAAGATCGTTGCAAAAATAACCGTAATAGCTATGGCATTCATAAACAATATGTCCATTTTGGGTGGTATAATAGAGCCTTCCATCACAAAGCCTCCCATCAAAGAACACATACCCACCGTAAAAAATTGTATCGTTACCAAAAGATAAACATTGTGCTGACGTGAGAGATGCCCCGTAAAAACAATATGCAATGCGAACATCATTGCACAGATAAATGCATAAAACTCACCTAATGAAAAGCCTAACTCATTATTGAGCGTTAAGAAATAAAGCCCTACTGAAGCAACAATAGCACCTAGTGTTGAAAACATTGACGCTTTTTGTTTAAAAATCAAATACATCACAAAAGGAACAACAATCACACTGAGACCTGTGATAAAACCAACCGTTGAAGAGTAGGTATAGGTGAGTGCGAATGTTTGAAAAGCATAACCTAAAAACATAAAAAGCCCTAAAAGAGAGCCCGCTTTTAGGACTTCAAAATTTAAAAAGCGAAGTTGCTTGAATGAAATAAGAGCCATCAAAAGACCTGCTAAAAAAAAGCGCCAAAATAAAAATGTGTAAACTGGCGTTTCATTCACCGCGGCTTGTACCACAAAGAAAGTACTTCCCCATGCAACAGCAACCATTAAAAGTAAAAAATCTGCACCCAATTCTCTTAGTTTATGACTAATCAATACGCACCTCAACTTTGATAAGAGCAAAATTGTAGCACAATGAAGTGTAGAAATACAGAGCATTCCGATCAAAAAATATCCAAAAAAGAAAATTTTATTTATCTCTCTTGCAAGAACATGATATAATCCAAACTTAGTAAAATATTTTTATACTTATTTAATCTTGGAGGCTTTTGGTCATGGTGCAAAACATTAAAATTTCCCTTCTCTCAATTCTCCTTCTCTCCTCTTTTGTACACGCCCAAAGTAATGGTGAAGCGCTCTTTAAACAATGTGCTGGTTGCCATGGAGCGGATGGTCACAATAAAGCCTTTGGCAAAAGTGGCATCATTGCGGGGCAAAGCGTTGAAGAACTTATGGAAAGTCTCAAATTTTACAAAGAGAGCGAATTTAAAACCCACAGCACCACACTCGTTATGTCTAAGCAAGTTAAAAATATGAACATGCAAGATCTTATTGATGTTGCAACCTATATCTCCAAATTAAAAAAATAGTTTTTAAAAGGATGATGAATGAAGCCTTTATTCGTAACATTGCTTCTAGGACTTTCGTTGTTTTCAACACATTTACAAGCAAGTGCGGTTAAAGGAAAAAATTTTTACGCACAAAATTTAAAACAGACGTGTGGTTTTAATGGTGAAATTATGGGAAAGAAGCACACGGTAAGTGAGTGGAAAACTTTTTATGATAACAATCAACTCTACCTTGCAATTAAAGTCCTCTGCCCCAATGCCTCTCTGATTACTGCCGAAAAAGATCTGACCAATTTGTACCATTTTTTAAGTTCTTTTGCCAGTGATAGTGGCAATGTACCTTCTTGTAATTAAAGGATTTTACCTTTTAAATTTGTCAAAAGTCCTTTATCTTACTTTTATATTCTACTGCTACAATTATGGTTTACGCCACATAATGAAAGAAAGGTTTGAATGAGTCAAGCTATCGTTCACATGGAAAATGTCGATAAATATTACGGCGCGTTTCATGTTCTTAAAAATATTAATTTTTCTGTTACTGAAGGAGAAATTGTTGTCATTTGCGGACCAAGTGGTAGTGGCAAATCAACACTTATTCGCTGTATCAATAAACTCGAAGAAATTGACAATGGCGAAATCGTCATTGACGGATATAATCTTTATGATAAAAAAACCAATATCAACCAAGTACGCGCTGAAACCGGCATGGTTTTTCAACACTTCAATCTCTTTCCGCACCTCACTATCTTAGAAAATATCACCATTGCGCAGCGTAAAGTGAAAGGTATTAGCAAACATGATGCCAATGAAGCGGCACTTCAACTGCTAGAGCGTGTAGGGCTTGTCCACAAAGCAGAAGGCTACCCAAATGAACTTAGTGGTGGGCAAAAACAACGTGTTGCTATTGCTAGAACCTTAGCAATGAAACCAAAAATCATTCTGTTTGATGAACCAACCAGTGCGCTTGATCCTGAAATGATCGGCGGTGTCTTGGATGTTATGCGTGAACTGGCACATGAAAATTTTACCATTGTGTGTGTTACCCATGAAATGGGCTTTGCTAAAGAGGTCTGTGATCGCATCGTCTTTATGGATGAAGGGGTTATTATTGAAGAGGCAACCCCTGAAGCTTTCTTTGCCAATCCAAAAACAGAACGTGCTCAAAAATTTTTACAAGAAATCTTAACACATTAAAAACCAAATCTTTAAGGAGAGTAGCAATGAAAAAACTGTTAGCGGCATTACTTGTAATGCTAGGCATCAATGCTGTGGCTGATGATATCAACCTATGGCAAAAATCAACCCTCAATAGTATCGTACAAAAAGGAGTTTTAACAGTAGGTTTAGAGCCTGGTTATATGCCTTTTGAGATGAAAGACAAACAAGGAAACATCATCGGTTTTGATGTTGATATGGCTAACGAAATGGCAAAAGCGATGGGGGTTAAACTCCAACTTGTTCCAACTGCATGGGATGGTATTATCGCAGGTCTTCTAACAGGTAAATACGACATCATTATGTCTGGTATGACCATTACGCAAGAGAGAAACCTCAAAATCAACTTTGCAGATCCTTACATCAGCGTTGGACAAACGATTCTTGCTCCTAAAAAACATGCTGGTAAAAAGTGGAGTGATCTTGATAAGCCAGAATACACTATCGTAACAAAAATCGGTGTAACAGGCGAGATTGCAACACGTAAAATGTTTAAAAAAGCTAAAATCAGAACCTTTGAAACAGAAGCTGACGCAGCACAAGAAGTGCTTAATGGCAATGCAGATGGTTTAGTCTATGACAAACCTTACAATGCTATCTTCTTCGCTGAAAAAGGTAAAGATAAACTCGTTCATCTTAATGAAGAACTAACTTATGAGCCTCTTGGCTTTGCAATTCGTAAAGGTGACCCAGATTTCCTTAACTGGCTCAATAACTTCCTAAATCAAGCGAAAAATGATGGTACTTACAAAAAAATCTATGACAGATGGTTCACAGATACCGCTTGGCAAAAAAAGGTAATGTAAGCAGTGGCTAAAGGAAAACAAAATCTTTTGCACAATAAAGCATTCGGTCACGTAGTGGCCGTTGCTTTTTACGTTGCATTTGGATACTTACTCTTTATGGCTGCCTCCAATATGAACTATATTTGGAAGTGGACCAGTGTTCCAAAATATTTCGCGTATGAGAAAACAGACACTATTTCTGCCCCATTAGATGGCACCATCCGTGTTCGTGGTACAACCGTCATTGTACAAGGACAAGATGACAGTAAAGAAGTCGAGATCGAAAAAGGCTACATACTCCAAGTAAAAGATGGAGATAATGTCTATGCGAACGACACCTTAGCACACATCACTTCTATGCAAATAGGACCTCTACTTGAGGGCTTAATCGTTACATTGGAGATCTCAGGGCTTGCAGCGATTTTAGCTTTCTCCATAGGCTCGCTTCTTGCATTTATGCGTATTTCAAATTATCAGTTTTTAAAAGATATAGCAACAGTTTATATTGCTATTATTAGAGGAACACCTCTACTGGTTCAAATTTTTATTTTCTACTTTATTATTGCTACGATATTTGAACTTGAACGCTTTCTTGCAGGTGCTATTTCGCTTGGGCTCTTTTTTGGAGCATATATCGCTGAAGTTTTACGTGGAGCGATCCAGTCGATCGATAAAGGTCAATACGAAGCGGCAAAATCTTTGGGTATGAATTATACGCAGACGATGATTTATATCATTATGCCTCAAGCACTGAAACGTGCACTCCCAACACTCGTAGGTGAGATGATTGCACTTGTAAAAGACTCTTCATTGGTCTCTGTTATTTCTATCACTGATCTAACTAAAGTAGGTCGTGAAATCGTTGCAAATACCTTTTCACCTTTTGAAACATGGCTTATTATTGCAGCAGTCTATTTTGCAATTACATTTTTACTCTCTGTACTCGGACATAAAATCGAAATGAAAATGAAAAAACAAGGTGGTATGTAAGCTTAGGCTTACATACTATCACACTACATATTCGTTCAATTCGTTATTCAAATCTTCCAAAATTTCATGTTCACGCTTTGTAATATAGTGAAGAATCTTGTCACTCATTGCACGATCAGGAAAAATACGCATACAATAGCGATAAGAGTCTTTATACTCAATCACATTAATCACTTCGCCCTGTACTTCAATTTTCCTGTCGCCATTAGTAGGCACAGAAGCGCTGTTGAGTTCAAACTCAATCAGAACCTTAGCTCCGACAAAAATGCCGTTATTATCATTGCTGACGACGCCTAATCCATTCATTGAAAGATCATAGAGCCTTCCACTGGTTTGAAGATTACCAAATTGATGTAAAAAAACTTTTGCAACAATATCTGGATGCACACGAATAAACTCTCTTTGAAGTGCTGGCATATTCAGAAGATAAATAAAATTGGTGAGAACCACAGTACTGGTTTGAAAATTACTGTAAACAATATCGGCTTTAAGGTGTTTATTAAAATAGTTATTTTTAACTATAAAAGCCTGACCATCTAGTTTCATCGCAATTTCTTGCAATTTATCTATACGGAATGTCACATTTTCACCTTCAATTTCTACAATCTCTGCCTCAGAACTAATAGGCACTCCTTTGTAGAGGTTGAGAAAGACAACATTTTGATTTTCTTCTTTCATCTGATGAAATGCTTCAATGATATTGTTCGTAGGAGAGAACATAACATCATCGCTAAAACTAACATCAAACGCAGCTGTAAAATTGCATACTTTCGGGGTCACTTCATTTTCAATCAAATTAATAAAGCGACTCACGCAACCAATTAAAAGTTCAACTTGGGGAGCAATATCATGTTTATGTGCGAAGGAGATATAGTTTTCAATCAGATAAAACATACTACGATTGATAAGAAATCCTATCATCACACCATCTTGACGCATTCGAACAAAAAGATCTTCTCTAAGTTCACTAATGTCATAGTCACACTTAAAAAGTCCCTGATAAATATTATGAGCAATCTCTTTTGACTCTTCTTTCGTAACTGCCTTATCATAACTTATGCATAAGCAAACAAAGTAATCCACAAAAGAAGGCTCAAACTCTTTCAGAAAAAGTGCAGACGTGGCCAAAAATTTCTCTTTGTCACTTTGAGAAATAACTTCTTTTTCCATCGCAGTATCCATGATGATGATTTTGGATTGATTATATCATTTTTTATTTAGAAGGTGTGAAATATCTAATATAACTTCTGTTCCAACATTTTTTTGCGAATTGATTCGCATAGTAATTTTAAATTCATCACAATAGGCCTTAACCAAACTAAGCCCTATACCATACCCTTCCTTGGTTGTATCGGCTTGATAATAGCGATCAAATGCCAAGAAAAGCTCAGCTTCACTCATCCCCACGCCCTGATCTTTAATGATAAGATTCTCTTCTTCTTGAAAAATACGAATTTCGAGACGATTTTGGTTGTATTTAAGTGCATTATGCACTAAATTGGAAATAACTTTTGCAAAACCATGTTTATCAGCAAAAAGTTCTATATGTAAAACGTCATAGCTTATTTTCACACCATCCGCCATCTCTTTTTGTTTTTCAACCACACTAAAGATAAGCTCATCAAGGTAAAATTTTTCCCTCACATCCTCTTGAATCTCTTTTTTAATATAGTAGTCTACCTCTTTGTAAAGTGCATAAAGATCTTTACTTGCTAAGTCTATACGCCCTAGACGCTTAAGTTTTTTTTCATCTTCTTCCTCTGCTTGAAGCATCTGAAGATTAGCGTTAATAACAGAGAGTGGAATATTGAGTTCATGAAGAGTGTCTTTAAGTAAAATATCTAAGAAGCGGTTTGTTTTAAACAATGAAGAGAGGGTATAAGAAACAATCAAATATCCCCCTATAAGCGATGATACAAAAATCGAAAAGATTACCCAACTTTTAGCTTCACCAAAATACTCCCATAAAACGATACCAAAAGCTACAAGCAGACAAACAGCAACACTAAAAGCAATAATGGATCGAATAAAAAAGATTTTATCACTACTTCTCAAAACGATACCCAATTCCTCGGATATTAACAATAATTTCTTTACCAAAAATCTTTTTGAGATTATTGATATAGACTCTGATGGAGCCTTCATTAATCTCTTCGCTACTGCTCCATAGACGTTCGTGAATCATCTCTTTTGTTACCACTTTACCTCTCTCTTTGACGAGTAAATAGAGCAGTTCAAAATCTTTGAGATTAATATCAAGCTCTTCTTGCTTATAAAAAAGGCGTTTGCGTGCAAGATTGAGCTTATAAACATCATCTATAACAAGCCAATCATCTACAATTCCTTTGGCCCGTGCCAAAAGTGCTTTGATACGAAGCAATACTTCTTCCAAATCAAATGGTTTTTTAATGTAGTCATCTCCTCCTAACATAAAACCCTTGGTCAAACTCTCTTGATCATTAAGCGATGTGACAAAAATAGCAGGAGTACGGTCACCCGCAGCACGAAGCTCTTTTAAAAAATCAAAACCATTCATATCAGGAACTTTGACATCTAAAAGGTAGAGGTCAAATTTATGCTCAAAACACTGTTTTAACGCTTCTTTTCCACTTTTTACCAATGTACATTCATACCCATGCTCACTCAAAAAATCTTCCAATGTTTGAAGAAGCAGCGTGTTATCTTCTAAAATGAGAATTTTATACGACATGTTTGATACTCCAACTCAATGTTTCGTTTGCAAACATAGGTACAACTTCACCATAACTGTGTGTTACTTGAAAGGGTACTTTTTCTAAAACAACCTCTTTATGCGGGGCTTTATAGTTATAAATGGTTTGTGCATTGTTACTCACAAATGCTTGCAGGTTTGCTAATGCGTTATGTTTTTCAAATAACTCCACTAATGCCTGTAATGCGATAGGAGCCGTAAAAACACCTGCTGCACAACCACAACACTCTTTTTTATGAATAGGGTGTGGTGCTGAATCAGAACCAAACATCACTTTAGAATGTGCCTTAAGACTAACGTCTAAAAGAGCGTCACGATCTTCATAACGCTTTGCAATCGGTTTGCAAAAAAGATGGGGTTGAAGCATACCGCCAGCAACATCATCCAGTGTAATGAGCAAATGGTGTAACGTAATGGTGGCATAAAGATTTGCATATTTATCCAAAAGAGAAACGCTCTCCTTGGTTGTAATGTGTTCCATCACAATTTTAAGCTTTGGAAATGCCGAAGCTAGACTTTCATATATGGAACCAAACTCTTTTTCTCGATCCATCACAAAGCCATTCGTTTCGCCATGCACACATAAAATCAATCCCAAATCACTCATTGCTTCCAAAACAGGACGCAATGTCTCAATGTCCATGCTCGCCACGCCACCCTCAGAATTGGTTGTAATACCTGAGGGGTAGAGCTTCAACGCCTTTATATGTAAAGCTGCTTTTTCTAAAAATTCACGTGTGTAATCTGATCGAAAAAAAAGTGTCATCAAAGGCTCAAATACATTGTTACCAATAGCGCTCATAATGCGCTCTTTATAGGCAATGACCGCTTCAATGGTTGTGATTGGAGGAATAATATTTGGCATGATAATTCCGCCTGCAAAACTATGCGCACTCAGAGGCGCAACCACTTTTAACATCGCTTCATCACGTAAATGTAAGTGCATATCTAAAGGAGAAATCAGCGTATGGATCATCTAAAACCTTTTTGATTTAATTATATCAAAGCATCACCAAAATGTTATACTTCCAAAAACGAAGAAGGCAAGAGAGATGGAATATCGTTACATTGGGAAAAGTGGACTTAGAGTTACGCCTATTTGTATGGGTACAATGAGCTTTGGCAGTTGGAGCGACAAAAAAGAGTCTTTCAAAATTTTAGATACTGCTTATGATCGAGGCATTAATTTTTTTGATACGGCAGAACTTTACCCCGTTCCTCCTAAAGAGAGTTATGCGGGTGTCACCGAAGAAATTATCAGCGAGTGGCTTGCCACAAAACCACGAGAAAGCATCATACTTGCAACTAAAATTGCAGGTGCTGCCAATGGCTGGTTTGTGCCACCGATTCGCCACGGATATACAGCGATTGATCGTTTTCATATTCAAAAAGCGGTTGAAGGAAGTTTGAAACGTCTCAAAACGGACTACATCGACCTTTACCAAGTCCACTGGCCCGATGAAGTCGTCCCCAAAGAAGAGTCCATGCGTGCCCTTGATGAACTCGTAAAATCAGGTAAAGTACGTTACATTGGTACCTCTAACGATACTGCTTATGGACTCACCAAATCGAACACCATTTCTCAGTATGAAAAACTCTCCCGTTTTGAGTCGATTCAAAACAACTTCTCACTGCTCAATCCTCGATTTTTAGACGAACTCGCCAATGTGTGCCGAAAAGAGAGTGTTTCAATGTTACCTTACTCACCCATTGGAGGAGGCGTTTTAAGTGGCAAATACAATCAAGCCTTCATCGACCCAAAAAGTCGTTTTGGTGAGTACCTTCATGCGGGAGAGCCTAGGCAAAAAGCAATGTACAAACGCTTTGTCAATGACAAAACAGTCACGGCAACAGCGAAATATATAGAAATTGCAAAAAAATACGGTATGAGCCCCGTAACACTTGCTGTTGCGTGGAGTATGCACTTTGATTTTGTGGCTTCTACCATCATTGGAGCGCGTTATGCCACACAGTTAGAAGAGAGCTTTAAAGCGTTTGAGATCAAACTAAGTCCTGAGATTTTAAACGAATGTGAGAAAGTTCAAAAAGAGATTTTATACCCGATGGGGTAAGTTGGCATTAAAAAGACAGGGAGCCTAAAGCTCCCTGTCTTGCAGTTAGTTTAGACTTTTGATTTGATAAATTCCGGATAAGCTTCCAAACCACACTCTTCAAGATCAAGTCCAACATATTCATGTTCTTCGTCACTTCTAAGACCAATAACTCTCTTAATAATGACAAAAGCAACATAGGAAATAGGAAATGTAAAGAGCCCAGTTAAAGCAATGCCTTTGAGTTGTGTGAGTAGTGAAAAATCGGCAAAAAGTGCTACTGCAATCGTTCCCCAAATACCATTCACTAAGTGAACTGAAAGCGCTCCTACAGGATCATCAATTTGCAATTTATCAAAGAGAGGAACGGCAAAAACCACTAACGCTCCACCTATGGCACCAATGACAATTGGCTCCCAAAGCCCAACCACATCCGCACTAGCAGTAATTGCCACTAATCCACCAAGAGCGCCGTTTAAAATCATTGTAATATCCAGTTTTTTATACTGAAAATAGACGATAAAAGCTGCGATAATAGCGCCTGCAAGTCCCGCGGTGTTCGTATTGACAATAATCAAACCCACTAAGTCAGCTTTTTCAACACTGGAAATATTAAAAGCACTTCCGCCATTAAAGCCAAACCAGCCGATCCACAGGAGCATCGCACCAAGCGTGACCAAAGGTATATTGGAAGCAGGAATCGCACGTACTTGCCCCTCTTTACCATAACGCCCTCGTCTTGCACCCAAGACTAAAATACCAGCCAGTAGCGCCCATCCGCCCACCGAGTGAATAACCGTACAGCCAGCAAGGTCATGAACCTCTTTTAAAAATCCTCCACCCCATATGGCATTACCAACCATTGGATAGATAAATCCGCTCATTAAAACTGCAAAAATCATAAAAGGGACAATGCGAATACGCTCACTCACACCACCACTCATAATAGAGACCGTTTTACTGACAAAGGCCATTTGAAAGAAAAAATAGGCATAGGCACTATAGCCTTCAACAGCAACGCCTTTTAAGAAAAAGCCGCTACCTCCGAACATAAGATTGTAACCCCAGAGTAGAAAAACAAACGATGTAATAGCATAAAGCATTACATTGCCCGTTAAAACGGCTGAGACGTTTTTACTACGAACAAGCCCTGCTTCAAGCATGGCAAAACCTGGAACCATCAAAATAATTAAAACAGAAGCAAAAAGAAGGAAGAAAGTGTCAATAACATAGGAAATAGAAGATACATCCATTACATGTGCCCTTTGAATAAAATAAAGTGTAACGGATAATTGTACAAAAAAGAGGAAAAGCGAAGTGATTAAATTTTAATCACTTCGCTTAAAATTTAGATAGCATCTTCGTTTTGTTCACCTGTTCTAATACGAATAACTCTTTGAATATCACTCACAAAAATCTTTCCATCCCCGATTTTACCAGTCTTTGCAGCTTCAGAGATCGTTGCGATTACTTTGTCTACATTTTCATCAGCAACAACGATGTCAAGTTTAATTTTTGGCAAAAAGTCAACCACATACTCAGCACCACGATAAAGTTCAGAGTGTCCTTGTTGTCTACCATAACCTTTTACTTCATGTACCGTCATACCTGTTATTTCAATACTAGCAAGAGCATCTTTGACCTCTTCAAGTTTAAAAGGTTTAATAATTGCTTCGATCTTTTTCATGGTTCTCTCCTCTATTATTTCAAAATTGGGGCTATTTTACCTTAAATTATTTTAAATACGCTTTGAGAATTTTTTGTGGTTGCATTGGCATGTCTCTACCATCAGTTACAACATTTTCAAGCTTTTGTACCACATCCATTCCCTCAATCACTTCGCCAAAAATGGTATGGCGTCCATTAAGATGTGGCGTAGGAACTGTCGTGATAAAAAACTGACTTCCATTGGTATTGCGACCTGCATTTGCCATCGCTAAGATACCTGCTTTGTTAAACATAACATTGGGCTTAAACTCATCTTCAAACGGTTGCCCATAAATTGACTGCCCACCACGACCAGTGCCTGTGGGGTCGCCACCTTGAATCATAAAGTTTTTGATGATACGATGAAATGTTATACCATCGTAATACCCTTTTTTCACTAATCCTTCAAAGTTTTCACATGCCTTAGGGGCAATTTCTGGTTTAAGGGCAAATACAATTTTGCCTTGTGTTGTTTCAAACACTACTTCACTTGATAAAAGAGCACTCCAGAAGCCTAAAAGTAAAACTAAAACCACTTTTTTCATTTACTGATCTCCAATGAGTTTGGTATTGCGGAATCGATACATTTTATTTTTCACTTTCTCTAAAATGCCTACTTTGATAAGCTGTTGAAACATATGTACTACCGTAGGCTTACTTACACCAATATTATCAATAATATCTTGATAGGAACCATTAAATATCTTATTTTCATCCAAATGGTTGATGATGTACTTTAAAATCTCAATTTTTTTACCACCAATAAGTGCTGCAAGTCCTTCAATAATGAAAGAACATCCTTGTAACTCTTTATTGTGTAACTTAGGGAGCATCACCGTGTAAATATTGCTAATCAAATCTTTAACATTGATGGGCTTCATAATAAAACCATCCACTTTGAGCGTAATTGCCTCAATCAAATAATCTGTCTCCGTAAAAGCCGTTGTAATGATCACTGGGATGTCTCTGTTATACTCTTTTTTGAGCTTTTTAAGCATCTCTATACCATTCATTACTGGCATCACAATATCGGTTACGATAATATCCACATCTTTTTCAAGTGCAATTTTAAGCCCTTCTTCACCATTCGATGCAAGGTAAACCTCTTTCACAAAATCTTTTAAAATCATTTGAGTTTGCATTTGCACTGATTTTTCATCTTCAACATATAATACGACACAGTCTTTTAACCCATTAAAATCCATGTTATTTTTCCTCCTTTTTCTTAAGTGGTACTAAAATTGTCATAATTGCGCACTTCTCATAACGTTTACCATTTTGGAAAATATAAGTGATATTGGTTCCACTAATACTCCCTTTCATCTGCTTTTCAATAATCTGCTTGGACATATACAGTCCTATACCCGTTCCTGAGGCTTTATGTTTGGTCGTAAAATAGGGCTCAAACATCCTATCTTGCACCTCATCACTAATCCCACCGCCATTGTCTATCACACTTATTACTGCATTACTTGCTTCTTTCGTAATGATGACTTCAATCAATTTTTCCTCTATCTCTCGATCTTCAAGAGCATCTTTAGCATTTGAGAAGAGATTCATAACAACTTGCGAAAATTCATTGGGATACCCACTAATCTGCACATCATTGGCACAATTTAAAAAGATCTCTATGCCCGATTTTGCGTAATACTCCTGTATCAATTTAAGACTATACAAGACTGTTTCTTTGACGCTAAAATCCTCTTCACTGTGATTTGGTTTGAAAAAATTACGAAAATCATCAATCGTATGTGACATCATTGAAGCCAACTGAATACCTTCATTCACCTGTTTATCAATGAATTCATCGCTAAGCTCTAAGCCTGCCATACGCTTCATCTGAAAACTTTGAATAATCAAAACAATGGCATTGAGTGGTTGGCGCCATTGATGCGCAATATTACCAATCATCTCTCCCATAGAAGCCAGTCTTGATTGACGGAACATGATCTGATCTTTTTGACGACTTTGTTCTACTTCATACTGTACTTTAAGCTCAAGATTACGGTTAAGTTGTTGCAACTCTTGTGTTTTGGCATCCACCATCTTGGCAAGTCTCGCATGAAGTAAGCGAATATTTTGCAAGAGAACAATCGCTAAAAGCGCCGCAAAAGCAATTGTACCTAGTGTTGCTACAACAATCCACTCAAAAGTATTGTCATACACTTTTGTGGTTCTAGCATAGCCCTCTTTAGCACCATCCAGATTGAGATTAATCAAACCTGTAAGGTCAATATTGATAGAGTAAACACTGGGATAAAGCTCATTTTGAAGCGTATCAATCGCTTTGAGACCTTGTCTGGTTTCAAAATAACTAAACATCTTGAGCAAAATACCATCAATCGTATGAATTTTCTGCTCAATCTTAGAGGTTAAAATATCATCTTCTTTGGTTTTAAAAAATGGTTGACGGTTTTCATGCATAATCCCCCATGAGCGTGCTAATTTAATCAGCCAATCGCTCTCATCAATCCCCAAACTGTTTTTATACTCTTGCAGTTCAATTTTAATCAGCTCTTGTGCAAGTGCTATCACCACTTGCCCTTCCTTAGCACTGATCGAACCTTTTTCGATATCGCGAATGGTATCTAAGATATTTACCGTATAAATATCTTTGAGGTTTTCAAGACGAATCGTGGGAAGCATACGCTTGGTGTACAAAATATCAAAATTGTCTTTAATACGATTAATGCTCATATGGGCAAAGCTGCCAATGAAGAGCATACCTACCACCATAATAAGAAAAAGAAGCGTCGTCTTTTTCGCAATAGTCATCTCATCGATACTACCCATAAAATCATTTAAAGGGCTATTGCTCATCACTTTTTCCTACCGAGTAAAAGTCATCATCCACATATTCGCTCAAATGCACACGGTGTAAACATTTACAACGCTCATCGCGATTTTTAGAGATGACGTTTTCATCCAAAGTTTTAGAAAATCCACCTAACGCTTTAATAAACTCCTCTTTTGTAAAGTCACGTCCTAAACTTTTAAACACTTCTGTGATCATACGTGCCGCAAAATAACCCTCTAGAGAAACATGCCCTAATTCTTCTTTAGGGTAATATTTACGCATTAAAATACGATACGTTTCTACTTCATCAACCTCTGATGTCCAAGGAGAAGGAACCACTTGTGCAAAGGTAATGCCTTCACCATGACCTTGTAAAAGATCAATTAAAGGCTTAGGCTCTACAAATGAGAAGAGTCCAAACTGAACCTCTTTGCGCATTTTGGAACTCTTTCGAGCACGTTTGATAAACTCTGCTACGGGATTAGTCGATCCAATCATCAAAATAACCTCAGGATTGCACAGCTCAATTTCATAAAGTGCATTACCCACAGAGAGTGTATTCCGTTTGTAACTTCCTTCTCCCACAAGAACCAAATTGCGTTTAGCAAGAGCACTCTTGACACCTTTAAGCCCCGCTCTTCCATAACCATCATTTTGATAAAAAAGGGCAAAACGTTTGTATTTTAGATCATCTGCATAGTACTGTACCAGTTTTTCAATCTCATCAAGATCCCCTGCTCTTGCATTTAAAACAATGGGATTGGGAGGATTACGCAAGAATTCAGCACCCGAATACGCACCGACAAACGGAATACGTTTTTCAGTAGCAATAGGAAAAACAGCCTCCGCTACAGGAGTACCAATAACACCAAACAATGCAAAAATTTTCTCTTTTTCGATAAGTTCGTGGACGTTTTCAACAGCAATTTTTGGCTCATAGCGGTCATCCTTAGCGATGATTTCTATTTTTCTGCCGTGCACACCGCCATGATCATTGAGATTTTGCAGATAGATTTCAGCACCAAGCAAAAATTGGTTTCCAACGCTGTTAAGCCCTCCGCTAAAAGGTCCACTCATGCCCAAACGAATGACATCACCTTGAAATTTAGTATTGGAGATGTAATAAGGCAATAGAAGAGCTAACACTACAAGGAGAACTCCAAGAAGTTTACGCATTTTTTGAGCTTTCATGATATTTTATAGCTATAATATCAAGTATTTTTTATAAAAATGCTTAATTAGTAAAAAAATATTTACTTAAATAATTTTTTCGGAAAAAAGAGAAGAGAGTTAAAAAATGAAATGTAAAATTTGTGATTGCGATACAAAAGTGTTTGAGGATCCACAGCTTCAGAAGCGCTACCATTACTGTGAAAACTGCCACAGTATCGCTCTTGATCCTATCTATTATCTCTCTATAGAAAAAGAAAACTCTCTTTACAATAATCATCAAAATTCACTCGAAAATGACGGCTATGTAAAGATGTTTGAAGATTTTTTAGACTATTTTTGGAATGACCTTCCATCAGGATACAAAGCACTTGATTTTGGATCAGGTCCTACACCTGTGCTAAGTCAATTGCTTCAAAAAAGAGCCGTTACTGTTGATTGTTATGATAAGTTTTACCAGCCTGAGAAATGCTTTGAAAATCAAAGCTACGACTTCATCACTTCTACTGAAGTTTTTGAACATTTAGATAACCCGAAAGCAACGCTCACTCTTTTGAGCAAACATTTAAAGCCACAAGGAATCATCGCACTGATGACACTTTTTCATCACAATAATCAAGAACATTTTTTAACATGGTGGTATCGAAGAGATCCAACGCATATCCTTTTTTACACGCCAAAAACACTTAAAGTCTTAGCAGAACAGTGTGGATTGAAACTGATTAAAACCGATGGAAAACGTATAGCGGTATTGCGAAAAAGGTAGCGATGGGTGTCGCTACCTTCATTTTGAACTTTTTATCTTATCGGTAAGAGCGGTAATATCCATCATGGTGATCATGATGACCATGATGAGGGCGTGGTGGGTAATAATACCTAGGAGGAGGATTGTCGATGTAGATTACCCTCTCTTGCACATAAACAGGTTCACGATACACTACAGTTGGTCTTGGTTCAACATACGTTGTCGTTGTATATGTTCTTTCATGTCCTCCACCAAATAAATTGCCTGCACCTTCAAGTAATGATGGCAACAAGAGCACAGCTCCCGCACCCATGAGAGCACCCTTTTCTCGATCACCCATAGCATGAGCGCTTGTGATGCCACTGAAGACTAACACAATCGAGATCAATACAGTTTTTACGATTTTCATTTGGGACTCCTTTGCTTTTATAAAGAAATCCTAACGCAAAATCGTGAACTGTTTGTGAAATCAATCTCTCATTTTTTCTCGCACGTCTAAAAACTCATCTAAATGTTCAAAGAAGATGTCAATCAATTTTGGATCAAACTGTTTTCCTCGCTCTTCGCGAAACAGTGCAAAGATTTTTTCATCTTCCCATGCAGGTTTATAAACCCTCGCACTTCCAAGTGCGTCAAAAACATCCGCAAGCGCTGTGATACGCCCATAAATATGAATATCCTCGCCACTTTTTTTCTCAGGATAACCCTTACCATCGTATCTTTCATGATGTTCTTTGGCAACAATAGCTGCCATTTTAAGCAAGGGTCTTTGAGAGTGTTTGAGCATTTCATAACCTTTCATGGCATGGGTATCCATGATTTTACGCTCCTCTTCATCAAATCTTCCTGGTTTATTGAGCACGGCATCGGGGATACCAATTTTACCTATGTCGTGCATAGGAGAAGCAAGTTTAAGCATCTCCGCCTCTTCTTCGTCTAAACCATAATGCAATGCCAGAATTTTAGAGTACTCTGCGACACGTCTGACGTGATTTCCTGTCTCACGAGACCTACTCTCTCCAATCGCACCCATCGTGAAAAGAACCTCTTTTTGAGTATCTTCAATCTCATGGTTAAGTGCATTTACCTCTTTCAAACCCTCTTCGATTTTTGCTTCAACTTCATCCATAGTGAGGGAAACATTGCGCGAAACTTTAAGAGAGAGAAACACAATAAAAAGAATCGTGACGATGCCCACAAAAAGCTGAATAAAACGCATTTGATCAATAAAACCACTCGATAGTTCCGAGATTGTTTCTTCAAGAGAAATACTTACTTTTTTGTTGTTTTCCAAGACTTTAGATGCCTCAGAGATCGTCTGATTTTCAATCTCTTTGGTCTGCTCAATCTTAATAGCTTTATCTGCTATGCTGCTCACAATCTCTCTATAATGTCGCAGGTTTTCATGAACATCTCCTTTTTCATGCTGCGTCAGATCAATCAAAAGATCAATAGGCGAAAGCCACTTTTGCAATGTTGCTTCATTGCCATGTTGGTAAAGCGTCTCTTTACTGTAGTACCGAAGATCACTTAAGGCTTTAATCTGTTCTATGCGATTATGCTGCAAAATATGCTCTTGAATTTCAATGCGTGCACGATTTTCTTCTGGATACAATGCATTAAAAATAGTAATGTAGTCCAATTTTTCACGTTCAAGCTTAAAAATTTCATCATACATCAACTCAATGCGGTGCTCATTAGCATACAGATCATTGAGATAGTTTTGGATTGCTTTATCTTCGCGTATATTGATCATCACTGTATTGGCAAGAAAAGATTTTTTGTGTGAAGAGAGTGTTGTACGCAAAGCTTCAAAATTCTTCTCAAATGCCGCAAATTGAGTATGGAGTTGTTCTAATTTAGAGGTTTCTGTACTTTGGGTGCTTTCCTGAATAATGTCATTCATTCCCTCTTGCATCAAAAGAATGGCAGAAATACTCTCTCTAAAATTACTGTTTTCTTTGATTTGGTAGGTAATAATCGCACTAATAAAGCCCAAAAAAAGCAACATCGCAATAATAACAACAAAGCTCAATTTTACTTTTGTACGAATATTCATTATTCCCCCTTTCAAAAAGAAACTATTTTATCACTTTTTGTACCCACTTCCAATAAAATCCAAAAAGAATAAAAAGAAGCCCTAATCCACACGTAATTGCCTCTAAAGAAACACCCCACTCAAACAATGCGCCAATCGCAAATGAAACCAACGTACACATACCCATAAAAACCATATCATTATAGGCGATGACTCTGCCATAAAATGCCTCATCTGTTTCATACTGTAAAAGCGTGTATGTGTAAGACCATAACGTCGTCGTAAAAAGTCCACAAAAGAAAATTCCAATGAAACTAAGGTAAAAATCATACTGCAATATACCCCATGTTATAATACCTACGCCCTGAATCAAGAAAAGATAAAAAAGGCTTTGAGGGTTTATATAACGACTTAGTAACAACTGTCCCAAAACTTGTGAAAATGCACGTGAAGCGTTTATAAAACCCATCACTAAAGCAACCGACAAAAGATGCTTATACGCGTGGTCTGCTAAAAGAGCAATGAGTGCATCATAGGCCGTTAGCCCCACACTGGCATGGAGAAAAATAAGATGCATGATCTTTGGATTCTCTTTGATATAGACAAAACCACTCCAAATCATTGCTTTGACCTCTAAGGCATGTTTACTCGCGATGGAGGGAATATCCAAACCCAAAAGAAGGTAAAAACTAATGCTGTAAAGCACCATATCGGCAATAAAAGCACTGGTTGTTCCAAAATAGTGAATGTAAAAACCCGCTACTGCCATTCCAAGGGCATACGAAGTTGACCAAATAATAGAGTGAATTTCATTGGCGATTTTAAGCTCATCATTGCTTAAAAGTTTGGGCAAAAGCGACATTTCAGTTTGAAAATAGATACTTCCCGTTCCCATACGAATAAAAATAAGCCCCAATAAAATCCAAAGAGCATCCAGTGAGGTAATAAACATCAACCAAAATACGGTCACAATCTCAATCGCCGTTAAAAAAAGCATAAACTTTTTGGTATCAACTTTATCAATAATCGCGCCACTAAAGGGAGCTAAAAGCATTGACGGTAAAAACGTAAAAGCAGCAGCAGCACTGAGTGCCCATACAGGGGCATCTAACTGAATCAAAAGAGTATAAATTCCCATGTGACTAAACCACGCACCAAAATAGCTAATCAGCTGAATAATACTCAAACGACGAAGCGTTGCGTTGTTGCGTAACAACTCAACATAATGTTTCATTTCTTCTCCTAAATTCTTTCACCACCATTGTAGCGCTTTTCATTGAAACTTTTTTTATGCTAGAATACTCATAAACCTAATAAAACAAGGGGCCATTGTATGAAGATCTCGACGCGCATTTTAATCTCCCTTATACTATCGTTGATAGTCCTAGGAGCTTGTATTATTGGTGTAGCGTATAGCAACACGAAAAATAATGCACACATGTTTATAGAAGAGTACGAAAAAAGCGCTTATGCCTTTCATGAAAACGAACTCAAAAATATCATGGATATCATGAAACAAACAGCAGAATCCATCTATAAAGCTCAAAAAGCAAAAGGTATCAGTGATGAAAAGATTCAAGAAGCGATCTTAGAAAAATTTAACGACCTACGCTTTTTCAACGACAAAAGCGGTTATATTTTTGTCTACGCCTATAATGGTGACAATGTTTTAATGCCAACCAATAAAGCGCTGCAAGGGCAAAACCTTATGAGCCTGAAAGATAGCAATGGCATTTTTCTTATTAAAGAGCTTATAGAAGCTGCAAAAAAGGGTGGTGGTCTTGTTAAATACCATTTTCCAAAAGTTAAAGATGGCAAACCTTTTCCAAAATTCTCCTATGCCCTTTCATTTGAACCTTACAATTGGATGATGGGAACAGGCATCTACGTCGATAACGTTGAAGAAGAAATTACTAAACTTCAAAAAAACATTGATGAAAACACCGCTTCGCAGATCCAATCTTTTCTTTTAATCTCTGTAGTTTTATTACTATTAAGCCTTGGAGTCACTCTTTGGATTATTACCAAAACCATCTCAAAACCTTTGAATGACCTTATCACCCGAGCCGATAATCTCTCTAGTGGGGATGGTGATCTTACACGAAAACTTGAAGTCATTGGCAATGATGAAATTGCCGTTGCGAGTAGTAGCATCAACCGCTTTATCGAAAAAGTCCGTATCCTCATTAGCGAAGCCAAAAATCTTTCCAATGAGAACTCTTCTATTTCTCATGAACTCTCCTCGACTTCACTTGAAGTCGGACGCTCAGTCGAAACATCTATGCAAATTGTAGGCAATACAACGTCTAAAGCACATACATTGAAAGATGAACTAACGGAAGGCATTAGTGAAGCTAAAGAGGGGAAAGCAGAACTTATCAAAGCCAATGATTTTCTTAAAGATGCCAACAGTGCTATCCTTGAACTTACAAAAGAAATTCAAAGCAGTGCCGCAACTGAGATTGAACTAGCGCATCGTATTCAACAGCTAAGTTCAGACGCCTCTCAGGTCAAAGACATCTTGGTGGTTATTGGTGACATTGCCGATCAGACCAACCTTTTAGCCCTTAATGCGGCTATTGAAGCAGCCCGTGCAGGTGAACATGGACGCGGATTTGCCGTCGTCGCTGATGAAGTACGAAAGCTTGCAGAACGTACTCAAAAAAGCCTCCAAGAGATCAATGCAACCATTAATGTTATTGTTCAAGCCATCATGGATAGCAGCGAGCAAATGACGTCTAATTCTAAAAAAGTGGAATCTCTAGCAACCACAGCATGTGATGTTGAAACAAAGATCAATAATATGTTTCACGTTATGAACAATGCAACGACTCTTTCCGATAAAACAACGGAAAACTACCTTAGAACAGGCACAGACATTGAATCTATGATCAAAGATGTTGCTCAAATTAATGATATTTCAAGCCAAAATGCACGAAGTGTCGAAGAAATTGCTAGTGCCGCTGAACACCTCAGCCGTATGACCGAAACTTTAAATCTCAAACTCTCTGAATTTAGAACCTAAAATGCGTTGTAAGTAAAGATTTGGTTTAGCTCCCAAATCTTTACGTTATCGTGTTTCTACAACTCTTCTTAATCAGATGTTCCTTTTTTCTTCAATCCTCTTTTTAGTCCTCTTTATTCCCAACAATTTTAATAAAATTGGATTCTATTTTGTGTTACAATGAATCTCAATAGCCTTAAAGGAGGTAAAATGAAAATTTCAACACGCATTTTAATCTCTCTCATCTTATCACTGCTTGTCTTGGGCGCTTGTTTAATTGGTATCTCTTATACCAATACAAAAAGCAATGCAGGGATGTTTGTGAGCGATTATGAGAAGAGTGCCTACTCTTTTTATGGGAATGAGCTCAAAACCATTATGGAAATGATGCAGCAGACTGCCAACGCGATCTATAAAGCCGAAAAAGCAAAGGGAACACCTGATGAAAAGATAAAAGAAGCTATTGTATCGCAACTGGATGGACTACGCTTTTTCGATGATAAAAGCGGTTATCTATTCATTTATGAATCTGATGGAACCAATGTTATGCTTCCAACCAATAAATCGCTCCAAGGAAAAAATCTAAGCCATCTCAAAGATTCTAATGGTGTCTTTTTTGTTAAAGAGCTTATAGAAGCTGCTCAAAAAGGGGGAGGTCTTGTGAAGTACTTTTTCCCAAAAGTTAAAGATGGACAGCCTTTCTTAAAATATGCCTACTCTGTTCCTTTTGAGCCTTATAAATGGACACTAGGTACTGGAATTTATGTCGATAACGTTGAGGCAGAAGTAGGAAAACTGAAAACGCAAATTTCAGATAATGTGGCTTCTCAAATTCGTTCTTTTTTACTTATTTCATTTGTGTTGGTCATTTTAAGCATTGCTGCAACAATGGTGATCATCAAAAAAACTATCTCAAATCCTCTCAATGATCTTATTGAAAAAGCAGATAACTTATCTAGCGGTGATGGTGATCTTACGCGAAAACTTGAAGTTGTTGGCAATGATGAGATAGCCCAAGCGAGTACAAGTATCAACCGCTTTATCGAAAAAGTACGTATCTTAATCAGTGAAGCTAAAAACCTTTCCAATGAGAACTCGTCTATTTCACATGAGCTCTCTTCAACTTCACTCGAAGTTGGACGTTCCGTTGAAACATCCATGCAAATTGTGGGCAATACCACCCATAAGGCGACCACGCTCAAAAGTGAAATGACGGCAGGTATGGGTGAAGCCAAAGCGGGCAAAGAAGAGCTTCTTAAAGCGAATGGCTATCTAAAAGAGGCTAACAATGCTATCTTAGAGCTTACCAAAGATATTCAAAACAGTGCTTCGACTGAAATTGAACTCGCACACCGTGTTCAACAACTCAGCTCCGATGCAAGTCAAGTAAAAGATATTTTGGTGGTTATTGGTGATATTGCTGATCAGACCAATTTACTAGCACTCAATGCTGCTATTGAAGCAGCACGAGCAGGTGAACACGGTCGTGGTTTTGCTGTTGTTGCCGATGAAGTGCGAAAACTTGCTGAACGTACTCAAAAAAGTCTTCAAGAGATCAATGCAACGATTAACGTTATCGTTCAAGCCATTGCGGACAGTAGCGATCAGATGACATCGAACTCTAAAAAAGTAGAATCGCTTGCAACCACTGCCAGTGAGGTTGAAACAAAAATCAACAATATGTTTCATGTTATGGGCAATGCTACCAAAGTTTCCGATAAGACTGCTGAAAATTATCTCAAAACAGGTTCAGATATAGAGTCTATGATTGATGATGTTAGCCGCATTAATGATATTTCGAGTCAAAATGCTCGAAGTGTTGAGGAAATAGCAGGAGCAGCTGAACATCTTAGCCGCATGACCGAAACACTCAACCTCAAACTTTCTGAGTTTAGAACCTGATGCGTGTACGTAGATGAATGCTGATTTTTCAATTGTTTCAACAGCTATACTTCTGTTTTTTGTGATTGATCCTTTCGGAGCGGTCCCCGTCATTCTCTCTATCCTCAAAGACGTGGACATGCAACGAAAAAAAATTATTATCCTCCGTGAAATGCTTTTTGGTCTTGGGATCTTGATGCTCTTCCTCTTCGGAGGAGAGCTCTTTTTAAACATTTTTCACTTAGAAACAGAGTCCGTTCGCATCGCAGGAGCAGTGATCTTTTTTGTGATTGGTATAAAGATGATTTTTCCTGGAGAGGAAGGAAGCAGTGGACTCTACGGCTCTACAAAAGAGCCTTTTATGGTACCCATCGCTATGCCTCTCATTGCAGGACCTTCTACACTCGCGACCCTCTTAGTACTGGGTAAATCTCACACAAATCAGATTGGTAGCCTTTTTGTATCTCTGATTTTAGCGTGGCTTGTCTCCGCACTCATTATGTACCTTTCTCCCATGCTCTATAAACTACTGCGTGAAAAAGGGCTCTCCGCACTAGAACGTCTCATGGGGATGCTTCTTTTGATGATGTCAGTACAGATGTTCATCGATGGTATACGTGGGCTTGTTCACACGTTTTAAGTTTGGCATATAAATATCTTGTAACTTTTTAGTTAACATTTATCAAAAGTAAAGATTATAAAATCAATTTCTCAACATGCGATTTTTCTTTGATCTGTTTAAGTTGCTCAAGATTTTTTTCTACTTCTTCAATTTGTTTATCAAGCAACAAGCCCGCATTAATCAACTTTATAAGCTCAGGTTTATTTTTTTCCCAATTTCTTAAGGTTGTAGGGTCAACTTGCAATTTATCGGCAAGTTCTTTGCGTGTCATGCTGAATATTTCCTTTTTTTTGTATATTTAAATTAATTATTCACTTTTTTGTTGCTTTTTTAATATTTCTCTGATATACTGCCAAGATGAATTATTCATCTTTTATATACTATAAACATGAATAATTTATAAAAAACACAATGCCAGAAGGATTATTATCACTGTTCTGACAAAAATGACTCAACACTAAAAATGTGAACTTATTTTATGTTCAATTATATCCTATATTTTTTTGCGAAATCGAAAATAAACTCTGGATTTTACTCTCTTAGATACTGAAGATTTATGATAAAAAGGAGAATAATGAAAATTTCAACTACAATTCTTATGGCTTTGATTCTTTCATTGATGATGCTAGGCGTTTCTATTATTGGTCTCTCTTATATCAATACACAAAAAAATACAGAGATTTTTTTACAAGAATATGGGAAAAGTGCTTACTCATTTCATGAAAATGAACTCAAAACAGTTATGGAAATAGTCCTTACAACAACACATTCAATTTATAAAGCAGGAAAAATCAAAGGACATAGTGACGAACAAATTAAAAAAGATATTTTGGATGAGCTTGATGCTCTACGGTTTTTTAATGATAAAAGTGGTTATGTTTTTGTCTACGAAACAAACGGTATAAATATTTTGATGCCTGTGAATAAACAGCTTCAAGGTGAAAATCTTCTGCATCTTAAAGATAGCAATGGTGTTTTCTACATTAAAGAATTGATAGCTAAAGCACAATCAGGCGGAGGACTTGTAAAATATAGCTTCCCTAAGAAACAAGGAAGTGAACCCTCTCCAAAATTTTCATATGCTCTCTCTTTTGAGCCTTTCCATTGGACTTTAGGTACGGGTATCTATGTTGATAACGTGCAAGAGAACATCACTAATATTCACCAAAAAATTGAAAAAAATGTGAAAGAGCAGATTCAGTATTTTCTTCTTATTTCAGCTGTTTTAATTGTGCTTAGCATTGGTATAACAATGTTTTTCATTAAAAAAATGGTCTCAACACCTATTAACAATCTCATAAAACGAGCCGACAATCTCTCCAGTGGCGATGGCGACCTTACTCAAAAGCTTGAAGTTGTTGGTAACGACGAAATAGCCATTGCTAGTAGCAGTATCAATCGTTTTATCGAAAAAGTGCGTATTCTCATTAGTGAAGCAAAAAATCTTTCTAACGAAAATTCTTCCATTGCACATGAACTTTCTTCAACCTCCCTACAAGTAGGACGAGCTGTTGAAACATCTATGCAAATAGTAGGAAATACAACGACTAAGGCAACCTCTCTTAAAGAAGAGATGCACCAAGGTATAGATGAAGCAAAAGAAGCAAAAAATGAGCTGATAAAAGCTAATAGATTTTTAAATGAAGCAAATAATGCCATCCTAGCTTTAACACATGACATACAAGAAAGTGCAACCACTGAAATTGAGCTTGCCCATAAAATTCAACAGTTAAGTAATGATGCTGAACAAGTGAAGGAAATTCTAGTGGTTATTGGGGATATTGCCGATCAAACAAACCTGCTGGCACTTAACGCTGCCATTGAAGCAGCGCGTGCAGGTGAGCATGGTCGTGGTTTTGCTGTGGTTGCCGATGAAGTACGAAAGCTTGCAGAACGCACTCAAAAAAGTCTTCAAGAGATCAATGCAACCATCAATGTTATTGTTCAAGCCATTGTGGATAGCAGTGATAAGATGACTGTCAATTCTAAAAAAGTAGAGTCTTTAGCATCAACGGCAAGCGAAGTGGAGACAAAAATTAATACCTTGCTCAATGTGATGCATACCGCAACGATTGTTTCAGATAAAACTGTCGAGAATTACCTCAGCACAGGTAATGATATTAGCGCCATGATCAATGATGTATCTCAGATTAACGATATATCAAGTGAAAATGCTAGAAGTGTGGAAGAGATAGCAGGGGCAGCTGAACACCTCAATAAAATGACTGAAATACTTAATCTCAAACTTTCTGAGTTTAGGACCTAAAAGTTCACGGTACAAGGATTTGGCTATTTTACCAAATCCTTGTATTCGTGTTTAAAATGCTGTACTTTGGGAGAAACGACAAAAACACAATACCCATGATTTGGGTTGTTTTTGAAGTAGTTTTGATGGTATGCTTCTGCTTTGAAAAAGAGTTCCAAAGGCTTCACTTCGGTCACAATTGGTTTTAAAAATTTTGTGCTGAACGCTTTAATTGAAACTTCAGCTTGCTCTTTCTGCTGTTCATCGTGGTAAAAAATGACCGAGCGGTACTGTGTTCCAACATCATTTCCTTGGCGATTGAGTGTGGTGGGGTCGTGAATCAGCCAAAAGATTTTTAGCAACGCCTCATACGAAATAACCGTTGGATCAAACGTGATTTGTACCACCTCAGCATGTCCCGTTGTACCACTGCAAACCTGCTCATAGGTTGGATTTTGAATTTCTCCACCCGCGTAGCCATTTACAACGTCCAAAACACCTCTCGTCTCTTCAAAGACAGCTTCCAAACACCAAAAGCAACCTCCACCAAACGTTGCAACTTCTTGTTTCATTGACAACTCCTTTGCATTCATATAACCGTTAAATCCTATCAAAAGCAGGGCTAAAAAGAGCGTTTTTTTCATGAATCGACTCCTTTTTTAAAGATTATAGCATGATCAGATAAAAGCCACTCTATGCCGTTTTGGGTAATCTAATTATGTTATAATAGGCTTCTTACAAAATTAATTTTGCAAGAAGTAAAAGCATCAAAGGTGCGCGGGCTTTCTGCCGAAGAAAACCTAGTGTTAACGTAGTTTTTGAAGCTTTGCTTTAAAAGCGTTTCAAGAGTTCTAAAAGAACTCTATTTAATAAAAATCGGGGTAAAGCTCAATGAAAAAAATCCCCTCACTGCATGTAACTCAAACAAAAGAAGGTTTCAGTATTACATTGCAGGGTGCATGGGTAAAAGAGTCGATTCAAAAACTCGAACTGGCATTGAATGCACTGACATGCAAACCTAAGATGAATTATACGTTTGATCTCTCTGGGATTACAGAGTTTGACACGCATGGAATTATGCTGATTTTGCACCATGTTAAAAAACTTGAAGCACAACAATGTTCCATCACCCGAGTGGGCGCGAATGAATCTTTGGAAAAACTTCTGAATATTTGCGAACAGCACTATCCTCAAGAAAAAATCGTTGAAAAAAAAGAGATGTTTCTTCTTTCGTATCTTGAAAATATTGGAAAAGATATATTTGAGGGCTATAAAACCCTTTCCTCTTTTTTTGCTTTCACTGGTGAACTTACGCATTATGTGATAGCTGCTTTTTTAAAGCCCTTGACCATCCGTCTGAAAGCAACACTCTATCATATCGAACAAAGTGGGGCTGGCGCTATTCCTATCATTTTGTTAACCTCTTTTTTAATTGGTATTGTTATTGCCTATCAAGGGGCAACACAACTCGAAAAATTTGGCGCTAACATCTTCATTGTTGAGATGGTTACGATTTCCGCTGTACGTGAGCTAGCACCTTTGCTCACAGCAATCGTTGTAGCAGGACGAAGCTCTTCAGCCTATACAGCACAAATTGGTGTTATGAAAATTACCGATGAAGTCGATGCCATGAGTGCTATGGGATTTTCACCCTGGAATTTTCTCGTTTTACCTCGTTTGTTTGCACTCATTCTTTCGCTACCTCTTTTAGTCTTTTTTGCTGATGTCGTCTCTGTTTTTGGTGGTATGGTTATTGCAGCAACGAAACTTGATGTCAGTTTTGTTGAATTTATCGACCGTATCAAGCAAACAGTGGCCTTAAAGCACCTGATTATTGGACTTATCAAAGCACCTATTTTTGGGTGTATCATTGCGACCATTGGCTGTTTTCGTGGTTTTCAAATCGACAGTAGTACTGAGAGTGTGGGTAAATATACAACCATTAGCGTGGTCAATGCTATTTTTTGGGTGATTGCCATAGATGCTGTTATCTCTGTACTTCTCACGGAGATGGGGCTATGAAAAACCACGTTATGATAGAAGCTAGAGAGGTTGTAACACGCTTTGGTAAACATGTTATTCACGATGGCGTGAGTTTCAAGATTCACAAAGGGGAAATTTTTGGACTTTTGGGTGGCAGTGGCAGTGGTAAAACCACTCTCCTTCGAGAGATGATTATGCTTCAAAAAACCAGTGCTGGACAGATGCTGGTTCTAGGAACCAATGTCATGACCACTTCGACTAAAATGGCTCAAAAACTCAGACAAAAGTGGGGAGTACTGTTTCAATTTGGTGCGCTTTTTACCTCATTAACGATTTTAGAAAATGTAGCCATTGCAATGAAAGAGTATACAAATCTACCAGATTGGCTCATTGAACAGTCTGCTTTAATGAAACTCTCAATGGTAGGACTTCCACCCAAAGTTGCACATATGTACCCCTCGGAGCTTAGTGGCGGTATGAAAAAAAGAGCGGGACTTGCCAGAGCTCTTGCTCTTGATCCAAAGTTACTTTTTTTGGATGAGCCAACCTCTGGACTTGATCCACAAAGCGCCAGAGCTTTTGATGAACTGATCATAACTCTACGTGACACGTTAGGCATTACGGTGATTATGGTCACACACGATAAAGACACTATTGAAAATGTACTCGATCGTTTTATAATTTTGGGCCATAAAAAAGTACAATTTGAAGGTAATATAGAACTTCTAAGACAAACAACGGATGACGAATTGAAAAAATTTTTAAGTTGAGGCAAAAATGGAAAATAGACTGAGTTATATTTTAGTAGGCGCATTTATTTTTGTGTTGCTCATCGGAGGCGTTTTCTCGATTCTTTGGTTAGGGCATTACTCCGATGAAGGAACGTTTAAATTTTACAAAGTTGCCACCAAAGAGTCTGTGTCAGGGCTCAATGAAAAAGCTCCTGTCAAGCTTAGGGGTGTGCAAATCGGTGAAGTACGCACGATTACCATTAACCCAAAAAATGCGGAAGAAGTTTTAGTATTGATTCGTGTTCAAGATGATGCCCCTATTAAAGAAGACACCTATGCAACAATAGAAGCACAAGGTATTACAGGACTTAGTTACATTCAACTACAAGGTGGAACCAACGAAGCCAAAGATCTTAAAACAAGTGGAAAGATAGAAGAGTATGGCATTATTTACTCTCGCCCATCTACGTTTTCAAGGCTCGATAAAACCATTACCTCATTGAGTCAGAAAGCTGAGATGATTTTCGAGCGAGCCGAGGCTATTATGAGCGAAAAGAATGTTAAAAATCTTGAAATTATTATTGAAAACAGTGCAAAAATAGCCGAATCTACCAGTAAAACAATGGCAAATATTGAAGCCCACAATAGAGAAATCAACCAACTCTTACACGAAGCAACCGCCGCTGCTCGTGGCGTCAAAGAGATGTCGTACTCTTTTAGTTCTGCTATTGATAACACAGGGGTTGACACCATGAATAAAGTGAGAGAAGCTTCCAAAAGTGTCACAAATGTTATGGGAGGGCTTAATCAAAAGCTTGAGAAAGGTTCCTTTGATGTAGATGTTTTGGTTAAAGAAAATCTCATGCCACTGCAAAGAACACTTCAAGAATTAAATGTACTCGTTAATGAAACTAAAGATTTAGTCAGTAATCTCAAAGATAGCCCAAGTGATCTTCTCTTTAAAGAAGAGACTATCCAACCTGCTCCAAATGAATGATAAAGGAAAAAGAATGAAACAGATGATCCTTGCAATTTTCACATTGATACTCCTAAGTGGTTGTAGCGTAAAAGAGACTCCTTTGAAACCCTACAGTTACACGTTAGAACCGATGCTTAAGTTAGAACGTTTTAGTAATAACTCGAAAGATGTCCTCAAAGTTGCCTATATTGATGCGCCGAGCGGACTCAATACGCGTTCCATTTTGTATAAAAAAGATGGTGCTATGCAGCCTTATAAATATGGTACATGGAGTGAGACACCCTCTTTAAAACTGCAACACCTCATCACAGAAGCGTTGATGGACCAACACCATTTTGGCTCTGTCATTTCAGGTACGTCTATGGCATCTAATAACCTTGTGCTAGAACCCGTACTTCAAAATTTTGAAGAAGTTTTCCGTGAAGATGATAGCTCCTATGTTCATGTAAGCCTTCGCTTTCGAGTTGTTGAAATCAAAAGTGGTGAAGTACTGGGTAGCGTGAAGCTTTCTTCTAAAAAAGAGGTAACCAATACCAACGGTGCAGAAGGCGTTGTAGAAGCTTTTAATGCAGCAACAGCAGACGTTATCAAGAGCCTTTCTCTTTGGATCAATGAGGTTCGAAAATAAAATATGAAAAAAATCTTCTGCGTCTGTTTGATCATTTGCTCAATACTTTGGGCAAAAACTGACTTTAGTGAGATGAGTACTGAAGAGCTCATAGCGCTTATGGGCTATGTCGATCAAACCAAAGAAATACGCTTTTATGAAGAGTTGGAAAAGCGTGTTGAGCAAATGAGTGAAGCACAAAAAATACTCTATGAAGAAGATAAAAAAAGAAGAGACCATGCCCAAAACTAAACTGCTTCTTTTAGAAGATGATATCAATCTTAGTGAAACCGTGTGTGAGTTCTTAGAATCTAAAGGCTATGAAGTAACACCTGTATACGATGGAGAAGAAGCAGAAACACTCATGTATGAACATCAGTTTGATCTTTTTTTACTCGATGTCAATGTTCCTTCCCTTAATGGCTTTGAACTTCTCTCCAATGTACGCAAAGAAGGCAACACAACACCCGCTATTTTTCTCACATCACTCAATGCCATCGAAGATTTAGAACACGGTTATGAAAGCGGCTGTGATGACTATTTGCGCAAACCTTTTGCCCTTAAAGAGCTACTCTTTCGCATTGAAACCATTCTAAAACGTGAGTTTTTTCATTCTCCTAGCCCTAAAATACGGATTGCTGATGGTATAGAGTATGACTCACTGAATAACCAACTGTTAGTTCACAATCAAGCCGTACAACTTCAAAATAAAGAGGCAAAACTACTTAAACTCTTTTTACAAAAGAAAAATGAGATTATCAGCCATGAAATGATTATGGCACACTTATGGGAATACGACGAACAAGGCAGTGACGATACTCTTCGCACTTACATTAAAAATCTTCGCAAAATTATGGGGAAAGACCGCATTGTTAGCATTAAAAAACTGGGATATAAATTTACGCTCGCGTGAGAAGAAGACGTTAAGATCGTTCTTACTTCTTTACGCCTTTTTAACGCTCCTTATCTTAGCCTTCGTGGCATTTTTGTACTATGGACTTGAGCGTGATTTAATGCTTCAAAACCAAAGAGAAACTCTCTCAAATCTTACCAATGAACAGATTACGCGCTTAAAAGCCTTACACATCAACTTTGAAAAAGAGCAAACCTACCCTAGAGATGAGCGCTTTAACTCCGCCATTTATGATAGCTCTCTCAAGCAAATTTTCTCAACACTCAATACAAAAAAGGTCAATCTTTACGAAGATATTTACCTCAAAAATAACCATATATATTTTATCAAAGAGCTAGAATCCTACTACTTAGGAGCCCGTTACATCGTTTTGGAAGTACCTGAACCACGCGTATGGGATAAAAAAGTTTTTCGTAAGCTTCTAGGATATGGCGCGCTAATTTTTATGGTTTTAGTGATCATCGGTTATTTCTTACTCAATCTTTTGCTACGTCCTATGCGAGACACCATAGTACTTTTAGATCGTTTTATTAAAGACACAACGCATGAACTCAATACGCCTGTGAATGCCATTCTTTCTAATATTGAGATGATCGATACACAAACACTCGATGAAAACTTACTTAAGAAAATTAGGCGTATCACTATTGCTTCTAAAACGATTTCAAATCTCTATGATGATTTAACCTATTTAATCCTTTCACATCAAATTCTTTCTCAAGATGTTCAGGTTGATCTTAAAACACTTATTGAAGAGCGAATAGAGTACTTTTCACTTCTCTTTGAGTCTAAAAAAATTGAGCTCTCCGTAAACCTTGAAGAAGGTATTTTCCTCACAATTGATCATAAGAAGATGGCAAAATTGATCGATAATATTCTCTCAAATGCCATTAAATACAATAAAATAGGTGGCACAATTCATATAAGCCTGACTAAGCATAGCATCGAAATAAAAGATAGCGGCAGAGGCATTGAAAAAAGTAAAATCAACCAAGTCTTTGAACGTTATTCACGTTTTGACCGCAGTGTTGGAGGTTTTGGTATAGGACTAAATATCGTGGCTAGCATTGCTAAAGAATATGATTTACAAGTAAAGATCGATTCTATCTTAGGAGAAGGAACAACAGTGAGGATTTCATGGTAAGAATAACCTTCTTTTTCATATTTCTAGCCATATCTGTCTTTGCGAGAACAGGCGTATATCAGAAAAACTGCATTCCTTGCCATGAAGATATGGCAGTTAAAATTGACAAATTCTTTTACCGCTATTTACTTAAATACAGCAGTGAAATGGAAGTCAAAAATGCCATGAGCAAATATCTAAAAAACCCTAAAGCCGAAAATTCTATCTTAGTGGACGGTCTTATTAATCGCTTCGGTGTTAAGAAAAAAACAACACTCAGTGATGAACAACTTCAAGAAGCACTCGATACCTATTGGGAACAATACAAAGTTTTTGATAAATTAAAATAATTACTTTTTTATTTCACAATAGATTCACTTTTAATCTATATAATTCTTCTATTATTATTATTTTTATAAGGAGTTACGATGAAAAAGGTATTGTTCTTGGCAAGTCTTGTGTGTGCGACTTCTATTTTTGCAGCAGACGGTGCAACGCTTTTTAAAACCTGTGCAACCTGTCACGGAGCGAAAGCAGAAAAACCAGCTCTTAATAAATCGCAAGTTATAGCAGGCTGGAGCACTGATAAAATCACTGCTGCGCTTAATGGGTATAAAGATGGTACATACGGTGGTCCATTAAAGGGTACGATGACTCCTCAAGTCAAAAACCTAAGTGCTGATGATATCAAAGCACTTGCGAGTTACATCTCTACTATCAAATAATCTTCACGAAGGGAATTTATTTCCCTTCATGCCTGCTTTTTCAATTTTTTCTTAATTTTTAAGCTCTTTAAATAAACCTCTCTTTTCTATCCTTAACCTACTTTTTTGCTTGCTCTAAATTTAACATTAAATTAACACTGATATGTCATTATTTTACACAAGGAAACTTTTAGTTTTAAAATGCCGCTTACCCGAAGTGATCGCCAAACCTACATCGGGTAAGCACAACGTGCTTGTTGCAACGCGGGAAAATTCTACTCAAACAAGGCTTAAAGACTAAGCTTTTTTCTGCGTTAATTACAAGCACCTTTTTACATGTAACTTATAAAAACGGTTTGCAAAGGCAGAGACACCTCCCCTCTTGGTACAACTTTATGTCACAAAATAATTCGCATTAAGAGGCTCTGCTTTTACAAACCGTTTTTAAAATTTTAAGGAGGTGTTAGGTGGAATACATTGGATTATATCCTCTATTCTATTTTCCGCAAATTGGTTCAGCTTGGCTGATGGGTATTACAGGTGCTATCCATATTATGGCGTCGCATACGTCTGTTGGTGCGGCTTTATTGTTTGCTTTTTTGGCACACAAAGCCTACAAAGAAGATAGACCAGAACTTTACGATTACATGCGAAAATACGGCATGTTTTTATTGATTTTCTCTTACGTTGTTGGCTCTATTACGGGTCCTGGTATTTGGAACACTGCCACCGTTGCGAGTCCTCGTGGTATCAGTGCTCTTATACATAACTTTGTTTGGGTATGGGCAACCGAATGGGTTTTCTTCATTGTTGAAGTTATTGGCGTTTTTGTATTGGTTTATACCATTGGCAAAATTGATCGTAAAACGCATCTCAAAATTACCTACATGTTTGCACTTGCTTCTGTTTCAACACTCTTCCTCATCATTGGTATTATCAGCTTTATGATGTGGCCAGGTTCTGATGTATGGTACCAAACAGGATCAGCAAGTGATGCATTCTTTGGCATCAATACTTTCCCTCACATGTTTATTCGTATTGGTTTCATGATTGTTATGTCTGCGGTTGCTGGCTTTGTCATTGCGTCTAATTTAAAAGAGATGCCATTACGAATGGAGCTAACACGCAAATTATCGGTTATTGGTTTGATTGGTGGATTTCTCATTCTTATGAGTTTTCTCTGGTATGTCCAAACCTTACCACAAAGCGCACTAGATCTTTTCCACACAGTATTATGGCCACTTAATGGAACCAGTAGAATCATTACGGTTTCTATTATCGCTGCATATCTCTTGTTAGCTTTTGCGCTTCCAAGGCTTATCACTCTACCGTTTGCAACTGTTATGTTGGTTGTTGTTTTAGTTTTAGGTATTTGGCCAGGAGAAAAAATGCGTGAAAGTATGCGTAAACCTTATGTTGCGGGCAGATACGTCTACAGTAATCAAATCATTGGACGAGATGTTATAGGCAAAAACATCAAATCTGAGATGGCTATTATTGCTGAAAAAGGGTTACTCACCGTAAGTCCATTTATCCCTGAACGTCTAAGAACCATTACACCTGAAAACCAACTCGAAGCTGGTAAATTAATCGCAAAACTTGCGTGTTCGAATTGCCATGCACTTGAAAAAGGTGCTGCGTATAGACCATTGCCAGATCGTTTTCCAGGACAAGATGCTGCAACAATTGAAATCGTCCTCAATGAAGTTATCGCAACGGGCGTACGTAGTTATATACCACCTATCAAACTACCAGAACATGAAACAAAAGCACTAGCAGCTTGGCTTGCTACACAAAATTAATAGGAGAAAACTACTATGGATATGTCTCTTGTGCTAAATTCTCTACGCGATCCCGCGGGAGTACCATTTTATCCCATTGTCTTTCAAGCATTGTACATTCTCACATGGGCATTGCATATCGCCTTTGTTCTGCTAACACTTGGCGGTATGGTTGTTTCAATTGTGGGGCATATGAAAAAAAATATCGATGATAACTGGAAACTTCTTGAGTCACATATGATTCAAGTTTCAAAAATAAGCGTCTCTATGCTCATTGTACTCGGTGTTGCACCGTTACTCTTTACGCAAGTTATTTATGATCCAAATTGGTATGTTACCAACACACTCTCAGGTCTCTGGGTTGTAGGATTTATCTATATTTTATTGGCTGGGTACTCATTATTATATTGGTTTTACTATGCCAATAAAAGTAACTCTTCCATGGCTGGTTTTGCAGGTATTCTTTCACTTGCTGCACTCATTTTTGCGGGTGTTTTAATGCACTCTTTTGCATACGAATCCATCCAAGTAGATCAATGGATGAATTGGTATGCGCCTAAGGGCATTGTCGACAATTCAGGCACAAACCTTCATATTGATGTGGTAAGACTCGCCTTTATGGTGAGCCTTTCAGCGCCAGTAGTAGGCATCTTCTTACTCAATTATGCCGATTATTTTTCAAAAAGAGAAGACTATACAGCCAAATATATTGGTTTTGTACGTAGTCTTGGTAAAAAAATTGCACTGGGCGGATTATTGGTGAGTGCCGTACTGTTTGTACTATGGACATTTACACTGGGTATGGCTTTTCATCCATTGGTCATCGCTATTGTACTATCGGTCCTTCTTTTATTGGCAATGGTGGCAAAAGGAAGTAACAGCTATGTTATCACTCTTGTGTTAGTCGTAGCCGCACTTCTCATCTCAACCCTTCGTGAAGTCATTCGTATGAACATCATGAGCAAATATGGCTATACCATCTATGACTATCCAATGAACATCGACTGGCCAACGGTTGTTATGTTCTTATCAACGTTTGTTGGCGTTGGATTTACGGCTGTTGGATTCCTGCTCACTCTAGCATGGAGAGCAGGACGTACCAAAGGGGTTTATACCGCAGATGCTACGGTTACCAAACTAGCGGATTCTACGGTTTCTATTACCATTCTTTGGGTGGTAATTTTTCTTGGCTGGGGCATTATCGCCGTCTTCAAAAATTTCCTTTAAAACCCTCATCACAAGGCTAAAAACTTAGCCTTGTGACCTCTGCTTTTTAACCTCTTTTCTTCTATCATGTAAAATAAATTCCGTATAGCCATTGGGCTGCATTCTTCCTTTAAAAACAAGATCCAATGCGGCTTGAAAAGCTATACTCTTCTCAAAATGAGCTGCCATAGGGCGATAGTTCTTATCGTGACTATTTTGCTTATCTACCACGACCGCCATCTTTTCAAATGTATTTTTAACCTCTTCGTGTGTTACGATGCCATGATGTAACCAGTTTGCAAGATGTTGACTTGAGATTCTGAGTGTCGCTCTATCTTCCATTAGCTCCACATTGTTAATATCAGGTACTTTAGAACACCCTATTCCTTGATCTATCCAACGAACAACATAGCCTAGGATACTTTGTATATTGTTTTCAATCTCTTGCGTAATCTCTTCTTTACTTAATGTGCCATGCAACAGAGGAGGCATCAAAATAGCATCAAGACTCGCTTTAGGACGCTTTGCAATCTCTTGGAGCACCTTTTGAACATCAATGTAATGATAATGCAATGCGTGCAGTGTCGCCGCCGTTGGTGATGGCACCCACGCTGTTGTTGCACCTGCTTTTGGATGCGCTATTTTAAGCTCAACCATCTTTTTCATCAAATCAGGCATCGTCCACATCCCTTTGCCAATTTGAGCTTTACCCTTAAATCCCATACTCAAGCCAACATCAACATTGTGATCTTCATACGCTTTAAGCCAAACCTCTTTTTTCATCGCTTCTTTGGGAACAACAGCTCCTAATTCCATACAAGAGTGAATCTCATCTCCCGTTCGATCTAAAAAGCCTGTATTGATAAAAAAGACCCGCTCTTTTGCTTGCAAAATCGCTGCTTCAAGATTAATCGTTGTACGTCTCTCCTCATCCATAATCCCCATTTTAATGGTATGTCGTGGCAGGGCTAAGACATCCTCAACACGACCAAAAAGCGTATTTATAAACGCTATCTCTTCAGGGCCATGGCATTTTGGTTTGACAATATAGACACTGCCTTTGACGCTATTGCGAATGCCCTCTGATTTTTGAAGATCGTGCATTGCGCAAAGTGTCGTGACAAAAGCATCCAAAAATCCCTCAGGAATAGCTGTATCTTGACACGTAATGGCATCTGAGTACATGTGTATACCTACATTGCGTATCAATAAAAGCACTCTTCCTTTTAATGTAAATAGTTCACCATTCGGTGAGGTAAATGTTTTATCTGGATTGAGTGTTCGATGTATGGTTTTACCTTTATTTTCAAAAGAGGCAGATAAATCTCCCTTCATCAAACCATTCCAATTACGATAAATGGCTAGTTTGTCTTCTGCATCCACTGCCGCTACAGAATCTTCACAATCTTGAATAGCACTCAGTGCTGATTCGATGATCACATCTTTAATGCCCGATGGATGGCTCTTTCCTATAAGGCTTTGTTTATCGATTTGAATCTCTACATGTAACCCATTGTTTTTAAGCAAAAGGGAGGCTATTTCATTCTCATGAAGGGTATAGCCTACAAATTTCTCAGGTTCTATCAATGCTACTCTTTGATGATTGGCGAGGATGGCATAAAGTTGTTGATTTTGAATTGTAAAGCCATGAATATCAGTGTATGAATGCTCCTTCAAAGGCGCAACTTGATCCAAAAAAGTAAAAGCGAGTTCAAAGACTTTTGCACCACGTGCTGGATTGTACTGCTCTTTTTTTTCATAAGGCGCTACCTCATCAATCATATCTGTTCCATAAAAAACATCAAACAGACTTCCCCATCTTGCGTTTGCAGCATTTAACGCATAACGAGCATTATCGGCTGGTACAACCAGTTGTGGGGCTGAAACATCTGAAATTTCAGGATCAACTTGTAAAGTCGTAATAGCCTCTGCTTGAGGTACTTCCACCAAATAGCCTATTTGCTTGAGAAAACGCTGATGTTCTTCGGGTGTAAAAGGCGTTGTCTGGTGGGCTAAATACCAAGCATCAAGTTTTTCTTGAAAAGCATCACGTTTATCCAAAAGCATTTGGTTGATAGGAGCAAGTTCATGAACGGTTTTTTCAAACCCATTCCAAAAATGCTCAACACTCACACCTGTATGAGGTATTGCCTCTTTAGAGATAAAATCATATAAAGCAGCATTTATTTTAAGTGATCCATAGCTGATTGTTTGTGACATGAGAAAGCTCCTTCTAAATTTTGTTAGACTTTTTAAATATATTATACAAAAAGTCTAACAAATTGGTATGATAAGAGCCTGATTTTTTTAAAGAAGTTTTGAGTTTTAAAAGAAAATACGCATAAGACAAAATCCCCACACAACAACAAAAATTACAATGCTTAAAAAAACAACCGCACTACCCGCATCTTTGGCGCGTCCTGCCATTTCATGGTACTCTAAAGTAACCAAATCGGTTACGCGCTCAATGGCACTGTTAATGGCTTCTGCCATAGGAATACCCATAAGCGCAATAAACATCACCAATTTATATAAAAGATCTAAGGGAAGCAGCCATAAAACAGGCAGTAAAACAAGTACCAGTGCCAACTCTATTTTAAAAGAAGTCTCATTTGAGATCATATCTTTTAAGCCATTGAGCGCATAGGTTGTATTTTTAAAAAAGTGATATTTAGGTTGATTTCTCACACTAAGCCTTTATTTTTGTTGGTATGTTAGTATATCTTTTGTCTGATCATAGAGCGCTGTTTGAACACCCATCACACCTAAAATGGTATGAAAAAGATTATCATGTGAGTATTCTTGTGATGATTTTTCTGCAAGAGCCTGTGTATTAATACGCTCTTTGCTTTTGTGACCAAACCACATCAATGCACCCACATGTGTCTGCTCATCAGGTGCCATAAAGTAGGGAATCCCATGCAAATAAAGCCCTTTCTCACCCAAAGATTCACCATGGTCTGCCATGTAAATCATCGCTGTTTCAAAATTTTGATCATTCTGCTTTAAAAAAGCAATAGTTTTGGAGAGAAAATAGTCGGTATATAAAATGGCATTGTCATACGCATTGCCAATCTCCTCAGGAGTACATTTTTCCACTTGATTGGTTTGGCAGGTCGGTGTAAATTTTTCAAAAGCTTTAGGATAACGCTTGTAATACGCAGGGCCATGGTTACCCATTTGATGAAGAACAATGACCACATCACCCTTTTGAGCATCCACATACTCTTGTAATCCCACTAACATGCCCTCATCACGGCACTCATCTTCACACAGTGTATTGTTTTGAGCTATTCGATAGTCTTGATACGCAACACGTAACGCAACCCCTTTTGAATCTGAATTATTATCTCTCCATAAAACAGTTGTCCCACTGTGTTTAAGCACATCTAGGACATTTTCTGTTGATTTTGCCTCTTTGTCGCTGTAATTTTTGCGCTCTAAAATGGAAAACATACACGGCACTGAAATAGCCGTTGAAGTTCCACATGAATAGACATTGGAAAAGTTAATAATATCCTCTTTTTGAAGGAAAGGGTTGGTCTGTCTCTCGTAGCCGTTAAGAGAAAAACGATTGGCACGTGCTGCTTCACCAACGACGACAATGGTTAATTTTCGAACACTACTTTCTGTTTTTCGCGCATCTAATCCAATTTGCTTAAGCGTCGCATCTTTTTTGTAAAAAGTATTGTAAATATATTTACCCGCAGAGTAGAGGCAAAACGTTGGATTGGTATAATAACGTAAAGGCTTATGCTCCCTAAAAAAAGAGGTATAAAAACGGTTAAAGGCAAAAAGCATCACTAAACTTATAAGTATCACTAAAATAATACTCTTTAGTTTCCCCCAAACTTCTTCTTTAAAATTCCCATAGGTAACAGGTACACGATAAATCATCATGGAGGGAATAATGCCTAAAAAGAAAAGATAGGCTAAGAGTTTCCAATTCACAAGGTCCATTGATTCATTGACGTTTGTTTCCATTGCATTTTGAATCATCGTATCATCTAAAATAACATCATATGTATTCATAAAATAGTTGCTTACAGAAGCAATAAGTACCAGTACAATCAAAAAAGCTTTAAGGGTATATCGCGAACTGATCAATGTCACGAATAGTGTAATAACGGAGGTTAAAATAACACCTAATGAAAGTAAAAAGCCGAGATTTGAGATAGAGAGTTCATAGACTTGAGTCACGTGTTTAAAAAAAGAGATGTTATCAAAAAGCACTAAGAAAAGTGCCACAATCACGATAAGTCTTATACTGGTTAGTTTAAATTGCATTCATTCTCGCTTGAAGTTTAATGAGATCTCTTGACACATTTTTAAAGCAATGCTTTAAAAACTACGTTATCACTCGATTTTCTTTGGCAAAAAGTCCACGTACCTTGGGTACTTTTCATTCTTGCACGTAAAGTATAGTTTAGTTTTTTAAACAGATGTTTTTGGCTACATACCATTTGACAATTGCCATCGTCGAATAACTCATTTCTCGTTGCTCAAACGGAATAGATGCAATACGCATTTTAGAGCTTATGACACCGCTGACCAATGTCAAAAAAAGGAAAAAAGCGATGCCTATCCAAAGATTATACACATAACCTACCCATCCCCCTACTAAAAAGGGCGTAAAGGTAAGTACGCTGTATAAACTGTACAGTACAACCTTACACCAAAACCCTCGGATCTTGGGAATAAGTTCGATAATGGGCGGTAACTGTTCCATGCACTATTTAAGATTGGTAAAGTTTACAGGGAAATCAAAGTCACATCCACGAATGGCTTTAATCGCCTCTTGCAAATCGTCAATTGCTTTACCTTCGACACGGACGACATCGCCGCGAATCGAAGCTTGTACTTTGAGTTTAAGCTCTTTGATCTCTTTCACAATTTTTTTGGCATCTTCACTGGAAATCGCATCCACAATACTAACCGTTACTTTGGTTTTATTGCCACCTGCTACCTCTCGTTTCGTCTCTTTAAGTGCTTTAGAAGAGATATCGCGTTTGATTGATTCAGAGATTAGTGCTTCTACCATTGCATCTGCTTTACTGTCTGTTGTGGTCAGAAGTGTAACGGTTTTAGCTTTCTCATTATGGTCAAACTCACACGTAATGCCTTTAAAATCCCATCGGTTTGTGATGACTTTTTTAGCCTGTTCGTACGCATCTTTAAACTTTTGTTTGTCTATCTCCGCACTAATGTCAAAACTATGCTCTTTTGCCATTTTTTCTCCTTATTGTCTTATAAATTCTTTGATATTTTCACCTACAAGTCGCATCAATTCCGCTCTTGCTTCAACACTTGCCCATGCAATATGTGGCGTAATGATGAGACGTTCAGGATGCTTTACCTTTAAAAGAGGATGATTCTCTATCATTGGCTCAACACTCAATACATCTAACCCTACAAAAATCTCTTTTGCATCAATCACTTCTAAAAGATCTGTCTCATTTACAATTCCACCACGCCCTACGTTAACTAAAATGGCACCTTTTTTCATCTGATTTAATTGCTCTTTAGCGATTAAATTTTTGGTATGCTCATTAAGCGGTGCGTGAATCGAGATAATGTCACATATTTGCATCATTGACGCTAAAGTTACTTGCTCATATCCCGCATCTTTATTTGCGCCACTGGCTGAAAAATAAACAACATGTGCCCCAAACGCGGTTGCAATTTTGGCAACTTCTTTGCCAATCGTTCCTAAGCCAATAATACCCCAACGCTTCCCTTTAATTTCCCAAAAAGGACGATCTATGTGCGTATACATAGGGCTTTTTGTCCAACCACCTGACTTCACATACTGATCATAATAACCACACTGCCCCAGAAGGCTCAAAACTAACATAAACGTTGTTTGCGCTACAGATGCTGTTGAATAACCCGCAACATTTTTAACCACAATCCCTTTTTGTTTGGCATATTCTAAATCGACATTGTTCATACCTGTAGCGGTAATGCAAATAAGCCCTAAATTAGGGCATTCATCCATCACTTCTTTATCAATAAGAACTTTATTAGTAAGTACGATCTTTGCATCGCCAATATGCTTGATTCGTTCAGGCATTGCTGTTGTCTCAAACGCCTCAAACATTCCAAATTGTTGAAAAAGACTTAAATCAATATCACTACCCATAGTTTTAGCATCTAAAAAAACGATTTTCATAGATTAGTCCTTTATGCGGTGACCCACAAATTTTGAGAAGTTTTCCATAATAAGCCCTCCTCGTCTAAACCCAAGTCCACATCCTTCATACGCAAAGAAAACCCCAGCTTGGTACGATTTACCTTCACTATCTTTTGGAAGCTCTACATATTCTTGATAAATGGGTTTAAAATTGCCATATTCACCTTCCGTTTTAGCCATAACAGACATATCAGCATCATAAATAATCGTGTTAGCCCCTTCTCGTCCAAAGGCTCTCTTTTCAACCTGTTTCTTCCCTTTGAGTGGTTCATACGACGTCTCAAGCAACAGTGGATGATTTGGGAACAAATCCCACAGCACTTTCATAAACGCTTTGCTTTGAAATAGAAGTGTATAGGCAGGATTAAGAATGATGGCTCGTTGCTCTTGTACGATTTCATCAAGTAAAAGTGCCAAATCACCCTCTTCTATCGCAATGTTTTCCCAAGGAATGAGTTTGAACCAAAATTCAAAATTCTCATCACCTTTAAAAATGCCTTCTTCTCCATTAAATCCTACCTCATCGACATACGCAAAATCAGTATGAAACCCAGCCTCATTGGCTGCACTTTGGAGAAGCCTTGTCGTATTTTCATCTTCGATATTTCCACGAATGGAAGAAAAAAGAATTTTCCAGCCATCATAGTACTTCGCAAAGTCTTCAGTATCGCCACCAAGCACAACAAGACGTTTGAAATTCTCTTTAAGCGCTTCAAAAACGGTATTAAACTGCTTTGCTTCATCCATGCCATTGGCTTTGAGCATCGCCCATTGAATGATTGCTGTTTCATACAGTGATGTTGGGGTATCTGCATTAAATTCTATCAGTTTAATGGGCTTTCCATCCACACCACCTGCAAAATCAAATCGACCGTACAAATGCCAATGAACATCATTAGCCCATGAATTTTTAATAAGTTCGACTAAATTGAAGGGGATATTGAGTTCATGAAAGAGGTTATTGTCAATGACATATTGACCTGCTTCTGCAAACATATCGTAGAGTTCATTAGCCGCTTCATAGTAAGCTTCTACCTCATCATTACTGACAAGGACTAACTCATCTGCAACATACGATGTTTTATCAGCGTCCGTATGCCAATAAAATCCAATGGATTCTAAAAATTCTTTACTGAGGGGTTTAATTTTTTCTACATGTAACATACTTAACTTCCTGAACTGGTTGGTGTACTTGAACTTGTTGTGCCACTGCTTGAGGTACTACTTCCTGAACTTGATCCAAAAAAACCACTACTTTTGCTCGTACTACTGGTACCTGTAGTTGTCATAGGCTTATTAAAGCTGGTTGTACTGCGTGAGTATGCCTGTGGAGATTTATAACTTGCTGCGCGCTGATTCTGATAATTTTGGTTATTAAAAAGTTTATTACCAATCCAACTACCAATCATAGCACCTGCAATACTGGAGAGTAAAATGCCTCCTAGCCCCATTTGACCAGAACTCATGCTAGGATTGGTAAGTGCTGAGGTGTTATTATCAATTTTAGCGGCCTCTTCTTTAACCAGTGCATCAATTTCTGTTTGCGATAAAATGCGCTCACTTCCATCAGGTTTTCGCACAATAACTCGCGTTGTTGAACTGGGGTACTCTTCTGCAATTTTATACTCACCTGTAGCACTTTCATCAACAATGACAAGTGCACCTTGTGTTTTGGCCGCATCCGCTAAAACATTTTTGTTTTCCTCTTTTTGATCACACCCTTGCATACTGGCGATAACAAGAACACCCATTCCGCCAGCAATCATATAATCTGAAATTTTACGAATATACTTCATCTTTTTTTATTCTCCCAATATCTCTTTAAGCTTTTTCCCTTTTTTGATAAAAAGTTTGCCATTTTTATCCATGACATCATTTAACTGACCTACTTTTCTACCAATCTTATCGCTAATGTGTTGCTTCTCTTTTTTTGAAAATCCCTTTTCTTTAAGATAACTACGTAAGTCTCTCCAGTCACTGTACGATTCAAACATATCTTCCACAACCTTGCCCTCATCTTCTTCATCAAGGACATCTGCCTCTTCAAAAGCATAAGGTGAGACAATAGGATTTTTTGATGTAGTGTTATTTGGATTTGGCGTGTGAGCAGCTGCTGTTACTGTATCATTGCTTGTATGGGTTATTTGTCTATTGGCTAACGTGAGAATGGCTTTAAGCTGTTCGTCTCTCTCTTTATAGATCATCTCAATTTTTTCTTTTGATTCAATCAAGAGACGCTCTTTATCGGCAATGAGTCGCTCTTTATCTGCTTCCAGCTTTTCATTTTTAAGTTTCATCTCTTCAAGCTGAACTTTCAAAAGTTCAACATAAGCACTCTCCGTGGCAGCACTTTCAATTTTGCGTGCCGAGGGTCCTTCTTTGAGACTACTTTTTGTTAGTAAAATATACTTTACACCATTTTCGACAACACTTTGTAAGGAGCCTCTTCGCAAACGATTGTAGATAGCCTCTTTACTCACACCTAAAAGCTTTGCCGCCTCAATAACCGTTAGTTTTTTATCCATCTTGTAACCCTTTTGCTAACAAAGAGAAATATATTTGCTCTTATGTTATCACAGCTTTGATTAGTTTATTTTGAGAAAGTTTTTTATGGGGTTAAGAAGAGAAGCCAAGAAGCTAACTTCTTGGCTGTGTGTGTTAGAGTCTCGACTCGTAACGGCGAAGCATATAAAGTCTTTTCAACTGTTTTTTGCGCGCACTAATTTTATCTTTTTTGCGTTTTTCTGTTGCTGTTTCATAGAAACGTCTTGCACGCACTTCAGTTACAACTAGGTTACGATCAACTTGTTTTTTAAACTTTCTATACGCTTCGTCAAACGAATCGTTAGGATGTACTTTAATTCCTGGCATACTCTATCCACCACCTTTCTGATGAATTTAGGGTTGCATTGTACCGAACTCCTTTATCATGTAAGCTTAAAAAGTTTGACTACTTCTATAGTTCACCTCTTTTCATTATCATATTGACGTAAAAACACAATTTAATATTGACTTTCTACGTCAATGTCTGTATACTTTCGCTTATCCAAATGATAAAAAGGTGACATTTTTATGAATATTGTCCTTTTAAAAAGCAGAAGCGATAACGCTCCAATCGTCGTTCAACAAAAACAGATCTTAAAATACGCTCATCACCACGATCTCAAAATTGATACTACGGAGATTGAGAACTCAGACCCAACGCTTGAACTTGAAGAGCGCAAAGAGTTTAAAGGTTTTTTACGATCCCTTTCAAAGAACGATCATATTATCATCTTTGATCTCTTGACCTTCTCTAATCATGTCGAAGAATTGGTCAAAATCTTTGAATGTTTACTCACGCGTTCTATTTCAGTTCATATTGCCGATGTTAATATCTGCATTCATGTTGACTCTAAACCTTTGGTTCTTCTTGATCTGCTTGTCAAACAAAGAGAACTCAATAAAAAACTGGATAAAGAAAAGGCGCAAGGAAGACCAAAAGGACGTATGTCTAAATCTAAATTTGATGCCTATCGTCCTCAAATTATTGAATTTCTTGAGAATCGTACTTCTATCAGTGAAATTGCAAAAATTTTACAGGTAAGTCGTACTTCCTTAAAGGATTATGTCAATTCAAGGGGCCTTAAAGAGCTTGTTAAAGCAAAAATGACCCTACTTCAATCATCCCGTAAACAGCCACTTATGCTTACAAAATCTCACGTTGCCAAAGAGTGTTCACTTATTAAGCAACCTACAGATCACACAGAAGGAATACATCATGAATTGTAATAGCGATTGTTCAATTCAACCTACTTACTATAGGTCGAAACGCTACATTAGTTTTGGCATTATTACGCTTATAGCGCTTATATTGCCATTTATTCGTATTGAAGGAAATCATTTCTTTTTACTCAGCTTTGATAAAAAACAACTCCACCTTCTTTTTACAACGTTTGATATGCAAGAGCTCTATTTGATGCCTTTTGTAATCATGCTTTTTTTCTTAGGCATCTTTTTTATCACAACGCTCGGCGGTCGTGTTTGGTGTGGTTGGTCCTGTCCACAAACGATTTTCAGAGTTATTTTCCGTGATCTCATTCAGACCAAGCTTCTGGGAATTCGTAAAAATATTAATAACAAACAAAAAGAACCAGAAGAAGGACAAATGGGTAAACGTATCCTTGCTGTTCTCATTTGGACTGCGTTGGCTTTTCTAGCAGCATCAAATTTCTTATGGTATTTTATTCCTCCAGAAGACTTTTTTGTTTATCTTAAAGAACCTCTTGAAAACAGCGTGATGTATGGCTTTTTGATCGGTATTTCTGCATTTTTAGTCTATGACATTGTTTCGCTTAAAGAGAATTTTTGTGTCTATATCTGCCCTTATGCACGTATACAATCTGCACTCTTTGATGAAAATACGATTCAAACCATTTATGATGAAAAACGTGGCGGTCAAATCTATGATGCAAAAGGTATCAAACTTAGCAGTAAACCTCCTTTAGCAACCGATGATTGTACAGGATGTGAAGCCTGTGTACGAGTATGCCCTACACACATCGATATTCGTAAAGGTATGCAATTAGAATGTATTAACTGTTTAGAATGTGCCGATGCGTGTACCCCTGTTATGGAAAAATTGGGTAAAGCTTCTTTGATTACATGGACTAGCTCAAATGCAGCAGAAAAAGGGACAAAAACAGAATACTTCCGCTTTAGAACCATCGCTTATATGGTCGCTCTTACACTAGCTCTCATTGGACTGTTTGCAATGGGTACACAAAAAGAGTATATGCTCCTTAACATAAATCGCACAAGTCAACTTTATAAAATGGCTGATGATGGTAAAACAGTTGAAAATGTCTATACATTTTTATTCCAAAATACTGATCCAAAAGATCATCTTTATTACTTTGAAGTCTCACATAGCGATATAAAAATCGATAAACCTAGTGAACCTTTCTTGCTCAGAGCAGGCGAAAAAGTAAAAAAAGTGGTTATCCTCTCTTCTATTCCAAAAGAACTTAAAATAGAAGGTGAAGACCTCCCTATCACGATTAAAGCATTCGCCGTTGATGCGAAAGAAAAAATCGTTGTTGATCGCCATACTATTTTTATTTATCCTAAAAAGAGTGATGTTCAGCCTTAAAAATCAATCTTGAGTGCAAGGAGAAAACCTCTCCTTGCCTATGCTTTAAGTTTTAAACTCTCAAATCATATTTAATATTTTATCCTATGTAGATATCTCTGAACAAAATTTATTATAAGAACTTGACTCACAACTTTACTATATAGACTAGGTGAATTCTAAAAGAGGAAATTTGATTAGGAATAATTTATAGAAGTAACAAGATGATGGTTAACCCATCATCTTGTATGGTGGGGGGGGTGCTATTAAAGCGCTGCTTTTGCTTGTTTTACAACAGTTGCAAAGGCTTCAGGGTCATTCATCGCCATATCTGCAAGAATTTTTCTGTCTAAATCAATATTGGCTTTGTTTAGAGCATTGATGAAACGTGAGTAACTGATGTCGTTAAGTCTACATGCTGCATTAATACGTGTGATCCAAAGTCTTCTAAAATCTCTTTTCTTCTGTCTTCTATCACGGAATGCATAAACTAAACTTCTCTCTAATTGCTCTTTCGCTTTTCTAAAGTGTTTTCTTCTTCCACTAAAGAAGCCTCTAGCCATCTTTAAAATTTTCTTGTGACGTCTTCTTCTGACGATACCTGTTTTTACTCTTGCCATGGTGTCTCCTTGACCAAATAAATCAATGTCGGTGTCCCGTCTCGGGAACTTACCCTCATTACGAGGGGAACATTACATGTTGGGTGAATGACTCTTGTCAAAAACTCTTTTTAAATTACGCTTTACAAAGCATTAATTTAACGGACTTCTCATCGCGTGCATCAACAGTTTTAGCGACTTTCAAACCACGCATTCTTTTCGTTGGTTTTTTAGTAAGAATATGACTTCTAAAGGCTGCGCCTCTTTTGATCTTATTCTTTGCGCATCTAAAACGCTTGGCTGCACCGCGTACCGTTTTCATTTTCGGCATGCTTACTCCTTGTATTTATTCTAAAATCTAAACGGGAAAACATCCCCTCTAGCATTAGAAAACGGCTATAATAGCTTAATTTTCCTTAGAGGGGATTAAAACTAGTGAAAGGTTACGACGAATTCAGGTTATTTTTTAGGTGTTACCAGCATATTAATATAACGTCCTTCAAGCTTTGGCGTTTTTTCACGCTCTGCAATGTCTTCTAACATCGGCCAAAGGCTCTCTAAAACTTGCTCACCAATTTCAGGATTTGACATCTCACGACCTTTTAGAAAAACTCTAAAACGTACGTGCTTTCCTTCTTCCAAAAACTCTCTAGCATGTTTGACTTTATAGTTAACATCATTAGCAGCAATTTTTACAGAAAGTTTGATCTCTTTGATCTCAATGATTTTCTGATTTTTACGTGCCTCTTTTAACTTCTTTTCTTGCTGGTACTTAAACTTGCCATAGTTCATAATTTTACAAACAGGTGGCTTCGCATCAGGTGCAATTAAAACGAGATCTAATCCTAGCTCATCTGCTTTTGCAAGAGCCTCACTTCTGGAAATGATGCCGTATTGTGTGCCATCATCACCAACACATCTTACCTCAGCTGCCCTGATTTCGTCATTTAAAATAACGTCTTTGTCTTTACTCAAAAGTGTACCTCACTAAGTTTCTCCTTCATATTTGATATTAATGCTTCTTTTGTCAAATTATACTGTGTTCTCTCTCTTCTGTCTCTAACAGCAACGCTCTGGCCTTCAACTTCTGCGTCGCCAATCACTAAAATCATCGGGACACGCATCGTTTCTGCATTACGAATACGTTTATTAAGACTCTCATTTTTAGATGAAACCTCAACATCAATACCCTCTTGCATCAATTCGTTGGCTAATGTTTTAGCATAATCCAAGTGTGCATCTGAAATAGGGATAATAACCGCTTGAATTGGTGCAATAAAAAATGGAAACTCACCAGAAGTGTGTTCAATCAAAATACCAATAAAGCGCTCAAATGAACCTAAAATTGCACGATGTAACATTACGGGACGCGCATGTTCATTGTTAGCATCTACATATGAAATATCAAAACGCTCAGGCAAGTTAAAATCAACTTGAATAGTACCACATTGCCATTTACGTTTCAGCGCATCGGTAATTTTAATGTCAATTTTAGGACCATAAAATGCTCCACCACCTTCATCAATACCATATTTGATGCCATTCTCATCAAGTGCTTTCTTCAAACCTTCGGTTGCTGCTTCCCAATATTTCTCATCGCCAATTGATTTTTCAGGACGAGTTGAAATTTCCATCTCATACTTAAATCCAAAAGTCTTCATAATAGAATCGACAAAACTTAAAATTTCTAGAACGTTTTCTTTAATTTGATCTGGGGTACAGAAAATATGCGCATCATCTTGTGTAAATTCGCGTACACGGAATAGCCCATGGAGTACGCCACTTTTTTCATGGCGATGTACAACACCGTATTCAAAAAATTTGAGAGGTAAATCACGGTAACTTCTGACCTCATTTTGGAACACTTTAATATGCCCTAAACAGTTCATCGGTTTGATCCCGTATTCTGCTTCATCAATTACGGTAAAATACATATTTTCGCCGTAATTTTGATAGTGTCCACTGATTTTCCACGCATCTGATTTCAAAATCTCAGGTCCACGTACAGGCTGATACCCACGTTGTCTATGCGCTTTAAAAAGAAGTTGCTCTAACTTACTTCGCAGTCTTCCTCCATTAGGAAGCCAAATAGGAAGTCCTGCCCCTACTTCATCATCAAATGTAAACAGTTTAAGTTCATTACCGAGCTTACGGTGATCGCGCTTTTTCGCCTCTTCAATCATTGTAACATAATCTTTGAGGCTCTCTTTATCTGCAAAAGCTATACCGTAGATACGTGTGAGCATTTCACGCTTTTCATCCCCACCAAGATAAGCACCTGCTACTTTAATAAGTTTAAAAAATCGAAGATATTTGGTATTGGGAACGTGAGGTCCACGACATAAATCTTCAAAATCCCCTTGCTTATAAATGGAAACTTCACCATCAGGAATTCTAAGCAACACTTCTTGCTTAAGATCATCGTGTTCAAAATGTTTGATAACAGCCGTTTTAGTAGTATAAATCTTCTCAATTGGCAACTTGGCATTTGCGAGTTCTGCCATCTTTTTTTCTATCTCTTTTAGATCAGCATCACCGATCTTTTCATTGACACGAAAATCGTAGTAAAAACCATCTTCAATGACGGGGCCAACAAAAAATTGTGCATCTTTGTACAACGCTTTAATCGCTTGTGCCATTAGGTGCGCGCATGAATGACGAATCACTTCAAGGGCATCTTTAGAATTGTCAAATAAGATTTTGTCTTCGTAAGTCTTTGAAGAAACAGTAGCAGTTTGGGTGTCGATGACGAGAGCACCTTCTTTATAGGCTATAACATCATTCATCATAATAGAATCCTTTTACTTGTATGAACTCCCAAACAAACGGGAGAACAAAAAAATGGTGGCCACGAGAGGATTCGAACCTCCGACCACTACCATGTCAAGGTAGTGCTCTACCAACTGAGCTACGCGACCACACAATTTAAGAGCTGAGATTATACCAAAAAAAAATAAAATTGCAACAATTTTTGAATGGAAAGAGGTAAAATAGCACTTTTAAACCTCTTTAGGCATTTTCCATGAAGTGTATAAAATTAAAAGCACCCCTAAATCAATCATCACATCGGCAAAGTTGAATACAGCAAATTCAAACCCGTAATGCCAAAAGAAATAATCAACAACCCCGCCATGAATAAAACGATCGTAAATATTGCTGAGTGCTGCACCCGAAATAATACCAATAGCAAGGCTATACTTTGAGAGTATCTCTTTATGAAATATAAGATAAGCTCCCAAACCGCTCATGAGTAAAAGCTGTATATATTTCAAATACTCTTCTAAAAAAGCGAACATAGAAAAGGCTACACCTTTATTGTATGTCAATATCAGTGAAAAGAAATCTCCATACCATCTAAATCCCTCCAAGAAGAGACCTTTAATCATTTGATCAACAACAAATATAAAACACAATGAAACGAAGGCTATAATCCATGATTTATTCATTTAATGCACTTTTAAAAAATTTAACTGTTTTTTCCATACAATCCTCAAGAAGTTTTTCATCTTGTCCCTCAAGTAAAATACGTAAGAGGTTTTCTGTGCCAGAATAACGAATCAGTACTCTAATTTTCTTATTTTCTAATTCTGATACTAATGTATCATAACCTTTGAGTTCGTTCAGAGGAATTTTATTATCGACTTTTATATTTTGTTGCAATTGAGGATAAAGCTCAAAAGGATTGAACAATTTACTCACTTTTTGTTTTTCTGTGAGCATACAATGCATAACAGCAAGAGCTGCCACTAACGCATCTCCTGTTTTGGCAAAATCCGACAAAATAATATGCCCACTTTGCTCACCACCAAAGTTTATTTTTTCCCTATATAAGGCTTCTAAAACATTTTTATCACCTACATCGCAACGATAAGTTTTTATACCTGCTTTACCTAAATAATCTTCTAACGCTTGGTTGCTCATAACAGTAACACATACACCTTGGTTAGCAAGCCTGTTTTGGCTTTGCAAAAAAGTTGCAATTTTACCTAAGAGTTTATCGCCATGTATAGGATTGCCATTTTCATCAACCACCACCAAGCGATCAGCATCACCATCAAACGCAAAACCTATATCGGCACGAAGGCGTCTAACTTCTTCTCCTAACTCTTCAGGATGTAAAGCTCCACAATTTAAATTAATATTACTTCCATTAGGCTCATCATTGATGATAATAACATCTGCACCAAGTTCATTAAAAATAGTTGGAGCAACTTTATAAGCTGCCCCATTAGCCGTATCAAGCACAATACGAAGACCTTTTAGTGTCAATGCTTTTGGAAATGAATTTTTAATCTGAACGATATAGCGTCCAATAACATCATCCACTCTTTTAGAACGACCAATATCAAACTCAATTTTCTGATTTGATTCAATCAATGCATCATCATAATAAATCTTTTCAATTTCTGCTTCTTCTTTTTCACCCAATTTATTACCAAGGCTATCAAAAAACTTAATGCCATTGTCAAAATAAGGGTTATGCGATGCGCTAATCATAATACCTGCATCACAACGCATATCTTCCGTTAAAAAAGCGATGGCGGGTGTGGGCATTGGCCCAATTTGTCTAACATCATATCCTACCGCTGTTAAACCTGAAACAATGGCATTTTCAATCATATAGCCACTACGTCTGGTGTCTTTTCCAACTAAAATTTTATTGGTAATCGAGTTTTTACGAAAATAAATACCTGCCGCCATTGCCAAGCGTATTGCCATAAAAGCACTCAACTTTTTCCCTGCTTTACCTCTCACACCATCTGTTCCAAAAAGTTTCATTATTTATCCTATTTTCTCTTTACATTGTGAAATGATTAGCAAATTGTAACAAAACTTTTTTAATCTTTGTATCTAAAGGGTATAATGTATAAATGACTATACCGATAGGAGAAACGAATGAATTTGGACAAAGTGATTTCTGGCTTCTTTTTTATATTAGCAATGACACTTAATTTTGGATTTTTCTATGGCGATTTAGGAGATCTTGAATTACACAGCAAATATGAACTTTTTGCAGCTTTAGTCGTCAATATCATTGCTACAACGCTTAAAATTGGCGATAAAACGCAACTCGGTTCTGTACTTTTAGCAACCAGTCTGGTAGCTGACATTCAACTTATCGCTTCTGCAACGATTTGGACGGTTGCAGCGTATGCTTACAGTATTGATCGTGAAGTGACCTCTATCATTATCAGCCTAAGTGGAGGTGCACTGCTTGCTAATATTACCAGTGTTTTGCTCTATATTGGCGATACGCTCAAATCAAAACGTTAAAAGAGTCGTCTCGTGAAACACAGCTCTTTATGGCTTATTTTGCAAAAGATGCGCACCCCTTTTTTGGTGATTATCTTTACTTATACCGTATCTATTATTGGTCTTTTACTTATTGATGGTGTTGATAATGAAGGAAAGCCTTATCAACTCACCATTTTTGATGCTTTTTATTTCATTAGCTATACTGCTACAACGATAGGTTTTGGTGAAACACCCTTTGCTTTTACCTACCCTCAACGCATTTGGGTTTCAATGTCTATCTTTTTTACCGTTACAGGATGGTTTTACAGTGTAGGAACACTCATTGCTCTTTTACAAAATAAGCTTTTTTTAGAAGAATTTGAGAGAGCAAAATTTGCACGAAAAGTGACGTATCTCAAAGAAAAATACATCATTATCTTAGGCTATAATACCATTACAAGTGAAATTATTAAGAAAGCTAACGAGTATGGTTTGCGTTCTGTCGTAATTGAAAAAGAAGAACAAAAAAGAGATCATCTTCTTTTAGAAAATTTCACACCTCCTGTTTTTTGTTTAAATGCCGATGCGTATAATCCCGAAGCACTCGAACTCGCAGGTATAAAATCGCCTTATTGTAGGGCTATTGTCAGCCTTTTTGAAAACGATGCACTCAATCTCCGCATCGCATTAACTTCCAAAGTTTTGAACCCTAATATTTTCATGGCAATCAAATCAACAACTAAAAATCAAACAGAAAATCTTATTGATGTAGGTGTTCAAATCGTCGAGAACCCTTTTGAAATTATTGCAGAGCATATTCATATGGCAATCAATACACCTCATAGGCTACGACTGGTACGTTGGATCTATGGTCTATGCAATCTCTATGATCCTCTTTTAAGCCTTCCTCACGGCAAATATATTGTCTGCGGATACGGACGTATGGGGAAAAGTATTTATGAAGTTCTCAAACAAAATCATTTTGAGATTGCTTTTGCCGAAATTGATCCTCAAAAAATGAATCATAACAGCACTATCAACGATCAACCTATAATCCTTATTGGGGATGGTGATGATAAAGAAATACTCAAGCAACTTGGAATTGATACATCCGTAGCAATTATTGCAGCTACTGATGATGATACCAATAACCTTTCAATTTTAGCAACAGCCAAAAAACTAAATCCTAATATTATTACGATTGCACGTGAAAATGAATTAGATGATTTCTCAATTTTTCAAAATTCAAATATCGATACCATTTTTATTCCAGCAAAAGTTCTTATTAATAAAACCGTTAACGCTATTTTAAATCCTACATTGGATCTTTTCATTAAACATGTTCACCGTTTACATGAAGCAGATATGATTGTATTAACCAAAAAACTTCTAGAAATTAATTTGCACCCTCTTCTCTTTACGCTTAAAATTGATGAAATACAAGCGCCCATGCTTGTTCAAAATCTTCAAACGTTGACTTTAAAACTCTCTTTACTGAAAACTTCACTCAACAATAGAAATTTTAATAATCACTTGATTCCTTTGATGCGTGTGCGCAACAAAGAGATTGAAATACTGCCTGATTGGGAAAGTCCGTTGATAAGGAATGATCTTTTTTTATTTGCGGGTGATGCCAATGCACAAGATCATTTAGAGTATATTGCTAATAATTTTTATGAATTTCACTATGCTTATTATGGCGAAGAGAAGAGTTTTTTAAACAAACTCTGGAAGAAAGAGCCTATTTCAGCTCAAAACCTATAGTTTTGGTTCAAAATATTGCTCTTTCTATTTTAAAACGTCCTTAAAATAAGTTCTATTTAATCTTTATTTTTATATAATCTACGCCTAAATTTAAAAACGAAAGGCTTATCTATGGCAAACCACAAGTCAGCAGAAAAGCGTATTAGACAAACGAAAAAACGCACTGAAAGAAATAGATTTTATAAAACTAGAATCAAAAATCTTACAAGAGCTGTGAGAGAAGCTGTTGAAGCTGGTGATCAAGCAGCAGCTGAAGTTGCGTTGAAAAATGTGAACAAAAGCTTTCACTCTTATGCAGGTAAAGGTATTTTAACTAAAAATACAGCTGCTCGCCGTGTAAGTAGATTGTCACAACTCGTTAATACGCTAGGTAGTGTTGCTGCATAACTTGCGGCAACTCTCTCTTTATTTTATTAGTTCCCTCCCATGTTGAAAGATAAACTACTCCCATTTCTTGAACGTTACAATGAGCTTTCCACACTTTTAAGTGATCCTAATATCGCTACTGATATTAAAAAAATGACTGCACTTTCAAAAGAACAGTCTAGCTTAGAGAAAATCAAAGATAAGACACTTGAATATTTTTCAACATTGGACCAAATCGAAGAGAACAAACTTCTTTTTGATGATGAAGAACTAGGTGAATTGGCAAAAGAAGAGCTTAGAGTTCTTGAACCTCGGAAAGAGGAGATTGAAGAAGAGATTAAACTTCTTTTATTACCAACTGATCCCAATGATGAACGTAATATCTTTTTAGAAATTCGCGCAGGCACGGGTGGTGATGAGGCTGCTATTTTTGCAGCAGATCTTTTCAAGTCCTATCTTCGCTATGCTGAAAATCGTGGCTGGAAAGTAGAAGTTGTCTCTTTAAGCGAAGGTGTATTAAACGGCTATAAAGAAGTGATTGCACTTATTAAAGGGCAGGGTGCTTTTTCACGCTTAAAATATGAAGGCGGTGTCCACAGAGTTCAACGTGTTCCGCTTACAGAATCACAGGGCAGGGTACACACTTCTGCCGTCACAGTTGCTGTTATGCCAGAGGTTGATGATGTTGAAGTTGAAATCAACGAAAAAGATCTTAAAATTGATGTTATGAGATCCTCAGGAAATGGTGGACAATCGGTTAATACGACTGATAGTGCCGTTAGAATTACCCACTTACCAACAGGTCTTGTCGTTGTCAACCAAGATGGTAAATCTCAGCATAAAAATAAAGATGCTGCTATGAAAATCCTTAAAGCAAAACTGTATGATATGCAGATGCAAGAACGCAATGCTAAAGAGAGTGAAGCACGAAAAATCCAAGTAGGTTCAGGCGACAGAAGTGCTCGTATTCGTACCTACAACTATCCACAAAATCGTATCACAGACCATAGAGTAGGGCTTACATTATATCGTTTAGATGCAATTATGGAAGGTGGTTTGTACGATGAGATTATTGATCCTATTATCACACACTATCAAGCAGAACTTATGAAAGAAGCCAACCTCTAAAAAGCCTATTTATCGTAGATAAGTAGGTTATTTTGCTCTATCATCTCTTTAATCATCTTAATATATTCTTCTTTTAATTCTGAGTAGTTAATCATCGTTTTCGAAGCTTCCATGCCTCCATAACTTTTCCCACTATTTCGTGCTTGTAGCCTCTTTTCTCGAAATGCGATATACGCATCATTGGTATTAAGATTAAGCATATATGAATTAACTGATTTTTGCAGTGATCCAAAAATACGAATCATGTGTGTTTTACCAATCGTCCTATTTTGAGGCATTAATCCTACACCTGAATAGGTCCAGTGTCCAAAAAGATTATTGGCTTCTCTTGCAAAACGGCTCTTTCCCCAACCACTCTCAAGTGCAGCTTGCGATAGGGCTAATGAAGTAGGGATAACGTCAATACGTTTAAAGTACTCATCCCTATCAAAGAGCGATTCTATGCCATATTTATTGCGTAAAGAGATTAGATACCCGACATTAGCATGATTAAGACCGCGAAATGCATCAGGCATAGCTTTAGCAAAAAAATTGGTAATAAACTCACGATCTTTTTTGATCTCATCATTCCCTCTATCCACCAAGACTTTAAGCTCGCGAATAAATTCCTCTTTTTGCTTGGCATTGTCTTCAATCTGATAATATTCCGAGGATAAACCTCCTGCATAAAGAGCGCTCTGAGCGAGCATACAAGAGGCGATAAAAAGTATAGAAAGAAATTTCACGAAATTAGAGTTCCAGCGTCGTTTCAAAGACTTTTTGAATTTTACCTTTGAAAAAAAGTCTCTGATCTTCAATACGTAAACTTAACTCATCACCACTGGTTGGGTAAACATTAGCTCTCTCTCCTACCAATTTTTGACGATACGCACTGTAAAAACATGCTGCCATACCAGTACCACACGCCAATGTTTCATCTTCAACACCACGCTCATAGGTTCTTACATGTAGAGCATTCTTTGTCAATTTTGCATAATTCACATTAGCATTATATTTGTAACGCATTTGACGTGCAATCACTTTATCAAAACACGCTGTATCCTCAACAAAAGTAACTAAATGAGGTACGCCAGTATCACAAAAATGCCATGTTAAGCCATTTTCCTCAAACGATTCACTAAGCACTTGAGGTGTTGTCAACTCTGTTTCAACAACATCATTTTCTACCACTGATGTAATGACACCAGCACCCGTTAGAAAGCGCATCGATGCTTCTGCTAAATGGTTGGTAAATGCGTAATGAGCACATGCGCGCGTACCATTACCGCACATTGAAGCGTGACTTCCATCGCTATTGTAAAATTGCCATTTAAAATCGTACTCTGCATCTGGTAGCAAAACGATTAATCCATCGGCTCCAATACCACTTTGTCTATGGCATAACTGTTGCGCTAGTGCGCTTCGGTCAACCTCGATAAAGGTATGAAAAATAATAAAGTCATTACCATTTGCGTTATATTTTGCAATTTGCATATGTACCTCGTACAAATTTAATAAATTTTTCGATTTCACTCTCCAAAAATTTCATATCAAAAGAGTTATTAATCAGAAAATCGGCTAAGATCTTCTTCTCTTCAATGCTAATTTGTGCATCAATACGTTTTTGCGCCTCTTCTTTGGTGAAATTCTCTCGCACCATCAATCGCTTACGCTGAACCTCAACAGGTGCATAGACAACCGTAACGAGTTTACATGAATAACCATCACTCTCAAAATAGAGTGGAATATCGATAATATAAGGCTTTTGTTTCACTTCTAAAAGATCGCAGCGTCTAAAGATCTCTTGGCGGATCAAGGGATGTAAAAAGGCATTGAGCTTTTCGCGCTCTTTTTTATCATTAAAAATCAGTGCACCAAGTGCCTTACGATCTATAACGCCCTCTTTAATAACACGCTCTCCAAAAAGTGCTTCCACCTCTTTTACATGTAAAGGTAAAACCTCTTTTGCGATCATGTCAGCATCGATCACCTCAAAACCATGAGATCGAAGCATCGAAGAGACAGTACTCTTGCCAGTGGCAATTCCACCAGTTAAAACAATCGCATGTTCATACGCCATCTAATCTTAATACCTTTTGCTATTTTTATAACGATTTTAACATACTTTTGTTAAAATCTATTAAACAATAACCTCACTAAAGGCATATCCATGAGCACTGTCAGCTACAAAGACGCTGGTGTCGATATAGACGCGGGAAACCAATTTGTCGAAAATATTAAACCACTGGTCAAATCCACTTTTGATAAAAATGTCATCGGAGGTATTGGCTC
>JAGDMU010000008.1 GCA_017860615.1 Pseudomonadota bacterium | reverse complement strand
ACCCGTCAATATCGTATGCAAAAACCTACATACTCACTGAGGATTTCTCAAATCTGGTAGGTTTTAGGTGAAGTTCTTTTTTAATGAAGCTCTGAAATTGCGGTCATTATAGTGGAATTAGTTTAAAATAATATTAAGGTTTTAAATTGACTTCGTATACAAAAGCGTTTAAGGTTAGCAATATTTGAACTCAAAATGTCCGACAAATGTTATTCTTAGAAGGTTTTTTATAAAAGTTCAAGATAGGTTAAAGTACACTTGAAATCAAAATAAATCACACAATTAAAGGTTAAAGTGCTATGGTTGAAATGAGAGCCCTTAAAGAGATTTTGATTAAAAATTTAAAACTAGAAGATATGACACCTGAAGATATAGAAGACACCATGCCACTTTTTGGAGACAATGGTTTAGGGCTTGATTCAGTGGATTCTATAGAGCTTGTTTTAACGGTGGATAAAGAGTTTGGTGTCAAAATTGCAGATTCTAAAGAGTACGAAAAAATATTTGCAAATGTTCAAAGTTTATTAGACTTTATCAATGCCCAAAAATAGTGTTTTTATCAACGCTTTTGAGTCGGTTTGTTGTGCAGGGGAAAGTAGCGAAACACTGTTTGAAGCGATTTGTGCGCAACAAAGTGGCATTAAAACTTTTAGTGAATTTATCCAAGACAAACAGATCGCTTTAGGCAAAATCGAGAAATCTTTTTCCATCGAAGCACTTTTAGAGCTTACATGTAAAAAGGTTTTGGAGCAGAGCAATCTTGAAAATTTTGAGAGTACACTCCTTGTTGTCGGCTCTTCTGTGGGTGGAATGCAAACAACGGAGAGTATTTTTTTAAGAGACCATCATTATAAAAACATCGACCCCAAACTTCATACGATTGACGCTATCGCACACATTCTTTCTCAGAAATTTTCGCTCAAAGATGACATCTCGTTTTCAACCGCCTGTACCTCCAGTGCCAATGCTTTGGGCTATGCGTACGAGATGATCGCCAAAGGTGTTTATGAAAATGTTTTGGTGGTGGGCTTTGATACACTTTCCTTAACGACCATACGTGGGTTTGATGCGCTTGGTGTGCTGAGTTCTCGCGCGTGTCAGCCATTTGATGTGAATCGAGATGGGATGAATGTGGCTGAGGGAATTGCTGTTTTGTTGCTCCAAAACAAACCTTATAAAGAGGGCATCGAACTTTTGGGTGTGGGTTACAGCTCTGACGCGCATCACATGGCACAGCCAAGTCCTGATGGTGCAGGTGCACTTTATGCGATGCAAAAAGCATTGAAATGCGCCAATGTTGAGCCTCATACGGTGGGTTACATCAACGCGCATGGTACGGGAACAACCGCCAATGATGCAAGCGAAACCAGTGCCATTGAGGCGCTTTTTGGAAGTCATGCATATGTGAGTTCAACCAAATCCATTACAGGACATACGCTAGGAGCGGCAGGTGCGCTTGAAGCGATCATCTGTGTTATGGCGCTTCAAAAGCAGATCATTCCTCCTAACACGAATCTTTTTGAGCCTGAAAATAAAACGCTTAACTTCGCATATAAAGTCAAAACGCAACCCTTTCGTTATGCCCTGAGCAATTCGCTCGCGTTTGGTGGGAACAATACCTCACTTCTTTTTGGACTACCCCAATGAAGGTCAATTTAGAGATTTTAAGCAGTGCTTATCTGCTAGGCGAGAAAAGTTTGGAACTGCCTCGTATTAAAGAGTTAGTGCCTCAAATGATGGTGCGCCGAAGACTGACTAAAGCGGCTAAAATTTGCGTAGAGTTGTTGAACAGTGTCGAGCATTTTGAGGGTGGGCGTATCCTTTGTGGTAGTGCTTTTGGCGAACTTGAAACCACCGCCAATATTTTAAATGCCATTAAAGATGAACAGCCTTTAAGCCCGACTGATTTTCAAAATTCGGTTTACAATACTGCTGTTTCATACCTCTCCATTTTGTACCAGAATCACAATGAGATTTTGACCCTCTCTTGTGGCGATAAAACGTCATTGAATGTTCTTAAAGCGGGAGCGCTGAAAGCGTTGGATGGTGATGTATTGCTTCTTTTGTGTTTTGAAACATTGGATATCCCAAACATCGAGCAGGTCAATCGCTGTATTGATTACCTTGAAAGTGGCGTGGCATTGGTGGTGCGTGCAACCGAAAAAAAAGCGACGTTGAGTCTTCAAAAAAGCGAGCTTGTGGGTGTTGCAAACTCCATCAGTGAGATGTTGCATGTAGCGCAACAGGCACCCAAACTTGCGCGAGCGATTGTCGAAGTGAACTTATGAATTTACCGCATCTTCCACCCATTCGTTTTGCCAAAGAGATGCTTACATGTAAAGAAAAACGAGCTTCCGTGCTGTGTGAATTTCCATGTTTGCCAACTCTGCCGATGCTCACCGAAGCTGCCGCTCAAGCCTCCTCAGCCTTTGCAAAGTCTGATTCACTCCAAAATGGTTTTTTGGTTTTGATCAAAGATGTCTTTTTGCATGTAAAGGTGCAAAGCCTAACATGTGTCGTTGTCATTGAGGAGCGTTTATCGCTTGGTAACTCTTCTGAGTTTTACTTTGAAGTGTTTGAAAAAGAGGGCGGTGTACTGTGCGCCAGTGGATCGTTGATGATCGTATTAGAGGCAGTATAAAATGAGATTTTTTCTACTCTTCTGGTTTTGTATTTCGACACAACTTTTTGCAGAAGGCTTGCGTGGAACATTTATAACAGAGCCTGTTTTTAATGCTTCTGTGTATATGCAAACGATAGGAGATTCAAAAAATCCCGTTGTGGTTTTAGTGCATGGACTGGGTGATGAAGCTTCAACTATTTGGGAAAGCACGATTGAGCTTTTAAAAAATGATTATTGTGTCGTAACGTTTGATCTGCCAGGATTTGGGCAGTCGAGTAAATCGAATGAACTCTATTCTCCTCTAAATTACGCCAAGTTCATTCATTATGTGGCTCAAACGTATGTTAAAAAACCATTTCATCTGGTTGGTCACTCCATGGGTGGGGCGATTGCTCTGAAGTACACCAGTATGTACCCTTCCGATGTAGCGAGTTTAGTGCTCGTAGATGCTGCTGGCATACTGCATAGATCAGAGTACAATAATTTTTTAGTGCAAAGCGGTGTGAATGCTTTTTTTGATGAACAAAATGGTTTGATACAAGGACTCCAAACGCAAAAAGTGACCTCTTTTATTGACAAAATGGCAGAGAAAATTGATCGAAAAATGTCTTTAGATATGGAAGTGGTTTTAGCAAATGAAGACCTTAGGGCCAGCATTTTAGGAGGCAGTCCTATTAGCATCGCAGCAGTTGCACTCGTAGAAGCAAACTTCAATGGCATTCCCCAAAAGATTGATACACGCACAACGATTATCTGGGGTGAAACCGATAGTATTGCACCTATTGAAACAGGTTATGTGTTGCATAAATTGATGCCATCTTCTTCTTTGAAAATTCTCTCCAATACAGGGCATGTCCCTATGTTAACCAACGAAAAAGAGTTTTTTAAAATCTTATGGGCACATCTTAAAGCTCAAGAAAAGGCTTCTAGACCTATTCAACCCAAAAATACCCAAAGCTATAATGTTAAAATTAAAGATGTTACAGATAGAGTCTATACGGGTAAAATAGAGAGTATGACAATACGAAATTCGCAAAAAATTATTATTAAAGATGCATTGATCGAAGAGTTGGTAGTGTACAACTCAGATGTTGAGATCATTAACAGTACCATCAAAACAGGGAAAACGGTAGCGATAGCTGCTCAAAATGCCAAAATCTCTATTGTGGCAAGCACTGTTTTTGGGAAAATAAAACTGCACAATGCAAAGCTTCATCTTCTAGGAATTACGATGGATACGCTTGACAAGCCCATAGAAGCACTTTCGCCCTCAATGGTTTTCTTCTCTTTGTGTGAGATTAATGATAAATTAATTCACGGAAAAGAGATTTTAGGGTTACGCTAAGTGAAAGAAGCCTATTTATGGGCTCTTGAATACTACTTACTCAGTTAAATTTAATCTTAATATCAATAAAATGAATTTAAATTTTTTTAAAGGATTGCAATGAAAAAACTCGTTATGTTGGCTTTAGCTTTTGGTTTGAGTATCGCATTTTTTGGTTGTGGAACACCACCTGTGTATAATGTAAATAACAACGCAATTGCTGTTGCTGCCGATAAGAAGGCGACGATGTCAGATGTTGAAAAAGCGATTATGCGTGCAGGTGGAGGACTTGGTTGGATCGTTAAAAAAGAGAAAGAGGGACTTCTTAAAGGAACACTTATTCTTAGAACGCATACCGCAGTGGTTTCAATTGCATACACTACAGAAGAATATAGTATTAACTACGAGAGCAGTGTCAATCTAAATTATGATCCTGCTAATAATACCATTCATAGTAACTACAATGGCTGGATTCAAAACCTCAATAAAGCAATCCAAGTTCAACTAAGCTTGCTCTAAACAGACTAGAAGGGAGTTTTTTCAACTACCCTTCTAACATACACTTATTTTATCTCAGTTTTTGCTTGCGCACTATACTCTTTGAGCGCTTTTTGCATCACTTCTATATAGTTACTCTCCATGCCCGTTTGGAATGAATCTGCCGCTTTTACATGTAAGCTATATATTTCAGGTGTTCCCTCTTTTTTAAGGTCAACGGTGGTTTCAATCTCACAGCTGATAGAAAGTGCCAAAAATCCCATATTCATCCAAGACCAAAATTTGAGAATTTTAACATCGGCGATGTAGGTTTGAGGTGTGACTTGCTCTTTATTTTCAATGACTTGGTACCCTTTATCCATTAAAGCCTCTTTGAGAGAATCTTTAATGACGCTCGAAACGCTTTGGTTTTCATTCAGAAGTATGTCGCCAAGTGCCATACCATAACCATTGCGTTTTCTACCAACAGCACGCGCTTTGATGGCATCACTTTGTGGCTCAGAAGGATCAAGTGAAGGGATGCTCGGTTCGGGTGGTTTGATCTCAAAAACGCGCTTATCGACCACAGAATTGATGTAAACCTGCTTGCCATTGGATGGCACAACTTCAGCTTTAGTCGTGGCTGGTACTTGCAGTGCAACTTCTCCACGTTTGGTAGCACAACCCGTGAATAGAAGGGTGCTGGTAGCGAAGGCGAGGGTGAGAAAAGATCTTAAGACAATTTTCTTCATAGAACTCCTTTAAGAATAAGATTGGTATTAATTAAAGTGGCATACATTTTTTGCCCATCAACGTGGTGGAGATTTTATCGACCACTTTGAGTTCAATCGGTAGATTGATTTTTCCTAATTTTTGTTTGATGGTGCTTTTGATCTCTTTGAGTGTGATGGGATGGGTTGCTTCAAGAAAAACTTGAATGACTTCATCTTTCAGCTCGGCATTGTTGTGTTTGACATGCACAAGAGCTTTTTCAATGCCCTTTATTGCTTCTAAAATCTCTTCAATTTGTGCGGTAGCGTAGCGTTTGCCAGCGATTTTCACGATATTACTGCTTCGCCCTATGAGTTGAAATTTTCCATTTTCTATCAAAGCATAATCAAAACTCTGAATCTCCCCACCTGTTTGCACAAAACCCTCTTGCCACAGGGTTTTTGAGATAAAAGGGGAGCTTACATGTAAAAGCCCTTCGGCATTGAGTGAGACTTCCACGCCATGAAACGGTGTCCAAAACATGTCATCTTGTTTTTTAAAGGCGATGCTTCCACACTCGGTCGAGCCAAAAAGCTGAATGAGTGTGGTGTTGAATGTGTCGGTGAACTCTTTGGCAATTTCGGGAGGCAATGGTCCTGTGGAGCTGATAAAAATTGTTTCGCTTAGGTCTTTGGTTTCATCCAGTCTTAAAAGAGACTTGATGTAAAGTGGTGTGGTGACGATGAGGTGATGAGGCTTAGCAAGCTCAAGCAAGTCGTGTGGTAGAAAATGCTCTTTAAAAACCAAATCAACATCCAGTTTAAGCGGAAGCAACAGTGCCGCTAAAAAGCCGTAGATATGAATGAACGGAACCGTTGCCACCACTTTTTTGATCTGAAAATTTCCAAATTCTCGCACCAACGCTGCCATATCTGTTTCGATGTTTTCCCTACTTTTAAATGCACCCGTTGGAAAGCCTGTGCTCCCTGAGGTGAAAAACATGGCGGCGAAGTCAATGTCGTTGAATGTTTCAGCGCCCAGTGATTCGATTTTCTCTTTTAAAGCGAGATTCTCTTGGTCGTACAAAATAGGTTTTGCATCTGAAAGGTAGGCTCTTAAAATCTCTATAGCATTCTCTTCTTTGGTTTTTGAGGGGACAAAAATGACTTGGTTTTTGAGTGCCCAGTCTATGAGATTCTCACTCTTATAGACGTTTTCACTGCCATCATCGTTTAGTATGACCAGACGCATTATCGCTTTCTCCCCATCAATAAAACTAAAATAGCTACTGTCGCAAGGCATGAAACCAGACCCATGGCATGAAGTGCTCCAATGTCACTAAATACAAGCACGCCAAAGCCCGCAAACGTGTCAATAATGGAGAAAAAAATCGCACTTCTGGTTCCATCTTTGAAGCTATCCTCACTGCTCATATAAATGCCATAGTCAATGCCAAAAAGCATCATGATAAACAGCATAAAAATATGAGCAATCGTAAATGTCCCCATCAGCGCAAAGAGTAAAATAAGCGCCGTTGGTAAGAGTACAAAACTAGAGCTGAGTGCGATGGTTTTTCGACACACCATCCAGAGCATGAAAACGATAAATGTAATGGCTACAATGCCACCAAGAAGGAGTTGATGTGCAATTTTTTGCAGTGCGTTAAAGAACATCTCTTTGGCGTCGATGGAAGAGGCAAAGGTAAATTGTGTCACTACGTTTCGATCACTGTTTTTCACCAAAGCGTAGGTGTAGTATTTTCCCTCTTTGAAGGCGACATCAAAGCCCATTTCACGAAGTTGCTCTAAAGAGAGCTCTTGATAATTTGGGTACAAAAGTGCTTCGCTATAGGCATTTTTAAAGAAGCCCGCGCGAAAGCCCAGTTTTGTGGCTTCTTCTTCGATTTGTGCTTTTCTCTCGTTTAGATGTAATGCTTCAAGTGCTTTTTTTCGTTGTTCGTAAAACGATTTGTCAAAAAAGTAAGAAAGCGGTGCGGTGGCATTTTTAAAGCTTTTTTGGATGGTATTGCTATGTACTATAAGCTCATCGATCGAGTCTGCTTCGATGAGAAGCGGCATGAAACCCTCTTTTTTGATCGCATCTTTGAAGAATTTTTCCTCTTTCATCAAAGTGGTGTTTTGGTAGTCAAGGTTTTTGATATTAGTATCAAGTTTTATAAAAGGAATGCTTAACACAATGGCTAACAACGAAAGTAGGGCAATGGCACGGTAGGGTAATGGGATGGAGACGTGAAATTTGGTATAGGGTTGCGCTTTTTTAAAACCAATGAGTGGAAAAAGAAACACAAATTGAAGGTAAGAGAGCACAAGAGAGATCATCGCAAAAACACACACTTGCTGGATGAGAGGAAAATCGACCCACACAAAGATCAAAAAGCCCCCAAATGTGGTGAGAAAGCCGTAAAAAACTGAGGTATTGAACTTTTTTTTACGTTCATAATGCCCGTAAAAATAGTAGTGGAACATGTAGTCAATCGCCAACGTTCCAATAGCGTTTCCAAAGGCTAAAACAAAGACAGAGACTTCACTCCAAATCATGCCAATAAGCAAAAACGAAAGCAGTGCTGAAGTGGCAAGTGTGGCAATGGTGTTGATGAGCAGGTAGATGTTTTTGATGATGAAAATATAGAGGACAATCAACAAGATGGTTGAGAGGACAATCAAAAAGGTGACATCATCTTGAATCTTTTGAGAATTTTCCACAAAGTAAAATGTCGGGCTAAAGACGCGAACCTTGTCTATGCTAGCCAGCTCTTTATGCACAAGCGTATAAATTTTTTCATAACTTTCGATGGTGTTCGAGGTATCTTTAATGCTCAAAACGCTGAGGTAGCCAAAATCGCCTAGCGCTAAGTGTCCATCGCGAATGTTGATGGGAATCTTTTGCTCTTTTGGGCTGAAGTAACCCAGCGGATCAGAGGCATCTATGGTCGTATAGTAGGGATTATGTGTCATTTTTTCATAAAGCGCTTTGAGCGTTTCATGGATGCCAACTGAGTCATCTTTGTTTAAGTTTTTCAGATAAAAAGCGTTGTTTTTGGTGTATTCTATCAGCTTTGCGTTAGGGGCAATGCTGCTTTCTAGCTTTAAAAGATTAGATGCGAGTAGTTTCTCTTCGATGGTTTTGATTTTGGCAAGGGAGTCTTTGTCAAACCCTTCGGTAGCGATGAGCACTTCTTTTGAATTTTTGAAATGCGAATAGATCTCAAATGCCTCTTTGCTCTTCCCCTCAGGTAAAAAAGAGAGCAAGTTCGTGGAAACGTGCACGGAATTTTGGTAGAAGAAAAAAAGTACGCCGACAAAGGTAAAAAGGGCAATATTGAGGGTTTTAGTCCAAAATTTCAATGGTGATCCTATCGCCGTTTTTAATCTTTACCTGTAAAGATTTTAGCTTCTTTGCCTGACGTACGATACGCACCTCTTCCAGCACTTCGGCTGCCACACCTTTGGGGATTAGCAGTGTCTCATCGCCCTTAGTTGTTGTATCAAAAAAGGAGTCAAGCAAGACACTGTTTTCATCATGTACCGCTTTGATAATCATAAAAAAATAGTTCAAGGAAGGCATACTTTGGGCATCGACAGCCCGATAGCCATTTTGGTCTTGAATGGTGAGCTTTTCTTCAAAATAGGTCAAAACTTTGGATTCGGGTTTGACGTACTCGATGATGATATTTTGCTCTCCAAAAGTGATGAAGCCCTCTAGCGTGACGTTTTTATCAAGCGCAAAGAGGTAGCGTGTCTCTTTGAAGTTTGAAGCAGTCGCTCCAAAAAGAGCAAGTGAGCACAATAGGTATAACGCGAAGGCTTTCATGCGTTAGTTCCGTCTTAAAAAGATAAATTGACGATGTAAAAACTGCGCAATCCCGCCAATGATAAAAACCATGTACCAGCCAAATGAGGAGTAGATAATCCAATACGCATCATTTTTGAGTAGTAAAATACCTGCATGTAAAAGAATATTGACACATGCAAGGGCTATCCAAAAAAGCGTTGAGCGGTTGATATACACCTCTTCTTTTTCACTAAGAGGTCGTTTATGAATTTTCCGTGCAAAGTGCAAAATGATAGAATCATTGTCAAAATAGCTCACAATCAAGAAAAAGATAAATGCCAGTGAGATCAGTAGGGGTAAAAACTTGAGGACTAAAAAATCATTCAACAAAAATGCACCGATGGCAACGGTGATATAAAACAGTGGAAACAGTGTTGTCTTAAGTACCTTTTGTTTCAGGCTTATGAACCAAATGAATCCAAAACAAAAAAGTCCAATTGAAACAGTCTTAATGTCAAAATAACTCAGCAACACCACAACAACGGGTGCGTATAAAAACGAAAAAAGTATGTGCATTATCTTACCATCCCACCACTAATATTGATCACTTCCCCATTCACGTAGGTTGCTTTATCGCCTAAAAAGAAGACCACTTCAGCAACCTCTTCGGGTTTACCTAAGCGTTTGCACGGAATGATATTCGTGATGCTTTTATCCACATTGTGGATCATTTCTGATTCTATAACCCCTGGGGCTACTGCATTGACTCTGATATTATAGCGTGCTACTTCCACACAAAGCGCTTTGGTGAAAGCGATGATGCCACCTTTGGTGGTTGAGTAGTTGACTTGCCCACCATTGCCCACCAGCCCTGAGATAGAGGAGACATTGACGATGGAGCCCACTTTTTCTTTGATCATATTGGGCAGAATTTGCTTGGTGACATAAAAAAGGCTGTTAAGATTCGCGTCCATCACATCACTCCACTCTTCTTGTTCCATAAAGAAAAACAGTTTGTCTTTGGTGATGCCCGCATTGTTCACCAAAACATTTACGTGTAAAGATTCTAAGGCGTGTTTGACTTCCTCTTTTTGGGTGATGTCAAACTGGATAATCTCACCATTTTTGATCTCTTCAAGAAGCGCAAGCGCTTTGTCTTTTTGGCTTTTATAGTGAATGTACACAAAATAATCCTCTTTGGCAAAGTAGCGTACAATGGCAGCTCCAATGCTCCCAGTCGCTCCTGTTACCAGCACTTTTTTCATGCTAAAGCTCCTTTGCAAAGAATGTTTTGAATCTTCACGATGTCAACATCCATGCGTCTGTCTTCTAACAGTGGTTTGGCGTGTGCTCTAATCGCGTCGTAGTGTTTGAGTAGGGTTGGCGAAACGTCTTCTTTGCCTCTGATGTCCACCGCTTGTGCCATACCCAAAAAGGCGATGCCAAGCATCAGCTCAAGGGGTTCCATCATCTTTTTAAAGTCCAGTGCCGCAGTCGTTCCCATGCTCACTTTGTCTTGATTAAGAGACTCTGTAGGGCGAGAGTGAATGGAGGCAGCGGTAGTATTTTTGATGACATCAGCACTGAGAGAACTCAGCGTTATTTGCATCGCTTTAAAGCCGTGGAAATAGTGCTCTTTGGAGAGTTTGAGGTTTTCACCAAGCCCTCGGTTAAATTTGTGATCGACCAGAAGCGCAAACTCTTTATCGAGCAGGTCAGCAAGATTTGCTGCGCAGATTTTGAGCGTGTCCATCGCGTGAGCGACGTAGCCACCGTAAAAATTGCCTGAAGTGTAGATTTTTTGGTTTTTACCATCAATGAGCGGGTTGTCATTGACCGAGTTGATCTCTTGTTCGACCCATTTTTTAGAAATCTCTAAATTATCGCGAATCACGCCTAAAACTTGGGGTGCGCAACGCATTGAGTAGGTGTCTTGGATGTTCAGATCATTGTCGGCAAAGAACTTGTCATAGCGGTCATCGCGCCCGTGGGTGAGTTTGGAGCCTTCTATTTTAGCCTTGATATTGGCGGCACTTTGAATTTGTCCACTAAAAGGCTTCGCCTCATGCACAAACGAATCTAAAGGCGTGGTGTCGCCCAAAAGCACTTCAAACATGCCTGCCACAAAAGACTCCATACTTGCAAGCAGTACCTCAAATCGCTCTAAGCACGTGAGGGCAATCGCGCTCATAATCGTTGTACCATTCATAATCGCAAGCGCCTCTTTAGGTTTAAATACATAAGGGGTAATGCCAAGCTTTGCATAGACTTCACTCGTTGGCACTATTGTGCCTTCATACCATACTTCTCTCTCGCCCGCGATGACCGCGGCAATGTAGGAAAGCGGTGTCAAATCGCCACTCGCACCCACTGATCCCAAAGAAGGAATCACAGGGATAATCTCTTTTTCAAGCAAAAGCTCAAGACGTTGTAAAAGCTCATACGAGATACCAGACTTGCCTTTGGAGAGTGAAATCAGTCTGCAAATCAGTGCGTAACGAGAGGTTTGAGGAGTTAAAGATGCTCCAACGCCACAGCCATGAAAGCGGTAAAGGTTCTGTTGCAAAATGGCGCTTTGCTCATACGTAAGGTAGTTTTTACCACTGGCGCCATACCCTGTGGTAACGCCATAAATGGGTTTGCCTTTTTTGATTTCATTCATCAAAAAAGTATGAGAAAGTGAAAAATTCTCTTCAAAGTGGGTATTGTTTGAGATATGAACACTGCTGGCATTGCATATCTCTTCTAAGCTGATGTAACGATCATCTATGGTTAATGTCATGCTTTTTCTTTCCAAAAAGGATATAAGTTGAACCACTGTTTAGGACTTTGAACAACAAGCATTGCTATAAAGTCAGCATAAATTTGCATTGCTCTTTCGATCTCTTCTGTTTGGTGGTTGTTTTTGTCCATGGTGATTTTAATAAAGTCTATTTTATAACATTGTGGCTTTTGATACACAACGCCAAGTGCTATTAGAGGCTTTTCGGTTTTGTAAGCAAGGTAAAAAGGGTTTTTATTAAAGTTGGCTTTTTGACCAAAAAAATCGACAGCTTGGGCATTTTTAGTATCGGTTGCACGATCTCCCATCATCGCAACGACCTCGTCTCTTAGTAATGCAGCGGCAATTTCAAGTGAGACAAAAATGCCTCCTTTGGCTAAATCAATAATGTGGATATTGCTTTTTCGTGTGTGCAAACTCTCTTCAATGTGTTTGATCTCTTGCAATAAAACTTCTTGCATAACGATGTTAATTTTAAGATCTTCGAAGCAATTCCCCGCCGTTGACCAACCCCCAAAATGGGATAAAAGCAATATAGAACCAGAATGAAGTGTTTTTAAAAGTGCTTTTTCATTTTGAATTTCAAAGGTATAATCTTTAGGGCTTACTTTAGAGACAAAACGGTCGCACATGGAGATAGCAAAATGACGTAAATGTTCAAAATAGACCCAATGATTAAAAGGTTTGTTGATGTGTTTATAGTAGTCGCGTAGGGCTTCTTTGACATTACCAGCAACCAAGAAATAAAAAAAGGTCACGGGATACATCAAGTAATAAATAAAGGTATAGCCAAAGAGTTTATAAAAAGTAAAAACGAGTTTAATGCTCCAACCACTGCCGCGCTGTTTCGTGCTCATTGGTACCTTTTTTTGAGGAAAAATTTCCACGGTAAAAGCTTGACATGTACCATAACGATAGCTGCAGTATCCCAAAATTTTTTAAAATGACTCACGCGCTCCTCGGGGGTTGGGTAGTAACACTCGATGATGACTTCTTTAATGAGGCGACCTTTCCATGCGTGTTTGACAAGCACTTCCATCTCCCAGTCAAAGCGTTTGGTTTTGATGATAAGGTCTAGTATGGAAGTAGGGTAAAGTCGAAAGCCAGAGAGTGAATCGGTTATGGTCTGTTCGGTATCCCAACACGCCCAAAAGTTACTAAACCAGCGCCCAAATTTGGAGCCATTTGGGACGTTGTTAATGTCAAAATTGCGCGCACCGATGATGATCTGATCTTTAGCATCACAGGCGTTACATATTTTTTCAATTTGAGAAGCCAGATGTTGTCCATCCCCATCAAGGCTGATAAAATACGAAAAGCCTCGTTTTTGCGCTTCTTTGGCACCTGTGATGATCGCTTCGCCTTTGCCTTGGTTGGTTTCGTGGCGTAATACGGTGAGATTATCGTGTTTGTTTACAAGTGATGAAACATTGACCTCTGAGCCATCATCGACAATGATTAGTTTGTAGCCGCGACTTAGGACATCGTTGGCAACATTGGCAATGGTGAGAGGGTTGTTGTAGGTTGGGACGACAACGACAATATCATCTTTTTTCATAAGTGAGTTCTGCTACTTTTTGTTCATTTTGGCTGACACGAATTTTGAGTGTTTTTTCATTGCTTTGGTATTCAAACCAAAGCACACTTAGGGGAGCAATGTTTTTCAAGAATTTCGCTTTTTTTATTTTTACAATCTCAATGCCTAAAATCTCAGCGCTCATATCCACTAATACAAACCCTGGCGTAATTGGATTGTTTGGAAAATGGGCTTGAAAAATAGGATGCGTTACATCGCATAATTTCACGCAAAAACGCGTTTTTTCTTGACATGTAAGCGTATAAAAATCGGTTAAAATCATACAATCCTTACAAATATTCTTAAATAAACAGGTGTATTATATAAATCTAGCTAAAATAAGAGCTTAAAATAACAATTACTGTTAAGATTTTGTTTACTTTTTGTAGAGAACAAGGGACGTTTAGATGAATCCATTTTTTAATGATAATGATAGCGCATCAGCCATAGAAGCACAGTACAATGCTCAACGCATTGCTTTTGCGCCGATTGTGTTTCAAGTGGCACGCTCTATGCGCGATCTAGGTGTCCTAAAGGCACTTTACGAGCATAAAGAAGGGCTCAGCATCGAAGCGTTGGCACAAGAGACAAATTTGAGCGAGTATGGCATTACAACACTCATTGAAACCAGTCTGAGTGCAGACATCGTCAAACAAAAAGAGGAGCTTTACTTCATCACGAAAACAGGCTACTTTTTACTGAATGACCCTATGACCATTGCCAATATGGACTACAACCATCACGTCAATTATCAAGGACTTTTTTCACTCGATGAAGCGATCAAAAGTGGCAAACCAACGGGGCTTAAAGTCTTCGGCGAGTGGGAGACCATCTACCCAGCACTTTCTATTTTGCCTGAAAATGCCAAACAGAGTTGGTTTACGTTTGATCATTTTTACTCTGACAGCGCATTCCCCGAAGCAGTGGAAAAGCTTTTGAGTCTTAAGCCTCGTAAAATTTTAGATGTGGGTGGTAATACGGGCAAGTTTGCGATGCTGATGGCAAAGAGGGATAAAGCTTTACATGTAAGCATTATGGACTTGCCAGAACAGCTAGCACTAGCTCGTGAAAACATTGAAAAAGAGGGCTTGAGAGAGCAAATTTCGCTTCTACCTGCCAATGTCTTAGCTCCAACACATAGCTTCCCAAAAGGGTTTGACATCATCTGGATGAGTCAGTTTTTAGACTGTTTTAGTGAAGAGGAGATTGTCAACATTTTAAGCAAAGCCAAAGAGGCGATGAATGAGAAGACTTTGCTTTGCATCATGGAACCGTTTTGGGACAGGCAACGTTTTGAAACATCGGCATTTTGCATCATCAACACCTCGCCTTACTTTACAGCAATGGCAAATGGATGCAGTAAGATGTACCACTCTAAAGATTTTATCAAACTGATCGACATGGCTGGACTCAAAGTCGAAGCGATAAGCGATCATTTAGGGGTGTGTCAGAGTATTATGAAAATTAGAAGAGTTTTTATTCACACTTAATGAAGTTATTTTTTACAGCCAATCTCTAAAAAATCAACTTCTTTGAGGTGATAGTGATCATTTCCTAAAGTCAATGCTTTACCTTGATTAAATTCAATATCAGATAGAACATTTTCAATACGAATCAATGCTTTAATTTCATTATTTTTTGTATGAGAGTAGATATAAGCTACGATTCTTTTATAGACAATATCACCTCCATGAAATCCATCAATACATTCACAATCATCTGTCGTGAGAATCGATAAATTATGGAAGTCATAATTTTCTACACCCAATGTTTTAATGTAGTTTCGAAGTAAATCAATATAGGAATAATTTTTATAAATCATATGAGCGTGTACCGTATTTGAAACAGGCGGTATAATCAAAATGAGTTTAGAACCCTTTTTTGTTGTTAAATCAATTATTTCATGCAATAATTTCAGTCTATTGTGTGATAACTGACTACCAAATTGAAATCTTTTGTTACCATCATTGACTCTCTGGAGGGTATCCTTAAAATTTTTATCCTCGGTTGACTCAATTCCAAAGAGAGTCTTGGAATACAAATATGACCCATCTTTTCTGAATCCATCTGATGTTTTAATTGCAGAAAATCCTAGATTGTCATAAGAGGTGTATGGATTATTGATCTGACCGATTTTAAGCATATTGAAAAATGTATTACTAGAGACTTTCCCATTTTGTAAATATTCATATGTTGTGGTGATTTTATTTTTATCAAGTGTCATACCATCATTCAAATGATATTTAAATTCTTTCACTTGTGGAAAAGCTTCATTAAACCACCAAAAATCTAACCCTAAGATGATATATTTGGGAGTATGATAAGAATACATTTCATTCAAAAACTTTATTCCCTCTGTAAGATGGTTCATCGCTCCACCTGCATTGACGAATGATTCATTAAAAGAATCTTCTCTCAATTGCATGACTCTACTGCTACCTAAGGCAACGATATTTGGCTTAATTTGTTTGACCAATTCCATTTTATAACCGAAGGTATTTCGATTGAGGGCTGTTCCGTAAATAGAATTATTTTCAATCTGTCGTTTGACAATACTTTGAAATGAATTGTTCTCGTAATTGGAAGATAAATAAAGATATATCACACTATACAGACTCATAAAAATTATGAGAGGAATACACCATAAGATAACCCATTTTTTGCTACTCAATTTTTAGCCTTTAAAAATTGAAATATAAAAATTCAGAGACATCTTTTAAAATAAAAATGTCATAGATAGCATAGATAAATAAGGCACTGCTAAATAGGACAGTTTTATAATTGAGTGCAAATGAATTCATGACAGACATGGAATTTTTAAACATTAATACCAGAATAAATCCTACCGACAACCATGTATACACAGAATAATGCCCCCCTATATTTTGAGAAAGTCCACCAAATTTTATTCCGTATTGACCTAGGAATGTCAATGTATTGCTTAACACATTAGGCAATACTATACCACTTAACCCAAACATTCCACGCAAGACCTTAATTGCATCACTCCACTCTTTGGCTCTAAAAAAAATCCAACTAATATTAATAAAGTTAAATGTGATGATCCATGCGATGATGACATTTAATTTCCCTCCAAGTAATTGCCAAAACCTATGAACGATTAAAGCAAATCCATGTAAAAATCCCCAAAAGATAAAAGTCCATCCAGCCCCATGCCACAATCCGCCGATTAAAAATGTCATCATTAAATTGCTATAGGTTCTAAAATGCCCTTGTCGATTGCCCCCTAATGGAATGTAGATGTAATCTCTCAAAAATCGACTCAGTGTTATATGCCATCTTTTCCAAAAATCTTGTATATTCGTTGCTTTGTAGGGTGAATTAAAATTTATGGGTAATTTAATATTAAATAAAAGCGATACTCCAATGGCGATATCGGTGTAAGCGCTAAAATCAAAATAAAGCTGAAAAGTATAAGAGAGTGATGTAGCCCAAGCCTCAAACAAGGTAAGCACAGTGGCTTTATCAAATCCTTGTATCGCCCATAGTGCAAATGTATCTGCAATAACGACTTTTTTAAATAATCCAATAGAAAATAAAAATAATCCTAAAGCGATATTTCTGTAATGAATGATTTTATTTTTCATATTGGCAAATTGAGGCATCATCTCTTTGTGGTGTAAAATAGGTCCTGCTAACAAATGAGGGAAAAAGGTTACAAATAACATATATCGCATAAAGTCGTATTCTTTGACTTCATTTCTATATGCGTCAACTAAAAATGCAATTTGAGTAAATGTAAAAAAACTTATCCCTAAGGGTAGTATGATATGTGGCAATGGTAAAGAGGTTTCAAAAATTCCATTGAAATTTTCTAAAAAGAAATGAGTGTATTTAAAATATCCGAGTAAACCGATATTGCAAAGAATACCAATAAGTAATAATTGTTTTTTAGAAACATTTTGATGCTCTTTTGTTTTTGCAAGGGATGTCCCTATCACATAGTTAAATAAAATTGATAGTAAGATCAATGGTAAATAGACTATATCCCACCAACTATAGAAAAAGAGTGAAGCAAGAACTAAAAATCCTTTGGATGCCTCTGTTAATTTTTTCTTATTTAAATAAAAATATATAAAAAAAGTACATGGTAAAAATAAAAAAATAAATTCGTAACTATTAAATAACAACATAATTCCTTAAAATTATAATCATTGCGTAAGCGATAAGAGAAACAATTTTATCTGTAAAATATGAATTTTAGACATGCCATAATGCTGAATTTTAAGCGTTAGGTCTCATTTTGAGAGTACTTTCTGTTTAGTCCTATGAGATTATATTGTTTACATCATTATATCTTCTTTCAAGATCAAAAAAACTTTAGCCGTTTTCCGTCCAGTCAAACTCCATTTGTCTGGCGGTATGGAGGGCTAAGTCTCGATTTACAAGACGTTCGACAAGGTGCAGGCTCATATCGATACCAGCAGAAATACCAGCGGATGTGACGATAGAGCCTTCATCAACCCAGCGCATTTGCTCTTTAACATCAAGGTGTGGAAACATCACGCGAAGGTCTTCTATATCCTCCCAGTGTGTGGTTGCAGATTTTCCTTCCAGCAGTCCCGCTTTTGCTAGTAAAAATGCGCCTGTGCAGATCGAAGCGGTCAGTTTTGTTTGTTTGGAAATAGAAGCAATCCAGTTAATCACAGAAGCATCTTTGAGCGCTTCTGTGATAACGCCACCAGGAATAAGCAAAACATCGATTTTAGGATGTGTTTTAAAGTCAAAATCAGGGTCTATTTTCAGTCCTGCACGTGCTCGAACAGACTCTTTTATTTTACCAATCGTAAAGACTTCAAAAGGGGTAACGGAAGAGAGTAGGTTTTGTTTTCCATAAACGCGTGAAGCGGTAGTAAACACTTCATAAGGGCCTGCAAAGTCAAGTACTTCGACATTGTCAAAGACAAAAATACAAACGGAATAGGTCATGAAATCTTTCCTCTTTTTTACGTATAGATGACAAAATGGTTTATTTCGCCTTCACGTTTGTACTCCAGTCTCATGCCATGCAAGCGAATCACATGCCATGTGATAAACAGTCCAAAACCAAGCCCACGTGCACTTTTTTGTTTTTTACCTTCTAAAAAGTAAGGCTCAGCGTATCGCTCTATGGGGAACTCAAGTGCTGGGGCATGGTTGGAGATGGTGATGGTATGAAGATCATTACTCAGAGTGACACGGTGGTCATGCGCGTAGTTGACACCATTGTCTAAAAGATTTTTAAGGACCACACCGAAAAGTTCAAAATCGACATTGAGCTCAGCTGGGGTCAGTTTGCAGGTAATGTTCTCGTGCTTATCATCTAAGATATCCAGCGCATAATCCACAACATCTTCGATATGGTAGCGTTTAATATCGAGTTTAAGCTCATCCGCACTGAGTTTTTCGATGCGTGAGAACTCTTCTAACAGCGCTTCTTGACGTTTAAAAACATTTTGAAGAATGTTAGTATACGTTGCATCTTCGATCATCTCCGCAGCCAATTTGCCTTTGGTAATGGGTGTTTTAAGCTCATGCATGATGTTACGCAAAAAGAGTTGCCTTGAATCTCTTAAAGATTTAATCTTAATAACGGCACTGTCAAATTCGTTTGCGAGGGCTGCAATTTCATCTTTTTTACTGCTTTTACACGTAATGTCATAATCCCCATTAGCAAAGTGTTTGATCTTTTCGCGTAGTGTCTTAAGGGGCAAGATACTTCGGATGATACCAATGTAAAGCACAATGACAAAGGCAAAGGTTAAAAGCGGAAAAAGGATTTGTGGAAAAAGCTCTTTTTCAAAAGGTATTTGTAAAACAACAGGCTTATCGTCTCGTTTAAACAAAACTGCATAAAGGTGCATACCATGTGGTACCACGTACATACCAAATCGCAATTTTTCTTCCATCTGTTTCATTGGAAAAGGGCGTGGTGGTTTTGGAAGCTCTAAGATTCTCTCTTGTATTTTTGGATCCTCAATGCGTACAAATCCCATTTCGTTTAGCTTCTCATAGTCTAATTGTTTTGTAGAAAGATCAAATGCGGAACGAACAGCGAGATGTGTATAATCATGCATACGCCTTAACGTATTTTCTCGCTCGTGGATGGAGAGCGAAAAAAAGATCGCGCCAATGCCTAAAAGAGCGAGAGCAAAGATAAGCGTAATGCGCGTGATGATGGAGTGGTACCACCTCATGCTTGAAGCCTGTATCCAATGCCTCGTACCGAGTGAATCAATTTAGGCTCTTTTGAACTCTCTCCTAATTTAGTACGAATACGGCTAATAAGAACATCTAAGCTTCTGCTTTCATTGTCTTCATTAAGGCTAAGCGCACTGTTGAGTAACTCCGTTCGTGAAACGACACAGTTGTTTTTTTTGATAAGGTGTGCAAGAACATCGTATTCAGCGGGTGTAAGCGTGAGGGGTGTATTGTTAAAAAAAATGGTATGGCTCTCTTCTTTGAGAATAAGTACGGAATTTGTCACTTCTTCATGAGGAGAATTACTTTTTTTATAACGCCTGAGCACACTCATAATACGCGCATAAAGTTCTTTAGGCTCATAAGGTTTTGGGAGGTAGTCATCCGCACCTAGTTCTAGCCCTACAATTTTATCTTCTAAATCACTACGAGCGGAGGAGATGATAATAGGTATATCACTTTTAGTGCGTACCTCTTTGCAAATTTCCAGTCCATCCATTCCTGGTAATGAGAGGTCAAGAATGAGTAGGTCATATTTTGTAAGGCTTAAGGCACTAATACCAAGGTATGGGTCATCGTAATTGGTTACGGTGATGTTATAGCGTTTTAAAAAATTGCATAAAATTTCTGCTAGTTCGACATCATCCTCGATCATTAAAAGATTGGGCTGCATTGGGGTGTCCTTAGAATTTGTCTGAAATAATGATACACCTACTCTCTGAATGGTTTGTTAATGCAAAAACCACAGAGCAATTTTTCACCCTCTTCATCGATGAGGAATTTATAAAGATGAAAAGAACTTTTGAGACCTTCCGAAGTGGGTAACGTTATCTCATGTTGCGTAATGCCTTCATAGAGGGAGAGGCGATCTGTTTCAGCAATTTCATGAGCCGTCTGTGCATCAAAAAGATCCGCAGCACTTCTGTTTTTCCATGTTTTAAATCCCAAAAACTGCTGGTATGCTTGATTCATATACAGATAGTTTCCATGTGCATTCTTGATAAAAGAGAGTGCTGGGATATGCTCAACAAAAGCGATAAAACGATCATGTTCAAAGCGTTCCTTAACCTCGTGTGCTTTATGCTCTGTCACATCGCGGATTGTTCCAACCATACGGATAGCATGTTCATTTTTTCCTCGAATGATACGACCTCGAACATTAACCCAACGCAGAGGTTCACTTTGACGGATACGATGATCGACTTCAAAGTGTTCGCTCTTGCCATCCAGATGCGTTTTAAGGCGTTCATTCACGAGTGCCATATCTTTAGAGTGTACTAAATTGAGCCATGAAGCGAGGGTTGAAGGATTTTCAGTGGCTTCATACCCCATAATTTGTTTCCATTTTGGAGCGTAAAAAACAACTTCACTTTTAAGATCCCAATCCCATAGGGCTTCATCACATCCTTCAAGTGCAAGTTCTAATCGTTCTTTTTGGTGCAATAACAACGCTTTGCTTTTTTGTAGGTGTGCGATGTCTACGACGATGGCGACAAAATCCCCCGATGAACCTAAAAGAGGTGCCGTATAGATAAGTGTTTGTTTGACAATGCCATTGTCAAATTGAAGTTCACAAGAGTGTTCACCGTTTTTAGGAAGCATGATTAATAGTTCGGTATTTTCTTTGCTCATGGCACCAAAAGCGTGTGAGAAGGCTTTATTGGTATGCCAGTTTCCATTTTTTTTGTAAACGATGGGCAGAGGCATTGTTTGAAATATCTCTTCTTCGTGCAAAGCAGCATGTTGTGATTTTGTTGGTCTTGTTTGGAGTTTTTGAAGGCGAAAATAGAGGATCACGCAGATAACCAGTAAAAAAGCGATGATAGCAAAAAGGACGATTTGTGGCATACCAACCTCTTTGAAATAGAGTTATCCCGCCTTTAAAAAGCGGGATATAAAGGCAAGAATTATTTTAAAAGCTCTTTTTCTTTTACGATGAATGGTACACCTTTGATGCCTGCACCAAAGTATTTATTTTTGAGTTCATCAATACGAGCTACTTCAGCATCGCTGATTTTTTGCTCATACTTGACGTTTTCATCGTAGTATTTTTTCAAGATTTTGATTTTTTCAGCATCCGTTTTTACTTTGGCTGTTTCATTATAGATGAGGACTGATTTTTCTAAAGAACTTCTCTCATGAACAGGTGTAAAAATGAGTTTGAGGTTGTTGGTTGTAAGACGTTGCTCGATTTGAGCAAGCTCTTGTCTACAGTAAGGACACTCTGGATCAGTGAAGATCACTAACGTGTCTTTTTTAGGATCATTACCTAAATAAACAATGTTTTTCTTCTCCTCTTTTTTGTAGAGTGCTGAAAGCTTTTTCTGAAGCTCTGCCATCTCCATCATCTCTTTGATGCTTCCGCCTTGTTTGATGCTGATAACATCAGGGAAGATCAAATCATCTTTGGTAAAGATGCTGAGTTTTTGTGAACGTGAGCCATCGCTAAGATTTAAAGTCACGAAATCCATGCCATCAATGCCATCAACGCCTTTGCGTGAAACGACTTCGATAGTAATATTAGGTACTTGAATCGTTGATTTAAAGTGTTCAACAATTTGTGCGTCGGTTGCTGCAAAAAGAGTGCTAGAAATAAGCGCAACAAACCATAAAAGTTGTTTTTTCATTCATTTTCCTTGTAAGTTACAGAATATAATCTGCATGAAATGTAAGGTATTATACAATAAAACCAATCATAGTTTGTTAATGAAAGGTCAATGAATGCAAGACAATGCCGATAAAATGGCACTTATAGAAGAAATCGAGATGCTCATAGAATCCGATCCAAATGCTCCTATTTCTTCATTTTCAATGTTAGAGTTTTTAGAACGGGATGATTTGGTTTCAGTGCGCGAAACGCTTTTACGCTCTAAAACCAATCGTTCAGCGGAGAATGAGAAGTGGTTTGATGAGCTGTGTAAAAAGTAGTTACAATCTTTACAGGTAAAGGTAAAGTATGTGTGAAAAATGGGCTTATTTAAATGATATTGCAGGGTGTGATGTCATCTCAGTTTATACACTTCATAATCTTGTTGAAATTGCGTATCTCAAAGAGGGCACACAACAAAGTTTGACTATCAACTTTCATGTAGCGGGTGGGGCGATGGGTTACGTGGAGTATTTTCAGTTAGACTCCATTCCTCTTCCTCCTGCAAAAGTCAAACATGCACTCAGTTCTTCAATTTCAAAGATTTTACATGTAAATCTTTATGCGGAGCTAAATGAGCATGAACACTATGAAGAGTTAGAGTTTGTGTGTGAATCAGGTACGTATTTGCTCTATTTTAGTGACAATGAAGAGGAAGAGCACTACGCTAAAATTGAAAAAAACAAAGCTCCAAGTTTACCAAAAGTCCCAAAAATAGAGGTAACATTGCCACAAGAGCTTTTTAGTGTAGAGTTTTTCAAAGAAAACCTTGCATTTGCACTTTGTGCTCATGGGGAGCAAAAGACACCCCATGGGCTTCCTTACTCGATGCACCTTTTAAGCGTTGCAGGTGAAGTTATTAATGCTATCACTTGCGAGCCTTTGAGTTATGATGAAAATAATGTTGCCATTGCGTGTGCGCTTTTACACGATGTGAATGAAGATACCACAACCGTTATCACCAAACAGAGCCCACTTGCAGGTAATGTGGAAGTGATCGCCAAAGGCGTTGCTGCCCTTACGAAAGATAAAACCCTGCCTTCCAAAGAAGCTCAGATGAGAGACAGTCTAGAGCGACTTAAACAACGTCAAAACTGCGTTGCTATGGTCAAATTAGCCGATCGCATAACCAATCTTGGAGTACCACCGAAGCATTGGAATGATGAAAAAAAACGAAAATACCGTGATGAGGCAAAGCTCATTTTGAGTGAACTTGGCTACGCACATTCATACCTTGCGAACAAGCTTCAAGAGAAAATTGAGGTGTACGAACAGTATAGGTGAAACTGTGGAACGAAGAATGCTTCTTTTGCGTATCACATAGCAAAAGGATGTCATCATGCGTATTTGGATGAGTTACTTCAGATACACCCCTGAGATCATCGCCTTTGTGGCAACCTGTGTTGTTTTAGCAAAGTAGTTTTTTAGGGGTTTTTCAAAGGGAGGTTTTCTCCCTTTTTTTAGTACTTCTTTCCTTCACAAGGGATGAGTTCTTTCTCTTTGATCTCTTCCACAAGTGGTTTCAAGCTTTTCAGTGTAAAGAGTTTTAATTCATTTCCTTTGAGCGCTTTGAGTTCTGAACTAAAGCCATTTTTTCCAAAAATAACATACATGTCAGGTTCGAGTTCTGCTAAGGTGCATTTCTCTTTCAAGCGTGCAAGTTCGGTTTTTTTCACTTTAGCATTGGTGTATTTACAACTTCCTGCGATCAGTTTGCCAGACTTTGTTTTCGCCAAAATATCAATCTCAGCGTTTTTATCCCAATAACTTCCAATCTCAACGATAGGATCTTCACTAAAACTTTTTTTCAAAAATGCTTGGCAGAGTTTTTCAAAAATAAGATCGCTAAAGCCTTGCTCTCGGTTTGAAAATGCTTTTTCAACTTCACTAAAATCGCCCTCTTTGATGGTTTTATAGTACGGTGAAACAAAAGCAAACCAAAAGCGCATAAACGGAGAGATGAAGCTTAATTTATCAGAGTTGTCATCTTCTTCTCTCATGGGACGCTCGAGTGAATATTCAAGCTCTATGAGTTCGCTGCGCAAAAGCGCATGAAGTGCTTCATTGCCTTCTTCACGGCTTAGGCGAGCACGCTTATAGGAAGAATAAACGCGACGATCCCCTGTGGCAGATGCGCTCAAGAGCGCATGGGAGAGTTTGTTACTGTACGTGAGTTTGGTAATGTCGGTATGAATGTAGGTGTAGTTTTTTAAAATCTTGCTCGAAATCAGCTCAAAAAGAGGTTTGGTGGTATCGACATTCCAACTCGTTCCTCCAAAAACACTGAAGTATTCGATAGCAATTTCAAGATCATTGAGTCGATTTTGGTGGTAGAAAGAGCGAAATTGTTGTAGTAGGGTAGGGTGTTTTGACATAAAAAAGAAGCCTTTGATTATTTTTCGTCATTATACACGAAAAAGAGCAGTGAAAATTTTTTCACCACTCTTTCAAAGGGTATTCAATTATTTGGAGTGGCTTCCATCGCAAAATGGAGCATTTGCACTTTTTTTACAGGCGCACAGATAATACTCTTTACTCTCAGTAACTGTAAATGCTTTAGGTGTAAAACCTGAGCCTTTATGGCTGCCATCACACAAAACGGTGCTGGCACTTTTCCCACAAGTACAGAAGTGGTAACTTTTATTGGCTTCGAGCGACATTTTTACAGGTGACATAGTATTTCCTTGTTTGATTTAGTGCATTGGCACATCAAATACTAAAACCCAAGAGGGTTTCAACGCTTTAAGCTCATAGGCTTTACTTTCTGTGATCTGTACTTCATCTCTTTTTTCAAGCACGACACCATCGATTTCAATTTCACCTTCGACAACGAGTACGAGTTTACCACGATTTGAGCTAGAAGGTGCTAAGGAAATTGTTTTACCTTCTTCTAGCTCAGTGGTGGTGATAAACGCCTCTTGTTTGATCGCAATGGAGTTCTCTCTACCATCAGGCGAAACCAGTGTTACCCACTGATTGCTTTTGGCCACATCTCTAAAATCACGTTGATTGTAGAGTGGCTTGCCACCTTTTTGGTTTGGATGTATCCAAATTTGAAACAGCGCAGCGGATTCTTCTTTTGAGGCAAATTCGGAGTGTAAAACGCCTTCCCCCGCGCTCATGTACTGAATCTCACCTGCATGAACTTCACCATGATTGCCAAAAGAATCTTTGTGCACAAGCTCCCCTTTGGTGACGATGGAGATGATCTCCATATCACGGTGCGGGTGCATACCAAAGCCAAGCCCTGCTTCCACGATGTCGTCATTGATGACACGTAATGCGCCAAATCCCATACGTGCGGGATTGTAATACTCCGCAAAGGAGAAACTAAAACGGCTATGAAGCCAACCATGTTCTGCAATGCCTCTTTGGTTGGCTTTATGAATAGTAAATGACATGATTGACTCCTTTACATGTAAAGCTATTATTTTTGTAAAATTCCCTCTAACGCTACGTCGATTTTGACCTCTTCACCCACGATCACACCACCTGTCTCTAGGGCTTTATTCCATGTGATACCAAAGTCTGATCGATTGATTTTACCGCTAAGCCCAAGACCTACACGCTTGTTACCGTAAAGATCCGTTGCACTACCGCCATTCTCGTAAGCTAAAACAACAGGTTTTGTAACGCCTTTCATGGTGAGTTTTCCATAGGCTTTATCACCTTTGATTTCATCCAATGCAAACGTGATGGTTGGGTACTTTGCAACATCAAAAAGATCGGCTGAGCGTAAATGCTCGTCTCTGTCTTTAATACCTGTATCGATGGAAGTTGCTTGAATGGTTCCATTTAAAGATTTAAGCGTTTTGGTCGCTTCATCGTATACAAAACTTCCGTTAAATGTTGAAAAATTCCCTTTTACGGTTGAGATCATCGCGTGTTTAACACTAAAATCCGCACTTGAATGCATAGGATCAACGTTGTAATTTCCAGCGAATAGAGCAGTTCCTGCCAACAAAGATGACGCGAGTAAAGATTTAATTTTCATAATAGTTCCTTTTTTACTAATTAGTAATATTTGAGCAAAAAAATAGCAGACTTACACGAAGTCTATTGCGCTTTTTGCAGTTTTCGTAACAGGTCATACAAGGTGACCAACTCTTCTTCGCTTAACACGTCAAAATAACTCTTGAGATTGGCTGCGTGTTTTCCAAACATACCACCGATAAGCGATTTCCCAGCTTCAGTAATGCTTACGATACGCACACGGCTATCTTCAGGCGATGGAAGTGTCTGAACTAAGCCATCTCTGAGGAGATTTTTGACAACCACAGTGACATTACCTGGAGTGCTCTCAATGAGTTTTGTAATAGCCCCAACTTGCAAATCGCCACGATGGTAAAGGACTTCCAACATTTCAAACTGGTTCATCGTTAAACCGCATTCGTTGATATACTTCAACTCTTTGTTACGGATTTTGGTAAAGGCTCTGAGTATTTGTATCCATGTCTGCATACTTTTATCCGTGCGTTCACCGTAGCTTTTAACTTCAGATCGTAGTTTCATGTTTTCCTTCCTTTGCCGAGATTATATTACTAATTAGTAATAATGTCAAGTGTTTTTTGAAAATGAAACAAAAAAATTATTTTCACCGTAGTATAAACAGCTCTTTTACCTTGATTGTTATATAATTTTGCGCCCTTTTGAAGGCATGATGAATTATGGAGAACACTGTGGAAAATGACACCAATTCGAAATCGGAAGAAAATCTGTTAACGAAAGTTTCAACGTTTAATCAATTTTTAGAGCAAAAAGTTGAGAGTACCTTGTTAAAGTTACTCAATATTGCTCGGTATATTTTTATTGTGATGATGATTGTTTACTTAGGGCAATGTTTTGTGAGTCTTGGTTATAAAATGATTGCATTTACCATTTCACAAGGTGCACTTGATTTTGATTCGATTAAGATCATCTTAACCGATGGTTTGTTTGTCTTGATTGTTTTGGCGATTGTCAAAACACTTTTTATTCAAGATGGATTCGACTATGCGATTACTTTCCTTGAGATCTCATTTGTTGTGCTGGTGAGAAAGCTCATCTTACTTGAAACCGATCCATCAGAGACAATGATTTTGTTAGTACTTGGAATCACATCAGCAATGTTTTTTATTTTGATTGTTTATATTCATGGATTGAAACATAAATGGGCAAAAGAGAAATGTGCGGAAACAAGAGTCGAGTAAATATCGACTCTTTTAGATCAGAACCCTTCTATTTCCCTCTTTTTTAACATCATCAAAATTATCGAGATAGTCAAGGTATGCCACTAAGTATTTTCGGCTCATATCGAAATGCTCTTTGAATGCCTTAATGTCAATGCCTTCACATTTACGCATAATATCCCTTAAATGCGCCATCATAGCACTGAGTGCAATGGTGGTGACAAAGAGGTTATGCTCTAATCGTACGACTTTTTTAGCCCGTGTGAGGCTTTTGAGCGCATCATCACCCATTTTACGGTCAATGTCGAGTTCATCGTAGATGTTATAGGGTGCATCGGGTGTAAATTCGGCTCCTAGTAAAATGCCATAGAGTTTATCTTCGATGAGTGTTTCGATATTGTCGATGTCAATTTGGGCATTTTTATAAATACCATTGACAAATTCAAGTACACCCTCATCGCAAAGTTTTTGCAGTACACTCTCCACCAAAGCAACACTTGCCCATTTGAGTTTTAAGGAGAGCGAATTGGCGGAAAGGAGGGCATACGCATTTTTAACGTAAATGGCTTGAACGATGCGCTCCAACTCATTTTTCATGGAAACGGGGTAGAGAACTAAGCCTTTTTCATCGACAAAAACGTCACTCATTTCATGAGCGATAGCGATGGCTTCTTCATGATTTAGCCCAAAGCGTTGATTGGAGGAGATGAGTCCAAAGCCGTGTTTGTGCATCTCCACTAAAATGGTAAAGGCGCTCTTAAAATCTTTAGAATCAAGCGCTTTAAGAAGCTCTAATTTAACCTTTTTTTTCATGGGGTCATTGATAGGATTCAGTATACGACCACCACCAATGGTACGACCACTCGAACAGATGATGAAAGGCTCATCATGGACTAAAAAGAGCTTGTGATTAAATTGCAGTTTCGCATAGCCTTTGTCTGCTTTTTCTTCATTTTCGTAAAATAAAATACGCGCTTCAACTTGCTTGGTTCCGACATAGAGTATCACTTTAACATTGTGTTTGAGCGTATGCCCTCCAATGCTCTCTACCCAAACATCGGCGCAGTCAAAACCGCGAATGAAGCCTTTTTTACAGAGCAGTGCCCCTTTCTCAAAAGAGGTTTTTTGGGCATTTTGAAGGTTAATGGCCGTTCGCTGAGACGAATACGCCACTTCGACGTCATGGTCATGCACTTGAAGATTGCGGATGACAAACTCTTTTTCTAACTCTGGTGCAAAGAGCTTTTCACCGACTTTAATGGTTCCATCCAAAACGGTTCCCGTAACAACGGTTCCAGCTCCAGCGATGGAGAAAGAGCGATCCACGTAGTAACGAAAGAGTCCATTGCTCTTTTTAGGCGTTACGGGAAGATCAAAAAGTGCCTTTTTTAGGGCTTGAATCGAAGCAACATCGTAAACACTCACGGGGATAATCTCCACCAAGTGAAGGTTTTGAAGCGTTTTGAGATGTTCGGCGATTTCGTATTTTCGCTGTTCTATGACATCAGGCGTTGCAAGGTCTTTTTTGGTGAGTGCTATAATGATATTTTTCACATGCAAAAGATTGAGAATCTCTAAATGCTCTCTCGTTTGAGGCATAATGCCCTCATTGGCATCGACAACGACCAAGCTAGCGTCAAATCCAAACGCTCCTGCGATCATGTTTTTGAGGAGTTTTTCATGCCCAGGAACGTCGATAAAAGCAACATTCTTCGTCTCATTTTGCATACTTGAGAAGCTGAGATTGATGGTGATACCTCGGCGTTTTTCTTCTTCTAAACTATCTCCCTCAAAGCCAGTGAGTGCCGTAATAAGAGCAGTTTTACCATGATCAACATGTCCTGCGGTTCCAACGATACTGTATTCCATTATTTCTTGCCTATAATAGTTTCTATGATAGTGATAAGTTTTTCTTCCGTACTTGGAAGAATAGTGCGAAAATCGAGTAAAAATTGATCATTCTCAATACGCCCAATGACTCTCGCTTCTCGAAATTTTTTCTCTAAAGCAGTCGCTTTGCCTTTGATGTGTAGGGCGATGGTAGGAAAGCGGCGATTGGGTAGTGTGCCTCCGCCCATATAGGTTTCACTCTCTACGATTTCGCAATACGTTTCACCTATTTTTTCTCTAAGCGCTAAAGCTCGCTGTTTCAGTTCTTCAACACTTCTAAACAAAAGCCATAACGTAGGGATGTTCTCCCACTCCTCTTTGAGGTATGCTTTGATGCTCTCTTCAAGCAGACTCAGTGTGATTTTATCCACACGTAGCATACGAAGGAGTTGGTTCTTTTTTAGCTTCGCGATTAAGTCTGCTCGTCCTGCGATGATACCTGCTTGTACACTTCCAAACAATTTGTCACCGCTAAAACTAATGAGTGAAGGAGAACACTCCAAAATTTCACTCAAAGAGTGTTCGCGGTTGCCTAGGTTATACGGTAGTTTTGGCACATAACCACTGCCTAAGTCGTAGTAGTCTAAAAGGTTGTTTTGGGTGGCCAATTGCTTGAGATTCTCATACGCTACATCTTCACTAAAACCTTCGATGGAAAAGTTAGACTGATGCACTTTCATGAGCATTGCGGTGTTCTCGTTGATGGCACTCTCGTAATCGGCAAGTTTGGTTTTATTGGTTGCTCCCACTTCGCACAGGAGCGCTCCACTTTGCTTCATGACTTCAGGGATACGAAAACTACCCCCAATCTCAACAAGCTCGCCACGTGAGACGACAACTTCTTGGTTTTTAGCGAAGGTGTTGAGGACTAAAAAAACGGCTGAGGCGTTGTTGTTGACCACCAAGACATCTTCAACATTTAAAAGCTCTTTGAGGTGTGTGCTGACATGCTCATAGCGCTCTCCACGAGAGCCCATTTCTAGGTTATATTCTAAGTTTGAGTAATTGCAGATGACGTCGCTTGCACGCTCTAATAAGGTTTTAGAGATCAGGCTTCTGCCCATATTGGTGTGCAAAATAACCCCTGTGGCGTTGATAAGAGGTTTTAAAGAAGGCTCAAAAAGGGCATCATACGCCTTTTTGATTTCATTCATTAAAGCTTCTTCATCAAAATTTTCAATCTCTTTATGAATCAGTGCTTGGCGCAGCTCTTCGATGTGCGTTCTGGCAATTTTCATCACTAAAGTTGCATTACAGCCTTCAAAAAGAGGATGTGTAAGGCACTTGTCAACTTTAGGAAGTGTTCTTAAGCTATTCATGCATTCTCCGGAAGCGGTAGTTTTGTCTCGTCAAAAAGGTATTTTTTGTTTTGAATCTTCGTTAAAATTCCTTGATCGCCAAGCTGTTTGAAAAGCTTAATGACCGTGGGTTTACTGACATCGACTTGCTCCATGATCTCACTGTAAGAGTAGTTGAGCATATTTTCATGGTCCAAATTTTTGATGATAAAACGGATGATCTCCACTTGCTTGCTATCGGTTACCGCGGAGATGGTTTTGATGATGTTGTAAGAGCGCTCGATCTCTTTGGCTTGAATTTTAGGTAAAAGTACATCATGCAGAGAGTTCAGAAGCTCTTTGATATTCACAGGTTTAATGATGTAGTTATCGACATGAAGTTTGATGGCATCAAGCAGATACTCGGTATCGGTAAAGGCTGTCGTCACAATGGAAGGAAGCTCAATTTCAAGGTCATTTTTGACGCTACGTAAAAAGTCTAGCCCATTGCTGTATTTGAGATGAATATCTGCGATGATGACATCAATTTTTTCGGTTTTAATGATTTCTAGGGCTTCATCTATGGTTTGCACAGGATAGATTTTTTTCACAAAATCTTCTAAAACAGAGGTTGTATGCTTAAGCAGATCTGCTTCATCTTCGATGTAAAGAATTGTAAAACTACCGAGTAATTCAAAATTGCGCTTGTTCATCGTCATCACCCTCGTTTGTATTGATGTAATTTTTTGGTATTTCTATCGTAAACATCGTACATGCCCAAAAAAGTTTCGTTCCTAGTTTGTGGCGGATATTTTTACAGGTTATTTTGCCGTGCATATGTTTTTCAACCATCTGTTTGGACATATAAAGCCCAATTCCTGTCCCTACACTTTTGTGTTTAGTCGTAAAATAGGGGTCGAAAACTTTGGGTATTATATCACTTTTTATACCACCGCCATTGTCGATAACATTGATAAAAATACTCTCGGTGTTTTGCTTGGCAATGATGTGTATAATTTTATGTATTTGATCGGTTTTGCTCGCTAAAATGTCCTTAGAGTTGCCAATAAGGTTTAAAAGAACGTGAATCAATTCGTTTTTAAAGCCAAAGACTTCAAGATCATCTTTGATCAAAAGTGCAAGCGTGATTTCTTCTTTTTCTAACTGATATTTGGAAAGATCGACCGCTTTTTGGATGACCTCTTTGATGCGAAAGGCTTTTTTACTTTTGTTGGGGTTAAAGAAAGTACGAAAGTCTTCCAAAGTATCAGACATATTGGAAGAGAGCAGTTGTGCATCTTTGACACGAGAAGATATAAAAGCCTCATCCAGCTTTTTGGCTAAAAACTTACTCTCAAAACTTTGAATAATCATCATAAGCGAACCCAGTGGTTGTCGCCATTGGTGCGCGATGTTTTGAAGCATCTCTCCTAAGCTTGCAAGTCTTGCTTGTTGAAACATAATGTTGTCTTTTTTACGGCTATTTTCAACTTCTCTTTTAATGCGAAGCTCAAGCGAATCGTTAAGATCGCGAAGCTCTTTGGTTTTAATTAAAACATTCTCTTCAAGGTAGTTATGCAAATTCTTAAAGTGGTTAATGATGATAAGCAGTACCATGGTAATGAAAAAGAAAATCATACCGATGAGAAGAATCAGCATAACGGTACTGGTCTTAAAAAGGCTGTCATTGACCTGTTTTTCGGTAATGGCTTGTTTAAGATGTGTGGTAATCAAGCTTGAAAGGTAGATATTGAGGGAGTTAGCTTCTAGCGTAATATCATCGATCAAAAAAGCTGCCTGTTCGGTTTTTGAGTATTTTAAAAGATCAAGCATAATATTGATTTTACTGTCGATACTTTGCATTTTAACACTTATTTTATCGACAATACCTCGCTGAAAGATCGTTTTTTCAGGAATTTCAGGGGTAACTAAAAAGAGACTGAGCCATTTACTTGCAAAATAAGGAAGCCCTCCAATTTGACGATTGGTTGCAAATTGGTAACTATCCCATTGTTTGTGAATGATCTGCTGCGCTAAATAAATCACTTCAATCGCATCGTTGTTGCTGATCTGTTTTTCACGAATATCACGCAGTGTTTCAGCAATGTTTACTCGATAATTGTCTTTGATTTCTTCAAGATCAACTTGAGGTTGCGTGTGTTTTTGGAATAGGGTTTCGTAGTCGTATTTGAGGGCAAAAATGGAGACAAACATCAAAAAGCCAATGGTAATCGTACCACTTAAAATGATAAAGATGAGAATTTTGGTTTTATTAGAAAACTTGATGGTCTCTAATTTTTGGTTAATAAACTCTACAAACGTCATCTTAGTACTCGTACTTTTGAATAATCTCAAATTTGCCATTGACATAATTTGAGAGATAGACTTGGTTTAGAAGTTGCGCATGGTTGTATTTTAAAGGAATATTATCGAGTGTATGGGAAGGAATGTGTTTCAGTTTGTCCAAAAATTTGCTGGGTGTAATCGTTCCATTGATGGCCTTAAGTGCTGTAACGACGGATTTTGCCGCTAAATAGGCTTCATAAGAGACCAAAGAGGGTTTCTCTTCAGGGTAGTAAAATGCAAGGTTTTTAAGGTACTCCACTGCCTCTTTAGAGTAAAAATCATCGTAAGAAGGAACGGTTTGGGAGAAGAGGATGTTCTCGCCTTTGCCTTGAAGTTCACCCATCAGCGCGTCAGCGTTGACAAATGAGATAGGGCAGAAAATCATTTTTGAAGGAATGTGTTCTTTGACTTTTTCAATAAAACGAGCCGTCGGTTTGTAAGAACCTACCAAAATGATGGCTTCAGGTTTTGCCGCTTCAATTTCATGGATGGCATGGCGGATGGAGAGGGTGTTGCGTTTATACGTCCCTTCGGCACTGAGTGTGAGATTGCGTTTAGTAAGGGCGTTTGAGAGCGCGATGTAGCCTTCTTCACCATAGTCATCGTTTTGATAAAAAATAGCAAAGCGGGTAATACTTTTTTGTTTGGTGAGGTACTCGACTAAGGCATCCAACTCTTCGGTGTAGGAGCTTCTGAAATTAACAATGTTGGGAGTCTCTTTGGTACGAAGAAAAGAAGCCCCTGTGTAAGGCGCTATAAAAGGGATGTTCGTTTCAGAAATGAGCGGTAGTACACGTTTGACTGTTGGGGTTCCTACAAAACCAAAGAGTGCAAAAACGTCATCTTTGGTGATAAGTTTGATGGTGTTACTAAAGGTATTTTCAGGCTCATATTTGTCATCATATTGGATAAATTCAATCTTTTTACCTTGTACACCCCCTCTGGCATTGGTGTGGCTAAAGTAGGCATTGGCTCCTACAACCACATCACGTCCTAAATGACTGTTAATACCTGTTAAGGGAAGGGACGCACCTAGCACAATTGAATTTTTCTCTATACCTTTAAACGAAGCGGTAAAGAAAAAGAAGAGTGCCAAAATAATTAGGGCTAAAAAGCTTACGATTAGAAAGTTTTTGTTTACCAAAATGAGTCACCTTAAATATTGATGATAGTTATTATAGCCTAAGAAGATTAACGCAACCTAATTAAACAAATGCGCCCAAAATACGTTATATAAATATATATATAACGATCTTTCAAGCGGATAAACTTTGTCTTGTTAAGAGCCATTTAATCCAATTCATTTTACAATTCGGTAAATTCTTATTTACCACTTAATGGATGTAAAATGCAAAAAGAGTACGTTTTCTACGATACCGTTGGTATTGATTTCCCTCTTAACGAAGCGATCGAACTGGTGAAAAGCCCATGTTCTGGTGACTTTTTGGTCTCAAACCACCCTGAGGCAGAAGCAATTATTTATGCTCCTGAGATCAATTTTTACCTCCAACACTCCCGTGATAGTATTGCCCAAAAGATTAATAATATAACAAAACTTTACGCTATTCGTGCACTTGGCTTTGATTTTGCGCAAGATATGGACTACTCTCAAGAGGTGGGTAGTAAAGTTTTAATCGTCACTGATAATGCAGAACATGATACCCTTAAAACAGAGCTTACAAATGAAGCTTTTACGGTTATTGTTCTTTCACCTTCAATGATTTTAGATGTCAATGGGCACATTGGAGCTCTTAGTGTAACCCTTAAAAAAGAGGGTGAATTGCTTGAACTTGAATGTGACCAGATTATCTGGTGGAGTGCTCCAAGTTTTGCTATGAAGCAAAGCGGTGTGTATGATCCAGCTCTACTTGGATTGGAAGGGGCACTTAAAAAGCTTCGTGACAACAAAGGCGAATACCACTATAAAAACTATATCAATTACGATCCTTCCATCTGCCAGTACCATGAACGTCGCGTTGAGGTGTGTGGTAAGTGTGCTGAGGTCTGCCCAACTGTAGCGATTTTGAAAGAAGATGAAACCAAGCATTTGGCATTCTCTCATATTGACTGTCATGGCTGTGGTGGATGTATCAGCGTTTGTCCTAGTGGAGCGCTTGATTATACGCAGATGCCACGCATTGCTTTTGCGCATTTGAGCGATTATTTTAAAGGCTCAACGGCGCTCATTATTCCGCATAAAATGGATTTAGGCTTGATTGACATTCCTTTGAAAGAGGGCGTTTTACCTTTGATGATTGAGGGTGAAAAATATTTACATGAAGCGCACCTTTTAAATCTGCTTCAAACCAGTGGTAATCCGATCATTTTCTACACCGATTTTATCTCCAAAGGTACAGGCGATGTCATTCGCATCCTTAACGAAATTTTTGAGAAAAAGTATCACAAAAAAGCGATTTATGTGTGTGAAGATAGTGCCGATTTAGCGCGCATTTTTGAAAGTTTAGAGAGTTTTCCTGAGTGTATGTACGGCATCAATGAAGACGGTCTTCGCAAACGTGAGATCTTCTCAGCACGTCTTGCACACTTAGTCGATGGTGAAGATTTAGGTGTGGTGAAGACGGGTGAGCATGTTCATTACGGTGATATCAAAATCGATGAGAGTAAGTGTACCTTGTGTCTTAGTTGTGTGGGTGCGTGTAATGTACGCGCCTTGACAGCACATCCTGAAGACAATTCCCTTCGTTTTAACGCTTCGATTTGTACGAATTGTGGCTACTGTGAAGTGACCTGTCCTGAGAAGGATTGTCTCACTGTCATTAAAGATGAGATCAGTTTAAAACCGAGTTGGTTTTCACAACGTATTATGGCAAAAGATGAGCTTTTCACCTGTCTTGAGTGCGGAATGCCTTTTGCGACCGTTAAAGCGGTGGAAAAAATTGCAGCTATCATGACACCACTTTTTGGCAATGATGAAGTAAAACTTAGAACACTCTACTGCTGTGCTGCCTGTAAGCCCAAAGTGATGTTTAAGGCGCATATGAAAAATGAACAAAAAGGACCTAGCCTATGAATCAAGAGGCAATTAATAAAGCAAGAGCCGTTTACTACGGGCTCTTTGCTTCACTTTTGATGTTTTTTGAGAACAAGAATGATCTTGAAGTGATTCAAAAAACGATCGATATTTTAGCGCAAAACCCACTTGATGAAGAGAGTAAACGTGCGTTTAGTAATATGCAAAATTTGCTTATTAGTGAAGGCTATGCGCTTCTAAAAGAAGAGAGCGATACGATCTTTTTTAGCCCTTATTCAGCCTTTATCCCTGTAACGGCATCCTATTTTCTTGAGAACCGAGATGATGGAAAAAAGCGCTTAGAAATGGTCAATTATGTTTTAAGTTCTAACTTCAGACGCGATACGGAAAAGTTTAAAGAGCTTGAAGACCATGTTGGTTTTGTAATGTTGTTTTTGCAAAAAATGATCGAAGAAGAACTTGCGGATAATGAGAAAAGTGCACAGCTTGCGCGCGAAGTGTTTGTTAATATTCTCAATCCCTTTGTGGATGACTTTATTGGCGCTCTTTACATTCATGAAGACAGTCATTTTTACCAAGAATTAGCCGTGATTATGCACTCTTTTATAGCATTAGAGCGACTCTATTTGGATGTGAAAAAACCGCTCAAAGAAAAAGAGGATGAAGTGCCGAAAGTCTACACCAAAGAGCACAAAAAACCACGTAAACCATTGACGCCAAGACCGAAAAAGAATTTTGAAGAGTTTGTACTCTAATCTTTGAATACGTCTTTAAAGCAAAGCTCTAAAGACTACGTTAACACTGGGTTTTCTTTGGCAGAAAGCCCACGCACCTTTGGTGCTTCATGTTCTATAAATATGCTAATTTTGCATAATATAAACGCTTTACATGTAAGGATTTTAGAGCTGAAAAAACAGTGGTTTTTTCAGCTCTCTCTTTGGTGTCCAAAGAGAAATTCTGCAAGGAGAAAATGACCATGCAAGATCAAAGAAGGAGTTTTCTTAAAAAAACTCTGAGTGTGGGTGCCGTTGCTGCAACCGTGAGTGTCGGTGCAATCGCCGGTGACACAGGTGCAAAAACAGCAGGAAGTAACGGTGTTGTTAAGGGAAAATCGAAGAAAAAAGAGATTCTCTATAAAAAAACAGCCAATTGGGACGCGTATTATCACGCGGCAGTCTAAGGAGATTAGATGAGTAAAGAGATGTTAAAAGACGCCTCTTTGCACATGGGAAGACGATCATTTCTTAAAATGGCAGCGATCGGAGCGAGTTTTGGAGCAGGCAGCGCGTTTGCATCCAGTGACTCAATCAGACCAGCCACAGAAGAAGAAGTGAAAAATCCATTCCCAGGTAGCAAGAGAGTTAAAACGATTTGTAGTATTTGTTCAGCAGGATGCGGAATCATCGCTGAAGTTCAAAACGGCGTGTGGGTTCGCCAAGACGTGGCACAAGACCACCCAATCAGTGAAGGTAGTCACTGCTGTAAAGGCATTGACCAAATTGATTTGGTGAAGAGCACACAACGTATTAAGTATCCTCTGAAAAAAGTGGATGGAAAATGGCAACGTATCAGTTGGGATCAAGCCGTTAATGAGATTTCAGAGAAAATGTTAAAAATGCGTGCCGAAAATGGCCCAGACATCGTAGAGTTTTTAGGTTCTGCAAAATTCAGCTTGCAACAGGCTTTCTATTTTAGAAAATTTGCGGCAATGTGGGGAACAAACAATATAGATCACGTTGCTCGAATTTGACATAGTGCTTCCGTCGCAGGTGCTGCGAATACATTTGGATACGGTGCTATGACACAACAATTCGGCGATGCTGTTAATGCAAAAGTCATTATGATGATTGGTGCAAACTCAGCCGTTGCAAACCCTATTGGTTTTAAACACTTCTTACAAGCAAAAGACCGTAATGGTACAAAATTGATCGTTGTTGATCCAATTTATACCCGAAGTGCGGCAAAAGCGGATCTCTACCTACGTATTCGTTCAGGTACGGACATTGCCTTTGTGTACGGTATGCTTCACATCATCTTTAAAAATGGTTGGGAAGATAAAGAATTTATTGAAACACGCTCTTACGCGATGGATCAAATCCGCGCAGAAGCTGCCAAATGGACACCCGAACTCACTTCGGATGTAACAGGCATTCCGGTCGATCAAATCATTCAAGCAACCACACTGTTTGCTAAAAATACACCAAGTGCTATTGCATGGTCACTCGGTATTACGCAACACTCAGTAGGTTCATCTAACACCAGAATCCTTCCGATTCTTCAAATTGCTCTTGGCAACATGGGTAAAAAAGGTGGCGGACTTTACATCATTCGTGGACACGATAACGTTCAAGGCGCAACCGATATGGGTAACCTTGCCGATACACTCTCAGGCTATTATGGTCTGGATGATAACGCATGGAAATACTTTGCAACATCATGGGGTGTGGATTACGAATGGCTTAAAGGCAGATTCTTTGAGAAAAAATGGATGAACGAAAAAGGGTACTCATTGGCTAAATGGTACCAAGGCGTACTGCAAGAAGAAAAAACCTACTCTTCAGCGCCAATTCGTGCTGTTTGGATTCAAGGAACAGGTATCACCTCTATGTCGCAACAAGCGAAAATCAAAGAGGCATTGGATAAAGTTGATTTAGTAGTCATTGCTGAGCCATTTGTGAATGAAGCGGCCGTTCTTACGAGCAGAAAAGACAATATTTACATTCTTCCTGTCGGTACTCAATTTGAATCAGAAGGTACCGTAACGGCTACAAATCGCTCTGCACAGTGGAGAAGTAAAGTAGTTGAGCCTCTTTATGAGAGTAAATCTGATGAAGAAGTGATGTTTGCCTTTGCGAAAAAATTTGGCTTCTACGATCAGTTTGTTCAGGGTATGAAAATGGATGTCAAAGATGGCAAAGTCGTACAAGTCAAAAATGACTTTAAGTGGCCAGATGATGCTGTTCGTGAGATTGCTCGAACGATCAAATCTATTGGTTTAAGTGGCTGGACGCCAGAACGTCTTCGCAGCCATCAAGAAAACTGGCATATGTTTGATCCTGTTACCTTAGAGGGAAAAGGGCCGATGAAAGGCCAGTATTACGGTCTTCCATGGCCATGTTGGGATGACAAACATCCAGGTTCTCCTATCCTTTACCGTCGTGATGTTCCTGTGGCTGAGGGTGGTATGGGCTTTAGAAATCGTTTTGGTTTAGAGCACAATGGCGTGAGCCAACTCGCCGATAAGAGCGTAACCGTTGCGGGCTCAAAAATCGAAGGTGGTTATCCACAGCTTACCAAAGAGAATATCGAAAAAGTACTTGGGATTACCCTCACTGAGGCTGAAAAAGCGCAAATGGGTGGAAGCTGGGCGATGGACTTTAGTGGACTCATCCAGCAAAAAGCACGCGAGGCAGGTGTCTGTGTTTATGGAAATGCGAAAGCACGTACCATTGTTTGGGAATTCCCAGATCCTGTACCATTGCATCGTGAACCGATCCACTCACCACGTTGGGATTTGGTTCAAAAGTTCCCAACATATGATGATCAGCCGAAAAATTTCCGTGTTGAGACAAAATTTAAGTCTGAGCAACAAAAGCAAGACTGGTCAAAAGAGTTCCCAATCATGTTGGTCAGTATGAGGGTTGTTAACCTCTCAGGTGCTGGTATGTTGGAGCGAACCAGCAAATATCTCTCAGCGATTACGCCAGAGATGTTTGCGAACATTCACCCAGACTTAGCGCTTAAGCATGGTATACGAGATCGTGATATGATGTGGATTCATGCGCCACATGGCACAAAAATCAAGGTTAAAGCCTACCATAACCACAGCGTAACCGCTGACCGTATCTGTCTACCGTACAACTTCGCGGGTGTGTTTCAAGGAGCGGATTTAAGTGCAAATTACCCAGAAGGCACCAAACCGTATGCTATCGGTGAGAGTTCAAATACCATTACTAACTATGGTTTTGACGTGATCACACAAATTTCAGAGTTCAACGCTGGTCTATGCCGCGTAGAGAAAGCATAGGGGGTGGCAAATGAGTAATGAAATGGCAAGAATGAAATTTTACTGTGATGATCACAGATGTATTGAGTGTTTTGCGTGTTCCGTTGCATGTGCAGAAGCGCATGAACTTCCAACAGGCATTAGTCGTCGTAAAGTTATAACGTTACATGATGGCGTAGAGGGAAAAGAGGTCTCAACATCCATCGCATGTATGCATTGTACGGACGCTCCGTGTGAGCAAGTATGTCCAGTGGATTGTTTCTATATCAGAGAAGACGGCATCGTTCTTCATGATAAAGATAAATGTATCGGTTGTGGCTATTGTCTTTACGCTTGCCCATTTGGTGCTCCACAGTTCCCAAGAGATGGTGCCTTTGGGCACAAGGGAGCAATGGATAAATGTACCATGTGTGCTGGCGGACCACTTGAGACAAACTCCGAAAAAGAGAGACATCTCTATGGTCAAAACAGAATCGCTGAGGGAAAAGTGCCTATGTGTGCGGCGGTGTGTTCCACCAACGCTCTTCTTGTTGGTGATGCGGAGAGTGTCTCTAACATCTATCGTAAAAGGGTCGCTGGTCGTGGTCAGCGTTCATAAGGAGCAACAATGAGAAAGTATATCTATCTGATCATTGGAGCTCTTTGTTTGGCATCAGCGGTGTACGCTAATGAAAGCCAAATCTGGGGTGAGATGCGCATCCAAAATATCCTAGGATATGGACAAGAAGAGTCATGGAAATTAGGACCCTTGTTTACGATGTTGCAAAGTCAATACTTTGCATGGATATTTCTAGGAGTTCTTCTAGGTGTTCCTGCTGTCTTTTTTATGCATTATAAGATCGTAGGACCTAAGGTATTTCCACACAGTGAAAAGAAATACTACGCCTTTAACCTCTATAATAGAATCATCCACCAAGTAGCTGCAGTCAGCTTCTTGGTGATCGTACCAACAGGATTTATCATTGTTTTTGGTGACTTCTTTGGAGGTGGAACACTGGTACGAATGGCAAAGAACCTTCATGGTATCTTTACGATTCCTTTCACCATTGTGGTTATTCCTATGGCATTGATGTGGCTTAAGGAAGCACTCTTTAACCTCGATGATGTGAAGTGGTTTCTAATCCTAGGAGGGTATCTCTCTAAAGAGAAACAGATCATTCATGCAAGCCAATTTAATGCAGGCCAAAAGATGTGGTACTGGGTAGCCATCCTTGGAGGAATCACTATGATTTTTAGTGGCGCTTTTATGTTCTTCCTAGACTTTAAAATGGAGATGTTGCATAACTTAACAGGAATGAGTCAAATCGACCTCTTAAGAGCAGCCGCAATCCTTCATAACGTGATGGGATTTGCTGTTGTAGCCCTTTTCATTACCCATGTGTATATGTCTATGTTTGCGATTAAAGGAGCAGTGCACAGTATTATCACGGGTTATGTTGAAGAAGAAGAAGTTAAGTTTCTTCATAACAAATGGTATAAAAAGCTTAAGGATCAAGGTAAGTTTTAGGATTGAGTTAAAGGATGAAAGCCCTATATTAGGGCTTTCATTGCTTTTTATGCAGAATTTTTTCTAAAATGAATGGGTGAAAATCCTGTCTCTCTCTTAAAAAAGCGACTAAAATAAGCGGCATCTTCAAAGCCTAACGTTGTAGCAATTTCATTGGAATTCATGTTGGTATAACACAGCAGTCTTTTTGCTTCGATGATTGTTTTAGAGCGTACATACTCGCCACAAGGAATACCTGTGTACTCTTTTACAACAAGATTGAGTGATTTAATGGGAATTTTGAGTTTTTTAGCATAATAAATAGGTGTGTTTATTTTATAATTATTCTCTTCCAAAAGTGTATTAAGTGCCCCAAAAAGCGTTGTTTGAACTGTCTCATTAACAACTTCGGGTAGTAGCCTTTGAACTTGAATCAAAAAGAGTTTGAGCAAGTTATTAATCGTGCATTGTTTGAGTGCTTGGTGTGTCATAAACTCATCATACAGGCTTAAAAGCAAATTTTCTAGACTACTGTACGCAGGCTCTTCAACAGATAAATAATCAAAATTAAAAATAGAGAGATTTTCCATAAAAGCTTTGTCTGCAAAAATTGAGAGATCGAAACGAAGCAAAAATCCTTGAAACTCTCCTGTATAAATAGGCAAATGAATTTGCGATGGTAACATGAGGTACAAAGAGCCTTGTTGCATGGGTCTATCAACAAAATCAATCCGCATAATACCTTCTCCTTTTGTAACGAAAATAATCTCGTAAAAAGGATGTCTATGAGGAAGAGGGGGTGGTGTACCTTCTGGCAAGGCTGTATGTTTTATTTTTCCAATAAAGAAATTTTTTTCTTCATTAGGGCTATTGGGATCCATATCATAAAAAATTTTAACTTCTGTAATCATTCTATTTCCTTATCACACAAACAAACAGATGAATAAATGATATTTTGATCATTTATTCATGCAATCTTAATCCTTATTAAGAATGTATTTTTCGATCTAAGCTGTACTTACCAGCACCTAAAAAAGCAATACTAAGAGAAGCTAAGAGATAGAGTAAAGGAAGCTCGATTAGAGGACCTCCTGTTTTAGCATCTAACATCAATAACTTATCTGAATAAGCCAAAAAAATAGCGGCCATCATTGTAACACTTAAGATAAGTGCACTGATACGCGTAAAGAGCCCAATAATAAGTAAAAAAGGAATAATAAGCTCTCCCATATAAACGCCATAAGCTAAGAATTCAGGTAATCCCGCTTTCAATACCAATGCTTTAACGCCACTAATCCCATAACTAAATTTTTTAAATCCATGAAAAAGTATTAAAATGGCAACACTAAGACGCAAAAGCAATTTCCCAGTTTCTTCCGTCAAATACTTTGCTAATTTTTTTTCTATACTCAACACTACAGACTCCTTGTTATATTATAAGCAAGAAGTATAGCTACTTTAGTGCAAAGCAAAAATAGACTTTCACGGCAAATTATTGTACTTTTAGGAATTAAAATAGTCTAATAGTACAATAAAATTGATAAAGCATATCATGATCTTATGATAAAACCATGACTATTTTTTGGTTTCATAGTCATGGTTTTATTAATTATTCAAGGAGATAGAAGAGAGGAAGCTTGGCGGAACTTGTCCTCTCTCCAAGGGTAAAAAAGGATCTTATTTCTTGATGTCGTACTTAACAGTAACTTCATCACCAGATTTGATAGCACCAAACATAACTGAAGGGATTTCTAAACCAAATTCAGTCATTTTAACTTTAAAACTACCCGAAACGTGCTCAAGCGTTAACACTTCTGGTTTTAAAGTTTCTGTTCGCTCTTTATCAAGAACTTTGAAAACACCTTTGATAGTACCAGCAGCAAGATCAGCTTCAAGAAGCTTGAACGTAATAACATTGTTTCTATCAATTTTAAGCGTTTCATAGGCTTTTTCATCAAGGCCTGTGTCACCGCTTTTAAGTGTTTTAATTTGAACAGAAACGTTCAATTTTGTGATTTTAGAACCGTCATTTTCGAAAACAGTTTTTGTTTCGTTAGATACCATTTTCCAATCATGAAGTGTTGATGTTCCATGAATCTCAACATTTTCCGCATAAACGAGTCCTGATAAAAGCAAAAGGCTACAAATCAATTTTTTCACATTAAATCCTTATATAATTTAGAAGCTAAGAGATGCGTTAATCATAAAGCCATTAAAGCTTGCTTTGCCATCTCTATAGATAGAAAAATTCTCACGTTCTTGATCAATGTATTCTATTTTAGCAACAGCATTTTTAGAGAGGAACCAACCTGCAGTTAATTGCCATTGTGTTAATTCTGCATCACCAAAATCATTGAATGCATCTTGATATTCCACAACAGCATTTTCATAACGTGCGGCTAACCAGAATTTATCATTGTTGAAACGTTGAACAAGATCGACTGCGTAATGGTTCATGGTCATAGATTTATCATACACGTCCGCACCATCAGCAATTTCATACATTCCATACAATTCAGTATCTTTATATTTTAAGAAAAGATTTGTTTTTGAAGCAAGAACATCGGCTGCTGATTTTGAAACGTATGTACCCGCTGGCGTTTTCACATAACCTGACATTGCATTCCAGCCAGATGACATAGAAGCAGCAGAGTCAGCACCAAAGACAGTTGTCATAACGTTACCTGCTTTATCGCTTGAATAGAGATCATTTCTATTGGCACCTTCAATAATATAGACTGATTCCGTAGCTCTAAATCTTAGATCATCATTGATTTGTTGATCAAAACCAAGTTTAGTATAAATACCGTAGCGATTGCTACTTGCTGTTGCACTGGTATTATCGTATTCAGTTTTTGTGACATCTTGTGGATTTGCTTGTCCATTGGTAATACCAACCATTGCAAAAGAGCTAATAGATGGGATACGGTAAAGAAGTTCTACATGGGTACCTTGTAAATAACCTTCAACAGCCATATTGTTAATAAATGGATTTCTCATAACATTGGCATTATCGGTTCTTCTGTATTGATCATCACCGTAATTGATATCATTAACACCGATTTTAATGGTTGCATTTCGCATAAATTCTGAGAGAAAACCAGGTGCAATGAAATCAAGGTTATCAATGGTTGCATAACCACCTTTAACATAAGTATCATTATGGTGATGAGACGCTAGCATGGTTTGTAATTTGACATTAAAACCACTCATGATTTTTGCATTAATATCAAAGTTTGCTGTTGGTAAGATAAGACCAGACTCAATTGAAGCTGGCGTAGTATAGGTAGTACCATTAGTGGTAGTTCCTTTAATATCTTGACCAATACCTTGATAATAAAAAGACAAATCAGTAGCAAGACTCACTTCAGGCTTTCCTTTGAAAGCAGAAGTATCTTTTTCTGGTTCAAATTGTTGAACAATTTTAGCACTCGCCAAAGTGCCACAAACAACTGTACTTAAAAGTACGACAGCGATTTTTTTCATATTAATTCCTCCGAAAATTAAATTTCAGATAAATTATAACGGTTAGTTTTTCTTTTTAAAATGGATTTTCATTATTAAAAATTGTACTTTTCGTCTGTGGCAGTTCGGAAGTGTTTTGCTGCGATTCCAACTTCTCTTTTGAAGAATCTGCTGAAGTAAGCAGGGTCGACAAAACCTAGATGATCAGCGATTTCATTGCATGTCATGGTGTCATATTTTAGGAGTCTTTTAGCTTCTAACATTGTTTTAGATCGAATGTATTCGCTGCTATTTAGTCCTGTAATTTCTTTTATAGCTTGATTGAGTAATTTAACACTGGTTTTTAATTTTTTAGCATAGTAGGTTGTCGGTGTAAGTTGATAATTGTTTTGTTGCATAAGATCATTTAATTGCACAAAGAGTGTATTGGTTGTAAACGATGAAGGTGCCGCTGGTAAGGTTCTTTTGACATAAATGAGTAAAATATTGAGTAAATTTAAAATGGTACATTCTTTAAAAGAGCGTGTTGCTTGATACTCTTCTAAAAGGGTTGACAGGATGTTTTCTATCGATTTGAATTCATTTTCTTGAACATTGACAGTGTCAAAATGAAAAATAGATAAATGGTCACTAAAAGATTTTTCTGGAAAGATAGAAAGGTCGAATTTGAGTAAATAAGCTTGAAGGTTATGTGTTTGCTCCCATCCATGGATGCGCTCAGGTGAGACGAGAAAAAGTGTATTTTTTTGAATATCATAGCTCTGACAATCAATATAAAATGTTCCTGATCCTCCAACAATGAAAAAAAGTTCGTAACAAGAATGTTTATGCCTTGGAATAGGTGGGTAAAAGTCTATTCTTTCGATTCTAAACGTCTCTTTTGCGAAATTAAAAAAAGGTGCGGTCATAATGACTCCTTTTTAAAAAAGTTTAAAAGCAAAAAGGATAAGAATTAAGATTTAAATTATTTTTTCGTCATCATTTCAAGAGATTTGAGTTAGGAGAATACAAATAATAAACCTTAAGAAATCCAAATTTTAAGAAAGTATATCAGATGACTAAGGTGTATATAAATGGATTTTAAGGATAAATGATAGTACTTTTAAGCCATAATCTGTTCAAAAAATGTCTTTTTTGTGTCAAAATAGTGTATTTTACAACGTATTTATGGTGTTTTGATGCATGTAGGTAGTTTTTTGTACTTTCGTACAAACAGTGATGAAATATATTTTTGTGACAATCGGACTATTTTTTTAATATAAAGTATGATGTAATATCAAAAAATAAGTTTTAGATAACAAAAGAGGCAGTATAAAATTTTATTCATATATTATTCGTCATATTTTGAAAAAGACTTTGAGTGCTCAACCTATAATGAAAAATCAAGAGTACCAAAGAGAAGTTTTAAACGACCCCATACTCTATGGCAGTTTTAGTGTAAAAAAGTCCTAATTTTTCTTCGTTCAAAAGAGCAAAGAGTTTTTCACATTCAACTTCATTGACATTCATAATGATCTCTTGCGGTTCATCGGCGAGTTCAAAAAAAGTAGAAGAGTGGAGTTTGCCATCGCGTCCGATGCCTTGTGCTGCATTTAAAATCGTTACACCTTTAATGCCAAGTTCTTCAGCAACTTCAACAAGCCAGTGGCTGATCTGCTTACCATTGGGGTGTTTACGACTTTGGAGGGTTGAAAAAATAAGTTGAAAACCTTTCATAAACTTCCTTTTTGAAGTAGGGTGTAACTGGCAATGCCCAGCAGTGTCATAACAATAGAACCCATGACATGTAAAAGAACGGCAATGATACTCATACTAAGGCGTCCTTCTTGAATGAGGGTGACGATCTCAGCACTAAACGTACTAAACGTGGTCAACCCACCTAAAAATCCTGTGATGATGAACAGACGCCATTCAGGGGCAATAGCTGTGTTTGAAGCAAAAAAAGCAATCGCTAAACCGATGAGATAACCGCCAAGAAGATTGGCACTGAGTGTTCCTAGTGGAATGGTGGGATAAAGCGTATTGAGTTTTGTGCCTAAAAACCAGCGTAACAGTGCGCCAAAACCAGCACCTGAGAAAATAGCCAAAATGGTATAAATCATCCCAAAACCTTTAATATACTTTGTTGAGATTATACCATAAAAGAATCCCGACTATTTTTATACACTACTAAATCGCTCTATATTCTTGACAATAAAAAAGGAATTTGATATTATTTCGTCAATTTAAAACAAGGAGGTAAACCATGAAGTCTAATTTTCGCCCTATTCATGGGAAGAGTACTCATGTTTTTTGTCTGATGTGTTGCTAAAAAAACGTCTTTCATCTCAAATAAAATATTTTAAGTCAACAACACATAAAGGAAACAAAAATGAAAAGTTTAAAATCAAACCTCTTTGGAATAGCTATAGCCGTTTTGGCGCTTGTAGCGCCTTTTATTCACGCTGCAGATATATCATTGCTCAACGTTTCGTACGATCCGACACGAGAGTTTTATAAAGAGTACAACCAAGCCTTTGCCAAACACTGGAAAGAGCTTAAAGGCGATAATGTAACCGTGCGTCAGTCTCATGGTGGTTCTGGTTCACAAGCCAGAAGTGTCATTGATGGTTTGGATGCCGATGTTGTTACGTTGGCACTTGCCTATGATGTCGATGCTATCGCCCAAAAAGCACATGCAATTGATACCAATTGGCAAAAACGCTTTACGCATAATAGCGCACCCTACACCTCGACTATCGTTTTCTTGGTACGTAAAGGTAATCCAAAAGGCATCAAAGATTGGGATGATTTAGTAAAATCTGACGTTAAAGTCATCACGCCCAACCCTAAAACTTCAGGAGGGGCTAGATGGAATCATTTAGCTGCTTGGGGATATGCCCTTGAAAAATACGGCAGTGAAGACAAAGCCAGAGAGTTTGTGACCAAAATTTATGCCAATGTCCCTGTCCTTGACTCAGGCGCACGTGGTGCTACCAATACCTTTGTCCAAAGAGGTTTAGGTGATGTACTGCTTGCATGGGAAAATGAAGCAATTCTCTCTATCAATGAACTTGGCCGTGATAAATTTGAAATCATTGTTCCAAGCGTGAGCATTTTAGCAGAACCAAGTGTCAGCATCGTCGATAAAAATGTAGAGAAAAAAGGAACGAAAGAGGTAGCAACGGCTTATTTGCAATACCTTTACTCAAAAGAGGGTCAACGTATTGCGGCTAAAAATTACTATCGTCCAACCGATCCTGAAATCGCAAAAGAGACAGCAGCTAACTTTCCAAAGCTTAAACTCTTTACGATTGATGCCGTCTTTAACGGATGGGGTGAAGCTCAGAAAAAACACTTTGCCGATGGTGGCGAGTTTGACAAGATCTTTGCTTCAATTAAGCGATGAAGTGGCAATTGAGAAAACCGAGTGTCTTGCCAGGTTTTGGCTTGACGCTTGGCTTTAGCCTGACCTACGTAACCCTCCTAGTGCTCATTCCACTAGGAGGGTTACTGCTTTATACGACGAAACTTTCGTGGAACGAATTTGGTGCGGTCATCCTTGATCCTAGGGTTTTGGCTTCATTTAAACTCAGTTTTGGAGCGAGTCTTATTGCGGCGGTTATCAACCTCTTTTTTGGACTGATCGTTGCGTGGACTCTGTCTCGGTATAACTTTTTTGGCAAAAAAATTGTCGATGCACTGGTTGATTTACCGTTTGCCCTTCCTACTGCGGTTGCAGGTATTGCCCTTGCGGCTATCTTTGCGTCCAATGGTTGGATAGGCGCACTTTTAGAGCCACTTGGCATTCAAATCGCTTATTCGAGGGCGGGCGTTGTGGTAGCCCTTGTTTTCATTGGGCTTCCTTTTGTAGTACGCACGGTTCAACCCGTCATCGAAGAGTTTGAAAAAGAGTTTGAAGAGGCATCGACAAGCCTTGGAGCAAGCTGGTGGCAGACGTTTAGCAGAGTCATTTTACCCTCTTTAATGCCAGCCCTTTTAACAGGCTTTGCTCTCTCTTTTGCAAGAGCATTGGGTGAGTACGGTTCCATCATTTTTATCTCAAGTAATATGCCCTTTGTCAGTGAAATCGTCCCGCTCATCATCGTGACCAAGCTTTCACAGTTTGATTATGTGGGTGCAACGGCGGTGGGAACGGTGATGTTGCTTGCCACGTTTGTGATTTTGTTTTTGATTAATGCTATTCAGATTTACAGTCGCGAAAAAAGTTTATAGGAAAAGAAAATGCAAACAGAACATCGTTTAGAGCCTAGGTGGCTTAAACCACTTTTACTGGGTACAACGCTTCTTTTTCTAGCCATTTTTTTAGCGCTTCCTTTGGGAGTCGTATTTAGTGAAGCCTTGGCAAAGGGGTGGAAAGTGTATTGGGCTTCTATTACGGAGCCAGATGCCATAGCGGCGATCAAACTCACTCTTTTAGTGGTGCTTATAACCGTTCCGCTCAATACTGTTTTTGGTGTTGCCACTGCTTGGCTGATCGCCAAGTTTGAATTTCGGGGTAAAGGGCTTTTGATCACGTTGATTGATCTTCCTTTTGCGGTTTCTCCTGTTATTGCAGGTCTGATTTTTGTGCTTTTATTTGGAAGTCAAGGTTGGTTTGGAGCGTGGCTAAGCGAACATGATATACGCATTGTATTTGCCACACCGGGAATTATACTTGCAACCCTATTTATCACCTCTCCGTTTGTGGCACGTGAGATCATTCCTCTCATGCAAGAACAAGGCAAAGATGAAGAAGAATCGGCCTTAACACTCGGCGCCTCAGGGTGGCAAACGTTTTGGAAAGTGACCCTTCCCAATATCAAATGGGGACTTTTGTATGGTGTGATTTTAAGTAATGCCAGAGCGATGGGCGAATTTGGAGCGGTTGCGGTTGTTTCAGGTCACATCAGAGGAATGACCACCACAATGCCTTTACATGTAGAAATTTTATACGGCGAGTACCTTTTCACTGCAGCCTTTGCGGTTGCTTCACTTTTGACCCTTCTAGCACTGGTGACATTGGTGTTAAAAAGTTTCATTGAGTGGCGCATCGGTAAAAAACGCTTACTCGCTCACTAAGGATAAACCATGAGTATTCAGATTTCAAATATTAACAAGCGTTTTGATAATTTTGTAGCATTAGATAACATTAACTTAACCATTCCCGATGGTGAACTTGTAGCACTTTTAGGTCCATCAGGCTCAGGTAAAACAACCTTGCTTCGCATTATCGCTGGACTTGAAGAGGCGGATAGCGGAACGATTTATTTTAACGGTGAAGATACGACCGCAACGCATGTACGTGACCGAGGTGTGGGGTTTGTATTTCAGCACTACGCGCTTTTTCGCCACATGAGTGTGTTTGAAAACGTAGCATTTGGACTTCGCGTCAGACCTAAAGCCACACGCCCAAGTGAAGAGGAAATTAACGAACGGGTGCATAAATTGCTCAAGCTCATTCAGCTTGATTGGATCGCCAATCGTTATCCATCACAACTCTCAGGTGGACAACGCCAACGTGTTGCCTTAGCACGCGCTCTTGCGGTTGAGCCAAAAGTGTTGTTACTCGATGAGCCCTTTGGTGCGCTCGATGCCAAAGTTCGCCAAGAACTGCGCCAGTGGCTGAGAAGTCTACACGATGAAATTCACATCACCAGCGTGTTTGTGACCCATGACCAAGAAGAGGCGCTTGAAGTCTCCGATAAAATTGTCGTCATGAATCAAGGCAAAATCGAGCAAATCGGTACTCCCGAAGAGGTGTACGACAGACCTACCAATCCATTTGTCTATAGCTTTTTAGGCAATGTCAATCTCTTTCATGCCCGTGTGGAACAAGGCTCACTTCATCTTGAAAACACAGAACTCAACACGCCAGACCTTGGAAGTTCCAAAGAAGCATCGCTTTTTGTTCGTCCGCATGAGATACACATCAGCATCGACAATGCCCTTGGTGGTGGCATCGAAGCGAAACTGATTGGCTGGCGATTGGTAGGGCCTAGGGTACGTGTCGAGCTTGAAACCGTGCACGCGCATCAAAAGGTTGAAGCAGAAATTTCTAAAGGGGAATGGCAAGCGATTAAAGCGCATGAAAACGACACGCTATTTGTGCATTTCTCTAACGCGCGCATCTATACCAACGAAGCTTCGTGGAATGATTATGTCATCTAAAAGTATTTACATGTAAAACGTTTGGAATTGACATGCTATAAGGCTTTGGAGTAGCATTTTGTTACAGTAAAATCCTAAGGAGTGTGACATGAAATACGGCGCTAGAAATGAGATCACCGCAACGATTCAGAAGATCAAAAAAGGCACGGTTATGTGTCAAGTCGATGTGGGTGACATTATCGCGAATAAAATGAGTTCTGTTATGACCACGGAGTCTATCGAAGAGATGGGGCTTAAAGAAGGCGATAAAGTAAAAGTGATCGTTAAAGCAGTCAGTGTTTTATTGATTAAAGAATAGTACTCTGTAAAGATGCCCTAAAATAGGGCATCTTTATTTTAAGCGACGTTCCACAAAACCATCCCTTTTTCAGCTTCGGTGGTTACATGGACTTTATCACCTTGAAGAAATGAGACTAAAATAGACTCTACAATTGCTTCATTAGGCGTTATCTCTTTACGTTTCAGTTGGTCATAGGCATACTCTTTTGCCTCATCAAAGGTGTACGTATCAATCCATGATGTTTCAAAAAAATCACTCTCAAAGGGAATGTTTTTCTCTTTTAAAATCTCAATAAATTGATTGGCTTTAATACAGCCAGCCGAAGCACAATCCTCTTCTTCTGTGGTATGTGCTTTGACTAAGGCTTCAACCAGTTTATTGTTGCGATATTTTCCCCAACCAACATAAATACCCAGTCCTTTTGTTGCCCCAAGCATCTTGTCAATTTTTTGTTCATCGCTAATAGCAGGTGTCATCGAAGCGATCACAATGTCGTATTTTTGATTGAGTGGAAAAGCATCCCAATCGCTTTGGTATGTATGCACTTTAGAGCTTAGTCCTTGCTCTTTAGCATCTTCATTTAAAGCGGCTAACATCCCTTCTGATATATCCATAGCAGTTACTTGAGCGCCTTTTTGTGCTAAAGGAATGGCGATGGTTCCTGTGCCTGCACCAATATCTAAAATAGAAGCACCATCAAATGAAACATTTTTATTTTGGCACCAGTTTAAGATGTGATTGACATCTTTACACATAGAAGCATCGTTAAAGCGTGGGTAACGCTTTGCCATATTGTCCCAAAAGTTAAAAGTGGGTTCCATGAAATATCCTTTAAATCGTTATATACTTGAAACTATAACGAAAAATAGACATAAGTACAAGAGAAAAGTGGTTAAATTTATACCATAGACTCTCAAACGTTAAAGTGAGAAATAAGCTTGAAGCTCTTCATCACTGAGTTCAACACCAAAAAATAGTCGGTAAAACGCTCTTATTTTCTCGTGAATTTTGTATGGATAGCGTGTTGGATAGAGCTTACTTGCAATCCAATGTGCACCAATAATACGCATAAAGGAAGGTGGGCGGTCTGTCCAGTTAAAAGGAGATTTTGGAACTAAGTACACGCGTTTATTTTGAACGGCTTTGAGCATTGCCCATTTTTTATCTTCAAAAACCGTTTTATAAAAGGCAGGATTTTGCACAATAATGACATCAGGCGCATAAATGATAATCTGCTCAAAGCTTACTTCTTGTAACCCTATCACGCTGTTTTGAACACATTTATGCACTAAATTGCCTCCAGCAAGCGCCAAAGGCTCGGAGTGAAACGAGACGTCGCACTCTGTTTGAAGCCCAAAATCTCCTTCAGCGTAATAAACTTTCGTGCGCTCTTTCTCAGGAATATTCGCGACAAATATTTTGAGCTCATCTAAGTAGGTTTGCGCCATATTAGCGAGTTTATTGGCACGTTCCTCTTTGTGCATCACTTTACCAAGATAACGAAATACCTCAGGATAATTGCGCGAATCATCGATATTTACTTTAAGAGCAGGGATATGAATGCGCGCTAAATCTTTAGCTGTTTTTTCATTGAGGAGTGGTGTATCCCATGTAATGATGACATCAGGTTTTGCAGCGATGATAGCCTCTAAATTAGGAATATTATTGCCATGCCAGCCCCCTAAAATAGGGAGACTCATAAAATGTTTACTCAAAAACTTTTCACCATCGCTGTTGTCTTTGTTGGTTTGTGGAAAATTGACACCAATGAGTGGGGTGTCATCAATGACATAAATCATAAAACTAATGGGTGGTGCTGAGCCATAAATGCGTGTGATATGCTCAGGTAGGGTGATGGTTTTGCCTGAAATATCGACAAAGGTACGTGCTTCATTGGCATATAATGTTGTAAAAATCAGTAAGAAAGCCAGAATAAAACGCATCAAATCTCCTTTTAAAATGCCGCTTTAAGCGATAAAACACCGTTAATACCAGCGTTATCTGGCAGATACCATGCGGTTGAAGAGACTTTATCGAGATGTTCGCGGTATGATTTATCGAAAATGTTATTGAGCTCAAAGCGTACGACAGCATTTTTAAGCAGACCTAATTTTGAAAACCCATAACTCATCGAAGCATTCGTGAGAGAATAGCCAGGTGTTGCGACTTCGCCATTGACACTAGAGATGCGGTCTTGATTATCAACAAAGACCTCTTCAATTTTCCAACTAAGCCCTTTGGTGCGCTTTTGTGCGAGTGAGAGGGTGAGCTTTTGTGGTGCTATAAAAGCCAGTGGTGTGTCATCATCTTCGTTCTGACCATGTGTGTAAAGATAAGTTGCTTCCACAAAAAGGTCTTTGCCCACTTCATAGCCTGCCATGACTTCCGCACCGTAAATGGTCGCTTCATCAAGGTTGACATAACGTTTAATAGCAAGATTTCCTGTAGTAACGTAGCCTGTTTGAACAAGCTCAATGTAATTAGAGTAGCGTTGGTAGTAAAGTGCTGAAGTGTAGTAAAAGCGCTCATATTTACCATCCATTCCTAGATCGATATCCCATACTTTTTCATTTTCAAGTGTTTGATTGGGAATTTGACTTCCATTGCTTGGATTGTTGCCATACGCCTCATTAAAATAAGGTGTTCTCTCTGCATTGGAGAGTTTGATGTAGGGTATAAAAGCAGGGGAAATTTCATAACCCGCTTTTGCACTGAAAGAGAGAAGGTTATCTCGTTCATCGGTATTGGTTTTTTGAATGAGAGGGTCAAGTGCATCGGGGATGAGGTTATCTAAAGCCGTTGTATTGACGTTGGAAGTGACATTGCGTTTGACATTTTCATAGCCAGCAGCAAGTGTGTAAAATGCTTTGTCATATTTGATGTCATCCACAATTTGGGCACCAACCGTTGTGATGTCACCGCCTTTGATTCCAAAGGCACTGCTCCAAGCATTCCAAGTGCCTGAACCAGAGTTCCATTGTCTCACACCATTGCTAATTTCCATACGAGAATAAAGCATCGAAAACGAGAGGAGATGGTGCTCATCAATCTCTTTTTTAGCCGAAAGTTTAACTCCTTTGGTTTCGCTCTCTCTAAAAAGCTCTGTTGCATACGGTACACCTGATTCTTTTTTGGTATTGACATCATAGTGTAAATCATTGCCAAAAAATTGGAGGTCAATGTCACTTAAGCCATACCATTCTCCTTTTCTAAAGCCAAAAAAGTATGTTTTTGCATCATCATTGGGATGGTCATTGTAAAACCAAATACCGCCTTGTTGGTAGCGAGAGAGAGGGTCGGCTGAGCTACTTTTATCTTTCATATAGCGTCCGTAAATATAGCTATCATCGCCTGTTTTAACCGCCGTTGCAATGTTATAATGTTTGCTATTAGACTCTGAATGAAGAACTTCGTCTCCTGATCCGTTGCTGTAGTTATTATATTCACTAACACTTCCACTGAGTGAGAGGTTGACAAATTGATTATACAGTGTTGTTCCAATAGCGGTAGTGTAGCCTGTTTGTGAAAAAAGCGATGTTTTGGCATCAATGAAATTTGACATTTGAAATTCATCGGTCGTGCTAAATTTTGGCTCTTTGAGCTTGATAACAACAGCACCATTCATAGCTCCCATACCAACATTGGCACCATTAGCACCTCGGTAAACATCGACTTCTTCTGCATCAATCATATTAAAAAGATTGGTTGAATCAGGATGTGCCGCGTTGATACGCATTCCTTCGATATAAATCGGTACACCATTGACACCACGCCCTCTGATGTAAGGCTCAGAATTGTACTCACCCGCTTTTTTATAATTGACAAAAAACGTATCGCTCAGTGCTTCATTGAGGTTTATAGGTTGATTTGAAAGCTCTTCAACATTAATGGTAGTTTTTGAATGACTGAGATTGAGCGTTGAAGATGTCTCATTCTCTCCTTCAACAGCAACAGACTCTAGGGTAACACTCTGTGCTGCATAGGTAGCAGACAAAGAACATAAACTCATCGCAAGGATCCATAAAAGCGGGTTTTTCTTCATTCTAATTCCTTAGGTATTGGTTTGTTTGTAGATAATGGATTAAGCATCAAAATAGAATTGAATACTCTCGAATGGGTAGCGCTTGACCATTTCCATGCTCGTTCGTCTGTTAATCATACGAATAGAAATAGCCTCAACCCAATTCCAAATTTCAGGCAAGAGTTCTTTAGGAATGGCGCATTGTTTGAGCGCTTTACGAAAGCTCATCAACCAAATATCACGCCCTGCCTCCGTGACTTCAAAAGGAAAATGACGATTTCTTAGTTTTGGATGACCTTGTTTTGATGTGTATAGATCAGTCCCTCCTAACATTTGTACAAAGAAATCTTCAATCTTGGTTGTAGCAGCGATAAAATCAGCTTCATCTTGTGGGTAGAGATGACCAATTTTACTTTTACGAACGAGATCATGGTGTACTTTAACTACTTCGCGAATTTTGGCTTCTCCAACTGCTAGGTAAGTTTTATTGGAAGGGAAAAAGAGCTCAGGAAAGATCATATCGATCTTTGGATGAGCGCGCCTTGGATTTTCATCCGTTTTTGGGAAGGGGGCATTGGTATCGCATTCGCTAAACAATTGAACTTTAACACCATCAATCATGACAGGCATATTTTCTCCTTGAACTATTAGAATAGATGATAATTTTTAGACTCATTCGTTATATAAATAAAAATATAATGGTAGCAGGAAAAAAAGTGCTTTTCAAGAGTAAAAAAGCCTAAAATGAAGAAATAGGATATTTTTTATTCATATAAATGACTAATATTTAATCAAAAAGTGTAGTTTGAAAGTATTGTTTTAGGGGAGGAGGAAGATCGCTGTAAGGTCAGGTGGTTATGTTAAGCTTAAACGCCCAACATAACGTTAGATGCTTTAAAGAAAGCATACGCTTCTTCGTTAATTTTTAATCCTAATGGCTCAAACGCATCATTGGCGATGGTGGCTGTGATGGTACTTTGACTTTTAAGTTCTAGCGTCACTTCGGTGTTGGAGGTGTCACTTAAAATTTGGATAATTTTTCCTTGCAGAAGGTTTTCGCAGGCGATAGTAGGTTTAGTTTTAGAGAGTAATACAGAGCTGGCTTTAATGATAGCGATGGCACTTTCTCCAAGATGAAGCCCTAGCTCTTGGTAACTGTTTTTGGTAATGCTGGAGTAAAGTTTATCGGACTCTTTTATCGTCAATTCTATGGCAACATTGACCGCATCCTCTTTGATAGCGCTAATGGTGCCGATGAGTTGATTGCGAGCGCTGAGTTTTAAAGAGAGGCGACTAAGTGTTTGAACGATGGTTTGCAGATCATCACTGCTTGCAAAAAGGTCTAAAAACTGTTGGTGCTTCGTTTGCAAGTTGTGAAAAGCGGCAATGACCTCTTCCCCTTTAGCGGTTAAAAACGTTCCTCCTCCACCTTTACCACCACTGATTTTTTCAACAAGCGGTGTTTCTGAGAGGTTATTCATCGCATCGACAGAGTCCCATGCCGCTTTGTAACTCATCTTCATGGCTTTGGCAGCAGCGTGTATGGAGCCATGCTCCCGAATGCGCTCTAAGAGTTCAATACGTCCTTTTCCCAGGTAGTTTTTATCGCTTTTTTTCATCCAAAGTCGTGCTTCTAACATGCGTTTCCTCTAAATCCTAACAGGAGTAATTGATGAGCAAGTATAGCACAAAAGTTTCTCTAAACGCAGTGTGAGCAGAAGCGAAAAAAAAGATATGCCTATTTTTTATACAAAAAAAGAACAACCGTATGTGTATTTTATCGTTGTATTTATATATATATTGCGATATAATGTTCTCGTTTCTTGTTGTCAACTCTTTTTCGCTCAACCGTTATTTATGTGAAGTATATAGCGATTGAGCCAAAAGGGTTTTGGTCTGTGTTTAGTAAGGAGAGAAGATGCTCAGTGAAAAGCTTTTGTCGTTTGCACTTTTAGGAATTGATCCTGTACTTTGGTTATTGGTTGCTATGAGTGTCATCGCGGTTGGTGTGATGATAGAACGCGCTTTAGCGTTTCATCAAATTCAAAAAAATTACCATATTATGGATTATTATACTTTACGTCTTAGTCTTGAATCACATTTGGGCATACTCGCTACTTTTGGAAACAATGCCCCATTTATTGGGCTTTTTGGAACTGTTTTAGGCATTATTCAAGCGTTTCATACCATAGGCTCTAACAATGCATTTGATGTTCAGCCCATTATGCAAGGTATCTCTGAGGCACTCATCGCCACAGCGACAGGGCTTTTTGTTGCTATTCCTTGTGTGATTGCGTATAACTACTTTATCAGACGTGTCAAAGTCATCTTAACCCAAAAAGAGGCACAGCTCAATGAGGCGTGAACCCTCTTATGAAAGCGATATCGCTGAGATCAATATGACCCCTTTTGTCGATATTGTCTTAGTGATTTTAGTCATCTTTATGGTGACGGCGACCTTTGTCACACAAGGAAAAATTCCGCTGAATCTTCCAGAGGCAAGTCAAACCCAGAACATTAAAGACGAACGCAAACCTATTACATTAACACTCAGTGAATCGGGTGAGCTTTATTACGATGATGTGGCACTCTCGCTTGATGAATTGGATAAAAAAATAGCGCAGATTCACGAGCCACAGATTGTGCTTCGTAGTGACGCTAAAACACCGTTTGAGTATGTGGTGAAAGTGATTGATATTTGCAAAAAAAACCGCATCAGCGCCTTTGCGATTCAAACAACAAAGGGGGGAGCATGAGGACATCACGTTTTTATGTAGCCTCTTTGGGAACGCTTTTGATACATCTTTTTATTGGGTATACCCTTTTTATGGGCAGCGTGATGCTTCCAAAACCCTCTGTTAGAGAGTTGATTGTCACAGAAGTTAGTTTTTTAGAGGCTCCCAAACCAACACCTATACTTGAAACGCTAAAGGAAGAGTGTATTCAAAAGGTTGAACCCATTGTAGAGAAAAAGCCTGAAAAAAAAGTTTTAAAAGAGGTGGTAAAAACAACCCCCGTCCAAAGAGCTATCAAAGAACCTATAGCTACAACACACGTAGTACCAGCAACTACAATGGAGTCTGTGACAGAAGAGCGTGTGCCAACGCAAGTGACTACGTCAAGCAATGAAAAAGCTTCCACCACTTCATCACACCAAAGCGATGATCTTCTTTCTTTGTATCTCGCCAAAGTGAGGCATAAAATCCAAGAGAGCCTTCGCTACCCCTCTATGGCAAAAAAGATGGGTTTAGAAGGAGAGGCGGTAGTGCAGTTTTTGATCCATGCCAATGGCATGGTTGATACTTCATCTATCAAAATCGCCAAATCCAGTGGGAAAGCGGTTTTAGATCGCAATGCCATTGATGCCGTTATTGAAGCACTTCCATTTGAGTTTCCTCCTCGTGAAGAGATTGAGATTAAAGTGCCTGTCGTGTTTAAATTAACCTCTTAAGGAGTGTTCCATGTGTCAAAGTCGTCGTCTTTTATACCGCGTCAAACAGTTTGATGGAAATGCGCAATGCCTTCAATGGGGCATGGCAGACATTACATCCATGCTTCCTCCGATTGTGTTTCCTCCTAAAACATTTTTAGAGCAAGTAGGACCGGGGGCTATCGCAAAAATAGTGTTGCACCATCACAGGCTGTTGCGCCATAGTAGCATTTCGCATATGTATCCGAGTGATGAAGCAGCGTTTTTAGAAGGAGTTGCCAAAGCAACGCATTTTCTCATTGAAGCGTTGGGTGGAGAAAAAATATACACGTATAGCTATGGCTCACCCATGTTATGCCGTACCCATGCGCCTTTTGCCATCGATGAGCAGGCGCGTTGTGTCTGGCTTGAGGCATACAAACAGACACTGCATGATTTAGCGTTTCCCAAAGAGTGGATTGAAGTGTTTTGGAATTGGATAGAGTCCTTTTCGCTTCGCATGGTGAACAAACGTAACCTCTCACCTATGCGTGTACCCTATGAAGCCATCAAAGGGGAGTTTGGAATCGTATGAAATGGGGAATTTTTTGTCTTTTTGAACGTTTTAATGGTGAGGCTAAGGATGCGATAGAAAATCAGATGAAACTCATTGAGTTAGCCGATGCTATGCGCTTTGATGAGGTCTGGCTAGGCGAACACCACTTTAATGACTTTAGCATTTGCCCTTCACCTTCACTGCTTTTAGCCCACATCGCTGCCCGCACAAAACATGTAAGATTGGGGGTTGCAGGCTTCTTAGCTCCTTTTTACGATGCCATTCGTTTAGCCGAAGAGGTGGCAATGCTTGATATTTTAAGTCATGGGCGCATCAATCTAGGCTTTGCCAAAGGCGCATTTGCACCCGATTCGAAACATTTTAATGTCACCAAAGAGCAATTACGCCCTCGGATGAGAGAGTGTGCAGACGCGGTGAGTCAGCTTCTGTATACCAAAGAGAGAGCCGTTGGCTATGAGGGTGCTTATATGAATTTTGCGGAAGTGGACATCGAGCCAAAACCGCTTCAAGAGAAAATCCCCACCTACATCGCCACCTTTGCATCGGATGAAACGATAGCCTTTGCCGCCCAAAAAGGATTTGGTCTGATGCTCTCACAAGGGGTTGATGTCGAGGAGTGTATGCGTGTAAGCACCCTTTACGAATCCATCGCTGGGTTTAAACCAGAGATTGTTTTATTACGAACCTTTTATGTCTCAGAGTGCCATGCCAGTGCCTGTATTAAAGCACGCCCGATGATAGAGCACTTTGCAAAGTCGATGCGTGCGGCATCGGCGTTTAATAAATCGCCCTATTTTAACCGCAGGCATTATGAAGCACTCATCACTGAGCGCAACACCTTTTTTGATGGGCAGAAGTTTTTTGACTGTGGCATCATCGGGGACGCACAAGCATGTATTGAAAAAATCAATGCGATTCAAGAAGCTCTTTGCAATGTCACCATAGCGCTTAAGCCTTTAGGGGCAGATTTATTTGAGAACGTAGAGCTTTTACGAAAATTTAACGAAACGGTGCGTCCGTATTGTGAAGCAACGAAGGAAGTCGTATGAAAAAAATAGTGTTGTTGTGTCTGTTTTTACTCATCAGTGTGAATGCACGTGAAATTATCGATATGGGCGGAAAAAAGGTTCACATTCCCGATACCATCACCAAAGTGTTTGGGACATCGCCTCCATCAACCTATATGATTTATACGATTGATGCTTCACTGATTGTCGGGCTTAACTTCAACCATGCTCGTGGCAATAATGAATCCTCCAATATGCTTGATGCTCGTTTTATGGCACTGCCCATTGTAGGAGGTTTGCAAGGTGGTGGCAATAGTATGAATAGAGAAACCTTGCTCTCGTTGCATCCTGATGTGGTTTTTTTATGGAACAATGATGCTTCTAGCCAACTTGCGCAGTATCTGTTTGAGAGCAGCAAAATTCCCAGCATCAATGTAGAACTTGAAAGTGTTGAGAGCCTTCCCAAAGCCTACCTCTTTTTTGGTGATGTTTTAAATCGGATGCCCCGTGCTAAAATCCTCTCAGCGTATGCTAGTGAGGCGCTTGAAAAAACCAAAAATGTTGTTAAATCCAATGCCACTAAACGCCCTGTTGTCTACTATGCCGAAGGAGCCGATGGGTTAGCTACGGAGTGCGACCAGTCATTTCACTATGAAGCAATCAAATTTTCAGGGGGTATCAACCCTCATCTGTGTTCCACCAAAAGTGGGTTAGGGTTAGAGAAAGTTTCTTTAGAGCAAGTTATTCTTTACAATCCTGACATTATCATCGCACAAGAGAGGGAATTTGTTGAGAAAGTGAAAAATGATGCGAGATGGCGTTCGATTAAGGCGATCAAAGAGGGAAAAGTTTTTTTAGTTCCCAAAGTGCCGTTTAACTGGATCGACAGACCTCCTTCGTTTATGCGTCTTTTGGGCATACAGTGGTTGACACATGTACTTTATGACACGCCTAATGCGGAGCAGTTTAAAACAGAGATGAAAGCATTTTACAAACTCTTTTTGAACATTGACTTAGAGGATGCGCAGCTACAAAAAATCTTGGGTATGGTATGAAAAACTCGTTACTTTTTGGGCTGATTGTGGCAAGTCTGGGTGCTAGTATGCTGATCTCTTTGGCGTTGGGGCGTTATGAGATTGAGCTTGGCACCCTTTGGCAACTTTTAGTCTGGAAGTGCTTGAGTGTTGGAAGTGCACCACACGATGTAACGCTGCTTTCCAACATCGTTTTTGATATACGTTTGCCACGCATTTTAGCCGTTGTGCTCGTAGGGGCTGCGCTTTCGGTCTCAGGAGGCGCGTTTCAAGCGATGTTTGTGAACCCTTTGGTTTCCCCTGGCATCTTAGGTGTTTTAGCAGGTGCTTCTTTTGGAGCAGCGCTTGGCATTATGATCTCAAACAGCTGGTTAGGTGTGCAACTGTTTGCATTTGCTTTTGGGTTTTTAGCAGTTTTAGCGGCACTTGGCGTTGCTAAAATTTATGGGAAAAATGGCTCACAGATGATTTTATTGGTTTTAGGTGGCGTGATTTCCAGTTCGCTTTTTTCTGCGCTGCTCTCCGTTGTCAAATTTGTCGCAGATCCTTACAATAAGCTTCCAACCATTGTTTACTGGTTGATGGGCTCTTTTAGCGCTGTCGATATGAAAACCCTTATAAGTGTGGCAATTCCTCTGCTTCTGAGTACGGTCATCCTCTCTTTAATGGGCAAGTATCTCAATATCTTAAGCCTTGGCGATGATGATGCTAAGGCTCTGGGTGTAAGAGTAGCGTGGGTGCGCAATAGCGCCATTTTGCTGGCTACTTTACTGAGTACCCTCACCGTTGTGGTAGCAGGGATGATTGGCTGGGTAGGGCTTATCATACCGCATATTGCGCGCTTTTTGGTGGGGGCGGATAACCGTGTGCTCCTTCCCATGTGTGCGCTTTTAGGCGCTACGTTTTTAGTCATCGTCGATACCTTGTGCCGTACTTCTATGAGTATCGAAATTCCTATAGGCATTGCTACATCACTCATTGGTATCCCCATTTTTGTACTAGCGCTTCGCAATGCCAAAAAAGGATTTGTATGAGTTTTTATGAAGCGCATAATCTTCATTTCTCCTACAACGATAAAGTGATCTTAAAGGGCGTTGATTTACGCATAGAAGAGGGTTCTATCGTCTCATTGCTGGGTGCGAATGGAACGGGTAAAAGTACATTGATGAAGCTTTTTTTAGGGCTATTGCATCCAAGCAGCGGTGAAGTGATGTTAAAAGGGAAATCTTTGCACGCTTATTCAATCAAAGAGCGAGCATTACACGTCAGTTATGTTCCACAAAGTACACAGATTGCGTTTGCGTTTTGTGCTTTAGATATGGTGCTTATGGGGCGGATTGCTTTTGAGTCATGGTTTAAACGAGCTTCGCAAACAGACATTACTCTTGCGCGTGAGGCGATGGAGCGACTGGGCATTGTGCATTTGGAAAAACGTACCTTTCAAACGCTCAGTGGCGGTGAAAAGCAGTTGGTTCTCATAGCACGTTCCTTAGCGCAAGGGGCAAAAATCTTGGTAATGGATGAGCCAGTCTCTGGCTTAGACTATGGCAATCAGCTCCGTCTTTTAGAGACCATCATGAGCCTTTCCAAAGAGGGTTACACCTTTTTAAAATCCACCCATTTTCCTGAACATGCTTTGATGTTGGGAGGCTATACGTATGCCCTCAAAGAGGGGCATATTTTAGCGCATGGGCTTACCAGTAAAACTATAACAGAAACGCTTATTAATGAGCTTTATAACACAAACGTTGCACTCAAACAGACACTTTGCGGGTATCCTGTTTGTATTCCAGCGTTTGTGCAGACTAAGTAGCAGGAGGTTGAAGATTATTTTTGGAAGAGGGTACGTCTATCGTTATATAAAATAAAATACATTGTCTTGGTATGACATATAAAAGGAGAAAAGGAATGAAATACAAAGTTGGCTTAGCGCTTTCATTGATCACCGCATCCGTGTTGATGGGTGAGACATTTGAACTGGGTAAAATTGAGGTAAGTGAGTCGAAGCAGGTAGATTCTACATCAACTACAACGGTAATAGATTCTAAAACCATGCAGGATAAAGAGCAAAACACTATTGTGGATGCTTTGAATGGCATTTCGGGAATTGCCATTCAAAACAATGGTGCTCGTAATGAGCAGATGATTATGTTGCGTGGTTTTGATGTGAAACATGCCCCGCTTTTTATTGATGGTATTCCTATTGCTGTACCCTACGATGGTTATGTTGATTTTAGCCGTTTTACGACCTATGATCTCTCCGAAATAGAGGTCAGTAAAGGCTTGACGTCTGTTTTACTCGGGCCCAATACCTTTGCAGGCGCTATCAATATGGTGACTAAAAAGCCAACCAAAGCGTTTGAAGGCGAAATGGGTGCAGGTGTTTTTAGTGGTAATGGCAAAGATGGCTACATCACTGCGGGTACGAACCAAGGCAACTATTATGGCATTGTATCGCTCTCAGGAACAGAGCGCGATAATTATCCACTTTCTAATGATTTTCCTACGAGTATCACCAGTGAAGATGGCAATGCACGCAATAACTCATCTTCAAAAGACAGTAAAATCAATATCAAAGTAGGGTACACGCCCAATAATACCGATGAGTACTCTTTCAACTACATCAAACAAGATGCTGAAAAAGATGTCCCACCGTTTGCAGGACGTGCTGGAACGGGTCAGGTGCGTTATTGGAAATGGCGCTATTGGGATAAAGAGAGTTACTATTTTCTCTCGAAAACTGACTTTGATACATGGTATATTAAAACCCGTCTTTATTATGATGTATTCCAAAATTCTTTAGCAACGTACACGAATGCAACCTACTCGACACTCCAATCTGGTAGTGCAAATCCTAGTTTTTACGATGACTTCACAAAAGGTGTAAGTTCCGAAGTGGGCTTTAGACTCAGCTCAGATGATCTGCTTAAAATGGCGGTACACTATAAAAGTGACAACCATTTAGAAGGAGGAACCAATACCACAACAGGGCTTGCTTCAACCGAGTACAAAATGAAAGATGAGATCTACTCCGCAGGCTTAGAATACAAACACGCGTTTACCAATGCAACCACATTAACCGTGGGAGCTAGTTATGATGTGGAAAAAGCACAAAGAGCAGATAACGGCAGTTATGGCTCAACCAGCGGTACCTTCCGTTCAGGCTCATCCACAGGTCCTATCATCACAAGTTATACAACCTACCAAGGGTTTGAATTAGGTGAAGCAACAGCGCTGAACCCAATGATCAAACTTGACACAAAACTGGATGATACAACGACACTGTATGGAGGTATCTCCAAAAAAAGCCGTATCCCTTCCATTAAAGATCGTTACTCTTACCGCTTGGGTACGTATGTTCCCAATCCTGACTTAGAGGAAGAGAGCATTGTGAATTATGAAATTGGAGGCAGTAAGTCGTTTGATAACGTGTTGCTTCGTGCTTCTGTCTTTTATGCCAAAATTGAAGACTATATTCAAAGTGCGTATGTTCCTGTTTGGTATAACACAACCCAACAACAGCAACTACAAAATATTGGTGAGGTGGAAGAAAAAGGGTTTGAACTCGATGCTTCTGTGATGCTCAATGATTCATGGAGTGTGGAGGGAAGCTATACACGCCTTGATATGCAAAATGAGAGTAACCCAAGCGTTAAGATTACCGATGTTCCAAAGCACAAAGTATTGGTCTCCGCAAACTATGATTTCAACAAACAGTTTTCGTGGATAACAACGTATGAGTATGATTCAGAACGATTGACTGCATATGCCTCTTCTGGAACAACAACGTATTACTCTTCAGATTCTGCATCTATTTGGGGAACAAAATTGATTTATCGCCCAACCAAAGCATTGGCGTTTGAGGCTGGTGTTAAAAATATTTTTGACGACAACTATTATATCAACTATGGTTACCCCGAAGCGGGGCGAGTTGTTTACAGTAACGTTAAGTATCAATTCTAGACTTTTCATACTAAGCGAGTTCAGGGAGCTTTAAAGTTCTCTGAACTATACTTTGTCAGCTGCTTTAATCCTCCAACTAATATGCATAATATGCATATTTAAGTTATTTTTAAGTTTTTAAACTACTCTTTTTATGCCATTTTCACCTAAGCAAATCTGTGGTACATTTTCTCAAAATCGGTAAACAGTTGTTTACTGATGTAACATAATGTATCGTAAAAAAAGGGTATTGTTTCTACAAAGATACCGTGTTTTTCCCTTGTTTTCGAGCTTTTTAAACCGTATCAACCTATTCAGACTAAATCGGTCTGCTTTTGTTGACTTTAAGAAATGAGGAATAAAAACATGATAAATAAAGAATCTGTTAATAAAGCCCGCTCACTCTACTATGGCTTTTTGAGTAAAATGTTTGTTTTCACTACAAGCGATGAACGTTATGCAGGAGTAAATGAAGCGCTTGAAGTGATGATCCAAAACCCTATTGATGAAAATTCAGGTGAAGCACTCAAAGAGATTCAAGCTTTTCTCACTACCTGTGGACAAGAAGCGCTCATTCAAGAGTACGATGATATTTTCCACAATCCTGCCTATAAAGTTGTTCGCAATACCGCTTCCTACTATGATGAAGGCGTTGAAAGCGGTCATCAACGACTTGCTGTTAAAAACTTCCTTGCTAAAACCAAAATCAGACGCAATGAAAATTATTTCAAAGAGAATGAAGACAGCGTTGGTTTTATTTTTACCTTTATGCACGAACTCATCGAACTCATTATGCAAGACCAAAAAGAGTATGCAAATATCCAACATTGTCTCTTTACCGAAGTAATTAATCCTTTTGTCGATGAGTTTATCATTAACGTCTATGAACACCCAATGTCCAAAGCTTACAAATCTATTGCTATTGTTCTTAATGCGTTTGTAGCATTTGAGCGTATGTATTTTGAAGTGGCAAAACCACCGATGAAAGAAAAAATACGTGTGGTGAAACCCGTTGAAGTTATCTCTGGGGCAGAAGCGCGTAGACGTGCAGAGAACAAAGCCAAAAAAGAGGCTGATAAAGCTAAAAAAACAGTCGAAGTATAGCAACCAAAGAGGTTGCTCAAGGCTGTTTAGCAGCTTTGAGCAATCTCTTAGCGCGTAAGAGATTTAGACTATCAAGGAGGCGCTCAATGAACGAAAGCAGACGTGGCTTTGTTAAAAAAGCTGCACTTGTTGGTGCTGTTGCTACCGTTGGGGTAGTGGGTGCACAAGCAGGTACTTCTGGTTCAAAAGGTACAAATGGCGTTGTTGTAGGTAAATCTAAAAAGAAAGAGATTACTTATACTAAAACACAAGCATGGGAAGATTATTATAAATCTGCCCTATAACATAGGAGGCGTGGAGTCATGGAAAAAACAACAGAACGTGCTCTAAGTACGACTGTCGGTCGTCGTTCTTTCCTCAAAATGGCAGCGGTTGCTGGTGCCTTTGGTGCCACTTCAGCATTTGCTAGTGAGAAAGTAACACGTGCAGCAACAGAGGAAGAGGTTAAAAACCCATTTCCTGGAAGTAAAAAAGTTAAAACCATCTGTACATCATGTTCAGTAGGGTGTGGTGTGATCGCAGAAGTTCAAAATGGAGTATGGGTTCGTCAAGAAGTTGCTCAAGACCACCCAATCAGCCTTGGTGGACACTGCTGTAAGGGCGCTGATATGATCGATATGGTCAGATCAGAAGTACGCCTTAAGTATCCAATGGTCAAAGAGAATGGTCAGTGGAAACGCCTTTCTTGGGACGATGCGCTTAACCGTATTGCAACAAAAATGGCAGAACTTAAGAAAAAAGATGGTCCAGACTCCGTTCAGTTTTTAGGATCAGCCAAAATGAGTAATGAGCAAGCCTACTACTTTAGAAAAAACTCCCTTGGAGATATTCAGAAGTCTAAGTCTATTATTATTTTTGGAGCAAACCCAGCGGTCAATCACCCTGTTGGTTTCCAACATTTCTTAAAAGCGAAAGAGAGAAACAACTCTCAATTGATCGTTATCGATCCACGCTTTACTAAAACAGCGGCAAAAGCAGATATTTTTGCACAAATTCGCCCTGGTACAGACATTCCATTTATGTACGGAATGCTCAATATCATCTTCAAAAATGGTTGGGAAGATAAAGAGTATATTAATGACCGTGTATTTGGTATGGATAAAATCAGAGATGAAGCTGCCAAGTGGACACCAGAACTTGTTGCTGATGTAACAGGTGTTCCTGCTGAAAAACTCATTCAAATTACAACGTTATACGCAAAAAATCGTCCTGGTACATTGATCTGGGCTATGGGTCTTACTCAGCACAGTATTGGTACAAGCAACACACGTATGGCTCCGATTCTTCAACTTGCTCTTGGCAACATGGGACGAGCTGGTGGTGGTACTAACATTCTTCGTGGTCATGATAACGTTCAAGGTGCTACGGATATGGGATGTTTGGCGGATTCACTCCCAGGGTATTATGGCCTAGCAGCGGGTTCATGGAAATACTTTGCAAAACAGTGGGGCGTAGAGTATGACTACATCGCTTCTCAGTTTAAAGATCCTTCATGGATGGAAAAAAATGGCTTTACGCTCGCTCGTTGGTGGGCAGGTGTTGCGGGTGTTAAAAGTGATGATAAAATCGAAAATGCAGGCACAACCCTAAAAGCTCTCGTTGTTATGGGTAATGGTATCACCTCTGTTGCACAACAAGCGAAAATCAAAGAGGGTCTTGATAATTTAGAGATGATTGTTTTAGCGGATCCATTCGTAAACGAAGCAGCCATTTTGACCGATAAAAAAGACAACGTCTTTATTCTCCCAGCAGCGACTCAGTTTGAAACGAGTGGTTTGGTTGTTGCAACCAACAGAAGTGCACAATGGAGATACAAAGTTGTTGAACCACTTTATGAGAGCAAACCAGATCAAGAGATTATGTTTGAACTTGCAAAGCGTTTAGGTTTCTATGAGCAATATACGAAAGCTATGTTGATGCAAGAGACACGAGATGGCAAACTCGAGATGATTCCTGAGAAAAAAGCATTCCAATGGCCAGAAGATGCGACCAATGAAATTGCGCGTATCATCAAAACCATCGGCTTAACAGGCTGGACGGCTGAGCGCGTTAAAAAACATACCGATAACTGGCATATGTTTGATGAAGTAACGGGTGCTGGAATGGGACCAATGAAAGGCGAGTTCTACGGACTACCATGGCCTTGTTGGACCAAAACACACGGTGGTTCTCCAAACCTTTACGATACCAGTATTCCTGTTAGTCAAGGTGGTATGGGCTTTAGAAATAACTTTGGTTTGGAAAAAGATGGTGTGAACCTCTTGGCTGAAAAAGGCTCTTTCCCTAAAGGCTCAAAAATTGAGACAGGGTATCCTGAAATCACCAAAGAAAACATTGAAAAAGTTCTTGGTATTACATTGACCGAGGAAGAAAAAGCGGCATGTGGTGCAAACTGGAAAGTCGATAATAGCGGCATTTTAGTTCAAAAGTGTATGGAAGCGGGCGTTTGTCCTTATGGTAACGCGAAAGCGAGAGCGATTGTTTGGAACTTCCCAGATCATATCCCAATGCACCGTGAACCACTTCACTCACCGCGCACTGATTTGGCTCAAAAATACCCTGCGTATCCAGATAAGCCAAACCACTTCCGTGTTATGACGAAGTATATTTCTGTTCAAAGTGCAGCAGATTATGCGAAAGATTTCCCAATCAACATGGTAACAGGACGTTTAGTAACCATGAACGGTGCGGGTATCGAAAATAGGGCGTCTAAGTACATTGCAGCCTTAACACCTGAGATGTTCTGTGACATTCACCCAGATTTAGCGCTCAAACATGGCATTAGAAACGGTGGAATGATGTGGGTACACTCACCAGAAGGTACCAAAATTAAAGTGAAAGCGAAGTATTCTCATAGTGTTCTTACGGGTAATTTCCCAGCAGGAACGAAGCCTTATGCAAGCGGCGAGAGTGTCAATACCGTCACTAACTATGGTTACGACATCATTACTCAGATTCCTGAAACTAAGGGCGGCTTATGTCGCATCGAAAAAGCGTAGGGGGTGAGAGATGGATTACGCAAGAATGAAATTTTACTGCGATGAGAGCAGATGTATAGAGTGTGATGGTTGCTCAATTGCGTGTGCTGAGGCGCATGAATTGCCAGTAGGTATTAGCAGACGAAAAGTTGTGACTATCAATGAAGGCATCCCAGGCCGTGAGATGAGTACATCGATTGCATGTATGCATTGTACGGACGCTCCGTGTGAGCAAGTATGCCCAGTGGATTGTTTCTATATCAGAGAGGACGGCATCGTTCTTCATGATAAAGATAAATGTATTGGTTGTGGTTACTGCTTGTACGCATGTCCGTTTGGTGCTCCACAGTTCCCAAGAGATGGTGCGTTTGGTGCTAAAGGGGCTATGGATAAATGTACGATGTGTGCAGGTGGACCATTGGAAACGAACTCTGAGAAAGAGAGACATCTTTACGGTCAAAATAGAATCGCTGAGGGAAAAGTACCTGTGTGCGCTGCAATGTGTTCCACAAAAGCACTTTTAGTAGGAGATTCTGAATCCGTATCAAACGTTTACAGAGCGCGTGTTATGGCTCGTGGTGGAAAAGGCTCAAACTCCCCTTATGGATGGGATAAGGCTTATAAAAACCAATGAAAGGAGCAGCAATGAGAAAGTATGTGACACTGTTCATTGCGCTCCTAAGTTTGGCATCAGTGGCATACGCCGCTGATAGCCAAATATGGGGTGAGATGCGCATCCAAAATATCCTAGGATATGGACAAGAAGAGTCATGGAAATTAGGACCCTTGTTCACCATGCTACAGCATAAATACTTTGCATGGATATTCCTAGGTGTGTTAATTGGCGTACCAGCAGCCTTCTTTATCCATTATAAGATTATAGGCCCAAAAGTATTTCCTCACAGTGAGAAAAAATACTACGCCTTTAATCTCTATAATCGAATTATCCACCAAGTAGCTGCTGTGAGTTTCTTGGTCATCATCCCAACAGGATTTATCATCATCTTTGGTGACTTCTTTGGGGGTGGAACCTTTGTAAGAATGGCAAAAAACCTTCATGGCATCTTTACCATTCCATTTACCATTGTGGTCATTCCAATGGCCTTAATGTGGCTTAAAGAAGCACTGTTTAATATGGATGATATTAAATGGTTTATGATCCTAGGTGGGTACTTATCGAAAGAGAAAAAGCCTATCTTAGCAGGTAAGTTTAACGCGGGTCAAAAGATGTGGTATTGGGTTGCAATTCTAGGTGGTATTACCATGATCTTAAGTGGCGCTTTTATGTACTTCTTAGACTTTAAGATGGAGATGCTTCATAACTTAACAGGAATGAGTCAAATCGATATGTTAAGAGCAGCAGCGATTATCCATAATGTGATGGGATTTGCAGTCTTAGCACTGTTCATCACCCATGTGTATATGTCTATGTTTGCGATTAAAGGAGCAGTACATAGTATTATCACTGGGTATGTTGAAGAAGAAGAGATCAAGATTCTTCACAGCACGTGGTATAAAAAGCTTAAGGATCAAGGTAAGTTTTAACTTTACACGACTCTTGGGCAAAGCTCAAGAGTCTACGTTAAACACTAGGTTACTAAAGCTTGCCTCTTGAGAGGCAGAATGTTTTACATGTAAAGAGCAAAAGTGTAAAATCTCTTGCTCTTTATTTATTTTTTAATGCTAAAATATGCAAAAGAAGCACGTTAAAGGAATGGTATGGAGCCAGTTTTTAAAACGACGATCACCAAGATCAAAGGTAAAGAGAAGTTTGAGCGAGAAGACACACTTGTTCGTGAAATCAAGTTAGAAATTTATGTCAATGGCGAAAAAGTGGGTGCTGTTATGGCGACTCCTGTGGATCAAGAAGCCCTTGCTATTGGCTATTTGATGAGTGAGAACATCATCGAAAAATTTAGCGATGTCACTTCGCTCAAACTCCTAAACGATGGTATGCAAGTACACATTGAATCCAAAGTCAACGAGGCGAATATTAAAAAGCTCAATGCCGAGGGTGTTGTCATCAGCGGTTGTGGTAAAAGTATGACCGCAAACATCGACCCTGAAGCCATTGAAGCCAAAGTCATTAAAAGCGATTTTAGCATAAGTGCGGAACGCTTAAGTACAGCGATGAGCCAGTTTTACACCGAATGCCCTTTGTACGAGCAGACAGGGTGTGTGCATACGGCAAAATTGTTTACGGATGAACATACGTACTTCATTGGCGAAGACATTGCCCAACACAATACGATTGATAAAGTCGTTGGAAAAGCCCAAATGGCGGGCATTGATGTGAGTAACGCCTTTTTAATGGTCAGTGGACGTCTCTCTTCGGAGATGGTTGCTAAAGCGGTTATGCATCAGATACCCATTCTCGCATCACGTACGGCATCGACCTGTTTAGGTTTGATGATCGCTGAGAAATTTGGACTGACACTCATCGGATTTGTGCGTGGAGACACGATGAATGTTTACCGCCATCCAAGGAGAATTAATGTCTGAGATGGAAGAGCTGATTAAAAAATATCTGAATGAAAAAGGCAAGCTTGACTGTTCTGATGGTTTTAAAATTGCTGCGAAACTCAAATGCTCTACGCTCGAAGTAGGGGCGTGTGCTAAAGCGATGGATATACGCATTGACTCGTGTGAACTAGGTCAGTTTGGCAAGCTTGAGGGTGGCATCTACGATGTTGAAGCTGAAAACCGTCTCAAACCTCTTTTAGATGAAAAAAACCGTGTCACCTGTAAAGCGGCTCGCGCCCAAGCTGCTGGTATTGGACTTAAGAAAATTCGGGGTACGTTAAAAGAAAAAAATTACGATGTGACCTTTTGTGAACTGGGTTGTTTTAAAGAAAAACTACGCCCACGTTTGTATGTCAAAACCAAAACGTGGATTGAAAATGCTGAGGGTGAGCTTCTTTTTGGAAAAGGTAAAACCGAGATACTAGAGCTGATTGAGCAAGAGGGTTCCATCTCTAAAGCGTCTGAAAAAATCGGCATGAACTATAAAAAAGCATGGACGCACATCAAGATTTTACAACGCAACATCAACGACACGATGGTGCAAACCAAACAAGGCGGTGGGGAAGATGCGGGTACAACGCTTACTCCAGTAGCGCGTGAGTTTATGGACAATTACCGCAGACTTCAAGCAGACATTGAAGATTATGCCAATGAGCGTTTTAAAGAGTTGTTTTTGAAACCTCGCAATAAAAAAGAGTTTGAAGACTAAGTGTCTAAGCTATTTTGATGCTACGAAAGTAATGTAAGATGTCTTTGTTAGTCCGATTTAAGAGTAGGTTATATTCTTGTGAAGTTCGTATAGGTTGCCCTTTTATGGGCAACCTTACACGTTATTTAGTTTCTAGCGCGTGTTTTAAAGTCTGGATAGAAGAGTTGTTTATCTAGCAATTTAAAGTTCGCGATTTCGGTTTGAATTTTGTCTGTTGTAATCCATTCGATAAATTGTAAAGCACCTTTATAGTTGGTGTTTGTGCAACGTTGTGGATTAACGGCGATGACAGAGTAGAAGTTTTTCAGAGCATCCGCACCTTCATAAACGATAACAAGTGGCGGGTTACCTTTGTGGTTTGCTTCGTATTTGATGAAGGTACCACGGTCTGTCAATGTAACACCTTTTTGCTCTGCCGCGATGTTGATGGTAGCGATCATGCCTTGACCTGCTTCTAAGTACCACGGTTGTTTTTCAGGCACTTTTCCTAAAGCAGCATTCCAGACACCTTTTTCTTTGTCATGGGTTCCAGATTTGTCGCCACGGCTGACGAATTTAATCTGTTCTGTTTCGATGATTTTAAATGCTTCAGCGAGGCTTTTACCTGCAAATTTGGCTTTCATGTCAGGTGTTCCGATAAGCACAAAGTCATTGTACATAACAGGAGTGCGCTCAACGCCAAAGCCTTTGTCCATGTAGGTTTTTTCAGATGAAGGTGAGTGAACGAAAAGTACACTGACATCACAGTTTTCACCGAGTTTAAGCGCATTGCCTGTACCAACGGCGACCCATTTAAGATCAACGCCCGTATCGGCTTTGTATTTGGGTACAAGGACATCAAGAAGTCCTGTATCACCTGTACTGGTTGTGGTTGCCATTTTAAGATCAGCTGCACACAGCAGTGAGCTGAGGGCAAGGAGTGAGAAAAGGACGGTGCCTTTTAAGCGGTTCTTTACTGAAAACATTGAATAATCCTCCAAATATGTTTATTTAGCATATTGGTAGTGTAGCGTATCTTTTTTAAATTATATGTAAAAGAGGGATGATTTTTGGATTTTATTTTATCGGGTTTAAAAGAGGCATTGTGGTTGCTCATCAACCTTGATCCTGAAACAATTTCAGCCATAGATGTGACGCTTAAAAGCTCAACTTTATCAATCATTTTTAGTATTATTATTGGACTTCCCTTAGGTTTTTGTTTGGGCTTTTTTAACTTCCCAGGACGCAAAGCGCTTAAATTGCTTTCCGATACACTTTTAGCGATTCCTACCGTTGTTGTTGGTCTCATTGTGTATGCCTTTATCTCCAATCGCGGACCTTTTGGGAGTTATGAACTGCTCTATACGTTACCTGGCATTGTCATAGGTCAAACCCTTTTAGCACTGCCAATTATTGTCTCTTTAAGTGCTACAGCCGTTGAAGGCATGGAGAAGAAGCTTTACCTCACGCTGGCTTCGTTTGGTTTAACCACGATACAGATGATCCAAAGTGTGGTGTGGGAGCTTCGTCACGCACTGGTCGCTGTCGCAGTGGCTGCTTATGGTAGGGTGGTGGCAGAAGTGGGCATTGCGATGATGATAGGTGGAAACATTAAATGGTTTACGCGCACCATCACAACCGCCATTTCACTTGAAACCAATAAAGGTGAATTTGCAACAGGCATTGCGCTAGGAATTGTGCTTATCAGCATCGCCTTTTTACTGAATTTTATGCTCTTCTTTTTGAAAAAACGTGCGAGAATTGCTGTATGAAACCTTTTGTCTATGAACTTCAAAATTTACGAACACTCTATGGGGAAAAACCTGTTTTAGATATTCACTCACTGAAAGTTGAAGAGGGTGAAATTTTAGGGCTTGTAGGCTCAAATGGCAGTGGTAAAAGTACCCTTTTACGCCATCTTGCTTTTTTAGAAGCGGCGCAAAGTGGAAAACTTCAGTATTGTGGATTAGATGCGACGTCTATCCCGCTTTCAATCAGACGTGATATTAGTATCTTATTGCCTGAACCATACCTGCTCAAACGTACAGTCAGAGAAAATTTGCTGTTTGGCTTAAAAGTGCGTGGAGAAGCCCATAACTCCGATCAGCGCATTCACGAAGCGTTAGAGCTGGTAGGACTTTTACCAAAAAAATTTATGCACCGAGCGTGGCACGAGCTCTCTAGTGGTGAAACCCAGCGTGTGGCACTTGCATCAAGACTGGTGCTTCGTCCAAAAACACTTCTACTGGATGAGCCAACCAACAGTTTGGATTACAGTGGCATTCCTCAATTTACCGATGCCATTTTACATGCCAATCGTGAGTGGGGAACCACCGTTATCATCGCAAGTCACGACCTTTTATGGCTTAGTGAGATCGCAACACGAAAAATAGGGCTTCACTTTGGGCGTTTGATGGACTTCTCAACGACCAATCTTATTGTGGGTAAATGGCGTGAGAAGGACGACGAGCGATTTTTTGATTTTGATGAAACGCAAAGTATGTCGCTTCCAAAATCCTACCGTATTGGAGAGAAGCGAGGTGTTGCTATCAACCCACGAGATATTTCAATCTCTTTGACTCCATTTGAATGTAAAGAAGATCTGATTTGTTTAACAGGCATCATCAGAGATGTCTTGCATCTCACCAAAACCAATGAAATTTCACTCAAAATTGTCATCGGTAATCATGTGTTAGAGTGCATTGAGAGCTTTGAGTATTTTGAGCGTTACCACTTTTACCCTTCTCAGAATGTCTCTGTAAGTTTTGCCAAATCAGCGATTAAAGTGCCTTCTAAAGAGGCGTAACACGTTGTACCAAAGCGTAAAATCTTGAAGGCAAGGGTATTTGGGTATACTGTGTTCTAACTGATTTTATGCAGTCATTCAAAGGCAGATACCATGGCACAAAACTCTTTTTTACGTTGGCTTGGGTGTGGCATTTTAGCACTCATTATTTGGCTCTTTTTCCCTTTTTTGAAAAGTTTTTTTGTCGCACTTTTGATGGCGATGGCGGTATCACCACTGCATTATCGCTTGCAACGTTTTCTTTCCAAACACCCAAGGTTCAAGAAGGTTGCGCCTGTGCTTTCAGCAAGTATTGTAACCTTAGCCTTTTCATTGATTATTTTTGTACCGATCACACTTTTTTTGTTCAACCTCCTCAGTCACCCTTCCGATACGCTTGATATGATTCGCTCCATTGGAGATCAGATAGAGGCGCAAAGCAAACATCTTCCAAGTTATTTAACGTGGATTGTTTCGCCCATCGAGAGTCTGATCGAGATGTCAAAACTTCACAAAGATGAGATTACCGCTACATTAGCCAGTTGGCTGGGGAATGGACTTAAAACGTTTATGGCGATGCTGGTTGATATGGCGATGGTGATTGTATTTTTCTTTTTTCTGAGCCTCTATGGACGTAAAATCATTCTCTTTCTTTTCCCCATTATTCCTCTAAGCCGCTCCATGAAGCGCAATTTTTTAGAGGAGATGACAACAACAATGGCGGTGGTTTTTTACTCTCTTGCGGGTGTGATGCTTGCGCAAGGCATCGCATTTGGCGTTTTCATCGCATTTTTTGATGGCTATAATGCTTTATTGTTAGGGTTTTTAACGGGGATTTCGTCGATCATTCCCATCGCGGGAACGGCACTTGTGTGGATGCCGATTGCAGCAAATGAGTACTTTCAAGGCAATACGATCAATGCCGTAGTGATTGCAGTGTATTCGTGGGCGATGATGGCTTTTTTTATTGACAATATCGTGAAACTCGTTCTGCTAAATTTTGTGAATAAAACACTGAGTAATGGAAAAAAACGCATCAATGAATTTATTATCTTTTTTGCCATTGTGGGAGGTTTAGCGACGTTTGGATTTTGGGGTTTTATCTTAGGGCCTGCGATTATTGCACTCGCACTTACGACACTTAGGGCCTTACGCAAAGCCAATCGCTCAAATCTTGGTCATGCGTAGAGGTATAGTGAAAGCCTAGCTTTTGGTAAGGACTTGGATCTCTTTTTGAAGTTTGTCGAGTTTTTTCAGTAAGTGTTTGATTTCACTCCCTTTCATGACATCGTCCATATCGGTGTTCATAACGTTTTGGGTTGTCTCTTTAAAGGCTTGGTTTAGCGCTTCAAATTTTGCTTTTGCTTTATCCACCAAGATTTCGTAGTCATCCACCAACGTTTCTTCAAGATCATTGAGTTTACACGCGATCTCATCTTTGTTTTTATAAACATAATACGCACTAATACCTGTAATGGTCGCACCAAGTGCGAAACTGAGTAAATTATTTTGGTTCATTGTGTCCTCTTTTTGCGGTGATTTAAATAGCTGTGAAAATGTTTTAATAGCAGTCGTGACATGGGAAAATTGAGCGATACTTCCCGATGCTTTTTGTGCTAAAAAGTGACTTTTTTCTTCAAGCGTAGCTATGAGTTCGCTGACATCGTCTAGCATGAATGTGGCTTTTTGACAAAGCGTACTTAATTCATTTTGACCTAGAGCGATAAACGCAGTTGCTTTGTGCATGGTTTGAATATGTTTGATTGTAAGAAAAACAATAGCGGTGGCAATAATCACCATGCACACCATGATAATCCCTATAAAAAGGGAGAGAAGCTGCTGGTCGTTCATGTAAGAGCCTTTCAGCTAGAGTATACTCTTCTTTGTGAACATTACAGCTTTCTTTTTTGGTCGTCTTTTTTAACGAAGATTTAGGGTTGGATTATCTCCCACTTGAACTCGTTTTGAATTGCTCTCAAAACTTCTTTAGTGGCTGCTTTAGTGGTATTGGTATCGCTATCAAACAGCCTTTCACAGCTGAGAACAAAGCTAAGCGTTGTATCGTTTATCCATAAAGGATGTTGTACAAGACAGTGCTCAGGGTACTGTTGGGAAAACACTTTGACAATTTTATCTGCTTTAAATGCGTAAAGACTCAGACGATGAGAGCTTTCGGCTTCCGTGGTAAAAAAGTGGTGTTTGGGTGAAAGATAGGGCATTCCTTCAAGCAATATATCACTACCATCGTGTAAATCAAGTGCATGATACGCTTCAGAATCTGGCATAAAATCACTGTAGATGAGGTATTTTTCTTTGAAAAAACAGCCTTTAAGTGTGTAGAGTAAGGTTTTGTATTCTTGGTCATTGTCAAAATATTCATCTTTTAATTCCATTTTTTGACCGTTGAGTAAGTGAATTGTTTTGATATCTTTTTCATGTGTAAAAAATGCCTTGCATTGTTCAAGTTGCGCTGCATTGACATCGCGCTCAAAATAAGAGAGATCGGCCATCAAAGAGGTGCATAGCATAAGGAAAATTCCATACATTTTCATTATCTAACTCCGTTCCAAAGTAGTGTTAGAATCAGTCACATCGGTGGTTTTTAAAAGAGCATTTTCATTTTCGCGTTTTTTCTCTTCAGCGAGTTCTTCGAGCATTTCTTTGATAGACTCTGCTCCAAAAAAACATTTTTCATCCATAATATCACCGAGAGATTCACCCGTCAATTCACTGTTAAGGCTCGCAATAGCATAAGCTAAAGGATTATCAACAGCGCTTAGTGTATACAACTTTTCACCGTTTTCATCAACACTCGAGCTTAAAAAATCATCGACAAATGTTTCGGGGTTGGAGTAGCGGTTGAGCGTAGCACTCAGTTTGGTATCGTCTTCATAAATGGTTTCAAGTTTATCGAGCAATCTGCTTACAGCTGTTTTATCGGGAGTAATATTAAAGATCATATTTTCAGAAGTTGTTATACCTAAACCTACCGTTTCATCCGCTTCATAGTAGTAATTTGAAGTGGTCATCCCAATAATATCATCACTAACATCAGCAGTGCTACTACTGCTTTTATCGGTTGAGCTTTCAGGTAAAACATGAATTTCTATCGTGCCAATAGAGACAGTGGCAAGTTCAGGGATGCTCGCTTGTATTTCATTCATGTAGTCATTGAAACTCGTATCAAGAGCAGTGTTTTTATCATTACAAAGATCAAGAAATTTTTGGTAGTAGGCATCATTTTTGACGTAGACATCGTAAAATGTTCCGCTTTCTTTCACATGCATGACATACTCCTTTTGATGCAGATATCATCTTGAAAAATAAGCAATTTTTGATCCATTTTTTGTTCTTATTTCTCATAAAAACAGATCTGATTACGTCCTTTGTCTTTGGCTTGGTACATCGCAAGGTCGGCTTCTTTGAGGAGCATGGCGCCGTCTTTTTGGGAGGTGTCTCCAAAAATCGTACACCCAATACTCGCACCCAGCATATAATTACCATGTGCGAGAGCGTAGGGCTTGCATAAAAGAGAAAGAATTTTCTTAGCGATGCTTTGGGTAATGTGATGTGCAATGCCTTGCTGAGCACCTAGATTTTTAAGCAAGATGACAAACTCATCACCACCAAGGCGTGCGACCAGATCACTTTCACGAATGGTCTCTTTGAGTCTGGATGCGGTTTGAATGAGCAGCATATCTCCAGCGTCATGTCCATAGGTGTCATTGAGCTCTTTAAAAAGGTCAAGATCGATAAAAAGAAGTGCTCCAAAATGCTTCTCTTTCATACTATGGCAAACAGCTTCATTCAATGTTTTATCAAAAAGACGACGGTTGGCAAGATGGGTTAGTGGATCGTAGTAGGCGAGTTCTTGAATCTGTTGTTGAGCTGCTTTATGGGTTGTTATGTCATTAAAATTAGCGATAAAGTGTGTAGTTTTGCCTTTGGCATCACGAATGGTCGTAATGGTGATGGACTCTGCATAGATTTCGCCATTTTTGCGTTTATTCCAAAGCTCACCTTGCCAGAAACCTTCCTCAAGTAAAGCTTTCCACATGGTTTCATAAAATGCCTTATCATGATACCCTGAGTGCAAAATACGAGGTGTTTTCCCGATGATTTCATGGTCACTATAGCCTGTAATGCGCGTAAAAGCTTCGTTAACTTTGACCACTCTTTCTTTGGCATCTGTGATCAAGATAGCCTCTTGTGTCTCAAATGCAACCGCAGAGAGGTGGAGCTGTTCAGCTTTTTTTTGCGCGTCGATATTGATGTAAACACCTGTAAGGAAAAGTGGTTCATGCTCTTGTGAAAACTCGATCACTTTTCCACGTACTTGTATCCATACCCACTCTTTTTGTGCTGTTATCATGCGACGTTCTATCAAAAAGCTTGAGTGTGCCATGATCTGTTCTTGAATCGATAAAAGCATATTTTTAGAGTCATCAGGATGTGTCAGTTCGACAATTTTGTCCCATGAAGGTTCAAAGGCATCTGGTGTATAGCCTAAGAGTAAGTAACACTGCGGATCCCACGTGATGCGATTGATCTGCAAATCCCATGTCCATAAACCCGTTTGGGTCGCTTCCATCGCTACACGGAACTGTTTTTCGTAAGAGAGCTGACTCTTTTGACGCTCATTCTCCCGATAATACCGTGCAATCAAAGCAAGTGCTAATCCACTGGAAAGGACTATCAATAATGTGGTAATGCCAAGGACTTTGTGACGTTCTTTGTCCCAATATCCAAGGGCATTGGCTTCGTTGGTTTGTATTTCAACGATAAATGGTAAAAATTTTGCTAAACGAAAAACATCTAAAGGGTTACGAGAATCACGGTTGAGGTGTTCGTAAAAATCATCTGTATTTTCCGTATGTATTACATCCTCATGTTCTGTACCAAAGGCACGTTTAGGGTCTGTTGAGAAAAGTAAAATACCATCCAACCTCCATAAAGAGACCGTGCCTTGTTCTATGGGAAGAATGGTGGTATAGTGATTGTTCAGGTAGTCCGTATTGAGGTTTGCGATGATGTAGTAAACTCTTTTTTCAAAATAGACTTTTTTTAACAGAGGTAAAAAGCTGATGGCGTCTGAAGCAATAGGTTTTTGGATAGTACTAGGGCGTGCATTTTCAAAATCCCTCCCTTCCCAAGGAATGCCCATACGCAGTAAGGGGATATCGCCAAAAGGAACGGGCAAAAAGTTTTCTAGCCTTACTCTTTTCCCAATGTTGGCTTCATGTGAACTGACTTCAATAACACCTTCATCGTTTAAAAGTGATAAAGAACGAAGGTAAGGAGCATTGTGTAAAAGTTCCATAAAGATGGGAAATATCTCTTCTTGCTCGGGCGCTTCATGGCTGAGCGGAGGAATACGGTCCATCGTAAGGCTGATATGTTGAAGAATTTGTGAAAAGTGCTCTTCGAGTGTATAGGCGTGAAGATTAGCAATGTGACGGTGCGTTTGAATCGCTTCTTGACGCAAGCTTGTAAGGGCTGTCATAATCAAACCAATAATCAATCCTACCATCAAAAGAGCCGCAAGAAGGTAGCGCGTCACCGTTTTTTTAGGAAATACCAAAAGGCTCATGGTTATTTACTTAAAACAATGGGCTCTAAATGATGATGCTTAGCAGCACTTAAAAGCCTTCCATCATGCTTGATGGCAGAGATAAAGGCTTCAACTCTCTCCAAAAGTGCAGGCTCATTTTGCGCCAATGCCCAACCATAGGGCGTCATGTGAAAAGGTTTGGTTGGTTTGATAAGTTTAGCCCATTCACGTTCTTCCACCATACGAATCCCGAAAGGATAATCGGTCATAAACACATCAGCGCGCCCCGCTTCGACCTCTTGTTCACGCGCGTGCAGTGAGTCAACGATGAGCAGTTTGGCTTTTTGCAAGCTCTTTTGCATCAGTGCAACATGGTATGTTCCCTTTGCAACAGCAACGACAACGCCCACTTTGTCGATATCTTCCCACACTTGAATACGTTTATTGCTTTTAGAAGAGACAGCATACACATCGCTTGCAAGATGGGGTGTTGTGAGGCTTAAATGCTCTTTGCGCTCAGGGGTGTGTCCAATGGCAAACATAGCTATATCGCAATTTTTAGTGCTAATATCTTTAATCAGTGTTGCAAAAGAACTCTCTTTAAAAGCAACGCTGACACCCAGCTCTTTTGCAAACTCTTTTGCCAAATCAACGTCTATTCCAATGAGCTCTTGTGTTCTAGGATTGACGTAAGAGATACCATAATACTCAGGCCAAATACAAACACGAATTTTTTTAGTTTCTAAAATAGAAGAGAGAGCATCTGCAAAGAGTGAAGATGTAAGGCTTATCGCCACAATAAAGATCAAAAATGTACGTGCCATGCGCTGACCTTTGAGACTAACAATATTAGGATTCATAGTATAACACAAAAATGATTTTCTAAATTCATAATTTACCCAAATCGTGCTAGAATAAAGCATTACAAGATTAAGGAGCAACAGATGTTTGTAAAACTAAACGATAGAGTCTATCTTAATGCAGATCGCATTACACGTATTAAAATCGATGAGGTGCAAGATGGCATCCGTGTACGTTTTTACGAAGGTCAAAATCAAGTGGCAAAAAGCCATAAATTTGACAGTGTCGAAAAAGCGAGTGCATGGGTTGAAAAAATCATGAACGCGAAATAAGAGAGGTTAAATCCTCTCTTCCCTCTTTTCTTAAGGTCTAAGGTTTAGACAGCTTTATTACTTACAAAAGGAAAATCATGAAATTAGATTGCAGTGGCTTGGCGTGTCCAGAGCCTGTATTACAAACGAAAAAAGCGTTGGAAGCATTGCCAAATGACTCTGTTTTAGAGGTTGTGGTAAGCTCAATTGCATCCAAAGAAAACGTTTTGCGTTTTGCTCAAAATGGTGGATTTGACGCGAGAGCTGAGGATGTGGCTGAGGGCAAAAGCCTTATTACGATTGTGAAGGGCTTTGCTTGCAATGTTGTTGAAAACTCTGATAATGAAAAATTTTTAGATAAAACGTTGTTTCTCAAAAGCGATAAAGTAGGCGAGGGTGAGCTTGGAGCAAAACTTATTGTCGGCTTTTTAAAATCAACATTAGAACTTCCGAAATTACCTAAGCGTATTATTTGTGTCAACCAAGCTGTCCTTTTAACAACCGCTGAAGAGAGTGCGCCTATTACCGAAGTGCTTAAAGCGTTGGAAGCTAAAGGCGTTGAGATCTACTCATGCGGTGTTTGTTTAGAGTTTTTTGGCGTAACGGATAAGCTCAAAGTCGGTAAAATCGGCAATGCTTTTGGAACGATAGAGATGCTTTTTGGTGGAGAAGGCACTATTTCATTGTAATAACGCTTTCAAAGCAAAGCTTCTCAAGCTACGCTAACACTGGGTTTTCCCAAGCGAAGGCTCATACTGCTTCTTGCCCATTGCATAGTCAAGAAGCTTGAAATTAAGGTACTAAATGAACAACGAAGCAAAATTGACCAAATACGTCAAAGCTGCTGGTTGCGCTGCCAAGCTGGGTCCGGGCGACCTCACAGAAGCTATTGGTGGGCTTTCCTGCACGCATGAGAACGTTTTGGTTGGCATGGACACCAGCGATGATGCCAGTGTTTATTACTTAGATGAAGAGCGCGCACTTGTACAAACCGTAGATATCATCACCCCTGTGGTGGATGACCCGTATGTGTACGGGCAGATTGCAGCGGCGAACTCTCTGAGCGATGTGTTTTCCATGGGTGGCGAAGTCGCTACGGCGATGAACATCGTAGGGTTTGATGGATGTCATCACCCTCGCTCTGTGCTTAAAGAGATCCTTGCAGGTGGGCAGAGTAAAGTTGCTGAGTGTGGTGGCATCATCATCGGTGGACATACCATCGAAGCGCCTGAAATGACCTATGGCATGAGTGTCACAGGCTTTGTGCATCCACAGAAAATTTACCGCAACAACACGCCACGCATCGGCGATGTGCTGATTCTCACCAAACCCCTTGGTATGGGCATTTTAACAACGGCGATTAAAGCAGATATGTTAGAGGAGAAAGTGGTTGAAAAAGTAGCTTCCATCTTGTCAACCCTCAACCACAAAGCCTCACAAATTATGAGAAAATATGATGTGAGTGCCTGTACCGATGTGACGGGTTTTGGACTCTTTGGTCATGCCTCGGAGATGAGTTTTAACCGTGTTACCATCGCGTTTGAGATGCACAATATTCCTATTTTAGAGGAAGCCAGAGCGCTAGCTGATATGGGCATTATTCCCGCAGGAGCGTATAACAATAAAAGTTATTTAAGCTCTAAAGTGGAAGTAAAAATCGCGCATAAAGATGAGATCATCTTGTACGATGCCCAAACGTCAGGTGGACTTTTGATAGCAGTGTCGCAAGATGACGCACTAAAACTGCTTCAACATCTCAAAGATGAAGGGCTTACGTACAGCGCTATCATCGCAGAAATTTTGCCTTTAGGTGAAAAACCACTGCTTTATAGGTAAAAAATTTAACACAAATTTAATACATGCTTTATACACTCACCCCTTAAAATGAGGGGTGAGGAGAAGGTGTGGAATATCTAAAATTTGCGATTGATTATGGCATTATAGGGCTACTTTTTGCGATGAGCATCGTCTCTTTAGGGTTATTTGTCGAGAGAGTTTTCTTCTATAAATCGCTTGAACTTAGCCACTACAAAACCAAAAAATCACTTGAAATTGCACTCAGCAACCATCTCACTACCATCGCCACTATCACATCCAATGCCCCTTATATTGGGCTTTTAGGCACAGTTCTTGCCATTATGCTTACCTTTATGAATATGTCAGAACAGAGCATTGAAACGTCAAAAATTATGAGCTCTTTAGCGCTTGCGCTTAAAACAACTGCTATTGGACTGGTTGTTGCGATTCTCTCCATGGTGTTTAACAACATTTTAGTGCGTTACTCTGAACGATTCTTAGCAGTGTTTGATGAAGAAGTTTGATAGCATCAACGTCATCCCTTTTGTCGATATTTTGCTTGTTTTATTGACAATTGTTCTTCTGACATCCACCTTTATTGCCAAAGGCATCTTGCCTCTTGATGTACCCAAATCTGCTTCCAATGAAAAGATGGAATCTTCCAATGTGGTCATAAGCATCAATGAACAAGGAACGCTTTTTTTAGAGCAAGAACCCATAACGCATGAGCGCTTGAATGAACATTTAAAAACATTGACGTCTCAGACGCATTTTTCAATCAACTGCGATAAAAAAGCCCCTTTTGATTTTTTTGTAACTCTTTTGGATACGCTCAATACACGCCAATTTCGCAACATAGACATTGTTATCGAAAAATGAGACGAACGACGTTTTCTTTACTGCTCTCTTTGATGTTGCATCTTTCTATGCTCGCTTTTTTGTATGATGAGATGGCTGAAAAAGAAAAACCTTCAACACCAAAGAGTCCCGTTTCCCTTCGTATCAATACGGTGGTTGCGAAGATAGAGGAGCCAGAGCATCATTTTTCACCCACGAGTGATGAAGTTCCCCTCAAAGAGCCATTGCCTCAAATAGCCCATGAATTAGCTCCTTTGAAGAAAAACCCAAAGAAAGAGAAGCTATCCAAACCATCTTCGGTGCAGGTTTTTGCAGATAATAATGCCTCTTTACCTGATGAAGTAACATTACCTCAAACAAATCCACTAGAAATGAGCGTATCCCAAGCAGAAAAGCCGTCTTATCTGGAACTGCATAAAGATGAAATTGTTGAAGCACTCCAAAGAGCTAAGAGTTACCCTGAGCTTGCAAGAAAGCGCTCCATTGAAGGTGTTGTGGAAGTGAGTTTTACCATTAAGCCTACGGGTGAAGTAGAAGATGTAGATGCGATCTCCAAAAGCAAGCTTTTAAGTACCGCTGCCATAGAGAGTGTGCATAAAGCCAAAGCACACTTTCCACATCCTTTGGAAAATGTGACGATAAAAATCCCCATCATTTATATAATGAAATAGTGTTTAACATTAATTTGATACAAATTTAACACGTATTTAACAGAGCCTTTTTATACTCACCGCTTATTAAAAGGGAGAGTGTATGAAAAAAGTCATGGGTGTTTCGTTAGTCGTATCGACATTTTTAATGGCTGAAACGGGCGTTTTAGAAGCCATTACTGTTCAAGGTGAGACCTTTTCGAAAGAGGTTAAAGATATCAGTGGAGAAGATCTTAGATCAGCAGATCTTGCGGAAGCTCTTTCACGTCAAAATGCTTCTATCTCGATCATCAGGGGAAGCGGTGTTGCAAATGATATTCTCTTACGCGGGCAAAAACGCGATAATATCAACATCTTAATGGATGAATCCAAAGTATATGGAGGCTGCCCAAATAGGATGGATCCCGCACTTTCACATATTCACAGTGATAATGTCGAAAATGTCAAAATTGTCGAAGGTCCGTATGATGTCGAGCATTTTGGAACACTCAGCGGTATGATTATCGCCGAGACCAAAAATCCGACCAAAGAAGTAAGCGGTGATGTTAACCTAAATATGGGAAGTTATGGGTATAAAAAAGCCAGTGCAAGTGCAAGTGGTGGAAACGATACTGTAAGAGTATTGTTGAGTGCTTCTACAGAGCAGAGCGATCAATATAAAGATGGTGATGGCAATACCTTATCGGATCAGCTAAACAATGCCATCGCGCAGGGCATGGGTGTTGCGGGTAACCGTTACATCAACCCGGATCTTAAAGCCTATGAGAAAAAAACCTTTATGGGCAAAGTTTTTATCAATCCTGTGGAGAATCAAGAGATACGTTTAGGCTACACACTCAATCGTAGCGATAATGTTTTGTATCCATCACGAAGCATGGATGCAGATTATGATGATAGCGATATTTTTACCTTTGGGTACAGTCTTTACGATCTTTCACCTTACTCAAAAGAGGTAAGCTTGGAGGTCTATAAGTCAGAGGTTACACATCCTATGTCCACCAAAAATAGAGTAGCAGGCGCAACCAATTACATGACAGCGAAGATGTACACCGATATGGAAGGTGCAAAGCTGAAAAATGTTGCCAATGTTGGTAGTGGAGAGTTAACATACGGAGTAGATATAAGCAGGCGTAATTGGGATGGTGAGAGTTACATGACTAATGTTGCCACAGGAATCGAAGGGGCGCATACCTCTAATTTACCCGATGTTGACACTACCAATAGGGCGCTATTTGCTAAGTACAATACCAATATTGAGAATGTAAACATACAAGTAGGAAGTCGTTATGATGACACTACCATCAAAGCAAATGCTCCTGTTGCCGTAGGGGTAAGAGATAAAAACGATTATGAAGCACTCTCTTTTTATACCATTGCAACACTACGAGCAAGTGATAGCGTTGATTATTTTATTGGTTTGGGAAAAGCATCCCGTGTGCCTGATGCCAAAGAGCTTTACAGAGGAACAAACGCTTTAGGCAATGTCGATCAAACAACCAATTACGAAACAGATATTGGATTTAAAACCCATTATGATGGATTTGGTGTGAATGGTAAAGTGTTTTACAGTGTTTTAAAAGATTATATCTACTACAACTCTGCAAAGTATGTCAATGTGGATGCAGTGATTTATGGAGCAGAATTAGATGCTTATTATGATCTGAGTGAGACACTTACGTTGGATTATGGAATGACCTATCTTAAAGGGAAAAAAGATGAACCACTTGCGGGTCAGAGCGATAAAGACTTAGCCGACATTGTTCCTCTAAAAGCCAATCTTGGGTTAAGATACCATTTTGCAGAGCACAGCATCAAAACCGAAATGGTCGCAGCAAAACGATGGAATAACTACGATAGTGACAATGGAGAGCAAGAAATTCCAGGTTATGCGGTCTTTAATGTGAAATACAATTATAAAGTCACTAAAAATGTGGATGTGACACTGGGCGTTGATAATATCTTTGATAAAAAGTATGCGCTTTCCAACACGTACAGAGACATTTCACTTCTCTCAGGTGGTGGCGATGTTGTGTTGATTAATGAGCCAGGGCGTTACCTTTACGCTAACCTTCGTTATACGTTCTAAGGTTTATATGGAAGCGACTTCTTCCAAAACGTCTTAAACGTTCTGTACTGAACTCTAATGCTATGAGATAACCCTTTTGGGTTATCTCTGCTTTGGGTTAAGCCTTGAGATCAAGGTTTGACCCGATACCCTCTGATGCGAGTCCTGAGACTTGTGCTGTTTGGGCAACTTCAGGTTTTGGAAGAGATTCCATCAATTTAGTGATAACCTCTTCTTGAACATTTGTTGCTTTTTTCAGCGCAGAAACTCCCGAACTCGCTGGGCTACTTGCGCTTAGTGCGTCCATGGGCTACTCCTTCTAAAGAGCTATACCTATATCGACATATTAGACTTCTTTCATAACCCATTGAAAAAAGAGTGCGTCTATAGCACATCACTTTTTTAAACTAAAAACATCGCCATAGCTTTGGCTATGACTCAATTTTGAGTTTAAAAAATTAACGCACTCTCGACAAACTCTTATTCTTTTCAAGGGTTATGGAAGAAGTCTATTTTATAAAATTATGGAATTTAAAATGCTTTAACCTTTTTGTGCTACACTACTTTTTAGAAGCAGGGATAGCTTGTAAAGGAGACTTTATGGAAGCAAAATATTATCTGTTATGCCCTCTTTGTAGTTATGAAACAGAGCATATCACACTCGCTCGAACGTATCGTCATATGAGTTTGCAAAAAAAGTGGATGGTCTGCCTTGAGTGCCGTCACTTACAAGAAAAGCCTCACCCAAAACGACTTTTTCTTCAAGCTCTTAAAGTTTTATGGTTGCATGTAAAACATTTTGTATCCAAAGGGCGTAAACACAACCCTTCCTTGCTTGTTCCTAAGCTTTTGCAAAAACCTTCCTGTCATCAATGTCACGGAAATCATCTTTTGGAATGGGATGGAAACTGCCCGCGTTGTGGAAGTGCCTTTTTAAAAAAAGTGGTTTAAAGGCGTTTTGTTTTTTGTGTCATGTTCTGAAAATAGATATAAGCACTTGCTACGAGTATGCCCAAGAAAGGAAGTGCAATATACCAATGCTCTTTTGCCCACGTAATCACACCTAAAATAGCATCTCCAAAATACCATACAGGAAGTATAATCACACTGCTCCAACACCATGCTGCAATAAGGTTAATCAGTGCGTATTTTTGTGCACTATAGCCTGTAAGCCCAATGGCAATAGGGATGATGGTGCGAAGTCCGTACAAGTAACGTTGTATAAAAATAATCGGCCAGCCATGTTTTTTAAGTAGCAGATGTGCGAGAGCAAGTTTACGTCGTTGTTGTTTGAGATTGCGATAAACGTAGTTTTTGTTAAATCGTCCAATGTAAAAATAGAGCTGATCGCCTGCAAAACCGCCCAGTCCTGCGATGAAAATAGCTAAAAAGAGGTTCATATCGCCTGTATGGCTTAACAACCCCGCCATGACTAAACCGCTCTCTCCTTCCAAAATGCTCCAGAAAAATAGAATAACATAGCCATACTCTTTGATACTTTCGATAAAAAATGCTTCCATGTGTGCCGTTTGTGTTGATTTAAGTGCAGTATTCTACAAAAAAGAGAGGTTTTTTTGGTTACGAAAAGAAAAAAAAGTGAAAAAAAGAAGAAAACAAAGATAAGCACTCAGACCGGGCAATCTGAGTGCATCTTTTAAAGTGATTGAGTTCTACACAAAAAGGAGGTAATTGTCTTGGTAAAGAAAGTATAGGTGAATAGATTAAACGTGTTATTAACCTAAAGTAAATAAAACATGAACAGGAAAAAAAGAGGCATATTTCAGCACGAAATACTTTTCAATCTTTTTTTGAAATTGCTCTATACTGGTTTTTATCTTTACATGTAAAAAGGGTTTGCGTGATTATTCATCTGGATTTAGACTGTTTTTTTGTCTCGGCGGAGCGTACAAGAAGCCCTGAACTAAGGGATTGTCCCGTTGTTGTATGCAAAAGCGGTGATACCAAAATCTTTAGTACGCAAGACAGTGAGAGCATGATGACCGAATCGGTGGGCGGTTTTAATGGGCTGATGCAGCACAAAAAAGTATTTAATGGGTTTGACAAGAATGCATGGAAAAAAGAGTTTCTAGATGAGCGAGGTAGGGTGCATGGCATCGTGATTGCTAAGAGTTACGAAGCAAAGAAGTATGGCATTAAAACAGGAACGTCTCTTCGTGATGCGCTTGCTATGTGCCCAAAGCTACGGATTGTCCCCAGTGATCATCTTTTTTACCAACTGCTTTCCACCAAACTCAAAGCTTTTTTACAGACCAAAATTCCCATCTTAGAGCAGTACAGCATCGATGAGTTTTGGGGTGATCTGAAAGGCTGGATCAAAGAAGAAGATACGTATGCGTTTATGGCTTCTTTGCAAAAAGAGATTTTAGAAACGTTTGATCTTCCCATCTCTATTGGTGCCTCCAGTTCTAAATGGATCGCAAAGCTTGCCACCGATTTTCGCAAACCTTATGGACTAACCCTTGTCCCTCAAAATGAGATTCTGGCTTTCATCTCCTCCATGCCCATTGCAAGTTTTCCTGGTATCGGGCGTGTGCTTCAGAAAAAATTTGCCAGTTATGGCATTGAAACTTTGGGTGAAGTGTTAAAACACCAAAAACTTGTCTCAGGTTGGGGAACCATCGGAAAAGATTTGCTCTTGCGCATCAGCGGGGTCGATAATGAGCCAGTAATCGCCAAACGAGATCGCCGTTCCATCGGCATTTCACGTAATTTTCATGTCATCACAAACCGCGATGAGGTACTACGCCGCACCATCATCCTCTCACGTCATCTCTCTTATACCATTGCTAAACTTGATCTGCATCCTACGACTTATTTTTTCGCTATTAAATACGAAAACGGCATTTCGTCTAAAGTTTCACAAACGATTGACCGCTCTTTTAGCGAAATTATGTACCGAGAATGGGTGGTACAGAGTTTTAAAACACTCGATTCACATCCGCATTATGGCATTCATTATCTCAGCCTTGCCGTCTCAAATTTTATAACCCCAACCCAAACCAAGACCTTTTCGCTTTTACATGCAGAAGATGATGAAAAATCCAAACGCTTGTCTGATAAACTGACCAAACTGCGTGATAAATATGGTGTGGATATCATCCGAAGTGGTGCAGAGAAACAAGAAAACAAATAGTCAAATTAAGTCTAAAAATATTTTTTGTGACGTAAACTGTGACACACTTTTGTTAAAATGCTTACTGCAAAGTGAAAAATAGCCTGTCCCCATTTACTTTATTTCTTGCAAAGGAACGCAAATGCTAAAAATAGGAGTAATCACCATGGCACTACTGAGTTTTTTACATGCAGGTTGGTTGAGTTTGCTTTTTGGAAGCAACCCCGACCCCATTAGTATTCCTATTGACCTCAGTCAAGCAGGAAGTGTGGTGGAAAAGGAAGTGAAGATAGAGGAAGCGTGGGCTTATTATTTATTTTTAGAGTTTGAAGTTCATGATCGCGGATTCGATGCTAGAAAAATAGAAAAATTCCTAGGGTTTAACAGTTATAGCTTGCATGATGGAAAAAAGTTGAGATTTGGAGATTATGAACTAGCAAAGCGAAACTTAGGCGATTTAATCGATGAAACGTATGATTGCGATGGAACCATTGCTCCTATCAAAGTAACGATACATCAAATCAATAAAGACAATACGAAGAAGCTAATTGCAGATAATCTCTACATGACTAAAGGCGATAGCCCTGGATTATACACAAGAGGCATTGCGATTATCTCTTTAGATAAAGGCAGACATATCTTTCGCATCGAAAATATTGAAGCATTTCCTGAAATGATGGGTAGAAAAGTCAATTTTATTATTCGTATCTATAAAAACAAAGCTTAAAGGAGCATAGGGACAGGCTACTTTAATGAAATGAAGCAATAAATCACATGTAAAAGCAAAGTAGCATGTACTTATGTCTTATTTTCTTCTGTTCATGTAACTTAACCCCTTAATTCTTATTTGTAGCCTCGTTGTCTCCAACTTTATAACACCCACCCAACTACGCGATAAATACGGAGTTGATATTATTAGAAGTGGTACTGAAAAGCAAGAAAATGGCTCTATCTAACGTAGAGAGTTGGCTCTTTAAAACAGCTTATAAACGCAAGATAACATAGGGAGTTTTTTAAAACTTATGAATTACTTAGAAAATAATTTTATAAGGTTTGATGCGTTATTCTATTCACGAAGAAGCGTTAAATTTAATGAAATAGGGTTAAAAAAATATGAGTGAATGCAATCTTTTAGATGTTCTTTCCAATAAAAAAGTACTCTGTGTGGAAGATGAAGCCTGTATTTTAAACAATATTATGGAGTCATTAGAGCTTTTTTTTGGCAAAGTTGTGGGTGTCAAAGATGGCATAGAAGCGTTAGATGAAGCCAAAAGCAATCTGTATGATGTTTTAATGCTAGACATCTCCATTCCGCACATGGATGGGCTTGAAGTGGTAAAGAAAATCCGTGAGTTTGATAAAAAAATTCCCATCATCATCCTCTCTGCTCACACCGAACAAGAATACTTGTGGCGAGCAGTTGAGCTTAAAATAACCCGCTATTTGGTCAAACCTTATGACAAAAACACCCTCATTAAAGCCTTGGAAGATGTTGCGATGGAGCTTATTGGGCATATGCCAATGTTTCAAGTGACCCCTGTATGTAAATATGACTTTTGTAAAAAAACGATTTGCCACCAAGAAGGTGAATTGGTTCACCTCTCTAAAAGTGAGAGCAGGCTTTTAGAGTATTTTTTAAAACGCCCCAATCAAACGGTTACGTATGAGCAGCTTTTTGATTATATGTGGGAGTTTGAACAGCCGAGCAAGGAAGCCCTAAAGTCGATTGTTAAAGAGCTTCGTAAAAAAATCGATAACAATTTTATCAAAAACCTTTACGGCGTAGGGTACGTGTGTGAAATATAGTTTTAAAATCATCGTAGCCCTTTTTGTGATGCTTTATGCGGTCATTACACTGCTTTTTTTTAATTTTTACCGTGAACTTGCCATGAAAGATGCCAGACAAGAGGCGATTTTTATTTTAGATACGATGAATGCGATTCGCGATTATGTTTCAACCGTTCAGCGACCTTTGATTGAGGAGTTGAAAGAAAAAAAACTTTTGGCGGCAGATTTTTTTGATCCTAAATTGCTCTCATCTTCGTATATTACACGTGAAATCTACAATATCCAACGGGCTAAAAAAAATATAAACTATGACTATAAACTCATTGCGACAAATCCTTTGAATCCCGATCATGAGGGTAATGGCTTTGAAAATGAGATTTTGGATGATTTTAAAGAGGGAAAATACCAAGAGTATTCGCAAATTATTAAAGAGAACAACAAGCCTTACTTTTTTGTGGGACTGCCTATTCATAACTCTCATCCCTCTTGTTTAGAGTGTCACACAATGAACAGTGCTCCTAAACGTATGATAGAGCAGTACCATACGATTCCTGATTTTCAGAGTAAAGTAGGCGATGTCATCGCTATGATAACGTTTAAAATCCCAGTATACAGCATCTTAACCTACCACATCAATGAGTTTGTAGTGGGCGGAACGGTCATGTTTATTGTGTTTGTTATTTTTATTTTGTTTATCTATAAAATTTACAGAAACGAACAACGCCTTAAAGAGAAAACCACGATGCTGATGATGAGCCAAAACCGTTTGGCATCGATGGGCGAGATGATCGGCAATATTTCGCATCAATGGCGGCAACCTTTGGCGCAAGTAGGCGCCATTTTGATCAATCTTGAACTGCACAGTGACAAAGATAAACTCACGAAAGAGAAGTTAACACAAAAGATCAAAGAGGCGAACGAACAGCTCTCGTTTATGTCAAGCACCATTGATGATTTTAAAAACTTTTTCATGCCCAGCACCTCTGCAAAAGAGTTTAGCGCGCAAGAAGTGATTTTTAGGGCGCAAAAGCTTCTGAGTGCATCGTTGGAAAAATACGCCATTGATGTGCGCATAGATATCCAAAATAACTTTACACGTTTGGGATATGCGAATGAAATCGTGCAAGTGCTCATTAATATTATGAACAATGCCAAGGAGGCTTTTTTAGCACATGAGATTAAAGAGCGAAAGATTGAGATTTGTGCTTTTTTAGACAATGGCGTACCTGTGATTACCTTGCAAAACAATGCAGGTCGCATCAATGATGCTATTATTGAAAAAATTTTTGATCCTTATTTTACAACCAAAGAGTCTAGTAGTGGGCTTGGGCTTTATATGAGCAAAATGATTATTGAAAAAAATGGTGCGACACTGCGTGTTGAAAACAGCGATGATGGCGTTATCTTTACGATTATCTTTTAACTTTTATATTTAACACTAATTTAATACTTCCCCCTTTTCCCCCCTTTTTTCCTGATAGTATTTCCAATGAGGCATTCGTGCTGGTTGATCTCTCATGATGGATGTTTTTTTATGCCCATGAAAAAGCGTCAATGATGTGAGGTTCAATTTTTCAAAGGAGGAAACATGAAAAATTGGGACAAAGTGTTACTTGGTTTATTCATGTGTATCAATCTCTTTTCCATTGGTCTAAACGCCGAAGGAATGGAGGGGATGCAAATGACTAAGGAGGCAAGGGGAATCATCGCTAATCCGAAGGGAACTAAGGAGAGTAGAGGCGTTATTTCCTTGCAAGACTACATAGTCGAAGAGCAAGTGATGTATGACTGGCTCTTTAAAAATCACCCTATTTTTACCAAGTACGGTGGTAAAACGGTCGGTGAAATGCATGTGGCAGATCGCGGTAAAGAGTTTATAGCGGAGGGTCATGGTAAAGACTTGTCTAAAGCAAGTAAACGAAGTAATGGTGAAGGTATAAGTGCAATGATGTACAGGGTTGCAAGAAGCTCAACGCTTCAATACCCCAATAAATTCATTGGACCCGAAAAATGCGGTGAGTGTCACCCTGCGCAATATGAGACTTGGAGCAGGTCGCGACACTCAACAACAATCAGGTTCCCAGGAGAACATCCAGAGTTTAACAACAACTTGACCGATCCTGTGTTTGACAAAGATACAGCGTCTATTCTTCCTAAAGGAATTACCCCTGATGTGATCTATTGTACTATAGGACATGTTAGAACAAAATTAGGCTTTTTGGATGCATGGTTACTTCGTGGAACCTACCATGTAGAAGGCGGACTTCTTAAAAATGGTACGGGTCAAATTACAGCAGGTGCAAACCAATGGCAAAGAACATGGGCACTTAACCTCACCCCTGAAGTGGCAAAGAAAATCAAAAAATGGATTCCTGATTTTCCTGTAACGTTAGCGGACTATGGTGATAATGGTGGCTATGTCAGAGGTTTAGCATCGTATGCGGCGAAATACAAAAAATCAATGGATTTCCAAGCGGGATCTTCTTACTGTGAAGTGTGCCATCCTTGGAAGTTTGATTTTAAAAACCAAAACGAGTTCTACTCTGCCCTTGGTAATGCCAAAGAGCTTCAAAAACACACCATCTCTAAAGGTGTTTCGTGTGAAGAGTGTCATGGTGCAGGTGGTCACTTAGAGGGTGGTTCGGGTCTTCTCATCTCTAACTGTGAACGCTGTCACCAACGCTTTAACTACAGTCCAGATTTGGCTAAAAATCCAGCAAATATCGGTAAGCCAGACCTTGCACTCAGTTCAAAATTCAAATCCATGGGACCAGGCTGCGGTAGTGAAGGTTCACAAACCTACTTTACAGCACACTATGAAAAAGGGATGCGTTGTGCAACCTGCCATGATCCTCATGATGTAACAGGACCTGTAACGGGCGAAAAAGACCTCAAAGGTACCAATTACAATGCAAATCAAGGTTATTTAAGCTCACTCTATACCAAACCAAAACTCAAAAAAGAGTGTGCGGATTGTCATAAAGAGCAAGCGTATATCCAGTCAAAATCCGATACGCACAGTAAAAATTCATGCCAAACCTGTCATATGCCATTTATGATGAGTTGTGAAAACTGGTATGCGGTTCAGTTCCAAGACCAAGCGGGTATGGATACCCAAAGACGTTCACACATCTGGAAAATCGATGTGGATCCAAAACGTAAATCTTTGGTTCCAGGGTCTAATGCGACAGGTCCAAGAGATGCTAAAGATTGGCATTTTGAGCGAAATGATGAAGGACGTAACTTTGTTGATCTTATGTGGTCATGTGCACGTACAACATGGGCAGATAAAGAGCAAGTCGAGGCAAAAGGGTGTCACAGTCCTGTTGTTTCAGAACTCAAAGAGACACTTCACTTCAAAGATCAAAAACAAGCATACGATGAAGTTATGGGATGGCAAACACCTGTGAAAGAGAAACTTACACAGGTGAAAGTGGGCATCCAAGGACTTTACTCGCTCCTTGAAGTCAAAAAACTCGCTCCAACGGATAAAACCAGAGTGTACGAGTTGATCGAAAAAGCGCAACAAGCGGTTGATCTTGTCGAAAAAGATGGTTCATGGGGTATGCACGGATTTAAGTACACCAAACAAAGACTTGATGCTTCGATTGAGTATATCAATGAAGCGCAACGTGTGGTGAACAAAAACCTCAAATAGGTGTTGCACCAAAAATGCGACGTTAAAGTGAGCTATGGATTTCATAGCTCACTTCATTTTACATGTAAAGGTATGAAGATGATGCGTAAACAACTCACAACAGGATTATTTGTATTTATTTGTTTGGTTTCTGGGGC
>JAGDMU010000007.1 GCA_017860615.1 Pseudomonadota bacterium | reverse complement strand
TGATTTCTTTTACTGCATCATCACTTCAAGTAAGAACAATCCCAATTTAACAATTAAAATCAAAAATAAATTTTATATGATCCTAGGCACTCTCTTCTTATCTTTCCTTATTTCAATTTAAAAATCAGTACGTCTCTTTAAAATTTACCATTTCCCCTCTATGTCTCCTTTATTGTGCTACTTATCACTATATCATTCATTCTTATTATAATTATTATTCATTTTATAAGTTTTATTTTTTCAATTACCTTTTAGTCTCTTTGCGTTAGTATGTTTATACAAACTCAACTAAAAGGATCAAGAATGAAAAAAGTTATAGGTTTACTCGTCTCTATCTTCTTTGTAGCTGGACTTATGAGCACAAATGCTCTTGCAGATGCGGCTAAAGGCCAAAAATACTACTTAAAGTATATGAAGAATGATTCAGGTATGAATGGTGCTAAATTTGCAGCGCAACACACTCAAGCAGAGTGGAAAGCTCTTTTTGATGGAAAAGCAGAGAAATTTATTGCTGAGTATTCAGCAAAATTTCCTACACTTGATGCATTTCTAAAAGGCGATAAATTTGAGAAATTTATGCCAGATATTAGAGATTTCTGTATTGAATTTGCAAGCGATAGCGGCAACGTCCCATCTTGCTAATTCCCCTTTAAAATACTTTTATGCTTTTCAGGTTATGTAACAATAATCTGAAAAGTATTTCTAAAAGTTAAATAAAATTTACTATAAATTGCCTTATTTTTCAGCTTCAGATCTATTTACTTCAGAAAAGTAAAAAAAAGTGAACATAATATTTACTTATTTACGCCAATAATTGTTTTTTTAAATTAAAATTTATTTTACTTTTGTTATGATGACTCCATATCTAAAATTTGGAAAGGAGAAATGATGAAAAAAGTCTTAGGTTTACTTGTTTCAGCTTTCTTGTTAGTGGGCATGATGAGCACATCTGCGTTTGCAGATGCAGCAAAAGGACAAAAGTACTATCTTAAGTATATGAAAGATGGTTCAGGTATGAATGGTGCGAAATTCGCGACACAACACACTCAAGCAGAGTGGAAAGCTCTTTTTGATGGAAAAGCAGAGAAATTTATTGCTGAGTACTCTAAAAAATTCCCAGGGTTAGATGCATTTTTGAAAGGCGATAAATTTGAGAAATTTATGCCAGATATTAGAGATTTCTGTATTGAGTTTGCAAGCGATAGCGGCAACGTTCCGTCTTGCTAGGCGTGTTAAATAATTCTTACTTAAAGAAGGTAAAAAAAAGATGAAGAAAATCATCGCTCCTCTGCTTATTGGAGCAGCATTATCGTCAGCATTTGGTGCTGATGATTCACTAAAGCAGGAAATAGAGGCACTTAAGGTACAAATGGCCGAGCTAAAAAATGCTCAAGCAAAACTCAATATCGATGCACTAAGAGCTCAAGTTTCTGAGATCAAAGCGCATGATTCTGGGGACAATGTAAAATTTAATATTGACTTTAGAACCGCATACGATATTATTGATTATAAAATGCAAACACCAACAGGTGCAAGTACTAGTACTGATAATGGCGTTTGGACTAATAAGCTTATCCTTGGAATGGGAGCACAGCCTGCTGATAATTTAGTCTTTAAGGGTGCACTTGGTGCATATACAACGTTTGGTAATAATAGTTCAAGTGATCAAAATGGATTTCAAGGAATGGATTGGTATGGTACACAATCTCCAGGTGATTCAACTATAAAATTAAGAGAAGCTTATTTTCTTTATTTCGGAGATATGGGTGATGTACATTATAGCGCATCATTTGGTCGTCGTCCTTCAGTTGATGGTTTCCTAACCAATCTTAGAGCTGGCAATGCTGATCCTGCTTCTCCAATTGGTCATAACATCAATATGGAATTTGATGGTGCTAGCTTTAAATTTGATGTGGATAAAATTACAGGTATTGCGGGTATGTACTTTAAAATCTGTTTAGGTAGAGGAAACTCTGATGCAGATGCAAGATTCCCTGAATTTACAGGCTATAATGGTACAAACTTTACGATGGCAGATGCGACTGCAGCTCATACTCCATATTCTACCAATGGTAATGATGCCCCAAATATGGACTTAGCAGGGCTTATTTGGCAAATTTATGATGATGGCCAGTATAAAGTAATGACAAATTACTTTAAAGGTTGGAACATGATGGGTGCTAATTTCACCAATCTTACTAATGTAAATCCAATGACAGATAGTTATAACGTTTCTCTAACGGATGTAGGTGATCTGACTGGTGGAGCTGTTTCATTCCAAGTTAATGGTATAGGAGACGGTATCAGTGATTTCTTAGATGATAGTATCTTCTTTGCTTCTTACGCCTTTAGTAAAACAGATCCAAAAGGTATTCATTCAACACTGTATACCGCAATGGGTATGAACGCAGGTGAAACTGAAATGTTAGGGTCATCTGATAAAGAGACAGGTTATTCTATTTATACAGGTATTCAAGTTCCTGGTTTTATGAAAGACCAAAGATTAGGTATCGAATATAACCACGGAAGTAAATATTGGAGAAGTTTCACGTATGGTGAAGATACGCTTATTGGCTCAAAACTTGCGGCACGTGGCGATGCATATGAAATCTACTATACACTTCCTGTTGTAGGAAAAAATCTTACAGCACAGATTAGCTATGTATACATAGACTATGACTATACAGGTAGCGATATGTTCTTTGACTCAACAGGTAAACCAATGAATAAAGCTGAAGCTGCAGCGGCTGGTGCGACCTTTATCGAATCAGCATCAGATATTCGTTTATCTTTAAGATACAGATACTAATCTCTATCTACGCTTCTTTAGAGAGGTCAAATGGCCTCTCTTATCTTTCTCGCAATACTCTCATACATCCCTTTTGTTTCAGTTTCACCCAAAGCCATAGGAATTTTACCTTGATCGCTTAGGTTTAAAATATCGCTTTTAAGCGGAATTTGTCCTAGAAGGGGGATATGGTAGGTATCGCAGAGTTTTTGTGCTCCACCACTTCCAAAGATATCGTAGCGTTTACCTGTATCAGGGGCGATAAAATAGCTCATATTTTCCACCAGTCCAAGAATAGGGACGTGAATATCTTGAAACATCACAATAGCACGACTGACATCATCGGTTGAGAGCATTTGGGGTGTGGTGACAAGTACAACACCGCAGAGTGGAAGCTCTTGTGCCATCGTAAGTTGAACATCACCTGTTCCTGGAGGCATATCGATAACCAAAACATCCAATTCTCCCCATGCTACATCTTCTAAAAACTGCATTAGGGCACTTACGGCTACGGAGCTTCTCCAAACTAGAGGTGTGTCGCTTTTGGGTGTTGTAAGCCCCACACTCATGACTTTAATGCCAAAATTCTCGCTAGGAATCATTTTATTGTCATCATTCCATCGTAATTTTTCAGCTTCAACACCTAAAAGTCTTGGGATGCTTGGTCCGTAAATGTCTGCATCTAAAAGTCCTACTTGTAAACCACTTTGGGCAAGTCCTACGGCAAGGTTTGCCGCAACGGTACTTTTACCAACACCTCCTTTGCCACTACTGATGGCGATTACTTTTTTGGCATAAGGCGCTCTGTTGTTGGGCTTTTGGGTTGAGCCATAAGGAATTTTAGTTTTATGCATTTTCATCCTTTACATGTAAAGCAAATTCTCGGTTTAAAAGGTGCTTGGTTTTTTCTATTTTATGTAGCCATGGCTGCATAAAAAGGGCTGTTTTGGGATAGTGCACGATGCTTTCGTGGAGTGTTTGTGCTTTGTGGTCTAAAAGAGCGTTCATTAAAAAGAGAAACGTCTGTTCTTGTTTTGTCTCTTTTGCATGTAAAAGCAAAGTTTGCAAGAGTGAAGAGCGTTTTTTAAAGGGAAGCTCAATGCCTAAAGCCAAACCTATTGTGATGAGATTTTGAGTATGAATGTAGCATCCACATTGCCACAGTGAAAGCAGATGTTTCTCCGTATGGAAGGGCTCTAGGTGCGGTTTCATTACAATCCTTTAGTTAAGTTACAATTATGTAACAAATTAATCCTACTTAAATTATTTTACAACACGTTAAGTAAAGGCAGACTAAAATCGAGTAAATAACTAGGATATAAAGTAACACTTCAGCTATTTAAGGGCTTTTTAGAACAGACTGTGGCGAAAATTATTTTATAGCTCGTTATTTGTTGCCTTTATCTTTGTGTAAAAATGCTACAAAAAGGAGTTTGTATGGGATGGTTAAGAGGTATTCTCTTTGGCTCTATCGCTGTTTCAACCCTCTATGCTACATCAAGTGACATCTTGATTTCAGCAGAGGATGCGATGAAGTTAATCGGGCAAGAGAAAGTGATGTTTGTCACGGGTGATGACGAAGACATTTACGCTACGGGGCATATTAAAGGCTCAGTCGAGATGTATGCGCACCATCTGCATCATTCAAATATTACAGGCAAGATGGAGTGCGCACCGCTTTTTATGTGTAAAGATGAGGCGGAGCATTACATTGGTAGTAAAGGAATTACGAATGACACATTGGTCATTGCCTATGATGACTTTAAAGGTCCAAATGCAACAGGTGTTTATGCGTACTTTAAAAGTTACGGGCATGCAAAAGTGAAAATTCTGAACGGTGGACGTGCGGCAATGATGGCGGCTGATCCTGAGCAGAAAATTTACGATGGCATCAAAGCACAGATCAAAGAGGCAAAAGAGGATAAAGCTTTAGTTGAAAAGCTAACATTACAGCTTAAAGAGCAAGAGAAAAAGCTCATCGTGCAAAAAGGAGCGGAGGTTAAGGGCACACCGAAGACGTATAGTATTGATCTTAGCAAAGTGAATTACAACTACATTGCGGGTAAAGAGGAACTACTCAAAGCCGTGGAAGATTTGATACAAAAAGGGCAAAAATCCTCTTTTGCAATTATTGACGCACGTGGCTTTGAAGAGATTATGGGTGAGCGCAAGATGGACAATGCGGCACGCGGTGGGCATATCCCAGAGGCGACGTTCATTGAGTGGAAAAATATTACAGATATGGATAAAAAACTCTCCTTTAAAGCGTTGGAAAAAATGCAAGCAGTGTTTGATCAAAATGGCATTACCAAAGATAAAACGATCTACGCTTACTGTCATGTAGGTGCAGGAAGAAGCTCACATATCATCACGGCACTTGAACTTTTGGGCTATCCCAATGTGAAAGTTTATACGGGTAGTTGGGATGAATGGGCGAATGATATGAACCTACCGATACGAAGATAGAGGAGAAGAAAAAATGTTAAAGAGAAGAGACTTTTTAAAAATCTCCAGCGCAACCGCTGCGATGATCGCAGGGGAAGGGTATGCGTTTGCCAAGACGGGTGTCAGTAAAATCGAAAATGCCAAAGAGAACTACCCAAATACCAGCTATAGCGAAGAGATGTACCGCAATGAGTTTGGCTTTACATACGGTAAAAAAGAGGAGCATGGCTTTGCGTACCACTGTGTGAATTGTCAAGGTAACTGTTCGTGGGAAATTTGGTCGAATAACGGTGTAGTCACCCGTGAAAATCAATCTTCACGCTACCCATCCATCAATGCAAAAGTGCCAGACTTTAACCCAAGAGGGTGCAATAAGGGCGTGCAACACTCCCAGATCATGTATGAGAAAGACCGATTGCTCTACCCTATGAAACGTATGGGCAAAAGAGGCGAGGGAAAATGGAAACGCATCAGTTGGGATGAAGCATCCACTGAAGTCGCACAAAAAATTTGGGATGTGATGGTTGACCCTAAAAAAGGTCCTGAGAAGTTAATGGTACACGCGGGAACGGGTCTTTTAACAGAGGGCAGGCGAGGAGGTCCCTTAAGACTTTCAACGCAGCTTGGAGCTGTAAGAATTTACCCTGCTTCTTATCTTGGAGATATGTTCAGCGGTGCGGCTATTGCCTATGGTGAGGGAAACCTTGGTTGTACGTATGATTTTATGTACACGGTGAACACTGCCGTCTTTTGGGGCGGAAATCCCTCTGTCTCACGTATACCTGATGCGCACTTTGTGTGGGAAGGTAAATACAATGGCGCAAAAATCATCGTCATTACCCCTGAGTTTAATGCCAGTGCCAGAGCTGCGGATCTTTGGATACCGATCAAAGCAGGCAGTGACAACATCCTTGCGATGAGCGTTATCTATGAGATTTTAAATGCGAAGATGTACAAACCAGCTTTTGCGAAAACCTATACCGATCTTCCTTTTTTAGTGAGAGTTGACAACAAGAAACTACTGCGACGCTCAGAGATGGAAAAAGCAAAAGACGAAAAAGAGCACCACCGTTTTGATGAGCAATTTTACGCATGGAATGCCAAAACCAATGCACCTTCCGTGATGCCTGGAAGCGAAGGGAGTGAGCATAAAACTCTGCGCCTGAGCGACTTTGGCATTGAGCCACTTTTAGAGGGTGAATTTGAAGTCACACTTTTAAATGGTGAAAAAGTGAAAGTGACCACGGTGTTTGAGATGTTAAAGCGAAGCACTGCACGCTTCAGCCCAGAAATCACGCAAGCACAAACGGGCGTGCATCCAGACACAGTACGTCAACTCGCACGTGACATAGCACTACCAAAAGTCGTGGAGATCACCACAGGCTTTAGTTTGAACAAATACTTTAATGGCATGATGTCTATCTGGAATATCGCCTCTATCTGTGGTTTAACAGGGCGCATGGGACCGTATGGTGGGCTCAATACCGAAAATGAGTTCCAACTGAGCGGTCTGGAAGCACTTAGTGGGTTTAGCGGTAAATACACCGCGCGCTTTGGCTCAGGCTTTGTAGGCGAGTTTATCTTGGGTGATGGTATGAAAACGTTTGAGAAGTATTTTAGCGATGCAGACGTTCGTAGAGCGCAAAATGGGATGAGCAAAGAGGAGTATATGAAGGTTGTTTCATTGCTTCTTGAAAAAGGTAAAGATGGCAAAGAAAAAGGGGTGAAACCTCACTGGACACCTGAAGTGGCACTGGTTGTTGCCGATTCAAAGTTTAGACGCAACAAAGGCAATGATTATAAAGAAGCCTTTTTGAAAAAAACCAAATACTTTGCGTATGTTGATACACGTATGAGTGAAGCGGCAGTGTATGCTGACATCTTACTTCCCGCCAAAAGCCACTATGAGGTGTGGGATATACGAAGTAGCCCTGGGTATCACCGTTTTACGAATCTTGCGCAACCAGCAAAGAATCTTAAGCCTGTGGGTGAATCGATGGATGAATGGAGTATGTTCTCTCTCATTACCAAAAAGCTTGAAGAGATCGCCAATAAGCCTGAGAATAAAGAAAAAGCCAAAGTCAAAGATGACAAACGCTATGCCAAAGAGGGCTTCCACGATCTTAGCATCGTGCATCAAGAGTTTACGAACAGTGATGAAGAGAGTCGCTCTGAGATGGAGCCACTTTTAGGTACTGACAAGCAAGCGGTGGAAGCAGCTCTTGCGAACTGTGTGCAGTATGAGCCGTGGACGATTGAGAAAATGTACAAAACGGGTGGTTTTTTACAGCTCAACGAAAAAGCAGCGAAAAGCTCGCCATTGTATGCAGATCGTCCGTTTAACTCCAATGAAGATCATCTCTTCAAGTTTCAACGACTAGAGACACTCAGCGGTCGTCAAACGTTTTATGTGGACCATGACATGTACATCAAAATGGGCGCACCAACCAATACAGGTATGATGGGCATTCGTCCCGATACCAAGGCGCACCCATTTGCAATGCTCACACCACATGCTAGATGGAGCATCCACTCCAACTATAAAACGAGTCGTACCTTACTTCGTTTACAAAGAGGAGTTCCTGCGATTCAAGTCAATCGTGAAGTTGCCAAGATGAAAGGAATTAAAGACGGTGATTCGATTCGCATCTTTAACGCCATTGGAGAGTTTTATGCGATGGCAAAACTGAGCTCTTCCTGTCCACCTGATGGCATTGTTTTAGAAGATGGTTGGGAGCCTTATATGTACAAAAATAAACGGATGGTTGGGGGCACTTGAAGTTTGGAGGACTTTGGGATGGTAATCAATACGCCTATGATGGCGCGGTCAATTTTGAAAAGGCAAGGGGGTAAGTCATGTCACAACGTCAATTAGCCATGGTAATGGATCTTAATAAATGTATCGGCTGTCAGACCTGTACTGTCTCTTGCAAAACCCAGTGGACAAACCGCAACGGGCGTGAATACATGTACTGGAACAATGTGGAGACCTACCCAGGCGAGGGGTATCCTAAAAAATGGCAAGAACTCGGCGGTGGGTTTGATGAAGCGGGAGACCTTAAAGCGGGCGTTGTGCCAAGCTTGCAGGGTGAGTATGGTGTGCCTTGGGATTATAACCATGAAGAGCTTGCGAGTGGGGCACAACTTAAACCGCATGTGGATCCAACATGGGGACCAAACTGGGATGAAGATGAAGGCGCTGGGGATTTCCCGAACGATAACTACTTCTTTTACATTCCCCGTATTTGTAACCACTGCTCCAACCCAGGATGTTTGAGTGCCTGTCCACGAGATGCCATCTTCAAGCGCGATCAAGACGGTGTTGTTTTGGTGGATTTGGATCGTTGCCAAGGGTATCGCTACTGTATTGCAGGGTGTCCGTACAAAAAAATCTATTTCAACCCACGCATCTCAAAAAGTGAGAAGTGTATTCTCTGTTTTCCACGTATTGAGAAAGGTTTACCGCCTGCGTGTGCACAACAATGTGTTGGGCGCATTCGCTTTGTCGGCTTTTTGGATGATGAAGAGGGACAAGTCTATAAACTCGTTAAAAAGTTCAAAGTTGCTCTGCCGTTGCGTCCTGATTATGGCACTGAATCAAACGTTTACTACGTGCCGCCGACCGAAGCGCCACCGAAATTTGATGCTAACGGGAAAATTATCGAGGGAAGTGAGCGCATTCCTCCAGAAGTACTAGAAAAACTTTTTGGCAAAGAGGTGCATGAAGCAGCTAGGACGCTTCGGGCTGAGATGAAAAAGCGTAAAGAGACAGGAGAAAGTGAACTCATGGACTTGCTCATTGCGTACAAGCATGAAGATATGTTTAGACTCGATAATAACTATTATGCTGAGTATGCCAAATCCAAAGGAATGCCAGCCATTAAGCCTGTGGATGAGCGCTATCTTAGCGGTAAATACACTCCTAAGATGAAGTTTTTCACGAAGGGGGCAAACGCATGAAAACATTAAAAACGATCCTTCTATTTATGAGCCTTTTAGGGCTAAATAGTTTAATGGCGCAGAGTTTGAATGCTTTACATGTAAAAGAGGATCTCACCAAAGTGAGACTAACGTCTCCTCTTTGGCAAAAAGCAAAAGAGCAAAGTGTTGAGGTGTATCCGCAAACAACCATCGAGATGAACGATGCGGAACTGGTGAGAGCCAATGAAGCGAACCTTGCTAAAATCTTACATGTAAAGACCCTCAGTGATGGAAAATCGATAGCATTTTTACTGCAATGGAAAGATGCGACTAAGAGCCTTCAAACAACAGATAGTACGACAGCGTACGGCGATGGTTTTGCAGCTCAGTTCTCAACTGTAAGTGACAAATTGCCTTACATTGGTATGGGTAGCGAGGGAAGAGCCGTCATCGTTCATCTGCAAAAAGCAACGGGCAAGGTTTATGAGCCAAATAACGGTGGCGATGTCTATCATCAAGTGAACACTTCCAACCAAAATGCCTTTGCCAAAGAGCTTACTTCGTACAAAAATGAAGTCGCAAAGCAGGGAAATGGTGATTATCAACGCAGTTTTATCTCTGAGGGTTTTCGCTCTCTGACACAAATTCGTGATAATGCTGAGCCTGCTGTAATGGAGATGAAATACGACAAAGGCGTGTGGAGTGCGCTTTTAGTGCGACCCCTTAAAAGTGAGCACTTAAGCCTTCAGGGCAGTTTTCCTGTCGCTTTTGCGATCTGGGATGGCGAGAAGAAAAACCGTGATGGCTCAAAACTCCTGAGTGCTTGGGTTGGTGTGAGTCTTGATGCCAAAGCTAAAGCGTTAGCCCTTTTGGATGAGATCAAAGGCGATGTGAGCAATGGTGAAAAACTGATGATGGAGAATTGTTCGGCATGTCATCAGTACAAAGCGGTGAAAAATGCCCCTAACTACATGGCTCCAAACCTTTCCAATATCGGTGGATACGCTAATGCAAGCTATCTTAAAGAGTCAATCATTGACCCAAGTGCTGTTGTCGTAGCGGGTTATAATGTCAATGCGCATAAAAACTTTTTATGGTACACCAGCGATGAGAAGGGTGTGCGTACGTCAACCATGCCACCGTTTGCGCATTTGGATGAGAAGAGTTTAAATGATCTGGTTGCCTTTATGAAAACCCTCAAAGTGGAGGTCGAAAAATGAAAAAGATGGCACTGTTAATGGCGCTTTTGGCATTAAGTTTATCAGCGGAAAGTATCGAGAAAAAAGGTTTTTTAACCAGTAAATGGTGCGCGCAGAATGGTTACTTTGCAGACTGCCGTTTGGAGAGTTTTGTGTGCGGTAGTGGCGAGTGTTTCAAAAGCTGGGAGTTTGGCGACACAGTAACCGATGAACTGGTACTCTTTGTCCACAATGAGCAAAAAAGCTATGCGATTGATTACAGTTCTATTCCTCGCTATAAACTCGATGAGCCGATGAACATGAATGAGGTGACGATTACAGGAGAGCTAAGAGGCGATACGATTATCGCCAGTGGCTTTAAAGCCCCTCCGCCACCACAAAAGAGCTTCTTTAAGGGGTGTTTGTAGTGGATGCTAAAAGTCGTGCTAGAATGTACGCATTTTTATCGAAAATGTTTGCAAACTCTTTGGATGAAAAGCTCATAAAGGAGCTTAAAAACGACAGAGCTATTTTAGAGCTTGTAATGGATGATGAACGGGAGTGGTTTGAAACCACTCCTGCTTATGAACTGGAAGAGGCACTCAATGTCGATTTTAATTCACTCTTTTTGATGAACTCTTTGCCTATAGAGTCTTCTATTTTAGACGATAAAGAAGAGGTTTTGGTAGGACTTCAAAACCCTGTGATGCAATTTTACTTTGAGCACGGTTATGAGCTTAACCTTACCAAATCGGAACTCTTAGCCCCTGATCATATCAGCTTTGAGTGTGCGTTTATGCAAAATTTGATTTTGAAAAGAGAAGTGGATGCACAAAAAGTATTTTTGCAAAAGCATCTTTTACAATGGGTACCTCTGTATCTTTTAAGTATGGCAGAAATGGCACAAACACCTTTTTACAGGGGACTTTGCACACTTGGGGCGGAGTATATCATCGCGGATTACGAGGGACTATGTTAGATAGAACACTTTACATTGACCGTATTGGGGCTTTTGCACTGGATCGCTTGGCGTGCTTGCGCAATGAGTATGCTAACAATGATTGCCAAGAATGCCTTAAACAATGCAGTGAAAATGCGTTTGTTTTTGAACAAGGAAAACTACGCTTGTCTGCTTTATGCACACAGTGTGGTGCGTGTATGGGAGCGTGCCCTACTAAAGCTCTTTCGTTGTATGGTTTTTCTATGCAAAAAGCGTTAGATTTTGTGAAAAAAGAGGGCGATGTTGTTTTAACATGTCAAGGGGATATGCCCTGTTTAGGGGCTTTGAGTGTTGATGAGTGGTGTACGCTTTTATTGCAAGGAAAAAGCTTCACTTGTAACCTTTTAGAATGTGCTAGTTGCGAACATAATGTGCATGGTGTAGTAGAGCAAACGATTCGTGCACGTATAGGTGAAGCCAATGATTTTGTAGCCACATTGCACAAAAAAGAACGCATCAGTTTCTCTGTTACAAAGCCTCAAGAACATTCTCGAAGAGCCTTTTTTGAGCGCTTCATCACACCTGCTAAACGTGTTCCAAGCTTACCAGAAGCTACACTCTTTCATTTGAAGAAAGCAATGAAAACAGTACTTTCTACGAGTTTAAAGGTGGATTCTTCCTCTTTTTTACATGCAAAAGAGATTTTGCCAACGTGCGATAACTGCAAAGAGTGTGTGCAATTTTGCCCTACATCGGCACTCAGTTACAATGGTGATCAGACGCAACTGCTGTTTCAGATGGGTAAATGTATTGGGTGTGGTATTTGTGAAGCTATTTGTAAAAAAGAGGCGATCAAAAGTGTTAAAAAAGAGGTTGATTTGATAAATTTTGCCTATGACAGAGCTGAAGTTTTAATACACCATGATTTACAAGTATGCCTTACATGCAAATGTGCTTTTTCTTACAAAGGCGGTGAAAAAGTGTGTGAACGGTGTTCCTGTTTTGAAAAAGAACATGCTGAAATGTTTCTGCTAGCTTCGCAAAGCCACTAAAAAGAAAAAATATGCTAGTCTAACGCAAGATCGATTTAAGGAGTGTGCATGCGATATATCATGATAGCCTTAGCATTGCTTGTTTTTACAGGATGTTCTAAACTCAGTAAAGAAAATTATGACAAGATTCAAGTGGGCATGAGTTACACTCAAGTAACCGATATTTTAGGAAAAGCGACCAAATGTGACTCACTGGCTGGTATGAGTGACTGCACGTGGGGCGATGAAAAACATTATATTAAAGTCAAGCTCGTTGCTGATAAAGTGATGTTTATGCATTCTGTTGGCGTTGAGTAATTAACAAAGGATTAACATAAGGCATCTATAATTTCATCCGAAAACGAAGGAGTTATAGATGAATGTTATCCCTAGAAATATATTAAGTGCTTTATTGACCGTTATGTTTGCCGTTGTGTCCATTACGGGTGTGATGATGTATTTTAAAATCCGTGTTCTCTCCAGTGAGACACTTCACATCTGGTTAGGTTTTGCGTTTGTAGCCATTTCTTGTTTGCACTTGCTTAAAAATTGGAGTGGTTTTATTTCCTACTTTAAAAAACGCTCAACCTTGCTTTCTATCCTTTTTGGATTCCTTGTTATTTTAGCGTTTGTTGTTCCTCCATTGGTAAGTCCTCAAGAAAAAGGTGTCAATCCAAAAGGTAAAATTATTGGGACAATGATGAGTGCACCACTCTCTAAAGTAGCCACATTTGTAGATTTAGATGAAGAGATGATGGTAAAAGTGTTAGCAGATAAACAAATTCTAGCTTCCAGCAAGCAATCTGTCACAGAAATTGCAAAAGCCAATGGTAAAACAAACGATGAGATTTTAAATATTGTCTTTACTGCGCCAAAAGCACAGTAGTGTACGTTTTTCTAGGTAAGGGAAAATCCTTACCTAGATCAATGAGGATTTATTTATCCTCTTTCTTCATGGCTTCTTTAGCCCCTTTTACAGCGCCATCCATCATATGTTTTGCCACTTCCCAAGCACGAAATCCTAGCTTTTTTGCCTCTTGTGCTACTTGTTTTGCCGTATCATTTTCAAATTCAAATTGTTTGAACGATTCGACTTTAGCAGATGCTTTTTTCTCAAACTCATTCACATCTTTTTTCAAGGATTCAAATTTTTTCTCCGCTTTGTCTTTAAAGGTTTTTTCAAAAACAGAAGCCTCTGATTTGAGCTGTTCAATGCGCTCACTAATAACTTCTTTGGCATCATTCGCCGCACGCATGATTTTTGCCGTTGAGCTGTTCATCTCTTTGATCATCTCTTTGATGATGCTTGCCGAAATACCTTCACTTTGAGAAGCAAGCACTTCCAAAAGGGTGATAAACTGCTCATCCATACGCAAAAGTTCTTTACGAAGCTCTGAGAGGTCGGTTTCTAAAAGTCCTTCCATGGACTCTGTTGGAGCGTATTTGAGGTCATTTTTAAATTTATCAATGGCTTTGGTAATGCCTTCACGAACACCGTTAATAGAGCCATCCAAAATCTCTTTAGCATGACCCAAATCTTCATCAGCAATATCGATACTAGCAGAGATAATAGCATTTGAAATATCAATGATGCGCTGTTTGGTGAGATCACCCTCAGCGATGGTTTGGAAACTTAGATTTTTAGTGATTTCATGGGTTGTATCAGCAATGTCGGTGCCATTTTCAAGCGTTGTTAACAGTGCTTCTTGTGTGGTCTCTTTGAGAATGCCTAACATCTCAATGCCACGCAATTTTGCATCGTGTAATGCGGTTAGTGCACTCTCTTTGGTCTCTGGTTGCATATGAGAAATATGTGCTTCTAGTACATCAAAGGCTTCCGAAAGCGTGGTGCGAATCTGCTGTTTTTGTGCAAAGATACTTTTCTCTAGCTGCTCTTTTTCATAGATAGTTTTGTATAAAAATGCTTCTTTATCGTGACTGGTTGCTTTTAAAAGGCCGTCAATCACAGCACTAATGGCGCGTGGGGTTTTAAGCCCTTCATCATGAAGCGCTTTGCAGTAAAGCTCAAAAAGTTCACCGATGCGGTTATGAATGTTACTCTCATCTTTAAGTCGTTGAACTTTTTTACGAGAGAGTTCAAAACTAAGTTCACTGATCAGTTTGAAGAGTTCAGGATGCCCTTTGTTCTCTTTGAGTGTGGCTAAAAAAATAGTGTATGTTGATTCCATGTTGACCTCTTTTACAGTACGAATTTTATATGTTGGTGTGCTTTGAGCATGTGAAAAAGCATTTTACGATCATCAGCATTGTGGACAAGTACGCGTAACGTATAGCTTACGTAGTTACCTTTTGCACTATTTTGGGATTTACGTATTTCACACATACGCTCTTCCAAGACTTCTTCTACAATGGTGGTTACATTGTGTTCGGTGCTTAAAACAAGTTTATACTCCCAGTGACACGGGTAATCAAGCTGGAGTTCGGGTGTAGTTTCCACTTTTTCCTCCACTTTTGGATTCGAGACGAATGTCGCTGATAACCATGGATTTATCAATGGCTTTGGACATATCGTAAATGGTTAAAAGCCCAATACTCACCCCCGTAAGTGCTTCCATTTCTACGCCAGTCTGCCCTTTGAGTTTAGCGGTAACAGTTAATTTAAATCCTGGAAGCTCTGGAAGCTCCTCAACATCACAATTCACTGACGTGAGCATCAAAGGGTGACACATAGGAATGAGATCGCTTGTGCGTTTTGTTCCAAGAATGGCTGCAATCACAGCCGTTTGAAGGACAGGTCCTTTTTTAGTTTGCTGTGAAATAATCATATCAAATGCGACTTGGCTCATGGTGATAATGCCGCTTGCTACGGCAACCCTAAAACTCTCATCTTTATCGCTGACATCAACCATCTTAGGTCGATCTTTTTCATCCAAATGGGTTAGTTGCATTCGCCCCTCTTTGTTTTTGTAATTATTATAACACCATTTCTCTTAAGAGAGTGCGTGATAAGAGTGTGTCATTTTTTCTCATTGTTGGTAAAAACAAGCGTCTCTCTGCCTAGAAATCTTGATTTTATGCTACAATGATTTTGTAAAGTCGTTCAATGTTATCTTAAGGTTAGCGAAAGTTACGGGCAAAAGGTAACGTGAATGATCCAAAAATGAGGAGTACGGTAAATGAATATGCGTATGGTGAAGTATCAAGTGCAAGAATCATCAGTGATAGAGAGACTGGAAGATCAAAAGGTTTCGGTTTTGTTGAAATGCCAAATGATTCAGAAGCAAAAGCTGCAATTGAAGCAACAAATGAAAAAGAGATCGGTGGAAGAACTTTAAAAGTTAATGAAGCTAGACCTCGTGAAGAGCGCCCAAGAAGATCTCCAAGAGATTTCAACTAAGACGTTTTCAAATAAAGAAACTCCACCTCAGGATGGAGTTTCTTCCCTTCTTTTAGCGTGAAAGCGCAAATCCTATGCCAATACGATCCGTTCGTTTATCATAATCAATAAGACTCTCTGCGTAGCCACTGTACAGTTGAATATACCCAAATAAATTCTCTTCCCAGAGTGGGAATGTCCAGTCAAATTGGACAGCACCTCGGTTATTATCGGATTGCATATTATTGCGAACCAACATTTTAAAGGTCTGTTTTTTCCATGGGTAGATAAGCTCCAAATCACCATAGCCTAAGTAATCATCAATGTTTGCGTTGTCATCACTTGATTCACTTTCAGGAATGCGGTACCACACACGAGGAGAAATAACAAGCCCACCTGCTTGGAAAAAAGCTTTGGCATAAGCTCTATTCCAAGAGCGTGATTTTGGCGTATCTTGACCATTGGACTGATGCACAATACCAAATTGATAGGCTTTAATGAAACTATCGGTATCCCAATGTGGCATAATCATAAAAAATTCTGGTTGGTAATTTGTTTCACGAAACGGTGCTGAATCGGACGCCGTTTGCCACCAAGATGTTTGGGTGTAGGCTACTACGAAGCTTTCATGCAATCCTAGAAGGTTATCGGTCAAACCTTTTTGAAAACTTACCTGAAACTTCGTTTCTTGATGCTCTCTATTGTCATGTTTGACATTGTCGTAGGTGTATGGCAAGAGATAGTTCATCTTGTACGGAGCAATGTCAAATGTTTTAGAGACCATCTGCAACACCGAGCTTTTAGTCTCTTCATCATCGTCATAGGAAGTGAGAAAAGAGCCATAAACAGATTCGGTTCGCTCGATCTTTTGAAGCTGTTGTGCTATGCTTGTCTCTAACGCTTTACTCTGTGTTGATTGCTTTTCAAAACTTAAAATCGCAGCTTGTTTATACCATAACAAAGAGCGATCACTGTCGTTTTGTGTTTCATAGTATTTTCCCAGTTCATACGCTGCTTTGGCATCGCCATGTGTTGCCTTTTCCTCAAGATCGCTGGTATCAATAGCGAAAAGGGAGAGAGGAATTTGTGCTAGAATAGCACACAAAAATAATTTTTTCACGTTTTGCCTTTCAAAAGATTAAATTATAACGCAATAATGATGGATATAAAATGAATCGTGTACAAAAAGGAAACATTGCTGGGGTGATTGCTATTTTACTTTGGTCGACGTTGGCGCTTTTTACTGTTGCTACCTCTAAGATTCCACCATTCCAGCTTATATTTATGGCATTTAGTGTTGCATTTACGATAGGGCTTGGTTTGTGGATAAAAGAGGGTCAAGGCATCATCGTTCATCTCAAATTACCATGGAGAGTCTGGATTGTAGGTATTTATGGTCTTTTTGGTTACCATTTTTTCTACTTTTTAGCCCTCAAAAGTGCACCTGCGTTAGAAGCCAATCTGATTAATTACCTCTGGCCATTGCTTATCGTGCTTTTAAGTGCTTTTCTACCGAATGAAAAACTACGATGGTACCATTGTGTGGGCGCTCTTTTAGGTTTTATAGGTGCTTTTGTTTTATTGGGGTTTGGTAAAGAGATTGCCTTTTCTTCACAGTATGGACAAGGCTATATGTACGCACTTATCTGTGCATTTATTTGGAGCAGTTACTCGGTACTTTCACGTTATTTTGGAGCTATTCCAACGCTCTCTGTTGGTGGGTTTTGTGGCGCAAGTGCACTGCTTTCTTTAGGGGCACATTTGATTTTTGAACAGACGCATATCCCTAATGCACAAGAGTTCTTAGCAGCCCTTGGCTTGGGACTTGGACCTGTAGGAGTGGCATTTTTTGTGTGGGATTATGGGATGAAACAAGGGGATATTAAACTGATTGGTTCACTCTCGTATGCGACACCCTTACTTTCTACGCTGATGTTGACGCTCTTTGGACGATCAGCACCAAGTAGTGCGATTTGGATCGCATGTATGCTGATCGTCCTTGGTTCAATCGTCTCTTCGCTTCCTTTTTTTAAAGGGTTCCTTCAGAAGATTAGTACTCGTAATCGACCACTTTAGAGACGGCATTGAGTGATTTGATAAAGTTAACCACTTCGACATGAATAGGATGTGTGGCATACATTTGTAAATCCTCTTTGGTTTCAAAATCACTGATGAGGGCGATATCAAAGGCTCTCTCTTCGGTGCAAAAATTGAGTCCTACTTCAAGATGCTTTACAAAATCCAGTTTACCTTGCATACTCATAATGCGATCTCGTACCGCTTGTTTATTAGCTTCAGAATTGTCAGGTAGTTTAAAAAATACAATATGCTTAACCATCTTTTCTCCTTAATTTTTGGGACATTATAACAAATAAGTATGCCAAAAAGATGATAGATAAGATGTGACATTTAACACTAATTTAACACTTCAGGGTTACACTGCACACAATTTAGCAACAAGGAGCAAAGTATGCAAAAAAGCCTATGGGTGCTGTTCTTCGCAATCTTTTTAGCATTGGGATTACAGGCAGATGAGTTCAATAAGATGGCAACGGGTGAGCCAGAATTGATTCAAAAAGGAGATGAGAAGGCGTATTGCCCTATTTGTGGCATGAGTTTAAAACAGTACTATAAAACATCGCATGGGGTTATCTTAAAAGATGGTACTGCTAAACAGTATTGTTCCATTAGGTGTCTTGCCGCAGATTATCCTGCTGTTGAATCACGTATCTCTAAAATTGTAGTTACAGATGTCAAGAGTGAAAAACTCATTGATGCCAAAAGTGCTTTTTATGTGGTAGGATCAAAAGTGCCTGGAACAATGAGTATGGTTAGTAAACTTGCGTTTGCCAATGAAGCCGATGCGAAAGCCTTTGCAGCCGAAAATGGTGGCGAGGTAATGGGCTTTGATGCGACGTTTGCCAAAGCAAAAGCCTCTTTAGCGGATGATGTCGATGAGTTTATTAAGAAAAAGCAAAAGGGTATGTACCCTATGGGTGAGAAAATTTACAATGCAAAATGTCAAAAAGAGAAGATTCATTTGCATGATTTTAACACCATTGCTGAGCTTAAGGTGAGTTTGAAAAAAACACAAGTATGTGGTGAAGTGAATGAGCAAGAGCTTCAAGCGGTTGGACTCTATTTATGGGAGATTGTACGTTTAGAAGCACACGATCATGACCACAAAACAATGATTCATGTGGAAAAAGATGAAAAATGCCCTGTATGCGGTATGTTTGTTTACAAATACCCTAAATGGGCAGCACGTATGAATTATGTTGAAAAAGGTAAACAAATCAACCATGCGTTTGATGGCGTAAAAGATATGATGAAATTTTATTTTAATCCTTCAAAGTGGGGAAATTATACCAACCATAAAGAATCAGAGCTTACCATTTTAGTAAGTGATTATTATACGGGTGAGGCGATTGATGGCAAAAAAGCATTTTATGTGGTAGGAAGCGATGTTATGGGCCCAATGGGGAAAGAGTTTATTCCTTTTAAAACATTCAAAAGTGCGCAAATTTTTATGAAAGACCATAAAGGGCTTCAAATTGTAGAGTTTTCTAAAATTGAAGAAGCCCTTGTTTACGCACAAGATCAATAGAGTTTAATTAATTTAATGTGTGAGGTTGCTCGAAGATATAGCCTTGGAAAAGATCAAAAGAGAGGTTTCGAGCAGTCTCGACAACTGTTTTTGAATTGAGTTGCGTGGCTACAATATGAATTTTTTTATGTTGCGCTAACGCAACCATTTCTTGGCAGGTTCGTTGTGCTGTCTCATCAAGTGAGAGGTTTCGGATAAGATCGCCATGTACTTTGACCACATCAATCATTCCCGCTTCAAAAGCATTGATAAGCTCTATATTATCGACATTATCAAGAGCAATTAAAATTCCTTCTTGTTTGAGTTTACCTATAGCATTTTTCAACGTCTCAATCGGTGAAGTTTTTTCATATTGAATTTCTAAAACAATATTTTTTCCTGCAAAACATCTCTTTAAAAAAGTGACATGTTTGTTATTCATAAGATCTTCTGAGGAGAGATTGAGTGCAAGACGCAGACCTGTTTGCGCGGAAAGTTCTGCGACTTTATGCGCGATACTTTCAAAAAGAGGATCGTATAAATTACGCTCTTTTGCAATTTTTAAAAAGAGTTTAGGCGATTGTAGGGTTTGGTGGTATGCTAATCGTAGCAACGCTTCGTAGTAGAAAGGCTGCTCATTTTGATCGACAATGGACTGAAAATGAAGCACAATTTGCCCACTTTCGATGGCACTTTTCATCATCGCTTCCATCGCTTCTTCATTTTCACTCATTAAGATATTGGCAAACTCGGAGTAGGTAACAAAGGGTTGGTTTTCGGCTTTAGCAACCAAAAGTGCTTTTTGCGCTTTTGCTAGTGGCTCAAAGTGGTCAAAGCTGATTCCTATATGCACTTCAACAGGGATGTCCCTGTTTTGATAAGCATAACTCAGACGCTCAATGGCATCGCACAGTGAGAAGATAATACGCTCCATTTTTGAGAGCTCAAAGGGTGTATCCATCAATAGGGCAAATTTGTCATCTTGAATGCGAAAAAGCTCCATTTCATTGGCTTTTGCAAAGCTTTGAAGTGTCATTGAAAAGGCACATAGTACAAAATTTCCACCTTCATCACCATACTCAAGGTTGATGGTTTTAAATTGTTTAATATCTACGAGAAAAAGTTTAGGACTTTTGCAGGTAAGTAATTTTTCTTCAAAAGCGCTAAGGGAAGAGACTTGAGTCAGTGTGTCAATCATAAAAGCTCCTGTGCTTTCTCGTATTCGTGAGGGTGGTTGAGGTTTAAAAAGGGTTCATCTTGCTCAAATGCAATCTGTTTTGTACGACTTTGGTCAAGCACTAAACGGATTTTATGTTCATTGTTGGAGAGTTGTGTACGAATTTTTTCTGCAATAGAAGGTGCATAAATAGCGCACAGTTGGTGCGATGAATACGGTGACGTTGCGATAATAGCATCATCTCCTTCTTCAAAGTTTGCATAAAGCTTTTCAAAAATTTCTGGCGTAACAAATGGGGTGTCCACACTAAGAACACAGACAGGTGTTTTAAAATGCTCTAAAATAGAGAGCAGTGCAACCAAGGGTGAATGCTCACTGTAGTGGGTACTGTCTTCAATAAAAGAGGCATCAAAATCAAATTTGTCTTTGCTTTTGCTACTGACATGAATGCTTGAAAAATAGGGACTAAGTCTGTGAAGTTGAAACTGGGTCAAGGTTTTAAATTCACCAAAAGGAAGCAACGCTTTGTCACTTCCCATGCGCGAACTTTTCCCACCAGCAACAATGACTAAAGGCAGTGGGATAAAAGGCATTAGAGCGTTCTAGGATCGGTAATTTTGCCCATAACGGCACTGGCAGCTGCTACGGCAGAGTTGGCAAGGTAGATTTCACTGGTTCTTGCGCCCATACGTCCTACAAAGTTACGATTGGTTGTCGAAACACAGCGTTCCCCTTCGCCCAAAATACCCATATAACCACCCAAACATGCACCACAGGTTGGATTACTAAAGACAGCTCCCGCTTCAACAAAGATGTCAACCAAGCCCTCTTTTTGCGCTTGCAATGAAATTTTCTGTGTTGCGGGAGTGATGATAAGGCGTGTTTTGCGAGCCACTTTGCGACCCTTTAAGATGCTGGCCGCAATACGAAGATCTTCCAAGCGCCCATTGGTACAACTGCCGATAAAAACTTGATCGATGCTCAAATCATCTTTGACGGCTTCGTTGATTGATTTGCCATTGGATGGTAAAAACGGATACGCAATCACAGGATCAAGATTGGCGACATCGATATTTAAGACTTGAACATACGAAGCATCTGCATCGGAGTAGAAGAATTTTGGCTCACGTGCAAGATTTTTGTCTTTCAAGAAGGCTTTGGTTGTTTCATCCACCGCAACGATACCGCTTTTAGCACCCGCTTCAATTGCCATGTTACAGAGTGAAAAACGGTCATCCATGCTAAGATGAGCAATGGTATCGCCTGTAAATTCTAAGGTGCGGTACAATGCCCCATCTACCCCTAAAATACGAATGACTTCAAGGATCAAATCTTTTCCGTAAACATGTTTTTTAGGTTTTCCGCTAAAGACGATTTTGATGGATTCAGGCACTTTAAACCAGTTCTCACCCGTGATCATGGCAAACGCTAAGTCTGTTGAGCCCATACCTGTTGCGAAAGCACCAAGCGCGCCGTGTGTACAGGTATGTGAATCCGCACCAATGATAACATCTCCTGGAACAACAAGTCCTTTCTCAGGTAAAAGTGCGTGCTCGATGCCCATGTCTTTTTCATCAAAATAGTGTTTAAGGTCATGTTTGTAGGCAAACTCACGACTGATTTTCGCTTGATTAGCACTTGCAATGTCTTTTGCAGGTATGTAGTGATCCATGACAATACTAAAGCCATCAGGATTGGCCAGTTTGGTCGCACCACTTTGCTCAAACGCTTTGATCGAAATAGGCGTGGTAATGTCATTGCCAATAACCATATCGATCTTACTTTTAATAATCTCGCCCGCTTTTACAGCGTGACCCACGTGGTCGCTAAAAATCTTTTCAGTGATGGTTTGTCCCATGGTATGCCTTTTGTTTACATGTAAGAATTAGGGGTATTTTAGCGAAAAAAGGTTTAAGAAAAAAAAAGAGGAGAAGAGTCACCTAAAAAAGGCAACTCTAAGAAAAATTATCTACCGCAGCCACAACCGCCACTACCGCATGAGCCGCTCTCATCATTTTTAGATGTATCGATAGAAAATGGAAGATACGCTGGGCAAAAGCGAAAGAGGGATGTTGCTAAAAGTACAATACCGATAAGCCCGAACCAACTGTTGAAAATTACTCCTACAATAATCACAGCAACGCCTGCAATAGCACGAAGCATTCTGTCTGTTTTGCCTATATTACATTTCATTTTAAGCTCCTATTTTGATTTTGGTTATTATAAAATAAAAAACCTTTAGTTGTCAGTAACATACGTTACAAAAGTGTTACAAAATTTCAATCTCTTTACGATGGAGTTTGAGCAAATTTTGTTTTTCAAGGTCTTTGAGTACACGACTTACCACAACACGGGATGTTCCGAGTGCTTCTGCGATCTCTTCATGCGTAGCTTGGACAATGTGTGAAGGATGCGCGCGTAGCCACTCCAAGATGCGACTGTCGAGTTTTTTAAATTTAATATCTTGGATAAGCGTAGCCAGTGCGTCAAGTTTAATGGTAAAAAGGGAAAAAACATAATTGAGGTAAGGTGATGAGCGGTGCATAAGATATTTGACAACCTCTTCACTGATCAGCCAGCCTTCTACATCGCTTAAACTGTGTGCGGTTCCAATAGCAGGCGTTTGAGAAATGGTGCTTGAGGTATTAATCACACATTGTTCCCCTTCGTGAAGCGCATAAAGTGGAATTTTTTTATCACTTTCACCATACATGTAAAGCTCAATTTCACCTTGTCCTAATAATAAGATCTCTTTACAAATATCTTCTTGGTAAAAAATGATTGTATTTTTAGGAATAGAGACACGTTTCGCGTGTTTACTGAGATAATCAAATTCTTCATTATTCAAGGCTTTTGCAAATTCAAAATCGTTTAAATCAAGCATTTTTAACCTTTACCTGTAAATAAACTATTGTACAAAAATTTTACGAAATTATAGTCGAGCATTTTAGTAAATAATAAAAATTACTATTGACAATTTTTTATTTATAAGTTAGTATTTCGTTACATTTTAAAATAAAAATAAGATTTATAGTGATGCTATAGAGAATGAAATAAGGACAATAGAATGAATTTTTTTGCACAATGGAGTATACGCCAAAAGCTCATAGGTGGCTTTGGTTTGGTTGTGGGACTTATGTTTATTGTAACGGCAATTGGGATTCAAAAAGTTAATTTTATCGATGATACGCTGTATGAAATTACCGATGTTAACTCTCTTAAACAGCGCTATGCCATCAATTTCAGAGGCAGTGTGCATGATCGTGCGATTGCATTGAGAGATGTGGTGCTTTTGGATGAGAAGAGTGCACAAGAGAGCGTTTTAAGCGACATAAAACGGTTAGAGCGCTTTTATGAGGAGTCTGCTAAACCTCTGGATGCTATCTTTGCAAAAGGAGAAGGTGTTGAAGAAAAAGAGCGTGTTATTTTAGAAAAAATCAAAACGATTGAGCGTAAAACGATGCCATTGATCGCTGAGGTGATCGCTCTGAAACAACAAGGCAAATTAGAAGCATCACAAAAGCTTCTTTTAGATCAAGCCAGTCCTGCATTTAAAGCATGGCTTGGGGCTATTAATGAATTTATTGACTATGAGGAGGCAAAAAATCAAGTAGCAACGCCCAAAGCAAGAGAGGTTGCAGGTAGCTTTTCACAGTTAATGATTGTATTGCTTCTCATCGCTTTTGCGTTAGCAGGAATTGTCGCGTGGAGTATTTCAAAAAATCTTTCCACTGCATTAGGGGCAGAACCTAGCGAAGTTTCAGAAATCGCTAATCATATTGCCAATGGCGATTTGATGCTTGATTTACGCGCTCAAAATAAAGAGAGTATTTTAGGTGCAGTGCTTAAAATGCAAGCCAATCTTAAAGCCATCGTTTTGCACATCATTGATTCTTCCAATGTCTTGGCCCAAAAAGCGGAACATGTGCTTAATGCTTCTGAAAATTCTAAAGGACTTGCCTCTGCGCAAGAGCAAACTTCACTCTCTTTAGCGCGAGATATTGCTACGATCAGTGCGAAAATTGATGAAATAGCGTTTATTTCAGAACAGGCAGAGTCCAATTCAAGCAAAAGTGCGGAACTTTCTGAAAAGGGGCGTGATGTCGTGAAACAAACCGCAACACAGATGGAAGAGGTGACACGCAATGTCAGGGCTTCGGCTTCGCATATTGAAACACTGAGTCATCACTCCCAAAGTATTGGTGGTAGTGCGGCTTTGATTAAAGAGATTACGGATCAGACCAATCTTTTAGCGCTCAATGCCGCTATTGAAGCAGCACGTGCTGGTGAAGCGGGGCGAGGATTTGCCGTGGTGGCCGACGAGATTCGCAAGCTAGCAGATCGTACCGATGTGGCAACAAAAGAGATTTCGCAGATGATTGGAATCATTCAAAGTGAGACCAAAAATGCCGTTTCAAATATGGAAAATGTGGTGGTGCAAGTTGAAAGTAGTTATGAGATGGCAAATATCGCGGCAACACTTTTGGAAGAGATTTACGCGCAAGCGACAGACTCACTCTCCAAAACACACGAGATGAGCCTCTCCTCGCAAACCCAAGCGCATAACGTCTCTGGATTGGCGACCAATGTAAGCTCCATAGCGCAGATGTCACAAAGTACCAATGGCGCAATGGAGGAGAATGTTGGTGCGGTTAAAGAGCTTATGAACATCTCCAACGATCTTCAAAAGCTTATGGGACACTTTAAAGTTTAAGCAAACCCTTTGTAGTTAACCAAAAAACGTTTGATGCCCTCGGTAGCAAAGAGGGCTTCACTCCACGGTTTTGGGTCGATAATATCAAAGTACTTCTCTTTTAAGACATAAACAGATGCCATAATCGGTTCATTTTTAACCAGAAGCTCCACCTCCTTACGTTCGTAATATTCGCCTTCAAAAATATCAAGAATGATCCTATCTTCCTCGCTTATATCGTAATAAACGACCCCTTCGACAAGCTCGTCGGCTTGGAAAATGACAGGGTATTCATCTCCTTTGACAGAGCGTCTGGCGTAACCGTGCAAGGTCGCTTTCTGCGAGAGATAATTGCCTTTAACCAGTCTATTCCAGACGTCTTCAAACATCAATGATCCATACGTAAAGAGGTGTGTCATGTGCCTGCTCCTTGATGAAAATCATACCACGCTTTGTAACCATTTGGGTGATCAAAAACTATGCAAAGAGGGTATAATAATAAGAAAATCATCCAAGGTTTTTCAATGTTGACATGTAAACTATCCAACACACATGAAGATTTTTGTGCCCTTACGAACGCTTTAGATGCAGAGTTGAATGTGCGTTATGGCAAAGAGCAAGCACTGTACGATCAACACAATGTGATCGATCCTATCGAAACCGCGTTGGTCGGCTATGAAGATGACCTACCTGTGGCGTGTGGATGTTTTAAAAAAATAGATGATACAACGGTTGAAATCAAACGGATGTTTGTGAGTCCAAAGTATCGAAGACGAGGTTTTTCGTCACAGATTTTAGGAGCATTAGAGGCGTGGGTAGCGGAGCTTGGCTTTAGCGAAGCGCGTTTGGAGACAGGTAAAGGGCAACCTGAAGCGATTGCGCTTTATGCCAAAATGGGGTATGCGGTCATTCCCAACTATGAACCTTATGTGGGGATGGAAAATAGCGTTTGTATGTCTAAAACAGTAAGGAAGTAGCATGGTACACTGCACTTTTTCTTCTCCTGTGGGAACGTTGTTGATTTCAGCGGATGAGCGTGGTATTTGCGCTTTGGATTTTGACGATAATGGTGAAATCTTTAAAGATTCAAACCAACATATTGAGTTACTTAAAAAAGAACTTGAAGCCTATTTTGCAGGCAAACTCAAAACCTTTAGTGTGCCCTTGCACCCCAAAGGCACTTTTTTTCAGCAGGGTGTGTGGAGTGTGCTTCAAAGTATTCCGTACGGTGAGACGATCTCGTACAGCCGCGAAGCAGAGCTTTTGAAACACCCCAAAGCCACGCGTGCCGTTGCGAACGCGAATGGCAAAAACAAGATCGCTATTATCATCCCCTGCCACCGCGTCATTGCCAAAAATGGCGGGATTGGCGGGTACAGTGGAGGATTGTGGCGTAAAGAGTATTTATTAGCATTGGAGCAGAAGTATCGATGAACGTAGTTTTAGCAATTGATTCATTTAAAGGATGTGCGAGTTCACAGGAACTCTCCACGTGGATAGAAGAGGGCATTAAAGAGGTTTACCAAGAGGCAAGTATTAGTGCGTGTTATATCGCTGATGGTGGCGAGGGAATGTTAGCAGCGATCATGCAAAATGTCAAAGGAAATATCCTTACGTGTAACGTGCATGACCCCTTGATGAACCCCATCACTGCACAGTATGGCATTTTAGAGGATGGCATAACCGCAGTCATTGAGATGGCACAAGCAGGCGGGCTTCCGCTTGTGCCCAAAGCGAAACGCAATCCGCTTTTGACCACAACGTTTGGTGTGGGAGAGATGGTAAAAGATGCCATTGCAAAAGGGTGTCGTAAGTTTATTGTCGGCATTGGTGGCAGTGCGACCAATGACGCCGCCCTTGGAATGCTTCAAGCACTTGGGTATCGATTTTTGGATAAATCTGGCAATGAACTTGGTTTGGGTGGAGTGATTTTAGAGAGTGTGCACCATGTGGATGAGAGTCATGTACTACCAGAGCTTAAAACATGCGAATTTACCGTCGCGTGCGATGTGGATAACGTGATGTATGGACCTCGTGGTTCAGCGCATATCTATGCGGGGCAAAAAGGCGCGGACGCGGCAATGATCGAACGGCTTGATGCAGGGATGCAGCAGTTTACGCAGGTGCTTAAAAACACGCTGGACAAAGATGTGGCAATGAATGCAGGCTCAGGCGCGGCGGGTGGTATGGGTGGCGGAATGCAAGCTTTTTTAGATGCGACACTTCGTTCAGGTATTGAGATTATTTTAGATCAGATCGGGTTTGATGCGCACCTTGAAGATGCGACACTTGTGATTACAGGTGAAGGGCGCATCGATAAGCAGTCGTTAATGGGTAAAGTACTCAGTGGCGTCTCCAAACGCGCTCAAAAAGCAGGTGTACCCCTCATCGCCTTAGGCGGTGGCATTGCCGATGAATTGGAAGAGCATGAAGGCGTGGATGCACTTTTTTCCATTATGCGCTATCCGATGAGTTTGGAAGAGGCGATGGAAAAACCAAGAGCTGAAAAACTTGTCAAGCAGAGTGTGAAAGAGATATTTAGACTCATAAAATTAGCGAAAAATTCTGCATCGTAAGAGGCAAAAGCACCAAAAGTGCGTGGGCATTCTGCCGAGGAAAACCCGGTGTTAACGTAGTTTTTAGAGCTTTGCTTTAAAAACGTGTCAAGAGTTCTGTTAAGAACTCCAATTAAAATGAAAAAAAGAGATGTATGAAACACGCAGAACTTGTTTGTATTAATGACTATTTAAAGCAATATCGTAAAATTTCCTCGATTTACCGTGTGGATGACTCTGTCTTGCGCATTATTTTTGAAGCGGGTGAGCCGTTGTTTGTTGACCTTGGGCGTGGGGATTCGTATATGTTTTTTAAAGAGGACTTTAAACAAGCAAAGCGTTATACCGCACCGTTTGATGTGTTGCTTGCCAAGCGATTTTCTAATGCGAAGATCGAGTCGATGGAAGTCGAGGAGGGCAATCGCATTTGGCGCATTGGGGTGTTGGCGAGTTCGAGTTACAAGGCGATGCGCACGACCTTGCAGTTGGAATTTACGGGACGCAATACCAATGCAATCATTTTAGATGAAAACGAAGTGGTTTTAGAAGCGATGCGGCATATCGACTCCAGTGTCTCATTTCGCAGCGTCAAGGTCAATGAAGTTCTGGAAAAACTACCGCCCAAAGAGCTCAAAGAGAAACCTTTTGACCTAAATGTAACCCTTGAGGAGTATCTTAAAGGATCGTACGAAAAACGTTTACATGTCAAGATTGAAGAGATCAAAAAACAGAAAATTGCTCAAGTAGAAAAAAAGATTACGAAGCTTACCCAATCGATGGATGCGCTCGAAAATGAAGCAGAGTTGATGCTCAAAAGTGATGAGGCGCAAAAAGAGGCGTCATTGATTTTAGCGCACTTGCACACCAATACGATCAAAGGCTACCAAGAGAGTGTGACATTACAGGATTTTGAAGGCAACGAAGTGACAATTAGTCTTCCTCAAGCGCAAACGCCCCAAATGGCGGCGAATATGCTCTTTAAAAAATCGAAGAAGCTACGTCAAAAAGCGCTCTCGGTGCATCGCCAAAAAGAGAATCTGGAAGAGAAACGACTCTTTTTGGAGCGCATGGTTGGGGTGATTCAATCGGCACGTGATCCTGAAGAGATACAGATTTTAGTGCCAAAACAGCGCAAATCAAAGCAAAAAGGCGATGAGAGCAATCTCTATGAGACCTTTTTGTTAGAGGGTTACCGAATTTTGCTGGGTAAAAATGAAAAAGGGAACATTGCGCTCTTGCAAGAGGCTAAAAAGAACGATATATGGTTACATGTCAAAGATATGCCATCTTCTCATGTGATTATTTGCACCGAAAAACAGAATGTTCCTGAATCGGTATTGATCTTTGCGGCAAAGCTCTGTGTGGAGTTTAGCATGTCTCAAAAAGGTGGCTATTTAGTCGATTATACCAAACGCAAAAACGTTAAACCCTTTGATGGAGCGAATGTTGCTTATGAAGAGTATCAGACATTAAAAATTTACAAAGAGTAAAGTCATTTCTGGCTCGCACGAGCCAAGCTTCAGTGCCTAGTGCAACGTAGCTTTTTAGGCTTTACCTAAGAAGCGTGTAAAAATAGATAAGGAGTAGAGCAAAAAAAGCTCTTAATGCAATTTTTTAATTGATAAAGGAGGCATTATGGCAAGTATCGGTTCTATTGGAAATGTAATTTATGCCAACCAGATGATACCTGTACAAGCGGGAAAGCAGATGGACTATCTCAACAGTGTTCAGATGCAAAGTGCTCTTGCAGAAGCGATGCAAAACGAGAAAGAAGAGGTTATTGAAGAGGTAAGACCAGCTGAAGAGAGCTACAAAATTGATCCTGAAAATGAACATGAACGCCAAAAACATGATGAAGAGAGTGGTGCTACAGAAGAGCAGATGAAGCAAGAAGAGCATGAAGCACATCTTGTGGAAGAAGAGGAAGAAGTACCTGCTGTTCATGATGGACATTTAGACGTTAAAGCTTAGCCTCACCTTGACTTTGCTATGATTACTTCTCATACAATAACATCATAAAAGAGTCTCTATGAATTTCAAAGCACTCTACGAATCAAACAAACAGCGCGTTTTTACGGGCTTGGTAATGGTCGCATTTGCAGTATTGATTGCATTTTTGAACAACGCATTGTTGACATGGCTTATACTGGGAGTCATGTACATGTTTGCCTTTTATGAGGCAATGAACCTCTTTGAAATCAAAGATAATAAACTCTATGTTTACGCAGTGCTCTTATGGTTGGTAGCCTTTATTTACCCTAACCCTGATGATCTTATCTATTTAGCGCTGATTGGCTCTTTGGCTGTGATGGCCTATACTAAAAAACTTGATTATAAACTGCTAGCTCCTTTTTTCTACCCTTCCATATCCATGCTATTCCTCTACGCACTCTACCACGATTTTGGTATGTCCGTTCTCATTTGGCTTGTTATTGTCGTTGCACTGACCGATACAGGTGCTTATTTTGTCGGCAAAGGCATCGGTAAAACACCTTTTTCACCTACATCGCCTAATAAAACACTGGAAGGTGTTGTTGGTGGTGTTTTGATCGGTACGGTTGTGGGGGCGCTTTATGGTACTTTTTTGATTCCATTATGGCTCTCGGCGCTGATTGCACTTCTGAGTTCTGTAGCATCTGTTTTTGGTGATCTTTTTGAGAGTTACTTGAAGCGTGAAGCAGGCGTTAAAGACAGTGGCAATCTTTTCCCAGGGCATGGAGGAATGCTAGATCGCTTGGACGGTTACCTTTTTGGAGGTGTCGTTATGGTGATACTCCTTCGAGGGCTTGCGTAAGTGGTACTTTTAGGCTCAACGGGTTCCATTGGAGTCAATGCCCTGATCGTCGCGAAACGCTTTGGCATTATGGTTGAAGCGTTGGTTGCGGGTAAAAACATTGCACTTCTGAATGAACAGATTCAAGAACATCAACCCAAATATGTCGCGATCAGCGATGCGAAAGATCGCCCGCTGGTCAATCACCCTCATGTCTTTGTGGGTAAAGAGGGGATTTTAGAACTGCTTCAAAAAACCCAGAGCTTTTTGGTGGTCAATGCTTTGGTAGGCTTTGTGGGGCTTGCTCCGAGCATTGAAACATTGCGCCTTGGAAAAAGACTTGCCCTTGCTAATAAAGAATCTTTAGTTGTTGCAGGGCATCTACTGGATACCTCTCGTATTACACCCATTGACAGTGAACATTTTGGTCTCTGGTATCTTTTGGGCAAACGCCCTATTAAAGGCATGACCATCACAGCAAGTGGTGGAGCCTTTCGCGATACACCTCTAGAACTACTCTCTCAGATGTCGTTTCAAGATGCACTCAAACATCCCAACTGGAGTATGGGTGCAAAAATCACCATTGACAGTGCAACGATGACCAATAAACTGTTTGAACTTTTAGAAGCCAAATGGCTTTTTGGATGTGAAAAACTGGATGCTATCATCGAGCCAAAGTCCATCATTCATGCCTTTGTTGATTTTAAAGATGGTAGCACTACAGCCCATTTAGCAGTAGCCGATATGAAACTTCCTATCGCATTTGCGCTTTTGGGTGAAGTGGAAGAGGCGATACTTCCTTCCGTTGATTTAGCTTCCATTGGCTCGTTCTCATTCCAAAAAATTGATGCGGCACGTTATCCAATTTGGGAGATCAGAGAGGATGTGCTTGCCAATCCAACCAGAGGCGTGGTGATTAACGCTGCGAATGAAGTGGGTATTGCGAAGTTTTTTAACCAAGAGATCCATATTTTAGAATTAGCACAAAGAACGATTAAAGCGTACCGCTATTTTGAAAATGCCATTCCTAAAACATTGGATGAGGTTTTTGAGATTGATAAAGAGGTAAGACACTACTGCTTATCGCTAGAAAATTCCCGCTACATATAGAAATACTTTACGCTAAAATGTCACGAAAATTACCACAAAGAGGTGTAAATGTTACATAAAACAGACTACAACTTTAGGCTGAAAGACAGCATTATTGGGTTGCAGTTCTTATTTGTTGCCTTTGGGGCATTGGTACTTGTACCTATTTTAACAGGTCTTGATCCTAACGTTGCGCTTTTTACAGCGGGACTTGGAACACTTCTGTTTCAACTTACAACACGCGAGCAGATTCCCCCTATTTTCTTGGCATCTTCGTTTTCGTTTATTGCGCCGATTATTTATGGGCTTAAAACATGGGGATTAGCAGGCACTTTATGTGGTCTTGCGGCAGCAGGTCTGTTTTACTTTTTCCTGAGTGTCGTTGTGCGTCTCAAAGGTTCAGACTTTTTACATAAGCTCTTTCCTGCCGTTGTTGTAGGTCCTGTGATTATGACGATTGGTCTTATCCTCTCTCCTGTTGCGGTCAATATGGCGATGGGCAAAACGGGTGATGGTGCAATCGTTTTAGTTCCCCTTCATCAAGCGATGATGGTCTCTATGTCCGCGCTTATTGTAACGCTCTTAGTAGCGCTTTTGGGAAAAGGCGTGCTTCGATTATTGCCTATTTTGTGCGGTATTATCGCAGGTTACACAGTGTCCCTTCTTTTGGGCATTGTCAGTTTTGACTCAGTGGCAAAAGCAGCATGGTTTGCAATGCCAAATTTTGTTTTTCCAGAGTGGAATCTTGAAGCGATCATCTATATCTTGCCGATTGCCATTGCACCAGCGGTAGAGCATGTCGGTGGCATTTTAACGATTAGTAATGTGACGAAGACCGATTATTTGAAAAAACCAGGCTTGAAAACCACGCTTTTGGGTGATGCTATTGCGACAACGGCTGCATCTATGCTTGGTGGCCCTCCCAATACAACCTATTCAGAAGTCACGGGTGCTGTAACCATCACCAAAGCGTATAACCCTGCCATTATGACATGGGCGGCGATTTTTGCCATTGTCCTAGCGTTTGTGGGCAAACTAGGCGGTCTTTTGGCAACCATTCCTGTGCCTGTTATGGGTGGCATTTTACTGCTTCTATTTGGCATTATCGCTTCAATTGGTTTGGGCACAATGGTGAGAGAACAGGTCGATATGAACGATCCTCGTAATATGATTATTGTCTCCATGGTTTTGGTTTTAGCGATTGGTGGTATGGTGGTTGACATGGGTGGCGTTGCCTTTAGTGGTATTGGGTTGGGTGCGATTGTGGGAATTGTGCTTAATTTGGTGTTGCCAAAAGGCCACCATATTAGTGAATAATAAGGAAGTTAGATGGAGATGATTGAAAAATGGGTAGCAACCCTCTCGGGTATTGTTTGGGGTGCTCCTATGTTGTTTTTGCTGGTTGGTACGGGAATTTATTTGACGATCATTTTAAAAGGGATGCAGTTTTGGGCATTGCCTCATGCAATGAAGCTTATTTTTCACAAAGAGCATGATGGAGAGGGTGAAATCAGCCACTTCGCAGCATTGATGACCGCACTTGCTGCAACTGTGGGTATTGGTAACATCGTAGGTGTCGCAACAGCGATTACCCTAGGCGGACCAGGGGCAGTTTTTTGGATGTGGATGACAGGGCTTGTGGGTATGGCAACAAAATACTCTGAGGCTGTTTTAGCGGTAAAATACCGTCAACGCGGACACCATCACGGTTTTAAAGGTGGACCAATGTACTACCTAACGTATGGTCTTAATATGCCAAAATTGGGTATGGCATTTGCAATTTTCACTGCTATTGCGGCATTTGGTATTGGTAATATGACCCAAGCGAATGCTGTAGCACAAATCTTATATACTGAGATGGCAATCCCTACATGGATAACAGGTGTTGTGCTTTTAACCTTGACGGCAGTGGTTATTTTAGGCGGTATCAAATCTATCGGTAACTTTACTTCATTTCTTGTACCCTTTATGATTTTGGTTTATGTTTTTGTCTCTTTGGTTATTTTAGCAATGAATTTTGATAAATTAGGCTCAGCTTTTGAGTTGATTTTCTACCATGCATTCAATCCTATTGCAGCAGGTGGCGGATTTGTGGGTGCTACGATGGCAGCAGCCATTCGTTATGGTGTTGCGCGCGGTGTTTTCTCTAATGAATCTGGACTTGGTTCTGCTCCTATTGCAGCAGCGGCGGCTAAAACAAACGACCCTGTGCGTCAAGCATTGGTGAGTATGACACAAACCTTTATCGACACATTGGTGGTGTGTACGATGACAGCATTGATTATTTTGATCTCTCCATTTTGGCAACAAGGGGTGAGTCCTAGTGCACTCACCATGCAGAGTTTTCAGCTTTATCTTGGCTCCTTTGGTGGGGTTGTCGTTATTATTTCAACGGTATTATTTGCGTATTCAACGATTTTGGGTTGGAGTTATTACGGGGAAAAGGCGTTTGAATATATTTTTGGCGAGCGTTTCATTCGTTTGTACCGTGTTCTGTTTATTGCAGGTGTTATGGTAGGATCAATGATGAAACTTGAATTTGTATGGAACTTTTCAGACCTTACCAATGGTCTGATGGCAATCCCTAACCTTATAGCACTTCTTTTGCTTTCCAAAGTCATTTCATCTGAGAGTAAGCGCTATTTTGAGAGCCTTAAATAAGGAAAAAGTAGAAGTATGTTTCGCCTCTCTTTTGCGTTTGCAGCCATTGCTGTTTTGACGCTCATCAATTTTTACAGTTACAAGCGCTTTTTAAAGCGCTTGGATCTTTTTTTTAACTATCAAGGTGTCATTAAAGTCGTGATGGTTCTTATCACGCTGTGTGAAATATTTTATTTTTTAGTCCTTCGTCTTGACAACCTTGATCCTTTACTCTATTCGCTTTTCTCTGCGATGTTAGGCGTCTCATTTATGCTTTTTTGTGTCTCTCTTATCTACGATCTGTTTCACATTCCGTACGCCAAAATACCGTATGATTATTCAAGACGCATGTTTGTCAAAATGGTTTTTGATGTAACAATGCTCATCTTAGCGCTCTCGTATATGACTAAAGGATTCATCAACGGTATGAAAGCGCCGATAATTAAAGAGGTGGATGTTCACATTGCTGGGCTTAAAGAAGAGCTTTGTGTCGTGCAGATTACCGATGTGCATATCGGTAAGACGCTGGGGAAATCCTTTATCGATGATATCGTCAAACAGGTCAATACGCTCAATGCCGATATTGTCGTTATTACGGGTGATTTAGTCGATATGCCTTTCGAGCAAATCGGCGATAAACTTGATGCTCTTAGAGAAATCCAGAGTCGCTTGGGTATTTACTATGTCCCTGGAAACCATGAGTATTTTTATGGGGTCCATAAGATTATGGAACATGTGAAATCTTTAGGTATTCATGTTCTCTCCAACCGTTCTATGGTCATTGATGGATTGATCAATCTTGCAGGTGTCATGGATATGATGGGCAGACGTTTTGATTTTGAGCCGCCTGATCTTGCGAAAGCACTTTTGAGAGTCAACCCAGAATTACCAACCATATTACTTTCACATCAACCTAAAATCGTGACAGAGATGAAACATGAGAAGATCGATTTGATTCTTAGTGGGCATACGCATGGTGGTCAGATTTTTCCCTTTGGTCTTTTAGTCTTACTCGATCAGCCTTATCTAAGCGGACTGTATCAGCATTCATCGAGAAGCCAAGTTTTTGTGAGCAATGGTGCTGGTTATTGGGGTCCTGCCGTGCGTATTATGGCACCAAGTGAAATTGTTAAACTTAACCTTAAAGCTTCAGCATGAGACTCTTTTTTTCTTTCATTTTTCTCCTCATTTTTTTGAGTGGTTGTAGTGTCAAACAAGAGGCTTTAGACGTAACCCCCGATAAAGTACAGCAACTTACGACTGAATTGACGAAACTGAGTGATACGATTGATTATCAAGAGGCACGATTGTTCGCCTATGAAGCGTTGTTGTATCCGCAAATTTTAGCAAAGCGTTATGGTCTGGTTTCTCCTCCAACCTTTCATAATTTTTTAATCAATACAGGGATTAAAGATCGTGGTCTGTGTTATGAGTGGAGCGAAGATATGATCACCTACCTTAAAGGGCTTAAGTACCAAAGTTTTGATCTGCGTTGGGGTGTGGCGAATAAAGGTGAATTTGATGAGCACAACTCTGTCGTCGTTGTTGCCAAAGGAGCACCATTTCGTACAGGTGTTTTGATCGATCCATGGCGCCAATCAGGTGTACTTTATTGGGCGAAACTTGGAGATGATCCTGAGTATAAATGGGTTGAAAACATAGAGCGAAGCCGCTATTACGGTACGATTGAGCGCTAATCTTGCACTAATTTTTGCAAAATAACACGAATGACACTGGCACGTCCTACGTGTTTATCGCCTTCATTCAGAACAACGACTTCTTGCGCAAGTTTCACTATTTTGCAAGGAAGTATCTTTACAGTATCAAAAATATCGTTAAGGTCATACAATAAAGCGATGTCTTTGGGACCACCACTGCTAAAATGAATCTGACTTTCGCTAAAGAGTTCAGCGATGAAATAGCCATTAGGCTTGAGTGCTTGAAGGCTTTTTTCAAAAAGCATTTTTTGATTCTGTTTGGGAAGATGAAGGTAGGTACATACCACAGCATCATAAAGCGTATCGGGTTCCCAATACTCCAAAAGGGTATGACGTGTTTTGATGAAAACGTAACTCTCTTTTGCCCGTCTGCGTAGTTTTAAAAGAGCAACATCGGAAATATCTAAAGCTTCAACTTCAAGCCCTTTGTCGGCTAAATAGATTGCATTACGTCCTTCTCCTTCGCCCAAGCAGATGACGGTTTTAGCATTGACAAAAAGTTCAATATGTTCTTTGATGAAATTATTAGGTGCTTCTCCGTAGATGAGACTTTTTGTTTGAAATTTGGCATTCCAAAATGCTTGCATCCCACACCTTTTTCTTTTTTCTTTAATGTGAGTTCGTGCAGAACTCTGGACACACTGGGTAATCTTAAGTGGAATACCCACGCACTTTTGGTGCTTCTCCTTCTTCTTGAAAAACGTCCTTTCCAAGAGGTCTATTAATTGTAACACAATTTAAATCAATGATTTCCTTTTTAAATTGTACTAAAATAGTCTTATAAATACAGAGGAGAAAAAATGAAATATCCTAGTTTTTTTGACACAATCGAAACCATTACCCTTTACGACCCACTCTCTGAAGTTTTAGGTGCATTTGAAGACGGAAAAATTACCTTTGGTTACCAAGATGTGGTCAAAAGTGCAGGGCACAGTTGCCCTACAATGGCAGGTGCGTATTTAATGATACGTGAAGGGCTCAAAGCACTTTACCCTCATACAATACCTGAGCGAGGGTCTGTAAAAGTGTTTTTCAAACAGAGTCAGGATGAAGGAACCACAGGAGTGATTGCCAATGCGTTTTCACTTATTACAGGAGCTACTGATAATTGGGGGTTTAAAGGGCTTGGAGGAAAGTATGTACGTAAAGATTTGATGGTTTTTAATGCCACAATACCGTTACAGGTTAGGCTTATGCGTATGGATACTGAAGCATACGTTGATATAGCGTATAACCCGAACATAATTGAAATAGATCCGATAATGCAACCTTTGATGCAAAAGATACTTACAGGAGTACTCAGTGCAGAAGAAAAAGTGACTTTTAGCGACTTATGGCAAGGTAGGGTAGCCAAAATTTTAGAAAATTTTGATAAAGTTATAACCATAAAATAAACCCAATTTAGCTGGAGTGTGCATTGCTGAGCTTAAAAAAACAAAATATTACCAAATGGATTGTTTTTTTGCCTGCATTTGCCATTCTGCTTACCTTCTCAATTACCCTTACTATCGTCATTTCAGCTGAGCGTGCGGAGTATCAAAAATCTCTTGAAAACACCCGTATTGCATACGTAAAACGCTCTAAAGCGCAGGCACAAGAACGCGTTGATAAGCTCATAGATTATATCAATGAAAACGAAAAATTTTTGATGAATGAAGCCAAAGATGAGACTAAGAATATTGTCAATCTTGCGTATCAAATTATCAATGATATCTATATCGAAAACCCAAACCTTCCACGCGATCAGATATTGGGTAAAATCAAGTCAAAGCTTCGGGATACACGATTTTTTAATGATTTGAGTGGTTATTATGTGATTTTTGATCTTAATGATGGCACCAATATTATGCATGGTGTGAATAAAGAGCTGGAGGGGCAAAATTTTTTCAACATTCAAGATGCGAATGGAAAACAGTTTATAAAAGATGCGATTGAACGTTTTAAAACGGAAGATGCTTATATGGCAGAATGGTATTGGAAAAATCCGAAAGATACCATTCCTCGTAAAAAAATAGGCTATCTGAGGCGATACGAGCCCTTAAAGATTTATGTAGGTACGGGGCGCTATGAAGATGAGATCCGAGATCGTATTAAAAAAGAGACCCAAAAACTGCTCCTCAATACAAAATATGGCGAGTATGGCTACATCTTTGCGTATGATTATAGTGGCAACACTATTTCGCATGGTGACACATCATTGGTTGGAAAGAATAGACTTGATGTGGTCACCAATGGACAATATATTATCAAAGACATTGTCGAAGGGGGCAAGCGCAACCCTGAGGGCTTTTTTATGAGCTATGTTGCCTCGTATCATCCCACAGCCCAAGATCGCAGTAAAATCTCTTTTATTCGTCCTATTCCGCAGTTTGGATGGGTCATCGGTACGGGTGCATACCTTTTTGAAGAGAGTAATGCGCTTTTAGAGCAAGAGCAAGTCCTTAAGAGTAAAATGCAGTCAACTATCATCAATATGTTAGCGGTATCTTTAATTATCATGCTTTTGGTGATGGGCATTATGTTCTTTATCTCAACCAAATTGCGTTCTGTCCTCTCTCGGTATGAAAACCATTTATTGCTCAGTAACAAACAGATTCGTGAACAAAAATTGGTTTTTGAAACGTTGTATCAAAAATCTGCAGATGGTATTTGGTTGCTTAAAGAGGGTATCTTTGTTGATTGTAATGAAGCTATTGTAAAAATGTTTAAAGCGCACGATAAAAAAGAGCTCATTAACGTAACCCTATCGGAACTTTCTCCTGAATTTCAACCCGATGAGCAAAGCTCTTATGAAAAAGCGCTTTGGATGAATGCTCTAGCTTCCCAGCAAGGCGTGCACAAATTTGAGTGGCAAGCCCGTGCCTGTGATGGTACGCTTTTTTGGATTAGCATCATGATGACAACCATCCGCATGGATAAAGGCATTATTCAACATTGTTCCGTTCGTGATATTACCATTCGTAAAGAGTTGGAAGAGGAGAATAAAAAGCAGAAAAAACTGCTGATTCACCAGATCGAACACGACACGCTCACAGGACTTCCCAACCGTAACCTACTACAAGATAGACTCACCCAAGCAATCAAAAAAGCGAGTCGTGATGGTAAGGTTTTAGGGGTTATGTTTGTGGATGTCGATAAATTTAAAAGTGTTAATGACTCACTAGGGCACGATGCAGGTGATATGCTTTTAAAAACCATCGCACAGCGTATGCGAGGAAGTGTGCGCGAAACCGATACAGTAGCGCGTTTGAGTGGTGATGAATTTATTGTATTGCTCGATGGTTGCAAAGATGTCAGTGATATTTTTATTGCGATTAAAAAATTGGTTGCTGCATTTCAAGAGCCTTTTTTACTCGGCAACGAGAGCTTTAAGATTACGATGAGCATTGGTGTGAGTGTTTATCCCAATGATGGAGAAACGGCGAGTAAACTGCTTAAAAATGCTGATATTGCCATGTACAAAGCCAAATCCAAAGGGCGTAACCGTTACGTCTTTTTTGATCAAGAGATGAACCAAGAAACCAACGAGCATCTTGAAGTAGAAAAGAGCTTGCATAAAGCGCTTGAGAATGATGAATTCACCCTTTTCTATCAACCACAGATTAATCTTCAAAGTGAAAAAATTGTCGGTTTTGAAGCGCTGATAAGGTGGAATCACCCCACACGAGGGCTTACTGCTCCTGGGTATTTTATTCATATTGCTGAAGAGAGTGAGTTGATTGTTGAGATTGGTAATTGGGTAATTAAAGAGGTGATGCGCCAGATTAAAGTTTGGTATGATATGGGACTTGATCCTGGAAAAATAGCGATTAATATTGCAGGAAAGCAGCTTGAATCTGCCAACTTAGTTGCCTTTATGATTCAAAGCTTGCGTGAAAGTGGATGTAAGCCTGAATGGATCGAAATGGAGATTGTGGAGCGGTTTATTATGAAAGATACCACCAAATCCATTGCACTTTTAAAACGTTTTCGCGAACTGGGTGTTGATATTTCGATTGATGATTTTGGAACAGGGCACTCTTCTTTGGCATATCTGAAGCAACTTCCTATCACGAAGCTCAAAATTGATCAAAGTTTTGTTCAAAATTTAGAAGAGAGTAAAGAAGATCGCGCGATTGCCCGTACCATCATTGAATTGGGTCGTGGACTTGGACTTAAGGTGCTTGCGGAGGGTGTTGAAACTGCGGGGCAAAAAGAGTTTATTTACAGTAGTGGGTGTGAATTGATGCAAGGGTATCTCTTTAGTAAACCCATCCCTGCGCACGATGTGGAACTCTTATTGAAAAATCAAGCGCACATGTTATAATCACAGTGAAAATGTTCAAATAGGGCGAAGATGATACGAAGAGATTTTTTAGGATTGGTGGGTGCAACGCTTGTTGGAAGTTTGGCACAAGCAGACGAGTTGAAACATCCCGATATTTGGTTAAAAGATGACCAAAAAGCTGTATTTGAATCTGTCATCAAAAAACTTGATATGGTTGAACGTACTGTTGGGTACGCTAAATTCAATTTGATCTCCTTTGATGAAACCCTAAAAATTGCAAAAAATTATCCAAAAATTGGTGCATTTACGCCTGCTGAAATTGCTTATATTGAAGAGGTTTTTTACACAGACCCCGCCATTTATGGTTTTTATGGCAAGCGTACGATTGAAAACCTCAGTGATGCAATCAATGAAAAAGAGGTTATTAAAATCGATGGCACTGGCCATTATGTTTACCGTGGTCACTCACAAGAACTTTTAGTACGCATTATGAAAGATGTTGGTAAGACGATTATTTTAACTTCTGGTATCCGCAGTAGCATGAAACAACTAAGCCTTCACCTCGATAAAATCAAAAGTGAAAATGGAAACATTACAGTCGCGTCACGCTCTTTAGTGCCACCAGCATACTCTTACCACTCCGTGGGAGATTTTGATGTCGGTAAAAAAGGATGGGGACATCAAAATTTTACGGCCAATTTTGCACGTACGGAAGAGTTTTGGAATTTGCAAAAGCTCTCGTATGTCTCGATGCGCTATACTATCGGCAATGGCGATGGTGTTAGATTTGAGCCATGGCACGTGAAGATTGTATAGATGATCTTAAGCATTGAAAGTAGCTGTGATGATAGCTCCATAGCTATCACAAGAATAGACGATAAAAAACTTCTTTTCCATAAAAAAATCTCCCAAGATGCTGAACATGCTCAGTATGGTGGCGTTGTACCCGAACTTGCGGCACGCCTACATGCCGTGACGCTTCCTAAAATACTGGAAGAGACAAAGCCTTATTTTTCAGAGCTTAAAGCAATCGCTGTGACGAATGAACCAGGGCTTTCAGTCACGCTCGTTGAGGGGGTTAGTATGGCAAAAGCGCTGAGTGTCTCGCTGAACCTTCCTCTTTTGGGAATTAACCACCTTAAGGGACATATCTGCTCTTTATTTATCGAAGATGAAACACGCTTCCCTATGGATGTTTTGTTGGTCTCGGGTGGGCACACACAGCTTTTACATGTCAAGAGTTTAGAAGAGATCAAATTACTTGCAACGACAATGGATGACAGCTTTGGTGAGAGTTTTGATAAAGTGGGAAAAATGCTAGGACTGCCTTATCCTGCGGGAGCTATCATCGAAAGTTACGCTAAAAGAGGCGATGCCAAACGGTTTAATTTTACGATTCCTTTGCAAGGCACTTCTTCATCCATGCTTGCTTTTAGCTATTCAGGACTTAAAAATCAAGTCAGACTCTGCATTGAAGCCCAAGAAAACATAGATGAGCAAACCATATGTGATATCTGTGCCTCATTTCAACGTGTTGCCGTTTCACACTTGATGCAAAAGATCAAAAAAGCGTATAAAGAGCGTAAAGTAGAGCACTTTGGTGTTGTGGGTGGGGCAAGTGCTAATCTCTATTTACGGGGCGAACTTGAAGCTTTTTGTGCCTCTAAAAAAGCAAAACTTTACACAGCAAAAATGGAATTTTGCTCTGATAATGCGGCGATGATAGGGCGTTGTGCCGTCGAAGCGTATCACAATGGGACATTTATTGACATAGCAGACTTGAAAGTGCGTAGTTCATCGAAAGATATTTTTTATTAAAGAGTTTCTAAAAAGACCTTCTCGCGCTACAGATTAATACAGAACAGGAGGAAGTATAGATGGCTCATCGTCAGTATATTTTTTCTAAAACAGCTGTTTTTTTAATGATCTTTGTGGTTCTACTTGCGATTGGATTTGACTATATTTTAAATTTAAAAACACCTCATTCTCTTTACGAAAACTCTTTATTGATTATCTCTTTTTTATCTATCATGTTATTTGTATTGATGAGTTATGGACTCTATCTTGGACTAAAGTTTAAAGATAATATTGGAAAATTAACCGATCATATTGATATGAAAAAACTACCTGACTTTGGCGGAGGATCTCCTGATATATCTACAGCTATGGAAGGGGTAGGCGGTTTTGCAGAAGGATTAGGTGGCTTTCTTTTTGCTATTCTTGCAGCGTTTGTTTGTATTATGATTGCCTGGGCATTAATCTTAGTTTCGTGGTTTTCAATAATTTTTTTAGTGGCGATGCTTTATTGGATTTTTCACCGTGCATTACGTTTGGTGCTTAGATACGCTTCTTCGTGCCAAGGAAATGTGCTCTTAAGCTTAAAATATAGCACATTGTATACTCTTTTATACACACTGTGGATGTATTGCGTTATTGTTGGGATGTATTATCCAAGATAATAATTTCTTCTTCCAGTATGACCCCAAAGCGTTTGAAAATCTCTTCTTTGACCGATGCGATCAGTTTTATTGCTTGTTCATAGGTTCCCCCACCCATATTAACTAAAAAATTAGCATGAACAGTGCTAAACATCATCGCTCCAATGCGTTTACCTTTAAATCCAGCCTCTTCAATAAGCTTACCTGCAAAGTGACCCACAGGGTTTTTAAAACAGCTCCCTGCACTGGGTTCTTTGGGTTGATTGTCGCGCATTTTTTTGAACATCGCCAATAAATTTTCATCAAAACCATTTTTAATTGTAAATGTTGCTTCATAGACAATGCCATTGATTTTAGCAAAGCGGTAGCCATAGTCTATTTTCGATTTTTCTATCCAGCCATGCTCGGTTCGAATAGCGATGAGGTCGTTGAAAATTTCCCATTCTTTAAGCCCCGCATTCATAGCAACCATGCCACCCAGTGTTCCAGGGAGTTTTTGCATGAGCTCAAACCCTGCAAGGTCGTGTTTTTTGGCAAACGAGAGCATTTTTCCACTAGGGGTTGCTCCGCCTACATGTAAAACATTTTCTTCCAAACGGATAAAGTCAAAACATTTATCCAGCATTGCAAGTGGTGGAGGATTTGGGCTTACGAGAAGGTTGTTCGCGCCCCCAATAAGTTTATAACCTTGTGGAAGCGGAGTGATAGAATCCAGCAATAAAACGTCCAGCGTTGGACCTATCTTGATGCTAGAGAAGGTCGAAAAATGAATGGATTTGGTCATTTAAAAAACAAACGAAGGAATCATATCAATAACACGGGTGGTAAATTCTATCATCATATTCATCATCCATGGCATGGTAAAGATTGCAACGACGATGGTGACAAGGATTTTAGGTACAAAGCTAAGGGTTGATTCATTAATTTGAGTAACGGCTTGGAAAATACTAATCGCAAGACCTGCTACCAGACCTGAAAGGAGCATAGGCATGGAGAGTAAGAGTGCTATTTTAAATGTTTCAACACCAAGACCGATGAGTTTTGCTTCCATAAAATACCTTTCTAGCTATTGCGTAACGCTTCGTATTCTTTAGGAATAAGATAGTCGCTTGCTTTAATGTGTTGATCGTAAAAACCATGTTTATAGCCAATTTCAAAGAGTTTATCAATGGCTTGATATTGAACAGCATTCATTTCGATGGAGTGTTCATTGGCATAAAGTCCAAGGTATTTTTGAAGGGTTGCTTGATCAACACGAACAAGATTGCGCTCAAGTAGCATTTTGGAAAGAAGCCCTTGATGGGTGTGTGCTACATCAACCGCTTGAATGAGTGCATCTTCACATGCAATAGCCCTTAAAATGGGCATAGAGCGACGTAATGCCATCCCTCCAAGAGGTAAAGGAAGCTCCTCTTTGCACAGCTCTCTCCAGACATCCCAAATTTCACGCTCCACGACAAGTTCATCACTAAAATTGAGAATACTTTCATGAATTAAAACTCCAGCCTCCACTTCACCTTCCAACACGGCTTGTTCAATCTCTAAAAAGTTTTTATAGATAATACGTGCTTCAGGATAAGCGATTTTAAAAAGCAGTGCATTGGTGGTGTGTGTGCCACTTAGAGCGACTTTAAAATTTTTCTTGAGTTTGGTCTCTTTTTTCTTCACAAGCTTAGGACCATACCCTTCTCCAAAGCTGACAGCAGTACGTAAAAGAGCGTATTCATTGCGAATTTTAGGGTAGAGTGCAAAGCTGATGGCTGTTATGTCATAGCTGTTTTTAAGGGCTTCAAGATTAAGTGTTTCTATGTCAAGAGCAAGGTTTTCAAAACTAAGGCCTTGCGTGCTTACCCAGCCAAATTTGATGGCATAATACATAAAAATATCATCGGCATCGGGTGAATGCGCTACGCTAATTGTCTTCAAAAAATGTCCTTACAAAAGTATTAGGAATATTTTAACATATTACATATTGAAATATTTTGAACTGCTTTTTTTAAAATCGTATAGAATTGCTTCAAAGGGCTTTTTCAAGCTCGAAATGGTAAAATAATAACACTATAAAAGAGGTAATACAATGCAAATCGATGAAAATAAGAAAAAAGCACTTGAACTTGCGATCAAACAGATTGACAAAGCATTTGGAAAAGGTGCATTGGTAAGACTTGGCGATAAAGTGGTTGAACCCATTGCGTCGATCAGTACAGGTTCTATCGGACTGGATCTTGCGCTTGGAATCGGTGGTATTCCACAAGGTCGTATTATTGAAATTTATGGACCTGAAAGTTCAGGAAAAACGACATTGTCACTTCAGATCATTGCAGAAGCCCAATCCAATGGGAGCATCTGTGCCTTTGTCGATGCTGAACACGCGCTTGATGTCAAATACGCAGGTAACTTAGGTGTTGACATTGAAAATCTTTTGGTATCTCAACCTGATTTTGGTGAACAAGCACTTGATATTGTTGAAACACTGGCACGTAGTGGTGCGGTGGATGTTATTGTTATTGACTCTGTTGCGGCACTGACGCCAAAAAGTGAGATTGAAGGCGATATGGGCGATTCGCACATGGGTGTTCAAGCAAGACTAATGAGTCAAGCACTCCGTAAACTGACTGCTGTGGTACACAAAATGAATACGACAGTTATTTTTATTAACCAAATTCGTATGAAAATTGGTACGATGGGTTATGGCTCTCCTGAAACCACCACAGGTGGAAATGCGCTGAAGTTTTATGCTTCAGTACGTATTGATGTACGCAAAATTGCGACACTTAAACAGGGCGAAGAGCAGATTGGTAACAGGGTTAAAGCAAAAGTGATTAAAAATAAAGTGGCACCTCCGTTTCGTCAAGCAGAGTTTGATATTATGTTCGGCGAAGGCATTTCTAAAGAGGGCGAGATGGTCGATTATGGTGTTAAACTTGACATCATCGATAAAAGTGGCGCTTGGTTTAGTTACAATGAAACCAAACTAGGGCAAGGTCGAGAAAATTGAAGATAAAATAAAACAAGCGATCGGTGGCAATGCGATGGTCATGACATGTGGTGCCGATGAGATAAAGGAAGATGAATGATCTATATTGAAGATATTGCAGCAGACGAAGTACTCGATAGCCGTGGTAACCCAACCGTTCGCGCAAAAGTAACGTTGAGTGATGGCACAAATGCCAGTGCAATTGTGCCAAGTGGTGCGAGTACAGGAAAGCGTGAAGCACTAGAGTTAAGAGATAGCGATAGCCGCTATATGGGCAAAGGCGTACTTAAAGCATGTGAGAATGTTAACACTGAGATTTCTGATGAGTTGATTGGTTTAAATCCGTTTAATCAAGCAGCGATTGATGAAGCGATGCGCAAGCTTGATGGTACAGAAAACTATGGACGTTTGGGTGCAAATGCCGTTCTTGGTGTCTCTATGGCCGTTGCACGTGCAGCAGCCCTTAGTTTAGGCATTCCTCTTTACCGCTATCTTGGTGGTAGTAACGCGATGACCCTTCCTACACCAATGTTTAACATCATCAATGGTGGAAGTCACGCGAATAACAGTGTTGATTTTCAAGAATACATGATTATGCCTCTTAACTTTGAGAATTTCTCTGAAGCGCTACGTTCATGTGTTGAAGTGTATCATCAGCTCAAAAAAATCATTGCTGGTATGGGTGAGAGTACAGCACTTGGTGACGAGGGTGGTTTTGCGCCAAACCTTAAAGACAATGAAGAACCGATTAAGGTGATTATGCAAGCCATTGAAAAAGCGGGTTATAAGCCAGGTATTGATATCGCGATTGCGCTTGATGTTGCAAGTAGCGAACTTGTTTGCGAGGGTGGTTATAAGCTTGAATCAGAAGGTAGAACGCTTAGTAGCGCAGAACTTGTTGCCTATTATGAGAACCTCTGCGCAAAATACCCAATTGTATCTATTGAAGATGGTTTAAGTGAAGATGACTGGGCTGGCTGGAAACTCTTGACTGAAAAATTGGGTTCAAAAGTTCAACTCGTAGGTGATGATCTTTTTGTTACCAATGAAAAAATCTTAGCTGAGGGTATTGCTAAAGGTATTGGTAATGCAATTTTGATCAAACCAAATCAAATTGGAACCGTAACAGAGACGATGCGAACCGTACGCCTTGCACAACGCAATAACTACAAATGTGTGATGAGTCACAGAAGCGGTGAAAGCGAAGATGCGTTTATCGCTGATTTTGCTGTAGCACTTAATACAGGCGAAATTAAAACAGGTGCAACTGCACGTGGAGAGCGAACAGCAAAATACAATCGTTTGCTTGAAATTGATAAAGAGCTAGAGCTTGGCGAGTACATAGGAAAACAACTCTTTACTAAATGAGTGACGTTTTAGACGAATTTGACGATGAAGCCGAAGAGAGTGGACGATCTGCTCTCTTTTATCTCAAAATTTTATCGTTAGTGGTTTTAGTGGTTGGGTTTGGCTTGTATATAGGAGACGTTTTATTCGGAAAAAGTTCACTTGATATACTTTTGAATCTCCAATCTGATAAAGATACTTTAACTGCAAAAATCAAAAGTCTCAAAGATGAGAATGCTGTGTTACAAAAAGAGTATTTTGAATTGCGACAATTGGACCCCGATCGATAATTAAGGAGAACAGATGCAGAAGATTCTTTGGCTTTTTCTATCTCTTGCAGTGATACTAGAGGCGAGAGAAAACCCTTTTGAGACAGGTATGTCTCCTCAAACTGTCGGTAAAACCACACAAATTAAAGATGAACGTACAGACTTTGTGAATACCACAATTACACTTCCCAGCAGTGCACGTATTTTAAAAAGTGCTTCTGTAACTTTCCAAAATTTAGACGGTTCTCTCAGCGAAGAGATTGTTGCGATTGAACAGAATGTTGACTGGCATTTACCCCTTATCTTGAGTAGTCAAAAAATTGAAAGCAATGTTTCAACACCCGTTGTTCTTCCTGAAGCCAAAAAAATAGTTGAAAAAAAAGCTCCAGCTCCGATGATTAAAGATGAAGAAAAAACTGTAGCAACTAAAAGTGCCGTTAATGCAAATATGGATAGCACGTTTAAATTGTCCGATGATCTCTCCTTTTTTATCAATCAAAATGAGATTACGATCTTTACGAAAGATATTAAAATCCGAGATTTTCTCATTGCTGATCCTTACAAAGTTGTTGTTGATTTTAGAAAAGCAAGTTCTTATGCGACAAAAACCTTAGAGTTTAAAAAAGCGCCTTTTGTCTCTGCAACACTTGGTAATCATGATGGATTTTATCGTATTGCTATTTTGCTAGATGGACACTATCGTTATGATTTACAGGCTTTTAATGGTGGTTATATTATTAAATTGAAGTAGAAAGAGGAACTTTGCATGTAAAGAAAAACCTTACATGCAAAGAAGTTTATTAATCAAATTTTGGTGTACGCTCAAGTGGTCCAAGATAGTGTTGGCGAGGGCGCGCAATCTTCATATCAGGTTGCTCTTTAAGCTCAATCCACTGGGCAATCCAACCAGGTGTTCTTCCAATAACAAAAATAACCGCAAACATCTCTTTTGGAATCTTCAATGCTTGTAGGATCAATCCTGAATAGAAGTCGATGTTTGGATAGAGTTTACGTTTAATAAAATACTCATCATTCAGTGCAATCTCTTCAATTCGGTGTGCAACAGCCATAAGTTCTGTATCAATAGAAAGTTCACTGATAAGTTGTTTTTGAAGGTTTTTCAAAATGGTCGCACGTGGATCAAAGTTTTTATAGACCCTATGTCCAAAGCCCATCAATCTAAATGGGTCATTAGGATCTTTTGCTTTTTCAATATATTTATCAACGTTTTCAACACTTCCAATAAGCTCAAGTTGGCGAATAACTGACTCATTTGCACCACCATGCGCTCTACCCCACAGTGCGCCAATTCCAGCAGAAATGGCTGCATAAGGATGCGCATGAGTAGATGCAACGACACGAACAGCCGTTGTAGAGGCATTTTGCTCATGATCTGCATGAAGGGTAAAGATAGTGTCAAGCGCTTTAACCTCAATTGGTTTGAGGTCAATATGATGATGTGGATAACCTCTGATCATATATAGAAAGTTCTCTGTAAAGCCCTTATCTAAGTCAGGATAGATGATAGGCAACCCTTGAGAATAACGATATGAAAACGCTGCGATGGTTGGAATTTTTGCAATAATACGGTGCGCCATCTCTTTTGCTTGCTCTGGAGAATCCATATCAAGATGATCGAAATAAAACGCTGAAAGTGCTGAAACAGCAGCTGACAAAATAGCCATTGGATGCGCATTATCTGGGAAGGCATCAAAGAGTTTACGCATACTTTCATGAATAAATGAACGCTTCTTCAGCTCTAGTAAAAAGTTTTTATATTCATCTTTGTTGGGAAGCTCTTTATGCAAGAGTAAAAAAGCCGTATCTAAAAATGATTTTTTAGTCGCTAAGTACGCAATATCATAACCGCGGTACATTAACTTTCCGATGTCTCCATCAATATAAGTAATACGTGACCTACAGCTTGCAGTCGATGTAAACCCGCGATCGAGTGTAAACATTCCTGTGTTACCATAAAATGTCGAAATATCTACAACATCAGGTCCCAACGTTGATTTCAGGATCGGAAACTCATACTCTTTGCCCGTACGATTGTCGATAAGGGTAACAGACTCTTTACTCATACGCATCCTTTATTAAATAATAAAATATTATATCAAATTTTGTTTTGCACGCTTAATAAATTGTAAGCATTATTATATTAGAGAGAAGAATATTAAAAAAGTTAGTTTGAAAGTTTTAGGTAGGGCGTAGCAGTAAATCTGCTACGCATGACACGTTGTTGCGATCTCATATCCTAAACGTTGGATCATTTCACGATCACTGGCAGGAAGCTCTCCCTTAGTCGTCAAATAGTCACCAATGACGATAGCATCGGCACCCGCAGCAAAAATATCACACTCTTTGCTTTTAAAGGTAGTTTCACGTCCTCCTGCAACCATAAGGCGCGTATTTGGCAAAGCTGCTCTTACTTCAGTAATAATTGCAAGCGCTTCTTCTTCACTTAAAGGTGCAGCTTTCAGTGGCAATGCAGGATTGTGAATGTAAAAATTCAGAGGCATTGTATCTGGACTGAGAGATTTAACACTTTGTATAAAGGAGGTTCGCTCTTCTTTGCTTTCTCCTAGTCCAAAGATGCCACCACTGCATAAGGATAGTCCAGCTTCTTTCGCATTAAGACAGGTTTGGTAACGACTCTCCCATGAATGAGTGGTGCAGATTTTTTCATAAAAATTTTGAGAACTCTCTAAGTTATGGTTATAGGAATTGACCCCAGCCTCTTTAAGTGTACGAAGTTGTTCAATACTTGCGATACCATTACATGCAATCAAATTGAGATCAGGAAGTTCTGCTCTAATGGCGCGTGCCACTTCGCAGACAAAAGCTAATTTTTTATCATCAAGTCCTAAACCTGATGTGACGAGACAAAAACCAATGGCACCATTGTTAGCAGCATTTTTAGCTTCAAATACAATTTGTTCAACAGGTTTATATTTGTAACGTTCTATGTCGGCATGATGACGAGCGCTTTGGGTACAAAATCCACAATCTTCAGCACAGCTTCCACTGGAAATATTTGAAATAGCACACAAAAAAATTGATTTTTTCATTGTTCAGGATTCCTTGTTATCGGTGTAATTTTAGAAGAGAGACAAAAGAGGAGCGTTAAGCTTCCTCTTTATGTTTACATTTGATGCATTCATAGATCTCTTTTTTACGAAGTTCACGTTTTGCCATGATGTAGTCACATTCAGGGCATTTTTTTTCAGTCGGCTCGTGGTTGGAGATAAATTTACATTTTGGGTAGTTACCGCAACCAAAGAATTTACCTCTGCGTGAGCTGCGCTCTAAAATAGGTCCTCCACATTCAGGACAAGGAACCGCAAGCGTAATTTTCTCTTTAGGAGCGCTTTCACTTACTTTTTTAAGGTTTTGGGTGTATTTACATGTAGGATAGGTGCTACATGCAATAAACTCGCCAAAACGCCCTTTGCGTTTGACAAGCTCTTTACCACACTCTGGGCACATTTCACCCGTGAAAACAACCACTTTTTGGCTTTCGATGTCCGTTTTACCTTTGGCAACCTGTGCTTCAAAAGGCTCATAAAATTCCCATAAAATTGCCTGCCAATCCTCTTTATCTTCTGCAATAAGATCGAGTCTTTCTTCCATATTAGAGGTGAAAGAGGAGTCAACGATTTGTGGAAAATGCTTTTCTAAAAGTTCGGTCACTTGAAAAGCAATTTCAGTGGGGATGATCTGTTTTTTTTCAATCGTAATGTACTCACGCGCCGTTAAAACCGAGATGGTTGGCGCATAGGTTGATGGACGACCAATGCCAAGACCTTCAAGCTTTTTAATGAGGCTTGCTTCTGAGTAACGTGATGGTGGCTCCGTAAAGTGTTGATTGGCATCAATTTTGGTCAGTTTAACTTCTTGACCTAATGAAAGATCGGGTAAAAGCTTATCTTTGTCATTGTCCCCATACACTTTATAGAAACCATCAAAAAGGAGTTTGCGACCACTTGCTTTAAATTTTCCGCTGTTACTTTCAAACATCAGCGTTTGGGATTCAAAGCGTGCATTGTTCATTTGAGACGCTAAAAAGCGGTTATAAATCAAGGTATAGAGTTTGAGCTCATCTGGCTTTAAAAATTCTTTTGCAATGTGTGGTGTAAACTCTAAGATGGTAGGACGAATCGCTTCGTGTGCTTCTTGGGCACTTTTAGATTTATTGGCATAAAAGCGTGGTTTCTCAGGCAAATAAGCATCGCCATAGTTTTTTTTAATTTGATCACGTGCTGCTTCAATGGCTTCTTTTGAAATATTTAAAGAGTCGGTTCTCATATAGGTGATGACACCCATGACACCTTGGTGTGTCTTAACACCTTCGTACAAGGTTTGTGCGATCATCATGGTTTTTTTAGGAGAATATCCCAATGCACTCGAAGCACTTTGTTGAAGTGTTGAGGTCATAAAAGCGGGACTTGGTGAGCTCTCTCGCTCTTTCTTCTCTAAAAGGGCTACTTTAAAAGCTTCTTTGAGAAGTTTTTCTTTGATCGCATGGGCATGTTCACCATTTGTGATCGTCATCTTTTCGATTTTACCACCTTCAAACTCGACTAAAGAGGCTTCAATCGTTTTGTTAAACAGGGCATCAATACTCCAAAATTCTTCTTCTTTAAACGCACGGATCTCTTTTTCACGATCCACGACGATTTTAAGGGTGGAAGATTGAACACGTCCTGCACTTAATCCTTTTTGGATTTTTGAAGAGAGGAGTGGAGAGAGTTTGTAACCAACAATTCGATCGAGTAAGCGTCTCGCTTGTTGGGCATTAATACTACTTGCATCTAAAAGCCTAGGATTTTCAAGTGCATGAGTAATCGCATTTTTGGTAATTTCATGAAAAACGATACGTGGAAGAGACTGAGGGTCTTTACCAATGGCTGTAGCAATATGAAAACCAATCGCTTCACCCTCACGGTCCTCATCGGTCGCGATATAGACTTGATCCGCAACTTTTGCAAGATCTTTGATCTCTTTGACGACGCTCGCATGATCTTTAGGAATACGGTACTCTGGGATAAAGGTTTGGTTATCGATCTTGATGCCAAAACTGCTTTTGGGAAGATCACGGATATGTCCTTTAGATGCGACAACTGTATAGTCTTTACCTAAAAAATTTTTAATCGTTTTTGCTTTAGTCGGGGATTCGACAATAATGAGATTTTTCAATTCTTTTCCATCTTTATATGTAAACATTTTTGAGTATTCTATCTAAAAAAAAATCTTTTTAAAAATTGCCTTTTGGATTAAAGTTTTTTTTTGAGGTGACGATCTTGTTTTCATCAAAGGCAAGGATGCCTGAGAAATACAAAAGATAAAAGGATTTATCATGTCTTACAGAATTAACACCAACGTTTCTGCTCTTGCAGCGCAAACAAGTATGAACAAAACAAGTAACAACTTGAGTAGTTCATTGTCAAAGCTCTCTTCAGGTTTGAGAATCAACTCTGCAGCTGATGATGCATCAGGTATGTCTATTGCTGACTCTCTTCGTTCACAAGCTAGTTCTCTTGGTCAAGCAATCTCTAATGCAAACGATGGTGTATCTATCGCTCAAATTGCAGATGGTGCGATGGATGAGCAAATTAGCATCCTAGATACTATCAAAACGAAAGCAACACAAGCGGCACAAGACGGTCAAAGTGCAAGCTCACGTAAAGCACTTCAATCAGACATCTCTGCTTTGTTGAAAGAGCTTGATACAATCGCTGGTACAACTTCATTCAACGGTAAAAGTCTTCTTTCTGGTAGCTTTACCAATGCTGAGTTCCAAGTAGGTGCTTATGCTAACCAAACGGTAAGTATGTCTATTGGTGCAACAAGTTCTGATAAAATTGGTCAAACTCGTTTTGAAACCAGTGAAATGGGTACAACGCTAGGTGCACAAACAATTACTTATACAGATGAGAGCGGTACAACCACTACATTTGAAACTGCGATTGTTAGTACAAGTGCGGGTACAGGTATCGGTGCTGTTGCAGACGTTATCAATAAAAACAGTGGAACCACAGGTGTTAGTGCAAGCTGGAGTCTAACAGCTACTGGTACAGCAGCCGTTGCTTCTGGTACCGTTACTAACCTTACCATCAATGGTACTGTTGTTGCGGCATCTTTAAATGTTGCTGACAATGATAGCACAGGTGTTCTTGTTGATGCGATTAACCAATTCTCTGATACCACTGGTGTTAGTGCAAGTGTCAACTCTGAGGGTGCATTAGAGCTTACATCAACCGATGGTAGAGCAATTCAGGTTGCTGGTCTTGCAACAGTAGGTACTATCGCAGATGGCGCATTTACAGGTCGTTTAACATTGACTAAAGCGGGTGCTGCGGACATTAATATGTCTATCACAAACTTTGCGACAAGTAACACTGCAAGCTTAAGCCTTCGTGATATGATGAGTGAGCTTAGTGCTGCTGATGCTGAAGCAATCGGTGCCTTTGCAAACGATAATGCTGTAGGTTCTGGACAAGATTTGACTGCGGGTGTTACAACGTATGCTGGTGCACAAGCGATGATCAAAATTTCTCAAACTGCACAAGAGTCACTTGATAAAATTCGTGCCAATATCGGTTCTGTTCAAAACCAATTGACATCAACTATCAACAACATCTCTGTAACTCAAGTAAATGTTACATCTGCGGAATCTCAAATCCGTGACGTTGACTTTGCTGCTGAGTCTGCAAACTTCTCAAAATATAACATTCTTGCACAATCAGGAAGTTATGCGTTGAGTCAAGCAAACTCTGTACAACAAAACGTTCTTAAACTACTTCAGTAGTTTAAAGTAGCGTAAGCTATAAGAATGTTTCTTTGAAAACGTTCTTAGCAAAGGGGTTGGTGGGGTAACTCACCAACCCCTTTTTTTATGGATAAATCTCTTACAATCGGCATGGTTTTTGCTTTAATACCAAAGTCACGTACCAAACTTCACTTTACGGTAAAGGTTTAGAATGTCCTTATATGAAACCAACGTTTCTGCACTCTCTTTGGTCAACCCTTTTTATGCTTCTTCTCTTGCCCAAGCAGCTGCGGAGCTTCCTTATGAAGTTTTTATGGATCAAGAGAATCTTGAAAGCCTCAATCTTGTCCATACTAAAACCTTTCAACCGCTCTACTCATCTAAGCCGCAAGACGTTATTCATGAACAGATACAAACGTATGCAAGGTTTCAAGAGTACCCCTACCTCTATTTTTTTGGATTGGGTAATGGGATATTGTTGAAACATCTGCTTACAAATGCAAAACATCAACGCATAGTGGTTATAGAACCAGACCCTTGTATTGTTTATGTTGTGCTTCATCTTGTGGATTTTTCGATGGAGCTCAAAAGTGGTCGTTTGGTACTTTTAAGCTCCAATCAGCTTAATTTTCCGACCATCGCAACCCTTTTTAGTGCATTTCAAACGCAACGTTATGCTAAAGTGTATGATTTACATATTATGAGTTCATTTTATGAAAATTATGCCGAACTCATTCAGCAGAGCAATCGTCTTTTTATCGAGAGTTTGCACCATACGATTCAAGCCGTGGGAAATGATGCGCATGACGCACTCATTGGGATGGAACAGCATTTTATGAACCTACCTTTGATGCTAAGCACGCCTCCTTTGTTGGATTTTTTTAAAAAAGCGATGATCACCAAGGTTGCTGTACTGGCTTCTACTGGACCTTCCCTTGCAAAGCAGTTGCCATTGCTTAAAAAAATAGCGCCTTATGTGACCATTTTTGCAGTCGATGCGAGTTTTCCTGTGTTAACGCGCTATGGTATTAAGCCTGATGTGGTCGTTTCGATGGAGCGGATTCCCTTAACGGGGCGTTTCTTTAAAGATACCCCTAAAGAGGCATTTGAAGGTGTCATATTTGCATTAAGTTCGCTCCAACACCCCGAAGTTGTAGATAACATTAAAGCAGGGACGATGATGATGTGTATGCGTCCATTTGGTTATATGATGGCAACAGGTGCTCCACAATGGGGTTATGCGGGCATTGGCATGAGTGCAGCCAATAAAGCGTATGAGCTGATTTATCACAGTCATTTTAAGACGTGCGTGCTTTTAGGGCAAGATTTGGCATATGGCGATGATGGTATGAGCCATTCTTCTGGGCACCTTTTTGGTGCCAATGAAGTTAAACAAAAAGAGAGCGATAGCTTTGTAGAGCGTTATGGCGGCGGTGGAATGGTTCGAACAACAACGGTATGGAACTGGTTTCGCCAATTTTTTGAGAAAGACATTGCAGAAACAAAACACCGTATGGAGACAATCAATGCGACCGAAGGTGGAGCACGCATTGCTGGGGCTATTGAGCTTCCTTTTGAAGAAGTGGTGGCAAGCAGAGTGGAGCAAACACGCCCTAAAATACCGATCTCTCTTAAACCAATGCCTGAAAAAGAGCTTGTCAAAGTGAAGAAAACGGTTGCGGCTTCGCTTCAAAGAATGGAGCAGTATCTCCACAAACAAAGAGTGCGCATTGAAGCTCTTTTCCTCGAAGTTGCAAAAGTCTGTGAAGTTTTTGAAAAAGGTGAAAATGTTTCATTGGAAACCTTACGTCATCTTGAAAAAGAGATACACACTTTTCGTAAAGTAACCCAAGAAGAGTTTTTCCAACAAATCATCTGGCATGTGGCTCAATCTATGCTCCTTGTGCAAGAGATGGCATTGGCGGTTATTGAGGTGAAAGTGCCCCAAAATGAAGAAGAGGCATATGAAAAAATGTGCATTTGGCTACAAGCCAATCGAGCATGGCTCTTTACGTTGGCTGGGTGTATTGATGCGATTCAAACTGCGATGAAGCGTAAGGGAGAACATTATCCAAGAGGGCATAAAGAAGGTAAGGTGTGAGCGAATTTTTAGATAACCCCTACATTAAGAAGCTGACCGAAGTACTTTCCCAGCCGCTTGATTTTGCAACGTTTGAAGGCGTGATGCAAGCCAATATTCCTGAACTTTACAAACGTACGATGATGGTTGGGAAACTTCAATGCCCCGTTGAAGTTTTAGAAGAACTTTTAGCGGTTCTTCGCCATAAGATTTATGGTTATCTGCGTGAAGGGCATCTGCTCAGTAACAATTACATTACGTTGTGGTTTCTCTATGCACAAGCCGCAGTTCCTAAAGATGCTGCATTGACACAGTTAATTGGGCTTGTCGAAACTTCGTATAGTGCTTACGGTAATGCTCAAAAAGAGAAGTATATTTTTGCGCATCTGCTTTGCGTGCTTCGTATGCTTAATGGCGAAGGGGAACAAAGTGTCGCATGGTTTTTGGGTGAGCATGTGTGGTTTGAAGGTAAGTGTTACAGTCAAATGGATAAAGATGCTATAGCCCTTAAAAATTTTTGTGAACAGTGTTATATTTCCTTTGATACGGTAGCCTATGGCATGAAGCAAGCACTCGGCAAAGAGCGGTTTTTAAAAGCGACGTACAGTGAACGTATGGGCATTGGAATTTGGATGCTTGGGCTTTTTTGGCAAGTTAAAGGGTATGAAAATCACTTTGCGTGGCGTGACGTGATTTACCCTGTGTTACGTGAACTTTTTTTGGCATGTAAAGAAAAAGAGTTGATAGAAGAGGCGATGAGCTTGCATTTTTTAATGAGCCATATCTTTCTCAACCGTGCGCAAACCCAAGAGGCGTTTAAACAGTTTAATGATGAGGTTGAAAGAGAAGCAAGCGCATTTTATGCTTTATGGGCAGAAAAAAACAAGCTTTCTATGCCTCAAAAATCTTCACATGCAAAAAAATGTATTGCACTGATCAAAGATCGTATCGTTAAAAATTCACCCTTTATTGTTGAGTTCTCCCTTCTTAGTGCCTTAGCCAAAGATGAGGCTTTTTGTCAAAACCATGAGATTGTTGTGTATTCAATGGCAACGATTGAGAAGAGCTTGGATGATACAAAGCTAATTTTGGAGATTAAAAAATTGGGGTTTGATGTAAGCGAAGTAGCCCAACACAGCCTTGATCTCCAAAGTAATTTTCAAAGCCATTTAAAGCGTTCACTTGCCATACGAGATGATATGCAAAAGCATGGTATTGAGACGATGATCGTTGCTAACAATAGCACACCGATAGCTACATTTCTCTTTGCATCGAGGAGCGCAACAAAACAGATTTTTTGGAGTCATGGCAACTTTGAGTATGATGTTTTAGGGATTGATCTACGCATAAGCCACAGTGTAGTGCTTGATCGACACTATCCCTTTGAGGTCATTACGGTGCCGATGCAGACAGAGATTTTTTATACGCCTGAGCCTGATAAAGAGCGTATTGCTAAGGAGAGAGCCAAATACCCAAAAGATGCTTTTATTCTTGGAACCATTGGACGGTTGATCAAAGTTGACAGTGATGCTTATTTGGAGACGGTTGCCAAACTTATGAAGCGCTATCCCAACACGATTTACATTGCAGCAGGTAGTGGCGAAGTGGAAAGCATTAAAGCGAAAGTTGCGCAATTGGGTATTGCCGAGAGATTTTATTTCCCAGGGTTTGTTGACCCTCATATTTATGGTTATATGATTGATTTATGGATGGACACATTTCCGTTGAATGCGGGAGAAGCGTTGCAAGAGTTTTATGCTAAAGGCGGCGTTTATGTTCAACTCATTGACGATCCACATTATGCCAAAACGGCAAGAGAGCAGTTTAAGACCAATAGCCGTGTGCATCAATTTTTAAAGAGATATGGATACGCATATGAAAAAGATCAACCGCCTTTGTTAGAGGGTGAAATGCTAGGATTGCATCGTTATGCCTCTTCTATGAATGAGTATATTAAAAGGGCATCCGCTTTTATTGAAAAAAGAGAACTTTACCATGCCTATCAGATTTTAAATCAACAACATGCAGCGTTTTACAATGATACAATGCACATGGATCTAAAACAGATCAAAATGTTAATGGAGTGAGTAATGCAACATTTTAGCGAGAGAGGGTGGATTTTTACCAATACCTCATGTGAAGCTCCCATGCATTGGGCAAAAGAGCTCTGTTATCGGTGTAAAGGGTTGCTCGTAGAAATTTTGGTTTTCCCTCTTTTTTTCATGGGTCTTATCATCGTTTGGCTACGCTCTTTAAAAAAGACCCCCAACCAAAAAGTGCTTTTTGGAACAAGTTCCATTATCTCCTTAAAAACCGTCAAATCGGTCTTGGATAGTGAATTTGATATTACCTATTTTTCGTTCAAAAATCTTAATATGCAAGTAAGCAATGAAAAGAGTGTCACCATTGAAAACATTGCTCCGAAATGGATCGCGAACGATTATCCTCTTTTGTTAGGGAAATATTGGGCATTTTTATGGGCATTGGATCAATTTCATGTTTTCTTTCTCTATTTTGATGGGGGATTTTTAGATCGTACGGTTTTGTATTGGCGGTTGGAGCCTATTGTGTACCAGTTCTTTGGTAAAAAAATAGCCCTTCTTCCTTATGGCGCAGATGTTTGGGATTCACGAAAAAATACGAACCTATACCAAAAATACGGTCATATTGTGTATGACAAAGAGTATTTTAAAGAGGATTTTAAAAAAGAAAAAAGAGTGTATTGGTGGTGCAAGTACGCCCATTTAGTCTTAAGCCCCATTGATTATATGCGCTACATTCCCAGAGCGGATGTTGTCATGCTCTTTGGGCATGTCCTTGCCATTAGTGATCATCCTTACCGATTTTCATTGAATGACGAGCCTCTTAAAATGTTGCATTTTGCCAATCATGGTATTCGTAAAGGCTCCCATCATATCACCTCTGTATTTGACTCATTGCAAGATAAAGCGCAGTGCCAAATCTTAGAGGGAGTTTCGCGCGATAAGGCACTGGAAGCATTGCAGCATTGTCATATTTTTATTGATAATATCATTGATGGCTTTGTTTCCTATGCCTCCATCGAAGCCCTTTTGGCAGGGAAAATTGTCATTACCAATATGGATAAGAGTTTGAACGCATTTTATCAGTATCTTGATCCTGAATATTATGATGCACTTCTGGCACAGTGTCCTATTATCCATGCGCATAAAGAGAATTTAGAAGAGGTTTTACAAGAGCTATTGCTTCTTGATGCAGCGTCTCTTGTGCAAAAAAGTGAGCAGAGTAGGGCGTTTGCTGTTAAATTAATTGAAGATGATTGTGCTATGTGGAAAAAAATTCTCTCCAACCTTCTTGAGGCTTCCTGATGTGTGCACTTTTTGGCTTTACAGCATCTCCTAATAGAACGCTACTGGAGAAAATGGGACAGATTTTAATACATCGCGGTCCTGATGCTACAGCGTTTTGGCAGTCACCTCAATGCTCTTTGGGACTGGATCGTTTAGCCATTGTCGATCTTGAAGGCGGTATGCAGCCTTGTGTTCGTGGCGAGATTGTCTCTGTGATGAACGGTGAGATTTACAACTTTCAAACATTACGTGTTGAGCTTGAAGCCTTGGGACACGAATTTACTTCTAATCACTCTGATGCTGAGCTCATCCCTGCCGCCTATAAAGCGTGGGGGCTTGATTTTGTGAATCATCTGGAGGGTATGTTTGCGATTGCCCTTTGGGATGGTGCTTTACAAAACCTTCTTTTAGTACGTGATCCTATGGGTAAAAAACCGTGTTATTACATGCTTGAGCAAGGAGACCTTTACTTTGCCTCAGAGATCAAAGCGCTTTTACCTGTAAAGAAAGATCTTGCGATTTGTGAAGAGGCACTTTACGCCTTTTTATCGAAAAAATCAGTCGCTTCGCCTCACTCAATTTATGAAGGCATAAAGCAAGTTCCCCCTGCGACGTTGATGCTTTTTCGTCAAGGTGTTTTAGTGAAGGAACAGCGTTACTGGCGTCCTTGTTTTGATGGCTCTTTAGTCCTTGGGCATGAAGAGGATTATGTTACATTACTCACGGAGTCACTAGAGCGTTCTGTGAAAATGCGCTGCCAAATGGATGTTGAATTTGGGGCGTTTCTCTCAGGTGGTCTTGATTCAAGCCTTGTGGCAACGCTGACAGCTCAGCACACGCGTAAGCAGCTCGAAACCTTTACCTTGGTTTATGATGACAGCATTGCAGGCAAAGACGAAGATGAGCGTTTTGCACAGATGGTGGCAGAAAAAATTGGCGCTAAGAGGCATATCTACCGACTTGGGCATGAAGAGGTTTGGCAGAGCTTACCAAAAGTATTGAACGCTTTTGATGAGCCTTTTTCCGCAACCATCAGTCCTTACTTTTTATGCTCTCTTGTGAGAGAACATGTGAAAGTGGCTTTGTGTGGCGATGGTGCCGATGAGCTGTTTGGCAGTTATCTCACACACCGTAATTCTGCTAAACTGGATGCGGATCAACTCTTTGCTTTGGAAAATGATGTATGGCGGAAAAAACTGAATGTTTTTAGCGATGAAGAACTCTCCATGATGTTTGGAAAGTACGTGAGCACACCTGCCCTTTTTTCGGGTGGGGTACATGCAAAGACGCAACTGCATCAAACACTTGAGGGTGAATTCTGCGACCAACTCCCCAATCAAGTACTCAAATACGCCGATCGTCTCTCTATGGCGCACAGTGTTGAGGTAAGAAGTCCTTTTTTAGACAAAGCTTTTGTTGAACTGGTAGGACACATCCCCAGTGCTCTTAAGATTAAAGATACAGAAGTGAAGTATCTTCTTAAAAAAGTGGCGTTGCACTATTTACCCCAAGAGCTTGTTTTTAGACCTAAAGAGGGGTTTGTTTTGCCAATTTGGCGCTGGATGGATAGTGTGTGGAAGCAGAGGGTGAAAGAAACCCTGCAAATGTCCGATATTAGCGTTGATTTTGGTATGAAACAAGCCTTCATTGAAAAATTGGTTAAAGAGTGGGAAGAGGGTGCTCCTCACCATGCCAAACTTTGGAGTTTGTTGATACTGACACTTTGGAATAGGGAACGAAAAAATGGTTATCTCTGAAGCACATAAACAAAAATTGCTCGCGATTGAGAGTAAATTAGAGCAATACACTTTTCCGCCACAGGTCGTCATTGAAACGACTTCTGTGTGCAATATGAAATGTGCCCATTGTAATCACAAAATCATGCAACGCCCAAAATTTCACATGAGTGATACCTTGTTTCGCAAAATTATTGATGAAATTGCGCTTATCGCACCCGATACAGAAGTATGGCCGACTTTTTACGGTGAGGCATTTACGTTGGGTGACACGCTGTTTGAAAGGTTACGTTATGCCCGTGATAAAGGGCTTCGAAAGTTGGTTTTAAATTCGAATGGAAAATTATTGGGGCGTAAAGATTACATTGATCAGATTTTAACATCAGGACTTAAACGCTTTATTCTCTCTTTGGATGGTTTTAAAAAAGAGACCTTTGAACGTATTCGAGTGGGGGGAGATCGCGATAAAATTTACGCCAATGTGGAAAAACTCTTAGCACGCAAAAAAGAGCTTGGACTGGAGTTTCCCATCATCCAGTGTCAATTTTCAGCGATTGATGATAATGCTTTGGAAGTAGCCGATTTTAGGGCTTTTTGGGAGAGCAGAGGTGCTGAGGTTAAAGTGCGTAATATGCTCTCTTGGACCAATAGCGGCGATGTGGTTGCCCAGAATTTGGACTATGAAACCGATTTTCGCATTGCGTGCCCGTGGGGCAATAACACGATGGCAATTCATGCCAATGGCAATATCGTAGCGTGTGCGGTAGATTATGAAGGTCACTTTGTCGCAGGAAATGCCCAAGATGAGAGTTTAGCGTCTATTTGGCAAAATGAGCACTATACAAAGTTGCGTAAAGTGCATAAAGAACACCGTTGGGATGAACTGCCAGACGTGTGCAAAACCTGCCCTGATTGGCAAGCAGTTGGGGCTGAATACTATGAAAATAAAACGTTAGGCGAAGCAAAAGAAGAAGCTCGTCCTTTTTGGTGGGACAAAAGTGAAAATCATTCATCTTAAAGAGCATCCCTCTTTCATTGAAGCGTATGTAAACCTTCGCAACCACCATGCAAAGGCGCTTTACTCGTCTGTCATGAGTGTCGAAGAGACGAAAATTTGGCTTGAAACAAAAGATGTTGAAGTTTTAATAGCGTTGGAAAATGAAACACTTTTGGGTGTGGGAATTTTATACGCACATAAAGAAGGTGAAGTGACGGTTTTTGTTGCAAAACCCAATCAAGGGATTGCAACGAAACTTTTAGAAGCCATTAAAGAGCGCGGCAAGGATCGAAAATTTTCCCATCTTTGGGCGTGGGTTGCCGATGAAAATGAAGCATCCCAAAGAGTTTTTACTAAAAACGGATTTATTTTTCTCAGAAGTGAGACTAAAACAGTGCACGATGTAGCCCATCAAGGTGCAATTTTTCAATACGGATTAACCATGCAAAAAATAGAACATACCAAAGAACATTATGGCATACGAGATGAAGCGGTAGCATTTCCAATGATGATCGTTTTGTCGTTTAGTTATGTGTGTAATGCACTCTGCCCTAATTGTCCTTATACCAACTCGACCATTCGTGCGGATTACAAAGATGCCAAATACATGAGTGAAGCCATTTTCAAAAAGATTGCCGATGAAGCAGGTCAATTTGGCGCGTGGCTTCGTATCTCAGGAGGCGGTGAGCCTTTAATGCATCCGCAATTTTTAGAGTTGATGCGCTACGCTAAAGAGAAAGGGTGTAAGCTTGGCATCATTAATAATGGCTCTCTGATGAGCATTGATAAAGCCAAAGCACTGTTTGAAATGGGCGTTGAAATGTTGGAATTCTCAGTAGATGCTTCGACCGAGCACGATTATGATATCGTGCGCAAAGGGCTTAGTTTTGAAAAGTTAGTATCGCAATTGCGTGCAGTCTATGCCTTGCGAAACGAAATGGGTGCAAAAACGAAAATCATCGCTTCGGCTATCAATCAGCAAGGGATTGATGTGGATGCTGTTGAGCAGTTTTGGCAACCGTATGTGGATCAATTTCAAAAACGAAAGTACCTCACATGGGGCATTAATGACCCGCAAAATTCAGCCGATGAGACGCCTTATCTTCCTCCTGAGGAGAAAATCCCTTGTCCGTTTATCTTTGAGCGTTTAAACATCGACAGTCGTGGTCAAGTGATGGTGTGTGGGTATGACATTGCCGCTCATACCAACATGGGCAATATTACGGAAAAAAGCATTCAAGAGATTTGGCATGGAGAAGGATTTGATTTTTACCGCCAAAAGCATTTGGCGCGCAAGGGCGATGAGATAGCAATGTGCAAAGAGTGTCCTGACTGGAAGTATCGCTCGTGGCATCACAACTACTGGAAGTTGGTTGAAAATGCTGAAATTTCCAAAAACAAAACGTTACATGTAGAAGGATAAAGAACGATGAAAACCTTTTTAATTACTGGTGGAGCTGGGTTTATCGGCTCAAACTTTTTACATTATCTTTTTAAGCACTATCCTGATGCTAAAATCATCGTATTGGATCTGTTAACGTATGCGGGAAATGTCGATAACTTTCCAGTTCGCCCCAATCAAACCTCTGGGCGTTTTGAATTTTGGTATGGCAGTGTCACCAACAGTGCTTTAGTGGAAGAACTTGTCGCACGCAGCGATATTGTAGTCCATTTTGCGGCAGAAACACATGTCACACGCTCCATTTACGATAATAGAAACTTTTTTGAAACCGATGTTATTGGAACCCAAACGGTTGCCAATGCGGTACTAAATCATAAAAAAAGCATTGAGCGGTTTATTCACATCTCTACGTCGGAGGTTTACGGTACGTCAGAGAATTGCAGTTTTATGGATGAAAATCATCCGCTAAACCCTGCTTCGCCGTATGCTGCGGCTAAAGTGGGTGCGGATAGATTGGTCTATTCGTATGTCAATACCTATGATATTCCAGCGACCATCGTTCGCCCTTTTAACAATTATGGGGCACGTCAGCATCTTGAAAAAGCGATTCCTCGTTTTATTACAGCACTGCTTTTAGATGAAAAGCTAACCGTGCATGGACAAGGTGAAGCCTCACGTGATTGGATTTATGTGGATGACACTTGCAAAGGTTTAGATGCGATTATTAAAGCGCCCCTTGATAAAGTGAAAGGCGAAGTGTTTAACCTTGGCACGGGGCGTTCTATTTCGATTAAAGAGATCGCACTCAAAGTTGCACAGGCTTTTGGTGTGGGCGAAGAGAAGATTATCTACAATGAAGATCGCCCTGGACAAGTTGATTGTCATCTTGCCGATACGTCAAAAATTGAGCGTATCTTAGGGTGGAAGCCTGAAGTGGTCTTTGAAGAGGGACTTAGTAAAACCATTGAATGGTATCAAAACAATAAAGAGATGTGGGAAAAGCAGATTTGGATGCGTCAAGTGCCTATTATGCTTAAAGATGGTAAAAAGGTCATTCATTAGAGTCCTTACGGAACTCAATTAGCACCAAAGGTGCATGGGCTTTCTGCCGAGGAAAACCCAGTGTTAGCGTAGCTTTTAGAGCTTTGCTTTAAAAGCGTGTTCAGAGTTCTACAAGAACTCTATTAAAAGAAGGAACGTTGTATGCAAAAAAAAGCATTAGAGTATTTGGTTTGTCCTACATGTCAGTGTGATTTTGAACTTCATGATGTCGTTGAAGAGAAAAATCGCATTAAAGAGGGGACGCTCTTTTGTCCAACATGCAAAGCATCGTTTGCCATTCATCATTTTATCCCTCGTTTTGTGAGTGATCAGGAGTATGTTGCCTCTTTTGGTGAAGAGTGGCATCTGTTTAAACATGTAAAAAATGAACGACCTATCATGTCCGAAGATGAGATGTACCAGTATATGGGGATTAAAAAAGAAGATATTGCTGATAAAGAAGTGCTCGAAATTGGCTGTGGGGCAGGGCCATACTTAGATATTAGTGCAAGAGTGTTTGGTGCGAAACATATCATTGGGGTTGATTTGAGTCGTGCTGTGGATGCTACGTATGAAAATGTGGGGCATTTAGAAAATGTTACCATCATTCAAGCCAATCTCTTTCATTTACCGTTGCGAAAAAGCACGTTTGATGTGGTTTATTCTCTTGGAGTTTTGCATCACACCCCAAATACCCATCAAGCATTTCAAGCCATTGCACCATTTGTGAAACCTAAAGGGCTTCTAAGCGTGTGGCTTTATGGGGCTTACTGGCTTAAAAAGAGTATCAATCAAGATCGTATTCGTAAACTTATTACCTCTAAAATGTCACCGATGGCAATGTATCGCTTCTCGATTATCGCGTCATGGCTCTATTATCTCTACAAAATCCCTTTTATAGGGCACGCGTTTAGGGAAACATTTCCTATTGCGATGGACAAAGACCGTCACGTAAGAGCCTTAAATACCTATGATCTGTACAGCCCAACCTACATCAATCGTCACTATGTTGATGAGGTGTATCGGTGGTTTAGTGAAGAAGGATTTGAAGCAATTGAGCCATGTCATTACCTTTTAGGCATGAAAGGGCAAAAGGTGGTGCTCTGATGATAACCTTTTCATTTGGAAAAAACTGGCTTCGGTATGTAAACTATATCGTGACAGAAACGATTATTGAAAATTCAAAAGTATCGCTCGTGCGATTTTTTGGTGAAGATTTTACGTTTCATAATAAAACATTTATTGATGTAGGATGTGGAAGTGGTATTTTTTCTTTGTGCGCTGCCCTTCTTGGATGTAAACATATTGTATCGTTAGATGTGGATTCCAAAAGTATAGAAGCTACACGGATGATACAGAAAAAATTTGCGCATTTAATTCCTAAGGATGTTTTGTGGGAGGTTGAAGAAGCTTCTATTTTAGATCATACGACAGTTGAAAAATGGAAAGAGAAAGCAGACATTCTTTATTCTTGGGGTGTGCTACATCATACTGGAAATCTTAACGTGGCTATGTTCAATGCCAGCCGTATGGTTAAGCCTGATGGTTTAGCATACATCGCTCTTTACAATCAAACTGAAGCGAGTGCATGGTGGTTAAAAGCCAAATCATTTTATAATCAAACCAACGTACTGATGAAATTTCTTCTCGTGATAGGCTACACTCTGTTTTTAACGATGGAAGACCTTCGCAAAGGCAGAGGTCTCAATTTTTATGACAAAACAAGAGGGATGTATAAAATCACTGACGTGATTGATTGGTTAGGAGGCTTACCGTATGAGCCAATCAACGTTGAGCAGACACTTCGTGCATGGAAAACCTATGGCTTTGAAGCGGTTAAGGTCGCACCAACAAAATACAACGATGCGATTTATCCAAAATCATTGATCAAAAAATGGTTTGTTTATTTGAAATGCGTTGGGTTAGGCTGTAATGAGTTTTTAGTGCATAAAAGAGCCGCTGAATGTGTCGCATAGTAGGGTATTGGGATTTTTCGACGGGATTACCCGATAAACAGGTTATCGTTGCTATGCGAGATACAATGTTGGATAGAGGTCCTGACGACTGCGGTGAATTTTGTTTTCCAAGTGGTATCGCTTTAGGGCATCGGCGCCTTTCTATTATTGATTTGTCACAAAATGGGCATCAACCTATGATGGATATAACGAAGCGATATGTTATTGTGTATAACGGAGAAATTTACAATTATCAAATCATACAACAAGAACTTGAGGCCTTAGGATACACGTTCAAAGGTACGAGTGATACAGAGGTTCTTCTCTATGCCTATGTGCAATGGAAAGAAAAATGCCTTGATCGACTCCAAGGTATGTTTGCTTTTGCTATTTGGGATGCAGTCGAGGAGCAATTGTTTATCGCACGTGATCGTGTGGGTGTAAAACCATTGTATTACTATCAAAATGAAAATTTTTTTATGTTTGCTTCTGAGTTAAAAGCATTTCATGCTCACCCCCAATTTGAAAAAAAAATCAATACGCAAGCTCTGTCTAATTTTTTAATGTTTGGTTATATCGATGCGCCTTTATCTATTTTTGAAAATTGTTATAAATTGGAAGCAGGGCATTATCTTATCCTTAAAAAAGATCAATGTGTCCAAAAAGTGTGTTATTGGAATGTACGCAGTAGTTTTAATAACGATTTCTCTAAGAGCGTATCGTTAAAAGAATTATTGGTCGATAGCTTTACGTCTCGTATGCGCTCGGATGTGCCTGTTGGGGTTTTCTTAAGCGGGGGAATTGATAGCTCTTTGGTCACAATGTTATTGTCCGAGCAAGGGTATCATCTTAATACATTCACTGTTGGATTTGACCATCAAAGCTATGACGAATCTGCGTATGCGCACTATGTGGCACAACGTTTTGGAACGCAGCATGAGCAATTTACCTTACAACAGAAAGATGTTGAGACTATTATCCCGTTGTTACCACATATTTACGATGAGCCATTTGGAGATAGTTCTTCAATCGCGACGTACTTTTTAGCGCAATCGGTAAAGCCTTATGTTAAAGTTGTTTTGAGTGCCGATGGGGCTGATGAACTTTTTGGTGGATATGATCGTTATGCTCAAACACCCCAACGCTATGCGTATTTTCAAAAAAGACGCTTCCTCAAATATATGACATCTATACTCAGTCCTGAACGGAGCGTTTCGATCCTCTCTAAGACACCTTATGCAATGGGCATTGATAAATTTTTACGTATTAAAAATTCGTTACATGCAAAGCATTTTATGGAGCATTATTATAATGATTTAAGTCATTTTAGAAAAGAAGATTTGAAGGCTAATCATTTAGCGGACTATCATCCTTTGTTTTCCACCGTTCCAAAATCCATAGAAGAGAACTTAATGCTGTACGATTTTGAGCATTATTTGCCAGATGATATTTTAGTTAAAGTGGATCGTGCAACAAGTGCTTCTGCCATTGAAGCACGTGAGCCATTTTTAGATCACCGTTTGGTGGAATACGCTTTTTCTCAATCTTTGGATTCAAAAATGGCTCATGGTGGCAAAGCACCTCTAAAAGCTCTTTTAGGGGGGGCATTTGATGAATCATTTATTTATCGTAAGAAGCAAGGATTTGGAGTTCCCTTAGAATCTTGGTGTCGAAATGATTTTAAGGACTTAACCGATACGTTATTGCTAGAGGCAGCACGCAGCGAAGAGTTTAATCAAGCCTATATTTTAAAGCTTCGTCAAGCATTTTTTTCTCATGCACGTGTTGATTTTGCTAAAGTATGGTTTATTATGGTTTATATGATGTGGAAGAAGGTATGGATGGTATGAAATCAATTTTATTTGTGATTGATACAATGTCAACAGGCGGTGCTCAGAAAGTATTGTCTCTCATTACAAAAACACTTCTTCCTGTATATGATCGTGTGGGCGTTTTTGTTCTTAAAAACACAGAATCGCACTTTTTTGTTGAAGGGGTAGAATACTATTTTGCTATTGAAGAAGAAGAGAAAATAACAACCAATCTTTTTCCCATATTGAATCAACTCTCAAACGCCATGCAAGAGTATGATGTTATCGTTGGTTTTATGGATTTTACAGCGAATTATTTGACGTCTCTTTGCGCAACATTGAACAAAAAACCGTACATGCTTTCGGTTAGATGTGAAATTTCTTCTGTTATAGAGTGCTTTAAAGAGCCTTCCATTAATAAAAGCTTAGTGAAACTGTGTTATGGCAATGCACAAAAAATCATTTGCAATAGCCTTGCAAGTAAGAATGATTTGGTCGCGCATTATGAGATAGATACGCAGAAGATAGAAGTACTGTATAACCCTATCGATATTGCATCTACTGTAACGTTGTCGCAAGAAGTGATACCTAAAGATGCGTTAGTACTCTTTGAGGATAAAACGATTCTTGCCGTAGGGCGTTTGAGTTATGAAAAAAATTATCCTATGTTGCTTCAGGCATTTCAAATTTTACAAAAACGTTATACCCATCCCCTAAAGCTTATCATTCTTGGCGAAGGAGAGATGCGACATGCGCTTGAAGAGATGATTGTATCGCTTGCATTGAGTGATAGTGTATGTTTGCTTGGAAATAAGAAAAATGTTTATCCATATATCTCTCGTGCGGATATTTTTATACATCCCTCTTGTTCTGAAGGGTTTCCGAATGCCCTCTTAGAGGCTGCTACGTTACAAAAACCTATTGTTGCAAGTGCTATTGCACCTATAAAAGAGTTTATAACACATGAAGAAAATGGACTTTTATGTGATCCTTATAATGTAGAAGAGATGGTTTTTGCACTCGAAAAGCTACTGTGCAATCCTGATCTAGGTGATACATTAGCAAAAAGGGCAAGGCAAAGAGTCGAAGCGTTTGATCAACGTTATTTTGTTGAACGCTTTCTTTTAGCATTTGAGCCTGAAGGTTTAAGATGAAAGCGCTTTTGCAATTTAACCATTTTTGCGCCTACACAGTGATCCCTTTTCTCACAGGGGCATACCATGCGCCAGACGTGTATATCAGCGATGGATTTTTTCTCAATTGGCGGCAGATGAAACGCTCAATGCTTCTAGCCAAAGCCCACGTTAAGGGAATTTGCTTGGACATTGGAGCGGGGAAAGCGCCGTATAAACGCTATCTTGAGCCACAGTGTGAGCAATACATCATCACCGATTGTGAAAAGACGCATGGGCATATGTTTAAAGACTCCAAAACCAACTTTGTTGTTGCCGAAGCTATGGCACTTCCATTTGGTGATGCTTATGTGGATACCGTAGTTATGACGCAAGTTTTAGAGCATGTTTTTGAGTATGAAAAAGCCTTAAGTGAAGCAGTCCGTGTTCTAAAGCCTGCGGGCGTAATGTTGCTCTCCGTACCTTTCATCTATCAAGCCCATGCTACGCCATATGATTTTCATCGTTTTAGTGAGTATGGACTTCGCACATTGCTTCAGAAGTATGGCTTAGAGGTTGTTGAATGGCACTATCAAGGGTATCTTGGTACGACACTTTTTTCGATTATTAATGGGTTTATTTGGGAAAAATTGGCGTGTGTTCGCTTTCTTCGCAATACTTTGTTGCTCCCTTTTATTTTAGGTGTTTTTATAGGTAATAACCTTTTAGGATTACTGATTGATCTCATTCCTGCAAAGCATTTTTGTCCCAATTTTTTTGTGATTGCCCGAAAAAAGTCATGAAAAAAATAGCTTTTATCACGCACAATCTTTGCCTAGGCGGGGTGCAAAAAAATGTCGCACTGCTTGCCAATACCTTGGCAAAAATATATGCTGTTACGATGATTCTTTTTGAAGAGAAAGCAATAGCCTATCCCCTTGATAATCATATTTCGATCATAACCCTTTCCCATCACTCCCTCACTCTTACAGGTAAAGAGAGCGTGGAGTTAGAACAGATAGGGCAGATGCTCTTTGATGCACGCTCCCTTGAATTGGGCAATCTACTTGAAAAAGCTTCATTTGATGTGGTAATTGCTTTTGAAGATTACAACAGTTTGTGCACCCTTCAAGCCTTACCATCGCAGACCAAAGCCATCGTCTCTTCCCGTGTGAGTTTGGAGTACGGCTATAAAGATCGTTTGATTCATCTTTTGCCACGCTCTTTTTATGAAACACAGATCAAAGCGCTTTACCCAAAAGCACATGCGGTTGTCTCTGTGAGTCACGGTGTTGGAGTTGAGCTTGGAATGCTTGGCATTGAGTCTTTGAGCATCGCCAATGGCATTGAGACGGAAAAGTTGCTTTTATTAGCACAAGAACCTATTCCCTATGAGGGTGAATTTTTCCTGCATGTTGGACGGTTTGATACAACGCAAAAAGCCCAAGATGAACTGGTACACGCTTATGCACAAGCAAGCTCAAAACTTCAAAGTGCATTGGTGTTTGTGGGTGATGGCAAAGACAGAGCTAGGGTAGAAGCATTAGTCGCGGAGTATGGGTTGCAAAAACGCATTTTTTTTATCGGATTTGATGCCAACCCGTACAAGTACATGCAAAAATGCAAAGGGTTTATCTTCTCATCGCATTATGAGGGAATGCCAAATGCTTTATTAGAAGCATTAAGCCTTGGATGTGCTGTTGTAGCGTACAAATTTGAGCCTTCATGGAGCGAATTTGATGGGAAAGAGGGAATTTTATATATTGATCGAAGTGATACATTAGCCCTCTCTCACGCATTAGTACGTTTTGAAAATGAGCCAATGCTCAGGTCACAACTTGGGCAAGGTGCTCAAAAAATCATTCAAGTGTATCGTTATGAAGTGTGTCAAAAAAAATGGATAGAACTTATTGAAAGTGTGATACAAAAGGAAAATAGGGAATGTGCGGAATCTTAACAGCCATCGGTCATCACAGCAAACAGAGCTTTGAGAAAGCCCTATATACACTCTCTCATCGTGGACCTGACGCACAAGGTATATGGGGTGAAAAAGAGGTGTTGATGGGGCATACAAGGCTTTCCATCATTGACCTTGATACTAGATCTAACCAGCCGATGATAGATGAGCGTTACGCACTTGTTTTTAATGGTGAAATTTATAATTTTGAAGCGCTCAAACGTGAATATGCCCTAACATGTAAAACAACGAGTGACACAGAAGTGCTCATAAAGCTTTATGAAAAACTCGGTCATGCCATGCTTTCAAAACTCAATGGTATGTTTGCGTTTTGTCTTTACGATCGAAAGAGCCAAGAGCTTTTTATGGCGAGAGATCGTTTTGGTAAAAAGCCTCTGTATTTTAGCCAGAGTAAAGGGCTAATGGTCGCAAGTGAAATCAAAGCCATTTTAGCGCTCTTAGAGACAACACCTGCTATGAATATGCAGGGCTTTCAAAGCTATTTTTCATTTCAAAGCACCCTTCCTCCTCACACATTTTTTGAAGGGATTCATAAGCTTGAAGCAGGAACATATGCGACATATGCTAAAGGTGTTTTGACATGTAAACGCTACTACGAAGTAGGGAAAAAAGAACTTTTAGGTATAGGAGAAGCCGAAGCATTAGCCAAAATTGAAGAGCTTCTTCTTGATGCGGTACAAAAGCGTTTAGTAGGTGATGTCGAGGTTGCTTCACTGCTTTCAGGGGGCATCGACTCCTCTTTGGTCAGTTCCATTTATGCGAAAGCTTCGGGTAAGAAAATTCATACGTTTTCCATTGGGTATGATGAGTATTTGCATTACGATGAATTAGACCAAGCTAAAGAGGCATCGGTGCATATCGGCTCACATCACCATGAGCTTCGCATCAACAAAAAAACTTACATTGATACAATTGAGAACACGCTTACGCATCTGGATGAACCCATGGGCGATACCGCGTGTATGCCAACGTATTTGCTCTCACAAATGGTGCATCAATCAGGCATTAAAGTCTGCCTCAGTGGTGAGGGAAGTGATGAGATATTCTTAGGGTATGACAACTATTTTGAGATGGCAAAGTACTATCAAATGCACACAGAGCTTTCATCTCAGAGCAAAATGCTTTTAAAAAGCTATTTGGAACACAATCCTAATTTATCGCGTAATTTTGAATATTTACAACGCATTACAAACGATCAACATCCTTTTTATACGACAGCCGAAACATTTACACACAGGCAGTTTGAAAAACTCATTGGTAAAGAAAGTTTGGATATCCGTAAAAACAGTGTCTTAAAGGATGAAGTATTTGCATGGATGTCGAAGCAAGATATTCGCATTTGGATTGCTGAAGTGTTGATGAGCAAGATTGATCGTATGTCGATGGCACACTCACTAGAGCTTAGAGCACCGTTTTTAGACTATCGTTTGGTGGACTATTGTCTTGCTTTACCTCCCAAGCTAAGAGCAGGAAACACCAATAAATACCTTTTGAAACAGATTGCGCAAAAGTATATTCCTTCTTCTATAATTGATCGCAAGAAAAAAGGGTTTAGTTCGCCCTTTATTGAGTGGCTGTACGATGAATACGGCGATGAAGTTTTAGAACTCATGTTACGTGTGAGCCATCAAAGCGGTCTGTTTGATCCCTCATTTGTGACATTTTTGTACCATGAAGGCAAAGAAGGGCGTTTCAAACAACATGTTTGGTCGCTTTATCTCTTTTGCAGATGGTATAATAAGCTCTATTTATAAGGATAACCATGCAACTAACATCTCACGACCATACTATTTTTGAGCTCATTGAAGCCATTCGTACGAAGCGAAAAGCACAAAATGAAGTGATAGCTCTTGTGGATTACGGTGCGGGAGATCCTGAGGCTACACGAAGTCATGAAGAGATGTACCAAGGTGTACCCAAAGAGACGACGATTGCACAGCTTTCATCCATTGGACTCAAAGGCGAATGGGCGCAGAGACTTTACTATTTGGTGCAAAAGCATCGTCCTGTAAAGGTTTTGGAACTTGGAACATGCTGTGGTTTTTCAGCCATTTATATGGCAAAAGCGTGTCGTGACTCGATGATTTATACCGTTGAGGGTGATCCTAATGTTGCAGCGTTGGCGAAAGAGAATATCGAAGAAGCAGGGTGCAAAAACATCACGCAATACATTGGTCGTTTCCAAGATGTCTTACCTGCTATATTAGAAGCCTTGTTACAAGTTGATCTTGCCTTTATCGATGGTCATCACGACAAAGAGGCGACGTTACACTATTTGGAGATGTTAAAACCTTATTTGAGTCCAAAAGCCGTAGTGGTTTTTGATGATATCTCGTGGTCGGATGGGATGAAAGAGGCATGGGAAAAGATTTGCCATGATTCATTTTTTGAACGCTGTGTCGATATGAAAAAACTAGGAATCTGCTTTGTCAAAGGAGAGATGAATGATATGGTTTGATTTGGTGACTCCAAAATCGGTACTCTTTTTTATCCCCATTATCAAGCACATTGAAAAAAAAGGGCGAAAGACGCTCATTACAGCACGTGAAGGCGAAGGTTACAGTGAAGTTGTAGAATTACTACGATTACATAACATCCCTTTTACCAACCGTGGAGAGTTTGGAGGAGCGTGTTTAAAAGATAAATTGCACGCCTCAATAGAGCGTCAAAAAGCACTAATGGAATTTGTCAGTCTTTACGATATTGACCGTTTGGTGTGTCTTTGCTCTGTCGATGCCAACCGTGTGGCGTTTGGTCTAGGTATTCCTGTGGTGAATTTTTATGACATCCCTCTATCAGACCACAAAGAGAATTTCAAAAAAGCATTGCCACAAGCCAGACTCACATTACCTCTCTCTGCACGTGTGATTAAACCTTTTGTGGTCCCTGATGATATATTTCGCCGTTTTTCACTCGATGATGAGCAAATTTTCTCGTATCAATTTATCGATCCCGTGATTTGGCTTAAAGATTTTAAACCCGATATGAAGAGTGTTGAGCAGATTCTAAGCCCATATCAACTTGATCTTAAAAAGCCTTTGATTGTCATCCGTGAAGAGGAGTACAAGGCAAGTTATGTCGATAAACAGTATCCCATTTTGTACGATGCGATGCAAGAGATTGCCCAGCTATCAAAGGCAAACATCGTTATTATCCCTCGCTACGAGAGTCGTTATTTGAAAGAGCAATTCCCTTTTGTGACGGTGTTAGAAGAGAAAGTTGAGATTCAGCATCTTTTAGCCTATGCTGATCTGTTTATTGGAGGAGGAGGTACACTGAACACGGAAGCGTGCTACTTTGGTACACCGACGATCTCGACACGTAGTTTTATCAGCCATTATGACAAATACCAGATTGATCAAGGTTTGATGGAGTGGGTCAATACGAAAGAAGAACTCTTAGAAGCAGTACCGCGTATGCTAGCGCAGCGCTACGATGAGAGAGCACAGAGTGTTTTTGGCGCTATGAATGTCGATGTAGATGCCATTTGCCAAGCTATCTTAGCTTAGGGCAATCATCTCCCATTTAAGGGCTTCTCCAACCTCTATATCCGTAGCGGCACATTTACCCAAAATGGCTCCTAAATGCTTTGGGTGTAACCCATAGCCTGGGCGGATGGAGCGAAGATTTTCTGCGGTAAACGCCTCTCCTTTTTGGATAGGCTGTGTCACATAAAGACTACGGCAAAACATTCGTCCTTTAATGGCTTTTGTTTCCGTGTAATACGTAGGCTTTCCAAGCAGTTTTTCAGTATCTCGCACTGCTTTGCTCATCGTCTCAAATTCCGTTGCATCCAGTGAAAAAGAAGCATCTGCCCCACCAATAGCTTTGTCTAAAATAAAATGTTTTTCAATCACTTTCGCACCAAGAGCTACTGCGGCAATTGGTGCAGTAATCCCCAAGGTATGGTCTGAAAAACCTGCTATCACTCCAAAACGCTTGGCTAAATCAGGAATCGTTAAAAGATTAGCCCCCTCTAAAGGTGCAGGGTAGGATGAGGTACATTGCAACAGAATGATCTCCAAATTTCCCTCTTTTTGACAGATACGCACAATATCTTCGATTTCACTCAGTGTCGCAACGCCTGTTGAGACAATAATAGGTCGCCCTTTGGAAGCAATGTAGCGTACAAGGTCATAATCGGTCACTTCAAAACTGGCCACTTTGTAGGCTGGGGGGTCAAATTGCTCTAAAAAATCGACAGCACTTTTATCAAATGGGGTCGAAAAGCAGAGTAACCCTTCCTCTTTGGCACAGGCAAAAAGCGCTTCGTGCCACTCCCACGGTGTGTAGGCTTCTTGATAGAGTTCATACAGAGTTTTGTTATCCCAAAGCGTACCACCTTTGACAATGAAGTCCTCTTTATCACACTTAAGTGTTAACGTATCGGCGGTATAGGTTTGAAGCTTTATCGCATCTGCACCTGCTTTTTTAGCGGCTTGGATGGTTTCTTTAGCGATTGCTAAACTGCCACCATGATTTGCGGAAAGTTCGGCAATAATCAGCGTTTGTGTGCCTTCTAAATCAAAATGACCGATTTTCATGCGTGTAACTCCATGCCAATAACCTCTTTTTCATTGACACTTTTGCGTTCTTTTTCGCAAAAGCCAAATTTTTCATAAAGCCTTTTAGCGCTTCTATTGTCTGCAAAGACTTCTGCATAAAGCCTTTTGAGATGCAATTGTTCAAATCCATACGATATCAAGCATTGCATCAATAGCGACCCAATGCCGTGCTCTTCTTGTTCAGGACTGGCATAAAGTCCTATGATAGCAGAATCTTCATCTATGTGCGTTAGGTCAACCACTCCCAGCGGCTCATCATCCCTAAAGACAAGAAAGTAACGTTTGTCCTCTCTGTGATGAAGAGAAGCGAGAAAGGCTGTATGTTCTTCGGCGCTGATAGGTGTGTCATTATACATAAAAGAGCGCACCTTCTCAGTGTTTCGCCAGCGTAAAACCATAGCGCTCTCAGTGGGCGTAAGTGTGGTAAAGTTGCGCAAATGAAGAGGCATTCCACTCCTTTAAAACAGGGTAGTTGTGTTGGCTTAAGTAATGAAACATATCGTCTTGATTGCTTGCCACTTTAATTGCAATGAAGGGTAGCTCCATAAAGAGTACTTCGTGCACCATAACGCTGGGTGTGGTAACCATAAAGCGGCTTTGGTGGAGCAGTTTTGCTACTTCGGAAGAGTTGATATGCAATGCGATGTTTGGTTTATCTTCAATGTAATGTTGAAGTGCTAGGAGATGCGCATTGGCAGTGGTTGTTACAATGGCAATGTGCAGTGCTTTGGGCAATGCTTCAATAATTTTTGGGGTCAGATTTGCACTATCGCTTCCACCCATAGCAATAAGCACATCGTAGATTTTTTCACGCTTTTGACGCTTCTCCTCTTTAAATTCATCCCGAATAAGGGGAGATCCCAAGCGAAGTTCACAATGCTTAGGTACTAAATTTTCATAGCGTTTAGCATCAGCATAAAGGTTGTGGTTGAGTAAAATATCGCAATGATGAGCTTTGTAGGTGTCATCAAAACTCAAAATCGTAACACCCGTTGCCTCTTTGATTGTTTGCTCATAAAGAGCATCGATCTCATAATGATCGATGATTAAAAAATTGATTTTTAACGTTTGAATGAGTGTGATTAACTCTTCTACGTCATTGGATTTCAAAATTTTGACTTCGTAGGGAATACGCTCTATCATAGCGCCTTTGAGGGCTTGACACGCAAAGATGATTTCGCCTTGTAAACTTTGAGCCAACACGAGGTCTCGCATGATATGCCCAAGTCCTATCGTGCTGGAGCTATCACTTCGTATCAGCGTTTTCATAAAGTGCTTTATACATGAGTTCTGCTCGTACCCAATCTTCAGAAGTATCGATATCTTGGACTAAATGGCGAGGCAGTACAATAGCCGTTGAATGCGGTGCAAAGATAATTTTTTCTTCTAACCACGCTTCAGGCATTCCCCAGTAAAATTGTCCTGCATCGTGGTACGCTTCTTCTAAATCTTGAGAGCGTACCGCAAAATTTTCAGGAGAAAACATCTCGACACGATCATTTTTGAGCTTGATGGCTCTTTGAATGGGAAAAGCATAGGTTGTGGCGCTAAAAACATACGCACTTTGCGTGGATTTCAGTTTTTCATAGCCTTCTTGAAGGTACTTTGGTTGTACAAAAGGAGCGGTGGCATAGAGACAGCAGACACTGTGCAGGTTTTTCATGTTGAGTGTCTCAATGGCATGAGCAATCACAGGAATGGTTGGTGTTATATCATCGGCTAACGCTTTGGGTCTTTGTAATACATCAGCACCGTAGTATTGCGCTACTGTAGCAATTTCATCATCATCAGTACTCACAACGATTTTATCAAAAAGTTCGCTTTTTTGAGCCGCCTCAATGCTATAAGCGATCATTGGTTTGCCACAAAATTCTTTGATATTTTTGCGGGGAATCCGTTTGCTTCCACCGCGTGCTGGGATGATGGCGATGTTCACCTTGTACATCCTTTGATATTTTCAATCTCTTTTAAAAGCGTATCGGCAACATAGGTCGCATCTTCTAAGCTCATACCTTGGTGACACGGTATGGAGAGCTCTGCGCGGTAAAAATCTTCTGTATTTGGCAGACGAAGTTCTCCAAAACGTTCTTTATAGTAACTAAATTGATAGATTGGCTTGTAATGGACTTGCACTCCAATACCTTTGGCATGTAAAGCGGTGAATAGCTCTTCTTTGGAACACCAGAGGGATTGATCCAGCAAAATAGGGTAGAGATGATAACTGCTTTTTTTCGTTTTATCGATAGCAATCGTTGTGAAGTAAGGTGTTTGAGCAAAACGCTCATCGTAGTAGTGCGCAATTTCGGTGCGTTTTTCTATAAAAGCATCCAAACGTTTTAGCTGAGAAATGCCAAGCGCACACGCAACATCGCTTAGGCGGTAGTTTTCACCAAGAATGATCATATCAGAATTCCACAACGCTTTTTTTACAATGCCATGGCTGCGCAAGAGTTTTGCTTTTTCATAAAATGCCGCATTATTGGTCGCAATAGCGCCACCTTCAAAGGTGGTAATAGGCTTGATGGCGTGAAAGCTAAAAATAGTCATGTCCGCTATGGTACCGACTTTTGTGCCATCTATTGCACTGCCAAGCGCATGGCTGGCATCTTCGATTAAAAAAAGCCGATGTTTTTCACATAAAGCTTTGATGGTTTGAATAGGCAGTGGATTTCCGCCAAAATCCACAGGCACTATTGCTTTGGTTCGAGGTGTGATTAACGCCTCTAGTTTGCGATCATCAATATTTCCATCGTACTTAATATCGCAAAATAGAGGGGTTGCTCCACATTGAATAGCCGTATTGGATGTTGCTGCGAACGTCAAAGGTGTTGTGATAATTTCATCACCCTCTTTAAGTCCGATCATTTGATAAGCAACATGTAAGCACGAGGTTGCTGAGTTCATGACGCAAACATGCTTAACGCCCAAGTAGTGTGCAAGTGCCTCTTCAAAATCACTGACGGTTTTTCCACCTGTGAGAAAATCACCTTTTAAAGCTTCGACAACAGCGTCTATATCGCACTGTTCAATAAGTTGACGGCTGTAGGGAATCATGCCTCAATCATCTCCATCAAACCTTTGGCATCAAGCCATTGAGCGTTGGTTTCGGAACTGTACTCAAAGCCTTGTTCAACAGGTGTTCCTTTTTCGCCAAGTGCATTAGCGCTAAAGTCAGTGACTTGTGAAAATTGAATGGTAGGCTGGATGACAAAATGGTCGTGAAATTCGAGTGTTAAGTGGCTGTCATCTTTAGGAACCATCACTTCGTGTAGTTTTTCACCAGGTCTGATGCCGATGATTTTTACCTCCAAATGGGGTGCCATACTTTTTGCCAGTTCCATCATCGTCATCGAAGGAATTTTAGGGATAAAAATCTCGCCACCTTGCATACGCTCAAAATTTTTAAGGACAAAGTTAACCCCTTGCTCTAACGTAATCCAAAAGCGTGTCATGCGTGCATCGGTGATAGGGAGTTCTTGAGCGTTCTCTGAGAGTAGTTTTTTAAAAAGAGGAACCACAGAGCCACGAGAGCCTACAACATTGCCATAGCGAACGACCGAAAACTGTGTACGGCGAGCACCTCTAATATTGTTGGCAGCCACAAACAGTTTATCGCTGGCAAGCTTTGTAGCACCGTAGAGATTAATAGGATTGGCGGCTTTGTCGGTTGAAAGAGCAATGACTTTTTGCACACCACATGCTAGGGCTGCATCGATGACATTTCCAGCACCATTGATGTTGGTCTTAATGCACTCCATTGGGTTATACTCAGCAATAGGGACATGTTTCAGCGCTGCGGCATGAATAACATAATGTACGCCATACATGGCATTTTTGAGTCTTTCAACATCTCGGACATCTCCGATAAAAAAGCGCATACATGGGTTTGTGAATTGCTGTGCCATTTCGTACTGTTTGAGCTCATCGCGTGAGAAAATAATGATCTTATTTGGTTTGTAATTTTTTAAAAGAATTTCAGTATATTTTTTGCCAAAACTGCCTGTGCCACCTGTGATGAGTATATTTTTACCGTTAAACACACTAGCCCTTTGCTTGTTAGGATTTGCTTTACGAAGCAATTTTAATTCCGCTACTATACTAGACTTTCTTCAAGGGTCATGAAAGAAGTCTAATTGACAATAGTATCATAGGAGTAGTATAATAAAGACATCTTTAAGACAGGGGGCATCTGATGAAAATATCGAGCAGTGGTAACACACAAATACTCAACACGATCACCCAAAATAAAACCAATACAGACACAGTTTTAGAAAAAATCGCAGCGACAAAAGAGCTGAGTGGAAAAGACAGTGCGAGTCTTATTATCTCCGATGCACTTTCTTCTCAAATTTCTTCTTTAACTCAAAATGTTCAAAATGCCAATGAAACCATCAGTATGTACCAAATTGCTGACTCTTCTTTGCAAGCCATCCAATCAGGTGCTGAAAAACTGAATGATCTTTCTGTTCGTTACAACAGCGCTTCTTTAGGCAGTGATCAAAAAGCGATGTTAAAAGAAGAGTTCGATGCGATTAACAGCGCTATGCAAGACATTGCAGAGCAAACAACGTACAATGGTCAAAATATGCTTTCAAGCAACTACGGACTTGATGTAACAGGGTTAAACGAACTCTCTGTGGATGATCAAGAAGGTATTGCAAATTTTAGAGAAAACCTAAGCACGCTCATGCAAACGGCAAGCGATCAGATCAACTCTGCAAGCAGTAACATAACCAATTCTCTGACGGCTATCACAAATTTAAGCAGTGCAAATTCACAAATTGCTGAGACACCACTGGATCAAAAAATAACACAAATGAAGAGTGATGAGATCAAACTGACCAGCTCGGTTCTTGCGCAAGTCCATCAAAATAGCATGATGCAGCAAAGCATTTCGGCACTTTTAGTTTAAAAGTGCCCCTTCTTTTTTAACCTCTTTTTATGCCACGTATCAACAATAAAACCTTTTATGAAAATGCCATTAAACGCTATGGCTGTACGGCCAAGGGTTTGAACTGGAACTCCAAACAGTCACAGCACACACGCTTTGAAGTGATCCACGAACTTTTGGAAGCACATTTGCCTTCCAGCACGGTTATTGACGCAGGGTGTGGTTTTGGTGACCTTTATCTCTATCTCCAGCAAAAAGGTTCTCTCCCTCGTAAATACGTGGGGTACGATATGCTTACTGAAGCTATTTTTGTGGCAAAAAAACGTACCAAACAACATTGTGTGCATAAAGATATTTTAAACGATGATCTTGAACTCGCAGACTTTTACGTGGCGAGTGGTTCGATGAATATTTTGAACCGCTTTGAGACGTTTTTATTTATTCGCCGTTGCTTTGAAGCCTCCAAAAAAGGGTTTGTGTTTAATCTGCTCAGGGGCGAAGAAAAAGAGGGTCATTTTAACTATTTTTTACCCGAAGAGATCGAAGCACACGTCAATGATTTTGCGTACGATGTGGAAATCTATGAGGGTTACATGGAAGGTGATTTCACCGTATTTTTGAAGAAGGAAGATTTATGAAAAAACTTTTACTTGGAGTCATTGGACTCTATTTGGTCGCCGTGGGATATTTGTACTTCACGCAAAATGATCAACTTTTCCCTGCAAAATTGATCGAAAAAGAGGCCAAAGTCAGTGGTGAAAACATTGAACCACTCACTTTGGCTGTAAAAGAAAATGTTGTGCTTGATGGCGTTTTGCGCAAAGATCAAGAGAGCGACGCAGGGCTTATTCTCTATTTTGGTGGCAATGCCGATGATGCGACGCGCTTTGTTTTACATGTTAAAGCATTGAAAGGCTATGATATTGTTGCATTTAATTACCGAGGGTATGTTGGAAGTACTGGAACGCCAAGTGAAGAGGCCTTTTTTGAAGATGCTCTCAAAATTTACGATACCTATGCCAAAGGTCGAAAAGTCGTTGTGATAGGTCGAAGTTTAGGCACAGGTGTGGCAACGTACCTTGCAAGTAAGCGGGTGGTCGATGGTTTGGTTTTACTCACGCCTTACGATTCGATTCTCTCTATGGCAAAGCTGAAGTACCCTTTCTTCCCGATCGATCTTTTACTCAAAAATAAATTTGAAAGCGTGAATTACGTGCCTTTGATTAAAGCGAAAATAGCGGTAGTTGAGGTGGAAAATGATGCTACTATTCCACGGTATCATTTTGAAAAATTATTAGAAGCGATGCCAACAAAGCCTTTACATATTATTCTTACCAATACCACACATGGCAAGATTCTCGAACACCCCGCCTTTACCACCGAACTTCAAACTATATTAGGAAAAATCATTGAATAAAGTTTATATCAAACACTCCGTTGTTCCCAAACTAAGACGCTTTACCCCATGGGTTTATGCCAACGAAATTGACTCTGCTTTAGAGGAGTTTCAAAGCGGTGAAGTCGTCGCACTCTTTTCCAAAAAAGATGGCTTTTTAGGAACCGCCTATGTCAACCCAAAATGTGCGATTTTCGCGCGTATCCTTAGCTTTGGCAAAGAAGAGATTGGTAAAAAGTTTTTCCATAAGCGCATCAAAAGAGCCATCGCAAAGCGTGAGGCACTTTTGTCTCAAACCAATGCCGTGCGCCTCATCCACTCCGAAGCAGACTTCTTGCCAGGGCTTATTGTCGACAAGTATGGCGATACGCTCTCCATTCAGATCAACACCGCTGGTATGGAAACCTTTCGTGAGCTCATCCTCAGCACACTCAAACAACTGGTCAATCCTTCGTGGATCGTTGAGAAGTCCGATGAGCACTCACGTGAAATCGAAGGCTTAGAGCGTAAAAATGGCACACTTTTTGGTACACCTTCTAAAGAATTTGAACTCAAAGAGAATGGTTTGAACTTTTTAGTGGACATCGAAGATGCCCAAAAGACAGGCTTTTACTTAGATCAGCGTAAAAACAGAGCCATCTGCGCGAGTTACATCAAAGCGGGAGACACAGTCTTTGACATCTGCTGTAATGCGGGAGGCTTTGGCATCTCTGCCCTTGCCAAAGGTGCTAAAAATGCTATCTTTGTGGACATCTCCGAAGCAGCCATAGAGCAAACCAAAGTCAACTTACACGCCAATGCCATGGAAACGTATGAAACCTATGTGGCTGATGCATTTACCTTTATGAAAGAGAAAAAGTATAAAAATAGCTTTGATCTCATCGTGCTTGACCCACCATCTTTCGCCAAAACCAAAGAGCAAGCCAGTGGTGCAAAACGAGGCTTCAAACACCTTTTGATGGAGTCCACCAAAGCGGTAAAAGACGGCGGTTTAATTGCGCTTTTTTCTTGCTCATTTCATGTGGGTAAAAAAGAGCTTTTAGACATCGCTATGGAAGTATCACACGATCTGAAAGTGCAATACATTCTTTTAGAGCAAATGCAACAAGATAGTGACCATCCGTGTCTTATCAATGCCTCTGCATCGTTTTATTTGAATGGTTTGTTGTTGAGAGTGGAGAAGTAGCTTTTTTAGGCTACTTCAAACGTGCCTTTTTCAATAAAACTCAAAAATTCTGTTTTAAATTTCGTTCTATTGTCATGCTCTTGTATCCACGCAAGGTGAATTTTACGCTCGGCCTCTATGATGGGAAACCATGTTTTTTGCAAGTCCGTATCGAGCATACAACGATCATAGATAGACTCTAAAAAATTCCAGACAATAAATGCATAAATGTCATACTCGACCTCTTGTTCTGCACTTCGTTCACTGCTTTTTCGTACCAAATGAGGTTTAGCAAGGGCTTCTTTGAGGATTTCAAAGTACATTTTATCAATCTCTCCATAGTGGACGATTTGCATGGTTTTACGATAGGTTCGCATCGAGTAAATCAGCGCAAAAATGGCTAAAGTCGTTGCTATGATGCCCATAATGGAGCTAATCGCCGTCCAGAGGGTTTCGTATTCGTCGCTTAAAAAAATCTCCATCAACAATTCCTTTTAGATGAGGTTTAAAATCGGGGGTGCATGATCAAGCATTTGTGCAATGCGTGGATCATTTCGGGCGCATCCATAAACATCCACATACAGCTTTTCAAGCCAGTGGTGCAGTATTTCTTTAGGGACTTCTTTCATGCGGGGATGATAGACCAAAAGCTCCATAGGAGGAGGTTCTTCACTGCTTTGAAGCGCTAAGATATAATCAAACGGATCAATTTTTAAAGCGCCTAAACGACGGTAAAACTGCTCTCGTTTTTTACGAATTTCTTGCTCATGTGAGCTCTTTTCAGGCGAGTCAATTTCAATGAGAAGTGCACGTATTCCACAGGTGTTAAAAAGGTGCTCGATGCTACTTTGTAAAAGCGTTGAACCAAGCCCGATGCCTCGTTGTGTTTCATCAACAGCCATGTATTCTAACAAGAAAAAATCTTCATTATCAGGATGATACATAATGCAAAATCCAACAATTTTTTCGTCATTATAGGCGAGATAGATCGTATAGAATGAGGCGTGAATCATGTGCAAAAGTGCATCGCGAGATTTCTGTTCTGATGGAGGAAAAGCGGTAGAGTAGATGGCGTAAAAGCCATCAAACTCATGTGGATTGTTTTGCTCTAAAGCGTGTACTTTTAAAGCCATAAAGAGGTTATTTTAAAATACGTGGTAACGTAATACCTGTTTGACCTTGGTATTTACCGTGTTTGTCTTTGTAAGTGGTTTCACATGGTGTATCACCCTCTAAAAAAAGCACTTGTGCGATGCCTTCATTGGCATAAATTTTTGCAGGCAATGGTGTTGTATTTGAAATTTCAATGGTAATGTGACCTTCAAACTCTGGCTCAAATGGTGTCACATTAACGATGATTCCACAACGTGCATACGTACTTTTACCTAAACAAATGGCTAAAACATTTTTAGGAATGCGAAAGTATTCAACCGTACGTGCCAATGCAAAAGAGTTTGGTGGAACAATACAGATGTCACCCTCAAAATCGATAACATTTTTATCGTCAAATTCTTTAGGGTCAACTACCGTTGAATTGACATTGGTAAAAATTTTAAATTCACGTCCCACACGGATGTCATACCCATAACTGCTCACGCCATAACTTACCACATCTTTGCCGACTTGACCGTCGCAAAAAGGCTCTATCATACGCTCTTTGAGCGATTTCTCTCGTATCCAACTGTCTGCTTTTAGACCCATAAAAGTACCTTTACATTATTAAGTGAGTGTATATCTTTAGTATGGTATTATAACACATTTTATGTCATGCCAAAAAATGGCAAATATTTAGGAGAAACCGAATGGACAAAAATGAGATCAGAGAGTTAATACGTATTTTTGATAAAAGTGATATCACAAAACTGAAAATCAAAGAGGGTGATTTTAGCATTGAGTTGCAAAAAGGTTTTGATGGTCCTGTTGCCTATGCAGCAGCCCCTGTTGTACATACCCCAAGCGCTGCACCAATAGCAGCTCCTGCACCTGTTGCTCAAGTTGGTGGCGAAGCGAGTATTAATGCCGCTCCTGCTGGTTTAAGCATCAAATCACCAATGGTCGGAACTTTCTACAAATCTCCAGCACCTGGTGCTGCTCCATTTGCAAAAGTGGGCGATGTGATCCGTAAAGGTCAACCAATCGGTATTATTGAAGCGATGAAAATCATGAATGAAATTGAAGCAGAATTTGACTGTAAAATTTTAGAAATCCTTGTTGAAGATGGTCAGCCAGTAGAATACGATATGCCAATCTTTGCGGTGCCTTCGTGCAATAAGAACCATCAAAGAGATGGGGAAACAAGCGATTGCGGTTTATTCCACTGCGGATAAAGATGCACTCTATCTTCAACATGCCGATGCCAGTATCTGTATTGGTGGACCAAAGTCATCTGAGAGTTATTTGAGCATTCCTGCAATCATTAGTGCGGCTGAGATCAGTGGTTGTGATGCCATTTTCCCAGGGTATGGTTTTTTAAGTGAGAACCAAACTTTTGTTGAAGTGTGTAAACATCACAACATTAAATTCATTGGACCCTCTGTTGACTCTATGGTTTTAATGAGTGATAAATCAAAAGCCAAAGAAGTGATGAAAAAAGCAGGTGTTCCCGTTATCCTCGGTAGCGAAGGTGCACTTGAGAGTGTTGAAGAAGCGAAAAAATTGGCTGAGCAAATCGGACTTCCTGTTATCGTTAAAGCCAGTGCGGGCGGTGGCGGACGTGGTATGCGCGTGGTTGAGAAGATGGAAGATTTGGAAAAATCATTCCTTGCTGCTGAGAGCGAAGCACTCAGTGCGTTTGGCGATGGCACGCTTTACATGGAAAAATACATTAAAAATCCTCGCCACATTGAAGTGCAAGTTATTGGCGATTCATTTGGTAATGTGGTACATATTGGTGAGCGTGACTGTTCGATGCAACGTCGTCATCAAAAACTCATCGAAGAGTCTCCTGCCATTGCACTTGATGATAAAACAAGAGCACGCCTACATGAAGTAGCGGTTAAAGCAACCAAATATATTGGCTATGAAAATGCTGGTACGTTTGAGTTTCTTTTAGATGCCGATAAAAACTTTTATTTTATGGAAATGAACACACGTCTTCAAGTTGAACACTGTGTCAGTGAGATGGTAAGTGGTATCGACATTATTGAGTGGATGATTCGCGTAGCTGAGGGTGATAAACTTTTTGATCAAAGCGCACTGACATTCCGTGGACACTCGATTGAATGCCGTATTACAGCTGAGGATCCTGTTAAGTTTATTCCAAGCCCAGGTAAAATCACCAAGTATATCATCCCCGGTGGTCGTAATGTTCGTATGGATTCCCATGCATATCAGGGCTACTCAGTACCACCACATTATGATTCTATGATTGGAAAGCTTATTGTTTGGGGTGAAGACCGTACACGTGCTATTGCAAAAATGAAACAAGCTTTGAGTGAGTTACAAATTGAAGGTATTAAAACGGTAAGAGATTTTCATTTGCATATGATGGAAAACAAAGATTTTATCGAAAACAAGTTTGATACAAACTATCTTTCACGCTACTAATTAAAAAAGGTCGCACTATGTGGCGACCTTAACTTCTTTACCTTTTAACTTATGGTGCTCTTACAACTTGAATATTTGCAGAAGATTTGAGTTTTTCAAAATATTCTTCAATTGCTTTTTGCTCTTTTCCTTCACCCAGTTTTGAGTAGATGTAGTTTTTTGCATCTGCAAAAGAGACACTTTGAACATTGTGTTTTTCTTTGACAAAAAACATCACATAGTTTGAATCTGATTTGTTAATAGAAGAAAATTTACCTTGAGCTGTTTTGTTGAGAATTGCTAATAATTTTGGATCGGTTTTTCCTGCTTCAATTCTACCTTCTTGCAGTTGAACATCACCGACTGCGCTCATTGGGTTACTTTGAATGGCTGCAAGGCTTTGTTGGTTTGCGCTGGTGTAGATAGTCACATCAAAAGCGGCTGCTTGAGAAAATTCATTGAGGTTTTCATTATAATAGGCTTGAAGTTCGCCATCACCCATTTGTTGCATTTTAGTACTGATAATTTTTTTATACAGTTTATCGCGTTGAAGTTTCTTTTTAAGATCTTCTTTGTATTCAGAAATTTCAATATTTTTTGAACGAATCATGTTAAGAAAATCATATTGGTTCATATTGTTACTAATCGCTAAGTTTTCAATATACTGATCAATTTCAAAGTTATCGACAGAAATGCCCAGTTTTTTGATTTCAGAATCTTCCAATTTTTGTCTTACCAAAATATCTAAAGACTCTTTTTTAGAGATGTTAAAGCGCTGAGAGTACTTGAAAACATCATAAAGTGTGATGGGTTCTTTATTGATAATCACTGAAACGCCATCAATTGTTCCAGCAGATGCTGGTGAAAAAAGAAGGGTCGCACTCAAAGTTACAAAAGTTAACACCTTTAGTTTAATCTTCATCAATAGTCCTTTGTTTTAAGAAAAATAGCTATATAATCGTGTTGTATTAAAAATAAGAGCTACGAATGATAACATGTTTTTAGACAAAAAAAATTAAAAAAATGTTTTTCCTTTCGCTCTCGTAGAATTTTTAGTTACCGCGTAACAAAATGATACATAATTTATACATAACTCATCAAAAATAGTGAAGGTACAGTCATGGTTGTGACACGCTTTGCCCCTAGTCCTACAGGATATTTGCATATTGGAGGGCTTAGAACAGCTCTTTACAGTTATCTTTGGGCAAAAAGAAACAGTGGAAAGTTTTTATTTCGTATTGAAGATACAGACCTCGCACGAAACTCTAAAGAAGCCGCTGATGCCATTGTTGAAGCGTTTAAATGGGTTGGATTAGCGCATGAAGGTGAGATTGTTTATCAGTCTGAGCGTTTTGATCTTTACAAAAGTTATGTGAAAAAGCTTTTAGAAGAAGGCAAAGCTTATAAATGTTATATGAGCAAAGAAGAACTCGACGAACTTCGTGAAGGGCAAATGGCACGTAAAGAGCGTCCACGTTATGATGGCAGATACCGTGATTTTACAGGTACACCACCAGAGGGCGTTGCACCTGTAATTCGTATCAAAGCGCCTGCGAGTGGCGTTGTTTCATTTGTGGATGGCGTCAAAGGTGAAGTAACCTTTAATGCGAGTGATATGCTCGATGATTTTATTATTGCACGAAGTGACGGTACACCAACGTATAATTTTGTGGTTGTGATTGATGATGCTCTTATGGGTGTTAATGAAGTTATTCGTGGTGATGACCACCTTTCAAACACTCCAAAACAGATCATTTTATATCAAGCACTTGGTTTTGACATCCCTAAGTTTTACCATGTTCCGATGATCCTCAATCCTGAGGGTAAAAAGCTCTCTAAACGCGATGGAGCTGTGGATGTTATGGAGTATAAACGAGAGGGTTATTTACCAGAAGCATTGCTCAATTTCCTCATTCGTCTGGGTTGGAGTCATGGTGATCAAGAAATTTTTTCTTTTGAAGAGATGAAAGCGCTGTTTGATCCAAATAATATCAACAAATCAGCTTCTGCATACAACCAAGAAAAACTTGTATGGCTCAATGCACATTATATTAAACAAGCAAGTTATGAGCGTTTAATTGAAGAGTTACGCTTTTTTGATCTGGATATTTCGTCTCATGGCAAAAAAGAGTTACTGATTGACGCACTTCGTGATCGTGCAAAAACACTTGTAGAGTTTGCAAGCTTAGCAAAACAGATTTTAGAAGCTCCAATGTGTTACGATGAAAAAGCAGTTGAAAAGTTTTTAACAGCTGATGGATTGGCTGTTTTAGAGCACTATCTTGAAGCATTAAAGAGTGCAAATGAACTCTGTAATGCGAGTGAATTTGAAACATTTACCAAAACATTTTTAGAAGAGCGAGGTTTAAAACTTAAAGATCTTGCCCAAGCCATTCGTATTGCAATGGTTGGCAGTTCTGTAAGTCCTTCCATTTTTGAAGTTTTAGAAATTATTGGTTATGAAAACGTGGTAAAAAGAATCCAAAAATTAATATCTTATAAAGGAGTTGCGAGTGAGTAATAAGGGAAAAGTAACGAAAGAAGAATCTTTAGCATACCACGTAGGTGGAAAGATTGAAATTAGTGTTAAAACACGTTGTGATACAGCACGAGATCTTTCTATGGCTTACACACCAGGTGTTGCCCATCCATGTTTGGAGATTGAAAAAGATAATGAATTAGCGTATACCTATACGAATAAAGGCAATCTTGTTGCTGTTATTACAGATGGTACTGCGGTTCTTGGCCTTGGCGATATTGGTGCAGTTGCTGGAAAACCTGTTATGGAAGGCAAATCGGTACTTTTCAAAAAATTCGCAAATGTTGATGCATTTGATATTGAGCTTGATGAGCATGACGCTGATAAAATTGTAGAGATTTGTAAAGCACTTGCTCCTACTTTTGGTGGTATTAATCTAGAAGATATTAAAGCACCAAAATGTTTTGATATTGAAGAAAAACTTCAAGCATGTGTTAATATTCCTGTTATGCACGATGACCAACACGGTACAGCGATGATTACAAGTGCAGGTCTTATCAATGCTCTTGAAATCAGTGGTAAAAAAATTGAAGACATGAAAATTGTTGTCTCTGGTGCTGGTGCTGCTGGTATCGCGTGTGCAAAAATGTATAAACTATTAGGCGCAAAACATATCGTTATGATTGATACTAAAGGTGTTATTCACTCTGGAAGATCTGATCTTAACAAATACAAAGCCGAATTTGCACTTGAGACAAGTGATAGAACACTCGAAGATGCAATGAGAGGCTCTGACATGTTCCTTGGTCTTTCCGCTCCTGGCGTTGTAAGTGCGGAGATGGTGAAATCCATGAATCCATACCCAATCATTTTTGCGCTTGCAAATCCAACACCTGAAATTTTACCAGAAGAAGTACATGCGGTAAGAGATGACGTTATGATGGGAACAGGTAGAAGTGATTATCCAAACCAAGTCAACAATGTTTTAGGCTTCCCTTTTATTTTTAGAGGTGCACTCGATGTTAAAGCAACCAAAGTCACTGAAGGTATGAAAATGGCAGCAGCTGTTGCTTTGGCAAAACTTGCAAAAGAAGAAGTGCCTGATTATGTCAAAGCGGCATATCCTGGCGAAGACCCTAAATTTGGTTACAACTACATCATCCCAAAACCGTTTGATAGACGTGTGCTTGTCTGGGTGAGTGCTGCTGTTGCTGAAGCTGCGATTAAAGATGGTGTTGCACGTGTGAAAGATTTTGATATCAATTTGTACAAAAGAGATCTTCAAGAAATTATTGATGCAGAGCGCAAATAAATGAAAAATGTCCATGTCATCAAACACCCGCTTATCGAGCATAAACTTTCGATTTTAAGGGATGAAAGAACGGAGCCATTTCAGTTTCGACTTTTAGTCGATGAGATCTCTTATCTCATGCTGTTTGAGGCAACCAGAGATTTACCACTCAGAGACGTTAAGGTTCAAACTCCTGTCGCAGTGGCAAATGCTAAAAAGCTGGATGCTAAGATTATGATTTGCCCGATTCTTCGGGCTGCTCTTGGCATGTTGGACAGTGTTTTTAAACTTATTCCTGATGCGAGTGTTGGTTTCTTAGGCTTTCAACGTAATGAAAAAACGCTTGAAGCAGAATTTTACTATGCAAAACTTCCTTCGGATCATGTTGAACGTACAGCGATCATCATCGATCCGATGTTTGCCACAGGTGGAACAGCGATTGATGCAGTGAATTTCCTCAAATCCAAAGGTGTTCAAGATATTCGCTTTTTATGCCTTGTATCAGCACCTGAAGGGCTTAAAAAGTTTCACGAAATTCATCCTGATGTCCCTGTTTATACGGCATGTATTGATGATGGTCTTAATGAAAATGGCTATATTGTTCCTGGTCTTGGAGATGCAGGTGATAGAGTCTTTAATACATTAGGCGCATAAATTTTTTTCTAATTTTTAGATATAAAACGGGGGCACACCCCGTTTTACTACACGACTCCTTGCTCGATCATCGAGTCAGCTACTTTTCTAAATCCTGCAATATTGGCACCTAAAAGTAGATTTCCTTCTTGTTGGAACTCTTTGGATGTGTCGTATGAAAGATCAAAAATATGTTTCATAATGTTTTGTAATTTCGCGTCCACTTCACCAAACGTCCACTTTTGCATACTTGCATTTTGGCTCATTTCAAGTTGGCTTGTTGCGACACCGCCTGCATTGGCAGCTTTAGCTGGACCAAAGGCAATACCATGGGCTACTATAAAATCAATCGCTTCAAGAGTACATGGCATATTTGCCCCCTCATTCACTAACTGACAGTCGTTTTTATGCAGTATTTTGATGTCTTCAAGACCTAGTTCATTTTGGGTTGCACTTGGGAATGCTGCAAAGCAAGGAATACTCCATACGGCATTTGTCCCTGCTGGGTAGGCTTCGATAGGAATGTATTTGGCATTAGGGTGTACTTTAATATATTCTGTTAATGCTTGTCTGTTCACTTCTTTGATGGTTTTAAGCAATGAAAGATCGATGCCATTTTGATCGTAAATCATACCTTTAGAATCACTGCATGTCACAGGGATAGCTCCAAGCTCATGCAGCTTCTGGATGGTATAAATAGCAACATTTCCTGAACCTGAAACGGTACAAATCTTTCCGTTAATCGTCTCTCCTCTTTTGTTGAGAATGTTTTCAGCAAAATAAACTGAGCCAAAACCTGTTGCTTCAGTACGTACGAGCGATCCACCCCAATTTAAACCTTTTCCTGTCAATATGCCTTCATAATGATTTGTTAAACGTTTATATGTCCCAAACATAAATCCAATTTCACGACCACCAACACCAATGTCTCCTGCTGGAACGTCGATGGTTTCGCCGATGTATTTGGAGAGTTCAATCATAAAAGATTGGCAAAAGCGCATAATTTCACCTTCACTTTTACCTTTTGGATCAAAATCACTGCCTCCTTTACCACCACCAATGGCAAGACCCGTGAGAGAGTTTTTAAAAATTTGCTCAAAACCTAAGAATTTGATAATACTTAAATTAACACTAGGGTGGAAACGAAGACCGCCTTTGTAAGGTCCAATGGAGTTACTAAATTGAATGCGATAGCCTATATTAGAGCGAATTTTGCCCGCATCGTCTATCCATGGAACGCGGAAAATGATTTGGCGATCGGGGATGACAATACGCTCAACGATATTGTAATGAGCGTATTTTGGTTCAGCTTTTAAGAGGGGCTCTAGGGATATTAAAACTTCTTTAACGGCTTGGTAAAATTCACTTTGTCCTGGGGTACTGTGTTTAGTGGCTTTTAAAGCGGTTTCAATGTAGCGTTCCATTGTTTTCCTTAGGTGTTCGTTTTCTTTAACTGATTTGCTTTTTTCAAAAAAATAAAGAGTGCTTTTTGTTCTTTTTTGCCAATAGTATAGCTGATGAGTTTGAGATAATCTCGAATGTCATGCATCGAAATATCGCGCTTGGATGCGTATTGTTGCAAAATGTAACGAGGAATTTTGATAGGGCGTTGAACAAATTTTTGAGCGAGTCTGGCAAAAAAATGTTCATGCGCATTGACGCAAAGTCTTGCAAACACAAACGGAAGATGGTATTTATCATTCCATGTTTGTGCTAGATCAATGTACGCTGAAGGCTCTTGAAGAAAGAGTCTTAAGGCACGATCACCGATGAAAACTTCACCTTCTAGCCCTAAAACGCGAGCAAGCATATTGGACGTTGCAGAAGCGGGATCTTTTTTAGAAAGCCCTTTTTTTAAAATGACACTTTTAACATTTTTTTGTGCAATTATCCCAATATTGAGTGGTTTGATAGAGGGACGTTTACTCTCAATACTTGAGATAATAGCAGCGTTGACCTTGCGTTTACGTAGTTTATGATTGATAACAGAAGGAACGTCTTTTTGATGTTCACATGAACGTTTAAACGTATTAGGAAGTGAAGACTTTTTGAGAAAAACATGAAACGGAAGAAGATTGATATAATCTATCTTTCCAAAAACCATAGCGACTCCTTATTTGACCTCGTAAATTATAACTTACCTAGCTTAACAAGATGATTTACTAAGAAGATTTATACCCAAAAATAGATACAATCAAAACAAAAAGATTAGGAAAAAATGAGATGTTAGAATCGTTATTTACCCTTGAAGCTATGATGGCATTATTGACGCTGACGGCTTTAGAAATCGTACTTGGCATTGACAATATTATCTTTATTGCGATCTTAGTAGGTCGTTTACCGCAACACCAAAGAGATAAAGGAAGAATTTTTGGACTCGCTCTTGCGATGATAACCCGTATCTTGCTGTTGCTTTCACTTTTTTGGATTATGAAGCTTACGACACCGCTTTTTACCATTTTTGCGCAAGAGATTTCAGGACGTGATCTTATTTTGATCGTGGGCGGACTTTTTTTACTCGCTAAGTCAACCACTGAAATTCACCAAGACATTGAAGAAGCAGGTGAAGAAGAAAAAGAGCTCAAAAAAGGTTCTCGTGGTTTTTTCAATACGCTCATTCAAATTGCCATTTTAGATATCGTCTTTTCATTGGATTCGGTTATTACCGCTGTGGGTATGGCAAATGACATCATCGTTATGATTTTAGCGGTCGTGATTGCTGTAGGCGTCATGATGTTTGCAAGTAAAGGCATTTCAAATTTTATCGATGCCAATCCGACCATCAAGATCTTAGCCCTTTCATTTTTAATTTTAGTAGGTGTTACGCTTATTGCTGAGGGATTAGAGTTTCATATCTCAAAGGCCTATGTCTATTTTGCTATGGCATTTTCTTTGGCTGTTGAGTCTATTAATATTTATAGCCGTAAGAAAAAAGCTAAAAAACCAGCGGTTAAAAAAGAGGCGTAATGTTTTCTCTCTTTCGTTCTTCCAACGCCTTTGCGATTGATCTTGGAACCAATAATACGCTTGTGTATCAACCAAGTAGGGGCATTATTTTAGATGAGCCTACTTCCATTGCATTTGATAGCAAGCGAAGCTCTTTTGTGGATTGTGGGGCAAGCTCAAAACGAATGTGGGGCAAAAACCCTAAACATATTGAGGTGATGCATCCGCTCTCCAAAGGTGCTATTGCCAACCTAACGGTGGCAAAAGCGTATATCAAAGAGGTCATTGCGCGTATTGCACAAAGTCGATTTTTTAAACCGACTATTGTGGTAAGTGTTCCAAGTGATCTCAATATGATGGAGCGCAATGCTGTGGTAGAAGCGTGTAAGAACGGTGGAGCACGCGAAGTCATGCTCATCAAAGATCCTTTCTCTGCTGCTCTTGGTTCAGAACAAGCGATTGAGCGACCTCAAGGTGTTTTAGTGCTTGATATAGGTGCTGGTGTAAGCGATATATCACTACTTTCGTGCAATGGTATCGTTATGTCCAAATCACTTCGTATTGCGGGCAATGATCTTGATGAGGCAATTATTGAGTATTTTAAAGCATATAAGCGTATTCTTATCTCTCAAAGCGATGCGGAACGTTTGAAAAAAGAGCTGGGAAATCTCTTTGAAAAAGAAGAAAAAACGATGAAGATCAATGTGAAAAATCTGATCTCACGCCTTCCTGAAAGCTTTGTTGCAAGCTCTAAAGATGTACACCAAGCTATTTTACCACTTGCGGATAAAATGGTTACACTCACACACAGTATGCTCTCAGAACTTCCTCCTGTATTTGCACAAGATATTTACGATCAAGGTATTTTACTCACAGGTGGTTCATCGATGCTTCAAGGGCTTGATCGTTATATTTCTTCTAAACTAGAGATCGAAGTGAATGCTGTGAAAAATCCTCTGCAAAACATTATTTTAGGGGCAGGGCGTGCGCTCGAAGAAGCGCGTTACAACCCACTTTTAGGTGCCTAAAACGAAGCGATATACTGACTGAGTTGCTCAATATCGGCATCACTGAAATTCGCTATTTGGGCTTGCATTAGTTTTCCAAGCCCCATTTGATCAATCTCCCCTTTTTTATAACTTTGCAAAAGAACGATGAGTGAGGTTTTATCGAGTCGTTTGATAGGCTCGACTTTCCCTAAATAAGTCACTTCACCCTTTTCTCCATGGCAAAAACGACAGGAGTTATACAGTACTTCATTGCTCGCGCTCCAAAGGTTTATATGCAAAAGTCCCACGAGGGCAAAGAGACTAAAATTTTTCAAAAACAACGGTATTTCCTTGTTTGTCAAAGGCTAAAACATCATAAGGTTGTTTCATATTGCCTTGCTCCATTCCAGGAGAACCAAGTGGCATACCGGGAACGGCTAAGCCGATGGCATCTTTAGGTGCCTCATTAAGAAAACGCTTAATGCTACTTGCAGGCGTGTGACCTTCGACGATAAAATTACCAATAATAGCAGTATGACATGAAGCGAGTGGAGCAGGGACATTGTGTTTGATTTTCACTTCATTGAGTGCTTCGGTCTCAACCACAGTCACTTTAAAGCCATTTTTTTCCATATGTTTCACCCATTCACCACAACAACCGCAATATTTAGACTTATAAACAGTCACGGGCGGAAGTGATTCTGCAAATAGCGTCATAAAAAAGCCTAACAAAAAGCTGGTTAAAAGCAGTTTTTTCATCTAAAAACCTTTTGATGTGTAAGATGCGAAATCCTACCAAAACACTGTAAATAAAAGCTAAATATGACGAAAAAATATGTTATATAGAACCCTCCAACGAGGGAGGGTTCTATATGTTAATTGTAGCTTCTGATATAAAACACTTTAGGATTTGTGCCTTTTTCAGGAAGCAATACCGTTGGCTTATGTGCTTTAAGCGTTGTTGCAATTTGACTTTTCTCATCATTGAGATCACCAAATATACGTGCGTCAGCTGGACATGCCACAACACAAGCAGGGGAAAGTCCTTGTGCGACTCTGTGGTTACAGAAGGTACATTTCTCAACCGTACCTTTGCGACGTATAGCCTCATAGCCACCAGCACCTCGTGCCGCATTAAAGTTTGGAAAGGGTGCTTTTGCTTTGTCACTAAGCTCTTTTTTCGAGAATGTTCCACCTTTGACAATACTACTATCGTCGGATACATAATCGCTAAAGGCATCTGTTTTATTGAAAAAGATAACACCATAAGGATCCGCCAACATACAGCTTTTACAACCAATACAAATACTCGGATCGTGTACGACAAATCCTTCCTCTGTTTTATGCATTGCATGGGTTGGGCAGACTCTCACACAGGGTGCATCTTCACAGTGGTTACACAGCGTTGGTGTATGGGTATAGGTCACTTTGGGAAATACCCCATATGTTTCGATCTTATGGCTCGCCCAATCGATTCCAACAGGTGTATTATTTTCACTTTTACATGCAAGATCACATGCACCGCATCCTACACAACGATGGAGGTCAATAATCATTCCATATTTTTTTGCCATTGTTTATCCTTCACCTATATCTTTTCGATTTTTACACGAGCAAAACCACCCGCTCTTGGGTTCGTTCCACTAAGGCGCTCGTATTCATGAATGAGTATTTGGTTATTGTTTCCACCTCTTGGTTTCGAGCCAAAAACTTCACTACCAACGCGACCATATGCCCAGTGTCCTTGACCATAGCATTTGATAACAACGCCAGGGCGTGTACCTTCCCATAGTTTGACTTCACTCTCAAGACTGCCTTGGATAGAGCTAATACGGATTTTGTCACCATTTTTGAGTCCCAGTTTCTTACCATCCAGTGGATTGATTTTGGTAACATCTTTTTCGTTCTCATCACCTGGATCAACATTTTTTGTGGTGTAATACCAAGGGCTATTTTGGCTGCGTCCTTCACGGTTAAGGCGTGAACGATGTTCTGAGAAGATAAACGGATAGGTCGCTTCATCGCCGTGCCTTACAGCTGGCTCATAGTGAGGAACAAAACTCACCTCACCTTTACAGGTATAATTAGCATGTTCAAATGCTTCATCAACGGTGATTTTATTTTTTTCAGCGTGTTCGATCATCACTTTTTTGAGTGTTTCACTGTAAAACTCAAATTTTTTCGTTTCGGTTTTAAAGTTGTCGATCTTTTTGCCAGGTTTGAATTTCTTCGTTTTCCAGACACCTTTATCTAAGAGCTCTTCCCAACTATTGATGGTGTCACCTTTTTCATTACTCTCTCCACTCCAAATAGCTTTCGTAAAATATTTGACAGCAAAAAGATCAAATTCCTCAGAAGTTTCCGGTATTTTGCCACTTTGTGGATCTTTGAAGTTATCTTGGAAATAGCGAAGTGGTGCATCGTAACCTTTTTTAGCAAGTGCTTGTGCAAGTAAAAACGGTACTTCCGTCTCATCGGTTTTTGCATCACCATACGGTTTAACAAGTGGTTGATGAATGGACATATAGCCGTGTAAGTTTTGCTTATTCGTTACAAAACCAAAACGCTCAAAGAGATGCATTTTAGCAGGCAAAACGATATCCGCATACATCGTCATCTCCGCAATGTTCGTCGTAACATGCGCAAAAAATGGCAATGTCTCCATCGCTTTTTCCCAAACATTGGCACCATTTGTTGAAAACACCCAGTTGTTCCAGTATCCAATGGCTACTTTGATGTCATATGGATTTTTATCCATCATGGCTTGTGCAACACGACTGGTTACAACGCCACCACCACTTTTTTGGTTAATGGCAGGAAAACCTTTGGTACCTCTTTGGTCAATCTTTTTATTTTTAAGGGCTTTGGCAATCTCTTCAGAAAGATAAGGCTTAACATCAGGTGCCGCTACAGAGGGGACAGAATTTCCTTGTAATATTCCACCTACTGCATCAACTGATCCTACCAAACCATTCAGTGCGTGTGCGGCTAAGGAAGCATACGCGCCACGAGGTTGCATTGCCGTACCTGGCGTTACCCAAGAGATAGCCCGACTGCCAGCTTCCGCAAATTCACGAGCCACTTCACGAATCTCTTTAGCGCTAATGCCTGTGAGTTTCTCTGCCCACTCAGGTGTTCTGTCTTTTAACTCTAAATTCCACCATGCAATCACACCATGCGTATGTTTTTCTTCAAAGACAACAGGAATGACTTTGCCATCAAGCTCAATTTCAGTTGGAACCTCTTTTTCTGGGATGAAATAATTGACTTTATCGGCAAAATCACCCACAAAGCTTTTATTCCATTTGCCTTCACTTAAAATCACATGGGCAATAGCAATAGCAAGTGCTCCATCTTCCCCTGGGATAACGGGTAACCAACGATGTGATTTTGCTGCGGTTGCTGAAAGGCGTGGATCAATCGTAGTGATTTTAGCTCTGTCTTTCACTTTTCCAAATTGGTGCATAAACCATGGTGTTTGACGATTTGATGCCACCCAATCAGCACCCCATCCTAAAATGTAACGTGTATTGTCTAAATCAAAATCTGCGTAGTTCCAAAAACCTTCTGTATAGTAACGACCAAATTTTTCACTCTCAGCACACAAGGCAGAGTGCGAGATATTGTTTGGGCTTCCAATCAATTTTGGAAAGGTGTTGTACATAATTTCATTAAGATTGGTATAACGACCTCTCATCAACATGTATTTATGGGTTTCACCTGCTTTGATGAGTTCCATAATTTTATCGGCGATGGTATTGATCGCTTCATCCCATGAAATAGGTACAAATTTAGGATCTATCCCTCTTCCTTTTTTAGGATTGGTACGTTTGAGTGGTGTTTTAACACGATCTGGATCGTACACTTGTTGCAATGCTAAGTGTGGACGTGGGCAGATACGTCCGCCACTTGGAGAGTTTGGATTGCCTCTGACTTTGATGACTTTACCATCAACAACTAAGCCTTGGATTGGACACCAACTTGTACATCCTTGACAGGTTGTTGAAACCCATTTACCTGCTTCACCTTCATACTTTAATTCACCTGTTTTGGCTTCAACAACTTCAGGAAAAATAGAGAGGGTTGAAGCGACGGCTGCTGTTCCTGCGGTTGTTTTGAGAAAATCTCTTCTGTTAATACTCATCATTGACTCCTTATACTGCTTGACCAAGATAAACAACTAAGTTTTTGAGGAAAAAACTTCCCGCAACAATAATTGAAAAGGTTGGAATGGCGACTGCTTTGAGGGATAATTTATTTAAAATGACCAATGTAAAAATGACTAAAGGTGCAATGAGCCCGATTAAGATACTCAGTACCCAAAACTCCATGCTAAAGCTACTAATAAGCACATCATAGGCATGTTTAGAAGATGCTGTTGTTAATGCTAAATTGTAAACCCATGCAAAAACAGCCGCTAACTCAAGGGTTAAAATCATATTGATGATGAGGGGGAGTTTAAAACGTGCCACAAGATTTTCCAAACTATCTAAATTGAGAAGAATCATTAAAGACGATCCTGCGAGAATGGATGAGATGAAGAAAATCACAGGAATGGCGTTATTCCATGGCTCTTTTGCAATGCCGGAGAGCAAGAATCCATGATACAATCCAACCAAACCAGCAAGGATTGCACCTGCATAAATGATTTTTGAGCTAAGAGATGAAACACCGCTTGTAAGAGCTTTAAAGGCAATAAGAAGCGCAACGGCTACAAATGCACTTTGTAAAAAAATACCGATTGACATAAACGATGTTGGATTAACCGCATAAATCGTTTTAATCACGTTCAATGGACGACCAAGTTCTGTAAGCAGCAGTAGCAATCCTGCTATCACCAAAAGCGGTGCAATCACAAATGATTTTTTGACAAAACCCTCGTAATTTTTTACATCGACATAGTAAAGTATAACCCCCACGAGAAAGGCACCTACACCTAAACCACCCAAAAACAGATCGAGCGAGACCCGTACATCCCACAATAATTGCATCATGGACTCCTTTAAAGTTTTTTGAACTTTTCTTCAAGTACAATGTACTAACTGCAATTATCATGCCAACGTTCAAAAGCCCTAAAATATGGATTTCAAGAGAAAAAAGGAGCCTTCAAAAGATGAAAAACGATCAAATTTTGACCAGTGCCTTTCAAAAATTTACCATGCTTTTTTTGCTACTCTTGTTACCTTTTTCACTTTATGCCAAAGAAAAAATTGTCCTTGGTCTTACAGGCACTGTTTTTAAAGATGATCTCAAAAATTTTATGGATTGGGAGAAGTATTTAGAGCATAAAATCACTGATTTTGATGTGCAAATACGCTTCTCAAAAACTTATGCAGAGATGAATACGCTCATTAAAGAGCATAAAGTAGATATAGCGTATGTGTGTAACTCAAGTTATACTAAATTGGACAAAGAGGGAACGGGAAAAATTTTAGCGATTCCTATTTTTGATGGGAGTGATCAGTATTACTCCTATATTATCGCGAAAAAAAATAGTCGTTTCAACTCATTGTCAGATTTTAAAGGAGCTATTTTTGCCTTTACCGATCCTGAAAGCAATTCAGGAGCAACAGCACCTAGCTATTATATGCTTAGTCATGGAATGGATCCTAAAACGTTTTTCAAATCCTATATTTACACCTATGAGCATGGTGAGTCTATTAAAGCGGTGATTGATGGTTTTGTGGATGGTGCAAGTGTGGATAATATTGTCTATACGCGTTTTGCGCAGAAGCATCCAGAACAAATCGAGCAACTTAAAATTATTCAAGTTTTAGGCCCTTATACCAATTCCCCTATTGTAGCGAGAAGTTCATTGCCTCAAAAGCAGTTTGATATGTTACAACATGCCTTTGCAACGATGCACTTAGACTCTTATGGTAAAAGTATCTTGGAAAAACTCTCCTTGGATCGCTTTGACCTTCCCTCTGGCCAAGATTTTTCCAATGTAGCCAAAATGCTTGAAGCCATTGAACAGAGACAATGAAAAAACTCATTGACTATCTTTTAGCACTCTCTGTTCAAGTCAAACTTGCCACACTTATTTTTTGGGTTGTTTTTGCGATCTCTTCTGTTTCGATTATTATCAACATAGACATTCATAAAAACCATACCAATCAGATCATTGATGAGCTGATTAAGACCAACATTAATTCCAACAAAGCATTTGTCAGCGATTTTATCCTTACCCACAACCAATGGGAGCTTTACAAATTTCTCAAAACGCTGAGTTCCAGTAGTATGATTGAAAGCTCGGGATTTATTGACACTCATAATGTTATTGTGGCACATACTGACACGGATAACTATCGTATTGGTGACATCTTTAAAGAATTTGACACCTACAATGTTGTCCCTTTTGAACAAGATGGGGTAACCTTTGGCTCTTTTGTGCTTAAAGTGAAAAACCAAACACTTTTGAGTATGTTGGAAGACACCTTTTTAGCGCAGTTTGTTCTGCTTCTTTTAGTGGCGTTACTCTCACTCATTATTGCCAATATTTTTATGGGAAGACTGCTTGGAAGGCTTCATTTGCTCGCAAATAATGCAACCGCAATCATCGAGAAACGATGGGATGACATTACGATTTATCAAGGCAAAGAGAACGATGAGATTACCCGCATCATCGAAAAAACAACGCAATTAATGCATGAGCTGCGAGACTCTATCGAAAAAGAGGAGAAGAACGCTCGCATTTCACACTCACTTATTATTTTGGGAGAAATAAGCTCCTCTTTTGCGCATGAGGTGAAAAATTTATTGCAACCTTTAAAGTTGTTGCTTTCCCCTGCCCAACTGCCCGATAAAGAAGATATGCCCATCATTCATGGAGCATTAGCGCGCATCGATCATCAGGTTGTGGACTTTTTGGCTCTTGCCAAACCCGCTGATTTTAAGTACGAAAAACCTTTACATGTAAAGCCATTTGTTGAAGAATCTATTGCCCTATTGCGCTCTTTTTTGAATAAAAAACATTTAACGATTCAGAGCATCGTGGAAGAGGATTTGAGCGTTAAAATGGGGGCGAATGCCATTGAAATTATTTTAATCAATTTACTGAATAACGCCATTGATGCAGCGTTTCAACTCAGTACGATTGAGATCACATGGAAGAGGGCCGAGCAAGCAGGATTTTCCATCTTGTGTGTGAAAAACAGTGGCGAAACAATGGATGAAAAAACCAAAGCCAATCTGTTTAAACCCTTTTTTACCACTAAAAAAGAGGGTTCAGGTTTGGGGCTTTTTAGTATCTATAAAATTGTCTATCTCTCCAACGGCTACATCGAGTTTGAAAGCGAAAACGAGCAGACAACGTTTTGTCTGTATATCCCATGTCAGGAAGCAGCATGAAAATCGCCATTATTGATGACCAACAAGAGATTCGCTATTCGGTTGCTAAAATTTTACAGCGCAATCAACACACACCGTTGCAGTTTAACGGCGAAGAGTTTGAACTCTCTTTAATGATTGAAGAGCAAGGTGTTGAGCTTTTAATCGTCGATGTGATGCTCAGCGAAAATCTTACGGGCATTGATTTGATTAAGCAGTTTAAAAAAGCAGGACTCAACCTTCCCATTATCTTGATGACAGCGTATACGACACCGACTAATATGATTGAAGCGTCTAAAATTGGCATTAAAGATATTTTGCAAAAGCCTTTTGATGAGGTGCAACTTTTAGAGTTGGTGGGGAAATATGCAGACACTTCCAGCAAAGAGAAGAGTGCTAAAAAGCCTATAAAACAAGGAGAAGAGGCGTTTGTAGGTTCGTACGAGACGATGAAAGAGATCTATAAAAAGATCGGTATCGCAGCGAACAATGACCTCTCCGTGCTCATTTACGGCGAAACAGGCACAGGCAAAGAGCTGATAGCCAGTCTCATTCATACCAATTCAGAACGAAGTGAGCACCCTTTTATCGCCGTGAATTGCGCTTCCATTCCTAAAGATCTTTTTGAGAGTCAGCTTTTCGGGCATGAGAAAGGCTCGTTCACCAGTGCCGATAAACAGCACATCGGGTACGCCGAGCAAACAGGGGAGGGCACGCTCTTTTTGGATGAGATAGGGGAACTTGACATCGAGCTTCAAAGCAAACTATTGCGTTTTTTAGAGACGAAAAAGTTTAGGCGTGTGGGAGGTGCTAAAGAGATCACGTTTGAAGGGCGCATCATCAGTGCGACCAACGCCAATCTCAAAGAACAAAGCCAACAAAAGAGTTTTCGTGAAGACCTTTATTTTCGCCTCTCCATGCTCACCATCACGATGCCAACGCTTCAAGAGCGTATTCAAGATATTCCTATTTTGTGCGAGCATTTCATCGCTAAAGCTAACCGTGATCTTAAAACGACCATTACATCCATTTCCGAAGAGGCGTTGGTTAAACTTGCACGGCATCATTGGAGAGGCAATATTAGAGAGCTCCGCAATATAATTTACAGTGCTTGTTTAAATGCCAATGATGCTATGATCAAAGCGGATGACATCAAAGAGTTTGAAGACGCATTGCCGTGTGAGAAGCAAAATTTAGAGCAATTTTGTCGTGATTTTTTAGAGAAAGAAGGTGTTGAAAAAGCGCATGAATTAGAGCAAATGATGCAAAAAACCTTTTTACAGGTAAGCTTTTCGCTCTGCCCAAATATCACACAGCTTTCCACCCTACTCGATATTTCACGCAATACACTTAAAAAACAGTTGAAAACGTTTAATCTTTACCAAGATGATAGTGATTAACATCGCATTAACATAGTCGCCTTATACTTTTACAAATGACATAAAGGGGGAAGGGATATGATCACAGCACATCATCTCAAAAAAGTCTATCAGACAGGCGAGATACGTCAAGAAGTTATCAAAGATTTGTCTTTAGAGATTAACGAGGGGGAATTTATCTCTTTAGTTGGTCCTAGCGGAAGTGGGAAAAGTACGGTTTTAAATATGCTCGGTTGCCTTGATACCCCAACCAAGGGTGAAATTACCATTAATGGCTCACCCATTACAGGGATGAGCAGAACAAAGATGGCAAATTTTAGGGGTGAAAACATCGGTTTTATCTTTCAAAGTTTCAATCTTATTCCTGTGCTGAGTGTGTATGAAAATATTGAATATCCCCTTATTATGATCCAAAACCTTCCTGAAGAAGAGCGAAAATCACGGGTACTTACATTACTTGAGGAGGTTGGGATGTTAGAGCACAAAGATAAAACCCCTGATAAAATCTCAGGCGGTCAGATGCAACGCGTCGCCATAGCAAGAGCACTCGTGACCAATCCTAAAATTGTCTTTGCGGATGAACCTACGGCGAATCTTGATACTAAAACAGCTCATATGATTATTGAGCTGATGAAAAAAATTCAAAGAGAGCATCAAACGACGTTTGTGTTTGCAACCCATGATGAAAAAATAGTCTCCAATGTGGACAGACTTATCACCCTTGTTGATGGTGAAATTGTAGCCGATCAAAGGATGAACAAATGAACAATATCCTTAAAATTTCGTATCGAAATCTCAAACGAAACTATCGAAGAACGCTTTTAACGGCTTCACTTATTACAATAGGTGTCATTTTTGTACTTATCTACACGGCAATGTCAGGAAGCTTTAAAAGTTACACGGTTGGGCAGATTACCGATTCTTTAATGGGGCATATTCAGATACACAAAAAAGGGTATGTGGCTTCTGTCGATAACCTCCCTCTCGATAAAAACCTCAATGCCAAAATGGTTGAGTTTATCGAATCAAAGCTAGAGTCCAATCCTTTTATAGAGAGTTACAGCTATCGCATCAAGTTTGGTGCAATGTTTTCAAACTTTACCAGTACGACCAACATCAGACTCAATGCGATTGATCCTGAAGATGAATTTCCAACGTTGCCACTCCTTGAAAGTCGAATTTCGGATATGATATCAAAGGTATGGATGTCAAAATAGGCGATACCATCGTCTTGGTTGCCAATAACAAAAATGGCTCCGTCAATGGCATTAACCTTAAAGTTGCAGGTATCGTGGGGCAAGTCATGGGACCAGGAGGAAGAGATGGGTACATTCACATCGAAGATGCGAAGAAGGCACTTCGTATGAATAATGAACTGGAAGTCAGCGAAATTGTCATTAGACTGAAAAACGTAGAAAAGCTAAAAGAGGCAGAAAAATCACTACAACCTATTTTAGAAAAGCTCAACAAAGAGGGCAAACCTGCTTTAGAAATTCATACATGGCAGCAACTCTCTCCTTTTTACAACATCATTAAAATGATTGATGTTATGAATATTTCGATTCAAATCATTCTTATCTCTATTGTCCTTATCTCCATCCTCAATGTGATGATTATGAGTGTATTTGAGCGTGTTAGAGAAATAGGAACCATTGCGGCTATGGGCACACCTCCTCTGACCATCGTCAAACTTTTTTTATGTGAAGGCTTGATGCTCGGTGTGTTTGGGGCGGTTGTGGGAAGCATCCTCTCTTTGGGGATTGTTTATCTTCTCAACATTGTCAAAATTACCTATAGCATCGGGCAACAAAGCGGTCTTATTTTAACACCAAGTTTAGGGTTAAGTGAGATACTTAGTGTGAGTATCATCGTTATTTTTATCTCACTCGTTGCGTCCATATCTCCCGCCATCAAAGCTTCACGACTTGATCCTGTTGAAGCGTTACGTACCTATTAGGAGAACACCATGAAGAAGATCATACTTTTTTTACTTACAACGCTAGCACTCTTTGGAGCGGAGAGCATTTTAGAACAAGTGGATAAAAAGCTCAGTCCTAGTTCTGCGGATAGCTATAAAAAACTCATTAACATTGAGCCTGATGGGAGCAAAAAAGAGTTTTTGCTGTATCAGATCAAAAAAGGCAAAGATAAAATTGTTTCGTTGTTCTTACAGCCTGACAGTGAAAAAGGCAGGAGTACACTGAGATTGGATGAAAATATGTGGCTTTATTTGCCCGATGTGGGCAAGCCCATTCGCATTACGTCTATGCAAAGTGTGGTGGGCGGTGTGTTTAATAACAGCGATATTATGCAACTCGATTTCTCGGCTGAGTATGATATCAAAAGCCAAACAGATGAGGGTGCTACGATTGTTTTGGATCTCAAAGCTAAAAACGATACGGTTGCTTATGATAAATTGTTGATGGAAGTCGATAAAAAAACAGTGACACCAACAGCCACTTTATAAAGGCTACAAGTCCATCATGGTGTTTGGCAAAATAACAGCGCGTGAGTTTGCCGATGAGGTGTTTACCATCGAAAACATTGGCAAAGTTCAAGAGCTTCGAAAATAGATGAAAGCTTTACATGTAATTCTTTTTGCAGCAGTTTTGGGCAATGCAGGAGATTACGATTTTGACCTTGATGCCATCGAGGTCAAACCCTATACATTGAGTGGTTATCTCAAAGGTGAAAATAAACTTCAAGGCTTAAATGAAGACTCACCTCTGTTTCATACCAAAAATAAAGAGAGTATGAAGAGCTATGGCAGTGAAGGGGATGTAAAATTTGCTTACTTTCAAGATGCCATTAAACTTGACTCTGAAGTGATGGTGAATTACAACGATGTCGATGGAGAGTACAGTGATGCTTACACTATTGCACAACTCTTCGTACAGTATAAGTTTGACCAAAATAATCTTATAGAGGTCGGTAAAAAAGCGCCTAAATGGGGTAAAGGCTATTTCGTCAATCCCATCGCTTTTTTTGATCGAAAGAAAGATCCAAACGATCCTGATGCTTCGCGTGAAGGGTATGTGATGGCGAATTATCGATACAATAAAAGCTACGATGGTGATGTGCGAAATGTTTCGTTGGATCTCATTGTGATGCAAAGCAATGACCATATGAACAGTGATTTTAGTCAAGAAGAGCAAAATCATGTCGGCTTTAAAGCCTATTTTCTGGCGTATGATACAGATATTGATCTTATCTACTATCATCGCAGTGAGCAGAGCGATAAAATAGGGTTGGATTTTTCTAAAAATGTGCAAGCGAACATTGAAGTGCATGGGGAGTTTGCTAAAACATTAGGCGCGGATGATTATGCTTATTTGGTGGGGTTGAAATATTTAACCGAGTTTGAACTCAGTATTACCAGCGAGTATTTTTACCAAAAAAATCAGAGCAGTAAATCAGAACCTTTTTACGATCATCAATATTTTATGAACAAGTTTTCGCAAAAAGAGCCCTTTGATTGGCTGTATGGGTCTCTGTACTATAAAAATATCTACAACCTCGAAGATAAGTCGATGCAAAACTCTTTTGGTGCAACGTATAGCTTTAAAAATAATATGCTTTTGGATATTTCGTACAATATGAACGATGGACAAATAGGCTCTGAATACGGCTCAAAACTGGTGCAAGATACACTATGGACAAAACTGTATTGGTATTTTTAAATTATGGAGTAGCTTAAGCTACTCCGTAGCGCTTTTAAGCGCGTTCTGCAAACGTCATATCTTTGATAAGCCCTTCACTTCGTCCTACTTTAACGATATTGGCCGCAGTTCCTTTGTAGAAAGGAATTTTGGTATCAGGATCGACATAATCGGTGCAGAGGTCGTTGATGATGGAATTTTGGAAACCAAAAGCACCAAAAACTTCGCCTTTACGCACCGCATCCGTTACAATAGCGATCGCTCGTGTGGAGCCATAATCGTTACTGAGTTGAACAATATCACCACTCGTAACGCCCAGCTCTTTAGCATCATTGGGGTGAATTTCAAGCGGAGCCATCGGCCATCGTTTGGCGGTAAATTCAAGACGACCTGTGTGGTAGTTTGACTGCCATACTTCATTGATGCGCCCTGTATTGACCCAATATTTGTAGCGTTTCACTTGTTTTGCAACCTGTTTTGGCATAGCAGGTTGAGGGGTTGGTAAGAACGTCGCACGACCCGATTTGGTGCCAAACTTACCATCGGCGTAGTTAAGGCGTGTACCGATAAGCTTGCCATTGTCCACTTTGACAATAGGAAGTTGAACGCCGTTATTGCCTGCATCACGCAGCAGTTTATAGTTCGCAAGGGTTCCTGTTGGTCCACCTTGGCTTGCCATTTTAGAACCTTGTCCCGCAAAGCCATCCATAAAGGCGTCCTCTTCGCTCTTCCACTCAAAGCCCTCAAAACGTTTTGCCATGGTTTTATTGCCAGATTTGAGGTACTCTGCTTTAAGCGCATTGGCAATATCGGCGGCAATGAGACAGTCTGGTTTGGCACTACCAGGCGCATCCATCACTTTTTCAGACAGACGCATTCTACGCTCTCCACTCATAGACGTGAGGTTCATCTCCATGGTTGTTGCAGCTGGCAATACAATGTGCGCTCGCTCGCTCGATTGCGTTGGGTAGATGTCGATATCGACAACAAAAAGACCGCCTGATTTACACGCGTTGTAGATAATATCGCAGAGTTCATCAAGGTTGTTTCCATGATAACCATTGATCGCATCTTTGACGATTTGACTGCGCTTATTTACCGCATTTCTGAGGCGTTGTGTCGCGATAGACTGACCAAAAGGGTTGGTTCCCCAGATCGAATAGACAAGGTATTTACCTTGGATAATGTCGGTATCAATGACGGCAAGATTTTGCCTACTTGGTCCAGTATACTCAGGTCTCGTATAGCCTTCTTGGTGACCGCCTGCGCGACATATTCCTGTTCCCACACGACCCACGCTGTGCGTTACAAGTCCAAGATTGACGATGGAAGCGACATTTTCGTAGTTTTTAATTCCCCAAATGATGCCTTTTTCATAGTAAATCGCATTGCGAGGACGATGTCCGCTTGGCTTTGGTTTTGCGATCCATTCGGCTGCTTTTTTGATGTCAGCGACACTAATGTTTGTGATAGAAGAGGCATATTCTAAGGAGATTTTATTGACTTTATACATCGCATCAAAGTTTTCTGTATGGTTTTTGATGAACTCTTTAGCTTCCCACCCTTGCTCTATAATGTAGCTTACAAGGGCATTCATAAGCGTAATATCTTGACCAGGTTTGATTTGGAGATGAAGGACATTCTCTTTATCTGCAATCGCTATGGCATTGGTAATGGATGCTGTGCGTCTTGGGTCAACAAAAATGATCTTTCCTTTGCTGACACTTTCACCTTTGTCATACTCTTTCTTTTTATTTTCTATGCTACTGCCATCAAGATTGGCTTGCATATGAATGTTAAAAAGATTGGTTTGACACTCATAAGGATTGCACCCAATGACAAGCATCGTATCGGAGATACTGGTGTCATAATAACTGCTGTTAAGTTCACCAACGCCCATTTCACGGCTTGAATGCACTTCAGAGTTATACGCAGGGCGATTGTGAATCGAAGCCGATGCGGTGCCAATAGCCGTGTGAAAAAGTTTGCCTGTTCCCCATGTGTTTTCAAAGCCGCCGCCACCACCGCCGTGGTCAAAGGTTTTATGTGAAATTTCATCAGCACCATCGTTATCAATGATTTTTTTGTACACTTTTGCGATGATGGTTGTTGCTTCTTCCCATGATGTTTCCATGAGCATACCACCTCTAAAGATTTGAGGCTCTTTGAGTCTATCTTTGGTCGGGCTTGCCGCATTGAAGGTTGAAACACCCATCATACCACCACGAACAGAGTTTTGACCAATGTTGACCATACACTCTTTATCAGGAATAACCATAAGATTGTATTTTTTGCCATCTCGATCTTGTATCGTGTTAAACATCCGTTCACTACACCAGTCGCCATAAGTAGGCTGTTGCTGTGAAAGATCAAGGCCTAGCGCATTATTTTTATAGGTTCCCTCTGTGCCAAGAGGCCATTTGTAAGCTTTGTAGCCACAACCGACAATACAAAACTCACAGGTAACATTTTTAACTTCAGCATTTTTATGAGGAATGGGTAGTCTATCGTTTAAAGTTAGTGCCATGTTTTTCTCCTTAACCTACGTTATTGTTGATGCGACCAAAGATGAGCCCATCGACACCAATAGCAAAAATGTCATCGCCACTAATTTCTAAAAGAACACGTGGAAGCGCTCCTGTCGCATGACCGATGACCATTTGTCCATCTTTTTTTGCGTCATATTTTGTGAAGTGACAGGGACACTCAAACAGCGCTTTTTCTTTGTTGTAAATGGTTGGGCAGCCTTTATGGGTGCAGATAATGCTGTACGCTTTGACTTCATTATTTACATACACAGCTTTACACAAAGCATTGCCATCAGGATAAGAAAAATCGATTTCACCTGCTTTTTTGAGTTGTGCTAATGAGCCAACTCTGTTTTTTGTGTAACTTCCATACACAGACATTGAAGGCGGTGCATCACCTGCAATGAGTGCTGGAGTAGCCGCTATTGTACCAAGTCCTAAAGCTGAGAATTTTAAAAATTCTCGTCTGGTATGTTTCTCTTCTACGTTCACCATATGTTTCTCCTTATAGTGTGTTGTCCTATTTAGGCTATAGCGTTTTCTCTAAAAAAAATCTAAAAAGCAAAAGTTAAAGTATAAATATTTGTTATAAAAAAATTATTGAGAAGCTTCTCAATAGAGTAAACAAGTATCATAATTCGTATACAGCGTTGTATATTTTAAGATATCTTTTTTTCGTCATATTTGCGATGTAATATTTGAGTTACATTTTTACACAATAATAAGATTGTAACCATTTTGTAAATCATCTTCTATAAAGTTATCTGTCTGTTACAAATGTATTTAGAAAAACTTTGAAGAAGGAGTATTTATGGTAAAAGTTTTATTTGTATGTATTCACAACAGTGCACGAAGTCAAATGGCAGAAGCATTGCTCAAAAAATACGGTGGAGAGATATTTAGTGTTCAAAGTGCAGGTTTGGAGCCTGGTATTTTAAACCCTTTGGCTGTTGAAGTTCTCAAAGAAGAGGGTATTGATATAACAGGGAAGAAAACACAATCGGTGTTTGATTTGTTTAAAGAGGGAAATTTATTTCATTATGTCATTACGGTATGTGATGAAGGCAATAGCCAACGATGTCCTATTTTTCCTGGTCAAACGAGTCGTATTCGTTGGAGCTTTAAAGATCCTAGTGGTTTTATGGGAACGTATGAAGAGAATATAGCGCAAACCAGAGCGGTCAAAGAAGAGATTAAAGAAGCGGTACTAGCGTTTATTGAGATGATTGAACCTCAATACTAAACGTATAGATTAAAAATGCATTTTAACTTTGGCCTTATACGTCTCTTTTAAATCAATATATCTTGATATAAAAGAGATATTGTGTTACACTCCTTGCCATATTTTTGAATGTATCGTAATCATAAAGGTGACATTATGGATGTTTTTTTAAAAACCGTTGGGGCACTCAACGATGAAACACGGGTTCAAATTTTAGCATTTATCGCACAACATGGTGAAGTGTGCGTATGTGAGATTGAAAGTGCGTTTAATATGATTCAATCACGCATTTCAAGACATCTTAAAATCCTCAAAGATGCAGGGTTTTTAAAAGTCGATCGGCGTGGGAAATGGGCGTATTACGCCATTCGCTCACCGATGGATCGTTTTCGTTTGGCATGTTTGGAGGAGATAAGTTACCTCGAGTTAAACCTACCTCAAAATTGTCCTGCATGTAAAGAACTCGCATGATTTTAGCGGCGCTTCTTTTTTTAGCCACGTTGGTGTGTGTCATTTGGCAACCACGTGGTTTGCAAATTGGCACGACGGCTGTTTTAGGCGCTCTAGTTGCGTTGGTGGTGGGTGTTGTGAGCTTTGCAGATGTGCTTGTGGTAACAAGCATTGTTTGGGATGCAACCTTAGCATTTATCGGCATTATTATTCTCTCTATGGTGCTCGATGAGATTGGCTTTTTTGAGTGGTGTGCGATTTGGATGACAAAGCTTTCCAAAGGTAATGGCCATGTGATGTTTGTCAACTCACTTATTTTAGGTGCGTTCATCTCTGCTTTGTTTGCCAATGATGGTGCAGCGCTTATTTTGACACCGATTTTACTGGCAAAAATGCGTCTTTTGAAATTAGGCACTAAAACCATTGTCGCTTTTTTGTTAGCGGGTGGGTTTATCAGTGACTCTGCATCGTTGCCGTTTGTCTTTTCAAATCTTACGAACATTGTCACTGCAAACTATTTTCATATCGGGTTTGCACAGTATTTAAGTGTGATGTTTGTGCCATTTGTTGCCAGTACGCTTATCTCGATTGTTTTTTTATGGCTTTTTTTACGCAAAGATATCGTTGCTCATGTGGATGTATCGCTTCTGAAACATCCCGATGAAGCGCTAAAAAGCAAACCGTTGTTTTATATAGCATGGCTTTTTTTGGCATTGCTTTTAGGAAGCTATTTTATTGGTGATGCGTATCATTTGCCTATTTCAGTCTTTGCATTGGGTGGAGCATTACTTTTTTTACTGATTGCCAATGCGTTTAAAGTGGTGCATCCTAAGCGTATTATTACTTCTGCTCCATGGCAAGTGGTGTGGTTTAGCATCGGGCTTTACATTGTGGTTTATGGGCTTAAAAATGCAGGATTGACTGACTATCTAGCTATTATTCTTAAAGATCTAAATACCAGAGGTGATACGATTGCTATTATAGGAACAGGATTTATCGCTGCTATTTTGAGTGCGGTGATGAATAATATGCCAACGGTTATGATTATGGACATTGCTTTGCACGACATCCCCAATACCGCTTTAGCCTATGCTAATATTATCGGATGTAATCTTGGACCTAAAATGACCCCATTTGGCTCTTTGGCAACGCTTTTATGGTTGCATGTTTTGGCAAAAAAAGGGGTGAAAATAAGTTTTTGGCAATACTCTAAATTTGGGCTTATCATCACGCCACCTGTGCTTTTTTTGGTTTTATTAACACTTTAAAAAGGAAGCCTGTGAGCTTCTGGGGTGATAATGCCCGAGAAGCTTACAAGCGTTTAGAAATATAATATATCAATATATCTTGATATAAAGATAATTTTATGCTACCATTCATTCAATGGTTTACATGTAAAGGTTTCATTATGAAAAAAGTACTGATTTTATGCACAGGAAACAGTTGTCGAAGCATCATCGCCGAAGCACTGGTCAATGCCAAATTAGAAGGCATTGAGGCTTACAGTGCGGGTGTACGTGCGAGTGGTAAAGTGAACGCTTATGCGAAAAGAGTCTTAGAGGAAGAGGGTATTTGGAACGATTCGTATCACTCTAAAGCCTTGGATGAAGTGATCAATCTTGACTTTGATTTGGTGGTGACGGTGTGCGATCATGCTCATGAAACCTGCCCGATGTTTCCTAAACCTATTCCTAAAATTCATGTAGGATTTTCCGATCCTGATGGCAAAGATTATGGGGCATTTATTCTCACGTATAAGGCGATTGAAGCCGAACTTTTACCGATTATTAAAGAAAAACTCTCATGAATGTGGAGCAGATGCTCATTGAAATGACCTCGCAGTTTGGGGTGTGGGCGATTGTGGCTTCGTTTGGCATTGGTCTTTTGACCTCTTTGGCTCCGTGCTCCATCATCACCTTACCTCTGCTTGCAGGGAGTGCTTTGGGGCTTTCTGGCGATCTCACTCCAAAGCAGAAAAAAGTCTTTATTTATCAATACTCTCTTCTGTTTGTTTTGGGGTTGGTCATCAGTTTTTCATTGTTGATGCTTCTGGTTTCCAAGATGGGCATGATGCTCTCCCTTGCCCCATTTTGGGCGTATCTGCTAGCTTCCCTTGCGACATTTACCGTGGTTGCCTATGCCCTTGGATGGATTCAAGGCTTCGACAAAGAAAAGGTTGCACGTAAGTTTTTAAAGTTCAAACTTTTGGGCGCGGTGATCATCGGGCTTATATTTGGACTGGTGAGCACACCATGCGCGTCTGCTCCTTTGGTTGCCATCATTACCATTGCAAGTCAGAGTGGTTGGGTCTATTCGTATGCCCTTGTTTTGGCATTTGCGCTAGGACATGGTATGTTGCTCTTGGTGGCTGGGACGTCACTGGGATTTACGCAAAGTGTCGTTTCAAGTCGCAGGATAAACAAGGCGAGCCGTGTCATTAACGGCTTTTTTGTTATGGTTTTAGTGGGAATTGGCGTTTATTTTCTCTACCAAACGTACCGTGTATTTTAGGAAAAAAGATGAAGAAAAAGATTATTTTAGCGGTGTTAACACTTCTTTTGGTCGGGTGTGGTGAAGCACAAGTAGAATCCAAAACGCCTGTAGCATCTCCTTTGAAACAGACGCAAGAGATTTCGGCAACTTTAGAAGCAACCCCTTACGCACAGATCGTCTCGCAGATAGGCGCAACACCCATGCTCTTAGAGTTTGGTTCGACCAGTTGTGCTTCGTGTGTTGAGATGGGAAAACTCCTCTATCGTGTCAAGAAAGAATATCCACAAAGTGCGATCTATTTTATTGAGGTTCGCAATGAACAACAAGCGATTCGCGATTATAAAATACAGATGATCCCCACCCAAGTGTACCTCGATGCTAAAGGGGCTGAGTTTGAAAGACACATCGGTGCAGTTACTTATGAGCAACTCATCGCCAAGCTTAAAGCGCAAAACATTCTAAAGGATACCAATGGCAAATGATTCCACAAAATGCTGTAGCAGTGATCACTCCTGTTGTAGCGTAAATCATGAAAAAAAGCATATTACGATAGATTTTCTCTATCTGGATCTCAGTGTTTGCACAAGATGTCAAGGTGCCCAAAACAATCTTGATCTTGCTATCGATGAAGTGGCGAATGTTTTAGATGCTGCTGGCTATGAGATCATCGTCAATAAAATCAATATTAATACCAAGCAATTAGCCATTAAACATGAATTTATCAGCTCGCCAACCATTCGCGTCAATGGCAATGATATAGCAATGAATGTTCACGAATCTACGTGTCAGGATTGCGGTGATCTGTGTGGCGATAGTGTTGATTGCAGAGTATGGCATTATGAGGGTACGGACTATAATGAACCCCCTAAAGCCATGATTATCAATGCTATTTTAAAAGAGGTCTATACAGAACATAAAGAGTTACAAAAGCCTAAAATAGGCTATGAATTACCTTCCAACTTGGAAACGTTTTTTGATGGATTGGAAAAACAAGCAAAAGAGTAAAGCCCCTTAAGCTGCTAGTGAGCAATAGGGCCTCAAAGTTGTTTGAGAGTGCTGATTTTTACAATAAAGGATACTGTCATGTTTGATTGGTGGGAAAGAATCGTTGATGCTTTGGTAGTGGATCTGTTTGGAATGGATAAAACATCGCAAGCAGGAGGTGCCATTCACTTTTTTATCTATGATACCATCAAAATCTATATGTTGTTGGTACTGATAATTTTTGCGGTGAGTTTTTTACGAACGTACTTTAACACTGAAAAAGTCAGAGTCTATCTGCAAGGTAAAAGTGAATTTACAGGCAATATCTTAGCGGCTCTTTTTGGCATTATCACGCCGTTTTGCAGTTGCTCTGCCATTCCTCTGTTTTTAGGGTTTATGCAAGCGCGCATTCCGCTTGGCATTACCTTTAGTTTTCTTATCTCGTCTCCTATGAATAATGAGATTGCCATTGCCCTTTTGTTTGGACTTTTTGGCTGGAAAATCACGGCACTTTACATCGGATTTGGGCTTTTAGTCGCCATTATTGGTGGTTTTGTAGTAGGTCGTCTGGGTATGGAAAAATACGTACTGATTCCAGTCGTTCCTATGAGTGGTGATTTGGAAGATGTCGAGATTAAACTCACGATGAAAAAAAGAGTCAAAGAGTCGTGGAATTATACAATGGATATTTTGCAAAAAATTTACCTTTATGTGCTGATTGGTGTGGGCATTGGAGCATTTATTCATGGCTACATTCCAACCGAATTTATCGTGAAATACGCAGGAAGTAATACGTGGTATAGCGTGCCTTTAGCTGTAATTCTTGGAGTTCCGATGTACTCTAACGCGGCAGGTGTCATGCCTTTAATCGAGGTTTTGACGTCTAAAGGAATGCTCCTTGGTACGGCTCTTAGTTTTATGATGGCGATCACGGCGCTGAGTTTGCCTGAAGCAATGATCTTGAAACGCATCTTACATGTAAAGCTTATTGCGACTTTTTTTGGCATCGTGGCGGTGGGTATTATGGGTGTTGGATATCTGTTTAATGCACTTTTATAGGAGAGAAAAATGAAGAAAATGATTTTAATCGTGTTAGCAATGGTAGGTTTGATCAATGCGGCGGAGCTTAAAAAAGTGAGTTTTGATGAGTATCTTTCAAAATTTGATTATAAAGAGCGCGAAAATATGAAAATCAAAACTCCCGATATGCTAGCCCTTGTAGAAGAGGGAAAAGCTATTTTGGTGGATGTCCGCTTTGCGGAAGAGTTTGAGGTATGGCATATGAATTTTGCTAAAAATATTCCTTTAAATGAACTGCCAAAACGCCTTCATGAATTGCCAAAAGATAAACTCATTATTACGGCGTGTCCACATAATGACAGGTCAAACCTTGCCAGACTTTTTCTGGTGCAAAATGGCTATAACGCGAAATACCTCAATGATGGGCTTTTGAAAACAGCAGATTTTTTACGTGGTGAAAATGCTAAAGAGTTTTTAGAAGAGTACAAAGTAAACAAGGAGAAAAAATGAAAATCGAAGTCTTAGGAACAGGATGCTCAAAATGCCAAGCATTAACGGAAGCGACTAAAAAAGCGGTAGCTCAAAAAGGAATTTTTGCCCAGATTGAAAAAGTAGAAGATATTATGAAAATCATGGAGTACGGTGTGACATCAACACCTGCATTGGTGGTAGATGGCAAAGTGCTCAGCAGCGGTAAGCTTTTAAGTGTGGATGAAATCGTTACCCTTTTAGGATAAAAATGCGTATCTTGCTCCTGCTCAACGATACGGTTTTAACCTCAAAAATTTTGCATCATTTTGCCCCTTTTGCATGTGTATTTGAGGTCTTTAAAGACGCATCAACGGTCTTTGATGCTATCTATAAAAAGAGTTATGATGTCGTTATTTTATCGATTGAAGCACCTGATTTTGAAGCATTGGAGCTCACCAAACAGATTCGAGAAAACAAGATTATTCTTCAATCGGCAAGACATTGTCATTTTGATACCGATGAAAACATTATTTATCTTAAAAATAAATTTGTATATGATCTGAATAAATATCGGCTTTCGAAAAACAATTTGGTCATTACGCTCACCTCAAAAGAGAATAAGATTATCCAATATCTTGTGAAAAATATTTGTCGATCCTGTGCGGTTGAAGAGATTGCTGAGATTCTCTCCGATGAAAAATTTGTTAATTGTACAACGGTGAGGATGCACATTAAACGTATTCGCGATAAGTGTGGGAGTAAGCTCATTGAAAGTACGAAAGGCTTAGGCTATCATATTTGTAGGGATAAGCCAGAGTAAAAAAGTGTAAGCCTCTTGAAAGAGGCTTACCTATACGTTAACCTAATGGTTCATTCACTTTAATATCACATTTTCCATCGGCACTGCATTTGATATTGGCATCAAAGAACAGTGCTTTTCCCGCAAGTTTTGCTTTATTAAGTTTCATCCATGCTTCCATAGCACGACCTCCCGTTGCACAGCTAAATACGATCACTTTACCTGGTGGAAGTTTTGCAAAGAATGCTTCAGCTTTTAAATCACCTGCTTCTACATTCAGAGCGCTAGGAAGATGCCCACTTTTGTACTCAGAAGGTGTTCGTACATCAATGACTGCAATATTCGGTGCAAGTTTGCCACTCAGAATGGCTGCTTTGTACCATTCTCCATCAACCGTTCCTTCATCTAAGCCCAGTTTTACACCTTCTAAGAATTTATCAGCAACGGCAATTTTAGGCGCTTCTGCTTTAGCTCCACCAGTGGTTGGAAGTTTTAACTCTTTCCATGCAGGAAGACCCCCTGAGAAAGTACTGACATTTTTATAGCCTATCTTTTTGAGTTCTTTCGCAAGATTGTGTGATTTTTCACATTCTAGTCCTGCACAAAACGTGACAATAGGTGTTTTAAGATCGGCGGGTAAACGACCTTTGAGTTGTTCGAACTCTGTATCATTCATATAATGAGCCCCAACAATCGTCTCTTTTTGGAACATCGCAAGAGGTCTTGCATCAAGGAAAACAGCTTCATTTTTCGTAAACATGCCTTTAGCCATGTAGACGGTAATATCTTTATAGCCATCAGGCTGTTGGATATACTCTGGTGTTGAGCCTAGATAGAGTTTGATATTTGTAAATCCTTTCGCTTGAAGAAAGGTGACCAAACGAGGTCCATAAAGACATTGGTACCCGCCACCATGGACTAATATAGGGTGATTTTTAGGAAGTTTTTCAATCTGAGGGTACGCTGAGTCAAATGCATCTTGCGCAGTTCCTGGAACATTGAGGCTTGCAGGGATGCCTGGCATAACAAGGTAGCTCTTCGTAGGGCGTGCATCCAGTAAAAGCGCCTTCGCTCCTTTTTGAGTACCATTTCCAATGGCATCTCTAACATACTTATAATCAACAAGCATACTGGAAGGAATATTCTTTTCTTCAAGGTATTTGACGACACGAGGCAAAGGTTCTTTAAGGCTTGCAATATCAACTTTGCTTGCATCATAAGGCATATCTTCTGCTTTGATGGAAGAATCAATTTTGGTTGATGTTTGAGTTGCCGTTGCACAACCTGTCATTAAAAACGTTACTGCAATAAGTGCTAAACTCATTTTTTTATACATGGTAGGTCCTTTCATTAAAAGTTATAATTAACGTTAATTCTAAATTCACTGGTATCTGAATTTGCTTTACTAAAATCGCCATCCTCATAGCCTACATCTATGGCAAGACCTTTCATGGCGCCTGCAAATTTGTAGTTGAGATAAAGAGTTGTGTAGTCTATTTCATAAGCGGCAGCAGTGCCGTTTCCTGTAGGAATATCAACATTAGAATAGCGGATACCTGCGAGAAGACCGAACGCTTTAAAATTATAGTTTGCATCGATAGCATAAGCTTTTGTCCCTGCATTAAAGGTACCTGGAGTGTACCAGACTTGGCTTGTATAAATTGTTCCGTAAGGTCCGCCACCAACACCAGGAATCGCTGTAGTGTCTTCGCCAATTTCGGAGTAAGCAACATAGGTATTAAAGGCCCCGACACCAAGATTCATTTTTAAACCATAGTAGCCTGAGTCATTTGCATTTATTGCATTGTCAAAGTCCGTTACTTCATATTGACCTGAAAGGCCATAACTAAAGCTATTCATTTTGCCACTAAACGCAATTTCACCGTAATAGATGTCTGCAAGATCAGTAATACCTACCCACTGACCTGTGAGTTTAAGATAGGGGATAGATTGGTTAACCGCCATTAAACTGTAAGCATCTCCATCAAGGGTATTCCAAGCTTTTGTATTGCCAGCAACGGCTGATGTGGCACCAGGAAGAGGAGAGGCGATCCAGAAGTTATCGGTAAAGTCTGCAACACTGCCTGTGGTATCTGTTCTATTTTGGTATTTATCAATGTAGCCTGCAAAAAGCATTGTTTGTGGAAGATCTTTATTAACAAGGGTTGCACCTTCAAATGATTGTTTGATCATTCGTGATGGGCTTGATGCAATAAGAGGCGTTGCAATATATTGACGACCAACTTTTGCTGTTGTTTTTCCAAAGGTATAGGCTAAGTATGCTTCAGATAAAACTTCACCAGGTCCGTATTGGTCACCTTTATAAACGGTCTTAGCCTCTTCCGATGCAAAGGGCGAGTGCGAAGACTGGAATGTTGCTCCTACTGTAAAACCATAGAGGGGAGCAGTTTCATAGGAAAGTTTGATACCTGTATTGAAGAGATCTGCACTTTTACTGCCTGCATACCCTCTATCCCAGTACCAAGCCTCAAGTGCTCCACTGACTTTGCCATTTTTAAAAGCATCGGCAAGTGTATCCGCAGCATTAAGCGAGGTTAATGCACCAACTGTCATGATGACCGCCAAGCTACATTGAATTAATTTCATTTTTTCTATCCTTACATAAGATTTGAAAGACAGAGCATTCTAACAGTCGTATATAACTTATTTGTAACTTTTATTTTACTTTTAATAAAAATATATAAATTTATTTAAATAAGTAAAAAATATTTTTATGTAAAATTGATTCGATTGGTTATTTTTTTTGACAAAGCATTCGACTGTTTTGTGTTATAATCGCCACTCATAAGGAGAAGCAATGCGATTAAAAACAAAAGTTGTACTCATCATAGCAGGGTTGCTTTTAGGCGTCTCGATTACAGGCTCCATCATCAATTACATGAAAAATGTGCGCGATACCCAAGCGCAACTGCAAAACACTTCTTTACCTCTTTCGGTTGACAATATCTATACGGAGATTCAACAGCGTATGATTGAGCCACTTTTAGTTTCATCCTTGATGTCCAATGACACTTTTTTGCGTGATTGGATTATGGAAGGTGAGACAGATATGAATGGCATTGTGCGTTATCTCACTGAAATTCAGCAGAAGTATGATGTCTTTACCACCTTTTTGGTTTCCGATAAAACAAAAAACTATTACCATCCAAGAGGGCTCATTGATGTGATCAATAAGGAAAATAGCGCTGATGCGTGGTATTTTCGTTTTAAAGAGCAGAGCGAGCCGTATGAAATCAACTTAGATCACAATGCCAATTTAGGCGATTTTTTGGTCATGTTTATCAACTACAAAGTGATGAATTATAAAAAAGAGATGATCGGTGCAACGGGTGTGGGTGTGAGGCTTTTGAATATCGAAGAGATGCTCAGCTCTTTTAAAACGAAGTACAAATACGATGTCTATTTTGTGGATCAAAAAGGGGAGTTAACCCTCTTTTCAAAAGGGCTCAATAAACGTGGTAATATCGCTAATATTGAAGGCTTAAATAAAATCCAAGAGGCTATTTATAAAAGTGAGCAGACCCAATTTGAGTATAAAGACAAAGACGGCGAATACCTGCTCAATACCAAATATATCGAAAAACTCAAACTGCATCTTTTTGTTGAGATCAATAAAAAAGAGTATCTTGATGAGCTTAAAAAGACGTTTTATAGCAATTTGTTTGCCTCGATTTTCGTGACGGTTTTAGTGACATTGATCATCCTTTATACGATCAATATTTACCAAAAACAGCTGGTTCAACTTGCCAGTGAAGATGCTCTCACTGGGCTTGCAAATCGCAGAAAATTCAATGAGCACTTTGAAAAACTCTATAAACTTTACAAAAAAGGGGTGAGTAGGCTCACACTTTTACTCATTGACATTGATGATTTTAAAGAGGTCAATGATACCTTTGGTCATCTGATTGGCGATGATGCACTCATCCGAGTGGCTGAAATTTTAAGAGTGGAACTTCGCACTTCTGATATGATTGCACGTTGGGGCGGTGAAGAGTTTGCACTTCTGTTGGTCGATGTGCCACATCAAAATGCTTTAGAGATTGCACAAAAAATTTGCCATGCGATCAGAGAAGATAAAGTGCTCATGGAGCTGTTACAAAAGCCGCTTACTGTGAGCATAGGCTTAGGAGAACTCAGCAGTTTAGAGAGCCAAGATGGATTGGTCTATAAAGTTGATAATGCGCTTTATGAAGCCAAAAAAGCAGGCAAAGATCAAGTGGTTGTTGCTTAAGGAGATTACCATGAATGACAGCATAGAACAAAAAGCATTGGAGTTTTTTTCAAATGGGTATGTATGCAGTGAAGCCGTTTTAAAGGCAGTCGCTGAAAAACATGGGATTGATTCACCGCTCATTCCTGCCATTGCTTCAGGATTTGGCAGTGGAATGGCACGCACAGAAAAGGGGCTTTGTGGGGCTTTTAGTGGTGGTGTTATGGCACTTTCACTGCTTCAAGGTCGTCAAGATGCGAGTGCGTCCAAAGATCCACTCTATCAGAATGTTCAAATTTTCAAACACCATTTTGAAGAGGCTTTTGGTGCGTGTGAATGCGCTTCACTTTTGGGTTTTTCCCTTGCTTCGCCTGACGCGGGTGTCAAGTTTAAAGAGGGCAATTGCAAAACGTGTAAGTGTGATCTTTATGTAGCGTATGCTGCAAAAGAGGTTGAACTGCTTTTAGGGAGCTAGTGGGAGCGTTACTTCCACTGTAAGCCCTTGAGGCTTTCGGTTTTTGACGGTAATGTTGCCATCATGCACATCGACAATCTGCTGAACAATCGATAATCCCAGTCCAAATCCTTTTATCTGCTTTGAGCGTGAGTCATCCGCACGGTAAAAGCGCTCAAAGATGAGGTTGAGCTTCTCTTCATCAATACCATTGCCTTCATCTTCAATCCGAAAATGTGCCATATGATTTGCAGCAGTGAGTGAAATAAAGATGGTGGTATGGTATGGACTGTATTTGATCGCATTTTCAATGAGGTTAGAAAAAACTGTTTTCAGCAAAATCTCATCACCGATGACAGTGACACTTTCCAGCTCTGTCATTTCAAAGATAATGTTTTTCTGAGATCCAACGATGATAAGATCTTCGATAGCTTTGAGAAGTACATCGTCCAAATTTTGTTGTGTGAATTTATTTTTAAGTGACTCTTTTTCAAGGTAGGTGAGCATCAAAAGGTTTTTGACGATGCTTTGCAATGTATCGACCTCTTCAAGATTGGAGTACAAAATCTTTTGGTACTCTTCTTGGCTTCTAGGCTCTTTGAGGGCAACTTCGATTTCACCTTTCATCGCGGTTAAGGGCGTTTTGAGTTCGTGGGAGACATCGGAAGAGAAACGTTTGATCTGTTTGATGGATTTTATCATTTTGAGATGCGTTTCATCACTAAAAATTTGCAATGCTTTGATAGAACAGATGGTGATGACCAAAGCACACAGAGCACGAAAAAACTGCACAGGAATGCCAATGGTGTCTAAAAACCATGCAGTATTGATGATGTTTCCAGGAAAATAATGTGTAGGTGAGACAGCAATGCCCGCTAAAAGGGCGTAGCAGATAAAGGCAATACCTGGAACTTTAAAGTAGATTTTGAGGCGTTCGACGTATTCGCTTTTCTTCAGAGATTCCCCATAATAGTACAGTCCAATGCCTAAAAATAGGGAGCCAAAAAAGCCGTACGTGTAACGAATGGCAGCAATGGCATCATCTAAGGAAGGATGAATCAAAATCAGGGTTAACAGGCTGGAAAGGCTGATGATGTAAATAACAGGTGCGGCATAGAGCGTGTGCAGAAAGTGAAGCTTGGAACTCTCCTCTTTAAAGCTTTCTCGGACGATAAAACGTGAAAATTCAAATAAAAAGAGGTACGAGAGGAGCAGTAAAATAAATTTTATCGGGCTTAAAAGTGGTTCATACTCGGGGTAGAGATACATGTAAAGAAAAACCCACTCTACAAAAGCGTGCAGGAGCGCAAAAACGCCGAGTAGCCAGATTTTGCGAGCAAAGAAAATAGCACTCTCTTTGGTGCGTACAAACAGAACCAAAACGCCTAAGATAAAAAAGGAGAGACCGTAAACAAAGAGGATAATGTCCATCTTAACAAGACTCTATTTTATAGCCAGAACCACGAATGGTTTTAATGAGAGGCTTCTCACCTTCCATATCGATTTTATGACGCAAATGGTGAATAAAAACGTTAATGATATTGCTTGATGTTGCCTCATTGATGCCCCAAATTTTCTCTTGCAGTTGGGTATGAGTGATGATATTGTTTTGGTTGAGCAATAGATAAACCAAGATATCAAACTCTTTAGAGGTGAGTGAAATGGGCTTTTGCGAACGTGTCACGACTCTTTTGGAGACATTGACTTCAAGAGTGTCAAGACTCAAGCATTCGTTGAAATTATACGATGAACGGCGAAGCAAGGAGCGTATGCGTGCTACGAGTTCAGCAAAGACAAAAGGTTTAACCAAGTAGTCATCGGCTCCACAGCCAAGCCCTGTGATGCGTTCTTCCACACTGGTTTTAGCGGTGAGCATCAAAATAGGCGTATGGTCTTTTTTCTCACGAAGTTTTTCACACATCTTTAAACCATCAAGTTTTGGTAACATCCAATCAATAATAAGAAGGTCATACGAATACTGCTCAGCAAGGTAAAGTCCCTCTTCACCATCACCCGCAGTATCGACGATAAAGCCCTCCTCTTGGAGTCCTTTTTGAACAAAAGCAATAATTTTTGGGTCATCTTCAATGATTAAAAGTTTCATGCTTTCATCGTAGCTAAAGAAATATTAAAAAAAATTAATAAAGCGTTAATGTTGACGAAATAAAACAATGTGATACTTCACTTCACAATTACCAAAAAGGAGTTTTCATGAAGGGATTTTCACACAAAATTTCAACTGCTGGGCTATCAGTTGTTATGGCAAGTACGATGTTATTAGCATCGAGTGCATTTGCGGCTGATTATAAGTTAGAGAGTGTCAAAGGTACCCCTGCAACACTGGACGCAGGCGATGCTGCTTGGGCGAAAGCAAAAGAGGTTACTGTTCCACTTACAGAAACGCCTTATAAACCAGAAGGTTACAAAGGTATGGCGAAATCAACAGCGGTGGTGAAATCACTGTATGATGATAAAAATATCTATATCAAACTCCAATATGAAGATCCAACCTACAGTGTTGAGAGGCAACCATGGGTCAAACAAGAAGATGGTTCGTGGAAACAGCTAAAAGCTCCTGATCAAACAGGACATGACAATACCTACTATGAAGATAAAGCAGCGCTCTTTTGGAATATCAACACCAAAGGTTTTGAGAAAAAAGGGTGTGCGATTGCCTGTCATATCACAAAAGAGGGTATGAATAATGGCTTCTCTGACACTTCTGCTGGTCGAAAGTACACCAATAATGCAGGTGAGACGATCGACATGTGGCACTGGAAAGGGGTAAGAGGTGGCTTGCCATTTAACCAAACACATGACCAATATGTGGACAGTACCAATGATCCAAAGCTCAATAAAGAGTGGGGTAGAAAAGGTGATGCTCAAGAGAAAGGTGGCTATAAAAATAACATCAATGAAGCCAAAACAGGACCTGCCTTCATGAACAAAGATCCAAAAGACAACGCAATAGGTTCCATTAAAGATGAGAACAAAGTTCCCTTTGTTGATACCTTTAAAGCAGGCGATAAAATTCCAGGTCCAATTGTAACCAAGCATAATGGTTCAGCAGGTGATATCGAGACCAATGCTGTGTGGAAAGATGGTAAGTGGACACTTGTGATGAAAAGAGCTCTTGTCACAACAGCACCTAAAGATGTGGAACAAGATGTCCAGTTTAGCGATCTTAAAAAGCCTTATTTCTTTGGTGTAGCGGCATTTGATAACTCTCAAATCAACCATGTGTTCCATGATGGAAGTATAGAGCTTAGATTCAAGTAAAAAGGAGAGCGTGTGTCGATTCAACAACTCAACACACCAGCAAAAACAGCGATTTCGCTGTTTTTGCTCTTTGTGATAACGGCGACCATTTCATCGGTGATTTTGTTAGGGCTTGAACTCTCTGGTCAAAAAGAAGGGCTTAATATACCCACCATCTCACAGATTCAAAACAAATACACAATGCCTTCCATCGTCTCCGCGATGAAGGGGAGCATGTATAAAGAGGTAACAGACGATTCAGACATTGACACCGTGCACAATTGGATCAAAGAGGGTTCTAAAAAAGAGGGCAAACTCTATGAGGATGCGTGGAAGATCATTCAGAATGATTGTGCCAACTGCCATAGCAAAACTTCTAAAATGAGCCGAGCTATCCCCTCAATGCCGTTTGATACCTATGAGCAGGTCATGACACACACGGAAGCGGGTTATTCGTGGTCAAAGATGTCCAAACAAGCGCATATTCATATGTTTGGTATTTCGACATTTTTAATTTTAATTAGTTTAATGTTCGCCTATACTACGTATAAAGAGAGTGTGCGAAGTGTGCTCATTTTAAGCTCTTTTGGCGGGGCATTTTTAGATATTTTTTCATGGTGGTTTTCTAAGTTTGTACCAGAACTTGTTTATCTTATCTTTGCGATGGGTGGTTTAATGGTAGGCTCGATACTGCTTATGAGCGTTTTGGTGTTGGCTAATATTTGGAAAAAAGAGGGGTAATTCCCTCTTTTGCATTGTAAAGGTTTTTGATGGAGACACTGCTTGTTGCAGGCGTTGCTTTGAGTGCTTCGCTTTTGACTTTTTTTTCAGGTTTTGGATTGGGTACTCTGCTTATGCCCATTATCGCGCTCTTTTTTCCGCTTCCCATTGCCATCGCCATTACAGCGATCGTTCATTTCTCCAACAATCTTCTTAAATGTGCGCTTCTTGCGCGTTACAGCAACTTTTCCATTTTAGTTCGTTTTGGCGTTCCTGCGGTTATCTTTGCCTTTTTGGGTGCATGGTTTTTAGAGCTTTTAAGTGAGTGGAAATGGGGACTTACGTATACGCTTTTTGATTTTACTTTTACGATCACACCCCTTAAATGCATCATTGGTTTGGTGATAGCGCTTTTTTTAGTTGTTGAGTCTAGCACAACCCTTCACGTTCCAAAAGCCTTCAAAAAACTTTGGTTAGGAGGAGTGTTGAGTGGTTTTTTTGGTGGGCTGAGTGGTCATCAAGGGGCTTTTCGTAGCCTTTTTTTAACCCAAAATGCTCTTTCCAAAGAGGTTTTTTTAGCCACAGGTGTGAGTATCGCTCTCATCGTTGATCTCTCTCGTTTAAGTCTGTATGCTAAGCATTGGGAAAGCGCACTTGCGCAGTGGCAGTTGATTCTTATCGCAACGCTCAGTGCTTTTGTGGGAACAATGATTGGGAAGTTTTTTTTGAAAAAAGTGAGTATTGAGTTTATCCATTTTATTGTGGCGTGGATGCTTGGGATTGTGGCTTTTTTATTGATCGTAGGTTTTTTATAGGAGAGGGGAAGAGCAGTTTTACCTGCTCTTAAAAATACTTACGTTTCGATCCAGCCGCCGCCTAGGACTAAATCATCCGCATAGACCACAAGCGCTTGCCCGCTTGCAAGACCGTAAACGCCTGTTTCTAACTCCGCGATGATTTTATCACCCTCGATTTTTACATGTGCTTTTGCTTGTGGGCTGCGATAGCGCACTTTCACACCATACGTTCCCTCTTTAAAATCTGCTGGTAAAGAGAAGTTTTGTGCCACAACGCGTTTTTGCAAAAGTTCTTCTTTGGTACCTGCGACAACGGTATTGGTTTTAGCATCAATGCCAACGACAAAATGTGGGTCATGTGCACCGTTGATGGTCAAGCCTTTGCGCTTGCCGATGGTATAGTGCATGTAGCCTTTGTGCTCACCGATGACTTTACCATCGGTATCTTTGACGACCCCTTTTTGATCGACATTGAGGTGTTTTTTTAACACTTCAATGTAGGTGTCGGTGACAAAGCAGATCTCTTGCGACTCTTTGTAGGTCTCTAAGGTTCCAAGCCAAGGCAATTTTTCAAGGGCAATAGGTTTAATATCCTCTTTTTTCATGCCACCGAGTGGGAAAAGAATCTTTTCAATCACCTCTTTTTTAAGACCAAAAAGGAAGTAGCTTTGATCTTTACTCATGTCATACGCTTCTTGAATGTGACCCTCTTTTATGCGTGCATAATGCCCTGTGGCAATTTTTTCACAGCCCATCTCCATCGCTTTCTCAAAAGCGAAGCCAAATTTCATTCTAGGATTACAAAAGGCGCATGGATTGGGCGTTAAGCCTTGCTCATAGGAGCGCACAAAATAGTCATACACATGCTCTTTAAAAAGGGCTTTTGCATCGATAATATGCGTTTCAATGCCCAAATGGTGGCTTACTTTTTCAATATTGGCGATGTTAACCGCGTGTTTTTTCTCATCTTCATGAAGTTTGAGGTAAATCCCCACAACCTCATGACCTTCTTGTTTAAGCAGATAAGCGGAGTAACTTGAGTCAATCCCTCCACTCATGAGTAGTGCAATTTTCATTTATATTCTCTTTTATTTACAATTCGACGTCTAAAGAGTAAAAGTCTTTACGTTTCGTGTTAGCCCAAAAATTGGGCACCATTTTTATACATCAAAGGTATATGTTTGTTCTGGACTTGTTTCGTTCATCACCAAAGGCTCTTCATGCGCTAGGGCTTGGTCAATGTCGGCAATCAAGTCTTCTAAATCCTCGATACCTACAGAAAGGCGTATCATCCCCTCGGTTAGTCCAAAACTCACTTTTTGCTCCGTCGAATACTCCGCGTAAATCGTGTGGTAGGTTGCGATGATAAGCGATTTATTGTCTTGAACGTTGGTGCCTCGTTTGATGATGTTTAGGCGATTTAAAAAGGCGTAAGCGCTGGCTTTGTCTCCAAAGCTAAAACTGACGATGCCGCCACCCGCGCTAAAGTGTTTTTTCGCATTTTCATACGAAGTCGAGTCTTCTAAAAAGGGGTAAGAAACGTTGATGATTTCAGGTTTGGTTTGAAGATGTTTTGTCACAGCTAGGGCATTATCACAGCTTCGTTTGACACGCAAATCCATCGTTTCAAGACCTAAGGAGAGTAAGTACGCACTTTGAGGCGAGAGTGTTGCGCCAAGGTTGCGGTAGGTCTCTTTGCGAAGGCGTAAGATGAGCGCATTAGGCCCAAATTTGCGGGTGTAAGGTGCAAGCGTTGCATGGTTACCCCAGTTATACGTTCCATTATCGACGATAAGACCACCTAGTACGTGTCCGCCGCCTGAGATGTATTTGGTAGCGGAGACGATCTCAACATCCACGCCGTGTTTTTTCGCATCAAAGAGATTCCAAGGCGTTGCTGTGGTATCGACGATGAGCGGAACATTGTTCTCTGCTAAAAGGCTTTTGATGGCGGTAAAATCAGGCACGATCAGATGCGGATTGCTGATGCTTTCACAAAAAAGAAGGCGTGTTTTAGCGTCAATATTCGCTTTGATTTCATCCAAATTGTTCAAATCAACATAGCGTACCTCGACACCAAAATCACTCAAAAGCGTTTGGAAGAGAGAGAGGGTATTGCCAAAGAGGTACTTGGTTGTGATGATATTATCGCCACTTTTAAGCAATGCAAACAGCATGTTTGAGATGGCAGCCATGCCTGTTGCGGTGGCTAGAACACCCAGCGCTCCACTGACGGTTCTGATTTTGTGTTCAACATGACCGTATTTGAAGCCTTTAAACACCGCTTCCAAGTCTTCTGCTTTTTCAAATTCAAAAGCAGAATTTTGGTAGATGGGGAAGCGCATTGCGCCATGGGCATCTTTTGCTAAAGGTTGTGTATGCAATGCTTTGGTGGTAAATCCCATAAAATATCCTTCTTTAACTTTTTATAAACCAGCTTCCGAAATAAATCTTTTCTCAACACGGTTAAGACACGATGGGAGCCCCAAAACGCTCACGCTTTTTTGTCCCATCGGCTTAAAGTGTTTCGTGCAGATTTTTTCTACGCGGTTTAAGCTGATTTACTTTTTTATATGTAAATGATTTTGCCGCTATTCTCGGCTGGTACTATGTTCTCTTTTGCGACACACTCACCGATGATGAGCACGGCAGGTGTGGCACATAATGTTGCCATTTTATCCAATTTTCTCACAGTTCCCACTATGGTGATCTGATCTGGTAGGTCAATCTTCGAGACAAACGCAGCAGGAAGATCAGGATCGATGTCTGCTTTGGCTATGGCATCTTCGATCTTTTTCGCAAAACTGTGTGCCATTAACACGATAACGGTGTGCAAAGGCTGACGAATGAGCGGTATCCATTCATCGTTAAACAGCGTTTCTCTCAGGTGTGCAGAGACGATGCTCACCCCTTTAGAAATGTCGCGAATGGTTGGCACAATACCTGAGACCGTACACGAGCGAAACGCGGAACTGACTCCATTGATGACTTCAAAAGCGATGCCATGTTGCGCCAAAACCTGCTTTTCTTCACCCAACCGACCAAACAGAAGTGGGTCACCGCCTTTAAGGCGTCCGACAACCAAGCCTTGTTTGGCGTATTCGAGTAAGAGCGCGTTGATCTCATCTTGTGTTTTAGAGTGAAATCCCTTTTTTTTGCTCACATCGACGACTTTACATGAAGCGGGAATAAGGGCTTGAATCTCTTTAGAGACTAAAGCATCCACCAAAGCAACATCTAAAAGCTCAAACGCATTTAACGCATCTAAGGTGAGATTGCCCACGTAGCCTGTTCCACAGCCGATGAGGAACACTTTTCCAACACCTTCTTTGGCGATAGTTTTCAATTTTTCAAGATCACGATTAGGTTTTTTACGCTCATTTTTGAGGCGTTCTATCAAAGAGGTTAACTCACGCGGTAAAAGGCGCTCGATTTTGTCGCGGATCACTTGTGCGAGTGTTGGAGAACTCCCGCCACTGCTGACAGCGACTTGAATATCGCCACGACGGGTAAGGGCGCTAAAGTAAAAATCACAGAGCTCTGGAACATCGACGACATTGAGCCAGAAATGATGCAGTGGTTTAAGCGCTACAAGACGCTTGGTCACATGCTCGTTCCCAGTCGCATCGATAATCACTTCAAAGCCCTTTGCATCGGCATCTTCAAAAGGTTTAAGGCGTAACTCTTTTGACTCGAAATAGGCATCAAGCCTTGATTCTGCAACGATTTCGTACGCAAAATCAAGACTATCAAGCACTCTGGCTTTCTGTGCGGCGACTTTTCCAGCACCGATCAAAAGCATGCGTTTCGGCGTGAGTGCAATGCCTAAGGTACTCATTTTTTCACGATCCTTACACGCCAGCCATTGCCCTCTTTGGTGGTTGCTTCGACTTTATGACCTTCACCCGCAACGGATTTTGGTACGTTATCGATGGGTGCACCATCATCGAGTAAAATTTCCAAAACTTCGCCACTTCCAATTTTTGAGAGTTCCATTTTGGTTTTAACAAAGTTCATAGGACACGCAACACCGCTTAGGTCTTTAAAATGAACCGCTTTTTCTTCATGCACAGCATTTGCAGCAGCCGCTAACTCTTTTTCTTTGGCAAATTTAAGGGTGTGATCCATACTCTCATAGAGTTTGATGACCTCTTCAGCCAGTTCAATCGATTTTTCATCCGCATCACCCTCTAACATCGTGCCAAAGTAAGCATTGAGGAGCGTTGTGTCGATGAAGTGCTGTTTAAAGGCTTTTAGAACGCCTACTTTATCGCGTGCATCTTCGCCACGTGTGACCAAAAGCATACGAGCAGAGAGTAAACGGATAAGCTCATAATCTTTCTCTTCTTTCTCAAGTGCCTCTTTGAGGGCTTTTTTATCGGCTTCGATGAGGTCGTACATACCTGCACTACACTCACCTGTTCCTCTTCCTTTTAACGAAAAGAGTTCTACCGCATCGTAGTCAAAGTAAGGGTTTTTGTCCTCTTTGAACGATGGGATATCGACGTATTTTTTGCTGATTTCGGTGACGATAGCAAGTCCACAATCATCGATCCAGTCTGCAAAACTTTTGTACGCTTTGACGTGTTTGAGCCACGTATCGAGCACTTCTTCAACAAAAGCAGGTACATGGAAGGCTGCAACATCGCCCGCTTTTTGGGCATAAACACTGCCATCACCTGATGTGCGTGAGCCTGCTACCACGTTGTAAGCTGGGTAAGAGTAGCCCTCATTGCGTTGGACTTTTCCAAAGAAACCAAGGTCGCCGATGAGGTGTTTACCACAACTGTTTGGACAACCCGATAAATGGATTTTAAAGCCTTGAAGGGCGTCATAGTCACGTTCATCGATGAGTTTATTGAGACGTTTTTGAATCGCATCGACTGCCCCACGAGGACGCGCGATGCCGAGCTGACATGTTGCCGCACCTGTACACGCAACCATGTCACCAAAGAGCGTTGGTTTAGAGACTTCCACAGAAAATTTTTGCAAGATGTCGTGTAAACTTGCCATTTGAGGTGCTGTTAGGTTTCTGATGTAAAGGTTTTGATCACCTGTAAAGCGAATGACATCTTCTCCATATGGAAGTAGGGCATTGGCAAGAGCGCGAGCGTTTTCAAAATGAATGTCACCTAAATGTACAGGCACTTTACATCCGTAAAGACCCTCTTGTTTTTGGGCGTATACATAACGGTTCCACCATTTTTTTATGTTCTCTGGAACAGTAAAAGGTTCATGTGTTGTGTCGCCTTGTGCTCTTTCAATCTCAGTGATTGGCATCTCCCAGTCACCTTTGGCTTTGACCGCTTCAAGCTCAACCTCAAGGAGTTTGTTAAACTCTTCCAGACCTAAATCTTCAAACAAGAAACGAAGGCGTGCGGCATGTTTGTTTTTACGGTTGCCGTATTTATCGAACACTTGTTTGATGGCTTGTGAGTATAAAAAGACTTCGGTGTCTGGTACAAAGTCACGCAACAAGGTTCCCAAACGAGACTTCGCACCCATACCACCAGCGGTAAAGAGTTTAAAGCCTTTAACGCCATCTTGAATCTTAGCGATAAAGCCCACATCGTGAATGGTTGCATAACCACGATCGGCTTCTGAGCCACTAAAGGTAATTTTGAATTTGCGAGGCAGCGCAAATGAGTCTTTTTGCTCTAACATTTTAGAGGTGATGGCTAGGGCATAGGGGGAAACATCAAACACTTCATCTTGTGCTGTGCCAGCCAGTGGGTCAGCCATGACGTTACGGACAGTATTGCCACCACCACCACGACCACTAAGGTCGATGCTGTGCAAGGTTGTGATAATGTCGATGATGTCTTCAATTTTGACATAGTGAAGCTGTGCGCCACCGCGCGTGGTGATATGAATCGCTTCATGCGCGTACTTCTGCGCTAAATCAGCCAATGTTAAAAGCTGTTTTGGGGTGACAATACCACCAGCGAGTTTGATGCGCACCATAAAGGTGTTGGCTTCGCGTTGTTCATACACACCAAAAGGAACACGCATCGTTTTAAAGGTAAGCTCATCTAAAGTTCCCGCTAAAAAATCGGCATGGTTTTTTTTAAATGTTTCAAGGTCATCATAGACCATTTGGGGGATTTCATATCTGCTCATAATCGTAACTCCTTGTTGTTACAGGTAAACGTTTTGATGAAGAGGGCGCGTAGAAAAAATCCGAATAAAACACTTTGAGCCGATGGGACGAATAAGCGGAGCGTTTCGGGCTCCCATCGTGTCTCAACCGTGTTGCAAGAGGATTTATTTTGAAGCTGCCTTCTTCAGGACTTTAAATAATTTCAATTTCTTCTTTTTCAACCGTTTTATTTTTAATAATAAATGACTTCATATCAGGCGTTTCTCCTGCTAATGAAACAATAACATAACTCACATTGGGGTCATACGCTAAACGAATGTCCTCTTCGCTCGGACGAGCAGGTGTTTCTGGGTGAGAGTGATAAACAGAAATAAGTCTCAACCCCTCTTTTTGCGTCTTTTTAAACGCATCAAACTGCTCTTGCGGATCAAAGCTGAAGTGCTCATTGCTTGCATCCGTATTTTTCATAGGGATGGCATACTTCACTTCGCCATTGATCCCAGCAAGATAACCACACGCTTCAATGGGTGTATCTTTTAAGGCGTGTGCGACGATTTCATCGTACACGCTTTGGGGCATTTTTATCATAGTTTTGCCTCACATACAACGGCTTCGTAATCTCTAATCTCTTTGATGCCTTCCCCTCCGCATACACGGCACTTAGGGTTTTTCTTAAAATTCACATTTCTAAAGTTCATGCTTTTCGCATCAAAGGTTAAGAGTCTGTTGTAAAGGGGGTCACCCACACCAACGATGTATTTGAGTGCTTCTGCTGCTTGAATGGTTCCTAGCATTCCTGCAACCGCACCTAAAATGCCCGCACTTGAGCAGGTAGGAATCGCATTCGCAGGTGGAGGGCTGTCAAACACACACGCGTAACATGCACTCTCGTGTGGTTTAATCGTCATGGTTTGACCACCAAAACGCAAAATGCCGCCGTGTGAATAAGGTACATTGGCTAAAACACACGCATCGTTAATCAAGAATTTGGATGAAAAATTATCCGTTCCATCGATGACAAAATCATACCCTTTAACGATGTCTAAGATGTTCGACGCATCCAAAAACTTCTGATACACGGTCACTTTGACATTAGGGTTAATCGCTTCCATCTTTGCTTTGGCAGAGAGCACTTTAGGAACGCTCACATCAGCGGTTGTGTGAATGACTTGGCGTTGAAGATTACTTAAATCAACCACGTCACCATCGACGATGCCGATCTCACCCACACCTGCTGCTGCTAAGTAAAGTGCTACAGGTGATCCTAGTCCCCCTGCACCGATAACCAAAACTTTAGAATTGGCAATCTTCTCTTGCCCTTCGATGCCCACGTCTTGAAGGATAATGTGGCGTGAATAACGCTCTAATTCCTCATCGCTAAAATCTCTCACGCGCCACCTCCCATGAAATATAAAAAGTTGATCTCATCGCCATCTTTTAAGACAACGTTTGTGTGTTCATCTTGTCTTATAAACTCGTCATTGATTTGAACAGAAACCATATCGGGTTGTTCCACGTTTTCAATAATCAGTAGCTCTGGTAAGCTAATCCCGTCTTTAAGTTCTTTTGTATCGCCGTTTATTGTTAATTTCATAGACTATCCTTAGTTAAATTGATGTGGAAAATGTTTACGAAGTAGGGCAAATAGCTCTTCTTCAAAATCTGCACTACTGCTTGCTTTGTCAACCAGCACGTTGCCAACACTTGAACTTTTCGTACGACGGTTGGTGTACTGCTCTAACACTTCGGTGATGATACCTCCACCAGCGATATCAAACTCATCAACGATGACAAAACGACCTAACTTTTGGTTCTCAGCAAAAAGCTCCATCGCCAAAAGGTCGTGCACTCTAAAGATGACGCACGCTGCTTCATGACGTCCTACACTTGGCTCATCGGCGCGATCCAACGTATCGCCATCGATGACGCGTTTAATCTCTTCAAGATAGATGGTGCTTTGTGCCGAACCGATTTTGATCTTGTACGGTTTATCAAGTTCCAACGGCTTTGCGCCCAACCAAAAGAGGTTGGCTTCAAAACGATTACTCACTTTTGGAGCGCTTTGGTCTGCACGAGCGACCACGTCACCGTTTCGTACGTAAATTTGCGTTTGAAGTGTAAACCCAACGGCTTCACTCTCTTTAACACTGGTTTTAACAGGTGTGTTAAAACTCTCGATACTGGCGACTTTAGAGCGCTTGAGCGAAGGGTAAAAAACCACTTCATCGCCCACATTGAGCTCACCACTCGTTACGGTTCCTGCATAAATGCGTCTATCGTCGTTGTCACGTGTAAACTTGTACACGTCTTGCAATGGCATTCTAAAGTCGTCATTCTCTTTTTCTTCGACACTTTTGAAACTGTCTAAAATTTCTAAAACGGTTGGTCCTTTATACCAAGGCGTTGAACTGGAATGTTCGATGAGATTCACACCTTCTCTAGCACTGATAGGAATGAAAATATCGCTCTTAATACCCAATGTTGCTAAGTATTCGCTGTACTCGATTTTCAATTTGTTAAAGGCGATTTCACTAAAGTTGACCAAGTCCATTTTATTGACCACGATAGCTACTTGTTTGATGCCTAAAAGTGAAAGCAACATACCGTGCCGTTTGGAGTTCTCCGCCACACCCTCTTTGGCATCGATAAGAAGCAAAGCCGCCTCAGCGCGAGACGCTCCACTGATCATGTTTTTCAAAAATTCGATGTGACCAGGGGCATCAATGATGATGTACTCTCGTTTTTTACTTTGAAAAAAGACACGCGCGCTATCAATCGTAATGCCTTGCTTTTGCTCATCGGCAAGTGCGTCAAGCAAGAAGGCATACTCAAAGGGACGTGCGTTGTTTTCACACATCTTTTTCACACTCTCTAGTTTTCCTTGTGGCAATGAGTCGGTATCGGCAAGCAGACGCCCGATGAGCGTACTTTTACCGTGATCGACGTGTCCTGTGATGACAATATTGAGTCTTTGCATTACATATATCCTTCTTTTCTTAGTGCCTCTAACGTTCCGCCGCCATCTTTATCTTGGGCACGACCTGAGCGTTCTGCAATGTCTTTGAACTTTCCAGAGGTTAGTTCTTCAATAATCTCTTTTGGGTTACGCGCTTCTGAATCCACAGGCGCTGTACATGGAAAACATCCTAAAGAACGGTAGCGTTTGCCATTGCCGTTATTAAAGTAGAGTGAAATGATAGGAATATTTTCCCTCTCAATGTACTCCCAAATGTTTAGCTCCGTCCACTCCAAAAGTGGATGAATGCGCACATGTGTACCTGGCGCAAAGTCTGTTTTGTACTGGTTCCACAGCTCTGGTGGTTGCGTACTGGCATCCCATTCGCTCTTTTCATCACGTGCAGAAAAGACGCGCTCTTTTGAGCGGCTTCCCTCTTCATCAGCCCTAACACCCACGATAACGCCTGTATAAGGTGCTCCGTTTAACTCATCTTCCCATACTTTTTTATAAGGGTTCCATTTGCGACGTGCCCATGTACCATCAAGTGTATATTTGAGCGCATCACTTTTGAGCTTTTTACAACAACTCAGTCTATCCAACCCATTCACAAAGGTTTCACCCTTCGCCAAGGCTTCTTTATTTTGTCCAACCACAAGGTTTAAATCCCACTGTACGGCAATTTCATCGCGGTATTTGATCATTTCAGGGATTTTAAACGCTGTGTCAATGTGTACCAATGGGTAAGGTACATGTCCAAAAAATGCTTTTCGTGTGAGCCACAACAGTACCGTGCTATCTTTACCGATGCTCCAAAGCATGGCAAGGTTTGGGAAGCTTCGATACGCTTCTCGCAAAATATAGATACTCTGAGCTTCAAGTCTGTCTAAATGATCCATTAGATTAATCCTTTTTATGCAGATGCAATCCGCACTCTTTATGTTCTGGGTTCTCCCACCACCATCTGCCCGCTCTGATATCTTCGCCTTCTTTGATGGCGCGTGTACAGGGTTTACAGCCGATGCTTTTAAAGCCTTTAGCGTATAAAGCATTTTGAGGAATGCTGTTTTCACGCATATAACGTTCAACCTCTTCATCGCTAAAGTAGGCAAGTGGGTTGAATTTTAATAGTTCAAACTTACCATCAAACTCGACCAATTTGGTGTCGCTTCTTGTGATGGACTGTGCGATGCGAATACCGCTGATCCAGCCATCATACCCCTTAAGTGCATGGGCTAAAGGGATGAGTTTGCGAACATGACAGCACTCTTTGCGAAGGTTAATGTCATCAAAAATGCCGTATTCTCCGACTTTTTCTTCCAAGTCTTTGATCTGTTCATCGCTTGCGCTAAAGCGTTTGATCTCTACGCCAAAAAACGTTTCAATCTCTTTTTCATACGCTAATGATTCATCAAAAAGCTTATGGGTTTCAAGTGTAAACACATCAAAATAAATCCCCGCTTTTTGCGCCAGTGAGATATTGATGGCATCTTCACTTTGATGGCTAAATGCCAATGTGACTTTAAGCGCTTTGGCTCCGACGAGTTCTTTCAGTGTGTTGATCGCTTCTGCGACCTTAATTTCGTATGTTTGGCTCATATTTGATACTCTGGCTCTTTTTTCTCACGACCGAAATCGATCTTATTCCATGCTCTTTCATGGAAATAGTATAGCAATGTTTTGGTGATAAGCTCAAATGCACCGATAGAAACGGCAGCAAGTGGACTTCCTGTGACGATAAAACTGATCAACATGGTGTCAACCGTTCCGAGTGTTCTCCATGAGATCGCTTTAGCGATGCTACGTTTTTTGTGCTCTACCATGTTGCCTCCTTTTTAATTTTGAGAATAATAGCATTTTAGTAGTGTATTGTCAAGTAAGTTTATAAAAATAGTAATGTATAAAATTTGAAGTTTATTTTTGAAGGAAAGATCATTTTAAGAAAAGGAATATAGACGAAAAAAATGTAATGATTGTACGATAAGAGTATAAGGAAAAGTGGGAGTAAAAGAGAGTAAAGAGAGGAGCTTTCTCCTCCCTTTGAGAGTGAAGTTATTTGATAACACCACATGCGACACGAGCGCCACCACCGCCAAGCATTGCTGGATGGTCAGAGTGGTTGTCTCCTCCTGCGTGAAGCATCAAAGCGTGTTCTTTGATTTGATCCAGTGAGGTGAGTCTTGGAGCAAGAACAGGCGTTGTAATGTCACCATTTGCATCGGCATAAAGCGCAGGAAGATCGCCTAGATGACCTTCATCACTGTAAGGACCTTTGTGTGCATTGGTTGCTTTTGGGTCAAAATGCCCACCTGCCGCGCCTGCGGGTGTGACTTTTCCATCGGTCGCTTTTGAGGGTTCACAACTAGGATTTGCATGGACGTGAAAACCGTGGATTCCCGTAGGAACACCTTTTAAAGAAGGGGTAAATACCAGACCGTATTTTGTTTCAGAAATGGTAACTTCACCAATTTTTTCACCAGCGCCATTGGCTGTTGCAAGGTTGAGGGTTACTTTCGTTTCAGCGGCAAAAAGGGAGAGGGGAAGCGTCGCTACGATAAGTGCTAAAGAGAGCTTTTTAATCATGAGTTCCTCCTAAAGATTTGAAATTGTACCCATTCTACTCCAAGGTATTTAAGGTTTATTTAACAATTTAAGAGTAGTTGCGTAGGCTAAGTCTGTGCTTGGTTTGGATCAAAAAAGGTATGACCTAAAATTTAGTATTGAGAAATATGACGAAAAAATAAAATAAACTTTAACTTTTTAATTGATAATGGTTATTATGACTTGTTAAAGAGTTTTATACTATGCTTCCGTCACAAAATTAAGTACAAGGACAAGTATTATGAGGATTTCATCTACGCTTTTAAAAGCATTTTTGGGACTTAGCATCGCTTCTAGTTTTGCACTTGCAAGCGAAATAAACGTCTATTCACACCGCCATTACGATAGTGATAAAGCCCTATTTAAGGCATTTGAAGAAAAAAGTGGCATTAAAGTCAATGTCATTACCGCCAAAGCGGAAGAGCTGGTCTCAAAGCTGAAAATAGAAGGAGCAAACAGCCCTGCTGATATGCTCATTACTTCAGATATTGGCAATTTATATGAAGCCAAAGAGGAGGGTTTACTTCAAAAAATTGACTCCAAAACGTTAAATGCAAACATTCCAGCGCATTTACGAGACAATGACAGTGAATGGTTTGGTCTTACAAAACGTGCGCGTATTTTTGTGTACAATCCAGAGAAACTTTCTGAAAAAGAGCTGGGAAGCTACCTTGATCTGAGCGATCCTAAATTTAAAGGTAAGCTTCTTACCCGTACCTCTTCTAATTCGTACAATAAATCGCTTTTAGCGTCTATTATCGCCAATCATGGTGAAGCTAAAGCGCTAGAATTTGCTAAAGGGTTGGTCGCCAATTTTGCCAGAGATCCAAAAGGAAACGATAGAGATCAAATCAAAGCAGTGGCAAGTGGAGAGGGTGACTTAGCGATTGTCAATACTTATTATTTAGGCATAATGCTGAACAGTAAAGATCCAAAAGATGTTGAAATCGCTAAAAGTGTTAAGCTGTTCTTCCCTGCACAAAAAGCAGAAGGTACGCACATCAACATCAGTGGTGCAGGTGTGACAAAGTATGCTAAAAACAAAGAGAATGCCATTAAATTGATCGAGTTTTTAAGTAGCGTTGAGGCACAAACACTCTTTGCCGAAGCTAACCACGAGTATCCAGCGAACCCTGCTGTTAAAGCTTCTGGAACAGTAGCAACGTTTGGAACATTTAAAGAGGACACACTACCTCTTTCAGAAGTAGGCAAATACACCAAAAAAGCGGTTGAAATCGCGACAAAGGCAAACTGGAGATAATGCAAAAGTTTAAACACTTACTAGCCCCTCTTTTGGGGCTGGTAATCTCTCTTCCCATTTTATCGCTTGTCATCTACTTTATCGTACAGAACGATTTTGGGGTGACTTCGATCAACCTTTCCGAGCTAGTACTCTACTTTAAAAATACGGCTTTTGTGCTGTTTGGAACAGCATTTTTAGTGCTTTTTTTAGGCATCAGCACAGCGTTTATGAGTGCGCGATTTGAGTATTTTGGAAGTCGATTTTTTAGCCTAACATTTGTACTTCCTTTGGCATTTCCTGCCTACATCTTAGGGTACAGTTATGTGGGGTTTTTTGAGTTTCATGGCATCTTAGCCACCCTTCTCTCTCAGCCCAAAGTTAAACTTGACATCTTAAATATTTACGGCGTTACGGCAATTCTCTCTTTTGCAATGTTTCCCTATGTCTTCATTTTGGCACGTGTCTCATTTGCCTCCATCTCTTCAACGGTGGTTGAACTGGTTTCTCTCAAACAGCTCTCGTTTTGCAAAGCCTTTTTCACCGTCTATCTGCCTTTGGCGTACCCTGCCATTTTTGCGGGGCTTGTGCTTGCCGTGATGGAAGTGCTCAGTGACTATGGAACAGTGGCGTACTTTGGTGTCGATACCTTTAGTGTGGGCATTTTTAAAAGTTGGTTTGGGTATGGCAATTTGAGTGAAGCGATTAACCTTTCGATTATTATGCTCATCATGGTTTTTACTATCATGTTTGCAGAGTCTAGGTTTAGAGCCAAATTTCGTTTTATCAGTTCAACGCACAGCAGTAATAAAGCGCCTAAAATTCGCCTTCAAGGTTGGCGCAACGCACTAGCTTTCGGGGTTTCTTTTGTCATAAGCACCTTTACGCTCTTTATCCCTATAGGGGTACTTTTATACTGGTTTTATCTCGATTTTAATACCCTTGATTGGGGCGCTTTGAGCTATCTTTACCGCACCCTTAGTCTCAATATTTTCTCATCTTTGGCGATTATCGCTTTAGCGTTTATGATGGTCTATGCTTCACGGTTTTACCCAAGCAGGCTTGGCGTGCTGAGTCAAAAACTCTCCATGCTGGGTTACTCCATTCCAGGGGCAATTGTGGGCATTGGCATTTTGCTTCTCACCAATTTTATCGACCAAAGTGTGGGGAAAGTACTCCTTGGTGGCTCTTTTGTTGCGCTGGTTTTTGCTTATTTGACGCGTTATTTTGCTGCAAGCATAGGCTCGGTTGAAAACGGATTTAGTAAGATAGATAAAAGTATTGACGATGCGACAAAGGTTTTTGGAACAGATGAATTTGAGCGTATTTTTAGGGTCTATCTGCCTTTGATGCGACCTTATTTGCTCAGTGGTTTTTTGATACTCTACATCGACCTTGCCAAAGAGCTTCCCGCAACCTTGCTTCTAAGACCTTTTAACTATGACACTATCGCCATTCGCATTTACGAATTAGCGAGCAACGAGATACTCTATAAAAGTGCCTTCCCATCGCTTTTATTGGTGGGCACAACCGCCATTGCCGTTTTATTACTCAATTCAAAATTTGTACGAGGTAGAAGATGAAACCTATCGTCAGCATCGAAGATTTACACAAACGTTTTTGCAAAGGAAGTGTTTGTGTTGCCAATGACATTAGCTTTTCCATCAACGAGGGTGAAATTTTTACCATTTTAGGCAGAAGCGGTAGTGGTAAAACCACTCTTTTGCGTATGCTATCAGGTCTTGAAAATCCTGATAGTGGAACGATTTGCATTGGCAACAAGGTCGTCTATGACGCCAAAACCAATCTTCCACCCAATCAGCGAGAAATCGCCATTGTTTTCCAAAACTACGCGCTTTTACCCCATCTGAGCATTGCTCAAAACATTGCTTTTGGAAGCAAAGCGAGTCAAGAAGAGCTTTTACATGTAATGCAAAAAACCAAGATAGAAACGCTCTCTTCTAAGTACCCGCATGAAATCAGCGGTGGTCAACAACAACGTGTCGCCCTTGCTCGCGCCATTTTGGATAAGCCCAAAATTCTCCTCTTGGATGAGCCACTGAGTAACATCGACACCGAGCTAAGAGCCATTTTAAGGGCAGAGCTTAAAGAGATGATCAAACTCTTTGGCATCACAGCGCTTTTCATCACCCATGACAAAGAAGACGCGTTTTACCTCTCTGATCGCATTGCCATTATGGATGGTGGAGATATTTTGCAAATCGGCACACCCAAAGAGGTTTACAATCATCCAAACTCACTCTACTGCGCTAATTTTTTAGGAAAAATGAATCTGTTGCCAAAACGCTTTATGCAGGGTGAAAAAGAGGTCTATTGCCGTTTGGATGCGGTGCGGTTAGGAAGAGACTTTGAGCACAAAGCACGGATTATCGAGATAGTCTTTTATGGTAATTTTTACGAAGTCACATTGGAATGTGAAAATGAGACATTAATGGCATATAGCTTTGATGATAGCCTCAATGTAGGCGATTTGATAGGTTTTGAGATTGATGCAAATCGGCTGATACGTTTTGTTTAAAAGTAGATACTAAAGGTTGAGCCTTCATTTTCTTTTGAGTCTATTTCGAGTCTAAAACCATTGGTTTTGCAGATGGTATTGACGATGTCTAAACCGATGCCAAAACCGCCTTTATCGGAGTTGGCACGTTTGTAGCGTTTGGTGATGTCGCCAAGTTTGGAGCTTGTTATGCCGATGCCATTGTCTTTGACGCTCAGTTTTTCAACGTCGAGTAAGACTTCGATAGTTCCACCTAAACGATTGTATTTGATAGCGTTTGAAAGTAGGTTGTCGATGAGTTTGATAAGGCTCTCTTCATTGATATGCAGAGTTTTTTCTTCGAGCTTAAGGCTTAGGTCGATGCGTTTACTCGCCATTAAATCGGCAAAATATTCAACTCTCTCAAAGATTAGTTTTTTCACATCGACATCGCTTTTCTCTTCATTTTGTTTGTCGTGCAAGAGCATGTAGCTCAGATTTCCATACAACGTTGCGATGCGTTTGGCACTGAGTTCGATGCGTTTACGTTTCTTTTCATCCACATTTTTGAGTGTTCCAATGCTCATCAAAATCGCTGTAATAGGCGTATTAAGCTCATGCGTTGAGTCTTTGATAAAGGTATCCAGATGGTTGATCTCTTCTTGGATAGGTTTGAGAAATTGTTTAGCAAGCACGTAGCCTAAGAGAGTTGCAAAAGCAAGACTGAGTACAAAATAGAGCAAAACTTGTGAACGTAGCGCATTCACGGCACTTGAGATATGGATGTGCTTAAGCACAATGGTATGAATGCCAAGATGCCCTTGTGTGCTCTCATCAAGAGCATAAAAGCTGTCATTTTCGAGGTAAAACGTTTTGCTAAAATCTATAGGTTCCGAAAAGCTCACATGCAAAGGAGCGTTACCTTCGCCAAAGAGTCCGAGCTGGTACTCTTTTTCTAAACCAAAACATTTCTCAGGAGCGTTTTTAGCAAGGCATTTTTGAAGCGTCTCGTCTTCCATCATGTGTGCGGTGACGATTTTGTGCGCGATGCTAGAAGCGGTGGCTCGCATTTTTAGGGCATAGTTTTCATGCAAGTTTTTAATCTCGATGGTGTAAAACATCCATGCAAGTAGGCAGATAAAGGCGTAAATAGAGCCAAGATAGATGAGTAAAAACCTCAAAAGTGAGCGTTTTTCATAAGCACTTAAAGCGATATCCCACTCCTTTGATGTTCTCTATAAGACTCTCAAGCCCAAAACTGCGCAAGTTTTTGATGTAAGTACGAAGCGTTGAATGTGTAGGTACTTCATCAAAACGCCACACCTCTTCGATGATCTCTTCAAAGCTAAGAAGGCGATTTTGATGCGCTAAAAAATACTCCAAAAGCTGTGCTTCTTTTTTACGAAGATTGTAGGTTTGTTCAGGTGTGATGATCTGATAGTTTTGTGGATCGTAGCTGACCTGTGATGCTAGATGCACAAGGGTAGTTTCTTCGATATGATGCAATTTTTTAGTGCGTTCGATGCGCACTAAAAGCTCTTCAAGCTCAAAGGGTTTTTTGAGGTAATCCTCCGCTCCTAGTGCAAAGCCTTTTTTCACATCGCTGATTTGGTCGAGCGAGGTAATGAAGATGGTAGGAGTCGTGATGTTCGCCTCTTTAAGTGTTTTTAACAACTCAAAGCCGCTCAGGCTTGGAACATTGATGTCCAAAACCAAGATGTCAAACTTGTCTTCAAAAATGGCATCAAGCGCTTCTTTCCCATCGTAGAAGAGTGTGACATGTAAGCCATGTTCGACTAAAAACTCTTCAATAATTTCGCTAAGAATGGGGTCATCTTCTAAGAGTAGGATTTTCATAAAAGGCATTATACAAACATTCCACAAATATTGCACAGATGTTTTTTATACTGTAAAAAACTATTACTATTAAAGGAAACACATGTTACACCACTCAAAAGCAATTACAGCACTCATCCTTGCTTCTGCTCTTTCAAGTCCAGCTTTTGCGATGGAAGGGCATTCCGCGCACGACCATTCAACACATAATCACACGATGATGTCAACCGTTGGGAAGCCCTCCGATGCCTCTAAAGCTACTAAAACCATTAAAGTGGATTTATTAGACTCTATGAAGTTTGAATTTCATAGCAAAATGAACATTAAAGCAGGAGATATTGTTCGACTTGTCGTGACCAATAAAGGTGTGATTGACCATGAGTTTTCCATTGGGAGTGAGAAAGAGCAAAAAGCGCATCTTGAAATGATGAAACAGATGCCAAACATGGTGCACAGTGATGGCAGTACCATAACCGTTAAACCCAATGAAACCAAAGAGCTTACATGGAAATTTACCAAAAGAGACACAGTGATGTTTGCGTGCAATATCCCAGAGCATTTTGAAGCGGGAATGCACCACACGATTGTTATAAAGTAGTATGATTGTTTTCATGAGAGTTATTCCACAAATAGTACACACACGCCTTTTATACTGTCATTATATTTTTACAAGGAGTAAGTGATGAAGAAGATTTTAGGAATGTTCCTAGCGGTGGCGTTAAGCCTTGGGAGTGCTTTTGGTGCAGAAGCACTTTCTAAAAAGGGAATGGCAGGTCCATTAGAGGTCGAGTACAGTACGCTAAAGCCTATCTCTCAGGGGATGAATCTCATCAAAGTCAAAGTTATGGATGGCACGAAAGAGGTTAAAGATGCCAAAGTGAGCATCATTGCAGCGATGCCAGCGATGCCTGGAATGCACGCGATGGAAGAAAAAGCCGATGCAAAATACACCAATGGTGCCTATGAAGCCAATGTTATCTTCTCTATGAACGGTACATGGCAGCTTAGCATCGTGGTGGAAACTGCTGATGGTAAAAAACAACGCTTAAAATCAAGCGTGAACCTCTAATGAAACGAGCTCTTTTAGTCGTAGCCCTAGCGGGCTACGCATGGGCGCAGAGTGAGCTTGTCTCTTTGGCATACAGCCATAACCATGAGCTTAAGGCACTGGAAAATGAGATACTAGCGATTGAAAAAGAGGTTGATCTAAGCAAGATTTGGGAAAACCCTATGCTCTCTCTTGGGGTCAACGACATCTTTTTAAGTGAGCCTCTAACACGAAATCAAGAGATGCAAAATGAGGCGATTTCTCTTTCACAAAAAATTCCATTGGGTGGAAAGCTAGACATTAAAGAGTCGATTGCTCTGCAAGATGTTGCCATCAAAAGGCTGGAACTTCAAACCAAAAAGCTAGAGATGCAGCAAGAAATCGCTACGCTAGAGCAAACGTATGTGCGCATCAACCAAGATTTAGCATTAGTGGCTAAGTATGAGAAAATCTTGGAAGATCTTAAAAACGCTCACCTTGCTTACAATACCACGAGTGCACATTATGTCGATACGCTGAACAACACGATTTTGCAGAAAAACCTTTCTATCGAGAAAAAAACACTGCTTAAAGAGAAGGCTTCGATTGATCGAAAATTAGAGAGCATTTTGGCAATTTCTATGCCTGAATGGTACGCAAAAGAGGGGCTTTTGAGCTATGGGTTGAGTGATGAAGAGAAGCGCTTGGAAAAAGCGCCTAAATTACAGCTTCAAAACCTTCAAAGTACGAAAGAGCTTTTGAATTTACGTTATGAAAAAGCGACCAAAATCCCTGATGTTACGATCAGTTTAGGTTACAACCGAAGACAAGGACGAGATGACTACGCCTTTTTAGGTTTTGAGATACCACTGCCCATCTATGGCAAAGAAAACCTCTCCATTCAAAAAGCAAAACTTACCCATTCTGCTTCGGAGCAAAGTGTTTTAAATACCCAAAAACAGCTTCTTTTTGAGCTTAAAGATGAACTGTTAAATAAAGAGTTGCAGTACGACAAAATCGCTCTTTCTAAAGAAGTCTTGCATGAAAATGAGAAAATGTATGAAGTGCTTCAAAGTACCGCACTTTCTCAAAATGACGCTCTTTTGAGTCTTTTAAATGTCCTTAGCCAAATGCTTGAGGCACAAAAACAGATCAATGCTAACACATTCGCTTATAACGAGTCTATCATCAAAATCTACACCCTTTTAGGAGTCGAGCTATGAAAGTCACCCATCTCATTTTAACAGCACTTTTACTCTTAAGTGTTCAGCTTGACGCCAAGCAGATTTTCAATGTCAAAACCATCGAAGTAAAAAAAGTCTTAGAAGGTTCTGCTAAAGAGTTTTACGGTTATACCAAAGCGAATGAAGAGAGTGTCAAAGAGGTAAGCTTGCGTTATGACGCGTTTATCGAGCAACTCTATGTCAACAAAAACTTCTTACATGTAAAAAAAGGTGAGCCTTTAGCGAAGCTCTATTCGCAAGAGATTTACACCGCAGAGCTAGAACTCATCAACGCGCTACGCATTAAAAGTGACAGCATGGTACAAAGCATTACCCAAAAGCTCAAACTTTTAGGGGTCGATGAGAAAACCATCGCGAAGATTATTGCTGAGAAAAATGTCCCTGAAAATATCACCATCGTTTCGCCTTACAATGGCATTGTGACAGCAAAAGCTATCAATCAAGGCTCATTCGTTCCTAAAGGTGCAAAACTCTATGAGATCAGCGACTATACCAATCTATGGCTTATCGTAAAAGTTTATGAAAAAGACCTTGAGTTTGTAAAGAAAGCGCAAAATGCCGACATCTTTTTTGATATGCATTCAAAACCGTATAAAGCTAAAATCGATTTTATCTACCCCAAAGTTGATCCGCAAACGAAAAGTGTGGATGTGCGTTTGGTCATTGAAAACAAAGACCTTGAGATTTATGAAAACGCATTCGCCAAAGCACGTTTTGGTACTGCCAAACGAGAGTACCTCGCCCTTCCAAAAAGTGCGGTGATGACCAAAGGTGCTAAGACGAGTGTTTTTGTCAAAGGTGAGTTTGAGGGTGAGTATGAGCCAAGAGAGATCGAAGCAAAACGTCTTAACAATGACACTTTTGAGATCATCAAAGGGCTAAAAGAGGGCGATGTGGTCGTAGCCAATGCGCTCTTTATGTTTGATGCCGATGCCCAAAATAACGGAGGGGCAATGCAATGATAGAATCTATCATTGAAAAAAGTGTCAAAAATAAGGCGCTTCTTCTCTTAACTCTGATTATCGCCGCATTTCTCTCTTTTTGGGCGATTAAGCAAACACCATTGGATGCTTTGCCAGACCTCACGCCTCCACAGGTCATCGTGAATGTGAAGTATCTAGGGCAATCGCCTAAGATCATCCAAGATCAGCTTGTGTATGAGCTGACCAATGCGTTGTTATCGGTTGCAAAAACCAAAACCGTGCGTGCGTTTACCTCGTATGAAAACGCCATCGTTTACATCATCTTTGAAGATGGCACCGACCTCTATTGGGCGCGCGATAGGGTCAATGAAGTCATCCAAAATGTCTCTAAAAATGCCCCTAAAAATGCGACCATTAAATTAGGTCCTGATGCCACGGGTATTGGTTGGGCGTTTGAGTATGCACTAACATCACAAAATCGCAGTCTTGATGAGCTTCGAAGCATTCAAGATTACCTCTACCGCTATGCCCTTTTGGGTGTCGAGGGCGTGAGTGAAGTGGCGAGTGTGGGCGGTTTTGTGAAGGACTATGAAGTCACCCTTCGAGCGGACGCACTCTACAAATATGACCTAAGCATCGACGATCTTATGAGCGCACTTTCCAAAAACAACAGCGATTTGGGTGGGCGAGTGGTGCTTGAAAATGGCTTTGAGCAGATCATCCAAGCCAGAGGTTTTGCCGCTTCGTTAGATGACCTTTCAAACATTACCATCAAAACGGTGAATGGCATACCGCTCAAACTCTCTGACATCGCCGATGTGCGTGTGGTTCCCACCTACCGAAGTGGAATGGCAGAGCTGAATGGTGAGGGTGAAGTGGTTGGAGGCGTTGTGGTTGTGCGTCACAAAGAGAATGCTTACAAGGTCATCCAAGCAGTCAAAGAGAAGCTCGAATCTTTACATGTAAATGACGTAGAGGTGGTGACAACGTACGATAGAAGCGATCTCATTACCAAAGCAATCAACAACCTCAAGCGTGCCCTTTTGGAAGAGAGCATCGTTGTGTTGGCAGTGGTTATGCTTTTCTTGCTTCACTTTAGAAGCGCACTTGTCGTCATCATCGTTTTACCACTCACCATTGCTCTAACCTTTTTGTGTATGAAGCTTTTTGGGTTGGAGTCCAACATCATGAGTTTGGGTGGCATTGCCATTGCTATTGGTGCGATGGTCGATGCGTGTATCGTGATGATCGAAAATGTGCATAAAAAGCTTTCACATGGTGAGATAAAAAGCGAGGAAGAGCGCAAAGCCATCATCATCGCTTCATCCAAACAAGTCGGTCGCCCGATCTTTTTTGCCCTTTTACTTATCGTGGTCAGTTTCTTGCCTATCTTCGCACTCAGCGGGCAAGAAGGCGCACTCTTTAAGCCGTTGGCGTACACGAAAACCTTTGCAATGCTCATTGGTGCGGTGCTTTCCATTACTCTTGTTCCGCTTTTGATGATTTATTTTGTTAAAGGCAAAATCCTTGAAGAACATAAAAATCCACTCAACAACTTTTTTATCTGGCTGTATGCACCACTTTTACGAATACATATGCGTTTTTGGTATGTTGCTATAGCCCTATTTATGGGCTTTTTAGTGCTAGGGTATCACACCTATACCAAACAGCGTTGGGAGTTTATGCCACCTCTGAATGAGCAGACGTTTATGTACATGCCCGTCACACCGTTTGGCATCAGCATCGAGCTCGCCAAAGAGTACGCGCAAAAGAGCAATGAAGTCATCAAAAGCTTCCCAGAGGTTGAAAGCACGTTTGCCAAAGCAGGGCGCGCTGAGAGTGCGACAGACCCAGCGCCACTTTCGATGATCGAGACGATCATACAACTTAAACCCAAAGAGCAGTGGCGTTCAGGCATGAGCTATGAGAAACTTCGAGACGAGATGAACGAACAGCTTCAAATGACGGGACTTGTTAACTCATGGACATACCCGATTCGTGGGCGCATCGACATGCTCATCACAGGCATACGAACACCACTTGGCATCAAACTCTACGGTGACAATGACCAAGCGTTGGAAGAGAGTGCGAACAAAATCGCCAGTGTGCTTGCCAACTACGAAGGAACTAAAAGCATTTTTGCAGACAAGGCGAACAGTGGTTACTACCTAAATCTAACGCTCAAACCTGAAAATATCGCCTCTTATGGACTCACCAAAGAAGAAATCCTTAACTTCGTGGACAATGCCATCGGTGGCTCAAAAGTGAGCACTTTTTACCAAGGCATCGAGCGTTATGCGATCACGTTGAGACTGGAAGAAGAGAGTAGAAAAGACCTAAATGCCATTAGTGAACTCACCATAAAAACAGCGTATGGGTTCCAGCGTTTAGGGCATTTTGTAGAACTGGGTTACGACGTGGGTGCCAGTGAACTAAAGTCTGAAATGGGCAAGAAAGTGAACTACATCTACATTACCCTAAAAGAGGGCTTTTCGTCTAAAACGTATAAAGACGAAGCGACCAAAATTTTAAAAGAGAGTGTGGAACTTCCAACAGGTTTTTACATCGGTTGGGCAGGGGAGAGCGAATATTTAGAGAGTGCCATGGAGCGTTTGCAGTTCATCTTGCCACTGACTCTGCTTATCACGTTTATGCTCATTTACTTAGGGCTTGGCTCGTTTAAAAATGCGCTTTTGGTCTTTTTGACCTTGCCACTCGCTGCTGTGGGTGGGTTTTTGTATGTGGATTATCTCAACTTCAACCTCTCCATTGCCGTCATCGTGGGCTTTTTAGCGCTGATTGGCATTGCGGTGGAGACGGCGATTGTTATGATTATCTACCTTGAAGAAGCGATGGCTCATGTGAAAGAGCGAACAGCCAAAAACATTCAAGAAGCCATCTTCGAAGGTGCGGTACTTCGTGTTCGCCCTAAACTGATGACCGTTTTTGCCATCCTTGGAGGACTTTTACCCATTATGTGGCTGGATGGTGTGGGAAGTGAAGTGATGCAACGCATCGCCGCCCCGATGATTGGCGGAGTGGTAAGTTCGGCTATTTTAACGCTTTTGGTGATACCTGTATTGTATTATCGGATGCAGAAGATTGAGGAGTGAGAGGGTTATCTATTGTTGAAATTTCGCGCGATTTTATAACACCTCCCTCTTTAGAGGGTATATCGGAGTATACTCTAGTGTAGTACTTAGATTTTTACATTGGAGATACCCTGATGCCACAAAAGAAAAACCATACTCTGCCAAAAGAGACACACACAAAAGCGTTTCCCATTGTTAGTATTGGGGCTTCTGCTGGTGGATTGGCGGCATTTGAAGCTTTTTTTTCTCGTATGCCTCAGTATCCAGTTCCGTGTGCTTTTGTGTTAATTCAGCATCTCTCCCCTGATTTTAAAAGTAGCCTTGTCGAGATTATCGGAAACTATACCCCCATGAGCGTTTTTGAGATAACGGACGGCATGGTGGTGGAACCCAATTGCGTTTATATCATCCCCCCAGCGCACGATATCTCACTGGTGAAGGGGGCATTTGAGCTGTTAAATCGCACCAAAAAAAAAGGCCTACACCTTCCCATCAACTTCTTTTTTAACGCGTTAGCCAAAGACCAACACCAAAATGCCATTGGTATCATACTCTCAGGTACAGGAAGTGATGGCACAAAAGGCATTTTAAGTATCAAGGAAAATGGCGGTATGGTTATGGCGCAAAGTATCGCTTCTGCCCAATATGACGGTATGCCAAGTAGTGCTATAGGAACGGGTTTGGTTGATCATAGCCTACCACCAGAAGAGATGGGTGTTGCACTGATGAATTACATCACGTCTACATGGGACACGCTTTTAACGGAGCCTCCTTTAGATTTTGCACTCAAACATGAAAATGTTCTTAAAAAGATTTTTATCCTTCTTCGTGAACAAACAGGTCATGATTTTTCACAGTACAAACCCAATACTATTCATCGTCGCATTGCGAGAAGGATGGATGTTGTAGGTATTGAGTCATTGGAAAAGTATGCGACTTATTTGAAAACAACACCTGATGAAATTGAGGCGTTGTTTCGGGATGTCCTTATAGGGGTCACGCACTTTTTTCGTGACAAAAGTGCCTTTGAGGCATTGGAGAAAATCATTCCTGAACTTTTAAGGAGCAAGTCTATGAGCAATCCCTTTCGAGCGTGGTCTTGTGGCTGTTCGAGTGGCGAAGAGGCGTATTCTTTGGCGATACTTTTAGCCGAATACAAAGAGGCATCCAAACTCTCTTTTTCGATTCAAATATTTGCGACTGACATTGATGAGCGAGCCATTGCAAACGCGCGTTCAGGTCTTTATACTTCGGATATCGTAGAGGATGTTTCGCCCAAACGACTAGCGTCTTATTTCACGCTAGGGTCTGATGCTAAAACATACCGCATCAATAAAAATATCCGCGATATGGTCATCTTTTCTGAACAAAACATCACCAGAGACCCTCCTTTTTCCAAACTTGATCTCATCTGCTGTCGCAATCTTTTGATTTATATGAACCCCTCTTTGCAGAAAAAGATCATCCCTTTATTTCAGTATGCCCTCAATCCTAATGGGGTTCTTTTTTTAGGTAATTCTGAGGGTGTCGGAGAATTTGAACATCTTTTCTCCGTCATGGATCAAAAAGCAAAACTCTATCGCTGTGTTGTCAATCCAGATGATTCAAGACGAAAGCTGATGGAGCATGTTCTTCCTCTTCCTACTTTGGAAAGCAGGCGTTTTTCTTCCGCTAACATCCCCTTGGTGCGTGAACCAAATAAGCAACCTTTAGCCAACGTGTTTGTTAACGCTGGAGGTGATAAGCTTTATCTCTACAGCGAAGCTGGCTTACAGGCAAAAAGTTCTCCTTTAAAAAATGAAGAGACAGCCATAGAAGAGTTGCAATCGCTCAATGAAGAGTTACAATCCATCAACGAAGAGCTTCAATCAACCAACGAAGAACTCGAAACCTCCAAAGAAGAGATGCAATCCCTCAATGAAGAGCTTTCCACGGTAAATTCTGAACTTCAAACAAAAATTATCGCGCTTTCTCAAGCCAACAATGATATGAATAACTTACTCTCAGGCACAGGTGTTGCAACACTCTTTTTGGACAAAAAGCTTAATGTGATGCGCTTTACCCCCTCGTGTTCGCTCATCATCAATCTTATTACGGGTGATATCGGACGACCCATAGGGCATATCGTCCCCAACCTCGTTAATTACACCACGTTACAAGCCGATGCCCAAGGCGTACTTGATACGCTCATCCCCACAGAGATACGCGTATGCTCGACGACCGATAAGTGGTATATGATGCATATCATTCCCTATCGAACCCTTGAAAATGTTGTTGAAGGTGTGGTGGTGAGTTTTGTGGATATCACGGAGATTAAAGCCTTGCGCCGTTTGGCGGTGATTGTGAATGATGCCAATGATGCCATCATTATGCATGATTTAGAGGGAAATATCCTCGCTTGGAATAAAAGTGCAACGCAGATGTATGGTTGGAGCGAAACAGAGGCGTTAAAGCTAACGATGAACGACCATGTTCCGCAATCCACACGCAAAGAAGCGCTGAAAAAAATCATTCAGCTCAGTCGTCATGAGGTTTTAGCGCCCTATCTTACACAGCGCCTCGCCAAAAATGGATCGATAAAAGATGTTTGGATTACCGCAACGGCACTGATTGATGAGACGGGTAAAATGTATGCAGTAGCGACCACAGAGCGCTTGGTTGATCCTACCTTAGGAGTGCCCAATGAAAGAAATAAGTAATCTAGAAGCGTTACAACCCACATTACGCGAAAAGGCAGAATATCTTTTTTTTAAGAAGGTCAATTTACAAAAAAAAGAAAACTCACTTGAAATGATTCAAAAAGTTCTTCAAGAATTATGCATTCATCAAATCGAACTTGAAATACAAAATGAGGAGTTACTACAGAGTAAAGAAGAGCTTTACCTTGTAAAAGAACGCTATTTTAATCTGTATGAACAAGCTCCCATTGGGTATTGCACGCTCAGCGAAGAGGAAAAAATTTTTCAAACAAACCTCACTATGGCGACATTACTCATTTTACCTAAGAGTAAACTGTTGGGTCGGTCTATCAAAACATTTATCGCTCGTGAAAGTCAAGACATGTGGTATTTATACCTCCAAAAACTCCTTAAAACACACAAAACAGAGCCATGTGAGTTGCAGATGATAAAAGGAGATGGTACACTCTTTTGGGCACATTTGGATGTATCTATCCAGCATGATGTGCATGGCGTCGTAACATTGCATCTCACGCTAAGTGACATTTCCTTACAAAAAGAAGCTCAAAAAATTGAGAGTGACGTTTTCAATGGCTAAAAATAATTACAATGGCTTTTGAGATATACTCACAAATTGCGTTAAAATTCTCTGCAAACTGCCCTCTTCAATCTTGTTTTGGGCGGTTGTTAAAATCTCTCTGGGGGCAACGACCGCGCCTAATTTTGAAAACTGTAAACGCATCGCATTGCACACGTCAGTTCCAGTGATTCCAGAGTGTGTTGCGAGTTGGACGCATTTTAAGGTGAACAGTTCCCTGAAATTTTCATTGCTTCTGGATATCCATGCGATGACATTGGTTAAAACAGGGGGAATGGAGTAGTTGTACTCAGGGGCTACAACGATGTATCCTGAGGAATTTTTCATGGTGTTTGAAAGTTCTGTAATGTTGCTTGGGATGCCATCATTTGTCTCTTTTGAAGAGTCGTACAGGGTGATGTTTAAATCAACTAGATTGATGATTTGACTATTAATTCCCATTTTTTCTAGGCACTTTTCTATTCTTCCTGCCAACTTCATATTTTCATTGAGACTTGCGACTAATATTAAATACATGATCCATCCTTATTAAGATAAATTTGGGTAGTTTTTTATATGTAAAATGTTACTGCTTTCTCATGACTTTCTTTGCGCGCTATCCACAAAATTCTCCGCTTCTTTTCAACGCAGATTTTGTGCCACCTCTTTATCAACAATCGTTTGACCGATAGGCGCGAGTGAGATAACAGCCAGTTTAAGGTGCTGAATCGCAAAAGGGATGCCGATGATAGTGATGGCGCACGCAAACGCAGACATGATGTGCCCGATAGCCAGCCAAAATCCCGCGAAGATAAACCACACAATGTTACCGATAAGTCCTAGCGTTCCCGTTCCGATGTCGTCTTGCTTGTTCAGAGATTTTCGGCTAATCGCCTCTTTTCCGAAGGGAAAAAATGTAAATTGACCGATGACGAAGCACGCTTTTGCCCAAGGAATGCCGATGATGCTCACAAGGGCGATGAGTCCAAAAAACCACCACGCTAACCCCATGAAAATACCGCCAAACAAAAACCAAATGATATTACCAAGCAGCCTCATATGCCATCCTTCTCTTTTTGAGTATTGTACTGGAAAATGGTTAATGGTAAAACGTTGTAAACTCATGAAGGGCAATGCGCGGTGTTCGGTAGCTGTTGATAAGCGCTTCTTTGCCTTCATATCCCATGGCGATGCCGCAGAGCAGAAGCTTATTGGCTTCGATGGCTAGTTCTTCTTTAACGATGCTTGGAAACTCAGCCAAGGCAGCTTGCGGGCAGGTTGCTAACCCTTTTTCGGTGGCGCTCAGCATAATGGACTGCAAAAACATACCATAGTCGAGGTAAGAGCCTTTCTCTAAACGCGCATCGATAAAAAAGTAAAGTACGACGGGCGCATCAAAAGCGCGGTAGTTGAGCTTCCACTGCTCCATCTGCCTTTGTTTGTCCTCTTTGGCAATGCCAAGCATGCTGTACATCAAAAGCCCCGTCTCCTTGCGCCTGCTTTTATAAGGCTCTTCCCATGTGGAAGGGTAATAGGCATAGTCCATCACCCCTTTGTGTCCGCTCTCAAAGGCTTCGATGACTTTTTGTTCCAGCGTGTGTTTTTTCTCGCCACTCACAACACACACATGCCATGGTTGCATGTTAACGCCAGAGGGTGCATATTTGGCATCTTCAAGGACTTCTTCTATAAGCGCTTGCGGTACTGCTTTGGGTAAAAAAGCGCGGGTGGATTTTCGCTCTTTGAGTGCTTCCGATACGGTCATAATGTAGCCTTTTCGTGTTTTATGTATTGTACGAAACTTTCTTGAAATTAAATGAAACAGCTTAAAATTAACTTCTATTTTTTAGAAAGAAACCTTCATGTATAATTCTTTTTTGTTGAAAGGATGTAACGTGGCTTCCGCAGTTGATTTTTCTATTATGGCGATTTTTCTTCCCACCTTCTTTTTTGTCTCCGTAACCCCTGGTATGTGCATGACCCTTGCGATGAGTTTGGGCATGAGCATCGGGCTTAAGCGTACGTTTTACATGATGATCGGTGAGCTCATCGGTGTTGGCATCGTAGCGCTCTCTTCGGTGGTTGGTGTGGCGGCGATTATGATAAATCATCCTGACATCTTTACCATTTTTAAGTATGCGGGTGGATTATATCTAGGGTTTTTAGGGGTACAACTCTGGCTCAATCGCGGGAAAATGGCACTCTCCAATACGGAATGTTCGGTAAATATCTCCGCAACATCGTTAGCACTTCAAGGCTTTGTAACTGCCATTGCCAACCCCAAAGGCTGGGCATTTTTTATTGCACTTTTACCGCCTTTTATCAACCAAGCAAAACCGCTTGTTCCTCAAATTTCGGTGCTATTAGCCATCATTTTAACGCTGGAATTTATCTGTATGATCATCTACGCCAGTGGTGGCAATACCTTGCGCATTTTTTTGCAAAAAGGTGACAATGTAAGGCTCATGAACCGCATCGCAGGAACGTTGATGCTGGGTGTTGGGGTGTGGTTGGCATTTGGGTGAGTCTTTACATGTAAGGAAAAACCTTACATGTAAAGGGTAGAGTATATTTTATTCGACGTTGTCTTGGTTGTAGATTTTCTCGTCAAGTTCGCCTTCACCTTTAGCGACGATGACCGCAGTCATAGCATCACCTGTGATGTTAACGGTGGTTCGTGCCATATCTAAGATTCTGTCAATTCCCGCGATGATAGCGATACCCTCTAACGGTAAGTTAACGGAAGTTAAAACCAATGAAAGCATAATAAGTCCCGCACCTGGAACGCCCGCCGTACCGATAGATGCTAAAGTAGCCGTCAAAATAATGGTCATATAGTTAGCAAACGTAAGATCAACCCCAAATGCTTGTGCAACAAATACCGCACAAATACCTTGATAAATCGCTGTTCCATCCATGTTGATAGTCGCACCCAAAGGCAGTACGAAGCTCGCAATTGGTTTGGAAACACCTAAGTTGTGAATGGTATTACTGGTAGTAACAGGCAGTGTTCCTGAGCTACTGGTGGTTGTAAATGCAACCGTTTGCGCTGAAGCGACACCTTTGAAAAACTTGATCGGATTGAGGCGCGCAAAAATCGCGATACCGCCACCCATGGTAAGAGCCATATGAAATAAACATGCGATGTACACACAACCGATGACTTTTGCAAGGCTTATAAGCACGTCCACACCGTATGATGCGGAAACCCATGCCATCAAACCAAAAACACCGATAGGTGCGAAAGAGATGACGATTTCTGTCAATTTGAACATGACTTCTGAAAAGGATTCAAAGAAGGCTGCAACAGGTTTGCCTTTTTCACCTGCCATACTGATAGCAATACCCAAGAAAATAGCAAAAACGATAATTTGTAAAATATCACCTTTAACTAAGCTGTCCATAGGATTGGTTGGGATAAGCGCTAGAAGCGTATCAACCAATGGTGGTGCATTTTTTGCTGCAACAGCTGCTGTATTGCTCAGTGCAACACCTGCACCTGGCTCAAAGATAATACCAAACGCCAAGCCGATAGCTACGGCAATCGCTGTAGTAACCAAGTAAATTGAAAACGTTTTAATACCAATACGGCGCATTTTGCTCAAGTCTTCCATCGACGTGATACCCGTAACCAACGTTACAAAAACCAAAGGCACGATCAACATTTTAATCATATTGATAAACAGTGTACCTACAGGTTTGAGCATCAACGCGACATCTTTAAACAGAAGTCCGACAACTAAACCTAAACAAAGACCGATAAAGATCTTTTTCCATAACGCTAAGCCTCTCCACCATAACATCATGTGTTATTCCTTTTTAATTATAAGATAAAATGATTTTAAAGACACAAAGCGACTCCAAAGCGACTTTTTTGAAAAAAACGACGTCAGTTGTGGGTGAAATGTATCTATATTACACATGTATATGTAAATAAAAGTTACACAGTTTCTTTTTTACACATTTTAGTGTAAAGAAACGTTACAAAAGCATTGTGATTATCTATAAAATTACTTTGAAATTTTTAAATATCTTTAAAAAATAAACCGTGAAGTTATAACCAAAGTGGTCTAAAAGAGGGTTTAAGTGGTCTGCATGTAAGGAAAATCCTTACATGCTTTGATTTATATTTAGAACTTCAAAATTTTGGCTAACTCACTCATTTCTTTCTCAAACGTTAGAAATTTTTGATCCAGTTGTTTTTTTAACGCATCTTTCTCTTTTGGTGTTAAAAACGAATAGCTGATGCTGTTGTAGACATAGGTTTTGATGGTTTGATAGCTTGGATGATAACGACTGGCGAGCAGGACGTACTCGTGGCTCAGGTTGTTTCTTGAAACGCCTGAATCATCGGTAGAGATAACAAGAGGCACGCCATAAGCGGCATAGATGGAGTAGGGGTGATCTTTGCCAGCAACGCCTAAGATAAATTCATTGCTTGTAAGGTTGATCTCAATAGCAACGTTGTTTGTTTTGAGGTTTTGAAGGAGGACAATGGAATTTTTTTCATACGGCAGATCGACCCCATGACCGATGCGTTCTGCTTTTGCGATATTTTGAGCTTGCGTGATGTGAAAGAGAAGCTCTTTTGGCTCAACCATACCGATGGTAAGCTCTCCTGCATGAAGCGAATGAAGCACGTGTGGGTATTTGCTCATAAGGTAGTTGAACATACGCATATGGAGCGTGTAATCATTAATAGCCACGGTGTTGTTTTCAGGCGCTACGATGTTCACTCCTACAACAAGCGGAGAGCTAAGGGCTGCTTTATAACCCGAGAGTAGGTCAGTGTAGACTTGCAAAGGATCAAGTGTTCTGACCGCATACGTTTGGTAGCGCATCGTAAAGTTTTCAGTGTCGATGCCTTGATGCCTGCGTTCTAGCTCCGTGACAAAATTTTGTACTTTTGTACTAAAGGTTTGGTTACGTTCATAAACCGTATTGATGCGCTCTAATAAAGCATTGACCTCTTGTTGCGTAGTAGCATTGCGCAGTTCGTTGTTAAACATTTTGACTTCATCGGTGTTGAAAAAATCTGAGCTGTTGATGCCTACGCGTGCGAGCATACTTTCGATATAGGAGACATTTTCACTAAGCGCTCGCTCTTTGATGAGGTTTAGTCCTACATCCATGTATTGATCCGAAATAGGTGAAAAGTAGCCAAAGGTGTTGAAAAAGTTGCTATCGGGTGGTAATTGGTCATGGCTGTGATTTGAAAAGTCTTTGTCTGACCACAGTGTGAGCAGTTTACGATAAAGCGTGTCATTGGCGATGAGTTCATCCACACTTACACTTTTGCAGGCATCGTTTCCCTTGTTTTTGACAATTTTATAGGTGCAGGTATCGATAAACCAGTGTTTGTTTTTCACCCATTCAAGGTATGTCTCCGCATAAATGGAGCCTGAGTAGTGATGGTGCAAGTCCCCACCTTTGGGCATTTGGGTGAAAAAAAGTTTGAGCAGTGCGACATTGGGCACATTAGACTCAAAAGAGCGCTCATAGAGTGCTGAGGTTGCGCCTTCATTGCCACTTTGAGGCAGATTTGGCGTGGTGCAACCCACTAAAAATCCGAGAAGTAGAAAGAGGCTTAACTGTTTAAGGTAACGCATGATGACTCCTTACCTGTAAAACGTTTTAGAACGTTAATCTTGCAATGCGCTCATTCGCCTTCACAATGCGATCAAGAGGGATTGCACCGTTTTTCACTTGTAAAAAAATGGTCTCTATGATCTCATCGGTTTTTGTCTTTGAGAGCTGGTTACCAAAAAGAAGCATATCGATGCCAGAATTGATCGCTAGGGTGACAGTTTCTTTGAGAGTATAATACTTCGCAATCGCTTCCATCTGCAAATCATCACTAATCAATACGCCATTATAGTGCATTTTCTCACGGAGTAACGTGGTGTTGATGGCATAAGAGAGGGTTGCGGGGTAGGTTGCATCAAGTTCTGCGTTAAAAACGTGCGCAGACATGATCATGGAGACGCTGTTGGAAGCAATGAGCTTCTGGTAAGGCTCTAGCTCTTTTTCGCTCCATGTTTGGGTCACATCGACAAAGCCTAGATGCGAATCGCCCAATGAAGAGCCATGCCCTGGAAAGTGCTTTAGCACGCTGATAACACCTTTGCTTTTAAGCGCATCGATGAAAACTTTGGCATATTGGGCAACGATTTCACTCTCTTTTCCATAGGAGCGTTCTAATCCCACAATGACGCTGTTTTTATCATTAACCGCTAAATCCACCACAGGTCCAAAGTCGCAGTTGATGCCATTTTGTGAAAGCATGTGTGCCATGAGAGTGTAAACATTTTTGGCATGTTCGAGTGAAGTTTTGGAAAGTGCCAAAGCGGAGGGAATTTCTGCAAAACCATAACTGGGTTTAAGTCTAGCAACCCTGCCACCTTCTTGGTCGATGGAGATAAGCAGTGGTTTTTTGGCATAGTGTTTGAGTTGTTTAGTCAGCTCTCTTAATTGTTCTGGCGAGCTAATGTTTTTCGTGCGGTTTTTCTCTGTGTAAAATCGATCAAATAAAATGACACCACCCAGTTCATACGTTTGCAGCTCTTTTGTAATAGGGCTTTGCGCGTTAATGGTCGCATCCTCAAAGCCAACAACGAGCATATGCCCTATCATTTTTTTCAGTTCAGCATCGTTGGGAAGTGCCAGCAAAGAGCTTATAAGGCTCAAAAAAAGAAGAAGAAAACGCAAAAAAATCCTTTTTGTTTTTAGGAAATTATAGCGCAGTTACGATTTTCTAGGCTTGAACCTCACGGCTTGATGTAGAGGGTTTTGAATGCACTGTAGTTGATAATCAATCATCGCGTGAAATGGAGTGAGAAACGCATCTAGTTTGGATGTTTCTATCGTCTCTATCTGCCATTGTATGAGCAGTTCTAATACTGTGAGCGTGGACTCGATGGTGGAGAGGCAATACTCGAGTGGTTGCTCTTTGATCTTAAACTCTGAACGTTTGGTAGAGTCAAAACTGATGTGTGAAAGAGCGTGTAAATTTTGACTCTCACGCATCATTTTGAGCGAACACGCCCATGTCGAATCGATGAGAAAAATTGCCATCGGCTTTTTGCATGGTAACGCTTTTTCAGCCAAAGGATTTTTGTGACTGAGGTTAATGGCGTGTTTGGAAGGGTAGAGAATGAAACTCTCATGTGTTGCGATGATCTCGTTAATGTGGGCATTGTCACTAAAGTCGATACCCATAAAAAGCTCAGAGTTAGGGAGTGAAAGGTGTGTCAAATGCCCCGTACCATTTTTGGTTTTTTTAAACTCTTTAGGGTGCATCAAAACGATGAATTTAGTCTGCGTCTCAATGGGTCTAATGTATTCACACATACATGAACTTTGGGGTCTGTGACACTGATAACATTTTGCTCTATCGCCGTAAATGGTTTGCATAACGCGGATTATACCAACTTATAGGCTTTTTTGGTACAATAAAGTCAAAATTAAAGGAGGGCTTCCATGAGTGAAAAAGAGCTGATTTTGCAAAAATTATCTGCCTTAAAAGCACAATTTTCTGGACATTATCACATTACCTCACTTGCCCTTTTTGGCTCAATGGCACGGGGTGAAGCGACTGAAAAAAGCGATATTGATCTGCTTGTTGATTTTTCACAAACACCTGATTTGTTGACGTTTATTGAACTCGAAGAAAAACTCAAAAGCGCACTGGGGAAAAATGTTGATTTAGTTCCCAAACGAAAACTCCGTGCCGAACTTTCTCAAAACATCCTTCAAGAAGCGATTGCGGTATGAAACGCAATTATCTTTTGTATCTGGATGACATCCTAAAAAGCATTCATAAGATAGAAATGTTTACCTCTGGCTACGACTTTGAGCGCTTCAAGGCTGATGATAAAACGGTGAGTGCTTGTGTGCGTGAACTCGAAGTCATCGGCGAAGCCACCAAACAAATTCCTGATGAAATAGCCTCCAAATACTTTCAAATTCCGTGGTCACTTATGGCAAAAATGCGCGATAAACTCATTCATTGGTACTTTGAAATTGATGAAGAGATCGTTTGGAAAGTAATTACAGAGCAGTTTCCTCTACTTAAAACTCAAATAGAGGTGATGAAAAAAGAGTTGGCAGAAGAAAGTTAAATATAAAAATCTAACTTTCTTTTGTAGTTTCTAGATTTCAATTTGTTTAATTTGACTATCATCTGTTATATTCATATATATTTGAATTTCTGTCATTAATTTTTCTAAATATAACACTTCAAAATAAGCTGTATTATCTCGATAAATTATTTCATCCAATGAAGATAATTTCAAATTGCAAGATGAGACATTTAAAATTATTTCCAATAATTCAATTTTCTTTTCTAGTCTTTTTGAAAAAAAGATTCTTTTAGATTGAACTTCTCTCAAATCTGCAATAATTTTAGTGAGTTTTTCGATAAAAAAAGCTTCTTTTAGTTTTATGAAACCAGTATCACGGTCAAACTGAAATCTGAATTTCATTTCATGATCATTTAGTCTTAGGTAGCAGGCTAAGAGCATTTTTTTTAAGTAGAGGTCACTCAATTTATTTAAATATCTCTGCTTTAATGAAGCTTGAATTGAGCTTTTGAGATCAATTAATATTGTAAAAATAAAAGTACAAATTGATATCGCAATTGCTATATAACTTAAATTTGTTTGCATGATTATTATGCTCCTAAAAAATAAAATAAATTCTATACTAAATTTTTACATGCTACCTATCACACCAGCACAATCCCCATAAATTCAAGAAGGCTCAGTGCCTCAAATCGGCTAAAAATTGCTCCTTTGAGGTGGTTGGTACGTAGATCAAGGTTGATATTGTGGGCATCGGTAAAGTTGGCGTATTCAAGATGCGTATTGCCAAAGAGTGCGCCTTTGAGGTCTGAGCCTCGAAAGTCTGCTTTTTCAAGTGTGGCGTTTTGAAAATCTACTTCGGTGATACGGCAGTTTCTAAGCACCATTTCACTGAGTTTTAAACCAAAAAAATTGCTGTCATTCAAAAGGCAGTCGTGAAACGCTAGTGGCTCGATAGAGAGAAGACTCTCCCAATTTGCCATCGTCCAGTCGATGCCTATCATTTTGCATGAGGAGAATTGAACAGCGTTCATTTTGGTGTCGGTGAGTTTCATAAGGCTTAGGTTACAGTTTTCAAAACGACAGCCGATAAATCTGCACGAAGCAAAAAACGTTTCGCTAAAGTCGCAAGAGACAAAGGTGCAGTCGTCAAACTCGGCTTTGGTGATCTTTTGTTTGTGCAGATTAACCCCTGTGAAATTTTCTGCAAATACGTCCATTTTATCGGTGATAGAAGAAGTCATCATTTAAAGCTTATTTACTCGTAATTTCTCTGTATAGTTTCATCGCCAATGCCACCGCTTCTTCTTTCTCGGATGCGGAAAGGCTTGGAAAAAATGCACCGAGTCCTTCTTTGTGGTTGGTTTCTAAAAACTCAAGCATAAGCGCATAGCCTATGATGAAGCCATCTTTTTGCTCAAAATTTTCACGAAAACGTTCAAGCAATTTACCTCGTGCATGTGCCCATTTGACGATGAACTGCTTGATGAGCTCTTTGTTTTTTTGAATGGAGTTTTGAATCTCTAGTATCTCTTTATAGGTTGTAAAGGTGTTGATGATGTTTAAAAAGAGGCTGATATTGGCTGCTTGCATCTGCTCTGAAAAGACAACCGACGTGAGCCCTAATTTGTCGATAATGTAGGCTTCTATCTCTTCCAAATCGTTTGATTGTTCGATGAACAGTTTGAGACTTTCGGCATTAATATCGGTATTTTCAAATCCCTGTTTGGAAATGGTTTCAACGTAGTTGTGGATGTCGAGTTTCAGCCTGCTAAATTCATCATCGGCAATTTCAAGCATACTCGCAATACGTGAGAATTTTCTGCGAAACTCCCTAGGAACGGCGATGTTGGACTTGTAGCCGATGTCATGTTCTATCTCCGCCCATGCGTGTTGCAGGATGGTTCGCACTTGGATTTCAAATTTGAGATCTTTGTAGTTTTTATACTCTCTTAGTTGCGCTCTTTCATCGTTGATGGAGCAGATGATGTGGTAAGAGAGGTAGCCAAAACGGTCAGGATCGAGAATCTTTTTTTTGTCGATGGAATTGACTTCATCGATTTTGAACTCTTTGGTAAGCAGCGCGACGATTTTTTCAACATCAATTTCAAAATAACTGATAATGCGGCATCCCACAATATCAGTAATCTCACTAAGGTTTTGGTATTTATTTTTGCCGTCTATTTTTTTGGCTAAGCTGTTTTTTTCTTTGACACGATTTTCGATGGAGTGGTAAGAGATGTTCTCTTGCTCAAGCAGTTCTTTGATGAGTATATCCATCTTGTCGCTAAAATTTTCATACTGTTTGAGCTCTTTTTCAAACTCGGCAATGAGATGATGTTTGTTGTTTTCCACACGAAATCCTTTCTAAATGCCTTAGTGCAAGTGATACATAGAATTATTTTATAGTATACGAGCTTAATATCGTAAACCAAGAGGTAAAATTTTGTAAGTCTTGTGATGAGTTTTAAGCCCAACTCTTATACAATGAAGGTGCATTAACCAACTTCAAAAAGGAGAGATCATGGCAAAAGGTAAAGACGTTAAAAAAGAAGTTAAAAAGAAACCAGAGAAGTCGTTAAAAGAGAAACGTGAAGAGAAAAAAGCAAAAAAAGCTTAGTCATAAACCCCTACTACGAGGGAAGTATAAGCTTCCTTCGTATCTCCTTTTCCATACAATCTTTCAATAATATTCTTCTATTACATTCTAAAAGTATCGTAAGAGTATTTTAAGTACATAGCTCTTATACTTCTCTTAGAACTTAACACCAAAGGAACGAGATGAAACAAGTTGTTGTCGTGGCAACAGTGAGCTTAAAAGATGGACAAAGTGAAGGCGTAGTAGAAGCACTTAAAGCGTTGCATAAAGCAACACACCACGAAGATAAGGGCTGTTTGCAGTACGATCTTCACAAAGAGAGCGAAAAAGAAAATACGTATGTGTTTGTTGAAACATGGAAAAGTGAAGCGCTTTTGAGTGAACATATGGAAAAAGCCCATTTTAAGGCATTTCAAGCGGCATTAGCGGGTAAAGTTGAAAGTATGACGATTCAAAAATTAGAAAAGATTTTATAGGAGAGACCATGGAAAATCCAACGATTAAACAACTGCAAAATCGAAAATCTATCCGTCAGTTTACAGGTGAGGCTATCAGTGAAGAAGATTTAGAGCTTATCTTTAAAACGGCGCAACGTGCTCCAACCTCCATCAATGGGCAACAAATAAGCCTTGTTTATACCAGAGATAAAGAGAAATTAAAACAGATAGCCCAGATGTGCAATGAACAAGCGCACATTGCTACAGCAGATGTGTTTGTAGGCATCGTCATCGACTTTAATCGCACCAGTGCTATTGTGGAGAGTGTGGGTCGTAACCACATCATCGAACAAAGTGCTGAGGGCATTATGGTGGGCGCTGTGGATGCTGGCATCATGCTCATGCAACTCCAAATGGCTGCGGAAGCTTTGGGCTATGGCACAACAGCCATTGGCGCGGTACGTTCAAAATCAGATGAGATGGTACAGTTTTTCAACCTTGCTCCAAAGACCTTTTTAGCCGTAGGTTGCACCATCGGTGTACCAACCGAAAAAGCTAAAAATGCTCCTTTAAAACCGCGCATCGCACTGGATACCTTTGTCATGAAAGATAGCTACGATAGTGACAAAGTTCGCAAAGGTGCATTGGCGTATGAAACAACACTTAAAACCTTCCGAGATGCGACAGGCAGTGGTTCAATGCCTACTTACGCGGAGATCACTTCAAATTACTATGCTGATGTTTACTACCGAAAAACGGCAAAGACTTTAGTATCGCAAGGGTTTGCGTTTAAGGACGAATAGTGTGTCAAGAAGAGGATATTTTTTTATTCTCTTCTTTCCAAGCTAATATTTCATTTTTCGCTATAAAAAAGTTTTTTGGTAATCCATCACTACGCATATATGTTACATATATCACAGGGTTTTCTTTTGTTCCTTTTGAAGAACTCAAATACGCATCAATGACTTTTTCACAATAAGGCTCACGCCTTACAATTTCGATGGCTTTGAAAATTAAATCCTCATATGGTTTTGTAATATTATCAAAATATGGAATGCCATCTTCCACGGGTGCGATTGAATATAGATAACGAGGTGTATTTAAAAAAGGGTCATCTAGTTCTATTTTCTCAAATTCATAAGAGCCATCTTTTGGTTGCATTAAATAATATTTAATTCCTCGTCCTTTTAAGACACGCATTGTTAGTTTGCGAAATTTTTCTTCTGAACGATGTCCAAAATAAATACTTTTTAAAGCTCTATAATCATAGTCATATAAACCTGTTTGACCAGTAACTATTCGTATTTCTTGCTCATGCTTCCATCGTTTTGATTTTGTTCCAACCAACTTAGTTTGGATTAGTTGTTTATTTTCTTCTAAATTGAAAAGATCTAAGGTTGTTATGATTGGCATTTTATTGTTATATTTAACCGTGATAGTAGGTTCTGTTTCCATTTTGTACTCTTTGAGTTTTTCTAAATCATACTCAATGCAAAATCCTCGATGTGCATCAGCATAATATGCCCAAAGGAGTTCATCATTATATGAATTACTCATGGAATAAATTCCGAAAGATAAGGATGTTTCAATAAATTTCTTTAATATTTCGCTAAAGCCTTTTTCAGCTTCTTTAATTTTGGCTTCGTCGTTGCATGAGAATACCAAACTAAGAATTTTGTTAACCTCAAAAGTTTTACCATCGGTTATAATTTTGGCTTCAAAAGGGTCATTTAATGATTGGAGGGGAGCCATATATATTTGGCTTTTTGCTAGTGACCGCAAATCTCTTTTTAATATCTCTTTGTTCCCACCGCGATACTTGAAAACTCGCATAAAGTCCTTTACAAAGATATTTTTATATTTGATGATTATAACACTATATGGTTTTCAAAAAAAGAATGGGAAACTTCCAACTTATTATCACTTCATTTTAGTTACAATACCTCTCCAAAATCTTTACATGTAAAACTAGGAAAGCAGAAAGTATGAACCCACTCATCCCCATTTTAGTCCAAAAAACAGGCATTGCCAAAGAAAACATCATCAACATTTTAAAACTCTTAGATGAGGGTTCGACCATTCCTTTTATCGCGCGTTATCGTAAAGAGATGACGGGTGGGGCGAGTGACGAACAACTTCGGGAGTTTGATAGCATTTATGCGTATGCGAAGAAACTGCATGATCGCAAAGAGGAAATTTTACGCCTGATTGCTGAAAAAGTGAGTGTGAGCGATGAGGTGAAAAAAGCGGTTGAAAAGGCGCAAAGCCTTCAAGAACTTGAAGATATTTACAGACCGTACAAAGAGAAGAAAAACACCCGTGCGGCATTGGCGATAGCAGCGGGCTTAACACCGTTGGCAGACATCTTAGAACGTGCTGAGTTAGAGCTAGATACGTTTGAGAAAAAGGCGCAGAGCTTTGTCAATGACAAAGTGGAAAGTGTCAAAGAAGCGATAGCTGGGGCACAGGACATTATCGCGGAGCGTTACAGTGATGATGCCAAAGAGCGCGAGTACTGGAGAGGGCAATTGTATGACTACTCCTCTTTTGAGATCAAAGCTAGCAAAAGCCTCAAAGCCGATGGTTTGTATGCCAAGCTCGCGGGTAAAAGCGAGCGCATTGCTTCCATCCCTTCGCATCGCTACCTTGCGATGATGCGAGGTGTGAGTGAAAAAGAGCTCAGTGTAAAGATAAGCTATGAGATGGAACGCGTGGAGAGTGCCATCAGTCGTTACCGTATTCCACGAAATGCCAAAAGTTCTAAAAGCACTCTCTTAGAGGCGTATGTGGATGGGTTTAAGCGGCTTCTGTTTCCCTCTTTAGAGCGAGAGATTCATGCCATCATCAAAGAAAAAGCCGATACACAGGCTATTGCAACATTTGGGAAAAACCTTTCCCAACTGCTCAACACGCCTCCTGTCACCAAACGCGTGATTTTAGGTGTTGACCCAGCGTATCGTACAGGGTGCAAACTGGCGGTTGTCGATGAGCATGGCACGTACCTGACACACGCGGTTATCTACCCGACACCACCGCAAAGTGACTATGAAAAATCTGCCAAAGTTATCAAAGAGTTTACGCAAAAGTACCAGATCACAGCGGTGGCAATTGGCAATGGTACGGGCTCACGTGAGAGCCAAGAGTTTTTTGCGCGTTTAAACAAAGAAGAAGGGCTTAATCTTGCCTATACGGTGGTCTCCGAAGCGGGAGCATCTATCTACTCGGCTTCAAAAATTGCCACACAAGAGTATCCAAACCTTGATGTCACGATTCGTGGAGCTATCTCCATCGCACAGCGCCTGCGTGACCCGATGGCAGCGCTTGTGAAGATCGACCCAAAATCGCTTGGCATTGGACAGTACCAACACGATGTCGATCAAAAACAGTTGGAGAAAAAACTGCATGAAGTCATCGAAGACTTGGTCAATCGCATAGGGGTTGACCCTAACAGTGCATCAGTTTCACTGCTTTCTTATGTGGCTGGCGTGGGTGAGAAATTGGCGAAGTCTATCGTGGAACACCGTGAGAGTAAGGGTGCTTTTCAAAGTAAGAGTGAGCTTTTAAATGTCAAAGGTTTGGGGGCAAAAGCGTATGAGCAGTGTGCAGGATTTTTTCGTATTCGCGAGGGGAAAAGTGTGCTTGATAACACAGGTGTTCACCCTGAAAGCTATGTCATCGCTGGGCAGCTTTTGTTGCGTGAAGATCTCAATGCGCTTAGTAAAGAGCAGATCATTGCATTAGCCCATGATCATGGCATTGGCGAAATGAGTTTACAAGATATTATTGCAGAGCTTTTAAAACCAGGCTTTGACCCTAGAGAGACATTGCCACCGATTGCGTTTCGTTCAGACCTCACAGATATCAGTGAACTCAGTGAGGGCTCTATCGTCTCGGGTGTGGTGCGAAACATTGCCGATTTTGGGGCATTTGTGGATATTGGACTGAAAAACGATGGACTGATTCACATCTCACAGATGAGTGACAAACGCATCGCGCATCCCTTAGAAGTTTTGAGCATCAACCAACAGTTAACGCGCATTCGCGTTTTAGAGGTGGATAAGGAGCGTGGAAAGGTAGCACTCAGCCTCAAGGAGATCTAAATTGTAGAGGATAATTAACATTTGATTCACAGAAAAGGACTACAATAGCCTTATGTGATTTCAAGGAGTCTAAAATGTACTTTAATCAGTGGATGGGACATGGGTTTTTCATGCCGTGGATGATACTGTTTCCTGTTGTGTGTGTGCTTCTTTTTTTGATGATGCGAGGAGGCAAATCGTGTCATTCTGATTCTAAAGAGGAGGATGACGCTCTCGAAATCGCGCGCAAGCGTTTTGCTCGTGGCGAAATCGATGAGGTAACGTTTGAAAAAATCAAAGAAAAATTGAGTGCTTAACGTTGTGAGAGGGTTTTGGCGAGGGCTCGCTGGATTCTCTCATACTGCGCATCAATAGGATGCCCTTGTGTTTCAAGGTTGCTAAGCGATTTTTCTGCTTCGGAGAGTTTCTTTTCCCAAACATAAATCTCTTTTTGTTTGTTGGAGAGTGCGAGTTCAAGCTCTTTGCTGGATTTATGCAGTTTCGCTTTTTGTTTGATAAGCGAGTCCTCTTTTCTAAAAAGTTGAGCGATCAAGCTTTTGCGATCAAACAGTTTTTCTTCGCCATCTTCTAAAAATTTGACCTCTTTTGCATCGGTGTATTCAAGTCTATCAAGTGTTTGATGGATATGGTCTAGCTTTTCATCAGCTTCTTCAAATGTCTTATGCTCTTTTTCAATATGTTTACTGAGCTCTTTGTGCTCATTTCGGTAAGTGTCAAGCTTTTTTTTGATCGAAATAAGGTCATGTCTTTTGTCATAAAGTGTCTGTTTGGACTTTTTGTGTTGAATCATGGTGGAACGAATGGTTGTCATGTTCCAAGCACGATTGCTCTCATCTAAAATAGGATTTGGTTTATAACGGTTACCTTTAGCATCAATAGTTTCATGGATACCAAAATGGCTTAGAAATTCAATGGCTTTTTTTTCTTGGTTGGAGAAGTGAAATAAAATATCTTCAGCAATTTTGAGCATCATCACTTCAAACATTTCACGCAATAAAAAGTAACTCAGCCCACGCACACCTCGTAAATCTTCCAGTTCACTGTACTCGATCACAACGATATCAGCGATGTTAACCAGCACAGGAATAAAGAGGGAACGAAACTCTGATGGGTTTATTTTCTTGATGTTAAGCGTGCTCTCAATGGCAAAGTTGAGAAGCTCTAACATACGCGCTTTGTATTCATTTTGCGGGAAAAACTGTTTTTTATAAGCTTCTAGAGTCTCTTTAGGAATGCCACATGCCCTTCGATCTGTACTGTTTTCAGGTGCTTCGGCTTGAAAAAAGAGCTTGATATAAATGACATCTTCGGTATATAAGAAAAGATCATTATTTGTAAGTGAGAATTTTTTAGCAAATTTTTCGTGTATAACATCTTTGTACGTATGATACTTTTTAGGAAGTTTACACCCATGGAGAGCTGTGAGCATTTCTGCAATATCGTCTTCTTCAAAGCGGTACAAAACATCTAAATATAAATACTCTTTTGGTTCAAAATCTTTTAAAAAAATTTCAATCGTTTTTTCAGCGTGACTAAATGATGACTCTTCCATAACTTCCCTATTAACTCAAAATCGGTCTTATTGTATCTAAAAAGAATCAAAGTTTGGTGACTATTTTTGGGCAAAAAATGTTTTAAGATGCCCTATGCAGCTGTAACCCATCGCCAAAATGCTCTCTTTAGAGTTGCCACCAAGATGAGGTGTGCAGACTAAATTGGGTAGATCGATAAGTTCCCAATCGTGTGTGGGTTCCACCAAAAAAGCTTCAAGACCTGCTCCTGCGATTTCGCCTGTTTTGAGTGCTATTTTGAGCGCTGCTTCATCAATAATACCACCGCGTGCGGTATTGATGATAAATGCACTTTTCTTCATCGCTTTAAATGCAGAGGTTGAGAAGAGATTTTTGCTCTCAGGTGTGAGCGGTAAGTGAATGGAAATAATGTCTGCTTCTTCTAAAATGCGCTCTTTACTAGCATACGTAATGCCGTATTTTAGGGCTTCTTCATCATTGTGAGTACGGTTGTAAACGAGAATAGTGCAGTGAAAAGGTGCCAAAAGTTCAACAACACGTTTGGCGATGTTTCCAAAGCCAAAAAGACCGATGGTTTTTCCAGTCAGTTCACTACCACCGTTGACTTTCCAAACATGTTGTTTTAAAAGGGTGGTCGCAACATGCAGATTGCGGATGAGCGAGAGCATAAGACTGAGGGTGATTTCGGCAACGGAGTTGCTATTGGTTCCGCCGCTCCAGCCAAGCTCTACACCTCTTTTTTTCATGGCTTCAAGGTCTAGATTATCAAGTCCTACACCATAACGTGAGAGGATTTTAAGTTTTGGGCATGCGCTTAGAATCTCATCGTCTATCTCTTCACGTCCAACTATCGCAGCATCGACATCGTGTAAAAAAGCGATTAAATCGGCTTTGGTTTTCAGGGTATTATCGGCATTGTGTTTGACATCTGGGAATGTGCTTGTAAGCTCTTTCATAAGCTGGGCAGAGCGTGAAAAAAGAGGTGTAATGACGGCAATTTTCATACGTTTTCCTTTGAATACTAAGGCATCTATTTGAAAAAAGTATAGCATTCTTTCTTCAATCTTTGCTTATCAAATTGACTTATTTTTGTTAAAACTCTATTTACTTATAAAAGCTAGAATAGGATAATAATTATCAACAAAGGAATTCTATGAAACAACTACTATTTGCAGTGATGCTCCTTCTCCCTTTTGGGCTACTTGCCGATGCGCTTAAAGAGGGAACGCCCATCCAAGCGCCACTCATCAAAGATCAGTTTGAAAAAACTGTAAGCGTTACGCCTCAAACCAAGCAGATTATCATCGCGTACACTAAGTCTCAAGGGGATGTGATGAAAGCTTTTTTAGAAGCCAATCCAAATTATTTGAGCGAAAACAATGCCCTTTATCTCATGGATGCTACTTCTGTACCAGGTGTTGTAATGAGTATGTTTATGATGCCAAAATTTAAAAAATACAGCTATTCTATAGGGCTTTTGGAGAATGAAAAGGATGTGGCGTATTTTCCTAAAAAAGAGGATCGATTCACAGTGATTACACTGGATAATCTAAGCGTTACTGCGATTAATTTTCAAGAAAAACTTTAATACGTAATGACCAACGCTTTAAAACGTTGGTCACTTCTGATCTTTGGGAAGGCTGTTATACTCCGCATCACTAAAGATGCGAGACCGTGTGATAAACTGATACCCCAAATCGATCTCTAGCGAAAATGAGTTGCCAAAAGCGGCTTTTTCCTCTTTGACATCTAAAATAATTTGAGAGTAGCGGAAGTATTCAAATTGGTCCTTATCGATGTAAAATTCACATCCACCCACATCTCCCATTTTTATGTTGCGTGAGGGTACATGAAAATCGCTTTTTGCATAACACATGGGAGCTGTGCCATCGCAACAACCACCACTTTGGTTAAAAACTAACTCACCATTTTCTTTTTTAAGTTTTTCAATAACAGCTAAGGCTTCGGGGGTTGCTATAAGTCGTTTGACTTCCATAATTTCTCCTTTCAAAAAGAGGAGGGTATAGAATAGTTTCTATACCCTTTGGAACCATTAAAAGAACCCTAATTTATTTTTATTGTAAGACGTCAAAATATTTTTGGTATGGCGGTACGCATTAAGCATCATCATGTGCGTCTCGCGTCCAATGCCTGATTTTTTGTAACCGCCAAAAGAGGCGTGCGATGGGTAGAGATGGTAGCAGTTGACCCACACACGTCCCGCTTCAATGCCACGTGACATGCTGTGGAGTTGATGTGCATCTCTTGACCACACGCCTGAACCTAGACCATAAATGGTGTCATTGGCGATGGCAAGCGCTTCGGCTTCATCTTTAAAGGTTGTTACACACAGCACTGGTCCAAAAATCTCTTCTTGGAAGATACGCATTTTGTTATGCCCTTTGAAGATAGTTGGTTGAATGTAATTGCCTTTTGGGAAGGTTTTGTTTTTATACTCAGCTCCACCGATAAGGCATTCTGCTCCTTCTTCTTTACCGATGCGAATGTAATCTAAGATTTTCTCTTTTTGATTGACCGAAGCTTGTGCTCCCATTTTGGTCGTTGGATCAAGTGGATTTTCTTGAGTGATCGCTTTAACGCGTTCTAAAACACGTTTCATAAACGGCTCATAGATGGACTCTTGGATGAGTGCGCGTGAAGGGCATGTGCACACCTCACCGCTGTTAAAGGCAAAGAGGACGAGTCCTTCAATGGCTTTATCAAAAAATTCATCGTCTTTTTCCATGATAGACTCAAAGAAAACATTAGGCGATTTGCCTCCAAGTTCCAGCGTGGAAGGGATGATGTTTTCGGTGGCGTACTGCATGATGAGCTGACCTGTGGTGGTTTCACCCGTAAAGCCCACTTTTTTGATGTCGGGGTGTGTGGAGAGGTGCTTACCGATCTTTCCACCTGCACCGTTGATGATGTTCACAACGCCCTTTGGAAGGACATCTTGGATGGTTTCCATTAAAAGAAGAATGGACATAGGCGTTGCACTGGCTGGTTTTAAAACAACGCAGTTTCCAGCAGCAATGGCAGGAGCTATTTTCCATGCTGCCATCAAGAGAGGGAAGTTCCATGGAATAATTTGCGCGACAACACCGAGAGGTTCATGTATCTCTTGAGAAATGGTGTTTTCGTCTAAATCTGAGACTGTTCCTGATTCTGCTCGAATGACAGAGGCAAAGTATCTAAAGTGATCAATGACTAAAGGAACATCGGCATTCAACGTTTCACGAATCGCTTTACCATTGTCAAGTGTTTCCGCAACAGCGAGTGCTTCAAGGTTTGCTTCGATTTTATCGGCGATTTTATTTAGGAGTGTGCTTCGCTCGATGACGGTTGTATGTTTATACGTTTCAAATGCTTTCACAGCAGCTGCAACAGCTGCATCGACATCGGCTGTGGATGAACGAGGAATCTTTGTTAAAAGTTCACCGTCTACTGGGGAAAGATTGTCAAAATATTCGCCACTAAGAGGCGGAACCCACTCGCCACCAATAAAGTTTTCATAACGAGGTTTATATGTAGGTCTAGAATATGCCATTTTCGCACCTTTCTTAATAGAGTTATATAAGATAAAAATTATCTCTTTAGAAACTCTAGTGCAGAAAGCTTTAACAACAAAGACAAAGTAGGAACTAACTCATTTTTTTAGGCTGAACTAAATATTGTTTAAAAGTCCTATTTTAGGAGCTTTAAACACGCTTCAAAGCTTGAAGCCACCACACTATGAGAAAACATCAGATTGTGAGTCAGCCCAAAATCTTCAATCGCCATACCTGAAGCGTCACAATCGGTATCACCTAAATGAAGGATAGATTGTGTTTTTTCTTTAAGGGAGCGCATATCAGTAGAGTAGGCTAAGACTTGCTTGTCTAAACCTTGTGCAAAACCTACCTCCCAAACCGTACCGCTGTCAGGTTCAGGACCACGAAAGGGTGAGAGATTGGCGATGACGATGTCACATTCGTATATCATCGCTTGATTGGCAAGGCGAATAGCGGTTGCGACTTCCAAAGGATGGTTGCCTGTAATGGTGTTATCAAGCGGAAAAAGACCCTCATAGCCATACTTTTGACACAGGAGTTTGTGAGAAATGCCTATTTCTAGGGCATTGGGTAAAAAGACTTCAGGTCCAGCAAGGTAGATTTTTTGCATGATGTTTCCAGATGTGATTAGTGTGTAAGATGCTCAGACGCCTCAGCGACTTCTTCATAAGGTTCGTGCGCGATAGGTTGAAAAAAGATTTGAAAATAGTTTTTTCCCTCTTCATGGTGATAGCTAAGATCAAACCCGTGTTTTGCAATAATGGCATTGGCGATATAAAGCCCAAGTCCAAGCCCAATGTTCGTACTCTCGATGTCACGGTTAAATGCACGTGTAAAATCCAGTCGTTGCTCAGGGATTTTCGCACCATCACTGCATATGCTGATGTGCTCAGGTCGTACATCAACAACAATGTCATTTTTAGAATATTTGAGTGCGTTATCGAGTAAGTTTTTAATGGCTGTGGATAGAAGCTCAAAATCAGCCAGAAGAATAGGTGTGGTATCTTCGGCATTGATGCAAAGGCGTTTGGGGTCGTGAATCAAAAGAAGGTCGATCGCGTGATCGAGTATATCCACCAAACGGTACTCTTTGGTTGCCAAAACCCATTCATTGGAAGCCAGCTTTTCAACTTTAACCATTTCGCCTAAAAGCACCTCTTGGCGAATGAAGATTTGCCTGAGTTGGTCTTTGAATTCATCATCTTTGATAATGCTAGCGAGGATTTTACCTTTCATCACAGGTGTGCGAAGTTCATGGAGAATATTGCGTAAAAAGAGCGTTCTAGCCTCTTTCATGCGATGGAGTTTGTGCATTGCAAGATTAAATTCTTCTGCAATTTCCCCTAGTTCGTCATGACTATCGATGGGGATTTCTTGAAAATGAGGGGTGTCTCCAGAAGCGCGAATAGCGCTTTTTAAACTGTGAAGTCGTAGTAACTTGCGTAAAATGACAAAAAAACAAATCATCGTCACTATATCGATGGTTGCCCACAATATCCAAAAACGACTCAGTGAAAATGTTTCCAAGTTTTCGATAGCGGGTCTATCTTCGATAGCGATGACATCCCCATCGGATTGGGGTGAAATGCCTGCTAACAACATAACCGTAGCCAGTGATTTTTTCGGAGGAGGTGGATTTCTTTGAACAAAGTAGAGTGTTTGGTTGTATTCAATCATATCGCAAAAAGAATCTTCAAGAATTTTTTTACCATTTTGGCGTATTTCATCTTTTGAAACATCGCTTACTTTAATGCCTAATTTGTTCAGCAGCACCTCTTGATCAGGAGGATTCTGCCCCATAATACGCATGCCCATCATAAAACGCTGAAATGTAAAATACTCCAAGTCTTTAATTTGGCGTTTATATTCAATGATAAATGAGACATTGATGACGAGTAATGCAATGATAAAAAAGAGTGAAATGAGTTTGATAATGGAAAGGTTACGCATTGATAAATTTATACCCCACACCCCGTACGGAGAGAATAAAATGAGGATTTTTGGGATCATCCCCTATTTTTTGACGAATACGTCCGATAATGACATCAATACTTTTAAGTCCGCTTTGAAATTTAATCGAATTGATATTGAGCAAAAGCTCTTCTCTTGAGATGACAAACCCCTCTTTTTCAAGCATAAAAGCCATAATGTCATACTCCGCTTTGGTAAGCTGTATCTCTCTGTTGTTGCGTTTAATCACATGTGTTTTTTCATCGATGCTAAAAACTTCTGAAGAGGTTTTGACGTGTATGCCTCTTCGCAAAATGGCACGTAATCTAAAAGCGAGCTCTATAGGTTCATAAGGCTTGGGAAGATAATCATCGGCTCCGAGTTCAAAACCAATGATTTTATCAACCGTATCGGATCTTGCGGAGGAGATAATAATGGGAAGATCGGGGAGTTGTGCTCTTACCGTACGACAGACTTCTAAGCCATCGATTTGAGGCAATGAAAGATCTAAAACAAGAGCATCAAATGTCTCATGCTCAAGGATCTTTAACCCTTCTGCGGGATGAAATGCCAGAGTGGTATCGATTCCTTCTAGTAGAAGCACTCTTTGCAACAATTTTGCCAATTCAACATCATCTTCAATCAATAAAATTTTAATCATGCATGAAAGTATAGCAGAGAAACATGCTTTCATTAAAATTTAAAATTTAAAAAAAATTTATATGGAACATTTAAGTTTTGTTACCAAATGTTTACCACACTGCTGTGAACTTGGTGCTATGATTTGAAACATGAAGATTCTATTTAAAGAGGCAACGATGAAAACAAGAGCTTTATTGACTGACAGTGCTGAATTTAAAACGAAAGTGGTTTTTGAATTACTGCTATCGGGAATTTCTCTGCAAGAGCTCTCTTTAAAATATAAAGTGAGTATAGAAAACATTAACGCGTGGAAACAGCAGATGATACAGAGCGCTTCGACGATCTTTTCAAAACGAAAATCTTCTCAAAACGATGAAAAAGAGATTAAACTTCTTGAGAAAAAACGTGACGCACTTAAAAAATCAATTGATGCGATTGAGAGAAAAAATGCCAATGCCAAGCACTACTATGTTCCACAGGAATTATCTCAACGCAGTATAACACCTACCAATAGAAATGCTCAGATAAAAAGCAGTTATGTACCGCTCATATCGTAGTTAGGTAAAGGGTTTGGCTAAGGCTAAATCATGCAAAATGTGTGAAGGCTGAAGTGATTCATTCTTCGAGGCATCGACTTTTTTGGAAGAGGGCTTGATTCCTTTTTGCTCTTCGAGGAGTTTGATCAATTTATGCACTTTATTGACCCCGATTTTATACCCTTCTTTGATTAACAGTTGGTGCATTGTGCGGTATCCATACGACGCTTGATTGGTTTGAAAAATTTCACCGATACGCTCCATAATCGCTTCATCATTCTTTTTAGAGGGTCTTGGCGCGTAGTAAAGCGAAGGACGGTTTAATCCAATAATCTTACATTGTTGCGCAATGGATAACGAAGATGAAGCCGTATCAACGATCTGTTTTTTAGTAGAAATATCTAAATTTTGCAATTTTTTGACGGCTTCATCTTTCTCACGTTGCAATTCCATCAAACGTTTTTCAAGCTTTTCGTTCTCTTTTTTAAGCGTTTCCAGCCTGTTGATTGAGATCGTTGCATCAAAGGAGAGATGAGCGTTTTTGAAAAATTGCTGTTTCCAATTCATAATATTTTTAACAGAAGTGCCGCATTTTTCAGCGAGCTTAGCTGTTGGTATGTTTGTATTGAACGATTCGAGAACAACTTGCATTTTAAATTCGGGTGAAAATGAAGTTCGCTGTCTACGCATCACGGTTTTCCTCTGGTGTCTATTTGTCGCTATCTTCTTACATCACATGACTGTTTGTAGGATTTGAAGCATAATGATGAAATTGTATTATATTTTTTGAAAAAAATATATCAAATTAAATCAATTACATACATTTTACAAAAAAGCCCATAATTTAGGTAAATTTTTAGTTTTATTAGAATAAAAATATAAAAATATATGTATTGACAAATAGTGGCGATAGTTATATACTTTTAAAATGAAATTCATAAAATAGAACAGTTATTTTTAGTTTTAGTTCACGTTTTGATTTTAGTCACACAACAAAAAAAAGGAATGAAATGGAGTGTTTATCTGACGAAGCGATGGCGTCTACTGTTTTGGGGATTCAGCAAAGAATTGCAGCAGAGCCTGCGTATCAAGCGGTTCTTTATACGATACTTTCATACTGTAAAGAGCCTAAGACTTTTGTGGCGCTAGAAGCAGAGGTTTTAGCACTGCCTGAAATGAAAGTACCTTTGCAAACCACACAGGTTCTTGTATCGTGGCTTGTAGGCTTTGGCGGCATGAAAGAGATCGTAAGGCAAGGGGAGACCTCTTTATGGGCGACAACAAAAGAGGGTGTATGTGCTTTTGAAGAAGAGGCAAGTGAGGATAAATTAGAAGCTCTTTTTGTAAGTGACCCTGTGTATAAAACGATCTATCTAAGGGTGCTTGATTTTTGTAAAGAGGCAAAATCACGTATGGAAATAGAGACCCATTTAGAAAATCAACCTCTTTTAGAAAATCCAAAAATCTATGCAAACTATTTTATAGAAACCTTGGAGAGGGCAGGCGGACTTGTTTGGAATGGTGCTTGGAAAACCACGCAAAAAGCGTATGCGAAATTATAGTGCTTGATAAAATTGAAAATGAGTAATAAAGGATAAAACATGGGACAGATGAGTGAAAATATTTTATTGATGGACAACAGAATGTATATGTACCGTTTATTGGGGCGCATTTATAAAGAAGAGGTTGATCAAGCGCTTTTTAACCAACTGACAATGCTTCGTTTTAGCGAGTCTGATGAGGGTGAACTCTCTGAGGGCTACAGACAATTTGAAGCCTATTTTCACCAAACACATTTAGATCCACTGAGCGATTTAGCCGTTGATTATGCACGTGTCTTTTTAGGGGCAGGTATTTTTGAAGGTAAGGTTGCGGATCCTTATGAGTCTGTTTATACCAGTCGTGAGCGCCTCATTATGCAAGATGCACGTGATGAAGTTTTAGCCTTGTACCGTGAGTTTGGATTAGATAAAGATGAAAAACTTAACATCCCAGAAGATCACATAAGTCTTGAGTTTGAATTTATGGTTTATATGTGCCAAGCCTGTAAAGAGGCACTTCAAAATGGCGAGTATGAAAAAGCTGAAGCGTTAATGCAAACCCAATCACACTTTTTGCAAAAACATCTCCTCAATTGGATTCCACGGTTTTGCGATGACATTTTACAGTGTGCGCAAACAGAATTTTACAAAGCGGTTGCAAAACTGACACGTGGGTATCTTCATCTTGAAGAAGAGATGCTTCAGTATCTAGAAACTTCGGTGTTAATTAGTGCTCGCAAAGCAGAAGCGCACGCGGAACATTCACAACAGACTGCTTGTTCCTGTCACTGATTAAAGGTTACTCAATGAGCAATGAATCACCAAGCGATGAACGTAACAATAAGCTTTCAAGGCGAACCTTTGTTGCCTCTGGTGTTGGTTTAGCGTTAATGTTTGGTCTTGGGGCAGTGGCAAAAGCTGCTCCAAGGCAGGCACTCTTACGACCTCCTGGTGGACAAGATGAAGAGACATTTTTATCAAAATGCATCAAATGTGATCGTTGTAGGAGTGCATGCCACACCTCTGCTATTGGTATAGTCCCCATTGAAAAAGGATTTCTTCAAGCACGCACACCGATGATGAAGTTTCATATAGGTTCGTGTGATTTTTGCAATCAATGCATTGACGTCTGCCCAACAGGAGCGTTAAAGCCTTTTGATAAGCAGCGCGATAAAATCGGGATGGCATATTTAACCGATGTGTGCATTGCTTTAAATTATGGTGCGTGTACGTTGTGTTACAGCGCATGCCCTTATAAAGCCATTACGTTAGATGAGCATAAACGTCCCATCATTGATGAGCAAAAATGCAATGGGTGTGGTGTGTGTGAAAACATTTGTCCCGCTTTAATGATGCGTTCTTACGTCGGTGGTAAAGTACGTGGCGTTGAAATTAGACCTATCTCTTCCAAAGAAGTTTGATCATGAAACCAATTAAATTTTCCTCATGGCGTACGCTTTCTATCTCATTCTTTATTCTCCTAGCCCTTGTGGGTTTAGCATTTCACACAGGCACAGGAACACTGAGCGCGTTTGGATACAGCACGATCTCTGCGATTTGTCCTTTAGGTTCTATTGAAACACTCATTGCGAGTAAAACGTTTATTCCAGCTGTTTTTATTTCGTTGGCGGTTTTTTTAGTTATTTCCATTCTTTTTGGTCGCATCTTTTGTGCATGGATGTGCCCTGTACCTCTTTTTAGAAAATGGTTTCCTAAAACAGAGACATCTCAAAATATTCCTACTAAAGTTACTGAAGATGTTTCTGCAAAAGAAGGTTTGATCGCCTCTGCTAAAAAAATCGATACGAGTTACTTTGTGTTAGGTGGTGCTTTAGGCTCGACATTTTTGTTTGGTTTTCCTGTCTTTTGTCTCATTTGTCCTGTGGGGTTGACCTTTGCGGTGATTGTGGGGGTGTGGAGACTGATACAGTTTAATGAGCCAACATGGTCACTGATGGTTTTTCCTGCCGTGTTAGCATTGGAGTTGATCTTTTTTCGTTTTACCTGTCGAAAATTTTGCCCACTGGGAGCATTGATTTCTTTGATGAGTCGAGCAAATATCTTTTTTAAACCAGCCATTGATACCAAGAGCTGTTTAAAGGCAAGTAAGGGTGCGGATTGTAGTATCTGCAAAGATGCGTGTCATGAAGAGATTGATTTGCATGAGCCGTTAACACAAAAAGCCCTTTCTCGTTGTACGAAATGTAAGGACTGTTCCGATGCGTGTCCGATGCAAGCGATATCCTTTTCATTTTTCAAATCCAAACGGTAGGAAGAGATGGCATTAGGGATTGAATTTTATCCAGAACAGTGTTTAAAAAGTATTCATCGCTCATCCAAATGTTCTTTATGTGTCGATGTTTGCCCAACCCATGCGATTGATTTTAAGACCACCTCCCCACAACTTGATAGCCTAAAATGCGTGGGTTGTGGAGCTTGTGTTGCCTTGTGTCCTACCGATGTTTTTGAAGCCAAAAATCCTTCTGATGAAGAGATCATCTGCTTTATAGAAGAGAAACAAAAAGAGCGTGCAGAGGAGATTGTTTTTTGTTGTGAGCGGATTCAAAGTAAAGAGCCGCATTTTAGGGGGATCTCGTGTTTAGCAAGGATGGATTCTTCGCTGTTACTTTCTTGTTTTAAAAATAGCGCTGTTTCTGTTAAACTCATTCATGGTTCGTGTGAAAAGTGTCATGGAAGCGCTCTTAAAAACATGTTTGAAAAGAGCATCAGCGATGTAAAACATATACAGCCCAGTGCCCAGATAGAGCTCTCTAATATTGATGCATATATAGCCAAAAAAGATGAAACAATAGAGGGCATCACACGAGATGGACACTTACGACGAAGAATGCTTTTCTCTCTTTTTGGTAAAAAACCAGCTTCGAGCGAGAGTGAAATTTTAACAGTGCAACGCCCCATTGTATTTAAAGACAATCGTTACAAACAGCGTTCTTTCAAAAAGCAGGATCGTTTGAGGTATTTGATAGCTTTGATGCAAGATCGCGTATTTTCTGATTCTATTATGGGTGTCAAACCAATTATTGATCCTCTTCTGTGTAAAGAGTGTTCTATCTGCACGAAAGTTTGTCCTACGGGTGCTTTAGGTATGAATGAAGAGAAGGCGTTTGGCGTTGATTACACAACACATGCGTGCATTGCGTGTCATATGTGCGAAGATGTTTGTTTTGCAAAAGCCATCACATTTGCGCCTAAAACAATGAATGATATGTTTAAAAATGAACCTGTCTTGCTTTTTGAAAAAGATGAGGTCACACCACAAGAAGAAGAGCGAGTCGTTATCTTTAGGACATAAGCAAGAGAAGGAAACGTCTTAAAGATTGAGCTCTTTAACCTTACGCATTACAAAATCATGTTCAATTTGAAGTTGTTGGAGTTGTTTTTCGAGTTTGGCATTTTCGTGTTTGAGCGAAGTGAGTGTTTCGTTTGATGCAGGATTTTCAAAAGCAAGATGGGCATTTTCAAAAAATTGCTGCTTCCAATTCATGATGTTTTTAACCGATGTTTGATGCTTGTCTGAGAGTTGTTGCAATGTGGTGTTAGGTTGAAACGATTCAAAAACCACTTGCATTTTAAATTCTGGCGAAAAGATTAAACGTTTTCTAGGCATCGATGAATTTCTCCCAAAAATCTCTTATCTGAAATAGTACCAAACTTTGAAAGAAAAATCACTCTTTTTTGAGAAAGATATTGCTTAAAAAGTGTAATTTTTTTAGAAAAAGCACAATGAATTCTTTTTAGACGTAATTTTCTTATAGAACTTATAGATAAGAGATACCGACAGCATCATTGTTTTAAAATATGGAATATAAATATATTAAATATAGTATTGACAAATAGTGGCATTAATCCTATAATTTTCTTAATAAATCGATTTATTAAAACAATTTAATTTTATATTTTATTCTGAAATGGCCAAAGAAGAATCAAAATATAAATGAGAAGCGATTGTTTGGTGGTTTTATGAGGACTCCTCATAAGATCTAATCGTGCAAATAGAATTTAGAGCACTAAACTTTAAATGAGATTTGCTTTTTGTTTTTTGCCGTATAAGGAGAATTGTATGGAACAACAAGAACAATCAGCGTTTGGAAGAAGAGATTTTCTGAAAACAACCGCTGTTATTGGAGCGTTTGGGGCTCTTAGTGGTACGTGGTCCGATGGATTAGTCACGCGTGCACATGCTGCTAGTCCCATCAATCAGGAGCGTGCTGGTACAAAAATCGTTAAAACAAACTGCCGCAGTTGTACAGCGGATTGTGGTGTTTTAGCACATGTCAAAGATGGCCGTGTTATCAAAATCGAAGGAAATCCTGAGTTTGAGCGAAGCGAGGGTGCGTTATGTACTAAAGGCTTAGCGGGCATTCAAGCTTTGTACCATCCTAATCGTAATAAGTACCCAATGAAGCGAGTTGGCGCTCGAGGGGAAAATAAATGGAAACGTATTTCGTGGGATGAAGCATTGAATGAAATTGCTCAAAAACTCATGGAAATCCGTGAAAAATACGGTGCCGAAGCTGTTATGGGAAGTACAGGCGGTGGTGGAAATCCAAACTTTTTGAGTTGTTGCCGTTTCTGTGATGTTTTTGGTTCTCCAAACTGGTTTGAGCCAGGTGCATCACAATGTTATATGCCTCGCCAAATGGTCTATCAAATGACGTACGGTGGTGGTCCTTCAGGTAACCCTAGTTTAGGCGATTCCAACTGTATCGAGGCGTTTTTTTATAATGAAATCAAGATGAAAACATTCGTCTTATGGGGAACCGATCCTTCCTACAGTGGACCATCCCAAGCGGGTCGTGCCTTAGTTGAACTCAGAGCACGCGGTGTTCAAACCATTGTTATTGATCCTCGCTTTACGCCTGATGCTGCGAAAGCAGATATCTGGTTACCGATTCGTCCAGGAACGGATGTTGCCTTGATGATGGCATGGATTAAAAAAATCATCGATCAAAAATGGTATGACCATGATTTTGTGATGAAATGGACCAATTTACCATTCTTAGTCAATACAAAAACGAAAATGATTTTACGTGAAAATGAGTTGATTGAAGGAGGACGTGCCGATACGTTTGTAATTTGGGATACAAAAACAAATGCTCCTGCAGGGTTAACGTATCCTTGGGATGATGCTCTTGAACCAGCACTCGAAGGTACGTATACCATTAAAGATGTTGAGTATAAGACAGGCTTTACCCTGTTGCGAGAACGCGTAGCGCCGTTTAGTGTTGAAAAAGCAGCAGAAGAGTGTGGTTTGGAAGTTGTGAAAATAGAAAAAGCGATACAGATGTACGCTAAAAATACGCCTTCAGCTATTGCTCTAGGTGTTGCGACAGATCATAACGTTAACTCTGCACAAGCTCCGATGGGAACAGCAACCCTAGATATGATCATGGGCAATGTTGAAAAACCAGGCACGATATTACAGCGTTATGCAGGTGGTGCCATCGGTGATTTACGCTCTACCATGCTTAAAAAATTCCTTCCTGAGGCACAGTTGCGTAAACGCTTAGGGGGTATTGAACATAAAGGAATGCTGAGATGGTGGGTTGCACAACCAGCGCCACTTTTAGAAGCAATGACAACGGGAAAACCGTATGGTATTCACGCATGGATTGAACGCTCTGGCAATAAACTTGCCATGGTTGCGGATGCTTCAAAATGGATTGAAGGACTTAAAAAACTTGATTTAGTTGTCCACGCCTTTGTCTATCCGACCTCGTTTTCAGCGTATGCGGACTATCTACTTCCAATGAATGAATGGTTAGAGTCTGATTTTATTACAAGTTCCCATAACAGAATGTTTGCGCGCCAAGCGGTGACACATTTATGGGAAACATGCAATGAAACATTTTTCTGGGCAAGACTGGCTAAAAAATGCGCTGAATTGGGGCACGAAGAGTGTAAACGTGCATTTGATCCTAAGGCGACAGCACCAGAGCTTCCTTATTTCAATACTTATGAAGAACAACTGGATGGCTGGACGAAATACTTTGGTATGACGTGGAAAGAGTATATAGCCAAAGTGCCATTTGATAATGTCCCTTATGACCAATGGCGTAAATATTATATTTACAAAGAGATCGATTCTAGAACAAACAAACCTAAAGGGTTTGGAACACCTTCCAAAAAACTTGAAGTGTATGGAGAGTCTTTCATTGTGCTAGGTCGCACAGGACGTCCATGGACAACGTATGACTTACCGCCTTCCTCTAAAGATTACGATCCATTGGTCTATTATATGGAACCAACAGAAAACCGAAAAACAGAAGTGGGCAAAGAGTATCCTCTAACTATGACGAACGGTCGTTTGCCAATGTACCATCACGGAACGCTTCGAAATGTTCCTTACATTAGAGAACTCTACCCAGTAGCTGAAATATGGGTCAACCCAATTGCCGCTAAAAAATACGGTGTTGCACAAGGCGATTGGGTATGGGTCGAGTCTCTTCGTGGAAAAATTCGAGCCAAAGCTAGAGTTACTGAGGGTATTCCTCCTGATACGGTGTATATGGAGCGTTTCTGGAATCCTGAAACACTCGATAGCCCAACCAAAGGATGGCAAGAGATGAATGTCAATGTCCTTTCAAAACTGACAGCCCCATACAATGATATGTTTGGAACGTACACGCTACGAGGCTATCAGGTAAAAATTTCAAAAGCGGATGGTGCTCCGCAAGGTATCTTGGAAAAACCAGAAGAGTTTAAACGATGGATGCCAGAGCCATCCGATGCAGCACCTGCTGTGCGATTGTAAAGAGAAGGGATAGACAATGAAAAAAACAATGGTTATAGATTTAGATCGTTGCATTGGTTGTTATTCTTGCGAAATGGCGTGTAAGATGGAAAACGATGTAGCCCTCGGTGTTTATTATAACAAAGTCCTAACAATAGGTCCAATGGGAACATACCCAGATATACAGCAGTATCAACTGCCAACAATCTGTCAGCAATGTTATAACCCTACCTGTGTCGATGTATGCCCAACAGGAGCCTCTTTTAAAGCGGCTGATGGAACAGTAATGGTTGATAAAGAGCTGTGCATTGGCTGTAAATACTGCATGATGGCATGTCCGTACGGTGCTCGTTCATACAACGCGGAGCAAAAAGTTGTTGAAAAATGTACCTTATGTGCGCACTTAACAGCGGTGGGCGAAAAACCAGCATGTGTAAAAGTATGTTGCTCGAAATGTCGCTTCTTTGGTGATATCGATGATCCAAACAGTGAGGTCGCCAAAGTCTTAAAAGAGGCGGGTGCTGAAAATATACACTCTCTTCCAGATCGTGGAAATCACCCTTCTGTGAAGTACATTTTGCATCGTAAAACGGCGCAATGGCAAGATTTACCACCAAAAGAGACGTGGAGAACGCCTCATCAATCTGGAAAAAAGGAGGAAAAACGTCATGGATAGTGAATTTTCATTAGTCTTTTTCACAGCATTTGTGGATTTAGGATGTGGTCTGTTCATCGCTTTAGCGATCAATGAATGGTATAGCTTCAGTGAAACTGTCAAACAAAGAGGTGCCATTGCAACGTTAGTTGCTTTAGCATTAGGTGGTTTTTCCAGTGTCCTTCACTTAGGGCACCCAGAGAGAATTTTTGGAGCATTGGGACACCCAACTTCGGGTATTTTTATCGAGTCTTCGATGATTGGAATTACTGGTATTTGTGTGATAGCTTATCTTTATGCGTTACAACGAAATGCTTCAAAGCAAACGCTTAAAACCATTACGCTGGTTGGTGCGATCACCGCTGCCATTTTAGCATTTGCCGTAGGCGATTCGTATGTGATGGGAGCACGCCCTGCATGGGATACCCTAACATTGCCGTTTGTCTACCTAGCATCAGCCCTTTTAATGGGTGCATTAGCGTATGCAGCGCTACTGGTTGAGCCTAATGCTTTGATGATTCAAAAAATGAAACGACTGGTTCAAGCCTTGGTTGTGGTTCAAGCGATTGCCATCATTGCGTATCTCGTAGCATTATCGTCTGCACCGTATTCTGATGCAAGCCGTTCGGCTTCTTCTGTCCTGTTTGGTGGATTTGCGATGCTCTTTTGGGTTGGTATTGTCATTATCGGTTTGGTTGTACCGTTTGGGTTGGTTTACTCACAAAGTAAAAATGATGGCGCGGTTGCTCTCTCGAACGCCCCTTTTGCACTTGGTCTTATGTGTGCTTTTGTGGGTGCGGCTGTTTATAGGGTCATCATGTTTAACCTCGGTACTACGGTTTGGCAATTCTTTTAATCATCAATCTGCGCGGGTTTAAAATTTAAATCCGCGCTTTCTTCTTACTATCAATCAACAAAAAGGAATTTTTATGAAATTATCTCAGTTAAGTTTAGCAACATTCGTGATGGCAGGTTTAACAACAAGCTCATTTGCAGCAGACACACTTGCCGATGCCTTTAAAAATGGTCAAGTCAGTGGAGAGTTGAAAGCATACTATTTTGACAGAGAAGGTTCTCCTAACTTAAGTACCGCTGCAACGCAAAAAATTAACTCGGACATTTTTACAACGGGAATAATGCTTCATTATAATACAGATGCATTCTATGGTTTTAAATTTGGTGCGACAATGCAGTCCAGTCATTCACCGTTTGCCGATGGTGCTATTGGTACTGCTGGTACTGCTAAAGATGACTTTAAAAACGAAATGTACGGCTCAGGCGCGCAACTCTCTGAAGCATATCTAGAATATACCTTTGCAAACACCACAGCCAAAGTGGGTCGCCAATACATCAATACACCATTGGTGGCAGGGAGTGGATCACGTATTATCATGCAATCCTTTGAGGGTGCAATGCTGACCAATAAAGATCTTCCTCAAACGACACTGGCAGCAGGTGTAATTACAAAATATCAAGACAGGACAGATTTTGCAGGGGATATTGCGGATTTCCAAAATCTAGATTCTGCCCTTGGTGCACACGCGTATATGCTGCTTGCTATCAATAAATCTCTCACAAATACAACATTGACAGCGCAGTGGTTGGGTATTAATGGCAATAATACAGCGACGGGAGTTGGTGATTTTTATTATTTAGAAGCAGCCTATGAAGCCAAAGTAGGTGAATTCACCTATGGGTTAGCGGCTAACTATGAGTATAAAGCGACTGAAAAGCTCAATGAAGAAGACGGCACGATGTATGGTGCAAAGGCTAGTTTAGGCTATGGAGACTTTAAAACATACGTTGCTTATACCGTCATTACCGATGATGGTGATATCAAAGGTAATTCTATGGGCGGTGGTCTTGGTGGAGGCACTCAAACCGTTTTTGCTAAAGGTCTTCAAAACAAACCAGGAACTTATACCAAAGATACCGATGCGTACTCCGTTGATGCAAACTATCTCTTTAGAAACATTAATTTTAAAGTGGGTGCGCGCTACACAGGTGTTGAAGATAATGCCAATGACAAAGAATATGCCTATACCGATATTTACACCTCTTATACATTTACTGGGGCGCTAAAAGGCTTAAGCACCGATATTTCGTATCAGGACTGGGGTAAAGATGCTGATGGACATGATTTTTGGTTTAAAGCCACTTATAAGTTCTAATTTTCCCATTTGAAATCGCGAGAGTAACGTTTGTTGCTCTCGCCTTCACTAAGATTTAAGGATGCACAATGTTTTTTCAATCAATTCGTAGTAAATTAATTGCGATGATTTTTATTTTTATCGTAAGCTTGATAGGGTTAATATCGTTATTAAATTATAATATTCAAGAGGCTAGAAAAGCGGTTTTTGAAGTTGAAACCATTGGCAATTCTAGATTTGAGATTGCGATGCTTAGTGTATTTACACAAAATTATCAGCTGACATATGATGAAGAAAATATGAAGTTTTATCATGAATCCATAGAAAATTTAAAAAACTATGCAACGCAGTTAAAAGACCAATTTAATGAGCACGATGACGTGAAACTCAATTTGGAAAATTTGAAAAACGAGTTGAACTTGTATTACGCTACAAATCAAGAAAGATTTGTCATGGTAAAAAATTTTAAAGATAAAATTCATACATCAGAATTTAAAACTTCTGATGATGGCAAAAAATTAATGACGATTATGCTGAAAAATAGAGACCATCATAGAGCAATGAAAGCAATTGCGACAAAAATCAATCAGGATATACAGAGCAATGCGTTTATGGTATTTGAAAAAGCAAAATTTTTAGGATATGCCGTTGCCGTTTTTATTATTTTAGTTGTTAGTGTTCTCTGCTGGTTATTTATATCAAAAATTCAAGCTTCCATTAATTACGCTTCAAAAGCATGTCATTTTATTGCACAATCTAAAGATTTTACACAAACGATTGATATAACGTATAGAGATGAAATTGCAACCATCATTAGAAGTGTCAACGAGTTAGTTATTGACTTTTCAAACGCTTTAGGAAATGCTAAAAGAACAGCACAAGAAAATGCAACCGTAGCCGAAGAGTTAGCTCATACATCGATGCAAATTAGTCATAGAATTGAAGATGCAACAACAGAGGCCATCGAAACATCTAATGTTACAGAGTCTGTTGTCTCCATATTGGGACAAAGTGCCCAAAGCTCTATGACATCAGGGCAGGTCATTGAAAATGTATCTGTGGAGCTACATAACGCCTCTAATGAAGTTTTATCTGTATCCAATAGCTTGCAAAAAGTGGTGATGAATCAAACCGATTTATCAACCAGATTAGAGCATTTGGACCAAGAAGTAGGGCAGGTACAACAAATCCTCTCTGTCATATCCGATATCGCGGAACAGACAAATCTACTAGCATTAAATGCTGCCATTGAAGCAGCACGTGCAGGAGAACACGGAAGAGGTTTTGCTGTCGTTGCTGATGAAGTAAGGAAATTAGCTGAGAGAACTCAAAAAAGCCTCATTGAAAGTAATAGCACGGTTGCCTTAATCGTTCAGTCTGTAACAACAGCAACAGAGATGATGCGTACGAGTTCTCATGAGATACAAAGCCTAGGTGCACGTGCAGAGTCAGCAGAACAATTGATGAAACGTACAGTAGTTAACATGAATAATGCCAAAGATATGGCTTTAGAAACTACACAAGAGGCTAAAATAGGGCAAGAGCAAGCTATGAGTATTATTGAGCGCATTCGACGCATTAGCCAACTTTCAAACACCAATACACGCAGTGTAGAAGAGATTGCAGCTGCTGCAGAACATTTGGCAAAATTATCTGAAAGCCTCAATATTTTTTTATCGGCATTTAAAACAGTGTCATAAAAAAGGAAGTTTATAAAAAGTAAGTGGTGCGGATAAAGAGACTCGAACTCCCATGCCTCTCGGCACCAGATCCTAAGTCCGTACAAATCTTTTTATGTGGTGTTATATGTTGTTATATTCTCTCGAATTTTAGGGCTTTTTCTAAAAAACATTATGATATGATTTACTATATTTTTATATCTCTTACCGTACCCTAGACGTACCCTACGAAAGGATCATAATGCCACTTAACGACGTTATTAAAAAAATCATTATACCAGGATTCGACACAAGCGGTTTATATCTTTCGGATAAGGATAATATCTTCGATACGGATACGATCGGTAAGGCTGAATTGAAAAAGCTTGATAATCAGCCACTCGCTATCGTTGTAAAATTTTGGCATAGATCCAGGACAATAAAAAAGACATTAAGATTTCACGATATATCAGGGCTAAACGCCGTAAAAAAAGCGATTAAAACACGCCTGGAACTCAAAGAAGAGCTTGAGGAAAACGGCCAAATTAAGAAGAAAAATTTTAAGTCCTTGAATGAACTTTGGGCTGAATATATAGAGCTTAAAAGGGACTCACTATCAGAAAAAAACGTCTATTCAATGTTAAAAACCTATGATAAATGGATTCGATTTACCATTGGAGAGTTGGCGATTAATAAAGTCTATGCACCGGATATCCAGGCAATTATCAATACAATCCTTAGGCAAGGTAAACAGCCAAGAACGGCGCAAACAATACAGCAGCTTTTGAGACCGGTTTATAATTATGCGATTGATTTAGGCATTGTTACAACTAATCCGGCTACCAAAATTTCATTACCGGCATTTGATAATACAATGGATTTTAATTTAACCGATGAGAAGCGCAAGGATCTCTACAACGCTATACAAAACTATGAGATCGATAAGTACAAAGGTATTATGCTCTTTTTATATTTTGGTCGTAGGTTGAATGAGGCGTTAACGCTTCGATGGGAAAATATCGATTTTGATCAAAAGACGTATTATATTATCGTTCAGTATTCCAAAAATAGAAAAAGACAAGAGTACCCTTTGATTGAGCCTTTAGAAGCATTTTTAGTTGATTATGGTGTTAGAAAACAAGGATTTATTTTTGAAGGTGAAACAACACCACATGTAACCGATGATACGTTTCGAGGCCATTGGAAAAAAGTGCTACAACTAGCCGGTATTGACAAGAAAATGCGCATCCATGACACCAGGCATTTATTAGGCAATACAATGGTAAACCAGGGCGAAACGCTTGAGGCACTCAGTAAGGTATTCGGGCATAGTAGTGTTGCGATAACAAAGCGATACGCTAAGACCAATTTGGCTACTGCGGATAGGGTGTTAGGGAAGTATATGGATGAGAAGTAAAGAGGTTTATGAATATATTTAAATATAATTTAATATAGATTAAGTTATTTTTAATATAATACATATTAAGGAATTTTCTTGATATAACTTTGAATTATATATTCAATGCTCAAGGAAATGAATATTAAGGGGCAAAAATGAAATATTATGATGTTAAAAAGATTGCTAATGCAATCATTTATTTTATTGATAATAATGTTTGCTCACTAGGTGCAACAAAGCTAATGAAATTATGCTTTTATGCTGATAAATATCATTTAGAAGAATATGGGAAACCAATATTTAATCATACGTATACTAAATTAGATAAAGGACCTGTTCCTACGTGGTTATATAGTATTATTAGAACTTCTATCAGCGGAGATAATGATTATGATTTTTCTGAAGAAGTGAATGTTTTTAATCAATATGTAAATGTTGCTATCGAAGAAAGTGGAAAATATAAACAGCATATTTTTATAAAAAAGATGGATTTTGATAAACAATTTTTCAGTAAATCGCAGTTGGCAATATTAGATCAAGTAATTAGCGAATTTAAGTTGGATACTGCTACTGAAATATCGGAAAAATCTCATCAGACAAATGCTTGGAAAAATGTTGAGCTGTATCAGCAAATTTCTTATGAATCAATGATAGATGATCCTAAAACTAGTGAATATGTATCTTATTTAGAATACGAAAAAGAAAGCTTTAAGAGAAGTTTTAAATTGCATAAATTAAATAAAGTTAGTTGATTGCCAATGAGTTTTACTGCTCTTCTTGAAAATAATTTACTTGTTGATCGTTGTACAGTATTTAAATGGTTTAATTATGAATTTAAACACGACAAAAAAGATAAATTCTGCATTACTCTTAATTGTAAGCTTAATGAATTTCCCATTAATCTTATACTTACTACATCTCGGTATGATAAGCATTATTATAAACAAGAAAAAAATATGATTGATTGTGTAGTTATTGAAAAAGGCGAGTCCAAATATTTTAATGTTGAGAAAACTATAATTGATTTAAAGAATATTTTTATCATGGAAGAAGATAAAATGATGGAAGCTTTTGAAGATGAGTTCCTGGTTTTATGTGGAAAATTAGAAGAGCATTTAGTAACTCGACTTGAAAAAGCAATAGAAAACTCAGAATTATTAGAGCCTTATAAAATTAAGAAATTATTGTGCAAGGATCGTTAGAACATTATAACTATTTAAAATCTCATCCTCTCTGCTCACCCCCCCCTCATAGCCGTTCCTCTTTTTATCTGAATTTTTTACTTCATTTTTTATCATTGAAATATTTTTGCTAATGTATAAATATTTTTATATAATGTATCAAATCTTAGTATTTAGGGTATCCAATATAAGGAAGGCACATGCAGTATCAATATCATACAAGTTTTAGGCCAGTTACCTATGAAAAAGAAGAAAGTGGTGTATGGATTTTTAAAAAAGAGAGATTGCCAGTTTCTCCCAACCCTGCTTCCCTTTATGATAATGAACAATATAAGCGGCATTTATCTGAAATGGGAGAACAAGGTTGGGAGCTAATAAATGTACAACCATTGCTTCGTGGTTTATATCAATATGAAAGAGATAATAAATCAGGTTTTGGTTTGGGCTATTCATTAACTGCCGGATATTACTTCTTTTGGAAAAAAACACTTGCGTGAATTCACAAATCATTAGCGAGAATAAATTATTTATGGTAATTTATTGGCTTTTTTTTAAAGTTAAGTATACAAGGACAACAAATGGCAGATTGGGTATTCAACCGTAACGGACAAGCAACCTTAATTCATGATAGTGATTGTTTTAGAAATCGTAATGGGCAAGTGATAGCTTGGATATACAATGACAATATGTATTCACTTCAAGGGAGACATATCGGTTGGTTTGAAGATGGAGTTCTATATGATAGACAAAATAAAGCTATAGGTTTTTTGCAAAACGCAACTGGCTATTTGCCTAGTCATCCTGGAATGGGTGGTACTCCCGGTATGCCAGGTTTTTCTGGGCGTCCAGGCAGACCTGGTTTATCGGGTACACCTGGAAAACCAGGAAGAGGCGGTTGGTCATCAAATGATTTGGCTAGCTATTTCAGTATTTAATAAAATCACCTTTTTTTTACCGTAAAGCGCTGCTCCTTCTTGTCATCATCTTTTGACTTCGGCGCTTTACTTTCTTCTCTTTTCCTTTCACGTTCAGCTTGGCGCACACGCATTGCCTCGAGCGCTGCTTCTCCTTTTTTGTTTTGTTCGTTATCTCCGGTAAGAAAGGTATCTAATGGTTCCTCCAGGAACGTATCAGCTTCTTTTTTGAGTTGTTGCGCATAGTCCATTTCTGTAAATGTTGGTTTATGTGATAATTCTTTGATAATTTTTCTGTAAATTTCAACAAGATTGTGAAGATTGAAAAAGCTCTTAATCTTATTGATAAAACTACTTAATCGACTGATCTCTTTTTCAAGAACGTCTATTGCCTCATCTTGAGTGATAGCTTTCATTTCAAGGTTTGTATATTTTTTGATAAGGAGCTGCACACTTTCGTTAGTGTAGAACTCTTTAATCTCACCGTTTTTTGTTTCTACAGTTTCTTTTTCCATATTAAGCACGGGATGAGGGCTAGAATTGATAATCTCGCTTATCGGAGTATCTTCCATCTCCTTGTATAGTTCTGTTGATTGTAGAGCATTTCTAAACTCATCGATCGTTAGCTCTCTCTTTTTGATTTTCTCCTTGAGATCACGATTAAGTTGTTCAAGTTTCGCATAATCTGCTCTAATAGCTCCGGCTGCTTTATACTCCTCTCGGATCCTTGCAATCTCTTCTTTGAGTTTTTGTTCTGTTGCTAAGGCTCTTTCTCTCTCTTTGGCTATTGCTGCTCTTTTTGCTTCTTCCCTTTCTGTACCAGCATCTTTAAAATCATGTGTATCTTTTCTTTTTTTCTTTTCAATAAAATGGCCTAAATTTTTTGCTACTTCATTAAACTTTTTAGCATATAAAGTTGTACTGTTATAGTCTTTTTTATCTCCCACGTATGAAGTAATTTCTCGCATCTGCTCTTGTGTGTAGCTAAGATTTTTTTGGCCTCGTTCCATATTGAGAGTTTCAGCCGTAAAAGTTTGTAATTGTTGTAAAGCTACTTTATTCATTTTTTGGCGTATAGCTTGGCCGTTCTCATCTAATCCCATCATCTCAATATGAGCATGATAATTTTTTTGGATTTCATATTTGCTCATATCAACTTCTTTAGTAAACTTTTTATCGAAATAGAATTTATTATCGTCTTTGTTTAGAAAGAAACCTTTACCACTATACAATTCTGTACCATCTTGTTTTGAGATAAGTTTTCCTTCATCTCTATGGATAGCCATTTGAAACACTTTTGTACCTAAGTTATTTTCCAGGTACTCTTGGATTTTTTCTAAGTCTTTAAGCGTATGATGTTGTTCGAGATTAACAATGCAGCTAAGTTGGGTAACTGTACTTTTTTGTAGTTTCTGTCCTACACGCCTAGTATAAGCTTCACTTCGTTTTTTTAATTCATCTCTGTAAAGTTTATATGCTTCATCTTGTTTTGCGCTGCACTCATTTTGTTCATCATTGAATACAACCGAATAACTAAAATGCTCTCTCGAGTTATGCCCAACACTTCCTGGTTTTGCACTTTGGATATGGATACTAGATTTAGCCATGCACTCTACCTTTTGAGTACCCTTGTGGTACGAAAAAACACATCTCCTACCCTTTAGGGTATGGAGTGTGTACACACTCCATACCCTAAAGGGTATTTCGTTGATAAAATTATAGCACAAGGCTATAATTTTATACAAGAACACAAGTGAGAGTTTGCACTAAGAGAGAGGTGAAGATAAATTAAAACACTATCGAATTTATTTACGTTATTGAATTTTCTCAAAATAGAGTAGGGTGACTTATACAAACTTGTTACTATACAAATCCGCATAATATACAAAGTTGTATAAGTCTTTTTTTCATTGACGGGAATTTAAGAGGTGCGGTGATGGTTTAGTATTTCAGCCTTAGCTTGTTCGTGTGTTATTTCATTTCTCTCTGCTCTAACTGCTCGTTCTATCTCAACTTGATCCGGGTACATTCCCTCGAGGGCTAAATGGCCGATCGCTTTCTCAATATTGCGATATTGATCCGGTGTTAATTTATCCTGATACGTTTTGAGGATTTTGATGCAGTCATCTTTACATGTAGGATTCAAGATGAATAACCTTTGAGGCAATGAAATTAGGAGCATCAAGATCGAGGCTTATTAAGCCCTCGATCGTTTTACCCATGAGCAGATCTTCTACTTCTTTTTTGGTAATATCTCTTAATAGATCCTCTTGTGCATAGTTGATATGAAATCCACAGCTATCGTCATAACAATAAACCGCTTTCTTGCCGGCTTTTAACGGCCATGAGCAGTGAGGGCAATCTAACATTTGAACTCTCCTTTATAAACCTAATCCACCAGGACAAAGCACTTTCCATGCAAAAAAACCTAGAATGTGACCGACACCGGTTAAGATTAAAAACTCTTTTGTACTAATTCCATACTTTTCAATGTCATTGTAATCTTCGATTTTTGAGTCAAAAATCATATTCAATGGTATCATCAACAAACTTAATAGAAGAAAATACATCATCATAAAAACATACGCTGTAAAATCATTTGGTAACACTAAATACCACCAATTTGGCATAAATTGGTGAGGATACCAGGCTAAAAAACTAAAGACTAAAATAGACCATTTTGCCAAAGATAAAAACGTTGGGATAAGTTTATCACCTTGTAATTTTTTCATAAAGGACTCCTTGTTTTGTATGTTATTGAATTTTCTCAAAATTATGTAAAAGAGTATTTCTCAAGTTTTTGAGAAATTGGCTCTATAAAATCGAAGCTATTATTTAAGCCTAATAAGCGGATAACAAAAGATGCCCCGGATAGGATTACTTTCCACATAAAATAAACCGATGCAATACACGCAACAATTTTGATTAAAGCTAGTGTTATGTGTAAGATCATAGCAACATAAAAACTTTCATTGATACTATCCAAAAGATAAAATTGTTCTTCCGCAAACATCACAAAAACATCGTTGATAAGGTAATATAAAAACAATCCAAGATAAATAAAAAGCACCAAAATAACGGGTTTTAAAAAGATGATAATTCCCGTTACTAGAAATTCACTAATCTTGTCTGTTTTTTTAAGTGTTACAGCAAAAACAACGACAAACGGGGCAATATAAAAATATTTTAGGACTTCTATTAGCCATCCAACAATCGCTAAAATACCGGCAAGCATACTGCCTATAAGAGGTATATATTTTAAAATTATCCCTATAAACATTGTGGCGATAAAAGCCCCACCAACCGCTGAAATTAAGCCGCTATTATTAATGAAGCTAAAAAGTTTTCCGCCACCTGGAGCGAAAAAGCCTATAATTTGAAAACCGCCCTTAATAGCATTGTTAAAAACTTCAAATAATGTATTTGCTCCTGGTACAATGAGATAAGTCAATTTCCCTAAAATTGCTCCAAATGTATTTTGTCCGATACTTTCTATCGTCTCGAATAAACCTTTTGCTTCATCATCTCCTTTGTAAGTATTACGGATTTTTTCTTGATTGCTTTGCTGATCTTGTAAAATACTACCTTGCGCAAGGTTAACCATTGGCATCATTTCGATTAAAATTGCTGCGCTTGGAATTAGAGCGGAATTCACCCATCCCAACTCTGTCTGTCGATTATTAAGATACGTGTTAATTTGTGTAAGTTTGTTTTGAAGCTGATTGTTTGAGAAGCTGCTCTTTATTTGATTCGCATATTTTACTTGTTGTTGATAAACTTTTGATTGGACGAGATATTTTCGCTCAATAGCACGACACCCTTGCGCCGTGACTCCTTCTTTTACTTGGTTTAAATTAAAAATGCTCTTCTGTGCTAAATCTGCATCACTTACCTGGAACGTCATTGCATCAGGAAAACGACTTTTGCACTCACCTAATGCTGTATTGTAAAATGCTGCTTGAGCTTTTGCGCTATCACGCATTGCATAAATTGTGGCTTCACCGCTCATTGTGTTCGCACCCACCGATGAGTAAAGTTTTTGTAAATAAACATTAGCGCCGACTATTGCTGCTTTATCGGCAATTTTTGTTCCAGCTGTCATGGTATTTTGAATGATGTTTTGCATAAGAGAAGTAGTCATATTATTCTCTTGTGGAATTGGTATATAGAAAACCGTAACAGCAATAATTGGTATGAAAAGCTTTTTAAAATAATTTACATTGTCTTCTTTTTTAGCAAGGTAAATTTGTAGCTTTTGAGAACCAAGCATCACCACGAAAAACGCAGAAACTAGTAAAAATACTAGGCTTTGTAGGTACTGACTTATGGCTGACATACTGCTAAACAAATTCGCAAAATAAGCTAAATTTGATTTATTGAGGCTATCTACGGAAGAAACAATCTCCGAGCTTGTTGATCCATTCTCAACATGTCCAAAATTAGAAAAAAATGCCTCTTGTCTTGTTGTAGAAATATTTGTGCCATAGAGCATTTTAGGATCTTTGACTTGTAAAATACCCGTTCTGCTTGTTGCACCAAAGTCAATAATATCAGAATCTAGCGTACACATACCGGCTAAAAATCTCGAGAATGTGATCGTACCGGTGTCATACGTTGCACCGGCTAGTTTGTAGCTGCTCTCTGTGTTTGAGCTTACTAATTGGCCGTTGTATTGATCTGGTGTACGATTGTTTTGTTCCTGGCACGTAGTGTTTGTTTGATTAGCATTTACTCCTAAGGGTTTACTTTTATTGTTGGTACTGTAAACCTCACAATATGTTGTACCACTTTTAGCATCAAGATCGATAATTTGAGTCACGTAGTCCGACGTAACGGCTCGGCATCCATAGCTACATGATCCGCTTACAGTTGCATCATTGGATGTAAAAAGGGAACTTGCCAAAGTATCCTTTTCGCTCTGTACAGCATCTGCACCATAAAGGCAAAGCCAGGATAAAAGTAATAGTGCTAAGAAGCGCATTGTACATTCCTCTCAAGCTCCTGGATCGCTTTCTCAAATTCGAGATATTCTTTTGGATTAGGCTCAAAGCCCGTTATCCTCGTAAAACTTGGTGCGCTGATGTAAAATTTATCTAGCGTATTTTGTGTGATTTGATCTATTAGCAATACAACAAAATCACCACAATTTTTTTTACTAGAATGTGTAGCATTTAATAAATCAAATTGCTGTTTCAGAGCGTTTTTATTGACTATGCCCGTTCTAATTTCACGACCTTTTAGGCAAAAACGAAATTCAATAAATAGAGTATTTTGCTGAAATACTTTATGTTCAAGATCTTCGATCCTTTGTAGTATGCTTTTACTCATGGCTGCAACCTTGTAAGCTTTGCTCTTTAGCAAGATCAAGGACTTTAGATTTTTTTTGAAAGAGGTACTGCCAAACCTCGAAACTCTCTGTGCTATCAAGAAGCTTGTGTGAGTGCATGCTGAATATATAACCACAAAGACTAAATTTGAAAGTAGGGCATATTTCAGCAAGTTCTTCTCTAAAATTTTTTAGAGATTTTAAATCAAATCTCTCTCTTGTTTGAGAGAGTAAGAGAGAGGTATTTTTATCATTTATATTTTTATACTCTATATTATTATATGGTGTGCGTTGACGGCATGCCGTAAAGGGATACCCCGTTGAGCCTTTCACGGGGTTACCATTTTGGCTACCCCGTTGGAGTAAATCATTCTTTGTAATAAGCTCAATTTTTTCAAGTCCGGTGATGATATTTTTTAGATAATCTACGTCAAGTTTTTCACTATCGAACGCCCAAACGGTTGTAAATAATCCGCCATTTTCTCTTATTTGAAATCTAAAAAGATAATAACCATCTTCTAGCTCTTTGATTGCCCCTCTAATCGCTTTTAAGCCATCGGGGTTACTGAGTTCAATACTTTTCATGTTTACGTCAAAATCATTGCTGTAACTCTCTAAAATTGCACCCAACCCCTTTGCTTTTAAAGAGAGAGTACGATCAAAAAGCATATTTTTGTGGACTTGCGCATAGCTATTTTCTTTTTTCTTGAGTTTTATTTTCATGTGTTCAACCTTGTGTCACTTAATAAACGTGGTTGAATAATCAAGGAGCAGTAAGATATAATGCGGCTTGATTAAAGACTCTTGCTAGGCTTTAATTGCTCCCTTTCTCTGCGGTCGCCAAACTTTTAGAGAAGGGAGTTTTTAAATTAGACATGATCGATAAATACGGATTGCTCTGCCAAGCTTTCTATACTTCAACTCATCATTATCAAGCATCAATCGAATCTTTTGTTCACTGATATTTAAAATTTTTGCAGCGTCTTTTACGCTACAAAATTCACCGCTATCGTTAGTTTTGCCCTTTAGTAAGTTTAATATCTGTTGCTGCTGCTCTAGCAAAGTGTTTACTATACTATTATCCAGGATTGTAATTTTTTGCTCCATTTTCCACTCCTTAATTTTATTATGAAACTTTATATATAAATATTTCGAGAATATTAATATTATAAAACTTACATGTAGATAAAATTTAAGTAACAGAATATAACTCCATGTAACTACATATTATGCTATAATAATACTATGTTACTTTTGTAGGTGAGAAATGAAGTTTAAAGATATAATTGAAGAGTTATTTGGATTTAGTGCACCAACCTGGTATCGTTGGAAAAAAGAAGACAGAAAAATTGTCAAATTGATTGAAAGATATTTGCCTGATAAAGATTTAGAGGAGTTTATAGAAAAAGGTTCAATCAGTACACTCGATAGTTTCAATCAAAACAAAAATATTCAAGATATAAACATACTCAATAAAGTATCAAGCCTCGTAAAAAAACAACTTGAAAGAAAAATTAGTGGGTTAGATTCAATAGGATCGAAAACAGCAGTTAATATTATAGAGGATTATTTTCAACAGTCAAACGTAACTATTGATATCAAAGATTTTAATCATTTTTACAAAAATATTTCTAACATACAAAATTACTATGCTCAAGATATAGCCGAAATAGAGATTAAACAGATACGAAAGAATTTTAAATTAACAGAGAAGAATAAAGAAGCTTTTGAATTAGAGATGAGTAAGAAAGAGGAGTATCGAATAGATGCTATCACAAACTTTTTTAATAGCTTGAATGAGTCTGAATTATTTTTACTTTTGAGTTGCTATAAAGATCTATTGAAAAATAATGAATACTTTGGAATTTCGTTTTATTTGTAATTATACTATTGAATTTTCTCAAAATTCAATTCTCAAACCGTACCCTATGACGTACCCAAAGAAATTAAAAAGAAAGATAAATTAGGGGAAGAAGTTGTTTGAAAGTCCCTATTAAAGGGATGGTGCGGATAAAGAGACTCGAACTCCCATGCCTCTCGGCACCAGATCCTAAGTCTGGCGTGTCTACCAATTTCACCATATCCGCACACAACAGTAGTAAATTTTGCGAAGCTGAGGCTCCGTCTTAAAAGGTGGTACGCCCTACACGATTCGAACGTGTGACCTACGCCTTAGAAGGGCGTTGCTCTATCCAGCTGAGCTAAGAGCGCATCTTCTCGGTTTTAAGGTGGTGCGCTCGAAAGGAGTCGAACCTACAACCTACGGATCCGAAGTCCGTTGCTCTATCCAATTGAGCTACGAGCGCATAAAAACACTGCTCTTTGGTCTAATGGGGTGAGTGATGGGGATCGAACCCACGACCCTCAGAACCACAACCTGATGCTCTAACATTTTAAAAATTATAACATGGTCGGGGCGAAAGGATTCGAACCTTCGACCCCCTGGTCCCAAACCAGGTGCGCTGACCAGACTGCGCTACGCCCCGACAATTAAAAAAACTTAAGTTGGTCTTTTTAAGGCTGAAATTCTATCCAAATTACAGCCTTTTGTCAAGGAAAAATTTTTTAGGCTTTTGAGTGGAACTCAATGAGTCCTTCTGTTGGAGAACTAGCGGTTGCAAAAGGCTTTTTAGCAATGCGTCCAGCTAGGAAGCTAGAACGTCCTGCAAGCACAGCGTGTTTCATCGCTTCTGCCATTAAAATAGGATTTTTAGCTTGCGCAATCGCAGTGTTTGTTAAGACTCCATCTGCACCGATTTCCATTGCAATAGCCGCATCACTTGCGCAACCAATACCTGCATCGACAATAACAGGGATGTTGACTGCTTCTTTAATGAAAAGAACATTGTAGCGATTTTGGATACCAAGACCACTGCCAATAGGTGAAGCCAAAGGCATAACCGCAGCACTTCCTGCGTTCTCTAAGCGTTTAGCCATAATAGGATCATCGTTAGTGTAGGTCATGATGGTAAAGCCATCTCGTGCTAGAACTTCACATGCTTTAAGAGTTTCCATAACATCGGGATAGAGTGTTTTAGCCGTATCACCAATGACTTCAAGTTTAATCAGATCAAGTCCTGTCGCTTCTCGAACCATTCTAAAAAGCGTGATAGCGTCCTCTGCTGTGGTACATCCTGCGGAGTTTGGAAGCAGTTTGATGTCCGTGCCTTTGAAGTAATCCATGAGATTTTCTTCGTTAGGATTGGTGATGTTGACACGACGCACTGCTACAGTGATGAGTTTTGAGCCACTCGCTAAAGTTGCATCTTTTGTGGTTTGAAAGTCAGGGTATTTACCGCTTCCTACGATCAAACGGCTTGCAAATTCAATATTGCCTACTTTGAGAATGTCGTTCATTTTTAGTTCCTATTGAGTAAATTTTTAACAGTTTCGGGAAGGAGTTCATGTTCAAGCGCATGAATTTTGGCTTCAAATGCTTCCAAGCTCATGCCCTCAACTTTCTCAAAACAGCGTTGTGCGATGATTTCACCGCCATCAAGCTCTTCGCTGACATAGTGAACACTGATGCCTGCGACCTTCATGGGTGAATCAAAGCTCTCTTTTATAGCATTGCCTCCCTTAAAAAGGGGAAGGAGTGAAGGATGTAAATTGATCGCTTTAACATGTTCTGTGAAATACGGAGTGAGAAAACGCATAAATCCAGCAAGAACGGTAAGTTCAACTCCACTGTTATGGATTGCCTTTACAAGGGTTTCATCAAAGGCTTCACGGCTTGAATAGAGCGTATGATCGATAATAATAGGTTCTATGCCATACGCGCGTGATTTTTCGATTCCTGCAGCATTAGGACGATTGCAAATGGTGGTTGCAACTTCGATTTTACAATGTTCAAATACTTGGTTGTGAAGAGCCGCGAGCAGTTTTTCTAAATTACTGCCCTCTCCACTAAATAAAATAGCAATTTTCTTTATAACCATTTAAGACCTTTACAAATATCAATCGGGGTGAGTGCAAAATTATTACATGTAAACTGTTTAGAGACAAGTGCATGAGCGAGCGTTGCGCTAATGGCAGCATCTATTGGGGTATAACCTTGTGCTAGAAGTGCTCCTATCATGCCAGATAACACATCGCCACTGCCACCTTTTGCAAGAGAGGGTGTGCCATAGGTGTTGATGAAAAGCTCACCATTGTACGCGATGATGGTGTTTGCACCTTTGAGAACCAGTACGACATGTGGGAAGGCAAGGCTAAAGCGTTTAGCGTGTTCAAAACGGTTGGCTTGGATCGCTTCAGCACTGACTTTTTCTTTACATGTAAGTTCTAAAATCGAGCTAAATTCTTTGGGATGTGGGGTTAAAACGACAGGTTTTTTTGAGGCGATAATCTCCGTAATCAGTGGACGATGTGACAAGGATGCGTCGATAACCAATGGCAAAGCATTGGAAAGCAAAAGTGCTTTAAGAGCTGCTTCATCAAATGGCATTTCAAGTCCCATGCCTGCCACAATCACATTAGCATTTTTTGGCAGTGTTTCGCTGTTCATTAGATAAATAGGCAATTTTTTAGGTTTCTCACCTATGAGCGTTACCAGTCCTGCGCCAAAATGAAATGCTCCTATGCCTGCAAGGCGTGCCGCTCCTTCTTTGGAGCCTTGTACAATCGCAACATGCCCGAAGGTACCTTTATTAGTATTTTTCTTGATGCGAATGGGTAGTTTGAGATCACTTTTTCGAAGTAAAAAGATGGAGCTAGGTATTTCATATTGGTTTCGTGCGATACCTAGATTGGCGACTTGAATTTTTCCAACAGCATCTTTAACGTTATCATTGAGTAAACTCAGTTTCAAAGCGCCCATGGTAATCGTTTCATGGGCTTGGAAAATGACAGAACTAAGCGTTAAATCATTAAGAATGCCACTGGGGATATCACACGCTATTTTGCAGCCTTGCTTTACATTGAGCGTTTCAAGCAGTTTACATGTAAGCTCGTCTAAAGGACGATTGAGCCCTGCGCCAAAGAGGGCATCGACATAAACGTCAGCATCAATGAGTTTGTTCACGATGACAACGCCTACTTTTTTGGCACGCTCTAATTGTAGTTTTGCAAGCTCTGATTTAAGTTCATATGGAAGATAAAGGCTTACGTTATACGCGCCATGCAGTATGCGTGCGGCGACAATGCCGTCCGCACCATTGTTTCCTGCGCCACAGACAAAGAGAGCAGTGCGCTTGCTTGTAAGCTTTTTTTTCACCGCGCGAGCAAGGGCAAGGCCAGCATGTTCCATCAAGATTTCAGGAGTTAAACTAAAATTTTTATAACAACGCTTATCAAGTGTATTGGTTTCTTCATAGACATAATGCATTGGTTTCTCCTAACGCTTACGGAAGCTTAAGGCTTCAAGAAGGTGTTCTTGTAAGATCTGTTCACTCTGCGCCAAATCGGCGATAGAACGTGCGATGCGAAGTACTTTATGGATACTTCTCTGACTCAGTCCAAAACGACTCTGCGCTATCTCTAAGCTCTCGCTTGCTTTTGTTTCCAATGTACAAAAGCGCATTGTATTATGTTCGTCCAGCTTGCCATTAAGTTCATTTTGACCACGCTTTTTTTGCATCACAAAGGCTCTTAGCACTTGCTCAAACATCTCTTTTGAGCTAAGACCTTGCTCTTTAGAATGTTCTTCACTCATCTGAATGTACAGATCAATTCTGTCCATAATCGGCTCGGAAATACGGTTTTTATAACGATTGATTTCTACTTCGCTACAGCGGCATTCATGGCTCTGGCTAAAAAGATTGCCACATGGACAAGGATTTTGCGCTGCTGCAAACAGAAATTTGGTCGCATAACTTACTTTCGTATTGACCCGTGAGATGAGGACTCGATGATCTTCAAGTGGTTCTCTTAAGCTCTCTAAAACAGTTTTAGAAAAATTGGGAAATTCGTCGAAAAACAGAACGCCATTATGGGCGAGGGCAATTTCACCTGCTCTACTTTGCGAACTGCCTCCACCAAAGATGGACGGGCGAGAAGAGGTGTGATGGGGTGACCTAAAAGGTCTAAGAGGGCTTAGTTCAACGTCCTCTTCTTGAAGTGATTGGTAGGCGTTGGATTCGAGTATCTCTTCGATGCTTTGAGGAGGCAAGATGTAGCGAAGACGTTTGATGCTCATGCTTTTGCCGCATCCTGGACTTCCTTCCATCAAAAGGTTGTGCATACCAGCAGCAGCGATGAGCATAGCGCGTTTGGCTCGGTGTTGTCCTAAAACATCGCTAAAGTCCAGTGGAAACTGAGTGCTATAAAAATAGTGTTTACCTTCAATTTCTAAAGCATTTTCACAAAAAATCTGCTTATCTGAAGGTGTTTCTGTATTAAAGCGTTTTTCTTTAAAAAAGAGTAGAGCCTCATGCAGTGTTTCAACACCATATGCTTCAATATTGGGAATTTGTTGTACTTTTGAGAGTAGTTCTGTTGGAATCAAAACACGAAGGTTTGGCATGTGTGCTGCAAGAGAGAGAATAATAGGAAAAATGGCATTGGTTTTCTTGACTTTGCCATCCAACCCAAGCTCGCCAAAGATAAAAAAATCGTTACAGGTAAAACGCTCTTTTTGGATAGCAATGAGAAGAGCGATGATCAAATCAAAGTGGCTTCCCTCTTTTTTGAGATCCGAAGGTGAAAGGTTTATTGTTATTTTTTGGGCAGGAAATTGGAAGTTGATGCTTGAAAGAGCTGATTTTATACGTTGTAATTTTTCAAAGACAATTAGACCAAATAGCATAAAAATATAGTATTTACTATAGTTTTGTGACAAAGATACTTGGACTTTATTCAAAGACAATTGGACTAACCTCCAAAAATTTTAAAGATACTTGGATTATTCATTAGCATCTTGTATTCATAAAATAATAATAACACATTCTAAGTTCTATCCTGTTGATTTTATGTAGTATATACGAGTTATTTAATATTGAATAACTCACTTTTACAAAAAATAAAGTTATATTAAGGGTAATGGATTGATTGCTAATAATTAGGTTACACATAGATTTTAGTAAATGATTACCGTAAGATTAAGCCTTGTAGTACTTTCATATGTCTCTAGTTCTTCTGCGCAACTAAAAGCACTTATTATATAGTATATACATTATATTATATAAGTTATAAAATATCTTTTGTAAATTAATTTAAGATCTAAAAGGAGAACATGATGTTTTATTTTGGGGTAAGTAATTATAATTCGAATGCACATACTGAGAGAGGTCAAAATATCTTATGTGGACCATATGAAAATAGAGAAGCGGCAAAAGTGGAAAGATCAAGATATACCAGCATAGATTTTGAGAGAACCGGAATTTTTGAAGCTTCCAATAAAGATGAAGCTCTTAAACAAATGGAATCAGAGAACTTTAATAGATTATAATACAATAAGTTCATTATTAGCATTCATATACTCTAAAATATTCTTACAATAGAGGATCATTATGGATTTATTATTTAGATTGGGAAAAAATGTAGATGCATTTGGAGAGCTAGATATTCATGGTGCACGTGAATATTTTTATGAAACCTTGCCTAAGGAGAGGCATAATTTCTTTTTTGATTTTCGTAAACGCAACCCAGAAAAATTTTATAAAGGGTCAACTGTTTATTATTCTTTTGATGGTTATATTGTGGCAAAAGCTGTCTATACTGGTAAATATAAGCAAGACTTGAAGAATATACAGTATCCACATGGTTATAAAATGACAAATATTGAAATTATTTATTCAAATGAAAGGTTGTCAACTGATATTTTAAGTCGTCGGATTACCTATCTTGATACTTTAGAGAAACAAATTGAAGTTCAACGGGTACTATCGCAAAATATAACCTATCCAGAAGATGAAAACCGTGTTCCTGAGGATGGTTACCCAGAAGGAAGTATGATACAGACACAAGTTAATGCGTATGAAAGAAATAAAGCAGCTAGAGATGCTTGTATAAGGCATTATGGGTGTAAATGTTTTATTTGCAAATTTGATTTTACGCAGAAATATGGAGAACTTGGTGATGGATTTATTCATGTTCATCACATTATTCCATTAAATAAAATAAAGAAAAATTACAGTGTAAAACCGACGCAAGATTTGGTGCCTCTTTGTCCAAATTGCCATGCAATGGTGCACCGCACTAAAGCGAGTGATCCAATTGAAGACATTAAACAATATTGGGTATAAAATTTTAAAGAATTAGCAAGCTAAAAGTATCTTAAGCGAGGTAATTTTGAAATGGGAAAACGCAAAATCCCTAAAAACTATCGCAATATCACTGGCAAAATTGGCTCCAATAAAGCTTTGCATGGTTTTGTCTCTTTTGAATCTAAGCTTGAACGAGATTTTTACTTCCTCTTTGATTATTTACCTCAAATCAAAGCTTTTGATGATCAGCCATTAACTATTGAATATGAGTTTCAAGGCAAAGATCGCTCCTATACTCCTGATTTCTTACTCACACTAAATGATGGTTCTTACATTTTAGGTGAAGTAAAATATCGCAGTGAGTTACTGGAGAAATTTGACGAGTTTGAACATAAATTTCGTGCAGCAATAGAATTTTGCAAACAAAAAAAGAATTGGACTTTTCGTATTTTCACCGAAAGATGCCCTTATTTGCAAAATGAAGACTTGTTTTGGAATATCAAATTTTTGTTAGATTACGAATACATTGACCCGAAGCAGTATGAAAAAATTTATACTGCTTTCACTCCTTTTAACCGCTTAAATGAATTACTCGCAAAAATCACCCCAGACCCTTCTGAACAAATAGACATTGTGCCAACACTTTGGGCACTTGTACGATATAAGAAAATCAAAGTAGACTTGAATGTAAAATTGTCGTTATACACTATCTTGGAGAGTATCTATGAGCCTTGATATACGAAGCGGAACACATGTCTTTTACCAGAATGAAGAGTATGAAATTCGTAAATTATTGGATATTGATAAAGTTTTAGCAAAAAATCTCGCAACGGGAAAAATCGAAACACTTTTTATTCAAGACCTCTCTAGTGAGCTTGAAGAAGAAAGGCAAGATACTGTCTATGAAGACCTATCGCAAGTACCAGAACATCATTTAAAAAAAGCCGAAGAACGTTTTAAAATCATTGAACCACTTTTGGAAAATAGAACAAGAGAAAAAGTCAATCAAAGGGCTAAAGAATGCAATGTCGCTTCAAGTAGTATCTATAATTGGTTGAAGGCTTATGAAAAAACACAGCGTTTGACTTCTTTAATTTATGAAGGAACTACTGGTGGTAAAGGTAAATCGCGTTTAGCTGAAGAACTTGAAGCTATTATTGCCAGTGCCTTGGATGAGTATTATCTCTCTGAACAAAAACCAACCGTTCAAAAAACCTATGAAGATATTGTGCTTAGATGCAGAAATGCGAATATTGAACCTCCTAGTTTAGCAACTATAGGAAGGCGAGTGGAAGCGTTAGATAAGCGCATTAGCATGAAAAAACGCGAAGGTAAAAAATCAGTTCATCCTCTTTATCCGATAAAAGGGGAGTTTCCTGATGGTAATTATCCTTTGGAAGTTATACAAATAGATCATACACGAGTAGATATTGAATTGGTGGATAGTAAGCATCGAGAAGTAATTGGTCGTCCTTGGATTACACTAGCCATTGATGTTTACAGTCGGATGATCGCAGGTTTTTACATTTCATTCGATTCACCAGGTTATTTTGGGACGGGGCAATGCTTGGCCAATGCAATTCTCTCAAAAGATGAAATTCTCGTAAAATATGGCATTCAAACGAAATGGCCACTTGAAGGTTTCCCTAGCATGATTCATATGGATAATGCAAAAGAGTTTAGAGGTAAAGATATTGAAATGGTCTGCAAAGAGTACAAGATGACAGCAGTATGGCGCCCTGTTGGTCGTCCGAATTTTGGAGGGCATATTGAGCGTTTGGTCAGAACTCTCAATGAAGATATTCACACACTCAAAGGAACCACTTTTTCAAATATCACCCAAAAAGGAACTTACGATTCTGTCAAACATGCCAATATGACGCTTGAAGAATTTGAAAAGTGGCTTACTATTTTAATTACAGAAGTGTACCATCATAAAGTTCACTCAGCTTTGGGAAAAAGTCCAATAGCCCGCTATCTAGAAGGAATGCTTGGTGGACCAAATACACCACCTCGTGGAAGGATAATGAGAGCTGAGAAAAAAGATGCTGCAAGACTTCGATTAAATCTTCTCCCCTATGATGAAAGAACCATCCAGCGCTACGGAATTGTTTTAGATGGGATTACGTATTACTCTGATGTGCTCAATAGCTTTATACCACGCTCTTTAGATAAACATGGAAAAAGCTCTAAAACGTATCTCATACGAAGAGATCCACGAGATATCAGTCTCATTTATTTCTATGATCCTGATACAAAGCAGTATCACAGCATCCCACTTAAAGATCGTAGAGCAAAAGCGACAGGCGTCTCGCTTTGGGAATATTGTGCAGTTAAGAAGAAATTGGATGCCGATGAGCGTAGAGAACATAGTGAACATGATGTATTCCTTTCAATCGAGAGGATGAAAAACCTTGAAAAAGATGCTGCCCAAAAAACTCTTCAGACTCGTAAAAAAAATGAAAGAGCCATTAAACTCAAAGCATCACCGGTCATTAATGAATCTAAGCCAGCGAAGTCAATAGTTCCTAGTGTGAACGAAGAGACTTTTGAAGAAGGTGATGAAGATATGTTTTCAAACATCAAACCGTTTGAGGGAATATCTGAAAGAGGTGACAAATGAGTGAAAAAGAGATATTAGATCATCAAGCATCACTTTTAGAAGGTGTTCGAGCTGTTTTATTGAAAACACCGATTGAGCGGATTCAAAAAGCTCAAGAAAAAGTGTGGATACCATATCCTCAAGCACTTAGTATTCTCAATGAACTTGAAATCGCTTTCCTGGAAAAAGCGAATAATCGAATGCAACATTTCACTATTGTTGGGGATAGCAACAATGGTAAAACAACGATACTCAATTATTTTATGGAACAACATCCCTCTTTTTTAAAGGGAGGCCAAAATCATATTCCAATAGTCTATTTTTCAGCACCCATTGCACCTTCTTCGAATATTCTTTATGAAAAAATCTTGGATGCTTTGAATGTACCATACCTAACGACAGAATCATCTTCACGTAAAGAAAAGCAGGTAGAAAATATTCTTAGTGCTTTGGGTACAAAGATGATTATTATTGATGAAATGCAGGATATCTATCATGGTGGTCTTAGAGAACAAACAAAATTTCTTTCAGCGCTCAAACAACTTGGTACCAATGCAAAAGTAAGTGTTGTAGTAGCAGGCGTGCCAGAGGTGCAACGCACACTCTCTTCTGAAACACAGATTGCGAGGCGTTTTGATACCTTGCGGCTTGATACGTGGGAACTCAATGAAGATTTTGCAAGGCTTCTTATGAGTTTTGAGAAGACGTTGCCACTTCGTGAACCCTCTCGTTTACATCGTAAATCTCTTGTACAAAAGATCCATTGGATGAGTGAAGGTTTAATTGGAGAAGTTGCCAAAATTCTTACAAAATCTACAATTTATGCGATTCAAAATAATAAAGAATCGATTGATTTAGAAATACTTGAGTCAATTCCATACGAAAGACCAAGTGATCGGAGGAAATAGCTATGTCAGCTCAAAAATGGTTGTTTACTGTCGAACCATTTGAGGGCGAGCTTCTTTCTTCGTGGCTAACACGTATTGCAAAGGCTAACTTTACAACCGTTGTAGGACTCTTTTCGCAACATTGGGCAGGTAAAAGTTACTTCAACAAAGATATTGATATTTATGAGTACCCTGAAAGCTTTTGGCAAACTTTGTCCGAGTGTACGGATGTGAGCATTGAGCGAATACAACAAATGCGCCTTAAAAGCTATGAAGGGTATATCCAAGAAACTATTAATGGCAAAGGAAAGCAGCGCTGGATAGTAACTTTATCGCATGATATAAAATATCATCAACGCGAGAGAGGGCTGTGTTATTGTCCTTTATGTCTAAAAGAAAATGCTTATTATAAAAAAGAGTGGAAGCTTTATTTTGTGAATGCTTGTACAAAACATTGTTGTTTTCTTGAGTCACAGTGTCCAAAGTGTGGATCTCCGCTTGCATCGGTTTATTCACTAGAAGATCAAGGTATGGAGTTTTGTTTTAAATGTGGAGCAAATTTATTAGATAGAACACCTATTATGATTCCACAATATTCAGAAGGGCTAAAAGCTATTAGAAGGCTTTTGAGTATTGCAAAACGAGGCTATTTTATATTGAATGGTAGATGGTACTATTCAATGAGTTATTTTTATGTGCTGAGGATATTTACGAGACATATGAGTCATGCTAGTTATTGGAAGAAAATAGTTCAAAATGATTTGAAGAGGCATCAAATTTTCCCTGAACAATTTACTACAAGACAGATGTTTAGAATCATCAAAAGATCTGTGGAGCTTTTTCAAAATTGGCCGTATCAGTTTCAATACTTTTTTAAACGACGTAAAATAACAAATAAGCCACGAATTCTAGAAAAATACGAAAGAAAAAATAACTGTAGAGATTTACCTTTTTGGTTTTTAAAACCCTTGGAGGAGTGTGTCGAAGTTATGCGTCCACTTAGTAAAGGAGAGGTGGAGAGTATTAAGGCGTATTTGTCTAAAAATGAAAAATTAACTGCAAAAAGATTTGCAGAGATTACTGGTTATCAGTGGATGAGTGGGTATCGGTATTTGAAATAATATGTGTAACAAAACACAATAGACATTCTAATCATTACTTACTTTAACTTGATGATTTACAATATTATGTTTTAACCCAGTTAAATTTTTTATAAAAAAATACACTTTATTTTTAGTGGCAGTACGGCATTTTCTTATAAATGATAAAAGGATATAGTTTTTACTATGAAGAAAGTGGTATGCAATCAAGAGTTCATTATTTAATATTATCGATTATAATTATATCGAAATCGATTATACTATTTAAATATAAATATATTAATAATTGTATATTTATAACCAATAACGATATAAATACAATCATTTTATGCTACAATTGTAAGGTAAAACAATTAGGTGTTGGATATGGATATTAAAGACGTACCAAAAAGAATCATCAAGTCAGAACTTGCAAAAAAAAATTTACATGTAAGAGACTTGGTCGAGCGATTAAATAAAGATGGTGAAGAGCTTACGGAATATTCATTTAACAATAAAATGAGTAGGGGTGCATTTAATGCAGTATTTTTCTTTAAATGCTTAAAAGTATTAGAAACGAAAAATATTCGACTCGAAGATTATTTTTTTTAGGACATTCATGAGTAAATTTTATGAGATTTTACAATTTAACAATATTCATGAAGCCTCTAAGCGTGAAAAAGAATTAGGGATTGATAAAATCCATTACTCAGGTAAATATCCAACAGTCTTTTTTAAAGAAGTCTTGCAATTTGATGAAGAAACAATAAGAGAAATTGCAAAGACTCATCATAATTTATGGAACTTCAAAAAAGTAACGTTCCTATATGTTACGGCATTAACAGAAATAAGAATTTACAATTGCAATAGTAAACCAGTTGCATTTAACAATGATTCAAAAGATATTCAAGGTATATTAAAAAATCATGAAATAGTAGCGAGTGGGTTTGATGATAAGGAAAAGCTGAGTCAACTTGTTGAAATATTTTCAGCTCATGCAGTTGATAGCGGTTCAATTTGGACAAGAAATAATGAATATCTCAAAAAAATAAAATTAGACAAACGAATTGATAAGTTTCTAGTTGCAAGCCTTGTAAATTTAGCTAAGGTATTTAAACAAGATGGTATTAGTTTAGATATTATTCATGCGCTTATCATGAGATCGCTCTTTATTATGTACCTTGAAGATAAAAAGGCTACTCCCGAAGAATTTTATAAAGGCAAAAATAAAGAAGTAAATTCATATTTTGATTTGTTGGAAGATGAGGAAGCAACATACGCTTTTTTTGGCAGAATAAAAGAAAATTTTAATGGTAATGTATTTCCAGTAACTGAGCTTGAGCGAGAAACGATCAAAGGGAAACATTTACAATTATTAAAAAAATGTTTTATCAATGGTGAAATAAAAAATGAAAATCTATTTAGTGACTGGAGAATTTTTAAATTTGACATAATAAATATTGAGCTTTTAAGTCAAATATATGAAAATTTTTTAAGTGAAATAGACAAAGAACTAAGTGGGAGTTATTATACGCCTCCTGAATTGGTTGAACTTATGCTAAATGAGGTTTTACCAATCGATAGTCAAGACTATAAAGTTAAAATTTTAGATCCAACTTGCGGTTCAGGTATTTTTTTGGTTGAAGCTTACAAAAGAATTGTAAAAAGGTGGCAAAAAGCTCACCCCAATAAAGGTGTAGACTTTAAAATATTAAAAGAATTAATGCATTATAGTATTTACGGTATAGAACTAAATAAAAATTCTATTAAGGTTACAACATTTAGTTTGTATTTGGCCATGCTTGACTTTTTACATCCTGCAACGTTGTGGTATCAAGGTGAAGAAAAATTTCCATACTTAATTAATGATAAAGATGACAATACTTTACTTAAACAAGGGTATAACCTATATAGAACAGATACTATTATTGACAATAAAGAGATTGAAAAAGATTATGATGTTATTGTCGGAAATCCTCCTTATGGCGAAAATGCTCCAATACACATTAAACAGTATTGTCAGGACAGAAATTTTCCACCAGAATTCGTTATACCATTTATATATAAATCAACACTCTTAGCACCTAATGGAAAAATAGCACTTTTGGCACCTACTAAGCTATTGACTAAAACTCAACAGCCTTCACAAAATTTCAGGAAATGGCTTTTTAATGAGAATTATGTAGAAAAAATATATAATTTATCTATACTCAGAAAAGCTCCAAAAGCATTTGGCGGACAACTATTCTCATCAGCTGTCGTTCCCGCTTCTATATATTTTTTTCAATCAAAAATTCCTACAAATCCATCCAAAACAATAGAGTATTGGTCTCCTAAGACATATATAAAAAATCACTTGGCAGAGGGTATTATTATCGATTCTAGTGACATAAAGTATTTACCACGATTTGAATGTCAAAAGCCTAATACAAAGATATGGAAAATTGCACAATGGGGTAATTTAAATGATTTTAATTTATTAAATAGGTTATTAAACAAAAGTATCTCTTTTATGGATTTTGCTAAGAAAAACAACATTAAACATGGTGTTGGATTTCAGTTATTATCAAATAGAAAAAGGATTGTGAAAGAAGATCAAGATTTATGTAAACTCCCATATTTAAAGGCATCTACAATCAATAGGCTATATACTGTTAATAGCAATTATCCAATCAATGATTCTCTTAAAGAGGCAACTCTACCAACTCAAAAAGTTTATTTAGAAATCTATCAAGCCACTACTTTAAGAGACATACCACAGATAACTAAATTTAATATGACGGCGAAGTATCCAGAAATTTTTAAAGCACCGCATTTTGTATTGAAAAAAGGATTTATATCTGGGAATCAAATATGTGGCTCATATATAGATTATGATTGTTCCTTTAGAGACGGTGTTTACGGGTTCTATTCTGAAACAAAAAATGAAATTATTTTAAAATATTTATCTGTAGTATTTAGCTCAAACTATGCTCATTATTTTTTGTTAATGACTGCTTCTTCGTATACGGTTGAAAGAGAACAAATCATGTTAGATGAATATTTAGAGTTACCATTGCCGAATATAGATAATGATAAAATCCATGAAATAGCAAATACTATTGATCGTATTATTGGGGAATCTCATCATAAAGTTAATGAAAATGAGATTAATAATACGATTTATGATATTCTTGATTTTTCTCAAAATGAGAGAATATTAATAGATGACGCAATTAAGTATAAAGTAGATTTATTTCATAAAGGCGATAAGTCAATCTCGATGAAGCCATTAAATTCTAAATCTCCAGAATCTATCGAATACAGCAAGAAGTTGTGTTATGAATTAAATCAAACTTTAAAAGATAGTGAGCTAGAAATAATATCTACTGTTTATCAAATATCTCATTTTAGTCCTCTTGCTTTAGTAGTACTCCAGTTTGTTGATAAAGTAGGAAAAGAAATAGATAAGCATATTATAACTTACGCTGAAAAAGAGTTCAATCATATATTATCAATGCTCAATCGGTATACTTTACGCGAATACTCAAAAGGTATATATGTGCAAAAAAATTTAACGTACTTTGACGATGATAAAATTTATGTTGTTAAACCGAATCAAAAAAGATTTTGGAATCTATCGAGTGCCATTGAAGACGCTCAAAATATAACTTTAGAGATAATGAGTATGTATTAATGGCGCTATCGAAGAAGACATTAGCTAAGACTAAATGCCATATTCCACCGATTAGTATTTTGTCATTTAAACTTTTATTGGAAGCATATTTTTTAGCATTAGAGAATCAACAATTTAATCTTAAGTGGTTTGAGGATCAGTTCACAAACCACTTAATAACATTTATGAAAAAATCTGATCTAACTAATCATTATCCTTTAGATATCACACCTCAATATCCACTCATTAAAGATACTTTACCAATTGGCCATAACAATCCAAAATCATTACCAATAATTGATATAAGAATATTTAACTGGAATTCTCCAGAATCAAAAGAATATTTTTTTGAAGCTAAAAATTTATACGAAAATAACTATGGAACCAAAAAAGCATCAAGCTATATAAACAGATACATTGATACGGGAATAGAAAATTTTAGAACTGAAAAATATACAAATGGATCTATTGTTGGGTATGTTTTAAATGGAAAAGTTGAAAATATTATAAATAGCCTGAATATGCAATTATTTAAAAATCGCAAAAATTATCAAGCAGCTAACTGCATAAAAAAATTGGAAAAAAGTGACAAAATAATTGCTTGTCCTTATTGTTATGAATCACTACATCATCAAGACGAAAATAATATAAAAAAAATTCAACATATCTTTTTAGATTTTTGTAATACTTAAAATAATACAATAAAGAAGTAGACAACTTTAAATAATAGTTATCTATATACTCTCTTGATTAAAGAAAATGCTCAAATTGTTTATTTGGTTAAGTTTGAACGCACCACATACGTATTGGATTCATGAAGTATTAGTCCACAATTAAGTTAATACACCAATTAAATTGCAGATAGTTATAGAAAATTAATATATTTAATGAAGGGAAAAGCTTATGAATCGAGTTTTTTATAAGTATCGTTCAGATTCAAAATATACCGAGGATATATTTACGACAGGAAAAGTGTATTTGTCTACAGCCGAAGGCTTGAATGATCCATTTGAATGCTCATTGCAGGATATTGGTCACACTTGGATAGAAGAACAAATACTTAAACTCAAAAAAGCTGCCGTATCTGGGTTTGTCTATATGGCGGTGAAAGCAAAAAAATCAAATGGAGATTTTTATGGGCTTTCTCTGGAAGAAATACAAAAACTATTAAATATGATAAAAGGACATGTTAATTTAGATGAATCGTATGATTTATATGCAAAGTTTATTATGGAAAAAACAGGACATTACCCATCTAACCCATTAAATTTATTTTTACATATAGATCGTCAGTTAAATGCAGTTGGAATTTTTAGTCTTTCATGTAAGCCGGACCATCCTTTAATGTGGGCGCACTATGGAAATAGCCACACGGGGATATGTATCGGATTTTCCAATCATGGTGAATGCAAACTTTCTAATGAAAAACACTTTTTACCCATTATATATTCTGATGAATTGCCATTAACGGATAAAAATGGTTTTAATACAGAAATGACTTTTGCAGTTGATGAAAACTTTAAACTATATGTTTCAGGATATGAAGTTGCATTTTCAGACAAAACATTTCAGAAAGCAATAACTACAAAGCATACATGTTGGAGTTATGAGGAAGAATGGCGATATGTAGAACCATTTGGAGGCTTATTTGAATGGCCTGGAGATATTACTGAAATAATCTTTGGCATGTTATGTCCAGATGAACGAATAAAGCACTACATTGAGTTGGTCGAAGCGCATGTACCTAATGAAGTTGCGTTGTTTAAAATACGCAAGATACAAGGTGCCAATAAAATAGAAAAAGTCCCTTACGATATCGTGGTAACGAAACCAAAGTTAAAAAATAAACTGCATATCCAAGAAGAACAGCAGGACAAATCGTTGACGGAAGTTGAATTTATGCATATGATAGAGCGACTCGTTCAGCAAAAAAAATATGGTGATGCCTTGTTTCAAATAGACGAAAATTTAAAGACAAAACAAGATACTGGTGCATTAATTCATCTAAAAGGGGTTGTGTATGGATATGCTGGAGAACATAATAAAGCACTTCAATGTTTTGCTAAACTGATAGATGAGTATCCCGATATTGCTTCTGGTTGGTATCACGTATCATGCGCTTTGGTAGAACTAGGCCGCCATGATGAAGCTGTACGTGCTCTAAAAAAAGCATTTACATTGGATCCTAATGATGCAAGTATTGCTTTTAATTTAGGGGTTGAATTATTGCGTACGGAAGACTCAAACAAAAATGCTATAGAGTATCTTCGTAAAGCGGATAAATTAGGTCATAGACGTGCGTATGATGCTATTCAACAGATTGAAAACCCATCAGATTAAAATTATAATAAGCTTAATATGCGTATTTAATGAATTATCATTACTGTTGAAAATGAAAATTTTAATAAAGAATTTGAATTCATCATGACTCTTTATTCTTTATATACTAATTCAAACGGATTAATAACCATTTTGGCCACATTCTCAACACTAATCTTCATAGGCAATGCTTGTTTCTTTAAATACTCAACAATAGTGTCTATTTGACGTTTAAGGGCAAAGGCATACTCTAAACCTTATTTGCCTTTGGTGATATCAACGGATTTATATACAGAATACGATCAAAATTGTTTTTTCAAAATTTATTTAATTATCTTTTCATATAAATCTTTTTTGAGTTTATACAGTAATTCTGTTTTTTTATTCATATACTCATACTCATAAAAAACTATCTTTTTGACATACGTTCCAGATAATCCTACAGTGTGTTTTACCAAATCTTGAATCTTAGATTGTTTATATTTTTTATGTTTATTGATGATGTTTTGTAAAATTTCTGTATGTGTTGCATAGGTTTCTTGAATTAAAAAAGTATCTAAATGTATTTTATATTTAGGGTCAATAATCAATTGTTTATAGTTTTTTATGTAAATCTTATTTAGATACACATCATAATCGAATTCAATTTCATCAAAAAATTTTTGTGGTGGATATATAGAATTTTTGTAAAAATCTTGATCATTTTTTGCTCGTTCGTTACATAAAAGGCATGAAGGAACTAAATTTGATAATGTAACTGCTAAAAATGGGTATCTTGATTTTGGATAAAAATGATCTAAATCAGGAGTTAATGATTTTTTTCCTGTTTCTGCTTCAATAACACTAATATAACTTCGATAACAGTATGGGCAGATATTATTACCTGTTTCTTCAATAACTCTTTTTCCATAATTTTTTCTAAAATTATTATACATATTGGAGTATTTTTTTAATAAAAAAAGTTTAATAACTTTTACTTGCGCTTCATTAGTATCAAGAGTTTTATCTACTTCATCATCTTTTCCTGTATTATAAAAAATATCACGAGAACCCACTCCATAGACTCTTTGCAACTTATCAAAAAAAGCCTCTATTATGTTCTCATTATTATGATAGGGAGACATTAAGGTACTATGAGAAATTTTATAATTTTCTTCAAATGGCAAGTCTTTTAAAAAGTATTTTGTTCTATTAGGTATATTTAAAAATCCAAAGGTTGCTTCATTTATCTTTTTATCTGTGCAATAATCATTTTTTTGTAAATAATGCAATATTGCATTTTGAGATGTTTGACTAATCTTAAGCATGTGATTCTCGTATATAATTTAACATTTTATCGAAATGTTCTCTAACAACTTCTTCACCAATATTATTTTTGATTTTGTTAAATTCATGCATAAAATCTCCCTTTAAAGGAAGAAAGCGATTTGTAGAAAGTTTAGAAAACTTACTATTATTCTTTACTTGCAAAAATGTTACAAGCTCCTCTAATAATTTTCTATTTTCTTCCTCTCTTTCGGAAGTTTCATACATCAAATCTAAGTATTCTCTGAGTATAAAAAAGTTACCTTCATTTAAAGCTTTTTGTATAGCAAATAAGATATAGATGATTTCTGATAAATCTTTAATAATCCCTTCACTAAAAGAACCTATGGTATTACTCACATAAAAATCATCCTTGAAAATATCAAATATATTCCCACCAAATGTTTTGGTGTTAGGGTTGTTCTCTCCCAAATAAATAATGTTTTCATCGTATATATCAGTTACAATAAAAGGAGAATGACTTGCAATAACAAATTGAAATTTTTTACTTTTATCAAAATAAGTAAAAAATTCATTTAATTGTTTAATAAAGTTTCTCTGCCATTCAGGATGTAAATGAAGTTCTACTTCATCGATAAGTATTAAGTAAGATTTATTTTGTATAGAGGAGTAAGTAGCATTTTCGGCTTGAATGTCATCTAATTCTCTTATTCTCCCAAGGATATTTGCAAAATAAGATAATAATGTTTTTTCCCCCGAACTTAACCTAAAATAATCAAAAGATTCCCCTTTTTTTAACAAATACATTTTAAAATTAATAAGGTTCCTAATTGCTAGCTTTTTAATAAATTTTAAAAGCTTTAAAAACTCAGGGCTATTCACTCTTTCTTTTAAATATTCACTATCACTAAATTGATCAATGGTTAATAATTCCTTTTTATTTTCAAAGATTTCTGTCAAAAATTTATAATTTTCACTGGTACATAATTCTTTAATCTGTTCTGGAAAATTTAAATTTAATAGATATTGATAAATCGCTTCCATAATAGTCTCTAAAGAAATTGTATTTTGGTTTTCTTCAGCTATTATTGATAAAAAATTAAGAAATCTTTTTGGTGTATCTATTTTTACGCTTTTAAGTAATAATTCTTTGAAAAAATCTCCATTAATTGAATCTGCAATCAAATAAAAAGATAATTTTTCTTTTAATTCCATATATGATTCTTCTGTAAAAAAAACTTCCAACATTTTTTTTGATTCATCTTTAAATGAAGTAAATTCAGGGATATTAATAGTAAGTTCATCTTCTTCATTCACTATATTAATTTCGATATTCCCATACTCATACCCTAACTTACTAAACATTTCTTTTGAGTTATTATCAAGTAATATTGAGATCAAATTTATCAAAGTCATATACTCATAGATTGTTTCATTGTTTTCTATTTGTCGTGTACCAATGTATTTCAATCTTTTTCGATAGTGTTCTATTTGACCATACGAAGCATCTGATAATTGTAGTTTCAATAAATCATAAATTCTATCAAAGGGAGAAAGGCTATGAAAAATAATATTCATTTGATAAGGAAAAACGGATCTATACGTAGAGCCAGATTCTACATTTATTTTCGTACTATTATTTTTTTTATTTTTGAAAAGATGTATTTTATGGCCATCTAAATATAGTCCCCAATTATTTGCTTGACCTGTATAAGATTGGATATAAAATTCTTTTTCGATTTCATCATAATAAAGTAAATGGATTTTATTCTCTAAAAGAGGTCCATCTAATCTCCATAGTAATGGAGCTATAATCAATTCAAAAAACGTAGTTTTTCCAACACCGTTTTTCCCAACAATACAAGAGATATTATTGATATTTTGATTAAACGGTCTATGATAATTTGGGTTTGTTTCTAATGTAATTTTCCTTTGTCCAGGTGTAGTGTTGAAATTTATAACATTAAACTCTTTATCGAAATAATATCCGCCAGCTTTGATGTGCTTGTAATCTTCTTCAATATGTATATACAATAGCTTCATTTGAGTTCTTTTGTAGAAAGATTATTTTGATATTTCATTTTACATTTACCATAATATTTAACATTAGATTTTAGCTTTATTCTTTTGAGTAACCACGCATAAAGAAACCAACTCCAAATAAGATTCTTGAGTAAGAGCTTGATTACCTCTTCCTAGCATTTTATTTACTGCCAAACTTGTTTGTTCAAAACTATCATCAAGCTTTTCTCTTGCTTTAATCATATGACACTCTTTAACCATTTCATGTAAAATTGTTTGAGTAGCTTCTTTAGTATGGTAATTATAGAGGTAAGTATCAAATGTCGTTAGACCGATGATCAATCCAGCAAAGGTTATGGTCATAGCAGTAATGTTTTGGAGCGAAGGATGCATGATAATCCCTTGTATTATTGTTCAAGCCATAATATCAAAATTATGTTAGAATAATCCACATGAAAACCTCTAAAACTATTACACGCAAAGCTTTTACTATGCTTGAGCTTGTCTTTGTCATTGTTATTGTAGGAATATTGTCATATTTTGTCTCTGCTAGCTTTCAACGCAATACTATTATTGAAGCTGCTGATCAAATTGTAAGTCATATTCGTTATACACAACACTTAGCAATGATGGATAATAAATTTGATGCAAATGATGCAACTTATTATCGTGAAAGATGGCATATTCACTTTAGTGCAGATAGTTCCGCTAATGGAAATCTTGTTTATTGGATTATTTCAGATAAAAATCAAAACGCAGCTTTAGGTGATACAGCAGAATATGCAAAAGATCCTCTAAATACAGCTATTGTTCTTTCAGGTGACTCATCATTAGGAAACAATCGTAATCAAAATCTTGACTTGACTCGTAAATATGGAATTACAACAATTACAAATAATTGCTCTGCTGGTGGACGAATATTTTTTGATGAAATTGGTCGCCCTTATGACGATAACACCTCGTTTCCTGCTACTGCTCCACATCAAAACCTTATTACTGCAAGATGCACCATTGTTATCACAGATGGTACGCAAAATCGTACGATTGAGATATCCCCAGAAACTGGATATGTAAGACATTTCTAATCTTAAATATTGTTTCTAAAAGTGCAATGGGAATATAGTAAAGTGCGATTTGTCGGTGATACAACCATTTTTCAAGCAAATAAATAAAATTTATTTAAAATAGTTTTTATTTATAAAATTGTAAATAGAATTTATTTATTAGAGCTTGATTTTAAACCCTTCATCTTCATCAATAATAGTTTCGCCGCCTTTACAAGTGCAGCTTGGACTATAACTACCGTCACAGCAGGTTACTCGACCACTTTTGCAACCGCAAACTCCGCCATGATGTGAACAACAACCTCTTTGAACAAGTAAATCTTTATTCCCATCTTTTATTATCGATTCACAATTTTGCGAGTCTGGCTGAATGGCGAAGTTACTTTGAACATCTGAGGCAAATAACTGTAGGGTTAGCAAGAGCAGAAGGCTTATGATGATACTTTTCATAAATTACCTTTGTGACTTTGAAGTATGACATTATAACTTTATTGTAAGCGCAAATATCTTTCAAATTTTGCAGGAAGATACACAAATAAGTTATCTTCCTACATGATAGAATTACAAAAGACTTATATAAGATGATCTTTTGAATTGTAATAAAATATTACTCTGAATAATAAGGATATGTCAAATGGAAATCGCATTAGAAAATCTTGAACTTTTACCTCAAATACTTGAAAAATTAACTATCATTGAGCAACGTTTGGATACTGCTTCGCAAAAACGATGGCTTAATGTTAATGAACTAAGCACCTATCTTGGCTATTCAAAAGACAGAATTTATGCGTTAAAAGACAATGAATTCATCGAAGGTGTTCACTACTATAAAAAAGGTAAACTCCTCTTTGACCGTTATGAAATTGATAAATGGGTAACGGGCATTGGATCAAACCATGACAAAGAAAAAGCTAAAGCAATTGTCAACCGTATCTTAGATTCAATCAAATAAATGTCTATTATTCAACCATCGCACAATTACATAACCTATTATTTTTTAAGGTTTTAGGTCAGTAAGTAGCTTTAAATTTTGGATCAATACCATAGCTTTGAATTTTTGGATGGGCTAAAAAATAATTCCAAAACTCTTCAGTAGAATCAAAAGATTCCCATCCATAGATTGCATCAAGCCTTTTTACGACATCATGAAAATAAGGCTTTTGCGAATATTTTTGTACAAGTTCATTAGAATTATAATATTCTAGTTGTTGTATTGAAATAAACCAAAATAACGGTCTCCACCAATCATAAAAGAAGTCACAGTTTTTGATAATAGCACTGGATTCATTTTTATGAGACAATAAAGTGAAGAAATTGATTAGTTCATCCAATTTAAATCTATCTGATTGTTCTTTTTCTAACATACTGATAGAAGAGTTAGCTGTGGATAGTTCTTTATATTTTTTGCTTTGAAGCAAGATCTCTACATCTAATGTTTTATTTGAAATAATGAAAAATCTACTAATCATAAAATCACAGTAATTTTTGTTTTGAATAGCAGCAATCATAACGTTCATGGACGAAGTTTTAACTTTCTGGAAGTATTCACTACAAAATGTTTGATATAAATCCAAAATGGCTTTTTCTCTTGCTTCATTGGCAATAATTTTATTAGATTCGGCAGTTTCTAATAGAGCTTTTGCAACTGCACTATTTCTCTCATCCACATTACTGGTTTCATTGATTTGATGAAGAAGCGTAACAATAACTCCAGCTAATCCAAGTCCACCAAAAAGAACATTTATTGTGTCGAAGAAATCACCTAATGGTTTATCTTTTATATTCTGTATAAAGTCATCGTTGGCATAGTAAAAATAATACCACGACATACTCCAAATGACTAAAACTACAAGAACCAACAAAATGTATAATTTGGTGAGTTTAAATTTTTTTGTGATTTCCATTGTTATCCCAATTATGCAAATTTTCTATATGCTTCTTTCACAATTGAAATATAATTATACTAAGTAATCATATAAAGTTAATATATATGAAATTTGAGTGGCAGGGAGAAACCATCGCGCTTTTTACCACTGACACTTGCAGTGATCATTTGTATGAAATTTATTGGGCTGTCAGGATAGAAAAAGGCAACAATAATCTGATTCACTTTATTACGGAGTTAATTCTTTCTGGCGTTGCTAGTATATCTTTGGCGTATTGGCTGTCTTTTATTAAAGTTTGACAATATCATTAAAAAATATCTTCGTCAATTTCATCTTCGTGATTGTATTTGTGGTATTGCAATAATTCATCTGGTCTATATGCCACAAAATGACCCAGATTGAGCATGCAATAATCTTCATATGATATTTCAATATAATCACATGCTTCCGGCCAACTTAGAGTAATTTCATATTCCAGACGAGAGTCACTAAGATAAAATTTACCGAAAAGTGCATCACAATAGAAGCAACCCTCTGATAAATATCTTTGTTGCATTGTTTTGCTATATCGTTCTTTCACTTCTCCCAATTGATATTGCTTGAGTATGGTATGATCAAACTTATCTAATAATTGTGGTTCAACATGTGTATGCAGTTGTATATAAGTGTCCATATAAATTATTTCTACTGCATAAATTGAATGAGAAATTTTATGGCATTTCCAACATGGGATAGGATCAATTATGAGCCCAATTTTCAGAATATCACTATTTTGAGGGATAATTCCTTTAAATTCTAGGTCTTGAAGTAAGACTTTACCCTCCCTTCTAGTGTCGCTCCATATGACAACAGCAGTAGTTTCATCATATTCACATAATGTGCAAGGTCGTTTAATTTTTTTTCTTTTATCGTAAGCTTCATATGGCATGTGAGACGATATTAGAGGTGTTGTTTGATAATAATTTATTGTATAAATCGCTGCCATGTATCATCCTCAATATGTAATTTGAAACAAACGTGTAAACCTAACGTATGGAATTATGACATATCTATATACGTAGAATCTCTCAAATTGTTTTGATAAGTGCTATAGGAAAATAGCTTTTATTCATAATACTTTTCTCATACGTATATTTTATCCCCAAGCTATATTAAAAGATAATATTTTGATGATTTCTTATCATTTGATACCAAAAAAGAGGTCAAATGATAAGTTTTGTGCATATTCTTAACATTTATATGAAAACTGAGAATAGTTGGGAATTTGGTAGTTTCATATCCATAGTTATAAGGTAAAAAAGATATTTTAATATACTAAAGCGTTATATCAAAATATAACTTTTTGGTGATTTCTTATATTTTGATGCCAAAAAAAAGGTCAAAATATAAGATTTGTGCAAATTCTTATATTTTAAATGAGAAAACAGAAGGCAGTTTCTTAGCGAGACATAATCTCCAAAATAGATTCAACAAATGATTTCAAATCTTGGCGATGTTTGATCATTGAATAAGTGAATAACTTTTTATAAGGTGATTTAGCGCCCCATTTATGGTTGCCTTCTACCAATTGATCATAAATCAAGTTTTTGATGTAGTAATCTTTGAATTGTTTATCGCGTTTTATAAGTAATACTTCTTTTTTATCATTATAAATTGCGGAAGTCGCTGTATATTGTTTGGCTAAGATATCAACGTAAACAAACTGTAGCTCTTCTTTTTGGATCAGAATTTCAACATAATATTTAATTGATTTGTATACGATTTTTTGTGAGATATAGGGTCTTTTAACGCTTTTATATTGTATGTGAGCAGAGCAACCTTGCGCTATAAACTCTTGAGCTATTTTTTCAATTATTTTAGTGCTTATCTCTTCATCATATAACGTCTGTTTGCTTTGAATTTCTTCGCCTTCCTCTGCTTCATCTTTTTTCTTCTGGCTTTTATCTTTTTTAGTATATGTTTCTACGGCAATAGGGCCGTCTTTATTAAGGCCTCGACCGCTTAGTCCAATGTCTCTATCTCCCAAGTCTTTAGATATTTTATTTGACTCAGTAACTGTTCGTTCTTCTTCATTGGGTAAATGTTTAAAAGTAGGTCCCAGAGGAAATTTGGGGTTTTCTAGTTTTCCCTCACCAAAAAATTGGCTTTTATCAGATATTTTTTTAGGTTTGATTTTTTTGTTTGTATACTGAACATGACTTACCACGTTAGATGGATCAGCTCGTTGAACTATCTGAGGTGGTTTAACTTTTTGTTTAATAACATGAGGTCTTGATTGTGGGTGGGTATAATCAACAATCCAGTCTTGCATATGAGATGCAATACTGCTTTCATGGATTTTTGTAATTAAAAAATAATCGCCTTGTTTGTATATATCTACAGATAAATGAAGAGTACGCAATGTTGGTATGAGAGCGTTAAGTTTGTGTGTTTTTAAAAAATGATGAGCAATACTTGAAAAGTATTGTTTGTTTCTTCTTGAGCAGCTAAAGAAGAAAATTTTATTGATATCAACCATTTGAGAGAAAGGATGGATATCAATCTTAAAATAGGGGTATTTCTTCCCTTTGCGCGTCATTCTGTCAGTTGTAATGCCACGTGATAAATTCTGTACGCCTTTTGGATCTAAAATATGGTTAGTCAATGACGGACCAGGTGAGGCTAAATAAAAATGACGTAGAATCTCAACTGCTGAAATAACTAAAGACCCTTCATCCGTTTTGAAGAGATAAAACCATTCGTCCTTTGCATTGCTATCTAATAGATCTTGCGGTATTTTATTAAATAAGCCATAATTCGTGATGAGTTCTGATAAAGTACATATTATTGGATTTTTGATAGTTTCTTTTGAAATAGAGACTGCTTTTTTTGTTAAAAATCCTTCATTCTTATCTTTTGTGTATTTGAAATCAGATAAGGAACCCAAATAGCGAATGTTACCCATGGGTAAGATTTCATCACCTATTGAAATTCTTACTATATATTCAAAAGGCACATAATGAATTAACAGCTTATATTTTTCGGTTGTACTTGAAGATGATTCTGCAAGAATGTACAATGGAATTTGATATTGGCTTGTAATGTATGAAGTTGTAGGCGTACGCCTTGGTGAACCAATAACGTAAATGATAAATCGATAACCTAGTTCAAATTCAGCAGAGTATTGTTGGGAAAAATCAGCGAAGAGGAGTAAATCGCTAAATTTATCCATTGAGATAGACCTAGTTTAGTCCAATTATCTTTGACGAAGTCCAATTGTCTTTGACGAAGTCCAATTGTCTTTGACGATTAACATACGTTCACGTGACTCCTGGATGGATTGGTCGGCGATTCCTACGATACTAAAGCCTGGTAAGGCTCGTACTAAGGTTGATTCGACATCAACCTCATAAGCTTTGTTGCCGTATAACGTGGCGCACTTAGCGTGTTTTACCTTGGAAAGTGCGACAGCTTCTTCCACGGTTATTTACCTACTTTTTGCTTTTTTTTCCACTCTTTTTCAAATTTTTTACGTTTTAAGTAAGAGAGTTTTTCGATAAAAAGACGACCTTTAAGATGATCCATTTCGTGTTGCACGGCAATTGCCATAAGATCGGTAAACTCTTCTTCATGTCGGTTGCCATTTCTATCAAAGTAAGCAACTTTAATATGGGCAGCACGTTCAACTTCATCGTAATACCCTGGAACACTCAAACAGCCTTCTTGATAGATGGTTAAACCATCTTTCGCAAGGATAACAGGATTGATGATTTCATAGAGATTTTCGATCAATTGAGCACCATCGTCATCGACAAGGTTAATAAGCAATACGTTTAATGGCACTCCGATTTGAATCGCAGCAAGTCCAATGCCTTCTCTGCAAACCATAGTATCGTACATATCTTGCAAAAGCGTGTGCAGATGTGCATCAAAGTGCGTGACATCTTTAGAAGTTTCACGTAGAAGCTTATTGGGATAAACTAATACCTCTCTAATCATAGCTCCTCGCTTGGAAGGGACGGCGTACAGACAATATACGGAACATATTTTTTGCCTGTATGTGGGAGTTCTTCAAGGGTTGCTGCAATAAATTCTTCAGCATTATGATCTGTATCAAGAGATACAATGGCAAGCTCAATATCAGTTTCAACTTCGCCCGTTCCTACGAAAAAGCTGGTTTGATAGACAAGTTCGCTGATACGATCACACGCTTTTTTAGCACCTACAATATCAGTATGTTTGAGAATCATTGCAAAAATACCATCCCCAAAATGAGCCACAACATCGCTTCTGCGAGACGTTTTTAAAAGGAGTTTGGCAATGTTGCGTACAACGGTATCTTTATCTTTTTTATTCACAATTTTTTCTAGCGTATCTTCTTTAACACGCGCCAAAACCAAAGAGCTTGGATGCGCATAGTTTTTAATGAGTTTGATCTCATCCTGAAGCGATTTTAAGAGGTAACGACGATTGTAAACACCGTACTTAACATCAAAAATAGATTGGTTATCGACCTCTTGTAAAATGGTTGTTGTTTTTTGATAATAATCTTTTAAAAGATCAATTTGTTTTGTCGTTAAACCAAACATTTTGTTAAGATCTTCACTCAAAGAGGAGATAATATTTTGAATGGAAAGAGGATTAGAATTCGTCTCTAACTGTGTTGAGCGCTTTTTAATAATCTCTTGCATGACATTGAGGTTGCGATACACTGTAGAAACCACTTGCATGATATTTTTGATCTGTGCAAAACCCTCTTTGACTTCACGCTCAATACGTGCATGATTTTCATCATTATTCGTACCTTCAAGCTCCAAAAAGTCATTAATACGCTTTTTAAAAGCAGCAGGTTTACTCTCTAAAAGTTTGTCAAAATAGATCTGAAAATTAGTGGGTGTGGGAGGAATATTCTCATCTCCCAACACCTTTAATACTAAGGTGGCAAATTTTTCAAGCTCACTGTTGGATGCTTGGGTTACAATAGGCTCTTTTGGAGGTGATGGTGGCGGGGCTTGCTCGATCATATCATCCTTGACATCGATATTATAAACACCCGTTTTCCCTTTTTCTTTATTGAAACGAACCATTGTTTGCCTTCTTTTCTATGTTATTTAAAACTTTTATCTAATACTTTATCAATTAAGCCATATTCACATGACTCTTCCGCACTCATGAAAAAATCTCTCTCAGTATCTTTAATGATTTTTGGAAGTTTCTGTGAACAATTTTTTGCCAAAATTTCATTGAGCACTTGTTTCATGCGTAAAATCTCTTTGGCTTGGATTTCAATATCGGTTGCTTGCCCTTGAGCACCACCCAGTGGTTGGTGAATCATAATACGTGCATTAGGAAGAGCATAACGCTTACCTTTAGCACCAGAGCTTAGCAGAAATGCTCCCATCGAAGCAGCCTGACCAATACAAATGGTACTAATGTCAGGTCTGACATAGTTCATTGTATCGTAGATGCTAAAGCCACTGGTAATAACTCCACCGGGGGAGTTGATGTAAAGATAAATATCTTTTTCAGGATCTTCCGCTTCAAGGAAAAGTAGCTGTGCAACAATTGAAGAAGCAACAACATCATTAATCTCACCACTGAGCATAATGATACGATCTTTTAAAAGGCGAGAGTAGATATCGTAACTTCTCTCGCCTCTACCAGTTTTTTCGATAACGACAGGAACATAATAGCTCATTATTTACCTTTAGTAAAAAGCTTGGTGAAGAGTCTCTCTTCGATAATAGACATTTTAATTGCAGGAAGAACGCCTTGTTTCTCATAAAACTCTAGGTATTCTTTTGGATTAGCACCTTGTTGCATTGCTTCAAAGTAGATCATTTGTAGGACTTCTTGGTCACTGACGTTGATACTCTCTTGTTTTGCTAACTCGTCAACAATGAAGGTAAGTTTAACACTTTTTTCTGCTTCAGCTCTAAATTCTTCTCTTTTCTCTTTAATTTTCTCTGGATTGCCTGCAAACTCTTTGATCTCATCTTCGCTGAGTTTTCCAAAAACACTTCTCATTTGAAGATCAATTTCTTGGTCAACAATGTTCTCTGGAAGGTCAAGTGCAATTTTCTCTAAAACATTTTCAACAAATTTAGGTTTAACGTCTTCATTGAAAAGTTTTGCAAGTTTCTCATTGCGGATTTCAGTTTCGATTTGTTCTTCAAGTACTTCAAGTGTTGGGTTTTCTACGCCTGGAAGAAGTTTTTTAATCATCTCTTCGCTTGGAGTCTCAGGGATATCTTTAACTTTAATCTCTTTGAGGATCACTTTAAAGGTGGTTGGTTTGCCCGCAAGGTCTTTGTTGCCATAGTTTTCTGGGAAAGTTACAGCGATCTCTTTTGCTTTAGCGCTTACTTTCATACCGACGATACCATCTTCAAAACCTGGGATGAAAGAGTTACTGCCGATTTCAAGTGTATAGCCTTCTGCTTTACCACCTTCAAATGCAACACCATCTAAGAAGCCTTCAAAATCGATGACAACGAAATCGCCCGATTTAACGGCTCTTTTTTCTTCGACGGTTTTAAGATCAGCAACCAATGCCAAAGTTTTTTCAAGTCTCTCGCTAATCTCTTTTTTGGTTACTTTTGGAGCTTTGTATTCAGGTACGCACTCTTTATAGCCATCAACATTGACAGTTGGTCTAAATGAAAGTTTCATCACAAGCTCTAAACCGCCATCTTTTTCTTCAAATTTAGAAAAACTAGGCTCTCCTACAACGAAGTCAGCTTTAACATCAAGTTCTGCCAAAGCTTTAGTGTAAAGCTCTCTAAGTGCTTCTGTTTGTGCATCTTCTTTGAGTTGTTTGCCGTAGCGTGCTTTAACGATATGTGTAGGAACCTTTCCTTTTCTAAAACCATCCACTTTCATATTTGAAGCAGCCGATGCAATCATCTTCTCTTCTTTCTTTTGTAAAAGTGCAGGTGAAATGGTTGCCTCAACTGCAGCATTAGCACTATTTGTACGGTTAACTTTAATTTGCATAAAATCCCTTTTCGATATAAAATTTTGCTCAAATATACCAAAAAATTGCTTTTAAGTCGCTTTTTATCCATTAAAAAGCAAAATAGAGATAAAATATCTCGTCTTAATTTTAACAGAAGTGAATCACAATGCACAGACAAGAAGAGTTTGAACAAGCTGTCAAAACAATGCTCGAAATAATTGGTGAAAACACCCATAGAGAAGGGCTTTTAAAAACACCAACACGTGTTTTTAAAGCGTATGAATATATGACACAAGGGTATCATCAAAGTCCCAATGAAGTCTTGGGTGAAGCACTTTTTGCGAGCGACAATAATCAAATGGTATTGATTAAAGATATAGAGTTTTATTCGATGTGTGAACATCACCTTTTACCGATTATTGGTCGTGCTCATGTTGCCTACATTCCGAATGGAAAAGTTGTTGGGCTCTCCAAAATTCCACGTATGGTTGACATTTTTGCACGTCGTCTCCAAATTCAAGAACAACTGACCGAGCAAATCGCTAAAGCCATAGATGATGTTATCGCTCCAAAAGGGGTGGGTGTTGTCATCCAAGCGCGTCATATGTGCATGGAGATGAGAGGGGTTGAAAAAACACACTCTAACACTACCACATCAGCACTTCGAGGGCTCTTTCTCAAAGCAGATACGAGGAAAGAGTTTTTTGATATTATCAACGCACCACAGGCAAATCGCTACTAATGCCACTAGCGCGCCTTAAAGAAAAACTTCACGGCAAAAGCCTCTCTCCTATGTTTGGCACGATTACCAAAATTAGCTCCACGACGATTGAGGCGTGTGGGCTAAGACCGAGTATTGGGGATATTGTCAAAATTGTCTCTTTGGATGGTAAAAAAAGTGAGCTTGGCATGATTACAGAAGTGGATCGTAACTCCTTTTTTATCTCTCCTTTTGGCTTTATCGAAGGGTTTAAAACAGGCGATAAAGTGTTTATCAGTGAGCAGGGAATGATGATTCCTGTAGGTGAAGAGCTCCTTGGTCGCGTGGTTGATCCGTTTATTCGCCCCAAAGACGGCAAAGGAACGATAGGTGCAACGTCTATGGCACCTATCATGAAAGCGCCACTGGATCCGATGAAAAGAGGACTCATTAACGAGCCATTTCGTGTTGGTGTTAAAACCATTGATGGGCTTTTGACGTGTGGTAAGGGTCAGAAAATGGGTATTTTCGCGGGAAGTGGTGTGGGTAAGTCCACACTGATGGGTATGATCGTCCGAGGGTCTGAAGCACCCATTAAAGTGGTTGCCCTTATCGGTGAGCGCGGACGTGAGGTTCCTGAGTTTATCGAGAAAAACCTAGGTGGTGATCTTGCTAATACGGTGATTGTTGTTGCAACCAGCGACGATTCGCCTTTAATGCGAAAGTATGGTGCCTTTAGTGCGATGAGTATCGCAGAGTATTTTAAAAATCAAGGCAGAGATGTTCTGTTTATGATGGATTCTGTGACACGTTTTGCGATGGCACAACGTGAAATTGGCCTTGCTTTAGGTGAACCTCCAACCTCAAAAGGGTATCCACCTTCGGTTTTAGCACTTCTTCCTCAACTCATGGAACGAGCAGGAAAAGAGGAAGGCAAAGGCTCTATTACCGCGTTCTTTACAGTATTGGTTGAGGGCGATGATCTAAGTGATCCAATTGCCGATCAGTCCAGGAGTATTTTGGATGGTCATATTGTTCTCAGTCGTGAGCTTACGGATTATGGTATTTACCCACCGATTAGCATTCAAAACAGTGCTTCAAGGGTTATGGGCGATGTCATCGATGGAGATCATAAAAAAGCGGCGATGCGTTTTAAACGACTCAATTCCATTTTGAAAGAAAATGAAGTTTTGATCCGTATTGGTGCGTATGAAAAAGGTAACGATAAAGAGTTAGATATCGCTATTAACAAGAAAGATAAAATGAATGGTTTTTTACAACAAAGCCCTGAAGAGGTTTTTGAATTTGACGCAACGATTTCTGAGTTAAAACAGATCATTGCTTAATTTTTTTTAGTATTTTTTAATATAGAAAGTAATAGTATTCAGAAATTAATTAGGATAAAGTTTATCCTATATAGAAATGGAGAGAGAAGACAATGAGAGTCTATTTAGATAACAACGCGACAACCATAGTTGATCCTAAAGTCTTTGCTGAGATGGTACCCTATTTTTGTCAAATGTATGGTAACCCAAATTCTTTACATCAATTTGGTAGTGAAAGTCATCCAGCCCTTCGTAAAGCGATGGATCAGCTTTATGCTGGTATTAACGCAAGCGATGACGATGACATTGTCATTACTTCTTGCGCCACTGAGAGCAATAACTGGGTCATTAAAAGTATTTATAACGACTATATTTTAAATGGTGACAAAGATCATATTATTACCAGTGAAGTTGAACACCCCGCTGTTGGAGCAACCTGTAAATTTTTAGAAGGGCTTGGGGTTAAAGTAACGTATCTGCCTGTCAATACCGATGGTGTCATCAGTGTTGAAGATCTTAAAAATGCTATTACAGATAAGACGGCACTAGTCTCTATTATGTGGGCAAACAACGAAACAGGTATGATTTTCCCTATTGAGGAAATTGGTGCTATCTGTAAAGAAAGAGGCGTTTTATTCCACACGGACGCGGTTCAAGCTATAGGAAAAATTCCTGTAGATGTTAAAAAAGCGCATGTTGATTTCCTCAGTTTTTCTGCTCATAAATTTCACGGTCCTAAAGGTATGGGTGCTCTTTATATCAAAGGCGGACAACAACTTTCTCCTTTCTTCCACGGTGGAGAACACATGGGTGGACGCCGTAGTGGAACACTGAATGTGGCTGGTATTGTGGGAATGGGTAAAGCGATGGAACTTGCTGTTGAAGCACTTGATTTTGAAAAAAGTAATGTAAGACGCCTTCGCGATAAGCTTGAAGATGCATTGCTTCAAATCCCTGAAACAATGGTGGTTGGTACAAAAGAACAGAGAGTTCCTAATACCATTTTGATCAGCGTTAAAGGCATTGAAGGCGAAGCGATGCTTTGGGATCTTAACCAAAATGGCATCGGAGCGAGTACAGGAAGTGCGTGTGCTAGTGAAGCTTTAGAGTCCAATCCTGTTATGGAAGCCATTGGTGCAGAGGCTGATTTGGCGCATACAGCGCTTCGTTTATCACTTTCACGTTTTACAACAGAAGCAGAGATAGACTATGCGATAGATGTGATTAATAAAGCGGTAGTGAGACTTCGCGCAATTTCAAGCACGTATGCGTATGCCCCAGAGTGGCATGTTAGTAAATTATAATTCAATAACGAATAGAGGATAAAAAAATGGCAAAAAATAGTTTAATTGGCGGCTCCATTTGGGAGGAATACAGCCAAAAAGTACAAGATTTGATGAACCACCCCCAAAACATGGGTGAGCTCACAGAAGAAGATGCTAAAAATATGGGTGGAAAGCTCATTATCGCCGATTTTGGTGCGGAGAGTTGTGGTGATGCGGTCAGACTTTACTGGATCGTTGATGAAGCAACCGAAGTGATCAAAGCGGCAAAATTCAAAAGTTTTGGTTGCGGTACTGCGATTGCAAGTTCTGACACAATGGCAGAACTTTGTAAGGGTAAAACGGTTTCTGAAGCGGTTAAAATCACCAATATTGACGTTGAAAAAGCGATGCGCGACACGCCAGATATTCCTGCGGTTCCACCTCAAAAAATGCACTGCTCTGTTATGGCATACGATGTTATCAAGGCAGCGGCAGCTTCGTTTAAAGGCGTGGATGCTGCTTCATTTGAAGATGACATTATCGTCTGTGAATGTGCACGTGTGAGCCTTGGTACGATTAAAGAAGTCATCAAAATCAACAACCTCAAAACGGTTGAAGAGATCACCAATTACACCAAAGCAGGTGCATTTTGTAAATCCTGTATCAAGCCTGGTGGGCATGAGGCAAGAGAGTATTACCTTGTTGACATTTTAAGAGATACGAGAGCTGAGATGGAACATGACCATTTGCTCGCTATTTCTAATTCAAAAATTGAAGGTAGCAATACGGTTAGCTTTGATGATTTGACCGTTGTTAAAAAATTCCAACAAATTGAAGCGGTGATTGATGAAAATATCCGCCCAATGCTTGTTATGGATGGTGGTAACCTCGAAATTCTTGACATTAAACAAGGTGATGATGGTATGACCGATGTTTACATTCGCTATCTTGGCGCATGTAGCGGTTGTGCAAGTAGCTCTACGGGCACACTTTTTGCGATTGAAGCTGTACTACAAGAGAAATTAAGTAAAAATATACGAATATTACCTATCTGATTTAATAACGTCTTTTGGGCTTTGCCTAAAAGACTACGTTAGCCACTAGGGTCCTAAAGCTAGCCTAAGAAGAGGCAAAGTACTCTGGTGGTTAAATCTTATATTTTATAAGGAACATTCGTGGCAAAAGTCGAATTTTTGGGCCCTCTCGGACGCCCTAGCATTGAAGTAGATATTGCAAATCTACAAGAACTCAAAACCTTTTTTAAAGACGATAAAGAACTTCAAGATTGGCTTGCCATCTGCGCTGTTGCTGTCAATGACACCCTTGTTTGCGACCTCAATATCCCCATCTCAAAAGAAGATAAAATCTCCCTTTTACCTCCTGTTTGTGGAGGTTGAGTTATGCTTGAACTTCACAATGGACCTTTATCGGTCAACACGATTTTAGCATCGTGGTACGATCACATTTGCGATAAAAATTATGGTGCATTTATCCCTTTTGTAGGCATCGTCAGAGATGAAGATGGCATCGAAGGGCTAAGTTTTGACATCTATGAGCCTATTTTAAACAGTTGGTTTAATACGTGGCAAGAAAAGGCTAGAGAGCAAAATGCGTATCTTTTGATGGCACACTCTCGTGGGGATGTTCCCAACCACACTTCAAGCTACATCGCAGCAGTAGTCTCTCCCAAACGTAAAGTGGCACTTAAAATGATTAACGATTTTGTCGAAGATTTCAAGGCCAATGCACCGATTTGGAAGTATGATTTGGTAGAGGGGAAACGTGTTTATGCGAAAGAGCGCTCACACGTGCTCAGTGGCTCTGGGCTTTTAAAGGCAGACGCATGAGTAAGAAGACTTTTCTCCCCTTTGATGAAACGCTACAAGCACTTGAAAACTCCATAAAAACCGAAATCGGCATTGAAAACATTTTCATCGGTGATGCACTGGGGCGTTTTCTTGCCGTTGATGTTGTCGCAACTGAGAACAATCCAACTCATACCACCTCTTCGATGGATGGTTATGCTATTCGTTTTGAGGACCAGCAATTAGGCTCATTGATCATTAGCGATTTTATCCCTGCGGGGACTGAAACGCACGGTGTAGTCCATAAAGGTGAGTGTGTGAAAACCTTTACAGGTACGCTGATGAGTGAAGGCAGCGATACGCTGATTCCCATCGAAAATGTTGAAGTTAAAGAGGGAAAAATTCACATCACTTCGGCTGTGTCTAAAGGCTTTGCGGTTCGTCCTGTTGGGGAGAACTATAAAGCGGGTGAAGTGCTCATCAAAAAAGGCACGAAGATCGGTTTTGCTGAGATTGGTGTGATGGCAGAAGTGAGTATGGTGCAAGTTGAAGTCTTTATGAAGCCTCGTGTTGCCATTCTCTCTACAGGCAATGAAATCTTGGACTTTGGTGAACCAAAAGTTTCCAATGCCCAAATTCGCAGTTCCAATCACGTCACCGTTGAAGCCATTTTACGCCAATTGGGTTGTGAGTGTATGCGTTTTAAACTGATCCGTGATGACAAAACGCTCATAGAGCAACAACTCCGACAAGCACTCATGTGGAGTGACATCGTCATCACCACAGGTGGCGGAAGTGTGGGAGATTTTGACTTTATACAAAGCATTCTCACCGATATGAAAATCGAAAATATTATTGATGGCTCGTACATGAAACCAGGGCGTCACATACGTGTCGTCAAAACAGGTCACAAATACATCTATGCGCTTCCAGGCTTTCCTTACAGTGCTTCGGTCTGTACTTTTTTGTTCATTGCTCCACTGCTTCGTAAAATGCGCGCGCAAACGTTTGCCTTGCCAACGATTAAGGCTTTTATGGGTGAACTTTATAAAAAACGTTCCAAATTTGTGGAATTTACCGCTTGCAATCTTCGCTTTGACCAAGGGCAACTGACCGTTGACTTACAAGGCAAAAAAGAGGGCAGTAGCGCCATTCTCAATAACCTTTTAGACAACCCTGTTCTCTTACGCGTTGAAAAAGATGTCCAAAAAATCGAAAAAGGCGAGATGGTTGATGTCGTATTGTTAGACTTGTAAACGTCTGACAATACTCTTTTTTGAAAGGTTTTTATGGATAACACACTGTTTGATAAAACCATAACATGCCCTTACTGTTGGGAGAGTTTTTCAATTTTTATTGAACCCAGTAGCGAAGTGGGTGAGAGTTATATTGAAGACTGTTATGTCTGCTGTCGTCCTATCGAAATTTATGTTGCATCGAAGCATGATGACTTTGTAGAGATTCGTGTTAATCGTATAGAGGGAAATGAGTTTTAATGAAAATTTAGCTCACCCCTCTTTATGCCTCTTCCCATTAAATGAAAAAATCGTTTGAAGATTGATCTTTTTTCCACCTTTTAGCATTAAAAATTCTTCATACTCGATCATCATTAATTCTGTGACAACACCTTTAACCGTGCTCTTTTCTTCGTTTTCAAGATAGACAATGGTGGAAGGAATTTTACGCTGAATAGCGACTATCAATTGGTCGTAAAATTCGCAGGAGATGGGAGTGTTCATACGTACCTCTTTAAGAAATGGCTAAAAAGCCAAGATAGACAAAAATATACCGAGCCAGTTTAGCAAAACTTACGATGAGGACAAATTTCCACCACGCATAGTGTACGATGCCAGCGACAAAGGTGAGTGGGTCGCCGATGATGGGAAGCCATGAAAAAAGCAGGCTCCATGCGCCGTATTTTTCAAAAAGAGATGTGGCTTTTTGAAGGTGTTTCTCTTTCATATAGCCCTTAGATAAGGCAAAGTCAGTGGCGTATTTTCCTAAAATATAGTTGACAAAAGAGCCAAGCGTATTGCCTATTGTAGCGACAACTAAAAGCAGAATAGGGTTTAAGTGTTCACTGAGGAGATACACAAAAAGCGCTTCGCTTCCACCTGGTAAAAGTGTGGCTGAAGCGAAGCTGGTTAGAAAAAGAGAAAGAAAGTTCACTGATTAGGATATGACTGCTAAAATTGTCTCTTTGTTGGTGACATTGGAGTCGTATTTGACAACCAAAAGCTGTTCACTTTCATTGCGATACCACTCGACAACACCGATAACATGGTGTAAATGTTCAACACGTGCGAGATCAAAGCTGTCGTAGGGAAGGTAGATGTTTTTATTGTGGCTTGGATTTTTAAGGGTGGCTATGAGAAATAGCCAGAGAATACAGGTAATAAAGATAACCCATGCAATCTCTTTAATGCCAAAGTGTTGCAAGAAATAACCACCAAACACACCGCCGATAAATGTTCCCGCATAACCAAAGGTGTTAAAAACACCGAGTGCTGCACCTTTTTGGTGAACCTTAGCGTATTTGCTTGCCATGGACTGCATCAAAGGTTCATGCATATTAAAGCCGATGAAGAAGATGACGACGCCCACGATAAACCATGGTGCAGCGTGTGCGTAACCCATCATAACATAGCTGATGGCAAAGAGTGCTACACCGATCATTAGCATCTCTTTGGAACGGTGTTTTTTCTCACCTAAAATAGCGGAAGGTCCCATAGCAAGCACACCAAAAACCATCGCTGGCAGATACACCATCCAAAGCTCTTTTTTAGCAAAACCAAACTCTTGCACCATAATGATGGGAATGACCATAAAAGCGAGCGTCATCATGCCCTTTTGAAGCATGTTGGTGATGTTCATATTCATAAGATTTCGGTCTTTTAAAATATGCTTGAGTTCACGTTCATCTGCACCATAATGGTGAACAATTTTTGGAGGATTGGGTACTTTAGTATAAAGGACGATGATCGCAAAGATGGAAAGTCCTGCGGTAATGAAAAAGAGTTTATCGACACCGTAATAACCACCAATGAGTGAGCCTAGCATCATAGAGATCGCAAAACTTGCCGCAATACAGCCACCCATGATCGCCATGGCATGACCTCGCACTTCTTCTTTGACCATATCGCTGATCATCGCCGTTCCTACAGCGCCAATGGCAGCGGCACCTTGCAGGAAGCGCCCGATCATTAACCCATAAATAGTCTCACTGTACGCACAGACGATGGAGCCAATCAAAAAGATAACCAGACCAATAAAAATAGTGATTTTACGCCCAATTTTATCGGACATAATGCCAAAAGGAATTTGGAGTAACATCTGTGTAATGGCGTATCCACCGATGGTGATGCCCACTAAAAATTCGTTTGAACCTTCTAAGTGAAGCGCGTAAACGGAAAGGACAGGTAAGACGATAAAGAGACCTAAAAAACGAAGTGAAATGATAAGGCTAAGGGGAAAAATAGTTTTAAACATGGAAAGAACATTCCTCGAAATTTAATTAGGACAAATTCTACCTTTGTTAAACTTTGAAAATTCTATGAATTCTTTTTAGCTTCGCTTTGCACAAGGTTGTTTTATGTTATAATCCTTCTCAAATAAGACGAAAGGATAGACCATGGAAATTACACATGTTTTGGGTTTTGCGGGGTGTGTGGTTGCGTATTTTGTGTCTCTGTATTATGTGGGGTTAAACCACTGGATCGTGATGGAGCACAATAAAATCTATGCTGAGTTTGATGCGATTAAAGCGGAGTTAGCGACGCTTAAAAAAGCAGTTTAAAAATGTGAGACACCTTTGTGTCTCTTCTTAATGGATGGTAATGCGACAGAGTCTCTATTTTTGTGTATGTATAATGGTCTTGGTGAGTGGTTGTAGTTTTAAAACAACCTCTCCAACGCTTCAAGATGAAGCCTTAGTCAGTGCTCTTAAAGAGCACAATGAACGCTTTGAAAAGCTCAGTCAAAATGAGAACTTTGATGAGCTCCTCTATCTTTTTCGCCATAATTGCACTGCTCCTCAAACCAAAAAAGTCTATGCCAATGTGTGTGAACAAGCTTTACATGTCAAAGATGCCAAAGCTTTTTTTCAAAATTCATTTGAGCTTAGAAAGGTTGAGCCAAACGATCAGCGTTCAATGCTCACGGGCTATTATGAGCCACTCTTGCATGGGAGTTTGAAAAAAACAGAACGGTTCAAATACCCTGTTTACGGCAAGCCAAAAGATCTTGTGATGATTGTAGGCGAGAATGACAAAAAGATGCGTGGACGCTCCGTGAAGGGTAAGATGGTTCCTTACTTTACACGTGAAGAGATCAATAAGCGTAAGCTAAATGCCGAAATCCTCTGTTATGTGGACGATAAGATTGACCTTTTCTTTATGGAAGTTCAAGGCTCAGGACGCGTAGAGCTTAGTGATGGTAGAGTCCTGTTTATCGGCTATGCAGATTCCAATGGACACGCTTACAAATCCTTAGGGCGCGAGATGATCAACCGTGGGATTTTTGCCAGTGTTGAAGAGGTCTCTTTGCAAAGCATTCGTGCTTGGTTAGTGGCACATCCAAACCAAATCGACACGCTACTCAATACCAACCCAAGCTACGTTTTTTTCAGGAAAATGGAGCAAAAAGCCACGGGAAGTTTGGGGCTTGTTTTAACACCTGAGCGCTCTGTTGCGGTCGATAGAAGTTACATTCCTCTTGGCTCACTGATAGCGGTGAAGAGTGAATCAGCTAACTATAAAGTGGAAAAATTTGTGTTTGCCCAAGACACAGGTGGCGCGATCAAAGGACCGAATAGGGCTGATATGTTTATGGGGTATGGGCAGAGGGCACAGTGGATAGCAGGTGAGCTTAAAGCACCGCTTGAAGTGTGGATTATGGAGCCTAAGTTTTAAACAAAAAATCGGTACAATAAAGATTAATTACGAGCATTTGGAGCAGCGTTTGAGAATAGTTCTAGCCACGTCCAATCAAGGTAAGGTCAAAGAGTTCCAGTCATGGATCAAAGAGTATGAAGTGGTCGCTTACAGTGACATTATGGAGCCTTTTGAGATTGATGAGACGGGTACAACGTTTAAAGAGAATGCTCTGATTAAAGCGCGTGCTGTGTATGAAAAATTGGACACTAAAAACGATATCGTTTTAAGCGATGATAGCGGTATTAGCGTGCCTCTTTTAGGCGGAGCGCCAGGTATTTACAGTGCGCGTTATGCAGGGGTAAATGCCAATGCCAAAGATAATTTGAACAAACTTATTGCCGCTTTGAAAGAGAAGGGTGTACAGAGTACGCCAGCATTTTACACCGCAGCCATTGCCCTTGTCTGTGCTAAAGGTGAGTTTTGTGTGCATGGCTGGATGCACGGTGAAGCCATAGCTGAAGCTCGTGGAAACAACGGCTTTGGATATGACCCAATGTTTATACCGTGTGGTTATACTCAAACATTGGGTGAACTTGATGAGAGTGTGAAAAAAGCCTTTTCGCACCGAGCGCGTGCCTTAGAGCTTGCGCACATTGTGCTCAATAGTTTGAAATAAAGAAGTAATAAAAAAAACGTAAAATAGACTAGGCTTTTTTGATAATGGCTATGAAGTATAGCTCTTATTAAAGAAGCCTCATAATGAAACCTCAAAGGATAGAAATGGCAACAGTATTAATTATTGGTGCGGGTGGAGTGAGCCGTGTGGTCACCAAAAAATGTGCAATGAACAAAGAAGTGTTTTCACACATTGTTTTAGCAAGTAGAACCAAATCAAAATGCGATCAAATCGCAGCAGAAATTAAAGAGTCTTTAGGAATTACCATCGACACAGCAGCGATCGATGCGGATGATGTGAACGCACTGGTTGCACTCATTGAAAAAGTAAAACCCGCACTTGTGCTTAACATCGCACTGCCATACCAAGACTTAACCATCATGGATGCATGTGTTAAAACGAAAGTTCCTTACCTAGACACCGCAAACTACGAGCATCCAGACCTCGCAAAATTTGAGTACAAAGAGCAATGGGCAAGAGATAAAGCCTTTAAAGATGCTGGCATCATGGCGCTTTTGGGTAGCGGATTTGACCCAGGTGTTACAAACGTTTTTTGTGCGTATGCCCAACAATACCTCTTTGATGAGATCAACACCATTGACATTTTAGACTGTAATGCGGGCGATCACGGTTACGCGTTTGCAACAAATTTTAACCCAGAGATCAACCTTAGAGAAGTAAGCTCCAAAGGGCGTTACGTAAAAATGGTGTGGGATTACCCAGAAGTGGGTCCAAAAGACAGTTATTTGCTTTACCATGAAGAGTTAGAGTCTTTGGTTCAAAACATCAAAGGGCTTAAACGTATTCGCTTCTTTATGACCTTTGGTCAAAGTTACCTTACGCATATGAAATGTTTGGAAAACGTCGGTATGCTTCGCATTGATGAGGTTGAAGTAGATGGCGTGAAAATCGTGCCGATTCAACTCTTAAAAGCGCTTCTTCCAGACCCTGCAAGTTTGGGACCAAGAACCGTTGGCTTTACCAACATCGGTTGTGTGTTTGAAGGTCTGAAAGATGGCAAAAAACGCAAAGTGTACATCTACAACGTTTGCGATCACCAAGAGTGCTTCCGTGAGACGGGCGCTCAAGCAGTCAGCTATACCACAGGTGTTCCTGCAATGATTGGTGCTAAGATGATGTTAGAAGGCAAATGGTCTGGCAAGGGTGTTTTCAATATGGAACAGTTCGATGCTAAACCTTTTATGGATGAGCTCAACACCCAAGGACTTCCTTGGAAAATCATCGAAATGAAACCTGAAGAGACTTTCGAAGTTAAATAACTCCACTCGACTCAAAGCTTGGTATATCAAGCTTTGAGCCTCTCCTTCTTTACACGTAAAGGACTATCATGTTAAAAAAAGCAAAAATTTTATGGACCACAGACAACAAGGAAACCTCTTTGCATATGGTTTGTCTCTATGCGCATAACGCACTCCTAAAAGGTTGGATGGATGAGGTAGAAGTTCTCGTTTGGGGCGCTTCACAACGTTTAATCGCGGAAGATTTGGAAGTACGTGCCAAAGTCGAGATGATGATAACCGATGGTGTCAAAGTCGTTGCGTGTTTGAAATGTGCCGATAGTATGGATGTCACACAGAGCCTTCAAGCGTGCAACATTGATGTTCATTACACGGGTGAACTTTTAAGCAGTTGGATTAATTCAGGCGAGACTGTCATTAGCGTATGAAACATATCTTAATTACGGGCTGTTCAACGGGCATTGGTTACACATGTGCGCATGGTTTACACAAGCTTGGTTACAGCGTTTTTGCAACGTGTCGCAAGGATGAGGACGTTAAACGCCTTCAAGATGAAGGGCTCAATGCCTTTAAACTTGATTTGTGTGATTCTGGTAGTTTGCATGTAGCACTTGCGTGGATGCTTTTTCAAACGGGCGGACGCATTGATGTGCTTTTTAACAATGGCGCTTATGGACAACCAGGAGCTGTGGAAGATCTCAAACGAAATGTTCTTAGAGAACAGTTTGAGACGAATGTCTTTGGAACGCAAGAGCTTACCAATTTGGTGCTCCCGTATATGCGAAAACAAGGGCATGGACGCATCATCTACAATAGCTCTATTTTAGGCTTTGTTGCGATGAGTTATCGAGGGGCATACAACGCTTCTAAATTTGCCATCGAGGGTTTAGCCGATACGCTGCGTTTGGAACTTTATGGAAGTGGTGTTGAGGTTATTCTCATCGAGCCTGGTCCTATTCGCAGTGCTTTTCGCAAAAATGCACTGGCAAAATTTTTAGCCAATATCGATCAAGAGCGTTCAGCGCACAAAGAAATTTATGAAAAAACACTGGAGCGTCTTCAAAAAAGTGGTGATGGCGCTTTTACGCTGGGTGCTGAGGCAGTCTTGGAAGTTTTAGTCCAAGCGATTGAAGCCAAAAAACCGAAGTTTCGCTACCCTGTAACGTTTCCAACGAAACTCTTTGTATGGCTTAAACGTCTGCTTCCAACCTCATGGATGGATACAATAGCACGAAAAGCAGGGGATTGAGAGAAAGCCCTAAAATAGGGCTTTCTCTCATGTTCTAAATTTGTTAAGAATCGCGTTAAGTTTTTCGGTGAGTGAATTAAGGTGCTCGCTTGCTCCTGCGATCTCTTCAACACTTCTGGTATTTTGGGTTGAAAGCGTGTTGATCTCTTCAATTTTACTCACGATCTCTTCGATTTTAGAACCTGTGTTGATGTAGTCGGTAACGGTTTTATCGTTAAGATTGGTTGCAAAGTCCATCATATCAACGGTAGCATTGATTTTTTTGCCAACATCTTCAGCAATCAATGAGAGCTCTTGCACCTCTTTAGAGTTTCTGTTCATCTGCTCACTACTATCTACAATGGCTTGAACGATGACATTAATGGTGGCATTGATCTCTACCAAACTTTTTTGTGTGCGTTCCGCCAAGGTACGTACTTCATCGGCAACCACGGCAAATCCTCGTCCATGTTCACCTGCTCGTGCGGCTTCGATGGCAGCATTGAGTGCTAAAAGGTTGGTTTGATCGGCAATATCGCTGATGACCGTGAGGACATTTTTCACTTGGTCGGCATCGGAACTCAGTTGTTGAATTTTATGGGCGAGTTCAAGCTCTGTATGCGCACTGTTTTGAACGCGTTCTCCAAGCTGTTGAACAAATCCTCGCGCACTTCTAAGCTCTTGATTGGCTTTAATGATCTCTTCTTTAGACTCTTTGGCTTTTGTGACCGAAGTGCTTATTTCTTGTTGGATCGCATTGGACATTTGCGTGGTTTGATGGATGATATTGGTTGAATCCTCCACGCGTTTGCCTACTTGCAATGTTGTGGTTGAAAGCTCATGCGCAATGGAGGCATTTTCGCTACTGGTCTCTTTGGCAAGGGCTATTGTTGCGCGTACTTTTTCAATGAAGTTATTGATCTCTTTGGATGCTCCACCGATTTCATCTTTGTTTTTGATCTCTAGCGCTTTGGTGAGATCGCCATCTCCCTCTGCTAAATTACGTGCGGTGGCTTGCAAGTTTAAAAGCGGCGTTGCAATAAGATTGGTAATGAGAAAATAGATTGCAATAATCGCGATGAGGGCAACAATGAGTCCAGTTGTAACCGTTTCAAAAAGCATATTATTGATATTGGCAGTTATTTTTGCACCTTGTTTGGCGGTGTGCTCTTCAATAGTATCGATATAAATCCCTGAAACAATCGTCCAATCCCACTCTTTAAAGTATTTGGCGTAGGCAAGTTTTGGAGCATCTTTTTTCGTAATGGGGTGTTCTGAATTGTAGATAACAAAAACCCCCTCTTTAGGATTTTTTAATGCACCCTCAATCAGCTCTTTACGAAATGGTTTTCCTTGCGAATCGGTGCTGTCAAGTTTAATTCCTTGTCCTTGACGATCTTGCTTTGTGGCATGAAAAGCGTACACATAGTTGTTCGCATTTCCTTTTTTGAAACCAAAGAAGTAGCCTTCGTTGTCATCCGTGTAGCGTAGGGTATTGAGAATTTTAATCGCTTCATTTTGAAAATGCTCTTTGATGCTAGAGGCATAATCGCCTGTACCGATAACAATATCCAAAGGTTCATAGTAAAAGTTATACGAGAGTTTGGGCTCATCTTGTTTTGTAATAGGATGGGGCCAAATGAACTTGGTTACCCCTATACCCTCTTTGGCAGCTTTGAGGATATCTTTAATAACGAAATTCCCTTCTTTATCTTTCATATCAATCAAATTTTTACCGACAAGAGCTTTGTTGATAGGATGCACAACGTTGACACCCTCCATGTTATAGGCATAAAAATACCCTACATCGTTGTTATAGCGATAGCCATTAATCAGCGCTAAAAGCATGGTGCGCAGTTCATCTTTCGAGAGTTTATCTTTGCTGTTGGCGTAGATGTCGTCCAATGTTTTTTTGAGAATCATTGCATCTGCTTTGATTTTTTGTGCAATGTTGGCTTCGGAAGAAGAGGCTTCATAGAACGATCCAATTGCCTTTTCCGCCATGGTTGTAAAGGCTTTGAGTTCATTTTTATTGATCTCTAAAATGAGCTCTCCCTCATCTTTGGTTTGCGTTTGCCCGAGTTGGTGTGATTTGTAAATGACTACCACCAAAGAGATGGATGCCACAAAAAAAATGGATACCATAAAGACAATCAAAGCTTTAATTTTAATACTCAAAGCTTGCATATATTCTCCTTATTTTTGCTCTAATTCCTAATACTATCGTAACTTTTGACGAATTCTTTAATGCAACAAGAGTATTAAGTTTATTAAGAGGAAAAATGCTACATTTCATGTGTAATTTTGGGAGAAAAACATGTTAAAAATCAGCCGTATTGAAACTGTAATAGACGATATTCAAACACCAGCGTATGTGTGTGAAGAGATTCTTTTGGAACAAAATCTAAGTCTCTTAAAAGAGGTCAGTGAACGCTCAGGTGCAACGATCTTACTAGCCCTTAAAGGCTTTGCGTTTAAAGCCCTTGCTCCACTGGTCGATAAGTACTTAAGTGGCTGTACGTGTAGCGGACTGCACGAAGCTAAATTTGCTAATGAATATTTTAAAGGCACAATTCACACCTACTCGCCTGCGTATAAAGAAGAAGATATTGATGAAGTGATAGCATTAAGCGATCACCTTATTTTTAACTCGTTCAATCAATGGGAAAAATACAAAAGCAAAGCGATAGGAAAAACAAGTTGTGGTTTGCGCCTCAACCCTGAGGTGTCATCTAGCCCTGTCGATCTTTACAACCCTTGTGGAATGTACAGTCGTCTTGGTATCACGAAAGAAAATATGCAATACGATCAACTAAAAGGGATTGAAGGGCTCCACTTTCATGCGCTTTGTGAACAAGATGCCAATGCTTTGGAAGAGGTCTTAAAAGGGTTTGAGAAACGCTTTGGAGATTTGATCCCTCGTATGAAATGGGTTAATTTTGGAGGAGGGCATCACATCACGCGTGATGGGTATGATGTGGAGAAGCTCATCAAAATTATTAACGATTTTAGAGCGCGCTATGATGGCATTAAAGTCTATTTAGAACCAGGTGAAGCGGTGGGCTGGCAAACAGGACCATTGGTTGCGAGTGTGCTTGACATCGTGCATAATGGCATGGACATTGCCATTTTAGACATCTCCGCTGAAGCGCATATGCCTGACACCCTAGCGATGCCGTATCGTGCCGCTATCCGAGGAGCTGGGGATATAGGTGAAAAACCACACTTGTACCGTTTGGGAGGACCAACGTGCTTAGCAGGTGACATCATGGGTGATTACAGTTTTGATGAACCCCTAAAGATTGGCGATAAACTCATTTTTGAGGATATGATTCACTATACCATCGTGAAAAATACAACCTTCAATGGCGTTAAGTTACCCGATTTAGCAGTCTTACACCGTGATGGAAGCTATGAAGTGACCAGCCATTTTGGTTATGAAGAGTACAAAAGACGGAATTAAAATAAAAGCGCAACAGAAGCCGAGAGTATCGGCTTCTGTTTAGTGCGTATTTAACGATTGAGTGCTCTTTTGGTTGCGGCGATTAAAATATTTTTGCCTTGCTCTAAGGCTTCTTTATTGAATGCCATCGAAGGATTATGTAGTCCAGGGGTAAGGTCACAGCCTAAGCCAAAATACCCTGCTTTAATAGAAGGTTTTTCCTTGATAAAATAATGAAAATCTTCTCCTCCCGCGGTTTTAATTGGTGGATAAAGCCCTTCTTCTCCATAAACATCGATGATGGCTTCGCGTAAGACCTCGATGGCTTCATCGGAGTATTCTGCCGCAGGAATACCAAAATAATTCGTAACATCCACAGTCGCACCAATGGTTGCAGCACCTGCAATAATAGCGGCTTTTGCTTTTTCGAGTAGTTTTTCCATAGTGGGGTTAAATTCGGAGCGAACATCCCAAATGACGGTTGCCTCGTTTGGAATGGCATTGGTAACACCAGCATCTGCAATCATTTGGGTCGCTTTAATGCTGTACGTTTCTGTGGGATTGAGATGAAGTGCATTGACCGCAGTAATCGCCGCAACAGCCGCATCAATGGCGTTAATGCCCAAATGTGGGCGTGCGCCATGGGCTGAAACACCATGAAAAACTGCTTTGAGTCTCTCAGAAGCTGAGTGATAGAGTGCAGGCGTTGCCTTTCCCATCGTTGTCTCCTCAATAGGACGTAAATGCACCCCTAAAATCATATCGACATCATCAATTGCCCCACCTGTGATCATAGCAAGAGCCCCCGTGCCTATCTCTTCAGCAGGTTGAAAAATGATTGTGAGCTTTCCTTTTGTAATGGCTCCTGTTTTTACCATCTCTTCAGCAGCAGTGAGGACCATAGCCGAGTGCGCATCATGCCCGCAAGTGTGCATCGCACAAAGCTTACCCTCGATGATATGCCCTAGTGCGTCCATATCCGCACGAAGAGCGATGGTAGGACCTGCTACACCACTGTCATAAACGCCGACAACGCCTGTTGTGCTTCCAACATTTGTTGTAACATGAAAGCCCGCTTTTTTGAGTTCTTCTGCTAAAAAAGCCGCTGTTTTATGCTCTTCAAAACCCAATTCAGGGATGGTATGCAAATAATCATATAGCTCGATCACTCTTGACATTTTTATTCCTTTAGTATTATTTAATTCATAAAGATTAATTGTTGTAAAGACTAAAATAGTCGTTCAAAGAATGTCTGATTTTTGCTTATTTTTTGCTTATTTTCTCGATTTTATAGCGCTTTATAAAGATTTTAACCATGTCAATATTTTGCATAAAAATGATACAATCGACCTCACTTTTTTCTCATTTCTTTTTGATAAAATATATAATTCATGGCATTTAATAATATTAATTATTATTTTATGTAAATAAAATCTTATTAATTGGAGGGTGTAAGTGGGAGTAGAAAATCAATCTTCAGATGAATGGAAAGTAGGTGTTGGTGCATATATCGCACTAATATTTGCGGTACTGTTTTTTTCTGGTCTTTTTATGAAAGTCGATGGTATGGCTTGGCTTGGTGCGCTTGATTTTACAACGTTAGCAGGAAAATTTGGCACCATGCAAGATGCTAAAAGTACGTTTGTTGGCTCTGGCGGAACCAGTGCTAAGGGTGGATTTTTATTTGCTTTGTCGTTAATTCCTACCGTTATGTTGGCATTAGGTGTGCTTGAAATCTTTAGCCATTATGGGGCAATTAGAGCGGCACATAAATTGTTAACGCCTCTTTTAAGGCCTTTGTTGGATATTCCAGGGCGTACGGGTTTGGCATTGATTACAGATTTGCAAAGTACCGATGCAGGTGCGGCACTTACCAAAGAGTTGTACGATGAAAAGCAAATTACCAAGAAAGAGCTTGTCATCATGGCTGCATGGCAGTACTCAGGTGCTGGGCTTATCAATAACTACTTTGCGATTGGATCAGCGCTGTTTGCTTCATTAACGGTGCCGATTATTATGCCTTTAGTTTTAATGGTTGTTTTAAAATTTGTTGGAGCGATGTTTACGCGCTTAGTCTTAAATACTCTCTATAAGAAGGATTTTGTCAATGCATAATACTACACCTCCTACTACCAATAATCCATTTGATATTTTTGTTATCGGCGCTCGAAAAGGGTTTTTTATTGCGACAAATAACCTTCTGCCAAATGTGCTTATGGCGTATGTCATTGCTGAAATTTTAAATATCACGGGTGCGATGAAACTCATTGGTGTTGCTTTTGGTCCTGTGATGGGATTCTTTGGTTTACCTGGTGAAGCCGTAACGGTCTTGATGACGACATGGTTGTCGTGTTCTGCGGGCGTGGGTATCGCGGTAAGCCTTTTTGCAAAAGGGCTTTTAACCACAACCCATATTACTATTTTGATGCCAGCACTCTTTTTGATGGCTTCTCAAATTCAGTATATGGGACGACTCTTAGGTGTTGCCGATGTTCCTAAAAAATACTGGCCTTTTTTGATGCTTGTGAGTATTATCAACAGTTGTATTGGTATGCTTGTTATGCGCTTTTTTGTGTAAGTAAATACGTAAAAAGGAAGTCGTAAGATTTCCTTTTTTACATCCTAACAAAATCCTTATCTTTTAACCCCAAATCAAGATATTTTCCCATTTTTATCTGCTCTATAATTTTCCTAAATAACCAATAGACTTCTTTCATAACCCATTGAAAAAAGTCTAATAAAGGAAAACAATGGTTGCAGATATAACCCTTTTTATCAGCTTTTTGATCTTGCTCCTCGGTGCGGCAAAAGCGTACAGTGGGTTTTTTACCAAAGTGTTGGTGGGTGAGAAAAATGTTTTTACACCACTTCTTTTACATGTTGAAAATAGTCTTTATCGCTTGTGTGGCATCAATCCACAACTGGAGATGAACTGGAAAAAGTATGCTTTAGCACTGATGCTCTTTAACGGCGTGGGTATCGTGCTTGTGTTGGTGGTAGTTCTATCACAACACCTTTTACCGCTCAATCCTCAAGGCTTACCCGCACTCCCGTTTGAGCTAGCGTTCAATACGGCGGTGAGTTTTGTGACCAATACCAACTGGCAAAATTACAGTGGCGAGAGTACGATGAGTTATTTCTCGCAGATGTTTGTCTTAAGCGTGCAAAACTTTCTCTCTGCTTCAACAGGCATTGCCGTAGCGGTGGCTTTTATGCGAGGTATCATCTCTAAAGAGAGCGAGTCCATCGGCAATTTTTGGGCAGATATGGTTCGTATAACGCTGTATGTTTTGCTTCCACTCTCTTTGGTGTCTGCGCTCTTTTTAATTTCACAAGGGGTCATTCAAAACTTCGCTCCTTATGTTAGCGCAGTGACTCTTGAAGGCGTCAATCAGAGCATTCCGATGGGACCTGTGGCTTCGCAAGAGGCCATTAAGATGTTAGGAACCAATGGCGGAGGTTTTTTCAACGCCAACTCCGCACACCCTTTTGAAAACCCAACGTCTCTTTCGAACTTTGTACAGGTCTTTTCTATCCTCTTCTTACCTGTATCCCTTCTCTTCGTCTATGGGAAAATGAGCCAAAAAAGCGGTGAGGGTCGTTCTATCTTAATCGCGATGGTTGTTCTTTTTGTATTGATGTTAGGTTCTCATTACGCTTCTGAAAAATTTGGCAATCCTCAAATTTCAGGCATTGTAGGTGAGAGTGCGATGGAAGGCAAAGAGGTGCGTTTTGGCATTGCCTCGACCTCTCTTTTCTCGGTAGCCACAACTGCGGCATCGTGTGGTGCGGTCAATGCTATGCACGACAGTCTTACGCCGCTTGCAGGTATGGTGACTATGGTGCAGATGATGCTCGGTGAGATTGTCATCGGCGGTGTGGGAGCAGGCTTTTACGGCATGATGGCGTATGTCATTTTGAGTGTGTTTATCGCAGGACTGATGATAGGTCGTACACCTGAGTATATGGGCAAAAAGATTGAAGCCAAGGAGATGACCTATACCGTGATAGCGGTGTTGCTTCCAGGTCTGTGCATCCTTCTTTTTACGGGATTATCGCTTTTAATCCCAGATGCCACGAGCTCCATCTCCAACCCAGGACCGCATGGGCTTTCTCAAGTTCTTTACGCGTTTAGCTCAGCCAGTGCAAACAATGGCAGTGCTTTTGCGGGACTCAGTGGCAATACGCTTTACTATAACTACGCGTTGGCTATCTGTATGTTTGTGGGACGTTTTGGCGTGATTATCCCCATGCTTGCCATTGCGGGAAGTTTGGCACGAAAGAAAGTGGTTCCTTTTGGCAAAGGAACGCTTAATACCCAAAGTGCGCTTTTTATCACCCTTTTGGTGGCAACCATTGTGTTAACAGGTGCGCTTACGTTTTTCCCTTCACTGGCACTTGGACCTGTGATTGAGCATTTGATGATGCTTGAACGCATCTCTTTTTAAGGAATGAGTATGAAAAAACAATCTAATTCAAGCTATAACCAAGCGATTATTAAGGACGCACTCAAAGGGTGTCTTACAAAATTAACTCCCAAAGAACAGCTTAAAAATCCGATCATTTTTGTGGTCTATTTGGGTACGTTCATCACAGGTTTTATATGGATTTACGAGAGTAGTCGTGGCAACATTCCTCTTTTTGGATTTGAATTTTGGGTCTTTGTGTGGCTCTTTTTTACGGTACTCTTTGCCAATTTTGCAGAAGCATTAGCCGAAGGTAGAGGCAAAGCGCAAGCGAGTGCGTTACGTTCGGGTAAAAAAAGCGGCAGTGCCAATAAGTTAAGTGAAGACGGTTCCCTTAGAAAGGTGAGTTCAGAGAGTCTTAGGGTGGGTGATGTTGTCGTCGTGAGTGCAGGGGAGGTGATTCCAAGCGACGGTGAGGTCATCAAAGGCATTGCAAGCATTGATGAGAGTGCCATTACAGGCGAATCAGCTCCTGTGATTCGTGAATCAGGAGGGGATCGCAACTCGGTTACAGGTGGAACGCTTGTCTTAAGTGATGAAATTACGATTAAGATCACGAAAAATCCGGGCGAGACCTTTTTGGATCGTATGATTAGCCTCATTGAAGGGGCAAAAAGGCAAAAAAGTCCGAATGAAATTGCGCTCTCCATTTTGCTGATGGGCTTAACCGCTATTTTCATTGTGGTGACACTGACACTTAAGCCAATGGCTTTACATGTAAACGCAGATATCTCCGTTGTTTCGCTGATTGCGCTTTTGGTCTGTTTGATTCCTACGACAATCGGTGGGCTTTTAAGTGCCATTGGTATTGCGGGAATGGACAGATTGCTTAAAAAGAATGTCCTTGCGATGAGCGGTAAAGCGATAGAGGCTGCGGGTGATGTCAATGTGTTGTTACTGGATAAAACAGGCACGATTACCTTTGGCAACCGTATGGCAAGTGCTTTTATTCCCATTGACATCAAAGAGCTTGATAATCTAGCTTACGCCGCATTGTTAACATCACTGAGTGATGACACCCCAGAGGGAAAAAGTACGGTCACGTTTGCGCAAAATACCTATAGCGCGAAAGAGCCAGCTAATATCCAAAGTGCCCAGTTTATCCCTTTTAGTGCTTATACGAGAATGAGTGGGCTTGACCTTGATGGCAAAGAGTACCGCAAAGGGGCCGTGGATGCCATTGAAAAATGTGTCACCGCATCGGGTGGAAAATTCCCCAAAGAGGCACACGATATGTGTATGCAAATCGGTAAAAAAGGTGGCACGCCTTTGGTTGTCTGCGAGGGAAGCAAAGTGTTGGGCGTGATTCATCTCAAAGACATCATCAAACCTTCCATCAAAGAGAAATTTGCTGAGTTTAGAGGTATGGGTATTAAAACCGTGATGATTACGGGAGACAACCCCATCACGGCTGCCGCTATTGCCGCAGAAGCAGGCGTGGATGACTTTGTCGCCGAAGCAACGCCCGATACCAAAATAGCGCTCATTCGCAACTACCAAAAAGAGGGCTTTACGGTGGCGATGACGGGGGATGGCACCAACGATGCCCCTGCTCTTGCCCAAGCCGATGTGGGACTGGCGATGAACAGCGGAACGCAAGCGGCGAAAGAAGCCGCCAATATGGTGGATATGGACAGTTCTCCTACCAAACTCATTGAAGTGGTTGAGACGGGTAAAGAGCTTTTGATGACGAGAGGTGCTCTTACAACTTTTAGTTTAGCCAACGACATTGCCAAGTACTTTGCGATCATCCCCGCTCTTTTTGTGGTGGCGTTTCCTCAGATGGAAGTGCTGAACATCATGCACCTCTCATCGCCGCAGAGTGCCATTTTATCGGCGGTTATTTTTAATGCGTTGATTATCATCGCACTGATTCCTCTGGCGATTTCAGGGGTTGGGTATAAAGCTTTGAGTGCAGATGTGGTGTTGGGAAAAAACTTGGTCATCTATGGACTTGGCGGTATTATCGTTCCGTTTGCGGGTATAAAACTGCTTGATATGTTGCTTGCAACATTGCATCTTTTGTAAAAGGAAGACTATGAAAACACTACTTCAATCGATTAAATTACTTTTAGTCATGACATTTTTACTTGGAGGTGTCTATCCTCTTGTGGTTACCAATGTTGGCGCATGGGTTTTCCCAACGCAGAGTTCAGGACTTTTACTTGAAGAAAACGGAACGGTTATAGGCTCCCAGCTTATCGGACAAAATTTTTCCAAAGAGGGCTATTTTATCGCTCGACCCTCGGCTGCAGGGGAGGATGGCTACGATGCGCTCTCCTCAAGTGGGAGCAATTTAGCACCGACAAACAAGCTTTTGTTGGATAGAATAGATGCCAGTAAAGAAGCTTTACATGTAAGGTTTGGCAACGGTGTTATTCCCAGTGATTTGGTCATGGCATCTGGTAGTGGGCTTGATCCGCATATCTCGAAATTAGCGGCACTCTATCAAGTTCAGGTTATTGCCAAAGAGCGCCATGTGGATGAAGTTCAGATGCTAGAACTTGTCAATCAATATATTGAGCGAAAATTTTTGGGTTTTATAGGCGAGGAGAGGGTGAATGTCCTTCTTTTAAACCGTGCGTTAGATAAAAACTTTGGAGTTTTAAATCCTTAACATGAATGAAGATGTCTTAGAAACGAGTGATCTGGTTCTTCAAGAGATCAAAAATAGACGCGAAAAAGGTGAGCTAACGCTTTTCTTTGGAGCCTTGGCAGGTGTGGGTAAAACCTACACCATGCTTCGCAACGCCAAAGAATTGCTTAAAAGTGGTACACACGTTTGCATCGGTTATGTTGAGATGCATGGCAGGGCTGAAACAGAGCGTTTAACCCAAGGCATCCCTTCCATCGCACCTAAAAAGATCGTGTACCGTGGAAGTAGTCTGTATGAACTTGATATTGATGCCATTTTGGAAGCCAAACCTGATGTGGTGCTCATTGATGAGTTGGCTCACAGTAACGCTCCCACCTCAAGGCATCAAAAGCGTTACCAAGATGTTTTAGAGATCTTAGACAATGGCATTGATGTTTACAGCACGATGAATGTTCAACATCTTGAGAGTCTTAACGATTTGGTGCTACAGATTACGGGTGTCAAGGTTACTGAAACCGTTCCCGATAGCATTTTAGAACGTGTCGATAAAATCCAAATCATCGACATCCCTCCTGAAAAATTAGTCGAGCGGCTTAAAGAGGGGAAAATCTACAAACTGCAAAGCGTTGAAAAAGCACTGATGAACTTTTTCAAACTTGGCAACATCAATGCGCTTCGAGAAATTGCGCTCAAACAAGCCGCAGGACGCGTGAGCAAAGACGTCTACGATCAGTATAAAGAGAATAAACTAGAGCGTTGGGAAGCGGTTGAAAAGGTCATGGTGTGCATTGATGGCAGTGAATTTTCTGCCAATTTGATTCGCTATGCCAAACGGCTCTCTTCGCAGATGAATGCGGAGTGGATCGCGCTTTACGTCGATGATTTCTCAACCAATAATCGCGAAAAACTCGCTAAAAATATCCGTTTAGCCGAGGAGCTTGGCGCTGAGGTAAATACCGTCTCAGGGCAAGATGTTGGCGAAGAGATTTTAAAACATGCCAGAGCGCGGTTTGTAACGCACATCGTTGTCGCGAAGCGCAAAAAGAATTTTTTAGGAAAGTTCTGGCGTATGGATATTGCCGATGAGCTTTTAAATGCAGGCGATGAGTTTTGCATTATTTCGTATATCAACAAAACTCAAGAACAAAAATTAGAAGAGCATGACCTTGATGAACACACAAAAGAGGAAGCTCCTTTATGGCAGCACTGCTTATTCTCATTCCTGTGCTGATCGTTGCTTCCAGAGGCGATATGAAAACCTCGATGGTGATTACCTTTGTCGGTGTCGGACTTTTTAACTACTTTTTTGTGCCTCCCGTTTATACCTTTGTCGTAAGTGACATCTCGCATCTGTGGAGTTTTTTCATCTTTTTCATCGTTGCTTATCTGATCTCATCGCAAGCGAAAAAGCTGAAACTCATTGGCGAAGTGATACGCGAACGAGAGAAGAGGGTGAGGAGACTGTATAAACTGAGTCGTAGGGTGACGGCTGTTTCAGAGATGAAGCAGGTGATTAAAATAGCGATGCCCTTAATCGCTGAATCACTTGGCAAAGAGACCTTCTTTTTCTTGCGCAAGCATGTGGATGAGATGCCAAAACTCTATGCGCATTATGATCCTAAAAGCCCACTTTCGAGCAAAAAGTATGATGCGATGTTTGAAAAATTAGAGGCTATTTTTATCTCTTCGAGTGAAAAAGCAGTCCTTGATTGGTGTTTGGACAATGGTAAAATAGCAGGGGCAGGTACGGATACCTTTTTAGCTTCGGATATGCTCTATATTCCCATTCAAAGCCGAGAAGTCGTTTATGGCGCACTTGGGCTTAAAATCAAACAAGATGAGATGACAACAGAACTTAAGATGTTTTTAGACTCTGTCACCAGTGTCATGGCGGTCTCTTTTGAGCGTATCTCTCTTTCAGAAAAAAACAGTAAAAATGCGATTACTCTAGCACGTGAAGAGCTTAAAAATGCGCTGTATGGTTCCATTTCGCATGATTTACGAACACCGCTTGCTTCCATTTTAGGCATGGTTTCGATGCTTAAGACGGATGAGACGTGGCTGGATGAGAAAAAACGCGTTATCATTTCCCAAGTGATTTTTAGTGCGAAAAAGATGGAACGTCTGATGAACAATTTGCTCGATTCGGCACGGTTTGAAAGCCATAAAGTGGTTCTTAAAAAAGATTGGTGCGACATTGCAGACATCTTCTCGCAAGCGGCGAGGGAGTTTGAAGATATTTTAAAAGAGCGCAATTTTAGCATTAAAATTGAAGAAGAATCGGGCATTTTTAAAGCGGATTGCGTTTTGATAGAACGCGTGGTTGTCAATCTTTTGGAAAATGCGATTAAATACTCACAACATGGAAGTGCCATTACGTTAGGGTTTCAAAAAGAGGGTGCAAGGTGTAACATCTTTGTTTTAAATGAAGACAGTCACATCAGTGAGGAAGACCTTAAAATGGTGTTTGAAAAGTTTTTCAGAATCAAAGGCATTAGTGATGACATCAATGGCAGTGGTTTAGGGCTTTTTATCTGCAAAAAAATTGTAGAAGCGCACGGTGGAACGATTTGGGCAAGAAATGTGGAAAACAGTGTCATCTTTGAGTTTAACGTTCCCATCGAGGAGGAATAATGTCCCAACCTAAATATAAAATTTTGATTGTAGAGGATGATAAGCAGATTCAAAAGCTTTTAGAAGTGAGCCTTGAAGAGCATGCTTTTTTACTCAAAGTATGTGGCACTCAAAAAGAGGGTATATCACATATGGTTCAGTTTAATCCCGATCTTATTTTGTTAGATTTAGGACTTCCCGATGGCGATGGAAAGCTTTTTGTAGGAAAAATTCGTGAGTTTAGCAACATTCCCATTATTATTGTCTCGGCACGAAATGGCGAACAAGAGATCGTGGATTCACTCAATCTTGGAGCGGATGACTATGTGGTGAAACCTTTTTTTACGGGAGAACTCGTTGCTCGCATCAACTCTGCACTCAGACATGTTGCCAAAAAGGAAAGCAACCCATTATTAAAAGTTGAAGGCTTAGAACTTGATCTTGAAAAACGTGAATTTAGGTTAGAAGATGTGCCTTTGCATCTCACCCCACTCGAATTTAGTCTTTTGAAATTTTTCATGCAAAACAGTGGCAAAGCGTTAACCCATGCACAAATCTTAAAAAATGTCTGGGGTGTTGGCTACCAAAGCGATACCAAAATACTGCGAGTGTTTGTGAATCAACTGCGTAAAAAAATTGAAATCGACCCCAATCGACCCACATTGCTCATTACTATTTCGGGTGTGGGGTATCGGTTTGGATAAAAATCCACTCGTGTGAGTTTTTTCATTATTTTTTTCATTGTTACCCACTGTTTACCGCTTTGGCGTTAGGATTGCTACTGGGAAATTCCCAAGCCAAAAAAAGGAGGAGATGATGACGATAAGTTCAAATTCTCTCTACGGAACGTCATCGTACGGGACGTATGGCAGCAGTACCAGCAGTAGCAGTTCGTTGAGTTCACAATTCGCAGAAGCGTTGCTTACTTCTATGGATAGTGATTCGAGTGGTTCTGTTGACAGTACTGAGTTTAGCAGTGCAGCTCTGGCATTATCAATTAGTGACGAAAGTGCTATTAGTAGCGCGTTCTCATCACTGGATAGTGATGGAGATGGAACGATCAGTGAAGACGAACTGAGCACATTATTTACAGAAGAGTCAGGAATGGCAGCGGGAGGTATGCCCCCACCTCCGCCACCAACATCTTCATCTACTGAAGAAGATACAGGTTATACAGCAGATGAGCTAACCGCTATAGCGGAAGAAGTTTCATCGACTGATAGTAATCTTGCTTCTTTATTAGCGTCTGTTGTCGAAAATTTCGATGTTGCAGATGCTGATGGAGATGGTAAAGTGACTTCTGCTGAAGCGATGGCTTATCAGCAATCTACACAAGAGACAACCGATGCAACAGAGACAAGTAGTACGGTATCTGCGGCTGGAGGTATGCCCCCACCACCACCGCCATCATCTTCAACGGGTTTAGAGGAAGATGATGAAGGCTATACGGAAGAAGAGCTTCTCGCAATGGTCGATGAAGTCTCAGAAACGGATAGCAACCTTGCTTCACTCTTTGAATCATTGGCTGCGAATTTTGACGAAGCTGATGCCAACGAAGATGGTAAAGTGAGCTCAACGGAAGCACAGGCGTATAAAGACTCCACGAAAGCGGAGAGTATTGGTACGTCTGAAGAAGCAACGCAGACAACTGAAGATTCGTTGATGAAAGCGCTTTTAGCACAAATCATCTCGAATTATTCAACACAGAATACACTTTCTGGAACATCTGTTAGCTTCAGTGCCTAAGTCCCAAACCACGCTCTAAGCAAAGCGTGGTTTTGTGTTACTTTTCATTTACTTTATCTTCGTTATAATCGAAATATGATTAAAATTTTAATGATCGAAGATGATGTGGAACTCGCACAACTCCTTCAAGACTCCCTTGCAAAAGAGGAGATTGAAACCATACTCGCATTTACCCCATTAGAGGGCTTAACCGCACTCCAACATGAAAATTTTGATGCACTGGTTTTGGACCTTTCTTTGCCACAAATTGATGGCTTGGAGATTTGCCGCATTGTGCATGAATCGATTCCCACTCTTCCAATTATTATCTCTTCTGCCCGTTCCGATATGGGCGATAAAGTGATGGGTTTTGAGCGAGGAGCCGATGATTTTCTTCCCAAACCGTATGACCCAAGAGAACTCGCTTACAGACTTCGTGCCATTTTAAGAAGAGGTTCAACTTTGAATGAAGCTCCTTATCAAACGTTTAAAATTGATGAAGAGCGGCATATCATCACGCGGGGTAAAAATGAAGTAAGACTCACGATGGCAGAGTATGACATCGTCTCTTATATGCTGAAAAAAGAGGGTTTTGTGATCTCAAGAGAAGAACTTTTACTCAATATTGGCTCCATCAAGTACGAAAGCAGTCTTAAGAGCATTGATGTCATTATGGGTAGGATTCGCCAAAAGATCGGGGATGATCCTAAAAAGCCTCGTTTTATTCTCTCGGTTCGAGGGGTTGGATACAAATTTGTTAATACGTAAACTCTCTATCGTTACGCTGATCTCAATCTTTTTTGCACTGACATTGGTTGTGATTAATATTGCGTTTGTGATCGAATACAAAAGACAAATCAGTGATCTTCAGTTTTTTACGTTTCAGCGTTTTATGATGGCGGTGAAAGTAACGTTTCATAATGACGCTGACCAAGAAGCGATGCTTTCAAAGTTAGGCGTTCGCATCAGCACGCAAGATAAACATCTTTTGCTTAAAGAGGGTGTGAAGCTTCTGGAAGATCCCTTTTCTGAGATGCTAATGTATGAGCAAAAACTCTACTTTGTTCATAGAGATCCACCGCCGCCGCCACCGCCACCCATGGAGTTACATGAAGGATTTCCACCTCCTTTTCCGATGAAAAAGATGAATGAGCCACCTGTATTAGAAAATATTGAAGCGTTTTCACTCTATCGTTTATGGATTTTAGGTGGTGTGATTAACACCCTTTTACTTCTCTTTTTTGGCATTGTTTTACGGAAGCTTTTACGACTTCGTAATCTTAAAAGTGCCATTCGTACGTTTGGCGATACCAAAAGGTTTCAGGCTATCGGTGTGGAGAGTGAAGATGAATTGGGTGAAATTGCCTCAGAATTTAATCTTGCTATGGAGAAAATTCATCTCTTAAAAGAGGCGCGTACCCTTTTTCTGCGTAACATTTTGCATGAGCTTAAAACACCCATTATGAAGGGTAAAATTCTCTCCAATTCGCTCGAAAATGCCAAACAGCAAACACAGTTAGAGCGCATCTTTGAACGTCTTGAAACCCTGCTGGGTGAGATGGTCAAAGTGGAAAAATTGAGCTCCAATGAGTGGATCTTAGAAGCCAAAGAGTACCGATTGGTTGATGTGCTAGACCATGCGATGGATCTACTCCTTTTAGGCGATACAAAACGCATTCACATTCCGCCACAAGAGATGGCACCGCTTGTCAAGGTTGATTTTGAGCTTTTTGCAACCGCGATTAAAAATTTACTGGATAATGCTCTTAAACATACAAGCGAAAGGGTTGAGGTTGATATTTGTGCTGATAGTATCAGTGTGTGCAGTTATGGCGAGAAGATTCCTAAAGAACGTTTGGATTTTTCACGTGCCTTTAACCGAACTGTTGAGGGTTCAAGCAGCGGTTTAGGACTTGGGCTTTACATCGCCAATGCGATTGTTGCGAAGCATGGGTTTGAGCTTAGTTATCTACATGTGGAAGGGCAAAACTACTTTACCATTCATTTTAGGCAGAAAGAGGTGGAGAAAAACTCTCCACGTTAGATGATGTCTTTAAGCTTTTCGCGAAGGACATACGCGGTGAAAGGCTTAACAATGTAGTTGTTAACTCCCTCTTTAATCGCTGTAATGACTTCACGTTTTCCGCCCTCAGTAGTCACCATGATGATGGGAGTGTGTTTATACTCTTCCATCGCTCGGATGCTACGTACAAGCTCCAATCCGTTCATTTTAGGCATATTCCAGTCTGTCATGATGGCATCAAATTTTTGATCTTTGATCTTTTTAAGCGCATCCAATCCATCTTCTGCCTCAGTCGCATTGTACCCGATACTACCTAGTGTGTTGCACAAAATTCTGCGCATCGTTGAGCTATCATCAACAACTAAAAAATGCATCTTCTATCCTTTTTAAAATTCTTACTTAACCCTAAGCAAAAAGTGTTCACTTTTTCTCTTGATATAAAAAATTAGTAATTCAGATTCGCTATATCGGCAATGAAAAAAGAGAACTTTATCTCAAAACGACCCTAAATATGCTTAGGTAAAAAAGTTAGAAACATTTTAGACGGATAGCGGTACAATGCGCTTTTATTTTGATTAAGGAGAAGAGATGTTTAAACGTTTCTTAATAGTTCTAGCAGGCATTGCACTGCTAAGTTCAGGCGTGTTTGCACAAAGCAGTGTCACAAGTGATACGACGCAAACTAAGAAAAAACATATTGATAAAGATGTCAAGGCTAAAGCGAGTAAAACCGCTCAAAAAAACGTCAAATCATCCACAAAAACCGCAGCTAAAAAAGCGTCTTCTACAAAACCTTCTAAAGAGACTTTGGCTGCTAAGAAAAAAAGCAAGAAAAGTGCTAAAAGTTCTACCATAGCTTAAAAGTATAAAAGCTCTTATAACGCTTTACTATAAGAGCTTTTAGAGAATTTTTTAAGCTAATCCACTGTAAAATCCCTCTAATGCACGACGTCTAAGGCTTAGACAAACATAATCGTAACAACCATACTTCATGACTTCTTTTATGTTTTCACCTCTTCGTGCTATTTCAGATGTAAGGATTTTTTATGCAAAGAAGAGCGTTTATAAAAGGCTGCGTAGCACTAGGTGCAAGTTCGGTCATTCTTCCTCAGGTTTCGATTTTAGAAGCGAGTGAGCCAAAGTCAAAAACACGTATTTTTTTCGTCACAAACAGTTACAATCTCAAACACGAAAATATAAAGGGTTTGACCAAACTTTGGGTTCCACTTCCACAAGAGACGACTTATCAAAAAGTAAGCGATTTTAAATTTAACTCCAATGCAACCAATGCATATGTCACTGACAAAAACAGCTACAAAGCTAGAACGCTTTACGCTGAGTGGAAAAATGGTGGCGAAAAACTCCTCGAAGTGACCTATACGATTACCACGTATGAGCGCAATTCAGACCTCTCAAAAGCAACCGCATCAACCAAATACCCCAAAGATGTAGCGCACTACCTCAAACCAACGGCGCACATTCCAACGAGTGGAAAAGTGAAAGAGCTAGCGCTTAAAATCATAGCGAACAGCAAAACACCCCTCGATAAAGCCAAAGCGATTTACGCATGGGTTACTGAAAATATGTACCGCGACAACGCTGTTGTGGGTTGTGGTTTAGGCGATGCAGGTAAAGCGATTGAGCAAAACATCATGGGTGGAAAATGCACCGACATTAGCTCTGTTTTTGTAGCACTTCTTAGAAGTGTAGGTGTGCCTGCACGTGAGATCTTTGGTATCCGTTTAGGCAGTTCTCGCTACTCCAAAGCGTGCGGAAGCAGTGATGAAAAAGGGTTGGCTAAAATCACGGGAGGCGAGCATTGTAGAGCTGAGTTTTACCTTGATGGCGCAGGCTGGATTCCATGCGATCCTGCCGATGTGGCTAAAGTCATCTTGACAGAGAAAATGACGCTGAATGATCCACTTGTGAAAGAGGTGCGTGAGTATTTCTTCGGCAACTGGGAGATGAACTGGATGGGCTACAACACAGCGCGTGATTTTGTTTTAACGCCAACACCAGCGCAAAAACCACTCAATATGTTTGGTTATCCATACGCCGAAGTCGAAGATGAAGTCTTAGACTACTACGCACCAGCTGCGTTTGCGTATAGCTTTATCTCACAAGAGAAACTCTAACGTATGAAAAAAGAGATTCTAAGTTTACTCACAGCACTGCTGTCAGCCTTTGCCGCAACGGCGTGCTGTCTGCCTCCACTGCTGTTTTTACTCTTTGGAATCTCTTTTGGATTTTTAAGTTTCTTAGAAGTCCTCACCCCGTTTCGCATACCACTCTCCCTTTTATCGCTCTTTGTTTTGTGGCTTTCATGGCGCTCTTACGCGCATCATACCTTTACATGTAATCCTCAAAAGAGAAAGCGTTATCTTTGGCTTTACTCAATGATTTTAGGGGTAATCCTCGTCGTATTACTTTATCCTGAGTGGGCAAATTTTCTAATAGGAACTAATGAATGAAAAAATGGTTGATTTTGCTTTTGCCTTTAATGCTCTTTGCCAAAGAAGAAGTTGTCATTAAAGTCGCTGAAATGCACTGTCCTTTGTGTACAACGGCGGTCAAAAAAGCACTGAAAAGTATTGAGGGTGTTGAGTCATCTAAAGTAACATTAGAGACAAAATTGGCGGTTGTGATTGCTAAAGATGGCATTGAAGATAAGACGTTTTTAGAAGCGGTGAAAACGACGGGGTATGAGGGCGTGATTGTGTCACGGCACCGTTTGAAAGAGTAATTGCTTTAAAGTAGTCTATCCGCTTTTTACTTCTAATCAACAAACTTTTTTCGTGTCTGTTTATTTCGGAATATAACGCTATTTTTATATATAATGTTCGTTGAATAAATAGTTATGAATACTAAGGAAAATCAGTGAACCTTGAAAAAACAAAACTCAAAATGGAAATTTTGAATGTGAAACTCAGACACTCAGAGAAGATGTGTTCATTAAGTTCATTTGGTTGGTTGTTTGAAAATATCCAGAATCAAAAGAACAAAGGCTATCTGGAAGAAGCCTATGAATCCTTTAAAGGGAGTCTTCCATCTGAAGTGCCTATAGACAAATATGTTTCAGGGTTAATGTTGATATTGTTGGTGCGTGAAGTGGAGCAGTACTTTATCGATATATTAAAACTTATCATACAAAGATTTCCTAAGAAAATAGGATCACTTGAAGTTTCTATTAATGACGTGGTAGATTTAACCAAAGAAGAAATTATTTTTTTTGCTGCTGAAAAGTATTTAAATGAAATTATGTACAAACGTCCTTCTGAGTACTTTGTTGAAATATGTAAATTGTGTTCTATCGAGCCATCGAAAATTACTACCTTATGGAATCATTTTGCTGAAGCCAAAGTGAGACGAGATATAGGCATTCACAATAATTGGATAGTAAATGATGTATACATGCGTAAAACAAAAGAAATAAAGAAGAAATTAATGTTTAAGATCGGCGAAAGTGCGATGCCAGATACAAAATATATATTGGATACGTACAAATATTGTAATCAGTTAATTGATGAGTTTACTAAACTTAGCATTGAAACATTTTGTGGAGACCAATGAAAAATTCTCAAGTAACTTTTTGATGGATTATTGCAAATATTACTTACTTCTTTATTAATTTTTACATGTTAAAGATAAAAAGTGAAATATTATCGAAAGTATTTAAGGAAATTATAAAGCAGTAAAAGATGACGTGATTGTCTCACGCCATCATCTTAAAAATTAATCTTTTTTGTAAGCGTTACGAGGAGCGGCTTTTGGAGCGCGACCTGCGTCACTGCGTGGTGCGCTTGGTCTGTCGGCTCTTGGAGCGCGTGGTGGTCTGCTATCGCCACTGTCACGATTGCCTTTGTATCCGCCGCCTTCGCGTGGAGCTGAACTGCTTCCCTCTTTTGCAAATGGGTTACGACTCTCGCCTCTGCTGTCACTTCTAGGAATGCCATCGCCTCTTGGAGGACGTGCATCTCTGCTTCCGCCATCACGTGGGTTTGAACCTTTGTAACCACCGCCATCGCGTGAGCCACTGCTAGAGTTGCCTCTGTATCCACCACCTTCACGTGAGCCGCCAGAGTTTCCTCTATAACCGCCACTGCTTCTGCCGCCAGAATTTCCTCTGTAACCGCCACCACTTCTGCCACGGCCACCATCACGCTCTTCGATGTTTTTAACAACATTTTCCAATGTTTTTTTATCTAAACCGATTTTATCTGGACCGACTGGTGTGTTCTCTTTGAGAAGATTTGAGAGAAGTTTAAGTGCGATTTGAGACATATCCATCTCTTCTTCCAAAATAGCAAGAAGTTTTGTAGCATTTTCGTTAAGTTCTGCATTTTTAATATCTTCAGCAATTTTGATCAGTTTGTTCTCTTTAACGTCTCGTAAACTTGGAACAATTCTGTGCTCGATTTTAGAGCCCACTTTTTTACCAATACGTTGCATTGAATGAAATTCGATAGGCGTTACCAATGTAATCGCTGTACCTTTTTTACCAGCACGACCCGTTCTACCAATACGGTGAACATAACTCTCTGGATCAAATGGCATATGGTAGTTGAAAACGTGGCTGATGTCAGCAACGTTGAGACCACGTGCCGCAACATCGGTTGCTACAAGGATTTCGATTTGTGAACTACGAAATGCTTTAATAACGCTCTCACGTTGATTTTGCTCCATATCACCATGCAAACCTTTTGCTGCATAACCGACTGCCATCAGTTGAGTAGAAAGTCTATCAACCTCTTTTTTAGTACGGCAGAATACGATGGATTTCTCAGGCTCAAGAGCATCCAAAAGACGAATCATCGCATCATCTCTCTCGTATTCGTTGATGACGTAGTAAAGTTGTTCGATGTCATCGTTGGTGGTGTGATCTTTTGGCGTGACACTCACAAATTTTGGATCATTTAAGATTTTACTTGCAAGACGTTTGATAGGATCAGGCATTGTTGCTGAAAAAAGTAGCGTTTGACGCTCTTTTGGAAGGTAGGTAAAGATCTCTTCGATGTCTTCTAAGAAGCCCATATCAAGCATCTCATCGGCTTCATCCAAAACAACCATTTTAGGTGAAAAGCCTGGAAGTCTGCCATTTTTAAGAAGGTCTAACATACGACCCGGTGTTGCTACGATAACGCTTGCACCTTTTTCGATCAAGCCAATTTGACGTGAATATGAGCTACCACCGTAAATCGTTACGGTTTTAACGCCACGAAAACGTCCGAGTGAGTAAAGCTCATCACTGACTTGTGTTGCAAGTTCACGTGTTGGCGTAATGACTAAAAGTTGTACTTTGTTAAGGTGTGGATCGATCATACTCATTGTTGAAAGACCAAATGCAGCTGTTTTACCTGTACCTGTTTGTGCTTGCGCAACGATGTCGTGACCTGCTAATACTAACGGGATTGATTCTGCTTGTACGGGGCTTGGTTCTGTAAAGCCAGCCTCTACGACGGCTTTAAGGATCTCTGGGTGTAAGCCAAATGACTCAAATGTGGTTGTGTTGTTTTCCATGTTTTTTCCATGTTTTTGATTTTTCCAAAACAATACTAACGTGCGGCTAGGGCACAAAACTCATGTACATAAAAATTTTAATGGGGAATAAACCCGTCAATATCGTATGCAAAAACCTACATAC
>JAGDMU010000020.1 GCA_017860615.1 Pseudomonadota bacterium | reverse complement strand
TCAACGCTTTACACTTCATATCAACCTATCATTTTCGCCCTTCTTTACTGATAGCTCCTAATCGCCCTAAATTTCGTTTTGGTGAATCTTTAGGAGCCTTCTTTTTGAAACTTTTTAACCTAGTGATACCTCGTTCACATAAAGCAATTAAAGTTGAAGATGTAGCACAAGCAATGCTTCAAGAAGGACTCAATCCTAAAGTAGGCTTACATATACTTGACTCTGAGAATATTCAAAGATACTAACGCTCTACTGTAAAATCTTTCATCCTGAAATATTTTACACTTCTTCTTTCCTACTTTGCTACCATACCATCATAAATCAAAACTGAGGTGTGTGATGATTCTTGGCAAATGCCCCTATTGCGGTGGTAATGTGATCTCACAAAAACTGACCATTCAAGGTCAAAAGGTCAATCTTTATACGTGTGAACATGCAAAAAAAGAGCGGGACATCAACGATGACTATGTGTTTAGTAGCGATGCCTCGTGTCGTTTTCGAGTTTATTCCAACACTTTTTTACGCTGGAACAAGCGAAGTTTGAGTGAATACGAGATGAAACAGCTTCTCAAAGAGGGGCAGATTGCGGTGCGTTTGCATGGGCGAAAAGGCACAAGTGAGTACTACAAATATGTCATTACCGATCCAGAGTATGGCGTGAGTATTTTATGGGATAGTGAAGTTGCGTAAAGCTTACATCATAATTTGAGGCGAAGGCATATCGATAAAATAGCCTTGTGAGTAGTCAATGCCAAGCTGTTTTACAGTAGAAAGTACCGTACTGGAGTGCACAAACTCTGCAACGGTTTTGATGCCCAGTTTTTTGGAAAAATCGACGATGGTTTCAACGACAATCTGCGCGTTTTTATCTTTGTCAATGTCTTTTATAAGGCTTCCATCGATCTTGATAAAATCAGGATTGAGCTTAATGATATACGAAAAGTTGGAAAAACCACTTCCAAAATCATCTATCGCTACTTTCGCTCCATAGCGTTTTATCTCATTGAAAAAATGCACGACTTTGTTAAAATCATTGACTTTTTCAGACTCTAAAAGCTCAAAAGTGACACGATGCCCCATATTGGAGTCGCGTAGTTTTCGGATAATAAAGTCATAAATCTCTTGGTTTATAATGTCCTCAAAAGAGAGGTTGATGCTAAAGTCAAACGGATGTGTCTCAAAGACTTTAAAACTTTTGTCGATGATGGTCATCGTGATTTTGTCATACACTTTAATCATCTTTGCAATCGGAATAAAATTGTGCGGAGAATGAATAACGCCTTCTTCATCCACAAGACGTGAAAGCGCTTCAAATTTAATAATCTCATTGCTGACATTGTCGATAATCGGCTGAAAATAAGGCACAATACCTGAAAAATCGACAATCGCTTTACGCACCTTCGTCGCATATTTGAGGTTACTTTCATACTCTTGTGAAAAGTTCATTGTATCTTCGTATATCCAAAACTTCAATTGCTCTTTTTTAGCGTATTTGAGCGCCATACTCACTTTTGAAAAAATATCATCGCTTGAAAAACTTGCACTAGACGAGAGCGTACAGTCTACGTAAATCTCTGTTTGCGCGTAAGCGTATTTGAGATGGGTAAGTTGCTTGGAAAGATGGGTTAGGTAATTTTTAAGCAGATAAAAGCTCATCCGCTCATGCAACAAAATAGCAAATTCATCGCCAGCAATGCGGTAAACAGCCACCTCTTGAAGCTCAATTTTAAGCGTTTTAGCAAAAGATTCTAAGATGAAGTCACCCACAACAAAACCGTAGAAATCATTGAGGAGTTTAAAGTTGTCAATATTGGCAACGATGAGTGTAAACTCGTTGAGTTCTTCAAGATCATGGCGTAGTTTATAAAGATTGGGTAGGCGTGTGAGCGGGTCAGTATAAAACTGCTCCACAAGGTTTTTTTGCACCGTGCGAAGTTCACGCGATAGAAGCTTGATCTTCTCTTTTTGTTCTTGCTCTTTTTCTACGCTATGTCCCATACAAAGCCCTTTATACAAACTTACGACACTGTGAAGAAACCTATGAGAGTTCTTGCGAAAGCCTATTGTATCCTAAAGATGAATAAATTGTGAAATTATCATGATTTAATCACTCAAAAAGAGCCTACTAATGGCACATTGAGTCAGCTTTTGCTAGAATAAGTTTAAATTGATACAGGAGATAAAAATGGCATTACGAAGAATTTTTCCACTATTTTGTGCTCTTTTTTTAGCTGCGAACGCCTATGGAGCAAGTAAAACCAAAGAGGTAGAGATACCCCGTAGTGTCTATAAAGATATATACAAATATTATGTTGTAGAGGAGAGCAAAAAGAACACAAACTTTATACTCACCTACAAACGCTTAAGCTACGATACTATGCTTTATGGAAAAGTGGAGATCAACTGCCCTTCAAAAGTTATTCGCTCTTTGGGCACAAGCATCAAATCGGTCAAAGCCATTAACAGTGACACTCAAACCCAATGGGCACAAGCAAGAATTGGCTCCATTGAGTCGGATATGATCACTTACGTGTGTCGTTAACTCATTAACTGCTCTAAAAGTGGCTTCATCTCTTCGTAATCTTCACGCTTGCTAAAGGCTTGCATGAGTTGAAGTTTAAGCGCACTTACTTGAGTGTCGAAGTAATCCGATGAACCCATAAAATCAAGCCCACTGATACCCAGTGTATTCATCGCTTCCCATACTTCTGGGGAGCTAAGGGCATCGGTGGTATTTTCAGTAATGAGTTTGGTTAGCCATGAGCTATCGCCTTCACCTGCTCCTGTTGAGTCATAATGAAGTAAAAAGTCTTCAAAACTCCCCTTTTCACCTTTGATTGAATTATAAAGCCCGTAACTAATACCTGCGTACGGGTCAACTTGAAATAGTCTGTTGTCCATTGCAACTCCTTTTTACATGTCTAAGTACAAGCAAAAAACATACCCTATTTAGAAAGTGTCTCATCTAAAAATTCGACCAATCTTCTCCATGATTTTTTATCGGCATCTTCTCGGTACCTTTCTGTTCCAAAGACTGTAAATGCATGAGGAGCGCCGCTATACGTGACCATTTCATGTTTAAGACCTGTTTTTTCAAGCTCTTTGGCAAGGGCTGCAAACTCATCCATGCTTACACTCTCATCCGCAGTTCCATGCAAGATCAGTACAAAACCTTTGGTTTGTTTATAATCCTCTCCTGCAGGCGTTGCTAAACCGCCATGAAAACTCACAAAACCTTTAAGCGGTGTTCCCATACGTGCCATTTCCAAAAGTGCTGCTCCACCAAAGCAATAGCCTATACCAATGGCATTTTTGACATTAGCACCCTCTTTTTTTGCCGCTTCATAGCTGGCACTCAGAAGCTTTTGCATCTTTGCTCTGTCATTGTAGAGGGCATTGGTGAGCGCTTTTTTCTCCTCAACACTCACAGGCTTAACCCCTTTTCCAAAAAGGTCTATCGCAAATGCACCATAACCTAAGGTATTGAGCATCTTTGCACGTTTCATTTCATAGGAATTAAGTCCATCCCAATCATGGATGATGAAGACCAATGGTGCGTTATCGGAGGGTGTACTGTAGTAACCTTCATACGTTTTCCCATCCACCTCATACGAGACAACACTCTCTTTCGCAAAACCCACTGTTGCAAGCAACAATACCATGATTGCAACTAAAAAATTTTTCATCTTTCGCTCCTTAGGGTATAATTTTGTTTATTGTAGAATAGCTTTCTTCAAGCTTTCTATTGTATCCTTGATCTAACGTTCTTTTTTAAGATTGTAACGGATTTGTAACACTTCTTCTCTACGATTGTGCTAGTAAAATTTTATTGGAGGCTCTCGTGAAATCATTAACACCCCTACTCGTTTCGCTCTCTTTAGCAGCATCAAGCCTTTGTGCAGACTCTAGTGTTGAATTTATCGGTATGGAAGCACCTAACACACCTGAAAAAATGGCGAAAGCTTACTCAGAAGCTAAAGTCATCATCCACACGCCAAACGGCGGAAAGATCGAAAGAGCACTTTCGTATCAGACACTTTTTGGCGTCAAAGACAAAGTAGGTACCAGCAAAAATCCTGCGGGTCAGCTTTACAGCATCTCCCAAAAACCGTTAATGGACCCTTTTGGAAAGCCACTCATCGCTGAAACACCCGATAGCAACTCGCTTTTAAATGTTGAAGGCTCTCTCTATTTGGTGACGCACTATGAGTATGACTGGATCTTAAGCGATGGCTCATCCGCAGAAAAAAGTGAAATGTGGCACAACCGCGCTCCTATGAGCATGACACTGACGTCCATTCATCAAGATATGCGAGATGGCAAACTCAAAGCGGTTGACCAATACCCCATCGACTTTTCTAAAGTAGGTGGCATTTGGATTCCCTGTTTTGGGTCACAAACCCCTTGGAATACCCACTTAGGAAGCGAAGAGGATTATGATCTTTACTTTACCGCGGCAAGTGGGAAAGAGTACAAAAAAGCCCAAAAAGGGCTTAAAGCGATGAGTGAGCTTTACTTTGAAGGCAAGCAAGAAGCCAAAGCGTATGACTATGGCTACATCACCGAAGTCACCGTAAAACCCAATGGCAAAACCTCTGTTAAAAAACACTACGCGATGGGGCATGGAACATGGGAAATGGCAAAAGTCATGAGCGATGCCAAAACCGCTTTTTTTGGCGATGATGGTACCCAAGTCGGACTTTACATGTACGTAGGTGATGGCGAAAAAGAGCTCGACAGCGGTACACTCTACGCGGCTGTTTGGAAGCAAACCAACGAAGATAATGCTAAAGATGGCGGTCAAGCAATCCTAAATTGGATAAAACTAGGTCACGCAAGCAGTGAAGAGGTATGGCGTTGGAAAGAGAACCTCACCTTTAACGATATCTTTGAAGCGTATGCGCCTGCTGAGTATGACCCTCAAAAACACGAGGGCTTTAAAGCCGTCAAAGCGGGTCACTCTGAGATAGAGTACCTTAAACTCAAACCCAATATGGAGCGTGCCGCAGCCTTTTTAGAGACACGCCGTTATGCCGCTTACTTAGGGGCTACCACCGAGTTTAACAAAATGGAAGGCGTAGCGTTTAACAAAGAAGATAAAAAACTCTACATCGCGATGTCTTACATCGAAAAAGGGATGGCAAAAGATGCCAGTTTTGCCAAAGATGACATCAAAGTCGCTAAAAATCGCTGTGGAGGAACCTACGAAGTTGCCCTCTCTAGCGGCATAAGTGACAGCGATGGCGAACTCATTAAGAGTGATTTTGTACCCGTTTCAATGCACGTACCCGCACCGCTTTTAGGCGAAGAGATCGCCACCGATATGTTTGGAAATACCTGTGCCGTCGATAAAGTCGCCAACACAGACAACGTCTTTTACTCTTCTCGTGCTCGCACGCTCTTCATCGGAGAGGACAGCGGAACCCATGTGAACAACTATGTTTGGGCGTACAACATCGACACCAAAAAACTCTCTCGTATTCTCTCCGTTCCAGCAGGTGCTGAGTCCACAGGGCTTCAGGTGGTTGAGAACCTCAACGGTCATGCCTACATCATGAGCAACGCCCAACACCAAGGTGATTTCATCAAAACCATGGATAAAGTTCTTCAGATACAAGTTGCCCCTAAAATCGATAAATTCCAAGCACCCGTGGGCTACATCCATGGTATCCCTGGACTTTAATCGCTTTTTGCTCGTCCTTTGCCTAAGCCCTATTTTGGGCTTTGGCGGAGCATTGCAAGGCGAGTTTAAAAGCCGAACCACCTTTACAAATCCCTACGCAAACATTCCCGCACAGTGTTACATCGAAACCAGTGGTGGCACACAAAACGCTTGCCTTTTTTGCCACACCAATGCCCCTGCTCGCGCACGTTTAGGAAACAACAACCCCCAAGCAGGGCTTTCAAGCATCACAGGCAACTTGCAAACGACCTATAGTTTTACCCCTGCAACTCAACAAACACGCTCCCCTAGCATCAACCCTTGGGAAAATACCCTCTTTCCTGAAAAGCTAGAAGCGGCGTATCAAAAAAGTAAGAACCGCTTTGATGAGGCTAAAATGCTCGATTATCTCAATGAGAATAACTGGGCTGAAGCCTATGCTAAACGGGGTGGAAAATTGGGCTGGGAAAATGGGCAAGACACATCCGCATGGCGACTGTTTCCAGACTTAAGCCCTGAGGATTTACCCGCAAAAGCAGATGGTTTTGTAAGAACAAACGCCAAAGAGCGCGCATTATTTGGTACGATGACAGGCTGGCGCGCCATCAATTTTATGCCTTATGGCATCTTTACACCTATGAGTGGCAGTGTCTCTGGCATTTACATTCGTCTCCCTAAAGCTTTTATGCAAGATGAGAAAGAAGCGTGGAGCGAAACCATTTATGCGAAAAACCTTGACCTCTTAGAGCGTGCCATTACCGATAGGTTAGAGCCAAGCGACCCCAAAATGTACTATGGCAAAGCCAGTACCACAGAGGTACATCGTGGGCTTTACCCACTTTACACCGAATTTGCACACCCTTTGCACTATGTTGATTTACGCAAAAATGGCACACGTGCCACACGGGTGAAAGAGATCCGTTATATGGTTAAAACCCATATGTTCTACCCTGGTGAAGCTACCGAAAAAGAGGAGAACGCACCCCTCTATCTCAATGAAAAACAAGGTTGGATCAGCAATGGTGCAGGCTGGATACTCGCTGGGTTTATCGAAGATACCAAAGGGCATTTGCGAGCGCAAAAAGGCGAAGAGCTGATGCAATGCGTTGGTTGTCATAGCGATAATTACGGCTTTGAGCCCTCTTCGTTTACCTCAGGCAGTGGCAACACCATAGACTCCACATGGGCATTCCCACGCAAATTTCCTGAAAAGCTCGGCTGGGGTGAAATGGACTATCTGGCTTACAGCATTAAAGACGGCAAAGCAAGCTCAAACCGAGGCGACCCCATCAATCGTGCAAAAAACGAGGGTGAATTTGGCTACTTTTTAAAGCATGTGGTCGGAGCCAATCTGTACGGTGTGATGCCTCAAAGTATGGAGGCGTTTTTAACTGGACAGATCACCAAAGAGCGAGGCTATAGCGATAATTGGCGCACTTTAGACTTGACAAACCCCGATACGTTAGAAGAACAGCAACGTTTACATGTCAAGCTTATGGGCGAATTTGTGGAAAAAAAAGCCTATTTGAGCGACGAGGGTTTTATTCATCCAAGACTGCTTTACCCTACTGAAAAAGAGGCTTTAAATGGTGCTATTGGGTATCGAAAAGTGGTTGCAACCCAACGCTTTACTTTGGGAAAAGATGTGTTTGCTCAAACGCCTTTTACCTATCGTTATTTTAGAAATGCCAAAGAAGCATACACGCATCTTGATGGTACGCCCTATAGAATGGGCGAAATCATTACGGATCGTCCTATTGAAAAAGAGGCAACACTCACCCAAGGTGTGGGCATTGTGGAGACATTGATTGATGAAAAAGATGCCCTGTATGATGGCGAATACCTGCCACTTTTAAAGTATCCTTTAGCGTATGAAAAAAGTCTAAAACCCTAAGAGAGTTGTAATTAAATAGCGTTATAATCAAGTATATTACCATTTCACAAGGAGACATTATGGCAAAAAAGATTCTGTTTATCGTTGGCGATTATGTAGAAGATTATGAGATTATGGTTCCTTTTCAAGCATTAGCGGCGGTTGGACACACTGTCACCGCAGTCTGCCCCAACAAAAAAGCAGGTGAGTTTATCCGAACGGCGGTACATGACTTTGAGGGAGACCAAACCTACAGTGAAAAACCTGGTCACAATTTTACACTCAATGGCACCTTTGATGCCATCAAAGCCGAAGCGTTTGACGCACTCGTGGTTCCTGGTGGTCGCGCTCCTGAGTACCTCAGACTCAATGAAAAAGTGCTCGAGATGGTACGCCATTTTGCAAAAGCGAACAAACCCATTGCTGCGATTTGCCATGGCGCACAACTCCTAGCAGCAGCCGATGTTTTGGGTGGTAAAAGCTGCTCCGCTTACCCTGCATGTGCTCCTGAAGTCACCAAAGCAGGAGGAACGTACAAAGCCATCGAAGTGACCGAAGCTACGGTGGATGGAAACCTTGTCACAGCCCCAGCATGGCCTGCGCATCCTCAGTGGATTGCTAAATTTTTAGAGGTTTTAGGAACTAAAATCACGCTTTAAAATTTCATCTCTAACGAGGAGTACATTCACTCCTCGTTTTCTAAGGAATTTTCATGTCACTCATTACGCACTTAGACCATCTTGTTTTAACGGTTGCAAGCATTGAGCGAAGTTGTGCTTTTTATACCACTGTTTTACAGATGGAAGAGATCACCTTTAAGGATCGAAAAGCTCTCAAATTCGGGCACAGTAAAATCAATTTGCACGAAGTCGGACATGAGTTTGAACCCAAAGCCACACACCCTACGGCTGGCTCAGCAGACCTATGTTTTATCACGCTCACGCCCATAGAGGAATTTTTAGAACATCTGCACCAGTGTGGCATAACCTCTCTTGAAGGACCTGTCAAACGAACAGGCGCTAGACGTGAACTTTTATCGGCCTATTTTCGCGATCCCGATGGCAATCTCATCGAAGTCGCGAATGAACTCTTTAAACTATGATTGATTTATATAGTTTGTGCATTGTTCTATGATAAATTCAGGAATCATCTCATATTTTCTAGGGTTTAGCTGACTAACATATTCATTCTCTATATGATATGTTTCATTAATAAACTTTTGAACAACTGTATTTACAGAGTCAGCTTCTCCATAAATCATTCTATATATTTGCAATTTTTCGTAGTTATTTTGACTACTGTCATAAAGAGATTTCAAAAAATTCTTATCTTTTGCTTTGGTCAATTCTTCACTGTAGTCAAAAGAATCAATATGTTCCTTTATTTTGGAATTAGCTTTGCTAATTTCTTCTTCTGTCATTTCAACTTTATTACCATCTTCATCACGTTGTGTTGGAATATCCCTTTTATGAAATAAACTTGCAAGCAGTTGGTATGCTTCACTTTTATCATCTAATACTTCAAAATATCTCCTTAAATAAATGAGTTTATTGATGGTCTCATTACACGATTCAATATTTTCCATGCAAACCTGTGCAAAAGTTTTTAAATCGTTTTTTGAGATAGGTAATTCATTAATCATCCCCTGCTTATTACTTAAAAAAGAAGCAACTGGTACAGGTTCAATCATGCTATACAATACTTTAAACATATCTATAATTGGGTCAATGTCATGCGTTAGCATTAATACTGTTCTCTTTTTAAAGGACTCTTTTTCTTTATTGTTACGAAAAAGTCTCTCGATAATCGCAAATTTCTTATTTTTATCAAAGGAAGAAATTGGGTCATCAAGGATAATGAGATCAGGATTTTTTGCTAAACAATCATACATAAATAATATAAGTGCAAAGGCATTTCTTTCGCCATAACTTAAATGCTGATTCCCTTTTTCAACAGCTTTTTCCATATCTTCATGTTTTAATTTCATTTTATACTCTTGCTGACTTTCTTCAATCGTAATCGTATATTTATAACCAGCAAATTTCAGAAATTCTTGAATTTCATCTTGATATTGTTCAATTCTTTCACCAATAACTTTTTTTTGAAGATTTATCTTTCCTTTTAGTAAACCAGCTTTTTCAATCAACTGGTCTAAAGATTCATTTAAAGGGCTGATTGCATTTTGCGTTACTTGGGAGTTCAATGAAGGAACCAAATAAAGATCAATTTGAAGTTTTTTAATTTGTTTTACCATATCATCAACATCATGGAAAGAAAAAAAAGCAAGATGTTGTAGTTTTAAAAGTTGGTTTAATAAAGAGTCTATTTCATTTTTTATATTTTTTAAAAAATTGCTTTCTAAGTCGCTAATACCTGTTTTATTTTTTGTTATTTTCTCTATAGTAACCTGTGATTCATCTGTAAAGTATGCTTTTAGATTTTCCATAACTTTTATAATATTTAATAAATAACCTACTGTTTTATCGTCGTATTCTGTCGCAACAAGCTTAATAGTCTCTTTTTTAGTATCTATAGATGATGTACAAAAGGGGCAATTGCTAGATATTTCTAAAAAATTATTTCCTGAAGTTTGCCATTTTATCCAGGCAGTATTTTGCTCACTTTTTAGATATTCAGTATAACATTCCAAACCTTCTGGAATATTTTCTATTTTATTTCCCATCCCAAAAGCTTTATACATTTTGCCACTTTTTGCCATACCTCCACTTGTACTACTAAAAGAATTACTAAGCTCTTGTAAATTACCAATTATTTTTACTAAATTTTCATCTGCTCTAAAAATACTTTTAACATCAGTAAATAACATTTCAATAGCATCAATATTTTCTTGATATTTATCATCTTTAATAAAAATTTCAAAGCTATTTTTCACTAATTCATCTTGCTGAAAAGTAAATTGTTCAATATAACTTTCATCAAATATCATAATATTATTATATTCTTCAGCACCAGTTATTCCAGGTTGAATATTGTCTGGATTATTTTCAATCAATTTAAAAGGAAGTAAACTATTCAGGTCTTTTAGATTACTACGATATTTAAGAGCTTTTGCTATGGTGCTTTTACCTGTTCCATTAATACCATATTTGATATTTAATTTATTGTTTTCAATAACAATACAAGCCTCTTTAATGTTGTTACAATTACTAATCACTATCATTGGCATCATACTTCCTTTAAGATTTTAATATTTGAACATTAAGGCACTTGTACTGCATCTACTTGGGTCAAAACAAGCTCTTAATCGTTAAACGGCACGCTCATGCAGGTTAGCCCTGCTTCGGCTTTGACAAACTCGCTGATGTTGCACGAATCGACCTTATAGCCCAAAGACTTTACCAGTGCTATGCTTTTGGGGAATGCTTCGTTCATACACAGTGTATCGCCGATTTTAAGGACATTGGCACCAAAAGGCTCATCGCTTAGTGCTTCCACTTTAGAAAAACCCTGAAACGCTTTGGCATCGATCCAGTTTGAATTGATAAAAATTGTGCGATCATCGAGTACCGTAGCGCCTGTTTTAAGGTGTAAACACCCCGTGACTTTCACAGGAATCACTTCGTAGCCAAAAGGCTTGATGATAGCTTCTAGGGCTTCAATGCCCTCTTTGTTCGTACGTGCCGACGCACCGACAAAGATTTTTTTACCCACTTTAAGCACATCGCCACCCTCAATTTTTGCAGGCAATGTGATACGCTCAATTTTGCGGTACTTTGAAAAGACCTTCGCCATGGCTTCGCTCTCAGCTCTGCGAGACTCTACACCCATCGAAGTCAATACCGCCACTTCATCAAAAACGATGATGGGATCTTCCACAAAAACGCTATCGGGACATGCCAAATTTTCATCTAAAACAATCACTTTAGCCCCACATCGCTCTAGCATAGCACGATAATTTTTATGTTGAAAATTGGCGGTTTCGATAGAGATAGGCTCACTCTCTAAAAACGTTAATTCACAATGCTGTAACTCGGGTGATGGTAAATGGGTAATGGCTAAAAGCATCAAAAGTCCTTTAAATCGGTATAAAATACAAAATCATAACACAACCCCAATGTGCTTTAAGTAAAATTGAAGTAGCATAACCTTACGACTCATCTTCGCTGGAGGATACCATGAGACATGAACCGCTTTTTTCATCTGAATTAGAGCGCATTAACGCGTATTGGCGTGCAGCCAACTATCTCTCCGTTGGGCAGATCTACCTGCTGGATAACCCACTCCTTCAAAAACCTTTGACTTTAGTGCACATCAAACCCCGTCTTTTAGGGCATTGGGGAACAACCCCTGGGCTTAATTTTATCTATGCTCATATGAACCGTGTCATCAAAAAAGATGACCTCAACATGCTTTTTATCGCAGGACCAGGGCATGGTGGACCTGCGGTAGTGGCGAACACCTACTTGGAAGGCACGTACAGCGAAGTGTACCCCGACATCTCCCAAGATGAAAAAGGAATGCAAAAGCTCTTTAAACAGTTTTCCTTTCCAGGTGGCATCCCAAGCCACGCCGCTCCTGAGACCCCTGGATCCATCCACGAAGGAGGTGAACTAGGGTATGCAGTATCACACGCCTATGGTGCGGTATTAGACAATCCTGAGCTCATAGCGTGTTGTGTCGTTGGTGATGGTGAAGCCGAAACAGGGCCTCTTGCCACGGCATGGCACTCCAATAAATTTTTAGACCCAAAACGTGATGGAGCGGTCCTTCCGATTCTCCACCTCAACGGCTACAAAATCGCCAATCCAACCATACTTGCTCGCATCTCTCACGATGAATTGGAAAAACTTTTTATCGGCTATGGGTATGAACCTTACTTTGTGGAAGGTGATGAGCCTATGGTAATGCATCAAAAGATGGCAGAGACGATGGATGTTATCGTCTCTAAAATTAAAACCATTTGGCATAAAGCCCGAACAAAAGGCAACACTACGCGCCCTCGCTGGCCGATGATTATCTTACGAAGTCCCAAAGGCTGGACGGGACCCAAAGAGGTCGATGGACTCAAAACTGAAGGGCACTGGCGCTCTCATCAAGTGCCACTCTCAGAACTTGATAAAAAGCCCGAACACATCACCATCCTTGAAAACTGGATGAAAAGCTATAAGCCTGAAGAACTTTTTGACGAGCAGGGAAAACTCCACACAGAATTAGCATCTCTTGCCCCAAATGGTGAAAAACGTATGGGAGCCAACCCTCATACCAATGGGGGAGCACTCCTTAAGCCTCTCAATTTACCCGATTTTAGAACCTACGCTGTACACGTGCCATGTCGTGGGCAAACCATCGCCGAATCTACCCGTGTTTTAGGCACGTATCTTCGCGATGTTATGCGTGCCAATATGCAAAATTTTCGTGTCTTTGGCCCTGATGAAACGGCATCCAATCGACTAGGAGCGCTTTTTGAAGTAACCAACCGCGTTTGGATGGCAAAGCACTACGACTTTGATGACCACTTAGCCCAAGATGGACGTGTCATGGAAATTCTCTCCGAACACACCTGCCAAGGCTGGCTTGAAGGGTATCTGCTCACGGGGCGTCATGGCTTTTTCTCCTGCTATGAAGCGTTCATCCACATCATTGACTCGATGTTCAACCAACACGCCAAATGGCTTAAAGTTACCAGTCGTGAAATTCCATGGCGAAAGCCCATCGCCTCTTTAAATTATCTTTTGACATCACACGTTTGGAGGCAAGACCACAACGGTTTTTCACACCAAGACCCAGGGTTTATCGACGTCGTGGTGAACAAAAAAGCGCACATCGTCAATGTTTACTTTCCACCCGATGCCAACACGCTTTTATGGGTTGGGGAGCATTGTTTAAAAAGCCTCGACTCCATCAATGTCATCGTCGCAGGTAAACAGCCTGAAGCGCAATGGTTGGACATGGAAGAAGCGATAGCACACTGCGAAAAAGGCATAGGCATTTGGGAGTGGGCGAGCAATGATGAGGGAGAGCCTGATGTGATTTTGGCGTGTTGCGGCGATGTACCCACATTAGAGAGCTTGGCGGCAGTAAGCATTTTACGCGATCTTGTACCTGATCTCAAAGTACGTTTCATCAACGTGGTCGATCTGATGAGCTTGCAACCAAGGGAAGAGCATCCACACGGACTCAGTCATGAAGTGTTTAATGCCCTCTTTCCAAAGGAGACCCCTGTTATCTTTGCGTATCATGGCTATCCGTGGTTGATTCACCGTTTGGCGTACCGAAGGGCTAACCATGAGCATTTGCATGTGCGAGGCTATAAAGAAGAGGGAACAACCACCACGCCGTTTGATATGGTCGTTTTAAACGATATGGACAGGTTTCACTTGGTCATGGACGTGATGGATCGTGTGCCTAAAATGCGTACTTATGCAGAGTCAATTAAGCAAAAAATGCATGCTAAATTAACAGAACATAAGACATACATCGAAACGTATGGGCAAGATATGCCTGAAATTCGCGAATGGAAGTGGCACTGTTAAATCTAATATGCTACTATTCGCGAAAAATTTATGGCGAGGATTGAAAAATGAAATTTGTTATGCTATTGCTTTTGAATTTAACGCTGTATGGTGCCGATAAAATCTATCAATATGGTGACTTAGAAGTCAAAGATGATGGTACACTCATCGAAACAAAAACCCAGGCACTTGCCAATGGCATCGGGAAGCTCTATTATGACTCAGGAAGACTTCGCAGTGAAACACCTTTTAAAGAGGGAAAACGAGAAGGACTTGGAAAAACTTACTACGAAACAGGTGAACTCCAAAGCGAAACACCGTTTAAAAATGATGTGATTGAGGGCGTAAGCAAAAGCTATTTTACCTCAGGTAAAGTACAAAATGAAACCCCTTTCATCAACGACAAAGCTGAAGGTATCGCAAAGATTTACTACCCATCTGGCAAGCTTCAAAGTGAAACACCCTTTCATGAAAACAAAGCGGATGGCATATCTAAGCTCTACTACGAATCTGGAAAAATCGCCAATGAAATCGTCTTTAAACAAAGCACGCCTCTTAGCGGCTTCCAGTACGATGAAAAAGGAAAGAAAACAGCCATGAGTGAAGCACAGATCAAAGAGATAGGCTTGTAATTTTACAAGACCTCTCTTGCCATCTTCTGCATCACTTTTGCACTTGCATGTAACGCTTCAAGCTCTTCGGGTAACAGTTTGTAATTCAGGATTTTACTCGCACCTTGACGCGTTACCACCACAGGAACATTGAGTACAACATCGCTCAGTCCATATTCACCATCTAAGTACACCCCTAATGGAAGCACAGAGTGTTCATTGTTCGCAATCGCACGGACGATGCGAAAAACACTTGCGGCAATGCTGTGATTGGTATTGCCTTTTTTATGAAAAATCTCAAAGCCAGCATTGATGACATCGTTATAAATTTGCACTTTATCAAGCAAAGGCAAACCATTGAGTTCACAAAACGTATCGACATCCAAACCACAAATATTGCAAATACTCCAAGGAATCGTGCTTCCCTTTCCATGCTCGCCTAACACAAAGCCGTAAATATTTTTAGGGTCAATCCCCACTTTTTTACTGACGATCTTCATAAAACGCGCCGTATCCACAAGCGTTCCAGCACTAATGAGCCGCTCACGAGGGTAAAGCCCCTCTTTGTAAGCGATATGCGTGAGAACATCCACAGGGTTCGTCACCATCAACAAAATGGCGTTTGGTGCATACTGATACAACTCTTTAACCATGTTTTTGATAAGCGTAGCATTTTCATGCAAAAGCTCATCCCTCGTTTGATTGCCTTTAAGTTGCGCTCCTGCGGTGATGACGATAACATCGCACTCTTTACAATCAGCATAATCGCCATGATGCAAATGGGTGTTCCTCGCATAGGTAAAAGAGGCCACATACGAAAAATCTTCGATTTCCGCCCACGCTTTCTCTTTAGTGCGATTGACTAAAATGATTTCACTCATATTGCCCAAGGTTAAAAGATAATTCACTAACTCAACACCAACACCACCTGCTCCGATGATTCCTACACGCATACTTTTCCTTTGAAACTATCTGCGGCATTATAACATTCGTTGAAGGTGTAGCTATATTAAAAAATGAGCAATGGTGGGAAGAAAAAAGAAACGCTCGAATCGGGCAATTCGAGCGTTGGCTATGAAAAATTGGTTGATTATTCACAAAAAGGAGGTTTTTGTCTTGGTAATGAAAGTATAGACGCTTAGACTAAACAAGAAATGAACCATTGGTAAACAGATTATAAATCATAAGCGACCAAGTGATTAACAGTCACCTACTCTACCGCTGAGCTAATTCGGAACACTTTGAATGAGGTCGAAATTATAGTCAAAAAATACTTTATTGTCAAGGCATATTGACACAAATTGATAAAAAAGTTTTTTGTCACACAAATCTTAAAAATAACATAAATCTTACACGAGTGTGCAGATTCATTCAATAAAAAGTAAGAAGAAAGATAGTAGCATATAAAGAGATTTAATTTTAAGGAGTCTATATGCAAAAGAAACTTGTTACGTTAGCTCTTACTGGGGCACTCAGTGTTCCAATGTTTGCAGCAGAGTTCATCACAATTGGTACGGGTGGAGTTACAGGTACTTACTATCCAACAGGTGGTGCGATCTGTCAAATGGTCAACAAAAATAAAAAAGAGACAAACATCCGATGTTCTGTAGAATCCACAGGTGGTTCGGTTTACAATGTCAACACTATCAAAGCAGGCGAGCTTGATTTTGGTATTTCTCAAAGTGACACTGCTTACCAAGCCTATAAAGGCGAAGGTAAGTTTACAGGAGCGGCTGCTGTACCAGAACTTCGTAGTGCGATTGCCATTTACCCAGAACTTCTTGCCCTTGTTGTCAGCCAAAAATCAGGCATCAAAACCATGGCTGATCTTAAAGGCAAAAAGCTTAATTTAGACTCACCAGGTTCTGGAACCAACATGACCGTTGATGTTGTTTTTGAAGCACTTGGCATTAAGCGCTCAGACTTATCATTGGCAAATGAGCTCAAATCAACCGAAGGCCCTACAATGCTTCAAGATAACCATATCGATGGTTACTTCTTCGTAGCGGGTCATCCAACCGCTAACATTAAAGATGCATCAAACTCTGTTGACATCAACATTGTTCCTATTGAGGGTGCTGCGATTGATGCACTGGTTAAAAAATATCCTTACTACGCTAAAGGTACCATTTCTGGTTCATACTACAAAGGTGTTCCAAACGATGTTCCAAGCATTGGTGTAAAAGCGGTTCTTATCACCAGCAGTAAAGTCAAAGATGAAGTGGTTTACCAAGTGACTAAAACCATTTTGGATAACTTTGACAAATTTAAAGAACTACACCCTTCTTACAAAACAATTACCAAAGAGAGCCTACTTGAAGGCTTAAGCGTACCACAACATCCAGGTGCGATTAAAGCATTTAAAGAAGCTGGACTTCTTAAATAATACTCCAAACTATTTTTACATGTAAGGCTTTTTGAAAAAGAAGCCTTACAGATTGACATAAAGGTTTAACGCGTGAAAACATTAGAAGAACGACTGGATGATGCGAAACTCATCAGCGAATTTGAAGGTCATAGAGATTTTGAAAATAACACATGGCAATACTGGTTTGTAGCTGCCATTGCTTTTTGTTGGTCTTTATACCAACTGTATATTGTTATTGACCCAGGCAACAGTGCCCATGTTAGAGCTGTTCACTTGGCATTTGGTATTGCACTTGCATTTGCAATGCATGCCATCAGTAAAAGCCCGAAACTAAAATCGACCATCACATGGTATGATTTTGCCATTATGCTTGTAGGCGTTGCAGCGGTTTTATACCAATGGTATGCCTACAAAGACCTTGCTATGCGTTCAGGTTCATGGACACAAACCGATATTATCGTAGGTATTGCAACGATTTTGGTTGTCCTTGAAGCATCACGAAGGGTTATGGGTCTACCTTTGATGCTGGCCGCTGTTGTATTTTTATTGTATGACTATTTTGGTCCTTACCTTCCCGATATGATTGCCCACAAAGGTGCGAGCATCAATAAAATTATGGGACAGATGGTACTGACAACGGAAGGTATTTTTGGCGTACCTTTAGGCGTTAGTGCAAGTTTCGTCTTTTTGTTTGTTCTTTTTGGTTCACTTCTTGATAAAGCAGGAGCGGGTGAATACTTCATCAAAGTCTCTTATACTATTTTAGGTAAATACGACGGAGGTCCAGCAAAAGCTGCCGTTGCGGCTTCGGGTATGTTTGGTATGATCTCAGGCTCATCCATCGCTAACACGGTCACCGTTGGTACGTTTACCATTCCACTCATGAAACGCCTTGGTTTTAGTTCACATAAAGCCGCCGCTGTTGAGACAGCCGCTTCGGTTAATGGTCAATTGATGCCACCAATCATGGGCGCAGCTGCGTTTATTATGGCAGAGTTTTTAGGACTTGATTATACGGACATCGTTTTTGCAGCTTTTATTCCTGCATTTACCTGTTATGCTGCGCTGTTTTACATTGTTCACATCGAAGCAAAAAAACATGGGCTTAAAGGTGAAGACCCTAGTGTCCTAGGACGCACATGGCCTATTTTTATCCGAGGGATTCACTATCTTATTCCGATCTTTTTCTTGATTTACACACTTATTGTACTCAGACAATCCGCACAAAGTGCCGCCTTTAGTGCCATCATGTTTTTAATGATCATCATGGTCGTTCAAAAACCTTTTAAAGCATTTTTGAATAAGGAAAAAATCACTCTTCCTATTATCCTTGAAGGCTTTGCTGACATCGGAAACGGTATGGTGATGGGTGGTAAAAATATGGTTTCTATTGCCGTTGCTACGGCAGTTGCTGGTATCATCGTGGGATCTGTGACACTCACAGGTATTGGTTTGGTTCTAGCAGAAGTGATTGATAACCTCTCAGGTGGTTATATCCTTAGTGTTCTTTTCCTAACAGCATTTGTTTCATTGGTTCTTGGTATGGGGCTTCCAACAACAGCAAACTACATCGTTATGGCTGCGTTAACTGCACCGATTATTATGGATTTGGCAGCAAGTAATGGGTATTTGATCCCAACGATTGCAGCACACATGTTTGTTTTCTACTTTGGTATTTTAGCCGATGACACGCCACCTGTGGGTATGGCGGCTTATGCCGCAGCGGCTATTGCCAAAAGTGATCCTATTGTAACAGGATGGCAATCATTCATTTACGATATACGAACAGGTATTTTGCCGTTTATGTTCTTCTTCAATAATGAGCTTCTGCTCATTGGAGGTGTCGATCCAGAAGATCCAAACGACGCATCTAAATGGATGTGGATCACCAATCCGTTTGAAATTGCCCTTATTTTTGGTGGCGCCGTACTGGGTATGTTTGCCTTCACCTCAGCCACACAAAGTTTTGTTTTAACCAAGATCAATACGATTGAGCGTATCGGTTTGGTTATCGTTATTCCATTCTTGATGCTACCAAAAATTATGACTGCAAAACTTGGATTGCCAAGTCACTACGTCTCTTATGTGATTGGTTTTGCAATATACGGATTAATCTATTTTGGACAAAGAATCAAATACAAAAAACAGCAACTCTCGGTTGCGTAATTCATAGTGGGCGGTTTCGCCCACTACACTACTTTATAAAAATCAACCCCTGCAATATTTTTTACATGTAAACGCTTTTCTTCGACCAAACGGTTGAGATTTTCAAGGCTTTGTTTATCAAAACAGAGTGCTATATCTTCAAAGCTTTGAGGTCTGCGCTTGAGAAGTTCGAGTATCTCTTCACTACTAAAATGGCGCTTTTGCGGTATGTAATTTTTCTTATAGGCGATGTTTACATGTAAACCCTCAAGAAGGCTTGAAAGCGCTACTAAACGTTCGATACTCACACCTTTTACTTCATATGCAGGTGGACGGTCTATGGTTCCTACATCGATGCGATCTGGCTTGATTTCATGCAAAACTGTGTTAAGAGCTTGAAACTCCTCTTCGGTGTCATTTAAACCTTCCACTACTAAGATTTCAATGACTAATTCACCCATATAACGCTTTCTAAAGATTTTCATGCCTTCAATAATCTGGCTAATCTCAATACCTTTATGCGCACGATCAAGTCTTTTAAAGCATTTTGGACTCACACAATCTAAAGAGAGTTTGACAATGTCTAGTTTTGAGAGGATGTTTTGAATTGAGAGATCCATAATCGTTGATCCGTTAGAGAGAATCAGCAGTTTAGTCTCTTTTTTGATGTTTAGTATACCATCAACCAAGGCATCAAGTTCAGGGTAAAGTGTCGGCTCGCCATTCGCCGTCAGCGTAATGACATCAAGGTTTTGATGTTTGAGCAATGCCTCACCAAGCGCATCTAAAACTTCTTTAACCAAAGGCGCATCGGTGGCTTTATCGACTGTTTTTGCCCCTTTAAGTTCGCAGTAAAGGCAGTCAAAATTGCACTGTTTGGAAGAGGGGCTAAGGTCTATGCCAAGGGATTGCCCAAAACGTCTGGAAGTAATGGGTCCAAAAATGATGTTGCTCACGGAAAAGTCCTTTACAGGTGAAGAGAGTATGCCCTAAAATAAGGCATACTGTTTATATTTTAGTGCGAGTTTGGACTTGCTTGATAAAATACTTAGCGTGCTCGACAGGAATGTCTGGCAAGATGCCATGACCTAAGTTAAAAACATGTCTTTCATTTTTCATAACATTGACAATATGAGAAATTCCCTCATCAATCGCCTCTTTGCTGTAAAGACGTGTGGGTTCCATATTGCCTTGAAGCACATATTTATGCCCTAATTTTTCTTTGGCAAGCTCAATCGGTGTTGACCAATCCACACCAAATACGTCAAATTCACCATCAATTTTATCTAAGTATCCACTGATGCCTTTAGGAAATAAAATCACAGGTACATGTGGATATTTTGCTTTGAGATAGGCACTTATCTCTTTCATATAAGACCAGCTAAATTCAAAGTAAGCATTCTCTTCAAGTGCTGCTGCCCATGAGTCAAAGATCATCACAACATTCGCACCACTTTGAATCTGACGCTCCATATACCCTTTAAGCACTTCAGTGACTTTTTTGAGGAGTGCATGCATAAACTTTGGATTAGAATAAATCAATTTTTTTACAAGCGCATACGTCTTAGTGCCTTGCCCTTCGATCATATAGGTCGCAAGTGTCCAAGGAGCGCCACAAAAGCCGATTAATGCTTTATCGGCAGCCAATTTACCACGAATCAGTTTAATCGTCTCATAAACGTATTCCAAACCATCTATTGCTTTTTGAACATCCAGTTTATCAAGATCAGCTTGATTGGTAATCGGATGTGAGAAAACAGGACCTTCGCCTTTTAAAAATTGAAGTTCCATACCCATTTCAAGGGGAACTACCAAAATATCGCTAAATAAGATAGCTGCATCAACACCTAAAATATCAACAGGTTGAAGGGTTACTTCACATGCTTTTTCAGGGTCTTTGCATAAACGTAAAAAGTCTCCTGCTTTGGCTCTTACTTCCATGTACTCTGGTAAATAACGCCCTGCTTGACGCATCATCCATACAGGCGTATAGGGTGTTTTTTTACCAAAACATGCATCTACAAAAATCATCAGTGTTTTCCTCCATTTTTATGTAAGAAGTAAAGCCCTAATGAAAGTGCTAAAATTGATGCCGAAAGGTAGAGCATCTCTAATGCACCTTTGTATTCGGCATGAAGTACGCGTTGAAAAAAGCTCACAATCAATACCATCACAATGACTTTTGCAATCTTATCTTTAAGCTCATCGAGAGAACTGACATACAAAATCTTATCACCACCTGTACCTTTGGCAACATCAATATCGGAGATGAAAAGCTCGTAAATACCAAAGCCAAAAATAAGCAGAACCACAGCAATCAAATAAAGATCTATTGCCCCTATGATTTCAGCAACAATATCTGCATGAAAATTTTCAGGATGGAATGCTGCTGTAAAAAAATATTTATACGTTAAAACCAAAACATGGTACAGATCTGCACTGGCTAAAAAGAAGAGTGCAAAGGCTGCTAAAATACTAAAGATGACTGCTGAGAGAGTCATAAGTCGTGTTGACCATAACCCTCTCTCAAATAGTTTTTCTAACATTAAGCCTCTTCCTGCTTAATCCATTTTTGCGCAATTCTTACAGCATTGGTTGCAGCACCCACACGAATCTGATCCGCAACACACCATAAATGAAGGACGTTATCGCGGTTGATATCTTTACGAATTCTTCCTACATATGTCTCATTGGTATCGGTTGAGATAATTGGCATTGGGTACTCTTTTTTAGCTGGATTATCCAAAACCACAACGTTTTCAGCATTTTTAAGCGCTTCAACTGCTTTTTCTAAATTAACATCTTTTTCAAAATGAATGGTAATCGCTTCGGAGTGGCTTCTCATAACAGGAACACGTACACATGTTGCGCTGATTTCCATTTTTTTACCCAAGATTTTTTGAGTCTCATTGACCATTTTCATCTCTTCTTTAGTGTAGTCATTGTCAAGGAAAACATCAATATGTGGAATGACATTGAGTGCAATTTGATGCGCAAATGTTTTTGGCTCACATTGATCCAATTTAAATGCAAAAAAGTCTTGCATTTGGTTCACAAGCTCTTCCATACCACTTTTACCAGCACCGCTTACCGCTTGGTAGGTTGCTACATCAACACGAGTGATGTTAAAGAGATCATCCAATGGTTTTAGCACTTGTACCATTTGAATGGTTGAACAGTTTGGATTAGCGATAATCCCTTTGTTTTGCCATTGGTCAATATCAGCTGGATTACACTCAGGTACAACCAAAGGAACATCTGGATCCATTCTAAAATGGCTGGTATTGTCAATGACGACAGCACCTGCTTCGGCAGCATACGGAGCATAGTGAGCGGAAATATCACCACCTGCACTAAAAAATGCAATCTCTACATCATTCTCTTCAAATGCTTTTTCAGTGAGCTCAAGTACTTTGTATGTTTTGCCTTTAAACTCAATCTCAAGCCCTACACTTTTGCTGCTTGCTAGTGGAACAAGATTATTGACAGGAAAGTCAACCTCTTCCAAAACTCTACAAAGCTCTTCGCCAACCGCACCAGTAGCGCCAACGATTGCTACATTGTACTTTTTCATTTCTCTTACCTTAATGTTTATATGAGACTTTTTTAATAACCCAATAGAGTTGGTATTAAGTTATCAAAAAAGTCTATTGTTTTTGTACTACGAACTAAACCAATTACGACTTTCTAAAAAGAGATCTTCTTTACTAATCGCTTCGGTATCACTTAAGATCACTGCGCGTTCTACGACAGAGATCAACTCTCTAATATTTCCTGGCCATCGATAGGTCATTAAAGATTCGATTGCCTCTTCTGAAAAATAACGTTTCTGCAAGCCATATTTTTTCGTCACACGCTCTAAAATCACATCGCATATAGGTAAAATTTCCTCTTTGCGTTGACGAAGGGGTGCTATTTCAATGGGAATGGTATTAAGCCTATAGTAAAGGTCTTCACGAAATCGTCCCTCTTTGATGCTTTTTTTAATATCGGCATTTGTTGCAGAAACAATGCGCACATCAATCGGTAACTCTTTTGTGCCACCCACACGCACCATTACGCGCTCTTGAATGACCCTTAAAAGCTTTGCTTGAAGTGTCATAGGCATCTCACCAATTTCATCTAAAAAAAGTGTCCCACCATTGGCAACTTCAAAATAACCTTTTTTCTCCGCTATTGCATCTGTAAATGCACCTTTTTCATAGCCAAAAAGCTCACTTTCCAAAAGATTTTCAGGAATGGCTGCCATATTGATTGCTACAAAAGGATTTTTAGCGCGAGGCGAGTTTTTATGCACATAATTAGCAAAAAGCTCTTTACCCACACCACTCTCACCTAGAAGAAGGACACTTACATCTGTTTTTGCCGCTTTTCTTGCAATCGTAAGCGCTTTTTCAAGCTCAGGTGAAGTAGCGATAAAATCACCATTTTCCTCTTTAGTACTATCGATCTTTTCAAAACTCTCTTTTACTTTAGTACGAATCTTATCGTGTCGCTTAATCGCTTCAACGAGTGTTTCGATCTCAAAAGGCTTGGTTAAAAAGTCTTTGACACCCAAACGCACAGACTCTATAGCACGACTCAGTGTTGCATTACCTGTAATAACGATGATATCATAAGCGCCATCAAGTTTTTTAATAAACTCAATACCATCCATCCCAGGCATATTAATATCGGTGACGATCAAATCAACACTGGAATCAATCTTTTTAAGAGCATCCAATGCGCTTTTATAAGTAGAAATTTTAAATTCTTCATACTCCCCAAGTGCTATCTCTAGGGATTTTCTCATATTTATATCATCTTCTACTATTGCAACATGCATTGTGAATCAATCCTGCCAAAAAGAGTTTTACCTAATGGCATTTATGGTAGCGAATTCATCTTTAAAATCTACTGTAAAGCGCACAGGATCAATCACTAACTCTATTCTGTCATTGCCGTATTTGAGATGTTGTTCATTCCATGAAAGAAGATGTGAGGAGAGCTGATAAAAACAAGGGAGAATGGCATCAAAGTGTTTTCGCAAAAACAGTTCTTTTGGAAGATTTTGCGTATTAGCCAACGTAAGCGTGCATAACTTCTGCGCTTTACCTTCAAAAGGGATCATCACAGGAGCAATATTTTTTTGCTCATAAATCACAATACTATTTGCAGTGACAATTTTGTATGAAAACCAAAAAAGATCACTGCAAAAAAGTGCTTGTGAAGCGCCTAAAATTAATAGGCAAAAAGTTCGTGCCACCTACGTGCGCTCATTGTAATTTCCATTCGAATGCTGTACAAACCATCTTTAAAAGTTGCATCTGTTATAGCCGCATCTTTAACAAGTGCATTAACGGACGCTACGATACGAGAGTCTTTTAAAGCAGCATCTTGAACTGTCTCACTTGAGTTTATTTTTACACCGTAAAGTTTTTCACCAAGCTGACGATAACCATCGGTAATCGCTGCACGTTTTGCAAGTGCGATCGCTTGAGCAGGAGAAACTGTATTTTTGGGTGCAATACCTTCACCGTAAACAACAAAAGATTTTTCATTGCTAAAGTCATACATCGCTGCTTTTGGATCTTTCGCGGGTTCTTCTTTTGCAGAACAACCCGAAATCACTAATACTAAACCTAAACTTGCCAAAAGTGTCACAAACCATCTATTCATAGCTACACCTTTAAATATTTTTTTGTCTTGAAGCAACTACCATTCCAATTATTCGTCACTCGGTGCATCATCTGGGATAATCAAACTACCCTCAGTTGAGCTTTCATCATCTTCTAAACCTTCACCATCAAGCTCATCGATCTCCTCTTTCGGGCAACGAGCAAGGCTTTGAACAACATCTTTGCCATCAACAGAAACCACTTTGACTCCGCTAGTATTACGTCCAGCCTTACGGATCGTTTCCATATCAACACGGATCATTTTACCACTGCTGGTAAGTGCCATAAGATCTTTATCTTCATCAACGATGACCACACCTACTAGATCGGCAGTTTTTGGTGTAAGTTTCATAGCGATAACACCTTTACCACCACGTCCTTGCAATCTGTACTCTTCTGCCGTAGTTCGCTTACCAATACCTTTTTCCGTTACCGTTAAAAGTTCCTCTTGATCATTATAGATAACAGCAGCGCCTACAACTCTATCATTCTCTTCTTTAAAGCGAATTCCAGTGACACCACGTGCCGTTCTTCCGATCTCTCTTGCGTCACCTACTTCAAAGCGAATACACATACCTTTTTTCGTTACAATGAAAAGGTTTTTAGTATCGTGTGTGACAACTTTTGCGGTTACCAATTCATCATCGTCATCTAAGGTAATAGCTCTAACACCCACTGAGCGAATATTTTTAAATTCACTAAGGTTTGTACGTTTTACAACACCATTTTTGGTAAAGAATGCCAATGATTTTGTCTCATCAAAATCGGTTGTAGGAATAATTGCCATAATTTTTTCATCGGCTTGCAACTGAATCAAATTGACAACTGCTTTACCTTTTGCGGTACGGCTTCCTTCTGGAATTCGGTAGACTTTCAACCAGTAGAGTTGTCCGCGATCCGTTACAAACATCAAGGTATCATGCGTATCAGAGACAAAGAAACTCTCGATAAAGTCATCATCGTATGTGGTTACGGCAATTTTGCCTTTACCACCACGTTTTTGTTTCTCATACTGTTTCAGTGGTACACGTTTGATGTAGCCTCTATGGGTAATGGTCACAACCATTGACTCATTGGCGATCAAATCTTCCACATCAATATCATCATAATCATCCACGATTTCGGTAATACGTTTTGATTTGAATTTATCTTTAATCTCGATCAATTCTTCTTTAATGAGAGCATTTAAAAGCGCTTCACTGCGTAGAATATCGCTGAGACGTTGAATCTCTTGAAGAAGCTCTGCAAGCTCATTTTCAATTTTATCTCTCTCAAGTCCTGTAAGACGTTGAAGTCTCATATCAAGAATGGCACCTGCTTGAACTTCACTCAGGTTAAATCGTTCGATCAAGCCATCTTTAGCACTTTTAGTATCAGCACTACCTTTAATCAATGCGATAATCTCATCGATATTATCAAGAGCAATTTTCAAGCCCTCTAAGATATGCGCTTTCGCTTTCGCTTTTTCAAGTTCAAAAATAGTACGGCGAATAATAACGGTTTTACGGTGACGTAAGAAAAGTTTTAACAGTTCAATAAGTGTAAAGATTTTTGGCTCTTTGTTGTAAATAGCCAACAAGATAACACCAAAAGTCACTTCAAGATTGGTTGATTTATAAAGATTGTTCAGAACGATGTCACTCATCGCTTCACGTTTAAGCTCAATGACCAAACGAATTCCATCTCTATCACTTTCATCTCTAATTTCACTGATACCTTCGATCATTTTTTCTTTGACGAGCGCAACGATCTGCTCAATTAAACGTACTTTATTGACTTGGTATGGAAGTTCATCAATAACGATAATATCTTTATTACCTTTTTTCTCTATATGCACTTTCGCACGTACTCTCACACGACCTCGTCCTGTGCGATACGCCTCTAAAATACCTTTTTTACCAAAGATAATTCCACTCGTTGGAAAATCTGGCCCTTTGATAAATTCCATCACCTCATCCAGTGTTGCTTCTGGATTTTCAATCAAAAGAAGCAATGCATCTAAAAGCTCATCCAAACAGTGTGGAGGAACATTGGTTGCCATACCAACCGCGATACCACTTGATCCGTTAAGGAGCAGGTTCGGAACACGACTTGGCAATACATCTGGTTCAATCATACTATCATCGTAGTTTGGAACAAAATCAACAGTGTCTTTATCAAGATCACGAAGAAGCTCTTCCGCAAGAGGAGTCATACGTGCTTCTGTATAACGCATCGCAGCTGCGCTATCGCCGTCGATAGAACCGAAGTTTCCTTGTCCATCAACAATCGGAATACGCATTGAAAAAGGCTGCGCCATACGAACAAGTGCGTCGTAAACGGCAGTGTCACCGTGTGGGTGGTACTTACCGATAACATCACCGACGATACGTGCCGATTTCTTATACGGGCTGCGTGAAGAGATCGCAAGATCGTTCATCGCGTATAAAATTCTTCTGTGTACGGGCTTTAGTCCATCACGTGCATCAGGAAGCGCACGTCCGATGATAACGCTCATCGAATATTATCCATTCATTAACCTTGCAATGTAAAATTGTTTCATTGTACTTTACTTTTCCTTTGGTTTCAATAGGGGTCAGGGCTAAACTTTTAACTTTTGAGAATTTTACTCACTCCTGCTACGCTTAGAGAAACTTCTCTAGCAACATCACTTTTACTATACCCATCTTCATAGGCTTTTTTTATCGCCTCATTTCTTTGCTGTTTATTCATTACATGTAAGAAATAGTTGTCTAACTTTTTTTTATGCAGAGGCACGATTTGTCCCTCTTCTTGCTTATACTTTGTTTGATGAAATATGTCTATATGGGAACGCTCAGCTTCACTGAGTGAAACACTTAAAAGCTCCAACAACTCTTCAGTGTTGTAATCTCGTAAGACAAATGCATTCTGTAAAAAAGCTGGTACGGCGTCTTTTAAGATGCTGTATGTTGCACAATACATGTATTCGCCTATTTTTTGGCTCACACCAGCTTTTATAGGATTGTTTTCAATATATTTAAATAGTGCGAAGAGGTATTTATCATCTAAAACGTACCATGACTTGAAGCGATCTTGCCACAAATGCCCTACTCGGGAATGTCGTTTATTGAAATAGCTTGCGTATTGTGCGCCCAATTGTCGCATACCTGAAGAGAGATTTTCACGTGTATTTTGAACCAAGATGTGATAATGGTTGTCCATCAAACAAAACGCATGAATGTTGAACTTATGTTCTCTGGCAATGCTTGCCATCAGTTCTATAAACTTTGCCTTGTCCTTCTCATCTACAAAAACATTGCCTTTAGCAACACCTCTATTGTAGACATGATGATACCCCAAGCTTTCAATGCGCAATCTTCGTGGCATAAATACCCTCTTTTTTTGCTAAAATTCTACCACAGAATGTTAAAAAGTTAAAAGTTTAGCCCTGACCCCTTTTAAAGGAATTTTTGTGTTCTCTCACCTAAATGAAACTGTTCTTAAAGTCGTGATTATTGTGGCTATTCTTTTGATGTTTGGTATTCTTTATACCACTGGTATCGCTTTTGTACTAGGTAATTACGCAACCTACAACCTTATTCTACATAAGTTATCAGCGCTTGTTATTATCGGGCTTTTAGGCGTACATGCTTGGTTGAGGCGATGTTCGATTCGAAAGCTTTTACAAGAATGTATCGCGATTTTTTTTAACAAACATATCCGCCATGAAGACAATATAGATTTTCTAATTCACAACACTAAAAATCAAGCCTTTAAAGATGTCTGTTTGTTATTTAATTATGATGTTTCTTTTCTTCAAGAAAAACTATTAGAAAACCATGTAAACGTTGAAAATGTTGAACATACATTAAAAATGGTTGCAAAATCTAATGATAAAGACATGTATGAAATACTTTTACTCATGATGAAGTTACATGTAGAAAAAAACAGCCCATCGCCTATTGATTCGGGTTCATGTTATAGGGTGTAAATCAACGTAAGCAAAATTTTCAACCCTCCTTTGCATCCGCTAAAACAAGTGCAAACAGTATATTTACATTACACTTTTTAAGGGTCTCATGTGCCTCTTCCAGTGTACTTCCTGTAGTCACAATATCATCAATCAAAATAGCATCGATTTCATCGTTACCTGCAAAAATGAAATCACGTTTATTGGTTTGTCTGTAGGCTCTACTTTTACCTGAATAACTCTCATGATTCTGTGCTCTTAAACTTCCATACAGTGGTGTTAAATAAGGTTTAGTTGCTTTAGCTAAAATCGCACTGTGTGAATAGCCATGTCTCACATGATCGTCGATGGGAATGGCACAAATGCCTTTGGGTAATGCAAATGTTTTTAAAAATTCAAAGAAGGTATGCTTTCCTAGTTGAGCAAAGATTTTAGCACCAATGTAAGTGTGTTTGGTATGAAGCAGTGGGGCTATGTCCGTGTAGTTGTAAAAAGAGTAGACTTTAAGCCCACTTTCCAACACTCTAAAAGCAGGAGTTGGGGTTAAAATTGTTTGAAGGCAATTCTTACAAAGCGGTTGCCAGCTAAGCCCAAGGCAGAGATGGCAACGCATTTTTAGTCGATTTTGAGAATGGTGAGAAACGCCTCTTGCGGTAATTGAACTTTACCGATGGATTTCATACGTTTCTTTCCCTCTTTTTGTTTATCAAGCAGTTTTCGTTTTCTGGTAATATCACCACCATAACACTTTGCAGTAACATTTTTACCCATCGATTTGACGGTTTCACGTGCAATAACTTTGGTGCCAATACTCGCTTGAATCGCGACTTCAAAAAGCTGTCGTGGAACGATCTCTTTCATTGCTTTAACAAAGTCACGTCCTCTACTTTGTGCACTCACTCGTGGAACAATGATGGAGAGGGCATCCACAGGCTCACCTGCAACCAAAAGATCCAGCTTCACCAAATCACCCACTTGATACCCGATAGGCTCGTAATCGAAGCTAGCATAGCCTTTGCTGACCGATTTGAGTTTGTCGTAAAAATCCATTACAATTTCATTGAGTGGAATCTCATACTCCAAAAGTACACGCTCTGGACTAAGGTAGTCCATCTTTTTTTGCATACCCCGTTTATTGTTCATCAAAATGATAATGTTACCCAAAAATTCAGTTGGTGTTAAAACGGTTGCTTTAACATAAGGCTCTTGAATCTCTTCAAATTCATTCACTGGTGGAAGTTGACTTGGGTTTTGAATATCAAGCACAACACCTTTGGTCGTTTTCACTTTATAGGTTACGGTTGGTGCGGTGGCGATCAGATCAAGGTCAAACTCTCGCTCCAAACGCTCTTTAATGACTTCCATATGCAAAAGACCTAAGAAACCAACCCTAAAGCCAAAGCCAAGTGCCGCAGAGGTTTCAGGCTCATAGGAGATACTGGAGTCATTGAGTTTGAGCTTATCAAGCGCATCTCTGAGTTCTTCAAATTTATCGGTTTCAATTGGATAGAGTCCCGCAAAAACAAACTGCTTTACCTCTTTAAAACCACCCACAGCTTCAGCGGTTTTGTTGCGGTTGTCGGTAATGGTATCGCCCACACGAACGTCACCCACGTTTTTAAGACCAAGCACAACAATGCCCACTTCGCCTGTTTTAATCATCGGCGTTTTTTCTAATACCAATGGGTGTGGGTACATCAGGTTTAACACTTCATGTTTTTTACCTGTACCCATAACGTAAACTTCTTGCCCTTTTTTGATAGAGCCATCATAAACACGAACTAAGGCAAGAGCGCCTAAATAGTTGTCAAACCAGCTATCGTAGATCAGTGCTTTGGTGGGAGCGTTTTCATCACCTGTAGGAGCCGGAATTTTATCGACAAGGGTATCAAGCAGTTCTCTGATACCAATGCCACTTTTAGCACTGACACTGAGCGCCTCCGAACAATCAAGACCAATGGTATGCTCGATCTCATCTTTAACACGTTCAGGGTCAGCAGCAGGAAGGTCGATTTTATTGATGACAGGGATAATTTCGAGGTTGTTTTCTAAGGCAATGTACACATTGGCAATCGTTTGGGCTTCAACACCTTGAGAGGCATCGACAACCAAAAGTGCGCCATCACTGGAAGCGAGGGAACGGCTTACTTCATACGAGAAATCAACGTGACCAGGGGTGTCAATAAGGTTAAGGATATACGGCTGTCCATCTTTGACATACGTCAAACGTACACTTTGCGCTTTAATGGTAATGCCACGTTCTTTTTCGATGTCCATCGTGTCCATCATCTGTGTAGTCATTTCACGTTCACTCACCGCACCGCACTCTTGAATAAGGCGGTCGGCTAAGGTACTTTTACCGTGGTCAATATGGGCGATAATTGAGAAGTTACGAATATGTTTCTGCATTAAACAAACAATCCATTAACACTTTCATTGTGATAAACACGACGAATGACTTCCGCAAAAACAGGAGCAACGCTTAAAACTTTGATTTTTTCATTAGTCTCTTTAAGAGGAATCGTGTCTGTAACGACAAGCTCATCTAACTCGCCTTTTGTGATACGCTCATATGCAGGACCACTTAGAACAGCGTGTGTACAACATGCCATAACACTTGTTGCACCTTTTTTCTTAAGAACTTCAGCTGCTTTGACAATGGTTCCTGCTGTATCGATCATGTCATCCACTAAGATCACATCTTTACCAGCAACATCCCCAATAATATTCATCACTTCAGAGACATTCGCTTTTTCACGACGCTTATCAACGATGACCATGTCTACACCTAAAAGTTTTGCAAAGCTTCGAGCACGTGCAACGCCACCAATGTCTGGACTTGCGATAATTGGGTTTTTAAGATTTTTGGCTTTAACGTAGTCGTTGAAGATAATAGAACCATATAAGTTATCAACAGGAATATCAAAGAAACCTTGGATTTGTCCTGCGTGAAGATCGATTGTTACAACACGATCAATACCTGCGGTTTGGATCATATTGGCAACGAGTTTTGCCGTAATCGGAACTCTTGGAGCTGCTTTTCTGTCTTGTCGTGCGCAGAACTACGTCTTAGAGCATCTGTTAAAATTAACAACTCCATCAAGTTAACATTAGCAGGTGCACAGGTTGACTGGATGATAAAGACATCTTTTCCACGTACACTCTCACTGATTTGAACACTGATTTCACCATCGCTAAAGGTCTTAATCTCAGCTGCTGAAAGAGGAAGAGAAAGATGTTTCGCCACTCGTTTTGCAAACTCTGGATTTGCCGTTCCTGCAAAGACTTTATAGCCTCTCATATTAAATATCCTTTACATCAAAAAGTTCTCTATTTTATCCAAAAGGGACTTAAGATAGCGTTAACACTCTTTTAACATTAAAGTGCCATAATATCAATAGAATTTATTCACATTATAAGTAACCAAGGAATGCATGATGGCAACACTGAGACGCTTCATCTCTTTAACAATAAGCTTTTCATTTCTCATAATGAGCTATACAGGAATCATCCTTTTTTTAGCACCAAAAGGCAGGGTTGCCAACTGGACAAATTGGGAGCTTCTAGGACTCGATAAAACACAATATACCAATTTACATATCACCTTTATGGTACTCTTTTTAGTCGGCATGATCTTTCATATCTATCTCAACTGGACATCTCTTGCAAACTACCTCAAAAACAGAACTCGTAAATTTTCACTTTTAACCAAAGAGTTTTTACTTGCATTTGGTATTAATCTTCTTTTTATCGTAGGAACACTCTATTATTGGGTCCCATTTGAGCAATTTTTAGACCTTCAAGATGAGATCAAAGCGTCTTGGGAAAAAAAAGTCGATAAAGCACCTTATGGACATGCAGAACTTTCAACGTTAGAAGAGTTTGCACAAAAAATGGGGCGTAATGTATCAACCATTATTTCTGAATTGAATGCCAACAAACTTCATGGAGTAGATCTTAAAAAAACGATTACACAAATCGCTAAAGAAAATGGTAAATCCCCTGCACAAATTTTTGACATCATTAACGCCAAAACTCAAACTAAAAACCTAAGTGAAGGTGGAGGATACGGTCAACTTAGTCTTAAAGAAGCAAGCATTCAACACGCTTTTGATCTTGAAAAAGCTTTGCAATTCATCTTCGAAAAAGGCTTCAAGGCTAATGAAAACTCAACACTCAAAGAAATTGCAAGTGCTTTAGGTTTAAAACCAATCGAACTCTTAGAACTACTCAAAACACCCCAAACAAAGGAGTCAAAATGAAAAAAACCGTGTTGCTTTTAGCAATGGTAAGCCTTTTCAGTTTTGGTCTCCACGCTGTGGATACAACGCGTGGACCCATTGGATTTGAAGCGTACGATAAAAACAAAGATGGATTTATTACGCAAGAGGAATTTGAGAGTGTTAAAACAGAGCGTATGAGTGCAAAAGCAGAAGCGGGGATGCCTATGAGAAATGCTGCAAACTCGCCTGATTTTACCTATTTTGATACCAATAAAGATGGGAAAATTACCAAGGAAGAGTATCAAAAAGGACAATTAGAGCGTATGCAAGAGAACAGACAAAACAGAGGCATGAAATAGTTTTACTTGTAAAGAGGCGAAGAACCGCCTCTTTCTACGCACGACTGGAAATAAAAATACCAAGTACTATCAGTGCAAGACCAAGAATTTTATAAAACGTTACACTCTCACTAAATAAGAATACCGATGAAACAAAAACCACGACAAAGGTAAGTCCCATAAAAGGATAGGCGTAGCTGAGTTCAAACTTTGTCATGGCCGCCATCCAGCATAACGAAGCTACAAAAGCAGAGACGAAACCACTGAGGATAAATGGATCTAAAAAAAGTTTAAGCAGGAAAATAATTTTTTCAAGGCTTTCTTCGGGTAAGTGCCCATAATTTGGAATACGCCACTTAATCACAAGCTGACCATAAACCGTAAAAAAGATCGTTCCAAAGATATATAAATGCGCCATTAACGTGCACTCCATTTAATCAAGATTTCACATACTGCATCAATTTCTTCTAACGTAATTCCGTAATATAGCGGTAAACGAACCAATCTCTCACTCTCTTTTGTGGTGTAAAGATCTTCACCAAACATACGACCAAACTTAAGACCAGCGGGGGCACTGTGCAGTGGTAAATAGTGGAAAACTGCCCCAATGCTTACCTCTTTAAATTTCTCCAAAAGTGCTGTTCTCTCTTCTAAATCTTTGACTTTAAAGTAGAACATATGCGCATTGTGAATACATCCCTCAGGAATAAATGCAAGCTCGATAAGTCCTCGTTTTGCGAGTGGTTCAAGTCTTTCATAGTAGGTTTTCCACGCATTTAAACGGTGTGCTTGAATAGCATCTACCATCTCAAGCTGCCCCCAAAGGTAGGCTGCTTGAAGTTCACTCGGCAAGTAACTGCTTCCTATATCCATCCAACCGTATTTATCAACCATGCCTCTAAAAAACTGGCTACGGTTTGTTCCTTTTTCACGAATAATCTCCGCCCTATGCGCAAAGCGTTCATCATTGATAAGTAAAAGTCCCCCCTCACCGCCACTGGTAACATTTTTGGTTTCATGGAAACTAAACGCTCCTAAATGTCCAATGGTTCCAAGCGGTTTGCCTTTATAAGTGCTCTCAAAGCCCTGAGCAGCATCTTCCACCACAAAAAGGTTGTGTCTGGTTGCAATGTCCATAATGACATCCATATTGCATCCCACACCTGCATAATGCACAGGTACAATCGCTCTTGTCTTTGGTGTAATAGCAGCTTCAATGAATCGCTCGTCGATATTCATGGTCTCAGGGTGAATATCGATAAAGACAATTTTTGCTCCACGCAAGGCAAATGCATCTGCGGTACTCACAAAAGTGTAACTCGGCATAATGACTTCATCACCCTCTTTGATGTCTAAAAGCAATGCCGCCATTTCAAGGGCATGTGTACATGAAGGTGTTAACAGAGTCTTAGGACAACCATAGCGTTTTTCAAACCACTCTTGGCAGCGTTTACCAAAGGCACCATCTCCCGATATTTTAAGGCTTTTCATCGCTTCTAGAACGTATTTTTCTTCATTTCCTGTTAAAGGAGGTTTATTAAAATGTATCATTGTTTTGTACTCTTTAAAAAATTTTTGGCATTTTCGCCTTCATTTAAGATCAAATCGATCACACTTACGCCATGCTCAAACGGTGGAAACAGTTGATGGTACTCTTTATACCCACTGTAATCCATCCACTCCACAGCAATTCCAGCTTCTTTAAAAATGGACTCATCCAAATAATCACGCGCCGCTGGTCCACTGAGGTACGTTGTTGCACCCAAATCTTGACACAGAGCCAAAAGACGTTCACTTTTACCATCGGCTAGGACAAATTCTCTTGAGTCACGAATCACCGTTTTTATTTCTAACATAGCACATATTGCATCGATAAAATAACGATTAATCTCACTAATCGTCTCCATTGTAGCACCCATATACAACGCTTCAAACTGCTCTTTGTACGCCTTAAAATGAGGTGCCTTGGCATAACTTTGTGCGATACTTCGCCAATGATTGACATTCCATTTTGGATCAATAATTTTTGTTTCATTGATCTTTTGGTGCAAGCTCTCTTGTCGCACAGGAATACTTAGCCACTGAAGTCCATTTTGGGTTTTGATTTTATTGCGGTTACGCCAATCATTTTTGGTGTATTGCATGTCATCATAAAGAACAAATTCGTTCACACTGCCAATAATGTCAAAATATCCCTTCCATGGGATATAGTTTGATTGTAAAATAGCTATTTTTTTCATAGGTTAATTGTCTCTTGAATAATATAAAGTGGGCGTCGTTTGACTTCATCAAAAATCTTGCCAATGTAAAGCCCCGTAATACCAATAATCGCAAATAAAAGCCCAAACATAAAGAACATGGATACCATCAAACTCGTCCAACCTTCAGTGGGCGTATGGTAGAAAAAATAGCGAATCACAAGCCATCCCGCATAAATAAGGCTGGCTAATGCTATGAAAAACCCTAGTTGAATCGAAAGACGCAATGGTTTGTTGGAATGTGAAACAATGGAATCAATGGCAAGACGAAAGAGCTTGGAAAGATTGTAGGAAGATTGTCCATAGGCACGCGCTGCATGTTCAATTTCAATCTCAGCTTTTTTAAACCCTACCATTTGTGCGAACAATAAAAAATCACGGGTATGCTCACGGTAACGATTAATCGTCTCCACTACTTTTTGAGCATAAATGCCAAAATTGGCAATACTTGTGTCATGTTTTGTGTCAGTGAAATACTCTAAAACTCTGTTAAAGGCACGCGAACCTAAGCGTTTCAAGAAGCTATCTTGTCTATCAACGCGCTTACCAAATACAATGTCATACCCATCAAGCGCTTTATTGTAAAGCTTAATGATCTCTTCGGGTTTATCTTGCAGATCACAATCCATGACAACAACCCACTCACCTTTTGCGTGATCCAGCCCTGCGGTAATCGCATAGTGTTGACCAAAATTACGGGAGAGGTTAATGCCTTTAACACGCACGTCTTTGGCGCACAACATGACAATGCGTTCCCATGAAGCTTGCGGACAGGCATCATTGACGAAAATAATCTCAAAATTTTCAGTGATTTGACTAAGTGTTTTGACTAAACGCTCATAAAGTTCAAACAAACACTCTTTACAGCCATAAATGGGGGAAACAACACTAATCTTGACAGACTCCAAGCTACGCCTTTACATGTAAATTATGGAGCCGTCATTATACGCTTTTTCTTCCTAGCTTCAGCTTTACTTTTTTTCACATAGAGTGGATTTTTTTCAAAAACAAAAATATGATATTTTCCATATTCAAATTGTTCAATGGGATCAGGCATATTGAGATTTTTAATACCAAGATAGAGATCATTAATATCTTTGGGTTCAACCATAAAAAAGACTCTTCCATCGGTTGAATCTTTTTGGTACCACCTATCACTGGAGAGCCACTTTACAAGAGAAACACCTTTTTCATCGATTTGAATAGGACGAATATCTACCTCTCCATCACTAAAGACGGTATAAATATGCGAATCCCAATACTCTGCAAAACCAAAATGAAGTCCTCTACTTTTGAGTTCTTCTACCAAAGCAATGCGCTCGTCTAGAAGCCCTCGCCACTCTTTAGGCGAAACATAACTCCATGAAAGACCGAGTGCAATCACCAAACTGAGCGATAAAATTAATTTCATAAAAAGTGAAAAGAAACGCCACATAATGACATTACAGACCAAAATCATCATAATAAATGGCGAAATGTAGCGAATATTATTGCGTGCTGACCAAGCATGTTCATGCAATCCTGTTGTGGCATAGAGCACAAAAATAATGCTAAATCCAACATAGGAGAAAAGTACAAAAAAGCGCTCAGTAGCACTCATTTGATAAAAAGAGCGTTTCACATGTAAGGCTGGAATAATTAATACAAAAGGATAAAGTGCAAATTTGAGCAGAGAAACAACACCTACAAGAGAAGCGGCACGAACACCCTCAGTCCACTCAGCACCTATAAAATTCAGTAGCCCTAAAAATGCATGTGCCGCATGTACAGGAAGGATCTCAAGAGAGACAAGCCCTGCATTATTGGCTCCTCCTGCTAAATGTAAACTCTCCAAGAGATTAAAATGTGCCATCGCAGCAAATCCCATAACCACACATGCAAAGGCAAAAATAACCATACGCTTAACAGACAAAACGCGCTTCAGCGCATGTTGAAATGTTTTAAGACTGTCTCTCGCAAAATAAACACTTAATGCTAATGCTCCAAAAAAAGGTGCCACATAGTAGACAAAAAAGCGTACAGGATTGGCAAGCACCAAAAGATAAAGCAGTATCATAAAAAAGATAAAGGCTTTGATTTGTGTGCTTTTACTAATGACATGTGGACTTAGTTTTCTAAAGATAAACATGAATGCGATCATAAATAAAAAGTACCATGTATAAGCAGCTTCACCGTAAAGTTCACGCAAATACATCGGTGAGTAACCAATGCACACGACAACACTTCCCATAATGGAAGAGGCACGGGAAAGCATGAGTGAACGCAAAAAGAGATAGATGAATACAATCATAAAGATGCTCACCTCAAAAACGGTAAAGGCATGCGCAAAATAGCCATTCTTACCAGCAAGTACCCAAGGAATCACTAAAAGCTGTTTGTAAAAAATCCATAGATCATTGTTGACATACCACCAATGGCTTGGGAAGAAACTACCTGCAAGAACAATCTCTTCGGCTAATATATTGGCAATTGCAGCATCTGAATTGAAAAAAGCGCGATAGGTTTTAAAGATGTAAAAACTGATCTCATAAAGTACAAAACTAAGTAAAAGCAGTGCACCTAGAAGGGGAAGATGCTTTTTAAGTTGGTATTTCAAATAGAGCTTTTTAGTCATTGCTTACTCTTGATTGGATAAAAACTCAATGGCTTTTTGGTAATAACGGCTATGCTCTAACCCTTCATTTTTGAGTTCATTCGTATAGAGGACTAAACGCTCATCAATTTTTTTTGCAATTTCATCTAAATCATCGGTTAAGGTTATTAACTCAACATCTTCAGGACGAATAGCGTGATGTTCAACCAATGTCGTTGCAATAAAGTCATAAAGCTTGCTCCAATATTCTTTGCCATACAAGAAAATGCTAATTTTGGTAATTTTGCCTGTTTGCGTAAGCGTTAATGCTTCAAAAAGTTCATCCAACGTACCAAATCCACCTGGAAAAATAACATAGGCCAGAGAGTATTTAATCAACATCACTTTACGCACAAAAAAGTAGTCAAAATTGAGATGTTTTGTGGTGTATTGATTGCCCGATTGTTCATGGGGAAGATTAATATTGAGCCCTATAGATTGACAGTTTTTAGAGTCATATCCGCCTTTGTTGGCAGCTTCCATAATACCTTTTGATCCACCTGTTACAATGGAATAGCCTTTTTTCCCCAGTTGATAGGCAAGGTTATGCGCATCCTTATAGTAGCGGTTGTTGGCATTAAAACGCGCACTGCCAAAAAAAGTAACCGAAGGTCCTAAATCTTGAAGTTCATCAAAGCCTTTGACAAAATCGGACATGATGCGAAGAACGCTCCACTCATTGGTGCGTTCCGTGTCTTTAATGTGTTTTTGCTGTTCCATGGAGGCTTCTATCGCAATTTTTCAAGTCGTTCGCGTTTTGTACCAATTTCACCTATTTGAACACCAAAGTTACCATCTACGATCACCACTTCACCCATCGCAATGACCTTATCACCGACTAAAATTTCCAAAGGATCGTTTGCTAACTGGTCTAACTCGATGACGGAGCCTATATCCATGCTTAAAACATCTTTCAAAAGCATTTTTTTAGAGCCAATGCGTACACGAATTGGAAGCCTGACATCTTTAATCAATTCAATATTGCTCAACTCTTCAGGACTCATACTGGTTACGACTTTCTTAGGCTCTTCAAAAATAAATTCTTGTGTTGGGGCAGATGGTTCAATTGGCACAGGACCATCTTCTCCAATCAATGGTGTTAGTTCGTGGGTAATGGCAAAAGCTATCGTATCGTGTGAATTATGAACAGCCAAGTTGTAGATGAAAAGTTTTTCGTAACCTTTAAAATCAATCGTACTGTTTGAATCGATATACTCTATATTGTCAATATCAAATTCAAGCTTTGGCATATTTTTCTGACTACCGAGTGAGCGTGAAAAAGAACTTAAAATATTGGAGATAATCTCTTTGGTTGCATCAAGGTCTTCAGCATCCATCTCCTCTTTTTCGTTACCCTCGCCTCCTAGCATCATATCGCCAATGGCAGTTGCAATAGAGGTTGCCATCGTCACACGCATCTTTCCATGAAGCTCGCCACCAACGGTAACATCGAGTTTTGCAAGTGGAGGACTGAGTTTGAGTTTACTCTCACCACTCTCTTCAGAGTTCAGTTCAACTGTAGGTGCAATACCAGTTAAGCCTTCTATTGTCGAAACTACTTCTTGTTGTAATAATTGTACAAATGTATTCACACCTTACCCCTGTTGCGTTGTATCAAATGATGAGATTTTTGACTTTCTAATCTGCTCTAACTCTTCAAGTGCGCTCTTAACCTCATCTTTATCGGTTCTAACCAAACTCTCTATTTTAATCGACTTTCGGAAACGATGTAACCCAATTTCCGCAAAAAAGAGCTCTTTTTTATCAATCATCACAATGGCTTTATCATCAGCAGGTCGATCCAATCTGATGATATCTCCTTTTTTTAGCTCTAATAGCTCTCCAACACTCAGTTCAGATTGTCCAATAATGGCTTCATTAAAGACTTCTGCACGAGATATTAATGTATTAAGCTCTTTATTACGACTCTTTTTAGCACTGGTTTCGCCGAGCATAATGTCACGATTTGCAAGGCGTGATAGAATAGGCTCCAAATAAATAACAGGATAGCATAAGTTAATCATTCCACTGGAATTTCCAATGATGATCTCCATAACCACCATAATAACAATCTCATTTTGCGAAACGATTTGCACAACATTTGGACTGGATTCCTTAGTCTCAACGGTCGGATACATATCGGTAATTGGCGCCCAACCCTCTTTTAGACGTTGCATAATAATACGCAAAATAGCATCCAAAAGATTGAGTTCAATATCCGTTAACTCTCTGGTTGCTTCATAAGACTCACCAAGACCGCCAAGGAGTCGGTCGATCATCGGAAAAGCGATAGAAGGGTTGATTTCGATAATACAGTTGCCATCCAATGGTTTGATGGAAAAAACGTTAAAACTTGTTGGACTAGGCAATGACATCAAGAACTCACCATACGTCATCTGATCAACAGAATGTAGCTGAATTTCAACGATACTGCGCATAATGGAAGAGATCTGTGAGGCAAGATTTCGTGCCATTTTATCGTGAATACCTTTTACGGCACGCAACTGCTCTTTGGAAACACGATTGGGTCGTTTAAAGTCATACAGAATGACTTGTCTGGTATCGGTGCTTTCTACTTCAGAGGAGAGTGTATCGCCCTCTTCTTCCACCACTTCTAAGAGCGCATCAATCTCTTCTTGACTTAATATATCAGCCATGGTTGATTCCCAACTGTTCTTTGATCTTTGCTAAAAGTTTTTTATGAATTTGAGAAATACGCGACTCGCTAATATCCAAAACTTCACTGATCTCTTTGAGATTTAGCTCTTCAAAATAGTAAAGTTGAATAATCATCTGCTCACGTTCACCAAAAGTTGAAAGGATACTCTGCACCATCTCCATTAACTCATCTTTTTCGACTTTTTGTGCGGTATCTTCACCTGAAAGAATCGTTACTTGCTCATTGAGTGACATCACAGAAACAATCATCGAGCTGTTTCGAGCTTCTGCTATTTTCTCAATATCTTCATTTAAAACTTTGGCTAAATAAGCATCATCAGGCTCAGTTCCATGTTCGCCTAAATACGCAGTGATTTCATTGTCCACCATTTTAATGAGGCGGCGATTTGCTCTACTCATCGTATCTAAGGAGCGTAAAAAATCAAGCATAGAACCATACACACGTTTTTTACCATAGCCCCAAAAAGAGTCATTTTGGTCTTTATCATAACGACGGGAAAGTTTAATCATCTCTTCAGTACCGATTGAAATCAAATCGTTGACATCTACCGAAGCGGGTAGCCTTTCGCGCAGGCGATACGCCATAGCTCGTACTGCTGGGAGATACTGCAAAACGAGTTCGTCTTGCTCTTTTTTGAGATTTTGGCTGTAAGGATTAGGCTGCTGCTTTTTTAATGTAGGATTCATTACTCTCCGTTGAGCCTTTCATGATCTTATCATAGTGCTGGTTCATATTATCAATGCTTGCTAAAAGACTGTCCATGACTTTTTCTCTGTTCTCAAGCTCTTGAATAAAATAATCCCCAATATTTTCGTGGTCTTTTTTGTCGAAAATAAAAGTTGCCATACGGTCAAAATCAAAGAAATTCATCACAGCCACATGGATGATGAGATAGAAAACCAACGTTATTTCTAACGTGTAAAAGAGTATCTCTTCTGGCTCTGAGAAATTTAGTATCGAAAACATCAACCCTATAAAGAATCCACATATCGTGAAAAAATAGATGAAATTTTCTGATTTGACCATATAATGCCTTTACAAAATGTATCTAAAATTGCTCAATAATACGCTTAAAAAAGCTTCCAAAGCTCTTGTTCGTATCATTTTTAAGCACTTTTCGTTCCAATTTGTAGACCAAATTGTTGACAATGCGTTTCATGTCGAGTGATGCCAAAGAATTAGGTGCATCATTGGTGAAGAGTGTACGCTGTTTAATGCTCTTTGAAATGAGCTTATCCTCAGGTAATTTACCAATCAAATTAAGCTTCAAACCATTACCAATATTGGCCATAGCAACCTTATTGATTTTATCGAAAATGAGTTGTGCCTCTTTTTCACTTTTGGTCATATTTAAAATAAGATGAATATTTGACTGTGTTTTACTGGTGATCTTAATGGTTGCGTACGCATCCGTAATGGCGGCAGGATCTGGAACAGTGACCACAATAACCTCATCGGCTGCTTCTAAAAAAAGTTGTATATGCTCGCCAATGCCAGCCCCTGTATCGATGATCATAAAATCAAGATCGTTGAGGACTTTGGTCTCTTCTAAAAAACGCTCAAACAAGAACTGCTCAGAGTATTTTAAAATCTCATCACCACTTTCACCAGGAATTAACAAGAGATTTTTTTTGATCGGAACAATGACATCAGCAAGCGTGCATTCGCCTTTAAGGACATGTAAAATATTTTTATCGATACGAACATTGAGAATGACATCCAAATTAGCAAGTCCAATATCGGCATCAAAAAGCCCTACTTTGTAGCCATTGTTTGCTAAAACATTTGCCATGTTAGCACTCACCGTACTTTTACCCACACCACCCTTACCACTGGTAATCGCAATAAATTTGGTATGGCTTTGCTCTTTAGCAGAAACTGCGCCGACTAGTTCTTGGAGTTTATTTGCCTGCGTTTCCATGTTCACCTCGCTTTTTCTCAAAGCCATCTAAAATACATTCAACCAAAAAATCACTCGATGCAGGGACAATGTCATCAGGCACCTCTTGACCAATTGAAAAGTAACTTACTGGTTTGTCAATATCGTAAATCAAAGAAAATATCGTTCCAAAAACCTTCGTTTCATCAAATTTTGTAAAAATAAGCGTATCAATATCTAAAAAAGAGAAGTTTTTATAGATCTCTTTGAGATCTTCTAGCTTACTACCTGCGGAGAGAACTAAGTTAACATCAATTTGCAGTTGTGAGCTTTGCAGGAACTTATTGAGCTTAATCAGTTTATCCTTATCGTACTGTGAACTTCCTACCGTATCAATCAAAATGACATCGCAATGACTGAGTGAAGAAAGAGCGTTATTGAAATCACTTGGATCAACCACATCTTCAATCGGTAAACGCATCATTTTGGCATATTGAAACAGTTGTTCTACTGCTCCAATTCGATAGGTATCAAGGGTGATAATGCCCACTTTTGCGCGCTTTTCTTGAATATAAGAATAACGAGCAGCTAACTTTGCAATCGTCGTTGTTTTACCCACACCTGTGGGACCTACAAACATCATCACACGTTTATTGCCTTTAGGGAGTTCCGCTTCCATGCGCACGGGGATGAGTTTGCGAAGTAAGACTTGAAAATAGCGTTTGATCGTCTCACTGTTATTCTTCATGCGTACTGGCATGTGCTCTAACGTAAGGTTCATAATGTTTTCAAGATGATCTTCACCCATACCGCTGGTTTTTGCCAACTTATAAATCTCCGAAAACTCCGATGGAATGGCTAAATTATTGCGATGTGGTGCTTTTTCTTCCCAAAACATCTCTTGAATGAGTTTGATTTTATCGGCAAGTTTGTTGATCTCGCATTTTATCTCGCCTAACCCTTCATTGTTTTGAGCTTTTTCAGCCTGTCTGGAAGCATTTGTTCCTCCAACATCACTGGTTGCTTGTGCAATTTGCGATATCTGTTTTGCTGCTTCTGAGAGGCTAAAGAGAACATCTTCGCCACTTTTGTATTTACTCTCAGCTCTTGATTCAGGTTTTGGAGGAGTAGGTGTAGGCTGATCGTCTTCGATTGCTACAACCACTTCATAAAGTGCTGAAGTGCTAATGGTCTTTTTGCGAATTTGCTTGGTACTTATAACGAGTGCATTTTCACCACACTCTTGCTGGGCTTGCTTGAGTGCTTCTGCTGGTGTTTCACCACTGAACGTATGAAATTTCACCTCTATCCTTTAAAACTTTTTAGCGTAAAGAGTGGAACGATAACCGATGCTCGCTCCTGCCATCTAGGATGAGGAACGATTAAGTTGGGTTGTTGAATCTTCTGATTATCGAAAAATATTATATCCAAATCTAGCGTTCTTGGTCCATTTTTAAAGAGCCTTACACGTCCAAAAAGGTGCTCAATCTGTAAAAGTACTTTGAGAAGTGCTTTCGCACTTAAAGAGGTTTGCAACACCATCACAGCATTGTAAAAATCAGGCTGATCCAAATAACCAAACGGTGGGTTTTTCAAGACGAGCGAGCTTTCTTGCACAAAAAAACGTGGATCGTTTAACAATGTTCGGTAAAGCTTTACAAAACGTTTTTTTACATCCCCTTCATTGCCACCTAATCCAACAACGACTCTATGCGCAAAATGCTTTTTAGCTTTTTTACATGTAGGGAAAAAACGAATACGTTCTAACTTCACCCCATGACCTCAGCGCCGCTCTCTCGCACGATGATCGTGTCTTCAATACGTACGCCAAACTGCTCTGGTAAGTAAATGCCTGGCTCTATGGTAAAGACCATATTTTCTTCAATGATGGTTTCTGAACGTGAGCTGATGACGGGTAATTCATGGATGTCTAATCCAACACCATGACCTGTAGAGTGAACAAAGTAACTTCCAAAACCCGCTTTGTCAATGACATCCCGCGCAGCTTTGTCGATTTCGTTGGCTTTTACACCCACTTTGACGGCTTTTAAAGCGGCCTCTTGAGCAAACAACACTGTATCATAAACTTTCTGTTTAAGAGCCTCTTTGAAGTGTTGCTCCTTTTCAAAATTAAACTGTTCATCAAAAAAGCTCGTTCGTGTTCGATCGGAGCAGTAACGTTGATACTTTACCCCTGCATCCAAAAGAACCAGCTCACCTTTTTGAAGTGTTTTGTGTGTGGGAAGGGCGTGGGGTTTCGCGGCATTTTCCCCAAGGGCTACAATGGGTGAAAAACTAAGTTCCAAAGCCCCTTTATATTTAAAAATAGACTCGGCCTCAAAATGTGCCATCATCTCGTCTATTCCCAGTCCATCTCGTTTTAAAAATTCTCCAAAACGGTGAAACGCATCCCTGCCAAAAAGAGCCGCACGTTTAAGGATTTCAAGCTCTGTTTCAGTTTTAATAATGCGCTTTTGCTGTGAAAAATTAGGCTTTTTTTGAAAGTTGAGACTGAGCTTTTCGCAAAGGCGTGCATACGCTTCAACATTCCATTCTGCTGGATTATACATCAGTGATTTAATACCGCTTTTTCGGATCAAAAGACGCGCTGTTTTAAAAAGATCGCGTCTATCGCCCTCTAAAACGGTTGCATTTTTGATAATCTCACTTGCCTCAGTCGTATAACGTGCATCGGTAATAAAAAATGCTTCACTTCCCAGCTTTAAAAAAACCGCATGATCGCATGAAAAGCCGCACTCATGGTACTGCGCATTTTCATCTTGGAGAATGTAATTCACGTTAGGCTTGTGGTGCTTGTTGTGCCGCTTGTGCTTTACGAAGAGCATCTAGCTCACCTAACATTTGCATCATAGAGATCATTGCAAGGTGGTAACCAAATGGTCCAAAACCACTGATTTGACCTGTACATACTGCTGCTGTCATGCTTTTTTGACGAAACTCTTCACGTCGGTAGATATTGCTAATATGCACTTCAATTGCTGGTAAAGAAACCGCACTAATCGCATCACGAATCGCAATAGAGGTGTGTGTATACGCCGCTGGATTGATGATGATACCATCCGCGTCGCCTAGACATTCTTGAATACGATCAACGATCTCACCCTCTAAATTTGCTTTGCTCACGGTGACCGAGCATATTTAAATTTGGACCTTGGATCACGACAACTTTCATTGGTTACCTTTTGTTTAAAATTTAGTCTTATTATATCAATGCTTAGTTTAGGATACAATTACACGGATTTATCGTTTGAAAAATCACTCTTTCAAACTTGCAAATAAAGGAAAAAAGTGACATTAATAACTGCTGATTTTGTGCTGACATGTAACGAAGGGTTTGAAATCATCGAAGAAGGTGCTGTTTTGTTTGACACATACATCCTCGAAGTGGGAAAAAGTGTAGAGCTTAAAGCCAAACATCCCACAGTCACCGTGATCGAAACACCCAAAAACAGTGTGATTTTACCTGGACTCATCAATACGCACGTACATTTAGAATTTAGTGCCAACCAAAGTATGCTTCGCTATGGTGATTTTATCGTATGGCTTCGCTCTGTCATCAAACACCGAGAAGAGCTTAGTGCGCTTGCGACAACAGAGCTTATTGGCTCAAAACTTCAAGAAATGCTCAAAAGTGGCACCACCACACTAGGCGCCATCAGTAGCTTTGGAGCTGACCTTGAAGCGTGCTCTCAAACCCCTCAACGTGTTGTTTATTTTAATGAAGTATTAGGCTCAGTCCCAAGTGCAGTGGACGCTATGTATGGAGATTTTAGAGGAAGGCTGGAAAGTAGCAAAGAGTTTAAAAATGAGCGTTTTATCCCTGCGGTTTCCGTTCACTCACCTTATTCAACGCATCCCATTTTAGCGAAAAAAGCGCTTCAAATAGCCCGTAAAGAGGGTTGTGTGGTTTCCACGCATTTCATGGAAAGCCCAGCAGAACGTGCTTGGATCGATAAAGGTAAAGGCGATTTCCAAACCTTCTTTAGTGCGTTTAATCCTCACGCAAAACCGATGTGCAGTGCAGAAGAGTATCTTGATCTTTTCGAGCAAAACCTCACACTCTTCACCCATGCGGTTCAAGCAACACCAAAAGAGTTAAAAAAAATTGCTCACCAAAAAGCAACCTTGACCCATTGTCCTGTTTCAAACCGACTTTTAGGTGTAGGCAAACTGGATATTGAAGCCGTTAAAAAACAGAATATTAATCTCACTTTAGGAACCGATGGGCTTAGCTCCAACATTTCCCTTAGCCTTTGGGATGAGATGCGCAGCGCCCTTATGATGCACCCTGAGTTAGAACTTTCACATCTTGCTCAAACACTGCTTCAAAGTGTTACCTCTAACGCGGCTCAAGCCCTCAAACTTCCATGTGGCATACTTGAAAAAGAGCGCTACGCTGATCTTATTGTGGCGACCTTACCACAAGCGTGTGAGAGTGAAGATGTGGCTTTACAACTTATCTTACACACACATCAAACCCATTTAACCTTTATTGACGGAGAACAACCATGCTAGACCTGATTAAAAAACCTTTTATCTGGATAGGCGCCATTTTGGGCTATATCCAAAACCACTTTAAAGCGATGCTCTTTTTGCTCCTAATTGTGCTTATTTTTGGCTCACAAGAGGAGCTTAAAAACCCTAATCTTGCGGTTGTGAAAATTGAGGGTGAAATTCTCAACGTTGAAGAAATTTTAGAAAATATTGAAGATGCCGCCAAAGATGAACATATCAAAGGGGTGCTTTTACATGTGGATTCTCCAGGTGGCGCACTTGCCCCTTCTATCGAGCTTTCCATGGCAGTCAAACGCTTGGCTGAGAAAAAACCTGTCGTGGCTTATGCCGCGGGAAGTATGACCAGTGGCAGTTATTATGCCTCTATTTGGGCAAATCACATCATCGCCAATCCAGGGGCATTTGTAGGCTCTATCGGTGTACTTTTTCAAGCGCCTAATGTGGCGGAATTGGCTAAAAAACTGGGTATTTCTGAGCAAATCATCACTGCGGGTGACTACAAACAGATGGGAACATTTACGCGTGAATGGACAGCTAAAGAGCGAGGTGCGCTTAAAGAGCTTATCGATGATGCCTACACGCTTTTCATCACGGATGTAGCAACCGCACGCGGTCTTAATCTGGCAAAACCTAACGAGTTTGCCAATGCGCAAGTTTTTATTGCACATAAAGCACTGAACGTTCACCTCATCGATGAAATCGGTTCCATCAATGATGCCAAAAATAAAGTGGAAGAACTTGCGAACGTGAGCCATGCAGTTTGGCAAAAACCTGATAAAATGGACAAATGGATGAAAAAGTTGGAGAGTAGCTCAAAACTGCCTATTTTTAACTTGATGGGCTATCTCAAATAATGAAACAGCCTTCGCGCTCTTTGCAAATTTTGCAATATATCTATGTGCTCTTAGGTACGATGTCTATGGCTTTTGCCGTGGTCTGCTTTTTATCACCTAACAACATGGTCACAGGTGGAGGCATTGGTATTGCGCTCATTCTGCACTACATTTTTACATCATTGACACTTGGAACACTTATCATTATGGTGAGTATTCCTTTTGTTATTTTAGGGTTTGTTTATTTTGGGAAACAGTACACCTTTAAAACCCTTTTAGCGATGCTTACAACCTCCTTTTTTACCGACCTTTTTAGGGAAGTTCTACACCTCAAACCTCTTACCGATGATATTCTTTTAGCGGCTGTCTTTGGAGGTATGTTTATAGGACTAGGTGTTGGATTGGTCATCAAAGGGCGTTCCTCCACAGGAAGCACATCAGTTGTTGGTGAAATTATGGCGATGAAAAGCAAATTTAAAGCCTCAGAAGTTCTCTTAGCCATCGATGTGACTATCATGTTTGCGTTTATCATCGCACATGGTGACATCAAGAAAGCACTCTACAGTATGATAGGTGTGTATGTCACTGCAAAAATGATTGATGTCATTTTGATTGGTCGTCCTCCTCGAAAAGTAGTGCAAATCGTCTCAAACAATATTGAAGCACTTACCGAACAAATTCGTGAGCGCATTGAAGAACATGGAACCGTCTTTACAGGTGTAGGACTCCACCATCAAAAGCAGATTAAAACAGTCATTTTAGTCACAGTCGAAACATCAAAAATTCAACTCCTTAAAGACATCATTCGTGAGTATGACCCTGAAGCGTTTCTCATCATCTCTGAAGCTTCTGAGTTTTTGGGAAGAGACTAACGAGTAAATTCGCTATAATTTTCTGCTTTTCATGTTTTGATTAAAACAAGGAGCTTTTATGAATATTTACGATTTTGAAGTGAAAACGATCAGCGGTGAAGTCATCTCCATGGATACGTTTAAAAACAAAGTACTTCTTATTGTCAATGTGGCGAGTAAGTGTGGCTTTACAGAACAATACGCTGGTCTTGAAAGTTTATATAAAAAATATAAAGACAAAGGACTTGTTATCTTGGGATTTCCTTGCAACCAATTTATGAATCAAGAGCCATTAAATGAAGATGAGATCAAAAGTTTTTGTTCACTCACGTATGGCGTCACCTTTCCTATGTTTGCCAAAATCGATGTCAACGGTGAGCATACTCACCCACTTTATCAATACCTCAAAGAGTCGCAAAAAGGTCTTTTAGGAAGCGAAGCCATCAAATGGAATTTCACTAAATTTTTAGTCGATAAAAACGGCAATGTGATCAATCGTTATGCTCCTGCAACCAAGCCTGAAGCACTCGAAGTCGATATTCTCGTTCAACTGCATTAGTTCAAACAAGAGAGTTCTTGCAAAATAAGTTTTACAAGAACTCTCATACCTAAAGGTTGTGCTCTTTACGGTATGCAATAATCTCATCAATACTTACAATCGGAAAACCATTTTGTGCCGCAAAGTCGTAAATCGCATCACCTACAGCCATGGTACCATCGGGGTTGGTGAGTTCACATAAAACCGCATACGGTGCAAGATTGGAAAGTCGCATCAAATCAACCGAAGCTTCTGTATGACCTTCACGCTCAAGCACACCATTAGCTTTAGCGCGTAAAGGAAACACATGTCCTGGAGAGACAATTTTTGATTTACCCTCAGGATGAATGGCAGATTGAATGGTGGTTAGTCTATCGCGCGCACTCACACCTGTTGTCACATCTTCTTTAGATTCAATGGAAACGGTAAAACCTGTATGAAATTTGGATTGGTTTTGGGTAACCATCATGGGAAGTTCAAGTTCATCGACCTTTTCAGGCGGTAAACATAAACAGACGATGCCACTGCATTCACGAATAAGAAGTGCGGTTTGCTCTGTGGTGAGGGTCTCTGCGGAAAAAATGATGTCCGCTTCGTTCTCGCGGTCATGTCTATCCAAAACAATAACACCGTTTTGGTTTTGAAGCGAAGCAATAGCTTGCTTAACATTGTGGTGAAGGGAAGTTCCCTTACAAATTTGATTCATGGGTTACTCCTAGGAATGAGTAAACTTACCAGAATCAGGGCATATTTAAATATAGGCACCAGACTTTGTCATAAACAATGGCAATAATGGACTACATTCTCTCTCATCCGGACTTTAACCGTTGGTTTTGGAATCACACCAAATCTGCTTGACCTTTTAATGTTACCACTAAAAGCGCTCGCGGACTCTCTTTGTTACAAGATTACCGCCAGTAGGGAGTTACACCCTGCCCTGAGAAATAAGTTTCGCTGAAAGTATAACGCCACTCTTCTTAAAAAATGTCACACGCTTTAGGGATATACTTGAAGTTTGCTATAATGTGATAAAAAGAGAATCTATGAAAGAACTCATACAAAAACTTCCCAAAGCAGAACTTCACCTGCACATTGAAGGCTCCTTAGAGCCTGAATTGATGTTTGCCTTAGCGCAAAAAAACAACATCAACCTTCCTTACAAAAATGTTGAAGAGGTCAAACAAGCCTATAATTTCACCTCATTACAATCATTCTTAAACATCTACTATGCTGGAGCCAATGTACTTATCACGGAGTCTGATTTTTTTGATTTAACATGGGCATATCTGCTTCGATGCCATGCTCAAAATGTCTGCCATGTTGAGATTTTTTTTGACCCTCAAACACATACGTCACGAGGTATCGCTTTTCAAACGGTGCTCGAAGGCATTACAAAAGCCCTTCAAAAGGGCGAAAAAGAGTTGGGTATTGGCTCTTTTCTTATCATGTGTTTTTTGCGACATCTTAGTGAAGAAGATGCCTTTGAAACGCTCAAAGCATCACTCCCTTTTAAAGATAAAATCATCGGTGTGGGGTTAGACTCTAGCGAAGTAGGGCATCCGCCTTCCAAGTTTGAGCGGCTGTTTGTTGAGTGCAAAAAGGTTGGCTATAAAATCGTAGCTCACGCAGGTGAAGAAGGTGATAGCTCGTATATCTGGGAAGCCATCAATCTTTTACAGGTAGAGCGAATTGACCATGGTATTCGCTGTGACGAAGACGAAACATTGGTAAAATTGCTCATCGAAAAACAGATACCTCTGACCGTTTGCCCTCTCTCCAACGTCAAACTAAAAGCCGTTAAGCATATGAAAGAACACAATATCTTAAAACTACTACGTCAAGGTGTTTTAGTGACGGTTAATTCTGATGATCCTGCCTATTTTGGTGGGTATATCAATGAAAATTATGAAGCAATTTGTGAAAATTTGGATCTCAGTAGGGAAGAGCTCAAAACTTTAGCTGCAAACAGTTTCAAAGCTTCCTTTTTAAATGAAGCAAAAAAAAGATATTTTACAGATCTTGTATCGCAGTATTGAAAGGGCCATTGTGCCCTCTCTAAAGTTGCAGCTCATAAAAATAAATCACATTTTTTCCCGCTTCTTTGGCTTTATACATTGCAGAATCTGCCCGTTTTAAAAGATCATCAAGACTTCCTTCTTTGCTATCAAAAACCAATACACCAATACTCGCGGTACAACAGTGTTCAACCAATTGTTCTTTTCCTTCGTGCGAAATATTAAGCATATAAAGAGCTGACAAACTCTGACGAATTTTTTCGGCTATTTTGTGTGCTTGTTGTGCCGATTTGTTTTTGTCTTCATAAAGCGCATTGAGGATGACAACAAACTCATCACCTCCAAAACGGGCTATGGTATCTATCTCACGTACGCACTGCTTGAGTCTATCTGCCACTTGACACAGCAATAAATCACCAATGCTATGCCCGTGCGTATCGTTGAGTGATTTAAAATTATCTAAATCAAGAAAGAGCAATGCACCATAGTGGTGATTGCGTTTCATTTCAGCCAAGGCATAGTTCAAGCGCTCTTTTAACAAAAGACGATTTGGCAATTTTGTCAACGCATCGTAAAATGCTAATTCCTGTACCTTATCTTGCATCGCTTTTCGTTCAGTAATTTCTCTTGTAATGCCATGATAGCCAATAATTTCGCCCTTATCATTGCGTTCTGGCTTGGAGAGAATTTCGCCCCAGAGTATTCTTCCATCTTTACATACATGTTGTATTTCATATGTTACAAAGTCTGTACGAATGCCTTTTTGTTCTGCTTCTTTCCTCTGCTTTATTTTTTCAATAATCGTATTAACACCCTCAGGTGTAAACATTTCAAACACATGATGACCAATGACCTCATCGGCTTTATACCCTCTGAATTTCTCATCCGATGGACTAATATATGTGATTATTAAATTATGATCCGTTTTCCAAATAACGTCAGTCACTTCTTCGGTGAGACGCCTGTAAAGCTCTTCGCTCTCTTTCAGCTTTGTGGCTGCCAAATTTTTTTCAATGGCAATACTTGCAAGATTCGCGGAGTGTTCTATAAGCAATTTATCTTCTTTTGTAGGCATCTGGGGCTTTGCATGATAAATAGCAAATGTTCCTAAAACAGCCCCATCCGAAGCAAAAATGGGTTCTGACCAACACGATTGCAATCCTGCACGAAGCGCTACCTCTTTATACGCTGCCCAATAAGGATGCGTTGCTATATCTTCAACAATAATACACTCTTTCAGATACGCAGCCGTTCCACAAGAGCCAACACTTCGCCCTATATGAACACCCATGATGGCTTCATTGTAAAAATCAGGCAAACTTGGTGCAATCACGTGTGAAAAAACTTGCCCTTCTTTATCGAGTAAAAGAATGCTGCAAAGCATACGTGGATTTAGCTCTTCTACTCCCCGTATGATTGCTTCAAGAACCATAGGTAGTGGTGCCATTTTTGCAATCATTTCAAGAATGTTATTGCGGTAATGCTCTCTTGCTTCTGCTGCTTTACGATGGTGTATTTCACGATGCAATCTATAATACCAGTAGGCAAAAAGCAAAAAGAATAACCCCATCCCTATACTGTATTTTAAAATTGTCTCAATACGAACACCTTGTTCTATTCGCATACCAAGCCAGCGACTAAAAATAATATCGGATTCTTCAGGCGAAATCGACGCCATGGCTTTTGTCATGATGGAAGCAAGTTCAGTGTTGGATTTAGGAAAAGCAAAACGATGCTGGCTTGAAAATTCTGTTTGTCCTGCAAAACGAAGCTTCTCAAGACTATGGGTTTTAACCGCATAGTTAATGGCACTCATATCACCTACATAAGCATCTGCTTTTCCATCACGTACAAACGTTAAAGCTTCTGCAATGTTGTTAGCCAACACCAGTTGAATCTTTGGATACTTTTTTTCAAGCAATTCTTGCGTAAAATAACCTTTTTCAACCGCAACGTGCTTCCCTACTAAATGCTCCAGATGACCAATAAATTCACCCTCTCCATTGTCAACAATCATCGTCTGCGTATCACGATAAGGTTCAGAAAACAAAAAGTACTTGAGTCGCTCTGGGGTTTGAACGATACTGGTTAAAACGTCAATTTCACCACGTTTTGCCATTTCAACAATTTCACCCCAAGATTTTCCTTTCATTATTTCAAAGCGAACGCCCAATTTTTTTTCCAAAAGATGCAGATAATCCACTGCCATGCCCACATAAATTCCATCTTTATTTAACCACTCATAAGGGGCATACTCAGAATCCATCCCCACACGAATGGTAGGATGCTCTAGAATCCATGCTTTTTCGCTATCGGTAAGATTGAGATTGATTTTTTGAGGTGTAGAAGTTATCTCGGCAAAAAGAGATGGAGAAGTGAGGAAAAAAACGAAGAGATAAAAAAGAAAAAACTTCATTGTTTTATCTCCTTATGTGAGACATCTATATTAGAATAAATCGTCTTCATTGAAAAGACTCTTAACTGGCTTCCTCTGTGCAGATAAGAATTGAAATCTGAATTATTTAGTAACATTTATGAATACTCATACTTTATTTACTTTGGTACGAAAACACTAACACAATTTTTGCCTAGATTTTTCGCTTGATACATGGCATGATCACAATGGCTAATAAGCGTATCAAAATTACTCTCTGGTGTGTAGGTACACACTCCAAAACTACATGTAAGTGAACCTACTTTTTCAAATTCTGTTTGAGTGATTAAAAAACGTATTTTTTCACAGACTATTCTTGCCTCTTCTTCGCTGACATGGGGGAGTATCAGTAAAAACTCTTCACCACCCCAACGTCCAAATGTATCATTGACGCGAATGGCACTTTTCACAATACGTGCAAGATGCCTAAGCACTTCATCACCCACATTGTGCCCATATGTATCGTTGATGTTCTTAAAATTATCAATATCAAAAAGCGTCACACAAAGGGATGTTTCGTGACGGCGCGAACGCTCTATCTCCGTTTGAAGCATCTCTTTTAACTTACGACGATTGTACGTTTGTGTCAACTCATCTTCTTCCGCCAATTTTTGCAGTTTCGTGTAAGAGCGATAAAGGGCTAACTCCATAATATAAACAACAAATGCAAGCAGTAAGAGTGAAAAAACATAACGAAAAAATCCTACTTTATCCCAAAGACCTTGTTGCCATACACCAATACCTTCATGTGCCATCCAAAAGATGCATCCATACAGCGCCAAGGTATAAAGTAGCCCTTTTTTATGACCATTAAGATTAATCGCGATAATACAAAAAAAGATATTCCAAATGAGCCCAAAACTCTCATTTTTATTGAAATAAGTAAAGGCAACAAAAAAGATAAAAAAGTAACTGGTTACGATAAATGTACTAAGTTTAATACGGTGAGTACGCCTGAGAAAAAGCATTGAGGCAATGGAAACCGTAAAGCCAATGGTATCTATCAATGCAATCGTATAATAGTGCAAAAAAAAGGCGTTGTAAAAAAAGAAAAATCCAAACGTTGCAGCGCCTAAAGCTGCAAAAATCATTACCAGTGAATATTGCCTACTCGCATAGGAATTGGGTGATATTCTGTTTGAAACAAAAATACGATAAAAGATCTGTGACATTTACGCTACTCCAAATAATCCTCATAATAAAGACATTAGGCACTATATCGGACAAAAGCTTTAAAACTGTTACATTTAATACACTATAAATTATCACAAGTATTATTGGATGGAATACTCCTTGCAACTGTCATAAAAAAGTCACACGAGGAGTGAAGTTATGGATGAAAAAGAGCTCAAAAAAGAGTTAGCACGACTTAAACGTTTAGCAGTAGAAATTGCAGGTGAAATTCACGATATTGTCGAAGATACACTCTGGGTAAAATATAAAGAATTACCCATACTCTCAGCAAAAATTGTTGAGGCGATCAAAGAAGCGGAAGCCTTTAAAGAGGCGCATAATCTCTAAAGCGCTTTTTTCTCCAATGCTTTTGCTTTTAAAATCGTATGAGGAGTTTGAAGCTCAAATATTTCACCCTCGCTTATCTTTTCGAGTGCAATTTTTTTACCCTCTTTGACAATTTGAGCATAACACTCTTTTTGTTCGCGGGTTGGTTCTTTCGAGTTGAGCGCTATGGTATAAGAAGAGAGCAGTTGCTCTTTTTTAGCAAGATTTTGTCTGGTTTGAAAACCAATTTGCTCTTGAAGTAGCGTTACTTGACGTGATTTCTCACGGTATAAAAGAGCAATTTTATCATTGTATTGACTTTGAAGTATACCAATTTCATTTTTCCACAACGAGAGCTTTTCATCAATCGAGCGCTTGGCAAAAAGACGTTTTAAATGTTCCAATGACTCCTCTTTTGAACGAAGTATTCGTCCAAAAACAAGGGTGTAGCGTTCCATCATCCCATCGATGCGTTGAAGCATTTCTACACTATCAGGCAAGATCATCTCCATCGCTGCCGAAGGTGTTGGAGCTCTCATGTCAGCGACAAAATCGCTGATGACGTAGTCTATCTCATGCCCTACGGCTGAGACCACAGGCGTTTTTGATGTAAAGATTGCATCGGCTACGACTTCTTCATTAAATGCCCACAAATCCTCAACACTTCCGCCACCTCGCCCCACAATGATGACATCCGCACCCAGTGTATCTGCCTTAGCGATATTGCTCGCAATGGAAAATTTTGCTCCTTCGCCTTGCACAAGAGTATCCAATAATGTGATTTTCACCAATGGCCAACGTTTTGTCGCCACTCTAAGCATATCTTGCAAAGCTGCACCTGTTCCCGAGGTGACAAGGGCTATGTGACGTACAAAACGAGGAAGTGCTTTTTTGCGCTCGGCTTCAAAATAGCCTTTAGCCCCCAGTTTAACTTTGAGCTGCTCATAGGCTTTTGCCAAAGCGCCACTTCCTGCAGGCTCCATCATCGTACAGTTGATTTGGTACGTTCCACGTGGTGAAAAAACAGAGATAGCGCCATGAACCACAACGGCCATTCCCTCTTCCACTTGAAATTTAAGCGCTTTAGTATTGCCCTTAAACATCACACAAGAGATAGAAGAGTCAGCATCTTTGAGCGTAAAATAAAGATGTCCAGAGCTATGATACGTTGGTCTGGAAACTTCACCCTCAACGCTTACATGTAAAAAAGTGGTCTCAAGCAGAGACTTGATTTGATTGTTTAAACTTGAGACACTAAGGGTTTGGCTCATTAGCGTTTTTTAGCAATGACCAAGGTCGAGATATCCATCGAAAAGCTTTTGACAAATTCGGTTTCAAAGCCAGCAGTATCGAGCTCTTTTTGAAGCATGGATGGCGTTAAAAAACCTTCGATGGAATTTGGAAGATATTCATATGCTTCTTTATTTTTAGAGATAATGCCTCCCAAAATGGGTAAAACTTTGTTAAGGTAAAAATCTTTAAGTGCGAAGAAAAAGCCTTTTTTCTCGTCTTTGGTGAATTCTAAGATAACAACATAACCGCCTTGTTTAACAACCCGCGCAAATTCGCTAAACGCTTCCTCTCGACGTACCACATTGCGAATGCCGTAGCTAATGCTTAAAATGTCGGCACTTTCGCTTGGAAGTGGAATTTCAGTTGCCTCAGAGATAACAAATTCAAACTCAGGAAATTTTTGCTTGCCAACATCCGTCATACCAGTGGAAGGGTCAACGCCTAAAATCTTACCGATATCGCGTCCTGCTTTTTTGGCTTGCTTTGCCCAATAGCCCATCATATCACCCGTACCACATGCCACGTCAACGATAAGATTAATCGGTTTAGTGTAGCGAGCAAAGGTCTCATCACATGCTGTTTTACGCCATTGAATATCAATGCCCATACTTAAAACACGATTCGCTGTGTCGTATGTGCCTGCAATCTCATTGAACATCTGCACAATTTTTTGTTGCTTGTTGTCGTTATTCTCCAAAACAATTCCTACATGTAAAATATTTTGCCAAATCTTGGCGAGTTTGAATATCGATAGTATTGTAGCATCAAACGATTCTGCCTCACAAGAGGCAAGCTTCAGTACCTAGTGTAACGTAGCCCCAAGAGCTTTGCTTTTGGGGCTACGTAATAATGTTAAAGTTAAAACAGTCCAGCTACTTGCTGTGCAATTTTATCTTCTAAAATAGGGGTTGCATCATAAAGGCTTAAATCCATTTTCGTTGCTTCTGCAAACATCATAGTGCGATGTTCTATAAAATCACTCTCATAGGATTGTGAGCTTGAAGAGTAGGTATTGCTGTACATTTTACCACTGGCATCTGCATCACGGATTGGTCCACCAAAGCTATTCATCGTACCTGATTTTTGTCCATCTCTAATGCCCGCTTGTCCGCCAACATTCCCTGTACTTGCCATGACTTTGCCTTTGGCTTTTTCACGAATCACGATATCGACTTGCATTTGATAAATGGTATCTTCGGTTGCTTTTCCAATGAGCCCACCGACAACCGCTCCACCAAGTCCTGCAAGTGCCATGCTTCTGCCATTACTACCAGAGTTTGCAATAGCACCAGCTGCGCCACCCATTAAAGCACCTGAGGCAACGTTATTTTCGCTCTTTTTATTGCAGAATAAGATGTTTGTCATAAGCACATACGTTGCTTTTTCAGGATCATCGACGATCGTATAACCTTTAGCATAAAGTGCTTGCACGATACGGTTTTCTAAGTTGATAGGTGCTCCACTGGTATTTTTAGTAGAGATAAAAATCGTTCGTTTTTCTTTTGCCACAGGGTTAATAAAAACACTCTGTGTCATACGAGCACTCGTTTGAAGCTCACTGGTCGCACATCCTGTCATTAAAACAAGTGCTGCACTCAGCGCAAGTCCTACATGTAATGTTTTTTTCATTGTTCATCCTTATTTAAAAAATAGGTGCGATATTGTACCGCATTATCCCAAATTATTATTGAAATAGTATCAGTTCAATACAAACGAAGTGTTAATAAAGCGCCTTTTTAAGCCTTTTGGCTATACGAAATTCCTCTTTTTTAAGATACCTTTTGGCAAAAAAAAGCAATGGCATTTCACTCTTTTTCAGAAGATAAAATCCACTCTGTTCACGCAGAAAAAAACGCATGTCTAATAGCAGTGTTGTATATGCTGGATGTTGCACAAATCTAAGAAGTAGTGCTCTATCGTTGCTTCGTAAAGGAGTAAACGCTTTTACAAGTTTCTCTTTTAACACTTCGTCAAAAATAGCTGTCGCAACATTGAGAAGATAGCAGATGTTTTCGGCTCTCTTACAAAGATTTTTAGGTGCTTTGGCATGATCATCCAAAAGCAATTCCACGTCATGCTCTAAAAACTGCATTTCACGATACAAAAGCACCTTAAGCACTTTTTGCGTACTCATGCCAGCGCTAAAGGCAAAATCAAATGGTTTAACGCCTATTTTGTCACATCTCTTATAGACATCAAACAGTGAAAAATCATAATTTTGAGGTAAGCCAAATAAAGAGAGATAACGGTTTTTATACCGTTTATCGGCGCTCACATCCGCACACAAAAAAGGCTTCAAATCTTCTTCAAATGCATCAAGTTCTTTAAACGTATTAAAACGAGCTCCCAAAATAGCAAGTCGCTCAGAGGCATCAAGATGATTTTCGACAAAAAGTTGTTGAAGATTTTTTTTATAAAGAGGGAAAGTGGTGAGGATAGACTTCACCACTTCTTTAGGATTTTGAATAAGATAACGTCGCTTGATGGTGCACTTTTTCACACGACAGCTTTTAAAACTGCTTTTCCATCACAGGAATAACCTGTTTTTTACGACTAAGCACGCCATCAACCCACATTTCATGGTTAACGAGTTTTGTATTGAATGCTTTTTCAATAATGCTTTCATCATCACTCACTACTAAGAATTGTGAGCCTTCGATCATGATGTCTGTGAGAAGAAGCATCACGGTATGGCGTCCACCCTCTTCTTTGTACGCTTTCATATCGGCAAATAGAGCCTCTTTCATGCCATCAAAGACTTTAAGATCAACCACTTCAAGTTGACCAATACCGATTTTGTTTCCACCCATTTCAAAGTCTTTGTAATCACGAAGTAAAAGCGCACGTGGAGTTGCACCTTTTACAGCAGATTTGACCAAAAACATCTCCATACCCAGTGCTTTAAAGTCTTCGACACCCGCAATAATGGCGAGTTCTTTAACCGCTTTGGTATCGACTTTAGTACATGTTGGTGATTTAAAAAGTACCGTGTCACTTAAAATTGCCATCATCATCGCACCCGCAATGTTTTTCGGAATTTCGATTTTATAGTGATCAAACATCTCTTTAACAATCGTATTCGTACAACCCACAGGGCGAATCCAGCACTCAAGTGGTGTGGTTGTCGTAATGTCACCAAGTTTATGATGATCCACAATGCCTAAGATGTTTGTTTCTTTAAGATTGTGAGGTGCTTGTGCAAGATCAGAATAGTCGGTAATGTAAAGATTCTCACCCGAAAAATCATTTTTAAGAAGGGGTTTTTCAAGTCCAAATGTTTTTAAAATAAACTCTGTTTCAGGGCTTAACTCACCTTGACGTGCAGGAATACACGGCTCTCCTAATTGTGTTTTGAGATACGAAAGAGAGATTGCTGATACGACAGAATCAGAATCAGGATTAATATGTCCACATGCATAGGTTTGCATCAAAATGTCCTTTAGTGTTTTTGTGTAATTATAGCCGATTTGTGTAAGATTTTAGAAGAGTCACGAAAATAAGGCTTGCCGTTTAAGACAAGCCAAAAGAGAGCATTAAGCTTAGTGTTTACCTTTACCGTGTTCTTTGTTACTATTGCCATGGTCACGATTACGGTCATCGCGTCTATCGTCGCGCCTATCGTCAAAATCACGCATATCGTGCCCACTTTTAAGGGCTTTAAACTCACTTGAACCTGGTTTTATGCCAATATCTTGTGCTAACACACCCCAACCTTTATGCTTTTTAGCCTGATATTGCTTAAGTACATACTCTGGTGGTCTTCCTGAAAGTTCAGATAAGCGTAAAATCATGTAAGCATCTGCGGGTGCTCCTACGCTTTTAAGAATAATACTCAGTTGGGACTCTGGCGTCCTAAAACGTGAAGAGAGCCCTGATTTATAGGCATAAGGATCTGAGTCTGATCGAAGATTGAGATTGACCATCCAATCAAAGTCAGCCGCGACAAGTGCGGATCCACTCAGCACCATAAGGCTCGCTGTTGTGAGTAAAAATTTTTTAATGTGCACTATTTCTCCTTTTTTTAATGGGTTCTTGATACTCAAAGCGTATTATAGTTAAAAAAGTGAATGTATCGTGAAAAATACTCCCCCCTCATTTTCTCCTTTTTTGTCGGTACTATTCCTGCTTGGTTTTCGAGCATTCTTGATTTGTGTAACCGTTTGTTTACATAAAAATTACGCTCATAAGCTTATAATGCCTTTGAAAGTTTGTTAAAGGAGTGATGTAATGAGAAAGCATCATCAAAAAGTAGTGAGCTATAAAGCCACTGATTTTGTGCACGAAAGTGCAAAATGCATTCTTAAATATCATAGTCAATGTCACGAGAAATCATTATAATGTGGTTCATCTGTTAAAGACAAAGTAAATAAGGATTAGTATGCAATCCACGCAATCGAAAATTATTACCAGTGCGACAAGCTATTTTATGAGCCAATACACAAAGCACTATTTACATGTAGAGAAACCCTCTTTGGGGTTACCTCCTCCCCCTGAAGCAAAAAAGTATCTCTTGTATATTCATGTGCCCTTTTGTACGATGTTTTGCCCATACTGTTCCTTTAACAAATTTACTTACACCAAAGAGGCTGCTACAAAGTACTACCTCCATTTACGTGATGAAATCTTACATGTCAAAGAGTTGGGGTATGATTTTAACTATTTGGTGATTGGTGGCGGTACACCTTTGATCGATGAAGAGGAGCTGATAGAAACCATTGAGTTTGTCAAAAAACTTTTCTCCATCGAGCATGTCTCGTGTGAAACCGATCCTAACCATATTCAAAAAGAGACGGTCACAAGACTCAAAGGATTGGTTGATCGACTCTCTGTAGGTGTGCAAACCTTTGATGATGCCCTTTTGAAAAAATTGGGTCGTTATGAAAAGTTTGGCTCAGGCGACGAGGTGTATGAGAAGATTAGTTCTATGCTGGGGATCTTGCCCATCACCAGCGTGGATCTCATCTTCAATTTTCCTAGCCAAACAGAAGAGGGGTTAAAACGTGATCTTGATACCCTTAAAAAACTCCGCCCAGAGCAAACCAGTGTTTATCCACTTATGACCTCTTCTTTGGTGAAAAACAGCGTTAAAAAAACATTGGGGGCATTCAGTCTTGAGAATGAGTTCAACTTTTTTCGCGTGATTAAAGAGTCTCTCAAAGAGAGTTATCCCTCACGCCATGGATGGTCTTTTTCAAAAGAGAACGATCTGATTATTGATGAGTATATCATCGACAATGAAGAGTATGTCGGTGTGGGTTCAGGCTCTTTTAGTTTTCTTAAAGACACCCTCTATCTTAATGAATTTGCACTCGATCAATACGCATCGCTCATTCAAGAAAAACGCTCTGCGGTCACAAAAGAGCGTACATTTCCTGCCAACTCGCAGATGTATTATCGTATGATGGTCGATCTTTTCAACGGAAAACTCTCTAAGAAAAAATTTGCCACCATGTTTGGTGAAAACATCAATGACGCCCTTAGTAAAGAGCTCATGTTACTTAAATTTTCTAAAGCGATCAAAGAGCATAAAGAGAGTATCACCACGACAGAATTTGGCGACTACCTCTTTTTAGTGATGATGAAAGAGTTTTACATGGGCATGGATCGCATTCGCAATGACGCAAGAAAGAACCTTACCCTTTAAACGACGCTAGGGAAAGGCTCTCGCTCCATGTGAGCACAAAAAAGCCAACATGCTCCCCATTGATGTCCACAATAGGGGTGTAGAGTACGTAGTAATCACCACGTTTGAGATACCCTGTACCTTGAAGATTGATCTCTTTAATGAAATTTAACCCATTGACCTCTTGGTTAACAATCGTGTAGTTATCAAGCATCAAATTTTCATTGTAAATAGCCGCATTGGCAATAGGTCGATACTCATTTTTCATCAATACGTAAAGCTCAATACCATCTTTTTTAAAGTAATCATTCAGATCTTTAAAATCAACAACCGTTTCGATTGTTCCTATGTAATCGCCTTTTGCAAAGACAGGTGCAATAGCACGCATGAACATGCCGTGCCTTCCAATCTCAATACCCTGTGTCGGCTGTCTGTTTTGTTTGATTTTTTCGAGCGCATGACGGAAGGTACTTAGATCGTCATTGGTTTGATTGCTGTAATCCCATAAGCGCATAAAACTTTTAAAATCCTTGGTATGCAGGTGTAAGCGGGCATTTTCAAAAATATTTGCCTGAGCCATACTGTTTCTGATTTCAAGCAGATATTGCAAGCAGTGTTCTCTTTCTTGCTGACTCAAACACGCAACCACATGCGGGCTTTTTGCCAAGATGACTGAACTTGCCAACGAGACTTTGGTCGTCTCTTCAATTTTATTGTGCAAGGTTAACAGCAGAGCATCCATCTGTTTTTTAAGGGTCTCTTCCTCTTCATACGAAATGGATTTATTGTACAAGAAGAGCATGATAAGCCCAAAAAAGAGCATCATTGCCGCACTGAGAAAAAACCTTTTTTCTTTCATTTTTCACCCTTTATCACTTCATCATCGACACTGTCTAAGAGCTTCTTTTTATCAAGTTTAAAGATATACGTAAAGCATGAACCCTTGTTTTCATACGATTCAATGTTGATGTCAATGTCATTTTTATTGCAAATATTTTGCACGATATTCAATCCCAAACCAAAACCACCTTGTACCGAATCTTCACGCTCAAAACGTTGAAAAACCTTGTAAAGATCTTTAATGCCTTGTCCATAATCTTGGAAACTGAGCACACAATGCTCTTCATCTTTAGGCAAAAGCTTTATCTCGATTTTACCTTGAAAAAAGGAGTATTTTATAGCGTTTGAAAGTGTATTGTCGATGATGCGTTGTAGTTCTACTTTACTGATATAAATCATCATATCAGGTGCTACCGTGTGTTCTAATACCATTGATTTAGAAACGGCTATATCTTCGAAAAAAGCGATGCGCTGGTTCAAATACTCTGAGAGATTCATCCTCTCTTTGTTATAGGTCACTTTTTTGTGTTTGATGTAGTATTCTACATCCTCATAGGTCATCTGCATCTGTTTTGTGGCAGCTTTTATGCGCTGTAAATGCTTCGAGGAATCAACATAACTGGAGAGTAATTCTACGTTAATGTTGATAACACCCAGAGGCGTTTTGAGTTCATGCATGGAGTCATTAAAAAAGTCATTCATATACCGCTGCATCTTTTTATAAGGATAAATGCTAGAGTGAATAAACACATTGCTCATCAAATAGATCAAAAAGAGCACGATAAAAAAAAGCATCGTGGTAATAAAAATAATTTTGGCATAGTTAAGTTGCAACTCCACCACAAGGTATAAAAGTTCATTCTCGTGTTGAATCTTTTTTTGATAGTACAAAAAAGGGTAAATCACGCGCACTTTAAAATCAAGATCCATAAGAGATTCTTGAATCCCCCTATAAAGAGGCTGGTGAGTAGCATCGTAGATGTTGATATGAAAACGTACACTGCGGGGTATCTCAAAGTGCTCTTTTTCAAAAATACTCTTCTCATGGGCATCCACCCACTCTAAAATTTCTTGGGTTGCTTTGTACTTCTCTTCCATAATCGTGCTTTGAATCGCAAAGTAACTGGGCACACAAAAGAGTGTCATCACGATGAGCGTATAGATCAAGACCGAGCGAAAGGGGTTAAGCGATAACATCGATGCGGTATCCTAAACCACGAGAAGATTTTATAAACTCCTCTTCACCCACTTTGAGTCTAATTTTCCTGATATACATACGAATATCCGCATAACTGATCTCTTTGCCTTCCCAGACATTTTCACGTATCATCTCAATGTCACAAAACGTATTTTTTCTGCGAATCAAAAAACGCACCACATCAAGCTCTTTGGAGGTAAGCGAAACACTCTTATCCTCTTTTTTAAGCTCGCCTGTTTCAAAGTTAAACACAAAACCACAACTCAGACGAAATTCTCCATCCGTACTCGTTTGATAATGTTTTTTAATCAGCTCTTTAACCCGCAGTTCCAACTCTTTTAGCTCAAATGGCTTTTTGAGGTAGTCATTGCACCCAAGCTGATATCCAATTTCGATGTTATCAATATCTACCAACGACGTCATGATAATAATCGGTGTGGTAATATTGGCTTCTTTGATGTATTTTATGAGTTCATGACCACTTAATTTTGGCACTTTGACATCGAGTAAAAAAAGATAATAACACTTTTCCATAATCGCATCCAGTGCACTCTCCCCATCAAAAAAGGCATCGACTTCATACCCTAAGAGCTCCAAGTATTCTTTAATGCTCTCGTTGTAATTGTAGTCATCTTCTAAGAGTAAAATCTTCATGCCTTTTTCCTTAACCAAGATAAATTTGTCCCGCGTAAATGATGTAGTAACGAAGCATCAATACGCCCAAAATAACGACCATCGAGTTAATCACGATGTAACCTACGCGGTACACATGGCTACGAAGCGCTACAATAACCGTCAAAAGAGGAAGTCCTAGTCCCACACCGATAACCCCTAACCAAAAAATACCCGCCCAAAATCCCTCTGTAAGCGCTGCCTTTGCAGCACTAGGCGCATCACCACCTGCATAAAACAACCCGATAAAGAAAAGCCCTAAAAGAGGCAATTCCGTTAAAATCACTCTGGTGTCCAACACTAAAAGGTATTTGATACTCTCCGTATTGATGGTACTTTTAAAAAAAAGCAATCCGATGAGAATGTTTACCGCAACGCCCGAAGAAAGGCTTGATGTTAAAAATAAAATAGGCAAAAGTGGGCTGTTCCACAAAGGAATGGCATACAAAACCGAAAGTAAAAAACCCGTATAAGAGCCCACACACAGCGCTGCTGCAAAGAGAAAATACTCAATGATTTTCGCATACGAGTGAAAACTCTTTACAAGATTAATCAACCCTTCCAAAGGCGCTAAAAAAGGATGTTTTATAACACTACGCTCAAAGACCAGTAACATAAAGACCACCACAATGGGCGTATAAATGAGCAAAAAGAGTACACCCAAACTCATGACCGAAGTGATGTTATAGCGAATCAATAACCAGTAAAACGAAAGGGGGCGACCCAAGTCAACCACCAACAAAAGCAATCCCAAAAAGATTGCGGTAGGAGCGACAACGGACCCTGCCTTAATCATTGCATCCCAAATGGACGAGTTACTACGCTCATGCCTATTCCATTTCACAAGTAAAGCAACGATGATAGACCCAGAACTCAGTCCCGCTAAAAAAAGATAGATCGCAATCGCCCACGACCAATGGATCGTACTGTATTGTTCCACACTTCCCCACATTGGACTCATGACTTAGCCCCTTTTCGATTGGGAATAAACGCTACTTTGGGCTTCGTTCCAAGATGTGCTTTGGGGAAAAGAAGAACTTCTTTGTGCGATTTTTGATATACCAAAGAGTTGCTTTGACGCATATCACCAAACGTGAGTGCATCGGTCGGACAGATGCTGACACACGCTGGACTTAGTTCTTTAGAAACACGTGTTTCATAGCAAAACGTGCACTTCTCCACCACATTTTTAAGAGGATTGATAAAACGCGCATGGTAAGGACACGCCAAGATGCAGTACTTACACGAAATACAAGACTTCTCATCAATATGCACCAAACCATCTTTACTCTGAAACGAAGCGTTGGTAGGGCAAACACTGACACACGGAGGATTTTCACACATCACGCAAGAGAGCCTCTCATAATGCATACCAAGGTTTGGAAAAATTCCCATAGTCTGCATATGAACTTGTACGCGGTAAACCTCATCGGGCACACTGTTTTCAACACGACAGGCAATACTACACGCTTGGCATCCAATGCAGAGGTTTTCATCATAAAGCAGTCTGTACTGTTTTTGCATGATGATTCCTTATGCCTTCACGATGGTCACACCAACATTGGTGATCATCGCCCCACACAGTGTCGCACTCTCTAAGGAGAGAAGTTTTGAAGGGTTTGTCCCCTTACCATGCGTGCGTTTGAGTTGTGGAGCGTCGCGTCCAAATCCCATATAGGCAAACAATGTATCAGGACGAATCCCCTCCGTGATAAAAACCGTCGCTTTCTCTTTTGAGATAGCATTTTGAAGGTAAAACGTATCGCCCATTTTTAGCCCATGTGCTTTTGCCGTGCTTGGATGCATCCAGATAGGGTTTGTTGAGAGTAGCATGTTCAAATAAGGTATATTTTGCGTATGACCATTCGTATGTACCGCACTTTTACCACTGGTCAGCACATAAGGATGTCCTTGCGTTACATCCATATCAACACTCCTTGGCACACCATATCCTTTAAACGTTTTTTCGACCTCAGCTGAAAAAATTTCGATTTTTTTAGAAGGTGTTTTAAGAGATCTCAAAAAATGGCTAAAAACGCCTTGTGTATCTCTTAGCACACTACTTTTGGGGTAACGCTCACAAAAACGCTCTACCGAAGAGGGTTGTAGTGCTAAAAGCGGTGGAACATCAAACGAAGCAACGCCTCGCATCAGCAGTGTTTGCAAAAGCTCAGCATCACCTTTAGCTTGAAATGCACGCAGTTCAGCGATGCTTTTCCACGCATAGTGGCTTCCAAATCCCATACGTTCAGCTAAATCACGCATAACCTCTATAAGACTTTTGGTGTGATGCATTGGCGCTACAATGCGGTTGCGCATCATATACGTTGGTGTTTTAAACGCACTTTTACTAATGCCCTCATCACGCTCCAAGTAGGTCGCTTCTGGTAGAACCACATCTGCCATCATTGCCGTATCGCTAAGGTAAACATCATTCACCACAATAAACTCTAACTGCTCCATCGCCTCTTTCATCTTTTGCGGATGTGCAACCGTTACCAAAGGGTTGTGTCTGGTTAAAAACCATCCTTTAATTTCATAAGGTTTTTGAGCGAGAATGGCATCGGGGATGGCTTGGAGGACACCATGCGAGCGAGAAACAAAACGATACATGCCTTCTTCGCCTGCACCATCAATGCGAGGCTCATTGACACGAGGTCTTGGGTAAGGATCATTTAGCTCAGGAGCGACCCTTTCGTCAGCAAGTGCATTGATGCGCTCCGCCGTCTTCGCAAAATAAATTCCACCCTCTTTTTCCACATTGCCCATCAAGATATTTGCCATCAAAATAGCACGTGTTCGCTGGAACTCTGCCTTCGTGGTCGTTGCTTTATGCCCCCAGTCAATAATACATCTTGGCGCTGACGTATATATTTCTGCGGCAATACGCTCCACCACTTTAGCATCAATACCTGTAAGAGACTGTTGCCACTGAGGCGTTGTCTCTTTCACCGACTCTACCAATTTATCAAAACCAAGGGTATACTGTTCTATAAATTTTTTATCAAATTTACCATCTCTGATCCATACATGCAAAAGAGCAAGCACAAACGCTAAGTCAGACCCCGCTTTGATTGGATGCCATTCATTGGCTTTGGAAGCCATAACAGAAAAACGAGGATCAAACACCACCAATTTTTTGGAAGGATCGGCAGAGAAATGTGCCATTGCTTTCGTAAGCGGTATATCTAAGCCCTCAAAAAGATTGTGTCCGAAGTTCAGTATGTAGGTACTGTTTTCAAAATTCGGCGAGCCAAAAGCAGAGGCAAACGAGCGCAAAAGATCGTACTGTTCACCCGTTTTTGCGGAGAAGATGACACTCCGAGCACCATAACGTTCTTTGAGTGCAGAGAGTTTGGTGGAAATTAAACTAAGCGCTTCATCCCAACTCGCTTCACGCCATTTGTTTTCGCCACGTTTTCCAGTGCGAATAAGTGGTTTTACAAGCCTTTGTGAATCATAAAGCTGAGAAGCTCCTGCTACACCTTTGGCACATAAACTTGTTCCCATCTCTTTAGCAAAGGCATTTCCTTGAATCAGCACCGTTTTACCATTCACCACGCGCGCTTCCATAGGGCAACGACTGCTACACATTTCGCAAATGGAACGGATAAATTTATCTTCACCCCTCAGTGCCACATCCCCTAATGCGCCCAAGCTTCCAGGTATCACAACAGTTGCTGAAGCACCTGTTGTTGCTAACTTTAGAAAGTCTCTTCGCGCTTGGAAATATGCCATACTTTACCCTTGCCTATTTTATTGGAGTTCTTGCAGAACTCTTTTTATCACGACTTTTAGGCAAAGCCCAAAAATCTACGCTAAAGCTAGCCTCTTGCGAGGCAGAAGACTTCTTGCAGTTTTGCAAGAAGTTTATTGTTATTATTTTATGATAATTTGACTTTAAAGCGAAATAATAGGGCTTGGCTTGCTAAAGAGATAGCCTTGAGAGTAATCAACACTTAAACTCTGGAGCTTTTCTTGAACACTCATACGATCCACAAATTCTGCAACAATGCCATACCCCATTTTTTGAGCAAATGAGATAATTGTCTCAACCGTCATAGCGCTTGTTTCATTGGTGTCGATATCTTTAATCAATGAGCCATCGATCTTAATAAAATCAACTTCCAGCTTCACAAGGTACGCAAAATTGGAGTACCCCGTACCAAAATCGTCAATGGCAATGCGACACCCTAGCTGTTTTATTTCATGAATAAAAGAGGTAATCTCTCCAAAATTTTCAATGCCCTCAGACTCGACAATCTCGATGATAACACGATGCGCGCACTGATATTTTTTAATATTCTCATACAAACACTCCTTAACGGAAGAGGAGAGAATATCGCCCTTGGTAAGGTTGATGGAAAAATCAACTTCAAAATCTTTGAGATACTCAAAAGACTTGTGAATCATAATCTTCGTCAACTTCTCATATAGCCTCGTCTTTTTCGCTTGATCTAAAAAGTGATAAGGGCTGAGATAACTGCCATCTTCTTCTTGAAGCCTCATCAATACTTCATATTTTGTGATCTTATGCAGTTTATTGTCGTAAATACCTTGGAAAAAAGGAACGATGCGATCATTTTCAATCGCCGCCCTGATCTTCTGAATCACTTGAAGATTTTGTCGTGTTTTGGTTTTGAGCGATTCATTAATCTCATAAAACATCACCGCTTGGTTATGGGTTTTCGCCTCTTTAAGTGCCACATGGGACTGCATGTAAATCTCATCCGATTTTCCCTCAGCAACGCCTACGTTTAGTCTTACGACCACTTCATAACCCTTAATGGTGAAGACTTTTTTCTCAAGGTTATGGATCATACGTTTGATTTTATCCCGAAAATTACGAAACATTTTTTGATCGTCTTCCACCAGTAAAACGGCAAATTCATCACCATTGATGCGAAACACAACATCAGGATGGTCGTCAAACATGTTCATTAAAAAATTGGCAATCTGTTTTAAAAGCTCATCGCCTACATCATATCCCAAATAGTCATTGATCTCCGAAAATCCAACAAGATTGAGCAGTATTAAAAGTTTTGCACTCTGATCCAAACGAAGCTTATGAAAGAGTGCCTCACGGTTGCCAAAACCTGTCAGTTCATCTTTAAAGTGCTGTTCAATGATCTGCTCTTTTATAATCAGATCTGTAATGTCAATACTACTGGTGATATACTCAACAATATGACCTTTTTCATCCAAAAAAGGCAAAAGTGTCGTTTTAATATAATACGTTTCTCCCCGAGGATTGATACAGTGAAGAACACCATTCCAAATCTCTTTTCGTTGCAAAGTATTCCAAAGATCACTGTACAGAGAAGCATCGGAATTTGGATGGCGAAATCTACTATGCTTCGTACCTACAATCTCTTCCCTACTTAAGCCCGTTACCTTGCAAAAAGCATCATTGACATAGGTAATCGTGCCACTTATATCCATTTTTGACACGATAGCACTTTGATCTAAGATCATTTTATACTGATTGAGAAAGTTTATATTGACATCAAGTTCATGTTGCGTGGTATTGACAAGATGGGTTAATGACTTAAGTGTGGAACAGTTGACTTCAGGCTTTTCGCCCAAAGGATGGGAAATAATATAGTCCGACTCACTCAATGCTAAGACGGTTGTTGTCACATTAAGCAGTTGGTTTTTATGTTCTGAATGGAAAAATTCTCCATACGTGAAAAAGCCTGCGGATGGGGCAATTTGCTCTAACCGTCCCAATTCATAATTGAGCTGTTTTTGCAAAAAGCGTTTACGTACAGCACACGAATAGACAAAAATAGCTTCAACAGGTTTTTCATTGATGCTTTCTTGTATGGCAACGGCTCTGTCCATGATCTCTTCAACATTGCCAATGGCAAAACGTACCTTCTCTCCTTCATTTAAATGCCCTGAAAAGACAAGTGAACCATCCTCATTGGCACCAATAAGCGAACGGCATACCTCAATACCATCACACGTTTTCACAAAAGGAAACTCCATAGCACTGCTTGGAAGATTGTGTAAAACATCTTCCCCTAAATAGTGTTGATACACCTCTTGAATCGGTTGATGATCTATTTCATAAATAGTGCCCTTATCAACTTTGGTGATGCTCAACGCTTTGCTAATTTGTGTCCACCCCAAAGAATAACCATTGTTAACATGGAGGGTTTTCCCGCTGAGTGTTGCAATCACAACACCTTGATCGAGTAGTTTATCTTCATAGATAATAAACGCGCTTTGAAACAAAAAATCATCGGCAGCATTTCCACCTGAGAGAGGCATATCTGCTCTTATACTGTTAAAGCCTTCAATAAAATCTTCACTGTCATCTTTGGCAAAAGGATGTGCCAAAGCAATACATACTTTTGTATCGTTGTCTAAAATAGTTGAAGCCGCTTTTTGCCCACTTGCAACATTGACATCTGCAAAATAATACGCTTTAGCAACACTTTTTTCAAGGTGACAAAAGCTGATTTGCAAGCTTCCTGTTCTAATACGCCCCGATTTGATTTCGCCCGCGGTACTGGCTCCAATAATGACACATTTTGGAAATGTTTTTTTAAGAAAATGAAGGATTTCTGTAATTTTTAGTTTATCAACATTACCGCAAAAGAGTTGAATAAAGAGGTGATCATTAGGCTTAAAATAGGCTCTCACAAAGTGTTCTAATGCTTCAAGCGTTTCGTAGCTATAGTTAATCAACTTCACAGTATTGCCTTATTTTTTAAATATTACATGTAAATTTATCTAATATTTACCTAATAGTACTAATTTTTACAAGAAGATTATTCTATCACAATATTTGTATTTTACATATTGTAACCAAAAAAGAAGAAACTCCCTCAAAAGAGGGAGTTTTTAAGGCATTATCCAACGAAGGTTTGACCTGCATAGAGAATGTAGTAACGAAGCGCAAGTACACCGATTAAAACAATCAGTGCGTTAAAGATGACAAAGCCATGGGAATGTTTGACGCCATGAGGCAGTGCAAAATTAAGCCCTATTGGCAACATCAAGCCAAGACCAATAACACCAACCCATAGCAGCGTTGAAAGTCCACCAGAACTTAGGGCTGCACTTGCGACATGTGCGGATGAGCCTCCTTGGTACATCATGCCTACAAAGAGGATGAAAAGGAAGAAGAGCTCTGCAAAGATGACTTTCACATCAAGACCATGCATATAGCTTACATTACTCTCACCTGTTGAGTTTTTAAAGAAAAGAAGCCCTACAACAAGGTTTGCAGAGATGCCTGCTGAGACACCTGAAGCCAAGAAAAGTGCTGGTAAAATCGGTGTATTTAAAAGTGGATAACTGTTCATCGCTGAAAGCAAGAAACCTGTATACGCACCCACACCCACCGCTAAAATAAGGGTCACACTCTCAATCGCTTTCGCATAAGTGAGGGCCATATCTGCGAATGGTGCTAAAAACTTGAATGGTCCATTTTCGATCAACTCTTTTTTAAAGACGCCAAGGAAGAAAAGAATAACAACAGGGAAATAAGCAAACAGTGCTAAAACACCCAATGTCATAACAGAACCAAAGTTATAATGAATCAACAATTTCCAAAAATGAAGCGGTCTGGTAAGGTCGAAAATCAAAAGAAATAGACCTGCCCCGATCGTAATAGGTGCCAAAATAGCGCCTGCTTTAATAATGCCATCCCACGGGGAGACGTCATTGCCTTTCATCCATTTGATGATAATTGCTGAAATAATAGCTCCCGCAGAGAGTCCTGCTAAAAAAAGATAGACAGCAATTGGCCAATGCCATACAACGGTATTATATTGCTCTAATGAGCCTGCCATGTGATTCATGATCTAATCCCTCCTTTATGGTTCGGTACAATAAACATTTTTGGGCTGGTTCCCAATTTTTCTTTTTGTCTGTAAGTGACTTTCTCTGAAAGTACTTTATTGATTTTACTTTTTGGATCGTTCAGATCACCAAAGACAAGTGCGTCTGTTGGGCACACGGTCACACACGCTGGCTCTTCACCACGACTTAAGCGTGATTCATGACAGAAGGTACATTTATCAGGCGCTTTGGTGATGGGATGTACGTAACGCGCTTGGTAAGGGCAGGCTGCAACACAGTACAAACAACCCACACACAAATCAACATCCACCAAAACGATGCCATCTTCATTGACATGTGAAGCTTTTGTAGGACAAACACTTACACACGGCGTGTTCTCACAATGAACACAGGATTGTCTGTGATATTCATAGCCTAAAGTGCCATTAGGATACTCTTCTGGTTTGACCCATACTTGTAAACGATACACTGACTCTGGTATTTTATTTTCCGATCTACACGCAACGTTGCACGCTTGACAGCCGATGCAAAGGTTGTTATCGTGGATCATTCCATATTTTTTTGCCATTGTTTTCTCCTCCCCTTACGCTTTTCTAACTTTAGCGCCAACAACATGCAGGTTCATACCTGAGTTTGGCGAAACCAAAGGCGAATAAAGCGCATTACTGTTAATGCCTTTTCCATAGGCACGTTTGAGCTCTTTACTGACATGACCAAAACCAAAGTAAGCAAAGAGGGTGTCTTCTCTTACACCTTTGGTGATAAGCGCTTTGCCTTTTTGGGTGCTGAACTTGTTGTAGACTTCTACTTTGTCGCCATTTTTAATACCAAGGCGTTCAGCAGTTTTTGGATGAATCCATACTGCTGCATCATCTAAAAGGTTATTTAACCAGAGATTATTGCCATTGTGTGAATTACTACGGACGGCTGATTTACCATTGATGAGATAAAGCTCATCTGTCTCTTTGTATTTGAAAGATTCATAGCTAAGACCTCCTTTTTGAGAGACCTCTTGAAGCTTTTTACTAAAGAGTTGAATTTTTTGAGGAAAATCAATCGTTCCCTCTTCGTTCACTTTTGACGCTGCACTTGGGAATTTTTTGACAAATTCAGCCACACTCTTTTTCTCTTGAAGCATCAAAGGCACACCAAAGCTCGCACTGCCTGTTGCTTTAAGTTTTGCAAGAAGGTCGATGTTGTCTCCCACTTGTTGTAAGCGGTAATCTTCGATGTCTTTGTATGGGAAGTAAGCACCTAAGCCCATTTTTTCACCCAGTTCCTTAGCCACTCTCCATGGCGGTCGGCTCTCCCCAATAGGCTCTACCACTTTTTGACGACCGACTCCATAACTAGGGTTTTTGCTACCACTGGCTGTAAACTCTTCATCTCTCTCAAGATACGTTGTATCGGGGAGAACGACATCAGCAAACCATGCGGTATCGGAAACTTGAATATCATACACAACCACTAAATCCATCGCTTTAAGCGCTTTGATGACATTTTCCATATTAGACTGTGTCATGACAGGGTTGTTACGTGCAACAAACCAACCGTGTAGCTTATAGCCAACACCAGGTAGTTCATTGAGTGTTGCATGAGGAATTAATGTGACAATACCTTCACCTTTTCCAGCAAGGAAAAATTCACTGTCTTTCTCACCAATGCGATCAATTCTAGGTACTTCTACTTTTGGATACGCTGGTGTTTTTGGTTTTTTGAGTTTAAAGGCTTTTGGATCACCCTCGCCAATAAATTGATTGTAATAATCCGCTCCTTTGGAGAGATAATACCCACCATCTTTCTCAACAGCACCCACAAGCGCATTGATGATCATCATAGCACGTCGTAACTCTAACTCTTGTGGCGTAAAGGTAACTCTGTGACCAAAATCAAAGATTGCTTTTGGAGCGGCTTTAGCAAATTCACGCGCTAAACGCTTAATCGTATCAGCAGGGATATCACATTCCGTTGCCATTTTTTCAGGAGTATACTCCGCAACGCTTGCTTTGAGTTCCTCAAAACCTTCGCAGTATTTTTCAACAAATTTTTTGTCGTAAAGATTCTCATGAATCAGTGTGTGAATAAACGCTAAAACAAATGGAAGATCATGTCCTGGTTTAATCGCGTGCCACTCGGTTGATTTTGCAGCCATGGTAGAAAGTCTTGGCTCTAATGTCACCAATTTTGCACCATTGTTCAGTGCGTCCATCATTTGACGTGCATAAGAGATAACGATACCTTCAAAGAAGTTATGTCCCATATTGATAATGTATTTTGCTTTGGAAAAATCACGGTTTGCCGCTGCTCCAAACACATCTTTACCCGCCATACCATATGCCAATGGACAGGTTGCCTCATGACCAAAAAGATTGTGTGAACCATAGGCTTGTGCTAAATGGTGGAACCATGTTTTTGTCCAACCACTACGTGCTGTAAAGGCAACCGTATGTGCACCATGTTTTTGTTTGATCTCTTCAAGCTTGGTAGCAATGAAAGTGTATGCTTCGTCCCAACTGACCTCTTTCCACTTTCCTTCACCACGCTCACCCACACGCATAATAGGTTTAACCAAACGTTGTGGATCGTATAACTGATTAAATCCTGCACTACCACGAGCACAGACTTTACCGCCTCTACTTTTATCCGCTGGATTACCGCGAATAAACATCCCTTTTCCATCTTCCACACGCGCTTCAATGGTACAGGAACTCGTACACATCTCACAAATACTCGGTGTAAACTTCGTAGTGCCTTTGTATTGCTTTTTGCTCTCTTCGATAGCCCCCAGAGTTCCTGGTATCGAGGAGAGACTCGCAACTGCGGCGGCGGTAGAAGAGAGTTTTAAAAATCCTCTTCGACTAAGCATTTGAGTCATCTTTTATCCTTTATCTAAGATTTAAGTATGACTATCTTAGTCCTCCTATGTAAATTTTATGTAAATTATTGTGTTAAATTTAAATTTAGTAAGACGATTTTTGATGCAGTGTTTCGATTTGTTTATCACTGTATATCCCATATGGATCGCGGTAAGGTTCTTTGATAGGTAAAGAAGGTGACGAAGAAAGTGTTGCTACGATGCCCTTTATATCGCTCTTTGTATCATTGGCTAGGTATACTTCAAACCCCGCTAATATCAGCCCATCTTGCACCGCTTGTAAAGACGTAGAAGCGACCAATATGCCATCTTCTTTTAAGAGTTTACGTAACTTTCCAAAAAATTCTACGGTTACGAGTGAGGCGTTATTACTTTCAATAAAGGGATCTAAAAAAATCACATCAAATGGCTCTTCCAAAAGTGTCACCGCATAACGCGCTTCAGCATTTAAAAATTCTACCCTCGCAAAAGTATCATGGTAATGATTCCCCATAAAAAGAGCCTCTAACATCTTTACATGCAAAGGCTCTGGAACAATTGGCATACTCTGTTTTAAAAGCATTCGATCATGATCAATCGCTTTTACATGTAACCTGTTCTTGGCTAATGTTTGGGCTAAAGCTAAGGCTTTAAATGTGTTATACCCCATTCCAAAACCAATCTCTAAAAGATTCACATCGCTTTTTTCAAGACGTGCTTTAAGGTCTGATGTTTCAAGAAACAGTTCGTTAGCTTGTTTGTAAGCCCCTGCTTTGGGATGGTAGTAGTCACGATACGACTCATTCCACAAAGTCACACTGCCATCTTTTAAATCAATTTTGAGTGGCATTTCATCGCTTTGTTCACAGGGGTTCTCAACCAAATCGCCTTGCGTGATCCCGCGATAACGCATACTTTGGGCAACATACTCTCCAAACTGACCTTTTGCCATATGCCATTGTGGTGCAATCAACTCGTGATCAGGGGTATCAGTTGCAAGCCGTAAAATAGGGATGTACGAAGGAATAGTGCGCAACAATTCCATGAGCGCTTCGGCATATTCGTATTCGCTCAAAAGGGCAAACGGATTTTTGGCATACTCACGTGCCAAATCGGTATTTTGAATGATGTGAAGGTTGTGAAATTTGATACCATCAATGCCTGCATCGACTAAGCCTTGAACACTTTCTTTCCACATAGCAGGGGTTTCATGCGGTAAACCAACAATGAGATGCGCATAGGCTTTTAAACCATACGCATGTAAGCGTCTGATTGCTTCAAGCGAACAGGCCGCATCATGCCCTCGGTTTATCTGCTCCAAACTAACATCATGCAGACTTTGAACCCCAAGTTCAACCACCACATCAATTTTTTGATCCAGTTCGCGCAAGTATTCCAGAGTTCCCAAAGTGAGGCAATCAGGACGCGTGCCAATATGCAATGCACGAAACGGATAGAGTGATAGCAATTTTTCATAGGCCTCTTTTTGTTTCACTAATGAAGCAAAGGTTCCAGTATAAGCTTGAATGTAGAGCGCAAACGAAGAGGCTTTGTAGCGCCTTTTAGCAAAAGTAAGCGCTTTTTCGATCTGCTCTTCCACACTCTTGGCATCTGCGATTTGAGCAGCACGAGCGCCGTGTTCTGGGCAAAAAGAGCACCCACCACTGCCCTCTTTTGTACGGTTGGGACAGCCAAATTCAAGATTGGCGGGAATGCTAAAAAGTGCTTCGCCATACCTGCTTTGCATGTAGGCTTTGTGGCTAAGGTAGGGTAGCATTATTTGGAAAAGAGCTTACGTATTTTAGTAAGTCCTAGGTGCATCCCACTATAACTCATGACTTTAGCCATCTTCGTCCACATCGGCTTTTCGTAACAAGGATCAGGGCATTTACGACAGCTTGGCTTATGCTCATGCGGACAATTTTTGAGTCTGCCATACGCGTAGATAAAAAGTGTTTCACACTCCTCACACACATGATAAGGAAGGGAGCATAAATCTTCTTCTTGAAAACTCACCTCCAAAATGCCTTTTTTTTTAGGAACATCTTGATGCTTTTTATCACAGTGAAGTTGAATAAAACGGTGTAAGGTTTGAGTGTCTGTGACTAGTTTTTCTTTATTCATTGTAAACTCTTTAAATTTTTTATCTATTATAGAAGAGATTTTTAAATAAAGAGTTTAGAGATAAAAGCTACATCCTTTGACAATGAAAAAACCACCTACGATGAGCCAGACAAATAAGATAAGTGCTAAAAGCATTGCTTTACCGCCCACACCCTTAAATTTTGAGAGTGAAGTCTCCATACCAAGGGCACTCATTGCCATGGTTAAAATGAAGGTATCGGCAATATTAATACCAGAGATCACTTCCTCAGGTAAAAAATGAAATGAGTTAAAGCCTGCAACGATAATAAAAAAAATAGCAAACCATGGAATAACCATCTGCTTATCGTGTGCTGTACTCTTTTTAGAACGTGTTAAACTATAACCCAAAATCAACAAAAACGGAACAAGCAACATCACACGAATCATTTTGACAATCACAGCATTATTGGCAACTTCCTCACTGATGGCACTTCCTGCCCCTACGACTTGTGCTACTTCATGAAGCGTTGCGCCCACATAAAGCCCTTCATCCCCAAGTCCTAAAGGAATCCACCCTAACTGATACACAATAGGATATAAAAACATAGAAAGTGTACCAAAGAGGACAACCGTTCCTACCGCTACGGCACTTTTGTAGGACTCATTTTTTAAAACGCCCTCAGTGGCCAAAACCGCAGCTGCCCCACAAATGGCACTTCCTGCACTGGTAAGCAGTGCAATTTCAGGGTCTAATTTAAATACCTTGACCCCAATGCTATATCCTATCAAAAGGGTTAAAATCACAATCAATACACTTGCCACAAAACCAGAGAGCCCCACACTTTGAATCTGCATAAACGTGATACGAAACCCATACAGCACAATGCCTAAGCGCAGTAAGTTTTTGGTGGAAAATAAAATACCTCTCTCCCATTCTTTGGGAAAAGACGCACGGTAGGTGTTGGCATAAACCATTCCAAGGGCTATACCAATCACCAAAGGTGAAATCGCAAGATGTTTAAAAAATGAAAATTCAGAAATACCATACGCAACAGCTGCAATGAAAGCTACACAGAAAAGACCTTTGAGCGTATACGGACGGTTTGTTTTGCTAAATGCCACTTAGTCAACCTCTATTTTTTTCAAATTTTACAGTAAAAAAGTGGCAAAATCGGGGTTTGCCACTTCATATATGCAACTATTTTGCAGGAATAATAATCCCTTGATAAGGGCCAAATTTATGTTGGTGACGGGTTTTGCCATCATCGTATGGTCCAACATCACTATCAGGTACTTTCATTTTCAAATCAGGAAAATCTTTCTCACGGTTTGCTTTGACATCGCGTGGTTTATCGTAGTTATTGATATACGCTGCAACATTATAGGCTTGTTCGTCGGTTAAAACACGGTTATGGTTATCCGCACCTAAAGGCATGTTGGCAACTATCCAATCTGCCGCGCGAATGACTCTGTACATACCAGCCCCTGTGTTGTACGTGTCTTTTCCCCAAAGTGGTGGGAACTCATAGCCATTGGCTTTGCCTTCACGTTTCACACCTTCGCCATTCACACCATGGCATGACGCACAATGTTCTGCATAGACTTTAGCACCTTTAATAGGATCAGCCGCTTGGCTCATAATCATCTTACGATTGACTTGAGGAAACTCAGCACCTTCCACTTTTGCACCCAATGGAACACCCTGTCCTAGCCAAAACATATAGGTTACGATCGCGCGCATCTCTTTGCCATCTTCAGGCAGAGGCTTACCATTCATACTGCGTTCCATACAACCGTTCACACGTCCTTCGATACTTCCGATGGTTTCATCACGGTTGCGGTATTGTGGAAAGTTAGCAAAGGTTGCCATAAAGGGGGCTGAGTATTTTTTAGTACCCGCTTCTTGGTGACAGGAAGCACAGGCAAGATTATTACCTGCATAACGCATCTTTTTATCAGCAACTTCAGGGCCGATATATTTATAGGTCTCACTCACCAACGCTTTACCATAACGTACAGTATCACCAAAGAGATTATTGGGAAGCGTACTCTCATCGGGTGCTTTCCAATCTTTGACAACAACAGGTTTAAATCCCCTATCAGAACGTTTACCAAGCTCTGCAACATCAAGTGCAAAAAGCCCGCTTGCACACGATACAATCAGCGCAAAACGCATCATTGAATCCAATTTCATAATGCCTCCTTAAAATAATTTCTAGCACTATGATATTCCTCTTGTGTCAATTTACCGTCAATTTCTCTGCTTGGCATTTAAGGTATAATTTGGCAATGCTTTACAGGTAAAAGGAGCTCTCATCAAAAATTTTCGTGCGTTTGCCCTTCTTATCGGACTCTTTTTCATTGCGATGCTCACCCTTGGCTTTTTAATTTATCGCGCCAACCACAACCTTTATATCGAAGATGCTAAAAACAGTGTGGAGAGTGTGCTAAGCCTTACCCAAGAGCTGATTTCCCATGAAAAACAACTCGCTCTTAGCATTGCGCTCATTCTTTCGCAAAATGAAGCCCTTAAAATGGGCTATGTTAAAAATGATCGTAAACACCTTTTTGAAACATTACAGCATGAAATTCCAAAGCTCAAAGCGTATCTCCACATTGAAAACCTTGAAGTCCAGTTGCACACGAAAGATGCCAAAGCGTATGTGCGCAGTTGGGATTTTGAAGACTATGGCGATGATCTCTCCACGTTTCGCAAAGGCATTGCGCTACTTCAACAGACCAAAACACCTCTCGTAGCCATTGAACTAGGCAAACGCCTTAATATCAAAGCACTCTGTCCAATTTTTGATAAAAATGAGTTTATAGGCTCTTTAGAGATTATTATCAGTTTCGATGAAGTAGCGCAAAAACTAAGTGCCAAAAAGATTAACTTTGTCATTTTAATGGATAAAGCGTTATTGGACATTGGTGAATGGATGAAAGAGCTTCCGCAAATTGATGGATATGTTATCGTAAGTAATAGCTGCCCTACGGGGTGTGTTAATTCGTTTATCTCGATTGTCTCAACACCTTTGATGCAACAAGGCTTCGCACGCTCCAATGGCGCTCTTTTTGGCTTTACGCCACTCTTTGACATTGAAGCAAAACAGGTAGGGTACATTGGTATTTGGTTTGGAGAATCTCTCTTAAAAGAGTCTTTGCTCCTTCGAGCTTCACTGGCTCCTCGCGCAGCCCCTTTACATGTGAAAACGCTAGAACCTGCCATTCAAAGCTCTGCAACACAAGAGGTACTCATTCGATGAAGATTTTACTCCTTGAAGATGACTATACCTATAATGAGAGCATCAAAGAATCTCTTGAAGAGATGGGCTACGAAGTCGATGCCTTCGATGATGGACTAAACGCATTAGATGCACTCTTTGAAAAACAGTATCATCTGGCTCTTTTGGATATTCGAGTTCCTCATATGGATGGCTACGAAATTCTCAAAGAGATTCGTAAAGCCAAGTTAGACCTTCCGATTATTTTTATTACCTCACTCACCGACATCAACAACCTATCCTTAGGGTATGAGCTTGGATGCAACGACTACTTACGCAAACCTTTTTCGCTTAAAGAGCTACAATACCGTGTTTCACAAACACTTAAGAGCTATCATTTACATACCACATTGGATGTCATTCCTCTTCCTTGCGGCTTCTCTTACCACAGCGATGACCAAAGTCTCTGGTATGAAACTATGCATGTCAATTTGAGTAAGTATGAGCAAAAATTGCTCTTTGTATTGGTCAAAAACAGAGGCAATTTTATCTCAACGGAGCTGATTCACGAATACGTCTGGGAAGGCAAAGAGGTTGGAGATAACGATATACGAATGCTTATCAAAAAATTACGGGATAAAACCGATAAAGATTTCATCATCACCGCCAAAGGCATAGGATACAAAATTGAAAAGTGAGACGAAGAATGCGTTTATTTTCGCCATTATTCTTACCTTTTTAACGCTTTTGTTGGTCTCATTTCCCATTCTGAATTATCTCTCCGTCTCATTGCGCCTTAGCCAAGTCAACCAAGAGGTGCAATTACGCACCTACGCTAAAGAGGTCGAAACAGCGATTCAAGGGATTTTACCGCTACAAAAAACCTTTTTATTTCCACGCTCTATCATCTTTAAAAGTGCTCTTTTAGATGCGAACAATCACATTGTTTTTTCCCTGATTGATGAGCCTATTCCTACCTTTAGCGATGAATTTGTCAAAAACGATACGTCTCTTTTTTACAAATACCCCCTCTCACCCAATGCTTTACATGCCAAGTTTTTGGTGGTACAAAAAGAGATATCCCATTCGCAAGTGATTTTTGATGTTTTAGTGATTATTGGTGTGGTATTACTGGGTATGCTCATCTTTTCGTATCTTCTTCTTAAACTTTTACTCAAACCCTACATTGAGACATCAACACGTATGAACCTCTTTTTCACCGATGTCATGCATGAACTTAAAACACCCCTGGGTATTATGCAACTCAACATCGAAGGGCTAGTCAAAAAGTATAAAGATAAACGTCTTAGTCGTACCCTTGCAGCGCTTTCAACGCTCTCAACGCTGTATGATGATCTTGAATACCTCATCAAAAATAAAACGATTACCTATTCGACAGAAATCCTGAATTTTTCAACGTTTTTGGAAGATCGAATTGCGTATTTTGAAGCACTGAGCTCCTCAAAGGAGATTACCATTATCGCCGACATAGAGCCTGAGCACTTTGTGCGCATCAACCGTATTGAATTACAGCGCATTATCGACAATAATATTACCAATGCTATTAAATACTCTCCTCCACAAACAACCGTTGAAGTACAATTAAGAGTTAAAGAAGACGGACTTTTTTTGAGCGTAAAAGATCAAGGTGTTGGTATCAAAGAAATTTCTAAAATTTTTGAACGTCACTACAGAGGTGATATCTATAAAGGTGGGTTTGGAATTGGACTTAGTATTGTAAAAAGTATTTGCGATAAATATGGCATTGTGATTGAAGTGCACTCAGAAGAGAAAAAAGGAAGTGAATTTAAGTATATGTTTGAAAAAGAGGTGGAATTATAGTGCTGTTACGTTCTCAGCTTGTGGGCCTTTTGGACCTTCGCCTAGTTCATAAGTAACTTTTTGGCCTTCTGCCAAAGATACACGACCATAACCTGATCTGTTTACTTGACGAAAGTGTACAAATACATCTTTTCCGCCATCATTTGGTTGGATAAAACCAAAACCTTTTTCATAGTATTTTTGGAGTATTTTAGGATGCTAACTAAAGGTCACGTATCAAAAAACTACCAAAGATGAACTCGAACCTCATCTTTCTAGGAAAATAGTGTATCCAATTTTTAAAAATAAAGCAAATTTAAATCGCTTTTAACTATACTGGTTACATGAAAATAGCAAAGACCTACGCACTTTACAGTGCACTGATCCTCTCCTTTGCACTCATTTTGATGGCAAGTGTGTGGTTTGGTAAAAAAACGCAAGAACAACATCAAATCAAACAAGAGCAAGTTAGTGTGTTTGAACGCTATAAAGCAGTCTTAAATCTCGAAAGTACCTCTATAAGACAAGTAACCCATGATTACTCCCGTTGGGATGAAATGGTAGCATTTGTACACAACCAAGATTTGGCATGGAGCAAAGATAATTTAGAGCCTATGCTCCCTACCTTTAAGCTCAATTATATTTTTATATTTAATGTTTCAAAACAACAAGTTTACCACCATAAAAGTAGTGAAGTAGAAAGTATAAATCTTGATTTAACCACATTTTCACCTCATTCTTCCTCTTTCAAAGAATTTTTTCACTTTAAAAATGGAAAGTTCATCCAATTTTTTCTAGCACCTATTCATTACTCTGCAGATTTGGAACGCACTGGTGAACCAATGGGATTCTTGGTTCTAGGACGCCTTTTTGATGATGCTTTCTTAGAAAGTATGGAACAGATTACCCTTGGAAAATCCTCACTCTCCCGTAATACAAATCATCCCTCTTTAGGAGAGCATTTTCATCTTCCACTCTCTTCTCTTTCAGATGAAGTGATTGGATATCTTGATTTTTACTACACGCCCTCTGTTCTTCTTTTTATTTCAGAGTTACAAAACTCTATTGCCCTAGCAGGTATTATTATCATACTGTGTGCTATTGCGTTTTTTTATGCACTCACCTACACTATTCTTTTTACACCTATTAGGCGTATTTCATTAGCACTTAAAACGCACCAGCTTGGCTATATTGTTTCACTTTCACGTCAAGAGCATGAATTAGGAGAAATTGCACATCTTATTTGTGAGCATGAGAAGCAGACACAGCTTTTAGAGCACTATAAAGAGGCGATTGATGAAAACACTATCGTCTCTAAAACAGATACCAAAGGGATTATTACCTATGCAAATGACCAATTTGTAACTATCTCTGGCTACTCCAAAGAGGAGCTATTGGGTAAACCACATAATATTGTTCGCCATCCTGAGAACCCTCAAAGCTTATTTAAAGAGATGTGGAAAACACTTAAAGAGGGGAAACCATGGAAGGGGGTTGTTAAAAACAGACGTAAAGATGGTAGTAGCTACTATGTCAAGTCTGTTATCATGCCACTTCTTGATGAGCAAAACAACATTCAAGAATATATTGCCATTCGGTACGATGTGAGTGAACTTTTTGAACAGGTCGAACATCTTCGAAAAGAAAAACTTACCGAATTACCAAGTCGTAAAGTACTGTTTCAAGCGATTGAAGCATCTCAAATGCCTCATTTAGCAATCCTCAATATTTGTGGCTTTCGTGATATCAATACGCTTCACTCTCAGGCTTTTGGTGATCTTTACTTGCGCCATTTAGCCATTAGAATCAAGCAAATTATGCCTAAAACATGGCAACTCTTTCACCTTCAAAGTGATGAGTTCGCCCTCTTTTGCGACTCGGCACTTCCTGATCAAGCTTTTAACGACGAATGCCAACACTTACTTGCTATTCTCTCGCATGAAGGTCTCTTCATTCAACAGGCATTTTACCCGCTTTCCATTCGCTTTGGTATCGCTAATGGTTCAGATTATCTTTACAATCGTGCTGAAATTGCTATGAAAGAGGCACGCTCTTCGCACAAAGGGTTTGTTATCTATGATGATAAGGGCTTTGAAGAACGCCTTCAAAAAGACATCCAGTGGAATGAAACCATACGCAATGCTCTTAAAGAGAATCGTTTTACCATTTTCTTACAAGAGATTGTCTCTTTACACGCAAATAGTGTAACACGTAAAAAATATGAAGTCCTCATTCGTTTGATTGATCCTGATGGACGCATTATCTCACCTTTTCATTTTATTGATTTGGCTAAACGAATGCATTTGTACGATCAACTGACACGTTTCGTACTTCAAGAGGGCTTTAGAGCAGCTTTAGAGCTTCATTGCGATATTTCAATCAACATTACGAAAGAAGATATCCTCAACCAAGAAACAACAACGTATCTTATGGAATTGTTACAACAATACCCAACACTTAAAGAACGTATCACTTTGGAACTCGTCGAATCAGAAGGCATTGAAGATTCTGCCGAAGTCAGGACTTTTTTGCAACAAGCAAGAGCGCGTGGTTGTTTGCTTGCCATTGATGATTTTGGAGCGGGATACTCTAACTTTGAATACCTTTTACGTTTAAATGTTGATTTCATTAAAATTGACGGCTCACTGATTAAAAACCTTGATACCGATACTAACGCGTATGCTACCGTGAAAACCATTACCCACTTTGCTAAAAATCTTGGTATTTTAGTTGTTGCTGAATTTGTTCATAAAAAAGAGATTTTAGAAAAAGTGCAAGAGCTTGGCATTGACTATGCACAAGGCTTCTACTTGCATGAACCTTCCCCTAAACCTAAAATAAAGAGTTCCTATGGAAGCAATTAAAGAGTTTTTGAACGTCGTTGAAAATAATGAATTTGTTGAAGGTCACGAAGTTTTAGAAGAAGAGTGGCATCGTCTTAAAAAACTGCCTGAATACAGTGATGAAGCCAAAATTCTCAAAGGGCTCATTAATGCTTCAACCGCTTTAGCCTTAGCGTGTAAAGGGAAAAAAGAGGGAGCTTTCCAAGTATGGCAAACCTATGAAAAATACGCTCCCTTGATAGAGTGTACCCCATCGATTCATACAACATACTACAAAGAAGCGCAAACACTTTTATTACGCAAATACGCGCTTTACATGTAAAAAGTTGAAAAGATCAGATAAAATGAAATAACCCAAAGCAGGCGATTTAAAATCATTGTGTAGAGTTTTTCATTGATGCGTTCGTGAATTTTAGTGCCAATCCAAAAACCTATCAATGAAATAACAACAAAAAATGCAATGAGTGTACTATTTTCCACAGTAAAACTTCCATGATAGCCAAAAATCAAAACTTGCAACGTTTTATTGGCAATAAAACAGAAACTCATAACCCCTATAGCATGTTTTTTATCAAGCTTGAGCTCTAAAATGAGCATAATCAAAACAGGGGACATAATATTTGCCATGCCGCCAACCAATCCACTTAAAAATCCCATTACAACAGTCACAACGCCTCTTTGCTTTGTGACTGCATGGGTTAATGAAAGGCGTAATCTCTCTTTATTAAGGTATAAAAGCATGGCAGCGGCTACGATCAATTTATAATAATGATTGTAATAGACCACAAGAAGATGTGTTCCAATAATACTTCCTACCATGACAGAAAGAATAAGTGGCCAAAATTCTCTCCAGATGTCCGTAAAAGAATTTGCTTTTTTAAGACTTACAATGTTGGTAATCAATGTGGGGAAAAGTGTATATAAAACAGCAAGCTTTAGATCTAAAAACAGAACAAAGAGTGGTGTTGCAATCATGGGAAACCCAAAACCAACAATACCATGGAAAAAACCAGCGAAAAGAACAATGGCTATTTCAAAGATAAAAAACTCACCGAACATGTTTAAAATACCAGCTCATGGTATCTTCGCCTACTCTTTGAGAGAAAATTTTTTGCAATCCTGCTGGTAAAACAATCGCTTCCCCCTCTTTTTCATGAGGCGATTCAAAAATCAAATACCATTCAATTTTACTTGAGAGTGCGTTCAAAAACCCTTGTCCACCCTCAACCATCACCATAGAATAATCATTAATTTTTTCGATATCCTGTGCAATGCTTACGAACCGATGAGGCACATCAAAAAGAGGAATAGTACGGTCAAAATTATTGTGTTGCGAAAGAATCAATACATCAGGTGCTTTTCCATCACAGAGTCTCGCATCAAGAATAGGTCTATCGGTTCGTACCGTATTGCCACCAACAACTAAAAGATCACAACGATCACGTAAGCGATGCACCATTTTACGTGAATCAAGAGAGGTAATAATTCCTCCTGTTGCTACACCATTGCTACTCAAAGCTAATTTAAAAAATACAAAAGGTTGTTTTTTTTCTTTGCAAGTAAAAGGTGTTAACAAAAGATCACATGCCTCTTTAAGACATCCAAAGCTCACATCAATTTCTTTCGTTCGAAGATGCTCGCCTCCCCCTTTAGCGTTAGTACTTTCATCATATGAGCCAATGACAACACGCTTCAATCCCAATGATTCAATCAACGCTGAACAAGGAGGTGTTTTACCATGATGATGACATGGCTCTAGTGTTACATGTAAGGTGAGATTGTGAAAAAGATGATTGTGGTGTTCTTTTAAAAAAGCGTGTAAAAAAGTCGCATCTGCTATTTCGCTGATGCGTGAATCTTGCGTTAAATTTTCATAAGCCGCTTTAAGTGCAAGCACTTCAGCATGAGGAGTACCTGCTTTTTGGTGAGCGCCGATTCCTAAAATATCGCCTTCACGATTACTTACAACGGCACCTACAGCAGGGTTAGGAAACGTAAGCACTTGATAAGCCCAAGCGGCATCAAGTGCTTTTTGCATTAAAACAGCGTCAAATGCGCTTACCATTCAAAATAAGTTCGAGCACTTTCAATCTCATCCAGAGAAACCTGTTTGAGTTCATTTTCAACGCGCACAGAAGCAACGTTACCAGAAAAGGCTTCAAGTACACCAATAAATTTCTCTTTGGTATTCAGTTTTACTTTGATTTTTTCACCAACGGATGCAGTAAAATGCTCTGGTTTTGTCAACTTTCGTTCAATACCAGGAGAACTGACTTCAAAAAGGTACTCACCCTCAAGTGGTGGTTCTAGATCAAAAATAGGTGATAAAATACGACTGATCTCTGCGCATTTATCAAGGTTAATGCCCTCTTTTGACGTAATGTAAAGACGAAAAATTTTTTTATCAAATTCGTTTGCTACTTCTGTGTCATACAAAGAGACACCACAACTCTCTACAATTTTTACAATCTTTTCTTGATCAATCATCGCTTTTTTTACCTTTTTTGAGCTCTTCTTCAACTTTTGCAAACAGAGCATCCATTTTATTTTGGCGCTCTAAGCTATCATCGAAACGAAATTTGAAATGTGGACATCTAAACCAGCCTTCAGCTTGCATACAGTGTGTCTGAATATGGCGCTGAACTCGGTCTAAGTGTGAGAGAATATAACGTTTTTCAGCCTCATCATAAACTGCACCATCCAAATAAACAATGGCATCATATTTTCCACGGCTACACTCGACGTCAATCACACAAACGCCTCGAAGCAGCTCATCTTCTAAGGTTGAGAGCGCTTCTGGGATCAGTTCTCTTAAAACGCTCTGGGTTCTCTGAATTTTGATACTTTTATCTATCATAGTTTCGCTTTTTCTTCAACCTCTTTAAAGCTCTCGATATAATCGCCTACTTTAATATCGGTGTAGCCTTCAATACCCACACCACACTCATAACCTTTACCTACCTCTTTAACGTCATCTTTGAAACGTTTAAGGGATGAAACACTGCCTTCATAGATGATAACACCATCACGAATAACCCTGATTTTAACACCTCTGTTAATGGTACCATCGGTTACGATACAGCCCGCAATGTGTCCCAATTTTGGCACAGGAAAGACTTCTCTAACCATTGCTTGACCAATATTTTCTTCACGAATAACAGGTGCCATAAGTCCTGTAACAATATTAGTAACATCATCAATCAAATCATAGATGATATTGTACGTTTTAATCTCAACACCAGCACTTTTTGCTTTCTCTTTTACCACACCTGTAGGACGTACATGGAAACCTAAAATAATACAGTCTGAGCTGGCACTCGCAAGGGCAACATCGCTCTCGGTAATTCCACCAATACCTGCACTAACAATGTTAACTTTGGTTTCAGAGTTTCTAATTTTTTCAAGGCTTCCTTTGATCGCTTCAAGACTTCCTTGAACATCTGCTTTAATAATCACTGGTAATGTTTTTAAAGCACCCTCCGCAATCATTGCACTTAAATCATCTAAACTTACTTTGGTTGTTTTAGAAAGCTCTTTTTGACGGAGGTATTCTGCTTTTTTCTTCGCGTACTCACGTGCTATTTTATCCGTCTTAACGCTAATCAGTGTATCTCCAGCACCTGGAACTTCACTCAGACCTAAGACAACGACAGGCTCACCTGGTTTGGCTTCTTTAACTGAACGTCCAAGATCATCAAGCAATGCTTTGACTTTACCAAAAGCAATACCTGCAACGACAATATCGCCCACACGCATCGTACCATCTTCAACAACAACGGTAGCCACAGGTCCACGCCCTTTTTCAAGAGAACTTTCAATAACTGTTGCTTTAACTTCTCTGCTTGGATCAGCTTTAAGTTCTAAAAGGTCTGCTTGCAATAAAATGGTCTCAAGGAGATCTTCGATACCCATACCTGTTTTAGCAGATACTGGTACAAATTCATGCTCTCCACCCCAATCAACAGGCGTAATGCCGAGTTCTGCAAGTTGTGCTTTTACAAGATCTGGATTGGCTGCTTCTTTATCCATTTTATTGACGGCGATAATAATCGGAACGCCTGCTGCTTTTGCATGTTCAACAGCCTCTTTGGTTTGAGGCTTCACACCATCATCTGCTGCTACAACAACGATAACAATGTCGGTAACTTTAGCACCACGTGAACGCATCTCAGTAAAGGCTTCGTGGCCTGGTGTATCGATAAAGGTAATATTGCGACCATTTTTCTCAACCATATAAGCACCTACGTGCTGGGTGATTCCACCTGCCTCACCTGCTGCGACTTTGGCACTTCTAATATAATCTAAAAGTGAAGTTTTACCATGATCAACGTGACCCATAATCGTAATAACAGGAGCTCTTTCAACAAGATTTTGCTCGCCTGCCTCACCTTCTTCATCATAGGCTTTAACGTAATCAAATGATTCTTGATCATTGACAGTTGTAACGTTAATGCCAAAAGTATCCGCTAAAATCTCAATAGAATCTTTATCTAAAAAGTCATTTTTGGTAAACATTACCCCCAGTGAGAAAAGCTCTTTAATAACTTCACTTACAGGTTTATTGATTTTTTCTGCAAACTCATAAACCCTAATTTCTTCAGGAATTTCAATCGCACTAACTGCCTCAGCTTCTTGTACTTGTGTAGGTCTGCGTCTTCTTTTACGTCCTACTCTTTGAATACCTTGCATTACAAAATTAGTTTTTTTAGTTGTTCTAATTTGACTTGGATCAATCTGCTTTTTCTTTTTTGCTTCTTCAGTAACAGTGATTCCAACATTAAGATCGGGAAGCACAATCATGCCATCTTCTTCTGTGTCGATGTTGGTATCAGCCATTTCAATATTTAAAGCAATATCTAATTTCTCGGTAGTGGTTTTTTTCTCAGCAGGTAATTTTTTAAGTTTCTTTTTCTTTTTTTGAAGTTCACTTGCGCTGTTTGATGCTGAGAACATAGACTCCATACTTCTTGAAGGAGTATGCTCACGAGAACCATAGAAAGATGATGGACTTTGTCGCTCTTCAACTTCAACCTCTTTAACATCAGGTCGTTTCTTTTTAACAATCACCAAACCTCTACGCTTCTGTACATTGGTTGGGTCTACTTTATCTGCTGTCTCTATTTGATCTTCGACTATCTCTGATACTACATTTTCAGAAGTCTCTTTTTGAGGGATAGGTTGAGCTGTATGACCCGTTTCAAGCTCTTTTTCTTTCAAGGTTTTGGTTTTAGGAACGACAACTTCAGGTATTTTTGGTTTTTCAACGACAGGTGGCGTCTCAACGACTTCAACTTTTTTAATCTCTGGAGCTTTAGGTTGAGGGGATGGCTTACTTGCTTGTGCATTCTCTCCGCTCAATACATAGTTCATGAGTTTTTCGGCATCTTCTGTACTAATTGAACTTGAATGCCCTTTGACATCAAGCCCAAGATCTATCGCTTTATCTACGATTTCTTTGTTCTTCATGCCCAGTTCTTTTGCTATTTCGGTTATACGAACTTTATCCATTCGACCCTGTCTCCTTAAATATTTTACCAAATTCCATCATTGCTTTGTGATTTGTTTTGCATTTATTGTTGAGTATTTTCACAACTTTCTTTTCATTGTTTGTCATACATGCCTTGCAGATATAAAAGCTTCTTCCTACTTTGGAAAAGAGCTCATTTTTGCGCCTGATTATATCAAATTTTAGCTGTCTTTCAGCTTTTTACGATTTCAAAACCGTTATTATCTAATTCAAAGATTTCTACTCTAAACATCCCAAATGCATTTTTAAGTGCTGTGGCGACCTTTGGAGCATCATCTGCCTTAACGAGATTGAAAAATGATGAACCACTTCCTGAGAGTGTACTCATCAATGCACCACTTTTCAAAGCAATCTCACGCACTTCAAAAAGCTCTTTCATCTGTTTCATACGACGATGTTCATGCATACAATCTTTAGATGCCACCCTTAAAAATTCCCAATTTTCACTAAAGAAAGCTGCACTCATCAAAGAGGCACGTGAAAGATTATAAACCACATTTTTCATCAAGTACGTTTTAGGAAGCAGTGTCCTCGAATGTGCAGTGGACATGGGACGATCAGGAATAACCATCACCACTTTAAGCTTCTCACTCAACACTTTTTTAAGTGTTCTCACCTTGCCATTTTCAACCACAGAGCTTGTAAAACCTCCATAAACAGCAGGAGCAATATTATCAGGATGTGTTTCATATAATATAGCTTTATTTAAAATGATCTCCCTACTCGCCTTCACACCAGCCATCTCATAGGCACTTGCAATGGCACCTACAATAACGGCAGAACTACTTCCTAATCCACGAGAAAAAGGAATATTATTATAAAATTCAAATCTGAAAGGATCTTTTTTACCGACTAACTCTTGATAAATATCGTAAAAAATAGAGACAAAAATATTGTTCTTTTTAAGCTTCGCATTTTCTTCACCTTCACCTTTTACGGAGATACTGTGATAGCTTGAGGGTTTAATGCTCACTTCATTATAGAGTGCAATCGCAAGACCTAAACAATCAAATCCTGGTCCTAAATTAGCACTGGTCGCTGGTATTTTTATCTTCACACATTGCTCCTAAACTGCTGGTAACATATAAAGTGGTTCAATTTCATCATTAAAAAGAGTTTCATCTAAAACTGTAGGTAATACAAAATGCTGTTCTACGGGGCTTTCCAAATGCACTGTTGTAATTTCTTCTGCTTTTTTTACAAAATAAAGATTACGCATCGCGCGAATGGCTCGTCCTTCATTAAATACAAATCCGTCGCATGCTAAAAGAGGAACTCCTAACGTGATACTCAACGTTTTTAAAAAAATATAGGTAATTTTAATCGCCATAAAACTTCCAGGACCTCTTGCAAAAAAGAGTCGTGCTGGTTGATACTCTTTTAAAATCGATTTAAACAGTAAAGGCAATGCTTCGCTGGTCTGATACGTTGTTTCATAAAGTTTAATTAAGTGGTTGTTTTCATAAATGCCTATATGTAAAGGCGAAGTAAGTGTTATAACAACAATGTCAACAGCCGTTTTTATGCGTAAACCTTTTCAAACTCTTGTGCTTTTTCCATACTCAGTGTTCTAATTTCGTAATTGCTTGGATCTTGTAAAATCGCTTTAGTAAGCTCATGGTTCAGATTATGGCTACCTGCATAGGAGGTATAATCGCCTACAAATGGGGCTCCTAAGAGTGAAAGATCACCAATTGCATCTAATATTTTATGTCTGACAAATTCATTGGAAAAGCGCAACCCTTCAGGATTAAGAATTTTCGTATCATCCATAACAACGGCATTATCGAGTGATCCACCAAGAGCAAGTCCACGTGAACGTAACATTTGAACATCTTTTAAGAAACCAAATGTACGAGCTCTGGAAATCTCTTCAATAAAGTTTTTCTTGCTAAATTCAAAACTATACTCTTGTTTACCAATGGAAGGGTGATTAAACTCTATCATAAAGCTGTAAGTAGGTTTTAAACTGGGTGTTACACGTGCAAATTTCTTACCATCTTGCACTTCTACCTCTTTTTTAATCATCAAAACTTGTTTTGTAGCCTCTAATTTTCGTGTTCCTGCTTCATCCAACATCATACAAAAACTGGCACTGCTTCCATCCATGACAGGAACTTCTGCACCATCAAGTACCACTCTGATATTATCAATTCCATAGGCATAAACAGCAGAAAGTAGATGCTCAATCGTTGAGATATAAGCACTCGAATTTCCAATAACCGTAGCCATTTGAGTATTAACAACATTTTGAGGTAATGCTTGAACCAAAAGTCCTACATCACTTCGGTAAAAAAGAATACCGCTATTGGCTTCAAGAGGTTCTAAACGTATCGAAATGGGTTCACCTTTGTGAAGTCCTATTCCTACCCCGCTGACCGCTTTGGCTAATGTGGTTTGTTTCACACAACTTCCTTTATCTCTATAACATTATCGCGCATAACGATTTTTTGAAGCACATTTTGTTTTAACATCTCTCTGTCCACAATCTCCCCATTAAAAATGAGATGACCTCTTGGACTGATACCACTGAGCACGATATAATCACCATCGCACTGTACTAATCCATCAATAATACCATAAATACTCATACTCTCTTCACAAAAGACCTTAGCGCCACTGTTAACGCGACCAAAAATAACAATGGGCAAACTCTCAACAATCTCTTCACCTGAGCGAATAGGACGATCATAGAGCTTGAGTTTTGGCAACTGTTTAGTCTGCTGTTCGGGTAGCGTTTCAGAAACGCTCTCTTTTTTGAGTGGCTCTTCTTCAACCAAAGGAGCTTCTTTTTTAATTCCACCAAAACGAATGGCACAATGGTTAATCTCTTTATAACATACACCACTTTGCTCTAATACAAAAGCAATATTTTTCGTTATATTGCCTTCAATAAGCAAAAAGAATTCCTTCAAAAGAAGGCTGTTTTTTCTGAAATAATCTAAAAAAGAGGCTTCATCATCGATTTCGATGTGAAATACTCTGACATTTTTTTGTGTTACTTTCATCGATCCATAATCTTCTTTGCTGATTCTATTACATTAAAGACGCTCTCTTTGAGCCAAACTTCATCCATCCACTCTTCGGGTCTGACATCCACACCTTGCACATACATACCAAAGTGAAGGTGATCGCCAAGAGCTAAGCCTGTTAAACCTGTTTTGGCAATAGACTCTCCTGCTTTAACCACATCGCCCTCTTTCACCATATAACTAGAGCAATGTCCGTAAAGTGAATAGATACCCAAGCCATGAGCAATAATAATATTATTACCATAAATACCATTTTCACGAGCAAAGACAACCACCCCATCGTTAGAAGTCTGCATTTGCGCTTGTGCATTACTTGCAAGGTCAAGTCCTAAATGGTAAGATTCACTGGTAGGCTGTTTATCATACTCATAAAAACGGTGATCTCCAAAACTTGCAACCACTTTTCCATTACGAAGTGGATAAAATGGTTTCAAATAAAATCCACTCAACAATTCTGTTGGTACATTGGAAGTCACTTTCAAAATGTTCGCTTCATTGCCTTTACGCATATCTTCATTGACAAATTTAAACTTCTCTAATTTTGTAAGCGATGAACGCTCTGGCGCCATTTCTGCAATCAGATCAGCAATTTTACCATCTAGAAAACGATCTTCCAGTGCAATGGTAGATGTTTTATACTTTTTGTCTTGTAAAAAATAAGGTACATGTGATTTTGTTAAGTTTCCTGCACGATCTATGGCCACTACAGAAGCGCTAAAACTTTCAATATGCGTAGGCCATGCTACTAACGTGATGTAATAACCCTCTTTATAAAACGGTGTTGGATAGAATTTTTTACCGAAATTCGTCTCAACATAAAGCGATTTCATGGCTTCGTCTTGCGCTTTAAAAATAACGGTAGCAACGCCACCTTTCATAATTTTATACGAGCTTCCAATAATATTCACTTCTGGTCTTTTAGTGTCAACTTTAATCACTGATTTTACGCTAATGTTATTGCCTGCAAAAAAGTTCCATTTACTGCCATCAACTGCTTCAACAGTAAGCTCAAAGACTTTTTTATTGGCGCCAAAACCTGTTTTAGGAAACGTAAGGTTTAAATCCACTACTTTTTCAGGTGCTTTAAATTCTTTGGTATCGATTACAACACTTTTTTCACCATCAAACAGTGAGGCGCGCACAAAACGAAGTCCGCTTGCATCACCTATTTGAACTTTAATAGGCTCTTTCAAATTCCACTCGATTTCTTTAGGAAGAACGATTTGAGGAGCTTCTCTTTCAAACAAACTGGAGTTAAATACAAATGCGACTCCGCCTACTAAGACTAAAAAAATAAACCCTAGCACAATGGCGGCTATGGATGATTTTCTCTGTTTTCTCATTCTTTGTCTATCCTTTTGATTTTTTCCACAATTTCATCTCGAAGCGCTTTGGGATCACAAGCGGGCACTTCAAACCCAGCGGCAGTCTTATGACCACCTCCTTGATACTCCAACGCAATCTTTGAGACATTAATATCTTTGCTTCGCAAGGAGACTTTATAGCCTCCCTCTTTCTCTTCCAATATCATGATCGCAATCGTGACATTCACAATACTTCTAAGCATATTGACAATATTTTTAGTATCGTGCCTTCTAGCACCTGTTGCTTCAAGAGCCGCTTTATCAAAAATAATGGTAGCAATACGCCCATTTTCATAAAGATCAAAATGGTTCAACATGTAACCATAAAGTCTTATTTTTGAAAGGGGTTCTCTACGCTTTACTTTAGAGGCAATCTCTTTTGGATTGGCTCCACATTTCACTAATTGTGCGACAATGCTAAACGTCAGCTCGTCCATATCGCCGTATTGAAAAAAACCTGTATCATCTGCAATAGCCGTATAAAGACAAATGGCGCACTCTTTACTCATTTCAATGGCATTGGCTTTTAAAAGCTCATACACCACCATACCAGCGCTGGTGAAGCGATCTACCACAAGATTAATATTTCCAAAGTAATGATTTGTAAGGTGATGATCAATGTTAATAATCTCATAATCCCCTTCGGGAATTTTAAGTCTATCGCGTGTTGAACAGTCACAACTTACCACTAAATCAAAGCTTTTGGGCAAGCTATTTTTAATTTTAGAAAAGCCTGGCAAATAGTCATAAACCAAGGGAAGTTCGTTATTTTTATTGTAATGCGTTACTTTTTTGCCTGCACGGCTTAATGCATCATATAAGGCCAAAGCACTGCCTAATGTATCGCCATCGGGATGTACGTGTGAGACAATAACAATATGATTGGCTTCCAGCATACGCTTCCACGCTTGTTGATACATTACAACTCCACTCTGTGATAAAATGGAGATTATACTTAATTTTGACTGAAAAGTTATTGATATAGGCTAAGGCATTTTTTTAGAGCTTTTATAAACAAACGCCAATACTTCTGCAACTGCTTTATAGAGATTTTCAGGAATAATATCTCCAAGATTGCATTTTTTATACAATTCCCTCGCTAATGGAGGATTTTCAACAATCTGAATGTTATAGTTCATTGCAATCTCTTTGATGCGAAGGGCTACAAAATCTGTCCCCTTAGCAATCACTTTGGGTGCCGCCTCTTTCTCTTGGTTATAACGAATAGCCACCGCATAATGCGTTGGATTGGTGATCACAACATCGGCTTGAGGAATCTCTTGCATCATGCGCTTACGCGTCATTTGCATCTGAATTTGTCTAATTTTGGCTTTAATTTTAGGATCACCTTCCATCTGTTTGTACTCATCTTTAACCTCTTGCTTACTCATCCGCAAACTTTTAAAATAAGAAAAACGTACAAACAAAAGATCTGCAAGAGCAAGGACTAAGAAAAGAAGTAAAATAACTGCGACTAAAATTAGCATCTTCTCCTTCAACCATGCCAATTGGTCAAAAAGTGGAAAATAGATAACTGTTGGAAGCTCTTTAGTAAACGAGAGTAAAAAGTAGTAACACACCCATAAAATCACGCCCACTTTAAGAAGAATTTTGAGTGTTTCGACCGCTTTTTTCATTGAAAAAAGATTTTTAAGCCCTTTTATGGGATCTAATTTAGAAATATCTGGCATTAATGGTTTGGTTGTAAAAATAAAACCCGTTTGCATGATATTGGCTAAAATCCCTGCAACTGCAACCGCTAATGCTAAAGGGATCACCATAAAAACGATCTCTCGAAGAGAGATCATTGATATTTGAAGGGTTACTTCTTTGGTAATTTCCGTACCAATTAAGGATTGATAGTAGTAGTAAAGATACACTACGCGAGATTGGATGAATGACAGAAATGCTAAAAAGGCAACCAGTGCCACAACTAATGTGATAAAAGCACTGGTATCTTGACTTTTAGGGACATTACCGTCCTTTCTGGCATCTTCTATTTTCTTGGAGGTGGCTTCTTCGGTCTTCTCTTGATCATCTGCCACAGTATGCTATTCCTGTTTTAAATAACGGTTTTATGGGTAATTTTCATTGAAAAATCTAACCAAACAGCTTGATGAATTAGGCTACCACTGCTAATGGCATCAACACCTGTTTTGGCATACTCTACGATATTTTCTTTAGTAATGTTGCCACTGGCTTCCAAAAGGACATGAGGAAAATGACTGTTTTTATAAGCAACAACGGTTTTAATATCCTCATGTGACATATTGTCACACATCACAATATCAGCTCCACAATGCATTGCAAACTTAGTAAAGTCCACATCTTCACACTCAACTTCAATTTTACATGTAAAGGGAAGTTTTTCTCTCGCTTCTGTGATAAAAATTTTCAGATCATCAATGGTCTTAAGATGCGTATCTTTGATCATTAAACAATCATCTAAGCCCATTCTATGGTTATTGCCTCCACCACAACGAATCGCATATTTTTCAAAAATACGTAAATGAGGTCTGGTTTTTCGTGTATCTAACAATTTAAGGGCATAACCCTCAAGCGCTTTTTTATAACTCGCAACATTAGTGGCAATGCCACTTGCATGTTGCATTAAATTTAAAATGGTACGTTCGCAACGCAAAATATTTTTAGATTTCCCTTCGATTAAAGCGACTAAATCACCTCTTTGAAGGGTATCTCCATCATTAAAATAAAACTTAACATCCAGTTTATTCATTTTACAAAGTGCCTTAACATAGGGCTTTCCAGCGAATACACCTACATCTTTGCAAATGATATTTGCACTGGCAAAGCTATCTTTTCCTACTAATGAAAAAAGATCACCCCTGCCAACATCCTCTTCGAGCGCTTTTTTGACAAATTTTTTAATCATATCTCAAACATCCTATTCAGCGCTGCATATGCCCATTTTCGAGTCTCTTCGGAGATGGTTATTTCATTTTCAAAACGACCTTCTTTGATTCCTAAAAGTACGTTATACACATCTTGCAGTGTTGTTTCATTCATCGTTGGACATTCGGGTTTAGACGAAGAGAGCACATAAGTATTCTCTTTTCGTAATCGCTTAATCATATTGTACTCCGTTCCAATCGCTACTTTTTGATCCAGTGGGAGTTTTTTTACATACTCAATAATCTGACTGGTAGAACCCACAAAATCAGAGAGATCACACACTTCAGGTTTACACTCAGGATGCGTAACGATTAAAATTCCAGGATACTTGGCACGGTAAAAAGCGATATCATCCACATCAAAGAGTTGATGAACAGAGCAAAAGCCATTATAACAGATAATATCAGCCTCTTCAGGATCACTTCCATCCCCTACTACACACGATTTCAGACCCATCTCTTTGGCGATATTCTGTCCTAAACAGCGATCAGGCACAAATAAAATCTTTTTGTTGCTCTCATGTGCTTTTGTGATAATTTTTTTAGCATTTGAACTCGTACACACATAGCCACCCATCATCCCAATACGCGCTTTGACATCTGCCGAAGAGTTGATGTAGGTGACAGGTAAAATATCTTCTTTTGCAATACCCGCTTTTTCTAAAGTAGCTACGTTTTGATCGAAGTAATCCACATCAATCATCCTAGCCATGGCACAGCAAGCAATTTTTGGCATTAAAACACGTTTTTCGGGCGCTAAAATCTTAACACTTTGTCCCATAAATCCAACGCCACAAAAGAGCAGATAAGGGTTGGCATCTTTTGCTGCCCACTGCGCTAATTGCAGTGAATCTCCCGCATAATCAGCGAGTTCAAAAACTTCATCTTTTTGATAAAAATGCGCCACAATACTGACATGTAACTCTTTTTTGAGCTTTAAAATTTCTTCTTTTAATGTTTGATTATCCACGTTCAATTCCTTGCGTACTATCGAGAAAACTTATTATAGCGTTAAAGAAATAATAACAAAATTATTGCTATACTGTGACAATTTCATCGAAGGATTACGTGTGGATTTTCTCTTTAATATTAACGTTCAATTTTACATCTTAAGCTATCTTGTAGGAGGAATTCCGTTTGGTTTATTGATTGCAAAACTCTTTACTGGCAAAGATATTAGGGAGAGTGGAAGCGGCAGCATTGGCGCAACCAATGTACTCAGAGTTCTCAAAGAGACCAACCCAAAATTGGCGAAAAAATTAGCAATTACAACAGTTGTTTTGGATGCATTAAAAGGTATCATTTTATTAATCATTGGAAAATTCATTGGACTCGGTATCGAAACACTGTGGGCAATTGCTATTTTTGCCGTTATTGGTCATTGTTATAGCCCCTATCTCAAATTTGAAGGTGGCAAAGGTGTAGCAACAGGGGCAGGTGTACTTTTAGTCATGCTTCCTATTGAGACTTTAGTCGCTTTTGTCACATGGTTTGTTGCGGGCAAAGTGCTTAAGATCTCTTCTTTATCATCATTACTAGCGCTTTGTGCATTAATTCTCTCTTCTTTTATTATTCATCCTGATCTTGAAGGCATTAAAACACATGCACCGATTTTTATCATCGCTTTTGTAATCGTGTATAAACATATCCCTAACATTATCAGGCTCTTTCAAGGTAAAGAATCAAAAGTTATCTGATGCAAATTCTTATTAAAGATTTAACGTTTGAGACGATTGTGGGCATTCTTGAAAAAGAGCGCCACACGCCTCAAAAAGTTATTGTACATGCAAAGATCGATTACACTTATGAGGTAGAAAATTTTATTGATTATGCAAAAGTGTGTGCTTTTCTTGAAGCTGAAATGAACCAAATGCGCTATTTTTTACTCGAAGATGCGCTGAATGATTTAAGTCAAAAACTGAAAGTTTTCTATCCTCAAATTCACAAAATAAAATTAAAAATCTTTAAACCAGATATTTTACCAAATGCGATGGTTGGGGTTTCGCGCAGCATTTGCTACTCCAAAAATTAAAATTTAATTAAAAAAACTTTAAATCTAGCTAAAATTATGCTATAATCCCGTTTAAATTTTAGCAACTAAGGAATT
>JAGDMU010000027.1 GCA_017860615.1 Pseudomonadota bacterium | reverse complement strand
AGGGACGCCGGGCGGCACCAGCGCGACGCGATCGCCCGGACGGATCACCGCGCAGTCGGCGGCGATCGCGCGGCGATTGACGAAGATCACTTCGACGCCGGAACGCGGGATATCGAGCGCGTCGAGCAGTTCGGCGCCCGAGGTCTCGTGGTCGAGCGCAAAGTCATGCGGGTTCGCCCACTGCCGCTCACGAAAGAGGTCGGCGAGGCCCATGAAGGCGTGCAGTTCGATGCAGGCTGACATCGTCTTTCTCCTCCACCAATTCCAGCCCGGCAATCAACGCTTGGCCGCGTGCGCCGGACGAAAAGCCTTGCACTGCGCTGAATCTGACTCAAGGTAAGCGCCGGCTATCAGGTCGATGCAGTAGGGAATCGCCGGGAATACGGCGTCGAGGCAGTCGTCGATCGCCGACGGTTTGCCCGGCAGATTGACGATCAGGCACTTGCCGCGGATGCCGGCGGTCTGGCGCGACAGGATCGCGGTCGGAACGACCTTGAGCGAGGCACTGCGCATCAGCTCGCCGAAACCCGGCATCATCTTTTCGCAGACCGCTTCGGTCGCTTCCGGCGTCACGTCGCGCGCCGCAGGACCGGTGCCGCCGGTGGTGACGATCAGGCTGCAGCCGACGACATCGCAAAGCTCGATCAGCGTCGCCTCGATCAGCGGCTGCTCGTCGGGGATCACGCGCGCCACCGCCTCCCAGGGGCTGGTGAGCACGCGCGCCAACCAGGCGTGCAGCGCCGGGCCGCCCTTGTCTTCATAGTCACCGCGGCTGGCGCGGTCGGAGATGGTCAGGATGCCGATTCGTGCGTCGTTCATGTCTACTCCTCAAAACCCATATGGTCCTGCCACGCCGCGCTATCGAAGAGCTGCACGGTGACCTGGTCACCGGCAGCGAGTCCCGGGCACGCGGCGGGAACGACCATGAAGCCGTCGGCCTTGGCCATCGACAGCAGAACGACGCTGCTTTGACTACCGGTCGGGCGGGCGACGAACTCGCCATTTTGCTGCGTCAATTGCACGCGGACGAACTCGGTTCGCCCGGGATTGGTCGCAAACGCGCTCGCCAGCCGCGCATTGAGCGTGCGCCGGTACGGGTGCTGCTCACCCATCATGCGCCGCAGCGCGGGAATCACGAACTGCTCCATGCAGACCATGCTCGACACCGGATAACCCGGCAAGCCGAAAAACACCGTCGTGTCGGTCACGCCGAACGCCAGCGGATGTCCTGGCCGCGTCGCGACGCGCCAGAATTTGATGTCCACGCCGAGCTTTTCGATGCTTGAGCGAACGTAATCGCGAACGCCCGCCGAGCTGCCGCCGGAGACCAGCAACACGTCAAACTGGAGCCCGCGCTGCAGATAGCTTTCGAGCTCGACCTGATCGTCGCGCGCGATGCCGAGGATCACCGGCTCGATGCCGAGCGCTTGCAGCTGCGCCATCAGCGCGTAGGTGTTTGAATCGGGAATCTTGTTCGGGTCGACCGGATCGTTCAAGCCTTCGAGCTCGTCGCCAGTCGACAGGATCGCCACGCGCGGCCGGCGATAGACGGCAAAGCGCGTCGCCTTGACCGTCGCCAGCACGCCGACGACGCCCGGCGTGATCGTCGTCCCGGCGTCGAGCACGCGGTCGCCCAGGTGCATGCTCTCGCCGCGCGGACGAACGAAATTGCCAACGGCGATGGCGACCTTGAGCTCTACGCTGCCGGGAACCGGCTCATCGGTATCCTCGACCTTGATCACGCCATCGGCGCCCGGCGGCATCGGCGCGCCGGTCATGATCCGCGCGCATTGCCCGGAATTGACCGCGCGCTGCGGCAGGTCGCCGGCGTTGATGTCTTCGGTAACCGCCAGCGTCACCGGCGCGCCAATGCTGTCCGCGGCACGCAACGCAAAACCGTCCATCGCCGAGACGTCGAACGGCGGCAGGTCGCGGTTGGCGAGAATATCCTCGGCCAGAACGCGGCCGAGCGACGCTTCGAGTCCCACCGTCTCGACGCCGAGCCGGCCGACCGTCGCGAAAATGACGCGCTGCGCCTCGCTTGCCTTGAGATTCTCCATGTTTCCCCCTGTCTGCTTTACGGATGTGGAACGACCCACGAGTCCCCCTCGGGGGTGATTTCCTTCTTCCAGATCGGCACTCGCGCCTTGAGCTCGTCGATCAACCAGCGGCAGGCGTCGAAAGCCGCGGCGCGATGTTCGGCGCCGGCGGCGATGAAGACGATGTTGTCGCCGCCCTTGACCGTGCCGATGCGATGGACGATGCGCGCGTCGATCAGCGCGAACTTCTCGATCGCCTCGCTGCGCAAAGCGTTCATTTCGGCGAGCGCCATGCTGCCGTAAGCCTCGAAGGAAATCTCCGAGACCTCGCGCCCTTCGGAAAAATCGCGCGCGCAACCGAGGAAGGTGGCGATTCCGCCGATGCGTTTGGAACTGCCGCGCATGGCGTCGATCTCGTCGTCCTGCGAAAAATCTTCGATCTGGATTCTGACTGCAGCGCTCATCCTAACCTCCTGAAAATTTGGCCATGAACGCCACTTCGCTGCCGTCGGCAAGCGGCTGCGCGAGGTCGTGCACCTGCGCGCCGTTGACCGCGACGAAGCAGACCAGCGCGAAGGCCGGCGCGTATTGCGCGGCGAGTTCGTCGCGCAGCGCCTGCAGGCGCAGCCCGGCGCGGTACTCGACCACCAGCGAATTGCAGCCGGCGCGCTCGGCGACCGGCCCGAAAAATAGCACCTTGATCATTGGCTCTCTCCGCGTTTCCAGACGCCGCTCTTGCCGCCGCGCTTCTCGTCGAGCGCAACGCACTCGATGACCATGCCGCGATCGATCGCCTTGCACATGTCGTAGATGGTGAGCAGCGCGACGCTCGCCGCGCACAGCGCTTCCATCTCGACGCCGGTCTGGCCGACGCAGGTCGTCGTGGTGACGACGCGAATGCCGACGCGGCCTTGAGCGTCGGCGTCGACCTCGCTGAAGGCGACATCGACGCCGGAAAGCGCGATCGAATGACACATCGGGATGATGTCCGGCGTGTGCTTGGCGGCCATCACCGCGCCGACATCGGCGACAGTCAGCACGTCGCCCTTGGCGATCTTGCCGGCGCGAATGCGCGCCAGCGTCGCCGGCTGCATGCGCAGCACGCCGCTGGCGATCGCCACGCGACTCGTGTTGGTCTTTTCCGAGATATCGACCATTCGCGCGCGGCCGGCTTCGGAAAAATGGGTCAGTTCGTTCATTTCAGCAACACCTCTCGCATCAGCTTCGGTTGCGCCGCACAACGATCAGCGGACGGCGGGTCTGACCGCGCATTCGCCGTGTCGTTCGACGACTCCATTTTCGCCGTGTCGTTCGGCGATTTGATGTTCACCGCGTCGTTCGGCGCTGGCGTGATCGCCGCACGCGCTGCACGACGGATCCTTGCACAGATCGCTGCGCATGAAATTCATGTCGATAGCGTCGACAAAGAGCAGCTTGCCGGTAAGGCCGCGATCGATGCCGACCAGCAGTTTGATCGCCTCGGCCGCCTGCATCGTGCCGATGATGCCGACCAGCGGCGCGAAGACGCCGGTCGTCGCGCAGCGCAACTCAGGCGCCTCGCTCTCTTCGGCAAACAGGCAGTTGTAGCAGGGGCTGTCGGCGCGGCGAAAGTCGAATACCGCGAGCTGGCCGTGCGTCAGGATCGCCGCCCCGGAAACGAGCGGCTTGCGCTGCGCGAGGCAGGCGCGATTGACGGCGTAGCGCGTCGCGAAGTTGTCGCAGCAATCGAGCACGACGTCGGCTTTAGCGACCAGTTCAGCGAGTTGCAGCGCATCGACGCGCTGCGGCAGCGCCAGGCAGTCGACCTCGGGGTTGATTTCGTGCAGGGCCGCTTTGGCCGAATCGACTTTGCGCTCGCCGACCGTTGCGGTGCGATGGATGATCTGGCGCTGCAGGTTGCTCAAATCGACCGTGTCGTCATCGCACAGCGTCAGCCGGCCGACGCCGCTGGCTGCCAGATAAAGTGCGGCGGGCGACCCCAGGCCGCCCATGCCGACGATCAGCACGTGAGCATCGAGCAGGCGCTGCTGCCCTTCGATGCCGATTTGGTCGAGCAGGATGTGGCGGCTGTAGCGCAGCAATTGCTGGTCATTCACTTGGCAGAGTCCTCACGAGCAAGGAAAAAAGCGTCTGGCGACAATTCCGGGAATACGCCCGGGTCGCCACGACGAACAAGTGTCTTTGTACCCGACTTTGCACCGGATTGGCGAGCCCTGTGCGAGCGAAAAATAGGCCGTGTCACGAATTGACACATCGCTTTGTCCAAACGCCCGGTTTGCATTGCTGGCCGCTTGGGCGACTCGCAATACTGCGCGCAGCGTTTCCCAATCAAACGAAAGGAGGCCATTGACCCACCGCGCAAAAATATCCGGCACTACGCTTGAAGATCAGAAAATTCAGCACCAACGGGCAGCTTCACCGAGTGCCCAAGGGCCTTTGTAACACAGATAGATCAAGGAGAATCAGTATGAAATCAGCACTACTGGCGTTCATGATGTGCTTTCTCGGCGTCTTCGGAATCACCACCTCGGCGATCGCAGCCGGCGGCGGCGATGTCACGCTCGAGCAGGCGATGGCGATCGTTTCGGCGGCACGCGCCAAAGCGGTCAAGCAAGGGACCTTGATGGACATCGCGGTGGTCGACGCCGGCGCCAACCTCAAGGCCTTTGTCCGCATGGACGGCGCCTTCCTCGGCAGCATCGACATTTCAATCAAGAAAGCAAAAACGGCGCGCCTCTTCAACATGTCCACCGCAGCGCTCGGCGAGCTCGCGCAACCGGGCAAGCCCTTGTACCACATCGAGTTCTCGAATAACGGCTTGATCACCTTCCCCGGCGGCGTGCTGCTCAAGGATAAGGACGGCAACATCATCGGCGCCGTCGGCGTCAGCGGCAGCAGCGTCGAAGACGACAACGAGGTGGCCCTGGCCGGCGCCGCGGCGCTCAAATAGCCAGGCATCAAGCCAGCACCAGCGTACTCGCCAGTGCTGACTTGAGAACAATCCGGCCCGTGGTGCGACCATGCCCCACGGGCCTTGTCGCGAGCTTCGCCGCGGCGATCAGCCTTTGGCGTTCAGACGCCGGTACAGCGTGTTGCGACTGATCCCCAGACGCCGCGCGGCCTCCGACATATTGCCGTGACTCAGGGCGATGGCCCGGGCGATCGTCGTTTGCGAAAGCTCGCGCAGGTTTTCCGTCGCCTCGCCGTCGGCGCTCGGCGGCAACTTGACCTGCCAGCGCAGTTCCTCGGCCAGGTCGTCGGACAGGTGCTGCCAGCCGATGCGCGACTCGCCCTCGTCGAGCAGCACGCAGGCGGCGCGCAGCGTGTTGCTGAGTTGGCGCAAATTGCCGGGCCATGAATATTCGGCGAAGGCGGTGGCGACCGCCGGCTCCAGACTGATGCCGCGATCGGGCGCCAGCTCCTGCAGCAGGCGGGCGACGATGGCGGGAAAATCCTTGCGTTCGCGCAGCGGCAGAAGCTGCAGCGTCAGGCCGTTGATCCGGTAGTAAAGGTCGGCGTCGAAAGTCCCGGCCTCGATATTGGTCTTGAGATTGCTGTGCGTCGCCGAGATCAAAACGAAATCGGCCGGCTCCGGCTCGCCGCCGATCGGCGTCGTCCGACGGTCCTGCATGACTTTGAGGAAACGCGCTTGAATCGCCCGCGGCATGGTCTCGATCTCATCGAGAAAGAGCGTGCCGCCATGCGCCTCGCGAATGCGTCCCAGCGCCCCTTCGCGGCACAGTGTCGGCGCATAGCCGAACAGTTCAGCTTCGATCAGGCTATCCTGCAACGCGGCCAGATTGACCGCGACGAACGGGCCGTCCTGACGCGGACCGGATGCGTGAAAGGCTCGTGCAAAGCTCTCCTTGCCGACGCCAGACTCGCCTTGCAGCAGCAAGGCGATCGGTTTGCCGATCAGCTTGTGCGCCTTCTCGATCGCCGCCGCCAGGCGTTCGTCGCCGGTGTCGAGGGCGTCGAGCGCACTGCGTGGACGCACGCCAGCCGGCACGCTAACTGGAGCGGTGTTGCGCCCCGCCAGCGCCGGCTCGAGGCGGACGAACAGTCGGTTGCCGTCGGCTCGCGCGACCAGCATCGGCTCGCCGGGGCGACGGCGGTTCCAGTCGAAGAGATCGTTGAGGCGCAACTGGAGAATCCGCTCGAGCGGCGTGACTTTCAGATCGCCGGCAGACAGGCCGAGCAGCGCCAGTCCGGCCGGGTTGGCGCCGATGATCCAGCCGTCGTCGGTGAGCGCCGCGATGCCTTCGGCGAAGGTGCCGATGCCTTCGGCCATGGCGTGGAAGCGAATGCGCAGGTTCCTGGCGTGATATGAGTCGAACAAACGATTCTCGACCATCTGCGCGGCGGCACGCACCAGGCCGAAGGTATGTGGATGATGCTGGCGTTCGTCGCCCGAAATGTCGAGCACACCGAGCAGGCGACCGTCCGGTCCGGACAGCGGCACCGACGCGCACGACAGGAAGCCGTTGCGCTCAAGGAAGTGCTCGCCACCGTGCACCACCAGCGGACGTGCCTCGGCCAGCGCCGTGCCGATGGCGTTGGTGCCCCGATGACGCTCGAGCCAGGACGCGCCGGGGGCCAGCGCCACCCGGTCGGCGCGGCTCAGGAAGTCTGGATCGCCAAGCGCCTGCAACAGCACGCCGCGGTCGTCGGCCAGGATCACCATGCTGCCCGATTCACGCGTCTGGGCATGCAGGTACTCCATCACCGGCCGGGCATTGGCGATCAGATCGCGCTGGCGTTCGGTGGCGCGTGCCAGTTCGGCAGCATCGAGACGGCAGGCGTCGGGCAGCCGGCCCTCGGGGGCGAGTCCGGCGTCGACGCTACGACGCCAGGATTTGGCCAGCAAGGTACTGACCAGATAACCGAGCGGCACCTCACCGCGCTCCAGCATCAGTTCACGGGCGCGGCGCAGGCTTGCTCGGTCGGATTTGACTGGCGAGATCATGATTGCCCAATAGGTGCGTAAAACAGACGAC
>JAGDMU010000006.1 GCA_017860615.1 Pseudomonadota bacterium | reverse complement strand
GAACCAAGTAGAGCTTTAAGCAAAGAAGCCAGAATTAAGAACATGTGTGAGTACAAGGAGCTTTGTATCCAAGCAGATGAGGATTTTGAAGGATATTGGGATAAGCTAGCACGTGAGAAAATTGAGTGGTTTAAGCCTTATGACAGAGTGTTAAATGAAGAGAATGCTCCGTTCTACAAATGGTTCGAAGGTGGCAAATTAAACGTTACGCATCAGTGTCTAGGACGTCATCTAAAGACCCGCAAAAACAAAGCGGCGATTATCTGGGAAGGTGAGGATGGCAAACGCCGTATCATCACCTATCTTCAACTGTTTTACCGTGTTAACCGTTTAGCAAACTTGATGCGCAATAAATTTGGCATCAAAAAAGGTGACCGTGTTGTTCTTTATATGCCAATGATTCCTGAGGCTGCATTTGCAATGCTGGCATGTGCGAAAATTGGTGCAATTCACTCGGTTGTTTTTGGTGGATTTTCTGCTGAAGCGCTACGTGATCGTATCCAAGATGCTGAGGCAAAACTCGTCATCACAGCCGATGGTGCTTTTAGACGTGGTAAACCGTACATGTTAAAACCTGTTGTGGATGAAGCGCTCAGTGTTGGCTGTGAGAGTTGTCAAAAAGTGCTTATCGTTCAGAGAAACTTTGAGGACATTGACTACGTTCCAGGACGTGACTATGTTTACAACGAGATCATCATGAATGAATCTCAGTACTGCGATCCTGAATGGATGGACTCAGAAGATCCACTCTTCTTGCTCTATACCTCAGGAAGTACAGGTAAACCAAAAGGTGTTCAACACGGAAGTGCTGGTTACATTCTTTGGGCGCAATACACAATGGAGCACGTTTTTGATGTTAAAGAGAACGACACTTTCTGGTGTACGGCGGACGTTGGCTGGATTACAGGACATACGTACATCGTTTACGGACCACTTGCGATGGGTGCAACGACCATTATGTATGAAGGCGTTCCAACATTCCCTGATGTAGGCAGATGGTGGAGCATGATCGAAGAACACAGAGTCAATCAGTTCTACACTGCTCCAACAGCGATTCGTTTGCTTCATAAAGAGGGTGCGGATGCTCCTTCGAAGTACGACTTAAGTTCTCTTAAAGTGCTTGGAACCGTTGGTGAGCCAATTAACCCAGATGCATGGATGTGGTACTACGAGCAAATCGGTGGTGGAAACTGTCCGATTGTTGATACATGGTGGCAAACAGAAACAGGTGGTCATATGATTACGCCACTTCCAGGTGCAACACCCATCAAACCTGGCTCTGCGACATTCCCACTTCCAGGCATTAAAGCAGAAATCATTGATGAGCATGGCAATCCAACACCAAAAGGTGAAAAAGGATTCTTGTGTATCACAAAGCCTTGGCCTTCGATGATCCGCAATATCTGGGGCGATAGCGATCGTTTTGTGAAGTCGTATTTTGGTGATTGTAAAAAAGATGGTAAACCTGTTTACTTCTCAGGTGATGGTGCAATGTACGATGATGATGGCTACATCGTCATTACAGGACGAACCGATGACGTTATCAACGTTTCAGGACATAGAATTGGAACGGCTGAAATCGAAGCGGTTCTTGCGCACCATGAAAACGTTGCGGAAGTTGCAGTTGTTGGTCGCCCAGATGCAATCAAAGGTGAGGGCATCTTCGCTTACATCGTCATTAAGGGTACCGATACGATCAGCGAAGAGGTTTACATGATCCAAGAGCTCAATAAGCTCATCGTTAAAGAGATCGGTAATATCGCAAAACTTGATGCAATCCGCTTCGTACCGGGTTTACCAAAAACCAGAAGCGGTAAGATCATGCGCAGAATCCTTCGCTCAATTGCGAAAAAAGAGCCTATTACCCAAGATATCTCAACACTTGAAGATCCAAGCATCGTTGAGAAAATCCAAAACCTTATCGAATTTTAGACTTCTTATGCGGTTACATGTAATGTGTAACCGCCTCCTTGCATATTAAATTTGGCACCTACGCTAATGCTTAGTATACTGGCGCAGAAAGCTCACACACCTTTGGTGCTTTAACTTCTTTTAAAACTTTTTTACAAAAAGCCTAATATAACATCGGATTTTTAAGTGCTAAATGATGGGCTTACATGTAAAGCCATTTGACTTTACATGTAATGATTTTCTAAGAGACCATTGCCGCGTGGATGAGGGTTTCGTCGTGCTCAAAGTGAATGGTACAGTTACCTTTTATACCAATCTCTTCAATGCTTTTTTCATAGTTTCTATCTCGGCTATCACCTTTGATGGAGATGGCGAAAATAGGGTATTTTTTATTGTTAAAGCGGATGTATTCGCCTGTAATGAGCGCTAAACGGGTTGTGATAACCGATGAGTTTATATGGGATTGATAAACTTTAGTGAGCAGCTTCATAAAGTCTTCGACTTTGAGGCGAACATCTGGGAAGGTTGGGTCAAACTCTTTTTTGAACTTAATATTTGAGTTTGTAGAAGACGCGCTGATGCAAAGATCTAGCAGAGCATAAATATTGACACTCTCACCATACTCTTCAACGTTGGCAAATTTTTTGGTCGCACTTTTGTAAAGTTTAATACCTATAGATGTTTCATCGGTATAACCTACTGTAATCGCATAAAACTTATACGAACTAAATGCAATGTCCACGATGGTGGTTTTAAAACCATAGGTCATGCTGGCATAGGTTTGAGCTATGTCAAAGATTTTTTTATGGTTGACCTCACCAAGAAGGTATTGCGCTTCTTGGTTGAGGGAGATGATTTTACCGTTGCTATCAAAAACAATAAAAGGATTGTAGTCGTGCTCAATCCATGCTTCTGCGAAACTACTCATGGTTAACTTTCGATGTAGTTTTTAAGTTTACGTCCAACTTTAGGATGTTTGAGCTTTTTAATCGCAGAACTCTCGATCTGACGAACGCGCTCACGCGTAACATTAAGCTCTTTACCAATCTCTTCAAGAGTACGGTCGCTCTCATCATGCATTAAACCAAAACGCATACGAATAACGGCTTTTTCTCTGTCATTGAGTTGATCGAGTACTTCATCGATCTGATCTTTAAGGTCAGACTTCAAGATGTGATCAATCGGTGCAATAGAGCTTTTGTCTTCAACAAAGTCACCAAATTTACCATCATCTTCATTACCAATAGGCGCTTCCAATGAAATAGGCTCTTTGGTGATTTTGATGACATTTTTAACTTTATCCGCACTCAAACCCACTTCAAGTGCAATCGTTTCGATGTCAGGTTCTTTACCTTCTTCTTGAAGGTGTTTACGAATAATTTTATTGATACGGTTGATCGTTTCAATCATGTGGATCGGAATACGAATGGTACGCGCTTGATCGGCAATGGCACGTGAAATCGCTTGACGAATCCACCATGTGGCATAGGTTGAGAATTTATAACCTTTTTTGTACTCAAATTTATCAACCGCTTTCATCAGACCAATGTTACCTTCTTGAATCAAATCCAAGAACGGTAAACCTCTGTTCGTGTAACGTTTGGCGATAGAAACAACCAGACGTAAGTTTGATTTTGCCATACGGGTTTTAGACTCGTCAGCAATTTTCTTACCTCGTTTGATCTGCTCAAGAACTTCTTTGAGTTTCTCAGGATCAAGATCGAACCCTTGTTTACTTGCTTCCTTCGTTTGAAAAAGCTTTTTGATCTCCATGTAGGTGGAAACCATCGTCGCTTCTGGTACCATGGTAGTGATGTCTTCTTTGTTAAGATCCACAATGTTCGTTAAAAGTTTAACGTGGTTTTCTCTAAGCGTGTCATTGAAAAGTGGTAAACGGTACTCTAAACGTTTCAGTTCTTTATCGAACTCAAAGTCACTTTTAAGGGCTGTTTCCATTGACTTTACAAGCTCATTAATCAACTTACTGGTAGGTCCTAGATCCATAAGCGCGTCTTTAAGAAGTTTCTTTTTATACGCAAGTCCTAGATCGTAGTTCATCATCTCTTCAGCGTCATCCAAGTTCTCTTCGGGTGGTCTGGTAAGACTTTTGAGCCAATCTTTTTTCGCTTTTTCGAGTGACTTAAAGCTTTCGATGACTTTTTCAGTTCGTGTGTTGTCTTTTTTTGAGAAGGTTTTTTTCTCTTCGCCTTCTTCACCCTCTTCATCATCAAATTCTTCTTCATCATCGCCATCATCGGTGTCGTCTTCAAAGGTTTTGAAAAGCTCTTTTACACGACGTTCACGATTAATGAGCGCTTCTTTGTAATCCAAAATAAAGTCAATCAAGTAAGGAACCGAACAGAAAGCATCGATGATAATGTCTTCACCAAATTCAATTTTTTTACTGATGTCGATCTCTTCATCTTTGGTAAGAAGTGAAATTTGTCCCATCTCTCTAAGATACATTCTCACAGGGCTATCGCTGCGTGACCACTCTAGGAGCTCTTTTTCACTGGCAAGGTCAAACTCTTCTTCTAAGGCATCATCTTTGATTTTTTGACGCTCTTCTTCTCTTCTTCTTGCTTCTTCTTTATTGCGCATTTTGGCAATTTCAGCAGAAGAGATCAATGTAACTTTGTATTTTTCTAAAAGGCTCATCAATTTTTTGACGTTTGCAGGTGTTGGAGGCTTGATAAAAAGATCCATTACGTTTTCGTAAGTGACGTATGATTTTTCATTTTCTGCAAAAAGCTCTTCTAATGCGGTATAGAGTTCTTTTGAAGCCATAAGTGTAACTCTCCTTGAGTAAGGTGTGTGGAGGTAGAAATTTCTTTTAAAAGATGTGGATTATACCGAGTTTTTTTTTAAATATCATTGAATGCTCTTCATTTACAATGTGGAACAGGAGTTGCTTTAACTAGGGAAAGATTCTAAAAATAGTGGGAAAAACAATGCAAAGCAGCTATTACAGCGTTACGGGAGCGATGGTCACACAGTTTAATAAGCTTGACCTTATCTCCAATAACCTTGCCAATTTAAATACCACAGCGTTCAAAAGAGATGATGTTGTTGTGGGTGATTTTAAACGTATTTTTCAAGAATATAAAGAAGAGATGCCCATCAAAGACAATACCAAAGAGGCAAGTAAGTTTATCAATGCCGTTGGTGTCAGAGTTCCTCAAGTGGTTGAAGAGTATGTCAAGTATGAACAAGGTGGCATCAAAAATACAGGTAATGCTCTGGACTTTGCATTGAAACGTGAAGACGCGTTTTTTATGGTAGAGACGCCTAATGGTATTCGTTTGACACAAAATGGCTCTTTTACACTTAACAGTGAAGGCGTTTTAAGCACCAAAGAGGGATACCCTGTTTTACCAGCAACCTATTTTCAAAATCAACAATACATCACAATCCCTGAAGATGGTGAGTTAAGAGTTGACAAAAGCGGTGGAATTTACAATCGAGAGGACCAAATAGGAGACCTCATGATTGTTCGAAGTGATGATGTTAAATCACTGCTCAAAGAGGGTGCAAGCCTTTATAAATTTAAAAGTGTTGAAGAAGTAACGCAACTTGAAGATGGAAATTTGGTGGCTCAAGGCTTTTTAGAGACCAGCAATATCAATCCCGTCAGCGAAATGGTTAATCTGATTGAATCAAATCGTATGGTTGAGATGTACCAAAAAGTTATGAAATCGCATATGAACGATCTAAACAGTGATGCTGTGTCCAAATTAGCATCAACTAAAGCATAAAATTACGTAAGGAATAACGAATGATAAGATCACTTTACACTGCTGCAACGGGTATGATCGCCCAACAAACGCAAATCGATACCACTTCAAACAATATCTCTAACGTTAATACCATAGGTTATAAAAAACAACGCGCTGAGTTTGCAGACTTGATGTACCAAACCATGACGTATGCAGGAACATCCACCAGTGGCACTTCAGCCTCACCAACGGGTATTGAAATCGGTCTAGGTGTTCGTCCAACGGCGATTGCAAAGATGTTTACCCAAGGTAACTTTAAAGAGACGGGTAACTCTTTGGATATGGCGATTACGGGAAATGGTTTCTTCCAAGTTCAGCTTCCAGATGGCACAACAGGTTATACCAGAAATGGATCATTTAAACTGGATGCTGATGGAAACGTGGTCAACAGCGATGGTTATCAACTCATCCCTAATATTGTCATACCTGAGGATGCAACGGAGATTAACATCAGTGTTGATGGTATTGTTTCTGTTCTTCAAGCAGGAAATACAGCAACAACGGAAATTGGACAAATTGAGCTTGCTAACTTCATTAACCCAGCAGGTCTTCACTCCTTGGGTGACAATAATTACCTTAATACCGATGCTTCGGGTGATCCGATTTTGAGTAATCCAGGACTGAATGGTTTAGGTCAAGTTAGACAACAATTTGTCGAGATGAGTAACGTCGAGCTTGTTGAAGAGATGACAGACTTGATTACGGGGCAACGTGCATATGAGGCAAACTCAAAAGCCATTACCACCAGTGATGAAATGCTTCAAACCGTAAACGCACTTAAATCATAATCTAACCATGTTGATTTTTATTCCGTTTCTGATCTTGATCGCGATTATTGTCGCGATCGATCAGCTCTATTTTAATGATCCAACTCCAAAAGATACGAGCTCAAAACAAGCAATTCACCAAAAATCAAGTGATACGAATGCTACTCAGAAGTATCTTGATCGCTACATCAAAAAATAATCCTTACATGTACAAAGAAAACATATGAATTTTGTAGCTATTTTTAAACTCACCATCCCTGTTATGATGGGGTATATTCCGCTTGGAATGGCATTTGGCTTACTGCTTTCAAAGCTTCTCATTCCTTGGTATTACGCTTTTTTTATGAGCGTTTTTATTTTTGCAGGATCAGGTCAGTTTTTGGCACTCACGCTTTTTGCTTCACAAGCAACCATTTTAGAGATAGGCATTGCCACGTTTTTACTCAATCTTCGACATACGTTTTACGGGCTTTCTATGATTTCGGCATTTAAAGATTTTTCATGGAAAAAACACTATCTTATTTTTGGGCTTACCGATGAAACCTTTGCGCTTTTAAAAACCAGTGATGTACCTGAAGCGAACCGTGAGAAAGCGTACCTTTGGATTACCTTTTTAAATCAGTGTTATTGGATCATCGGCAGTGTTGTGGGCGCACTTTTAGGCAATGTGTTACCGTTTAATTATGCGGGTATTGAGTTTTCATTGACGGCTCTTTTTGTAGTGCTTTCAATTGAACTTTATAAGAAAAATAGACTGCATAAGCCGTTTTTTGTGGCCCTGATTATTGGGTTGTTTGGAATGATTTTATTTCCACCGCAGAAAATGCTGATTTTATCGCTCTGTTTAGCGGCATTTGTATTGATCGTTTTTAAGAGGAGTATGGAAAATGGAAAGTAGTTACATCATCGGAAGCATCATTGTAGCAACGTTAGCGACCTATGCGACACGCATCATTCCTTTTTTACTTTTCCGTACCCGTGAGCCTTCACCGTTGATTAAATATATTGAACTTAATATGCCGTTGATGATTATGGTGATTTTGGTGTTTTATGCGCTTAAAGATGTGAAGTGGGAGGCTTATCCGTATGGTTTGGCAGAGATTATCGGTGTGTGTGTTGCGATAGCTTTACATGTAAAGTTTAAAAACGCATTGTTGAGCATTTTTATCGCAACACTCACGTATATGATACTTATTCAGAATGTCTTTTAAACGCTTTCATCGTTGGACTCGCTCGATTTAGAATAGCTAAACCTTCGCGAATCCGCCTCGAAATCCTTTAAAATCCATCCTGAATAGATAGTGTTAAGCCTTTTTAACAAACTCCGACTTAAGCCCCATCGCACCAATACCATCGACTTTACAGTCAAGGTTGTGGTCACTCTCATAGTTCAGGCGAATGTTTTTCACTTTTGTTCCGCCTTTAATGACAGCAGATGAACCTTTGAGTTTGAGGTCTTTTATAACGACAACGGTGTCACCATCGCTAAGAATTGTTCCATGTGCATCTTTAATAATACTAGCAGACTCTTCGCTTGAAGCGCCATTTTTAGGCCATTCATGAGCACATTCAGGGCAGATGATCATCTCGCCATCTTCATAGGTATATTCACAATTACATTTAGGACAAGCAGGTAGTTGCATGTTAAGACTTCCTTCATTTTTAGCGGAAGTATGCCAAAACTCGTCTCAAAAAGAGATTAGTGTTTTAAGATACGTGGGAATTCACGGTCTCTTTCATAATGTTTCATTTTTTCTTCATAGCGATCAATGGCGCTCGCCATATCGCGTGCAAATTCGTAGTTAATAATGTAATCTTTTTGATTCACATGGAGTGTTTGCATTCCCTGTATACCTGCATTATACATGAGAGCATCTTTAATCGTTTCAGCATTGCCATTGGTAAGACGACGAATATCATGACCTAAACCTGTCACCCACAAATCCATAAACTCAACGCGAAAAGGCAATACTTTTCCCCATGTTTGTTCTACTAAAACAGCATTTTTGAGTGAAAATTCATGGAACATAATGGTGTCGCGATCAGGATTATACACCGCAATAATTTGGTTGGGTGTGGGACTCAAAACAGGATTGATGGTTGCTAAATTGACCTCTTTGGGGGCACAACCACTGAGCATCAATGTTGCAAACAGAAGGAGAGTCGTCATAAGTGTACGCATAACAAGTCCTTATAGGTAAAAAACAAGATATGCTATTGTACATTATAAATGTTAATGAGATATGAAGAAAGAGAAGCCCCTATTATAGGGCTTCGTGGAGGTTATAGTGCAAAAAGGTCGCTAAATTCGTTGAAATTCATGGCTTCCAAGCTTTCTTGATTTGCACAGATACGTTCAATGGTTGCACATTGTTTTGGGCTAAGACGTCCCGCTAAATTGTGTCTAAATTTTGAGATAAGAAGTGGTATCCCATCTTTGCGTCTGCGTTTGTGACCAATAGGGTACTCGACTTCGACTTTCTCGCTTTTACTGCCATCTTTGTAGAAGATTTGCACGGCATTGGCGATGGAGCGTTTATCGGCTTCTAGGTACTCTTTGGTGTAACGCGCATCGACGACAACTTCCATTTTATTGCGAAGGGCATCGACACGAGGATCGCTTGCATAGGCATCTTCATAATGTTCTGCGATTAAGTTTCCATGAATAAGTGGAATGGCTACCATGTACTGAATACAGTGGTCACGATCCGCTGGGTTGGCAAGAGGGCCGACTTTGTTGATGATGCGATGTCCTGATTCTTGAGTGGTGATGATGATTTTTTCAATTGCATCAAGTTTTTCTTTGACTTCATCATGCAATTTTACGGCACACTCAACAGCGGTTTGGGCGTGGAATTCAGCAGGGAAGCTGATTTTGAACAGTACTTGTTCCATGACGTAACTGCCAAAGGGTTGAGGAATGGTGAGTTTTTTGCCTCCCATTTTGACATCTTCATACCCCCAGAATTTTGCACTGAGAGCGGAAGGATAACCCATCTCGCCTGCAAGTGCTTTAAGCGCAAGGTTGACACCACGACTGCTCGCATCGCCTGCCGCCCATGATTTGCGTGAGCCCGTATTTGGGGCATGGCGGTAACAGCGAAGTGCTCCACCATCCACCCATGCGTGTGAAACGGCATTGCGAATCTCTTCAAATGTGCCTCCTAGCATTGCTGCTGCAACCGCCGTGGAAGCTACACGCACCAAAAGCACGTGATCCATTCCCTCTTTGTTGAAGCAGTTTTCAAGCGCTAAAATACCTTGAATTTCATGCGCTTTAATCATCGCTGTCAAAATGTCTTTGACTTTTAGCGGTGCTTTGCCTTCACTGATATTGCGACGGCTGATGTAATCGCCCACCGCCCAAATAGCGCCTAAGTTATCGCTTGGATGTCCCCATTCAGCGGCTAACCATGTGTCGTTAAAATCAAGCCATCGTACCATCGCACCCACGTTAAATGCGGCACGCTCTGGGTCAAGCTGGTAAGACGTACCTGGTACTTTTGCCCCTAAAAGTGGCATAGTAGCGCCTGGAACGACAGGGCCTAAGAGTTTGGTGCATTGAGGAAACTTAAGCGCTAAAAGCCCACAGCCTAGGGTGTCCATTAAACAGTAACGTGCCGTATTATAGGCATCATCGCTTTTGATGACACATTCTGAAGCATAGCGTGCAATGTCGGTTAAAAGTGGGTCAAACTCGGGTCGCTTGGTATCTAAAATACCCATATCTGTACTCATAGTGTTCCTTTAATTATCTATTTTTAATGTCAACATAGGCTCGATTCTCTGGTCCTATGTACTCTGAACTTGGGCGAATTAGCTTATTGTCTCCTCGTTGCTCGACCACGTGTGCTGCCCATCCAGCGGTTCGACTCATGACGAAAATCGGCGTAAAGTACGCTGTTGGGATGCCCATAAAATGGTAGGTTGATGCACTGTAAAAATCAAGATTTGGAAAGAGTTTTTTCTCATCCCACATTACTTTTTCAATTGCTTCTGAAATAGGGAAAATGGTAGCATTGCCAACATCATCGGCAAGTTTGCGCGACCACTCTTTGATGACAATGTTGCGTGGGTCGTTGCTCACGTAAACACGGTGCCCAAAGCCCATGATTTTGGCTTTGCTGGCTAATTTGGCATGAATGCCACTGGTTGCTTCGTTTGCTGTTTTATACTCTGAAATTAGCTCCATCGCCGCTTCATTCGCTCCACCATGTAATGGTCCACGAAGTACACCAATCGCAGCGGTAATCGCTGAGTAGATATCTGAAAGTGTTGATGCCCCGATACGTGCCGCAAAGGTCGAAGCGTTAAATTCATGTTCCGCATACAGAATTAACGAGACGTGCATCGCTTTGATCCACAGTTCACTAGGTTGTTTGTTGTGAAGTTTTTCTAAGAAATAACCACCAATGGTGTCTTGTGTACTGTTCGTATCGATCTCTTTACCGTTAATGTGGTAGTGATGCCAGTAGAGCAAGATGGAAGGGAAAATACCCATCAAACGGGTAATTTTTGCATCTTGGTCACTAAAATCATCGGCTTCTGGTTCCAAACAACCCAAAGCTGAACAGCCTGTACGCATGATGTCCATCGGATGGGCATTTTTAGGTAAAGAGCGTAAAACGACTTTAAGTGCTTCTGGCAGAGCGCGTGCTTTGATAAGCTCTTTTTTATAGGTTTCAAGCTCACTTTGTGTTGGTAATGCACCTTTGGTTAAAAGGTAAGAGACCTCTTCAAAAGTTGCATTTTTTGCCAAATCGTAGATGTCATAACCTCGATAATTCAAACCATGCCCTGTGCCTACCGTACAAATAGCAGAACGACCTGCAACAATTCCTGCGAGTCCACCCGTTTTTTTTGTCTCTTTTGCTTCCATAATGCTTTCCTTGTTACTTTTTATCTTTGCACGTAAATAACGCGTCAATCTTCTCTTCAAAAGCGTGATAATTCAACATGTCGTACAGTTCTGCTCGTGTTTGCATGAGTGGAATCGAATTTTTCTGACTGCCATTTTTCAAGATGTCTTTAAAGACCGTCAATGCAGCTTGATTCATCGCCCGAAACCCTGAAAGTGGGTAGAGCACCATCGAGATGCCAACAGATTCGAGCTGATCGCACGTAAAGTAGGGCGTTTGACCAAATTCGGTGATGTTGGCAAGTACGGGCACTTTAATGATTTTGGTAAATTGTTTGTACTCTTCTAACGTATGAATCGCTTCGGCAAAGATCATATCTGCACCTGCTTCAACGTACGCTTGCGCTCTATCAAGCGCTGCTTGTTGACCTTCCATTGCGTGCGCATCGGTGCGTGCCATGACGACAAACTCATCATCGATTTTGCCATCAACGGCTGCTTTGATGCGATCCACCATCTCTTCTGTACTCACAAGCTCTTTATTGGGGCGATGACCACAGCGTTTTTGCGCTACTTGATCTTCGATGTGACATGCTGCCGCACCTGCACGGGTGAGTTCCTTGATGGTGCGAGCGATGTTAAAAGCTCCACCCCAGCCTGTGTCTGCATCAACCAAAAGCGGAAGAGAGCTCGCGCTGGTGATGCGTCTGACGTCGATGCAGACATCTTCTAAGTTGGTCATCCCAAGATCAGGCAGTCCGATGCTGGCATTCGCAACCCCTGCACCGCTAAGGTAAAGGGCTTTATGACCAACACGCTCTGCTTGCATCGCACTGTAAGCGTTGATGACACCGACGATTTGAAGCGGATGATGCTCTTTGACCGCTTTTCTAAAAGTAGCTCCTGCGCTGATCATACTCATTTTTTTCCTTTTTTAGGGATCGGGTATCCCAATTTTTCGATTGATGTTTGAATGTCTGCTAAGACACTTTCGTCTTCAATGGTTGAGGGAACACTCCACTCTTTACCATCTGCCATAGAGCGCATGGTAGCTCTAAGTATCTTTCCGCTACGTGTTTTAGGGAGTTTTTCAATGACGGTTGCCAGCTTAAGTGCTGCAACCGCACCAATCTCCTCACGCACCAACTGTACCACACCATCAGCGATGGAGCGGTGATCGCGTTCGATGCCATCTTTTAAAACGACAAATGCCATCGGTACTTCACCTTTCAGCTCATCATCCACACCGATAACCGCACACTCCGCAATGTCAGGATGTTTGGAGATGACCTCTTCCATTTCACCCGTAGAGAGGCGGTGTCCTGCAACGTTGATAACGCCATCCATCCTACCCATAACCCAGACATAGCCATCTTCATCAATGTAGCCGCTATCGCCTGTCAGGTAGTAGCCTGGGTAAAAGCTTAGGTAAGATTTTTTGTAGCGTGTGTCATCCGACCAAATGCTCATCAAACATGAAGGCGGAAGAGGGAGTTTTAAAACCAAGTTGCCCAGTTGATTTGGCTTACACTCATTGCCTTGTTCATCGAGGACTTTGAGGTTAAAGCCAGGCATTGGTTTGGTGGGAGAGCCAGCTTTTATAGGCATTGGATCAAGCCCCATAGGATTGGCGGCAATCGCCCAGCCTGTTTCCGTTTGCCACCAGTGGTCGATAGCAGGTTTTTGAGTGATTTTGGTAATCCACTCTAATGTATCGCTATCGCAGCGTTCGCCTGCGAGGAAGATGCTTTTAAGGTGGCTTAGGTCGTATTTTTTGACCCATTCGCCTTGGCTATCCTCTTTTTTAATGGCACGAAATGCGGTTGGAGCTGCAAAAAGAATGTTAACTTTATACTCACTGCACACTCTCCAAAAAGCCCCAGGATTGGGTGTGCGTACAGGTTTTCCCTCATACACGACGGTGGTACAGCCATTCATGAGTGGACCATAGACGATGTAAGAGTGTCCGACAACCCAGCCAACATCGCTCGCCGCCCAAAAGATATCGCCAGGTTTAGCGTTATACACATTGTCCATCGACCATTTCATCGCTACGGAGTGACCGCCATTGGAGCGGATAACACCTTTGGGTTTTCCCGTTGTGCCTGACGTATAGAGAATGTAAAGAGGATCGGTTGCATCCACAGGGACACACTCGACCAAGCCTGCTTTTTCTTCTTCCACTTCCCAGTCGATGTCACGCCACGGAAGCATATTGGCTCGCTCTTGCGGACGTTGCCAGATAAGGCAGGTGGTTGGTTTATGCGTTGATTGTTTGATGGCTTCATCAAGGAGTGGTTTGTATTTGATAAGCTTGCTGATCTCAATACCGCATGACGCACTTATGATAACGCGAGGTTTTGCATCTTCGATACGTGTGGCAAGCTCGTGTGCCGCAAAACCACCAAAGACAACCGAGTGAATTGCCCCAATGCGCGCACATGCAAGCATCGCAATGACTGCCTCAGGAATCATCGGCATATAAATGACAACACGATCACCCTTTACCACACCTTTACTGACCAAAATAGAAGCAGTTTTGGAGACTCTTTGACGCAGTTCTCTGTAGGTATAGGTTCGCTTGGTATCCGTAACAGGGGAATCGTAGATGATGGCAAGTTGGTCACCTCTACCATTGTCAATGTGCAAATCCAGCGCATTATAACAGCTGTTCATGCACCCACCCACAAACCATCTATAGTGGTTATCGACTACATCTAGGACTTTGTCCCATTGGTGATACCAATGAACTTTCGTCGCCGCTTGTGCCCAAAATTTTTCGGGATTTTCAATAGACTCTTTGTAGGTTGACTCATACTTCAATGACACGTGATCTCCTGTAGTACAAATTTTGAACAATTATATAACGTCTTAAGGTTTAATTCAGTGTACTAGTTTTGATTTTTTAAGACAATTTTCAGACATAGATGCTAGACTCGTACAATTTTCATACAAAATGGACAAACAATGTACGATAACGCCATCGAGAAAATCGTTGCGATTTATAATCGCTCAGGTCTTAGCATTTCCAAGTTTGCCTCCATCATTAACAAAGATCGCAGAACCTTGACTGCGTGGATTGATAAGTTGGTCACTAAAGAGCCTTCCAATGAGGTGAAAGTAGCCATCTCTAAATTTTTTCGTTATCCTCCCGCCATTTGGGAAGAAGAGTGTCATGGGGTTGAGTTTGAAGATATGTTGGAACACGTGCCTAAAGATGAGATACGCATTATCGATCAAGGCTATGAGGGCGGGCTTCGCTACATTTTAGACAAAGAGGCGCAAGATCGCTTTGTGATTCATCCACAGTTCCCTGGACCTGCGTATCGAGACAAGGTTGTGCCAACCCCCTATAAACGGGTTATTTCAGCCGAAGCGGTAGATCTTAAAAAACTGCGGTATGAGCAGATATCCAATTATGCGTTTGAATCAACCGAGTGGTATTCCATCGAATCGCTTCTGCGTTTTGCTTTTTCGCACATAGGAAATTTTTACACAAAGAGTGAAAAGATCCAAATCTTAGAACTGATGCACGATACCTTTTATGACAACTATAACAAAAGCCTCTACTTTTTTGATTCGCACTCTACAAAGGTATACGGGATGGATACGGCGTACATCTCCATTAACGTCAAGCAAAATTTCATGTTTTTCAAGATGCCGATTGACTCGCTTATTGTTGAGGTTCAAAACAAAAAGTTGATTTATCGTATGCATCGTTATTTTACCTCTGCTTCTCAAGCGCCAAACCATATTCTTAGAACCGATGCCGCTAAGATTCTTCGTATCATTAAAGGAGCCATTGTTTCCGATAAATCGCTCATTGATTGCTACTACGATATCGAGAAGCAGACACCGTATGGCCCTTTGTTTTTAAACAATATTTCTCCGTTTGAGCCGCGAGCTGATCTGCAATAAAACGTTACATGTAAAGAAAGTGTAAAGGAGATGTCAATCCTAAATTGACACTGTTGTCCTAAGATTTCAGTATCAATTTAGGAGTTCGACATGAAAAAAACACTCTGTTTTATACTGCTGGCATTCACACTAATCCACGCTAAAGAGTTTAATGCCCCGATGAAAACCTATATGGAAGGCTTAAGTGCCGAAGCAAAAGCAGCCAATCCTAGCTTTACAGGCTTTGATGCCAAGCGCGGTGAGGCAATTTTTCTCTCCAAACATACGGGCAAAAAAGGAACGGAAATAAGTTGCACCACCTGTCACTCAACTGATCTTAAAAAGGGCGGGCAAAATGTCAATACCAACAAGCCTATCACCGCACTTGCACCCTCTGTAAATTCAACAAGACTTACCGATGTTGCTGAGGTCGAAAAGTGGCTTAGTGAGGGTAGTGCGCTTGAAAAAGGTGATGTTTTAACGTACATCATTAACCAATAAGGATACACCATGAAAAAGATACTTTTAATCACAGCACTTGGACTCAGCTTTGCCTTTGCAGGCAGTGTCTCACCTGCTGATAATGCACAGTACCAAAAAGAGTGTGCCAGTTGTCACTTTGGCTATCAACCCGCTTTGTTAAGTAAAGCTTCATGGGAAAAAGTGATGGGAAATCTCAGCGATCACTTTGGAACAGACGCTTCTTTGGGGAAAGTGGAGAGTGAGCAGATATTGAACTATCTTGTTACCAATGCAGGAAGTGGTAAAATAACCGCCAATAACAACACGATGCAGATTACAAAGTCGCCTTATTTTATCAAAGAGCATCGTAAAATTTCTGCGAAGTTGATTGAGCAAAAAGAAGTTGGTTCGCTTTCGAATTGTATGGCATGTCATACTACGGCGGATAAGGGCAATTACAGTGAACGTGCCATTGTGATTCCAAATTATGGGAGATGGGAATGAAAAAAATCTTAGTTTGGGGGCTTTACACAAGAGCCTCACATGCTCTCTTGATGGTCATGATGTTGGCGGTGTTTTTAACCCCTGAAGTCAAACGCCTCCTCACATTACATGTAGCGCTGGGGTACACACTTGCATTGCTGTTTCTCTTTAGAATTCTGTGGGGTTTTATGGATGTGAAGTACTCAAACTTTAAAGATTTTAACTTTAATCTCAAAGACTTAAAAGAGTATATGCTCTCCATTTTTGGCAACAAAAAGGAGTACATCGGACACAATCCCGCTTCAAGTTATGCCATCATCGCGATGATTGTGTTAACGTTTTTAGCCGTTCTCACAGGTGCTTTAACGTATGGTGTGAAAGAGGGCATGGGTGTGTTCGCTTTTATGAACCACACACTTTTTCGCGATATGAAGCTTTTTAAAGAGGTACACGAGTTTTTTTCCAACGCTCTTATGGCGGTTATCTTTGCACACATTGCAGGTGTACTGCTAGACAAAGTGCTTCATAAATCACGCGCATTAGAGTCGATGGTTGATGGTTATAAACTAGCCGATGAAGAGGGATTAAAACTCACACTATTGCAGAAAATTTACGGCGTTTTAGCACTTGGACTTTCCATTTTTGCATTTGTTTATATGTTAGTCATGCCCAACAGTCTTTTAATCGCTGATGGTAATGTTAAAATGGACTATGCCAAAGAGAACAATGCGTTTTACAAAGAGTGTATCAGTTGTCATACACTCTTTCCTCCCTTTTTATTGCCACAAAAATCGTGGGTTAGCATGATGGATGGTTTAGAAAATCACTTTGGTGATGATGCTTCTTTGGATGAAAAAACAACACTCTCCATCAAAGAATTTTTAGTGACAAACAGTGCGGAGTCTTCCACTAAAGAGTCTTCTTTGCGCATTATGGCAAGTTTAAAGAGTGATCAAACGTACCTTGCCATTACCGAAACGCCTTTTTGGAAAAATCGACACAAAAAGATTGATAAGGCTGTTTATGAGCAAGCGGATATTGGTAAACCATCCAATTGTAAGGCATGCCATGCTAATATTGAAAATGGTTTGTTAAACAATAGAGACATTAAACGTTTATAGGAAAAAAATGAAACTACTTCTTATCTTTGTTCTTGCGTTTTCTTTGTATGCAAGTGATGGTAAAAAAGAGCATCACCTAAGCAAAGATCTCTCTTCTTTGGAATTGACATCGGAGCAAAAAGAGATCGCGAAAAGTTTCATCAAACAGTACCGCGTGGAGATTAAAGCGTTTCGTGAGTTTAAAGAGAAGATGGAAGATGAAAAAGAGCGTTTACTGACACGAGAAGTTTTAAATGAAGAAGATTTACACAAAATCAATGAAGCAATTTCGCAAAAAGCAAATGCCATAGAGAGTCGTTTTTTAGTGCAAATGCACAATCTGTTAAATAAAGAGCAACGCAAAAAGTTTGCGCATAACCTTGAAGAGTGGGAAGTGGAATGAGTGAGAAAATTTTACTCATCGAAGACGATTTGGAGATGAGTTCTCTCATTGGTGATTATCTTCAAAACTATGACTTTGAAGTTCAAGCCTTCGATAAACCCAAAGAGGCTCTGGCACATCTTAAAACAAATCCTACGCAGTACAGGGTGGTTGTACTCGATCTGATGCTACCCCAAATGGATGGTTTTGATGTTTGCAAGGAAATTCGCTCCTTTTGTGACGCACATATTATTATCTCTTCCGCACGTAATGAACTCAGCGATAAAATTTTAGGGTATGGTTTGGGTGCGGATGACTACCTCGCAAAGCCCTATGAGCCACGTGAACTCGTTTTAAAAATCAACTCCTATCTTAGAAGAAATGTTCCCACAAAAAAGAAAATAGGAGATTTTGAAATCGATGAAGCGAAGATGGAAGTCTCTTTGGAAGGCTATCTTTTGGATTTAACAAAAATTGAGTTTGACATCTTGCTTCTTTTACTCTCCAATCAAGGCAAAGTCTTTTCACGCGAAGTGATTTTTAACGCCATCAATGGCATCGGCTACAACTCTAAAGACCGTACCGTCGATATGCACATCAGCAATCTTCGAGCTAAAATAGGCGATGATCCTAAAAATCCCAAATACATCAAGTCGGTTTGGGGTATCGGTTATAAGTTGGTTGGCTAAATGTCCATTTTTACCAAACTTTTTTTACTCTTCTTGGTCAGCCTCTCTTTGATGCTTTTTGTCTCGCGTGAAACCAGCCAACTCACCCAAGCTAAAATAGAAATGCTCTTAAAAGAGAAGTACCTTCAAGCTTCCACCGAACTCTTTCGTGATCTTGCCAATAATGATTCAAATATGCTTCAAAAAAGACTTCAAACTTTCGATTTTGAAGTGATAATAGAGCCTCAAAGTGTGCTGGAACACTCCAAAACGATTTATGAAAAAAGCAGCTCTTTTGGCGAAGTTAAAATTTTAGTAGATTCCAAAGGCAAGTATCTTTTGCTCCTTAGCTATTTAGATGAGAGATTACTTGTACAAGACAGGACACAAGAAGAGAGCATTTTAGGGCAAGGCATGGTGACCTACCTGATTTTTGCTGATATTTTTGTGCTGGTGGTGATCTTCTTACTGATTGTGAAGCTTCTTTTCCCTCTTAAACAGATCGCTTCAACGCTTCAAGCATTTGGTGAAGGTGCTTTGGATGCACGCATGAAACACTTTGGCTCCAATGAACTAGACAGACTCTCGAACACTTTTAATGCGATGGCTTCTAACATTGAAGCGCTCATACTTTCACGTCAACGCTTGCTTCGAGACATCGGGCATGAGCTAAGAACGCCACTTGCTAAGTCAAAATTGGCATTAGAAATGCTAGGCGAAGGAAAATATCAACAGAGTCTTAAAAAAGCGATTTCGCAGATCGATGAACTGACCAAAGAGCTTTTAGACATAGAGAGACTCAATGCCAATATGGAGCAGCTGAGTTTAAGTACTTTCGATGCGGAAACACTCATCTCTGAGTCCCTTTCACGCGCACTGATTGATGATGAAAGTTTGGTGGAACTTCACATCGAAGACTCTTTTGAGGTCAAAGGCGATTTGAATTACCTCTCCATCGCGCTTAAAAACTTAATCGACAATGCCCTAAAATACGGCATTCAAAAGCCTATCGTCATCGAAGTAAAAGAGCGCACGATCAGCGTTAAAAGCAGAGGTGAAGCACTCGCACACGCTTTAGATTACTATTGCGAACCGTTTGCCCAAGGCGATACTGCCAGAGGCGTAGAAGGCTTTGGGCTTGGGCTTGGGATAGTCAAAAAGATTGTGGAGAAACACGGCTTTAGACTAAGTCTTACATGTGAGAATGGATGGAATAGCTTTTCATTGCAGTTTACATGAGTTTAATTGTGCTTATTGATGGATTTGATAAATAAAAGTTAAAAGTTTAGCCCTGAGCCTAAACTCTTCAGATAGACAAGTAGTAGAACATATTATAAGGGATACAAAAAATGCACTCAACGGAAACTAATGATTTCTTAAAATATGAAAATGAAATATATTTTTTTATCAAACTTTCTCAAAAATATTTTCATGTATATCAAGAACACTTGGAATACTATGACGATAAGAATCCACTTTTCAATGTTTTGTTTGGTTCTTTTGGAAATATGGTTGTTAGTACTTTTAACGAGACAGGTGAGGTTGAAAAAAAAAGAATATTTGGGTTTATTGAATCCATGGTGAATAGCCATGATGAATATTTGAGTACAGCTACAGCGACGGGATTGATAGAATCAATTGTTATAAATGCTGAGAACATAGATAAAACAAATGTACTTTTGTACGAAATTTTATCTTATTGTGGAAATGAAACAAAAGAATATATCAAGTCATGGTCTAAATATCAAGGGATAAAAGTACTTATTTAATCAAGGAAGCATAGGAGGGGTCGGAGCTAAATTTTAAACTTTTAAGTAATGTGTACAAGCAAAAAATGAAATTTTGTAGATAAATTTTTTACATGTAAAGGCAGCAAAGGATAAAGGGGTCAGGGCTAGATTTTTAACTGTTAAATAATGTCTAAATAAAATCTTTACATATAATAAGGAATGAACTAGCTTTTAAACGATTTTAATTTCGTTTTTACGCTCTTTTTTGACTTCATACATCGCCATATCGGCGTCTCTTAAAATATCGTTGATCGTTTTGTCATCATCTTTAAATACCGTTCCACCGATACTTGCCGTGCAGGCGTAGTCAAAGTTGATAAGGCGAAATGGCTCTGCGATAGAGAGTAAGAGTTTATAGCCAATCTGTGCCATTCGCTCTTTCGCTTCCTTTTCCTCTTCACCCAGTTTTGTAACCAGCACAACAAACTCATCACCTCCAAAACGTGAGACTGTGTCACACAGCCTTAGTGTTCTTGTGAGGCGCTTTGCAACTTGTTTGAGCAATATATCACCATATTCGTGCCCTTTGGTGTCATTGAGAATTTTGAAATTATCCAGATCAATAAATAAAATACCGCAAAACTCTTGGGTGCGTTTGGTGTTTGCCAGTGTGTAGGTGAGACGATCAAGAAGGAGTTTGCGGTTAGGCAATTCGGTCAATGAATCATAGTACGCCAGATGCTCGATCATCTTTTGAGCCTCTTTGTCTTGTGTAATGTCTCTAAAAATGACGACTGAACCGATGTTGTGATGGTCTTGAACAAATGGGGTAGCATTGAGATGCACGATAAAATGCTCTCCATCTTTCTTGCGAAAGATTTCCTCTCCAATGTAGGTACGTTGATAGCGCATGGAGTTTAAAATAGGGCAGTCTTCTTTGGTGGTGTTATGTGGATGTACGTGAATGAGTGTATGGGCATCTTTACCCAAAACATCTTCAAGTTTATAGCCTAAAATAGTAGTGGCTGAGGCATTAATGAACGTAATTTCGCCTTTGGTGTTTAAAAGAATAACACCGTTAATGGTCTTTTCAACAATGGTTTCAAATTGGATTTTTTCTCTCAGAGTTTTACGGCTCTGTTCAACTAAAAGGTACAGTACAATGCCTATAAGCACGAATGTTATGAATCCAAAAAGTAGTGAAGTGATGTATTTGTGCTGGATGGCGACTAAATCATTTAAACGACTGTATGTCACCGCATAAGCGGCTAGGGTATTGCTCAGGTCATAAATGGCATGAAAATTGGCAATATACCCTTCGTCATTTTCAACCAATGGAATGGAAAAATTTTTGCCCTCCAGTAGTTTTGTTTCAATGTCATAGCGTTCTTTTAAGATCGTATTGATTTTCTTGGTCAGTTCAGATTCGATAGAGTGGGCTGTGACATTAGAAATTTTTTGATTTTCAATGACAAAAGCATCGCTGAGAATTGAAGGCATAAAGTGGTGTTTGTGTGCCGAAAAAACAAGGTCTGTTGTAATGGATTTTTTTAAAAGCAGTACATGATCGCTCCAGCTTAGAAGCTTTGCAAGTTCAAATTCGATGTTTTCATAAGCTAAGGAGACTTCGACACTGCCTAAATGTTCTCCTTCATTGACGATAGGAAAAACATAGCGAAATCCTGGATAGACGCGTCCGCCTTCAAACCCTGTCACAAACTTTTTTTCGATATTGGCTTTTTGAATCGAAGGACGTATGTCCATGAGGTTGTCGCCATTTTCTGTGGGTGAATGAAAACGCAAAAAACTATCCCCTTTTGGGGTATGAAAATGAAATTGTCTGATCCCTAGTTTTTTCAGCTCATCGTTGTAAAAAGGGTAGAGGAGACGGTAAAGGGAACCTCGAAGGATAGCTTGCTCTTGTGAGTTGTTGGTGTCATTGACTTCGTGTAAAATTTTAAGGACTGAAGGCTGCATAATAGCGTAGCGAAAGTAGTTTTCAATGGAGATGCTAAACATCTGTGTCACGGCTTTGTATGAAGTCTCTAAGATGCGATTTTCATTGTGCAAAAGAACATTGCGCTCCTCTTCCATTTTGGAGTGAACATAGCTAAAAAAAAGAATGTACGCCAGCGTAATGCAAAAGGCTGTCGCGAGAAATTTACGCATTAGAAGCTCCCACTGTGCGGGATAGTAAAGCTTTCCATATCGCTTTTGAGATTTTCAAACATCTTTAAATCGGTTTCGCTCATACCATAGCTGATGTCTTTTCCCCATTTTTCATAGACCTCTTTGGGGGTGGAAAGTAAGATAGCTTTGATTTTTGCTATTTGCTCAGTGCTGAGCGTTTGTGTGTTTACCACCAGTGAAAAGCCTGGAATAAGGGGTGTTGTATCAATGATTTCAAGACCAAGCGAGGTATACTCTTTGGCAATACTCTCTTTCATGCCTCCTATGTGAAAATCGCCTCTCACGATCGAAAGACCTACTTCATCGTGTGTCCCAACATAACGGTAGAGCATAGTGTCTAAATTAGAGTGCAAATAGGTGTTGATAAGTACTTTTGTTTTGGTATAACCGCAGGTTGAAAGAGGCTGAGTAAGGGCGACTTTTAGCTTTTTTGTGGGGATATCTGAAAGTGTATCGCCTGCAAATTTGACCAATGCACAACGGTATCCTTTAGCGCCATCGCTCTCGTGAAAGGTGATGATGGGAAGTGCAGAAGGAAAGCTTTTTTGAAGCGCCAAAAATGGCAGTGGCCCAAAGTAGGCAATATCGACTTTATTGGCTTTAAAAGCAGCTATAAGGTCATCGTATTTCTTCTCATAATGAAAGGCAATGTTTTCATCCATTCCTTCTTCAAGATAGTTGACCATTGGGAAGAAATCTTCAAGGACTTTGTTGGTGTTAAAAAAAGGAAGAGGAGCGAAAACGATAGGGCGTGCTTCTAAGCTAAGGCAAAGAAAAGAAGTGAAAAAAAAGCATAAAAAGCGCCGCATGTTAACTCCATTTGTGACAAATTTGTCACATAAATCATATAGGACAATGGATAAAAAGAGACTTAAGTTATTTTAAAAAATTTAATTGAGTATAAAGTGTTCTTATACGTAACAAGCCCCCTTGACAATGCTTAGAAAAGAGCCTTTGCATAACGAACAAAAACAGCTCTACTAAATTTTTTAAATAAAACTTAGCTACAATAAAGAAGATAAAGTAAAGTATAGATAAAGGATATAGGAATGTTATTTGAAAAACTAGGTTTGATTTCGCCTATCCAAGAAGCAGTTAAAGAGCTAGGTTACACGAAACCAACCCCTGTGCAAAATAAGGTCATTCCCTTAGTGTTAGAGGGTAAAGATGTCATGGCAACCGCACAAACTGGTACAGGTAAGACGGCTGCGTATGCACTACCTCTTTTACAGATTTTGAGCAAAAAAACACAAAAATCAACCACAAAAAAAGTCGTACGCGCACTTATTTTGGTGCCAACACGCGAACTTGCCTCTCAAGTCAATATGAATGTCTTAGAGTATGGCAAAAACCTTGAACTCTCCATAGGAGCGATTTACGGTGGTGTGAAGTTTACACCCCAAGTTAAAAAGCTAGAGAAAGGCATTGATGTGCTGATCGCCACACCTGGAAGGCTTCTTGAACATATCAAACTGAACAATGTAGATCTTTCTCGTGTGGAGATGCTCGTTTTTGATGAAGCAGATCGCATCCTTGATATGGGATTTTGGGATGAGGTAGAGACATTGCTTTCACTCCTTCCTAAAAAACGCCAAACCCTTCTTTTCTCTGTTGGGGTTTCAAAATCGGTCAAACGCCTTTCCGAAGTGAGTTTGAAAAAACCTATCACCGTTGCCATTAACAACCAAGGTGAATTTGCTAAAAATGTGCAACAGACCATTTACGTGGTGGACAAAGAACGCAAATGCGAGCTTCTCTCTTTTATGATTGGCTCTCAAAACTGGCATCAAGTATTGGTCTTTACTAAAACCAAACAGAGTGCCGATGAAGTGGGCGATTACTTGACTAAAAGTGGCCTTAAAACGCTTGTCTTACATGGCGATAAAGCGCATTCTCAACGCACCAAAGCGGTTGCGGCATTTAAAGAAAATTCCATTCGTGTTTTAGTGGCAACGGACATTGCTTCTCGTGGTCTTGATATCGAAGATTTGCCTCATGTCATCAATTACGAACTCCCAGGAGACGCGGAAGACTACTTGCACAGAGCAGGACGTACTGGGCGCGCTGGTAAAGAAGGACGGGCTATTTCGTTTGTCTGCCAAGAAGAGAAGTCCAAGTTTAAAGAGATCGAGAAGATCTTAAAATACACGATTAAAACAGAGTTCTACCCAGGATTTGAGACCAAAGAGTGGGTTGAAAAAGAGGCAAAAAAACATACGATTAAAGCTAAAATTGATCGTGAAAAAGCCAATAAAAAACCGATGGGTCTTCGTAAAAAACGCGAAGAGATCAAAGCTGCAAAAGCAAAAAAAAACGTTAAAACAAAAGGAATGAATAAATGATGGTTGAGATGCAAAAACTGCACTATTTTAAAGATTTTATTGAGCAAGAGGAGAATCCACTCGGTAAAAACCTCTATGTGATGGTACTTGCAGTTGAAGCGTACTATGAATTTGTCGCAGAAGTCCTCATACCTGGAACCTCTCGAAGTATGACGCAGTTTAAACTTCTTGAAGAACTTCGTGCCCTCAAAGTGATGAGTGAGCAAGAGTTTGTCATTATGAATGAGACCAGAAAGCTTAAAAATGAGTTGACACACCGTTTGGATTATCAAGTTGATTTGAAATATGTCTATGATTTTTGTAACAATTGTGCCGTTAAAGATAAAATCGTTCCCGAGAATAAAGAAGATCATAATGAACTTGAAGCTTCTTTGTTGGATGCGCTTTTAAAAAGCTATAAAATCGTTGATCTCAAACTGTACTCTAAAGTGCGCAAAGAACTTGAAAAGGTGCATGGAGTAGAGGCGTGAAATTTAAAGTAACGGGGAAACAGCACATCTCTAAAAATTGTTTGGTCTGTGGTGTGGACAACCCTTGTGGTTTAAAAACCAAATTTTACGAGCTTGAAAACAAAGAAATTGTGGCGTATTTTACGCCTCATACCTACCTTCAAAGTTACCCTGGTATTTTGCACGGTGGCATCTCAGCGACCATTCTTGATGAGACGATAGGACGTGCCATTATGGCGCACTACGGGCAAGAGAGCTTTGGTGTGACGATAGAACTCAATCTTAAGTATAAGAAGCCCGTTCCTTTGGATGTTGAGCTTAAAGTTGTTGGGCGCATCGTGAGCGATAAAGGGCGCATTTTTGAAGGTACAGGCGAGCTTATTTTACCGAACGGTGAAGTAGCCGTTACGGCATCGGGTCGCTATATGAAGCGCAATGTTACGCAGATCGTTGAAAATGATTTTATCGAAGATGAGTGGTTTGTGAGTGATGGCAAAGATAAAGACGAGATAGAAATTTAAGTGTCTGAAACGTACCGTATGCTTCACAGTGTCTTTGGACACCATAGTTTTCGAGCCAATCAAGAAGAGGCTGTAAATGCGATACTAGCGCACAGAGACATTATGATGATCTTGCCCACTGGGGCTGGAAAGTCACTCTGTTATCAGCTTCCTTCCCTTGTGATGGAGGGCATGAGCGTGGTGATCTCGCCTCTTTTAGCGCTCATGCATGACCAAATCACTGCACTCTCTGCCTTTGGCATTAAAGCTGCTATGATCTCTTCGATGCAATCTCCTTCTGAAATCCAAGAGACGATGCAAGCGTGTCGTAAGGGTGAACTGAAACTTTTGTATGTTGCACCTGAACGTTTAAAAGGGGAGTCGTTTTTAAGCTTCTTACAAACCCTTTCCATCAATTTTTTTGTCATCGATGAAGCGCACTGTGTGAGTGAGTGGGGTCATGAGTTTAGAGAAGATTACCGACAACTGTTTCGCCTCAAACACTACTTCCCACAAACACCTATTGCCGCTTTTACCGCGACTGCGACGAAGATTGTTGAACATGACATCCTTCATCAGTTAAGCCTTTCTAATCCGCTCATCATTCGCGCGAAAGTGGAGCGAGACAATCTCACGATCAAAGCAGAGTACCGCAATGCCAACGGACGTGAGCAACTCCTAAATTTTTTAAGTGCCTTTCAAAACGAGAGTGGCATCATCTATACGCTCAGTCGCAAAGAGACCGAAAGTTTGGCGTTGTTTTTAAACACGCATAAGATTTCAGCAAAAGCGTATCATGCGGGGCTTTCGACGGAAGAAAAAAATGAGACCTACCATGCCTTTTTAAACGATGAAATCGAAGTCGTTGTGGCAACCGTGGCGTTTGGCATGGGCATCGATAAGAGCAATATTCGCTTTGTAGCGCACATGTCTTTGCCAAAAACCATTGAAAACTATTACCAAGAGATAGGGCGTGCAGGGCGTGATGGGCTTCCCTCATCCACGTTACTTCTCTTCTCTGCCTCAGATATTGTCGAGCACAAGCGCCGCATCAGCGCCCAACCTGCTTCGGAATACCAAAAAGTAGCCTATGAAAAACTCGATGCCATCGCTAAATTTGCGACATCAGAGGTATGTCGTCATCAACAGATCGCGACCTATTTTGATGACAGAATTGTGCCGTGTGAAAAGCGTTGCGATAACTGTGTGGATGGAGAGAAGCAGAGCATTGACATCTCGCATGAGGCGCTCAAACTTTTATCGAGTATTTACCGTACAGGACAGCGTTTTGGTTTGCAATACGTAATCGATGTTCTCATGGGCGCTCACAGTGAAAAGATAGAGCAAAATGGTCATCAAAGCCTCTCTGTTTTTGGGATCGGTAAAGACAAAACCAAAGCGCAGTGGCTGAGTATCGGTGATAGACTTATGGAATTAGATGCCCTTAAAGTGGGCGAATACCGTGTGATAAGCCTGAGTGAATATGGAGCGAGGATCATCAAAGAGCGTTTATCCGTGAGCATTCATGCCAAGCGTTTAGAAGAGCGAAAAAGAGCCTCTAAAAAAGCGACTAAAGTGGTTACTGGAGCCTATGAGCTCTCCACATTTGAGCGCTTACGTGCCCTTCGTTCTGAGATCGCCAAAGAAAATGGCATTCCTCCTTATGTTGTGTTTAGTGACAAAACCCTCAAAGAGATGGCGGAAAAATTGCCTCATGATAAAGAGGCGATGCTGGATATCAGTGGCGTGGGAGAGGTGAAGTTTGAAAGATATGGAGAAGCTTTTTTAGAGCTATGTGCTAAACTTTCTTAAATTGTACGGACAAAGGATAACAATGAGTGAAGGACAAAGCAGAAGTAACATTAAAAAAGGTGTTAAAGTACAAATTGTTTTAAAAGAAGACCAACGCAGTGGCAAGTTAACTGAAGGTGTGGTGAAAGACATACTCACCAACTCAGCCAACCATCCTCATGGCATCAAAGTACGCCTTGAGAGCGGTGAAGTAGGGCGCGTAAAAGAGATCATTCTCTAGGAGTATTTGAAATGAGCGAAATTTTTCAAAGCGAAGCATTTACTTTATACGGTATACCGTTGCTGATTGCACTTGCACGCATTACGGATGTAAGCATTGGCACACTTCGCATTATTTTCGTCTCCAAAGGGCTGAGGCTTTGGGCGCCAATACTAGGCTTTTTTGAAGTGAGTATCTGGCTTATGGCAATCTCCAAAGTTATGGCAAATTTGACCAATCCTATCAACTACATTGCCTATGCGCTTGGCTTTTCAGTAGGCAATTACATCGGTATGTTCATCGAGAGTCGGCTAGCCATTGGTATGGTGGTCGTGCGTATCATCACGAAGCGTGATTCCCATGTTTTGGTGGCTGCTTTACGTGCTCTTCGTTACAGTGTGACCGTTGCCGATGCAGAAGGGAACACGGGAGCTGTCAATATCATCTTTACTGTCATTAAACGCTCCGATATTACGGTTGTGCGTGAATTAATTGCACAACACAATCCACAAGCGGTGTACTCCATTGAAGATGTGAGACACGCAAGCGATCCAAGTTTTCCTACGGAGATAAGCAGGCGCTCACGTTTTTCGCAACTTTTTAGAGGTATGCGCAAGTAATTTAATCTCGACTTTTTTCGTCAAAAAAACGAGCCTTAAGAGAAACTCTGATAAAGTCTCGTTTTTGATTTGCTTGCGGTCGCAAGAGTACATAATGCTCAAAAACACTCTTTTTGTTGCTACTTTTTAGCTTCTTCGCTAATCCCCCTCTGTGTACTTTAGAATCAAAACTCAACTTTTATTTTTAGGAGTTTTTATGTCATGGTGGAGTGAATTTAAACAACACTATCTTGTCAAGTTTTGGTCGCCCATTCCTGCGGTGATTGCGCTTGGAATTTTATCGACGTATTATTTTGGTTTGCTCGGCACATTTTGGGCAGTTACGGGTGAATTTACGCGTTGGGGCGGGCATTTGGCTCAGCTTTTTGGCGCAAACCCTGCGGAGTGGACATACCTTAAAATCCTTGGATTTAAAGGAACACCTTGGGATCGCATCGATGGTGTGATGATCATCGGTATGTTTGCAGGCGCTCTCGCTGCGGCTCTTTGGGCGGACAATGTGAAGCTTCGTCTTCCTTCCACGCGCATTCGTATTTTCCAAGCTGTCATTGGTGGTATGATCGCTGGTTTTGGAGCACGCCTTGCAATGGGGTGTAACCTAGCAGCTTTTTTTACAGGCATTCCTCAGTTTTCGCTTCATGCGTGGTTCTTTGCTGTAGCTACGGCTATCGGCTGTTTTGCAGGCGCTAAAGTGTCTATGCTTCCACTCTTTCGTATTCCTTTGAAGATGAAAAAAGTTTGTGAAGCAACGCCACTTGAAAAGAACAAACAGAGTGCAAAAACGAAGTTTATCATCGGCAGTATCGTTTTCTTTGCGGTTGCCATTACAGCCATTACACGAAGTTTTGATGCCCCAAAATTGGGCATGGCAATGCTCTTTGGTTTGGGTTTTGGTATCTGTATTGAAAGAGCGCAAGTCTGTTTTACATCGGCGTTTCGCGATATGTGGATTACAGGACGTGGTTTACTTGCCAAAGCGATTATCTTAGGTATGGCGGTGAGTACCATCGGTATTTTTGCTTTTGTACAAATGGGTATGGAGCCAAAAATCATGTGGGCAGGACCCAATGCGATTATCGGTGGTTTGATGTTTGGTTTTGGTATCGTTATCGCGGGTGGTTGTGAAACGGGTTGGATGTACCGCGCTATGGAAGGTCAAATTCACTTTTGGTGGGTTGGCATTGGCAACGTTCTTGGCTCACTTCTTTTAGCGCTTTGTTGGGACAGTTTAGCGCCAACGCTTGTGAATGGTTATGAGAAGATCAATATGCTCAAACTCTTTGGAACGTATGGCGGCTTGTACGTCAACTACGCTTTAATGGCACTCTCTTTTGCGCTTGTGGTATGGTGGGAGCGACGTTTCCTTGCCAAAAAAAGCCAATATCAAAATAATCATCAATAAAAGGAAGACGTTATGAAAGAAGTTATCGTACCTGATTATTCACTCGATATGCGTGGTGAGCCGTGTCCTTACCCCGCTATCGCGACCCTTGAAGCGTTGCCAACCCTTAAGAAAGGTGAGATTTTAGAGGTGATTAGTGACTGTCCTCAGTCGATTAACAACATTCCTCACGATGCAAAAAACTACGGTTATACGGTTTTAGAGATCATCCAAGATGGTCCAACCATTCGTTATCTCATCAAAAAATAAATACCTATTTCTAGGGCATTTTTGCCCTAGAAACGTTAAGTTTTGGTATTTTTTCTTCGATGATTTTTTTAAGTTCTAAGCCATCAATGACCTCTTTGGCGATGAGTGCCTGTGCTACTGCTTCAATGGCACTCCAGAGTCGCTTCACCTCTTTTTCAGTCTGCTTTTTAGCCTCATCGATCCACGCCAAAAGTCTTGTTTCCAACTTTTCTGCTAAAAGATCTTTGTCGTACGCATCTTCAATGCCACTGATGTTGATGTAGCCCAGTTCATCGTCCATACCAAATAGCGCAATCGCAGAATACGCTTGCATACTAGCGATCTCTAAATCGGTAATCGCTCCCGTTTCCATACCTGCTTTCCCATACTTTTCTATCTTGGCGATGCGTCCTGCGAGAAGGACACAGATGTTGGCAAAAAGTTCATCTTTGGAGATAGCATCAATGTAGTCATCGTTATGGTAAGAGACAAAGCCAAGAGCGTCACTGCGAGGGGCTACGGTGACTTGCTCTATTTTAATCTGTGGGCAGAGTACGTAAGAGAGTACGGCGTGTCCTGCTTCATGGTAGGCTGTTTTTGCCATAGAAGTTTCGATGTCGCGTATCTGTTTGCTTTCGAGTTTATTGCCGTATTTGATGATGTTGATCTGCTCTAACAAAATCTCTTCGCTGATCTCTTTCAACCCTTTACGTGCTGCAAACAAAGCGGCTTCTTGTCCGATGCGCTTAAGCTCATCGCCACCCATGCCTGAGATGTAACGTACCACTTTTTCGATGTCAATGCGCGCATCGTGTGGTTTTTTCAAAATCTCTTCAATGAAAAAGCGACGTGCTTCCATGTCAAGTTTTGGCACTTCAATGCGAATATCAATACGTCCTGTTTGCACCAATGGATCGGGGATGGGACTGCTCTCGCCGATGGTGATGATGGTAAAAATAGGTGCATCAAAATTTTGCGCTATAGCATCTATTTCATCCACTAAAGGCTGAATGCTCATCGTTGCGATGACACCGCCGACAAGTCCTTGAACATCAATATCTTCCAAAAGCACAATGGAGGGCGCTGAACCGTACGCTTGAGCATACGCTTTGTGAATTTTGCCTGCATCAAACAAGTCCGCATCGCGTACCACAGTAAAAGGCATATCTGCGGCGTTTGCAAAGGCACGAGCGAGTAATTTTTTACCCATACCTGAAGGTCCATAGAGGATCATTCCCTTAGGTGGAGGCATATCAAACTGTTTAAGGCGTACAGGCTCTTTAAGAAGCGTTAAAATTTCAGCGAGTTCTGCTTTAACACGTTCTTGTCCAGCGATGTCCTCAAATCTAACATCCGAAACATGCAGGGCATCTTCAGAAGTAATGGGCAGTTTTTCTTTGCGAAAAAAAGCGTTTTTAATGGTAAATTCTGCCACTCCTTTGACAACACGAACACTCCATTCAAGCGCAATACCTTCGTGTTGTTTGCTGATTTTTTTGAGCAGTAAAGGCTGGTCTTTCAACGCTTTTTTGGCAAAAGCAGCTGCTTTTTGAGAGACTTTATAGCATAGTTTAGTGATGTTATCATGACACTTTAGCGTCTCATAGATACGGTTAAAGACGACTTCTGGAAGTTTTTTACGGATATGTCTAGCATTGAGATAAGGTGCTAGTGAGAGTGTCAAAAGTGAGATGAGCACGTCAATGTTGGTATACTCGATCTCAATGCCACTCTCTTTGATGAAGTTTTGCGACATACCATGCAAACTTTGAGCACCAATCTTAATAAGTGCAGTAAGCGTGAGGCGATTAAAAGGCACAAGGGTGCATTCATTGAGTAGAGAAAGAAGCTTTTTATCGAACACTTTTTCTTTTATACCGCTAATAACAATCTCTTCTTGCCCCAAGCGTTCCATCAAAAACGTATGCGCTTGCAGAGGGTCATTTTTGAAAAGTTCCAGTAAGTCTTGGCGTCCTAAAAGTTGGCTAAGTCTCGTTGTCGTCATAATGACAATGACATGGGAAAAATCGATACTGTTTTTTTCTGAGTCTGAAAAGAGCGTGTATAAAGAGAGCTGTACTTGTGTGTCGGCTTTGTCGATGTCTTCAAACAATAAAATGGCATTAGGATTTTTTTCAACAAATTCAGTGACATCATCCTCAATGCTTGAAGCGGAGAGTTGTTCTGCATTAAATGTGTCGTTGTACTGATCCATCTGAAACGCTTTAAGCTGGTCTATCTGCGGATCAGCGCTTACGAGGAGTTCAGCAAGGTAACGCTTACCGCAATTTGGAGGCCCTATGAAGGTAAAAAGTGCTCTGACTCTAGAATTTACAAGGCGCATTTGCACTAGCGTTTTGGTGATCGTCTCAATGGCAAAATTTTGATCGAACAAGTGTTCTTTAAGCGTTTCTTCGAGTTTTTGAAAAAGTTTCTCATAGCCATTTTTACATTTCATCATGTACTCCTGCTACTTCAATCTATCAGCTAGCTAGTATAACGCAACCTCTCTAAAAAGTGATAGTTGTTTAAAGCCCCAACAACATAAATGCTAAAGAGAGCATGATGATGCCTATGAGTACTTCAAGGATTTTCCATGAAATTGGTTTTTGAAAAATAGGCGTTAAAATCCTCGCTCCATAACCCAGTGAAAAGAAAAACACGAAAGATGAAGTCATCGCCCCAAATCCAAACAGTGGTGAAAGGGAGCCAAATTTGGTCGAAACGGAGCCGAGTAAGATGACGGTATCGAGGTAAACATGCGGGTTAAGCCACGTAAAGGCAAGCACAAGCAGAATCGTTTTAAAAAGCGAAGTCGTTGGTTGGTCAAGTGGACTTAACTCATGCGACATACTCCAAGCAGAGTAAAAACTCTTCAACCCATAAACAAACAAAAAGGCAAAACCACCATACTTTGCAACAGTTTGTAAGGAAGGAAACTGCTCCACCAAATAACCAAACCCCGAAACACCCAAGAAAATCAAAATCGCATCGGAAAGCGCACAGACCAAGCAGATGACAAAGACATGCTCTTTTTTAATGCCCTGTTTAAGCACAAAAGCATTTTGAGCCCCAATGGCAAGAATGAGAGAAAAACCGAGACTAAAACCTGAGATAAATGCGTTCATTGAGTGTTCTTTGTGTTTAAACTAAGGGATAATCGTAGCAAAATATAGGTTAATCATATCTCATATGAGAATTATTTTGTTATTATTACTTATGTTAAAAGGAGTATGCAGTGCCAAGTAAAACTAAAATTCTAACACTTAATGAATTTATACAACTTTTTAAAGATGACAGTAATAGTTGTTCAACTAGTAAATATTGCTTTTTACTTGGAGCGGGTGCATCAGTTCCTTCAGGTATTCCTTCTGCAAATACACTAGCCAAAAAATGGTATGAAGAAATTAGTAAATTTTTAGATAAAGACCAGTTTATACAATGGCAAGAAGCGGAAAAAATAGATAAAGACAATTTAGCATCATCATATTCACCAATTTATGAAAGACGTTTTCAAGCCAATCCTGCAAATGGTTATGCCGAAATTCAAAAACAGTTGGAAAATAAAGAACCAAGTATTGGGTATGCTTTTTTTGCAAAAATTTTGGCAGAGACTCCTCATCGTTTTGTTATTACAACAAACTTTGACTCTTTAATCGAGGATGCACTTTTTATTTATACAAAAACAAAACCTCTAGTATGTGGACATGAATCTTTAGCAAGTTATATTAATGTACATGGCTCTCGCCCAACGATTGTTAAAATTCATCGCGATGTTTTGCTTGATCCCATCAGTGATTGTTCGGGTACAAATGATTTGAAAGAACAGTGGCAAAAAGCGTTAAAGCCTCTTTTATCTGCGTTCAATCTTGTTGTGATTGGATATGGTGGTAATGATGGAAGTTTAATGAATTATCTTAAAGACTTAAAAGAAGATAGGAAGCCTATTTATTGGTGTGTAAGAGATATTTATAACATAAATGATGATATAAAAGAAGCATTAAAAGACGATGATTTTTTCGTAAAAATAGATGGATTTGATGAACTCATGGTTGAATTGAGCAGCGCATATAATTTAAAAATAGAAAAAGATGAAATTGTTAAAAATGCACAAATACGTATGCAAAAATTTGATGAAGAACTTAAAAAATTTGGTAAAGAAGTAAAAGAAAAAGCAGATAAAAGCGGAGAAGAAATATCCCAAGCAATTAAGGAAGTATTGCCTAGTTGGTTTGAATATGTGTTAAAAGCCGAACGGGAAAAAGATCCAATAAAGCAAAATGAAATTTATAAAATTGGAATACAACAACTACCTAATTCTGCTGAATTGAGTAATCATTATGCAGTTTTCTTAAAAAATATTTGTAAAGATTATGATGGAGCAGAAAAGTATTATAAAAGGTCATTAGAACTTAATCCTGATGAGGCTATGTACAATAATAATTATGGAGCTTTTTTACATTATATTCGTAAAGATTATGATGGAGCAGAAAAGTATTATAAAAGGTCATTAGAACTTAATCCTGATGAGGCTGTTTACAATGGCAATTATGGGACTTTTTTACAAAGTATTTACAAAGAATATGATAAAGCAATAAAACACCATAAAAAAGCATTAGAATTTAAACCAGATCACATCAACATCAATATTAATTTTGCACAGTTACTTTTGATTCTAGGTATGAAAGAAGAAGCAAAAATTTATCTTCAAAAAACTGAAAACCTGTTATTGAATATACAGGGATTTGATGATGCAAAAATTGAGTTATGGTTTTATCGCTTAGCACATTTCTCAGAGTATTATGAAGAAGCTAAAAAGAATATAGAACAACTTTTAAAAGAGGGTGTTCGTTCAATTGGATGGGATTTCTCACAAAATATTGAACAAGCTAAAAGAGAAGGAAATACCCATACAAAAGAGCTTCAAGCTTATGCAGATGAAATTACTAAAGAGAAAGAAAAGTAAATTTTTTGTTAAATAACTTTAAATATAAAGTTATTTAACTCTTTCTCCATGCCCAAACTTTTTCCCTTAAAAGCGCCACACTCAACTCTTTTACTCTTTTTTACTTCCTGTCTCAAAGACACTTAGCAAAGCACTCAAAAAAGCTTTTACATTTGCATCATGTTCTCTCTCAATGTGCTCTTTTATTTCCATAGCGATGATGTGTATGGCTTCGACGCATTCATCATAAAGTGTAAGTGTTTCGTTAGGGCTTAGTTCACAACTCTCTTTCCCAAAACGAATGAGAAACGCTTTGCTCCACCACTTTTTACTTCCTAAAAGGTGCAATGCAGGGATGTCTTTTTGAATGTAGAGTGTGGTACACACCACATCGTACGCAGGGGCAAGCCAGATATTGTTGATATTTTCGTAGAGCACCCCAAAGTTTTTGAGGTGTGCATCACCATTTTGCACGAGGGTGTTGATGACCATCATTTTGAAAAAGTCCCTCAACGCTTTTTTCTTGTGTTTGGGTGAGACAAATGTTTTGATGCTTTTTGCGATATGTTCATACGAGCCTTCGTATTTTTCATCGGCTTGACGGGCTTGAAGAACGCACATATCTTCAAAGCCTAAGTAACTTCCATCGTCTTTAATGTCAAAACGCTTCATAATGAAGAGCTTGTTGTCATCAGATAGGTAAAACTCAGGTACTTCTATGCCAGAGAGTTTTACAACTTTCATGCAATAAAATTCGTTCAGTGCTAAGTGTGGGTACTCATCACCCCATGACTTGACGATGTACTCTTGCAGTGGTAAGGTCACCTTATCGCGTACTTTTGCTAAGACTTTGGGTTGCACACCACTGAGTGGAGAGTTTAGAGCAAAACGGGTTACGAGTTCATCAAAGAGCGTTTCACTTTTGGGATGTAAGAGTGCATCTAAACTCAGAGGTGTTTCTACTTGTGTAGAGTTTACCTCATATGTCAGCCTGCCTTTGATGCTGTGCGCCATAAGTTGAAGCAGTCCGAAGTCATCGGTTTTGGTGATCTTGGAGAAATGCTTTTTGATGATAGAGAGCAAGTAGCCCTCAGGCAAGTGCATCTCAAAAATGGGGTGGAGTTTTGGATTGGCGTAGCTTTTGGCTCGTACGGGCATACTAAGGGAAACAAATGCATCGTGATTGTCGGTTGTGTAGTCAAAGAGGTATTCGTTGTTTTCAAGAAGGATGCTTCCTGCCTTTTCGTTGGAAACTTTGACCTGTAAATTATCTGGCATCTCTTAACTCCTCAAACGTTGGGAAGGGTGATTTTTCTTTTGAAGTAAGTTCGTACCCTAGGTAGTCAAGGATTTGGAGTATCTTTTTGATGCCGACATCGGAGCTTGTCCCATTTTCAAGGGAACTAATGGTGGCACGGGAAATGTTTAGGTCTTGGGAGAGTTGCTGTTGTGACACCTTTTTTGATTTACGAAGCTGTGCCATGTGAGCGCCAAACTCTTTTAAATCCATAATGATTCCTTGACTAATATTTTAGACATTTTATAACTTTAATATGCAAATGTCAAATATATTAAACAATTTTATGGTTTTTTTGCCACATCCAAACTCTTTCCCCTAAAAGTATCGCTCCAACGAAGATAATGCCGTACTCAAACACCCCAGCCACCTTTTGTGCCCAGAAGCTATGCAAAAGGGCTAACAATAGAGCGATGTAAACGGCTTTATGGTACTTGGAAAACTTGGCGAAGAGTTTTTTAAACGAAGTGAGTGCCATCAAAAGAACGATGATAAAAGCGATAGCTCCAACATAGATGAAGGGCTTTTTGAGGCTTTTTTCAAAGATGGTGACAAAGTCAAATTCACTGTCTAAGACGACAAAAACGCTTACATGTAAAAGAGCGTACATAAAGCTCAAAAGCCCGATGGTTTTACGATAAGGAAGCGTGTTAATATGGCATATTCTTTTACAGGTAGAGGGTACGAGTGAAAGTAAAAGTAGCGTTACTGCCCCTATGCCCGTGGTGTTGTAAAGCATTTTAATGGGGTCGATAGCGTTGTCTAATGTGTAATAGGCAACGCCTAAAGGAAGCAGGGCAAAAAGGACGAGTAAGGCTTTCAAAAGAATTTCCTTAAGTCCATTCCCGCGTAAAGTCCTGCAACCTCTTTTTCGTAACCATTGAAGGGGAGAGTAGCTTGTTTAGTGAGTTTTCCCAGCAAGCGCTCTTTGGCTTGTGTCCAGCGTGGATGGTCAACCGCAGGATTAACATTGGCATAAAAGCCGTACTCTTTGGGGTTTTGCTCTTGCCATGTGTTCAGTGGCTCACTCTCGACACATTCGATAAGATCGAGCGATTTGATGGACTTAAAGCCGTATTTCCAAGGCACGACAAGGCGAATCGGTGCACCATTTTGTGGAAGCAAGCGTTTGCCGTACATCCCCACAGCGATAAAGGTGAGTGGATGGCGTGCCTCATCCATACGCAAGCCCTCTACATAAGGGTGTTTGATGGAGGCAAAGATACCTTTGGCTTGGTCGGGAAACATCGAAGGGTCATGGCGTGTGGTGAACTTGACGTATTTGGCTTTGCTGTTGGGTTCTAAGTAATCAAGCAGTTTGTAAAGGGGAAAGCCTATCCAAGGCACGACCATTGACCATCCTTCAACACAGCGAAAACGGTAGATGCGCTCTTCGAGTCCAAATTTGGCGATGAGATCGTCTACCTCTAACATCTGCTCTGTCTTGATTTCTCCAAAAAATCCCACATTCCATGGGCTTGTTTTCATCTTTTGGGAGAGTTTAACGGGTGCTTCTTTGTCGGTGGAAAACTCGTAAAAATTAACGTAATTACTGGCTTGTTCCAGCGTGTTAAGTGTGAGTTTTTGAGGGTTTGGATCAGGGATGTATGTGAGACTTAAATCTTTGGGAAGTTCTGCTAAAAGCTGTGAAATAGCGGTACTGCTCACCAGGGCGCCAGCTCCGAGTTTAAGAAAATGACGGCGTGCGTTAAAAAGTGCTTCAGGGGTCATGTGCATGGCAAACTCCTCTTTGAAAGTTTGCCAATTTTAACAGAAAAAGATCAATAAATAGTCAATGATTTTTAAGCCAATCGTTTATCATGATGCCTGAAATGGTTGCAAGTTTTGGAAGCTGCGGTAGGTTCTCTTTGGTAAACCATTTGGCATCTTCAATCTCTTCTTCTTGCAAGCGTAATTCACCGCTATCATATTCAGCAAAAAAGCCTAGCATCAAAGAGTGTGGAAATGGCCATGGCTGAGAGCCAAAGTAACGAAGATTTTTGACATGAATGCCTACTTCCTCGTAAATTTCACGATGTACTGCCTCTTCAACACTCTCTCCTGCTTCCACGAAACCAGCGAGTAAGCTGTACATACCTGCTTCAAAATAAGGTGAGCGTGCGAGAAGTATCTCATCGTTTCGTGTGATAAGCACGATACACGCAGGTGAAAGGCGTGGAAAAATGGTAAAGCCACACGTTTTACACGTAAGTGATGAAAATTTGGCAGAGTAGCCCACAGGATCACCGCAACGACCACAAAATTGGTTGTCGTAAAGCCAGTGTGCAAGTTGTTTAGCGCGGCTTAACATCGCGAAAAGATGCGGTGGATGAAAGTCTAAAAATTGGCGTAAGTTTGTTTTGACAAGCTCTTGGGGCAGGGCAATGTTCTCTTCCCAAATGAGAAGTGTATACAACTCTTCTTCAACTTCACCGATGTGAAAACTATGGCGTGGTTCTCCCAAACTTTCAAACAAATGTGCCGAGGGCAATGAGCCATCAACAGCCATCAATAGGGCATCGCCACAAAAACCTAAGAGAATGCTTGATGTTTCATCTCGTGGTTTAAATACGGGTGTAAGTTTGATCGAAATGTTCTGATTTAACACGCAAAACCCTTTAACAATAAAGTGCTTTATGATAGCAAAGATATACTAAAGAAGCGTCCAAAGAGGGTGTGCTCTTTGGACAAAAAAACTAAGCTGTTTTGAATTGTGCCAAGGTATGGCTAAGATTTGTGGAGAGTTTAGAGAGGTGCTCGGCAGCTGCTGCTATCTCTTCGACACTTCTAGCATTGGAACTTGAAAGTGTGTTGATCTCACCGATTTTTTCGATGACAGCCGTTTTGATAAGTTTAACGTTCCCATTGGCTTTATCGACCACTTCTTCGGTTGCGAGTACGCTTTGGTCTAGCATTCCTACGGCATTGTTGGTTTGGGTTGTGACTTGGTTGGAAAACTCAGAGAGCTCATGAATGCGTTTGGCGTTATGGTTCATCTCACCACTGATGTCGCTGATGGATTGAACGATGACATTGACCGTTGCATTGGTTTCACTAAGACTTTTTTGGGTTCGTTCCGCCAACTTTCGCACTTCATCAGCAACGACGGCAAAACCGCGACCATGTTCACCCGCGCGTGCTGCTTCAATGGCGGCATTGAGGGCTAAAAGATTGGTCTGGTCTGCGATATCACCGATGACATCTAAGACCGATTTGACTTGTTCCGCCTCTTCGGAGAGATGGCTTAAACGCTCATTCATAGCTGCCTCAGCGTGGGCTGTTTGAGAGAGTTGCGTGATGGTTTCATTGAGTAATGCTTGCGCACTCAATAAGCTTTCTTGTGCCTGCGAAGTAATATCTTTAACATTTTGAGACTGTACGCTGGCATCACTGATGGCATTGGCAACATCCTTGGCATCGTTGGTTGTCTCAAAAACAACTTTTGCCTCTTCTTCGGCACGTTTGCCGATTTGAAGGCTGGTGCTGGAGAGCTCTTCGGCGACAGAGGCATTTTCGATGGCATTGTCTTTGGCAACGTTGAGTGCACTTGCAACATCGGCGATAAGGCTGTTTACCGAGTCCATGATGTCACTGATCTCGTCTTTGGAATGAAGCTGGATATGATTACTGAGGTCTTTGTTAGCACGCATGATTTCACAGCTCTCTTTTGCTTGTGCAACGGAGTTTTTGATCGAACGCGTGACAAAAAAGAAAATGCTAAAAACGATCAGCATAACTAAAGTGAGTACAATTTCAGACATAAGCTTGTTGGTATCAAGACGGTTGAAATTGGACTTTTTAACTTCATCGGCTAACTCTTTAAATTTGTCAATGAGTACAACAAAAGATTGAGCACTTTGTTTATAAAGCGCATCGAGTTTTAAAGCATCTTCTTTATGGGTTTGTGCAAATGTTTCATCATAAATTGTTTTGCCGTATTGGGTATAAAGTGCCATACGTGGGGCATTGATGCTGTGCCACTCTGTAAGCAGTTTCTTAAGCACATCAATGCGATCATGGTTAACTTTACTCAGAAGCATGAGTTTTAGGGCATCAAGATCGTGTAAAAGCTGCTGGTACACTTTTTCGTACTGTTCTAGATTTTTAGTTTGAAAATGAACTTGATAATTTCGCTGTTCGATGCGAAGCTCCAAAGTCAGTTTTTCAATATTGGCTATCGTGACAAGCCTCGTTGCCGCCATTTTAGCATCGTTTCCTTCTTTGATAATTTCATACCCTAAAGCGCCAAATCCCAAAGCTAGGACTACCAAGAGAAGCGTTAATTTACCTTTAATTGTCGAAAATGACATACGGTTCCTTTGCATGTGTACAGATTTAAGGGCGTATGGTAGTGGAGTTGCGTAAATTATATGTAAATTTAGAAGTAAATATGAGGAAAAAAGTAAAAAAAAGCTTGATGTGTGTCATACCAAAAAATCGTCAAATTCTCTAAAATAAATAAAATTATTTTGGGAGTAAAATGTGATAAAAAGTTATGTGCAAAGAATGAAAGCAAAGTCGCAACCACCATCACGAAAGCCTTTAAGTAAAATCATATGGTCAGGCATTGGTGCTTTTTTAGGCATCTATTTTGTTGCTATTTTTGGATATTATTTCGCCATAGAAGAGACATTTTTTCTATTAGGATCTTTTGGAGCCTCTGCTGTACTTATTTACGGTGCTCCTCAAGCAGATTTTTCGCAACCCCGTAATATTTTGGGAGGACATGTTCTCTCCGCATGTGTTGCTGTTATTTTGATGAAGTTTTTTTCGCCACTGTTTTCTGTAGAGTTTTTATGTGCCCTCAGTGTTTCACTTTCGATTATGGTGATGCACTTTAGTCGCACTATGCACCCACCAGGTGGTGCTACGGCGCTCATTTATATCATGGGAAATGAAAAAATCCATTCTTTAAGCTGGCTTTATCCGCTTACGCCTATAGGGTTAGGTGCGCTTATTATGCTTTTAGTCGCACTGTTAGTGAACAACCTCTCTTCAAATAGCCAAAGACATTATCCGACCTACTGGTGGTAAAATCTTATATGTAACGTAAATGTCACATTGACAGTGTAAAATCCTGTCGTGAAAACAAGAAAGACAAAAGGTATTTGACAATGAGAAAAGAGTATATCACTATGTTAGAATGCGTAGGACACGGATTTTGGGAATGGAATCCTATCGCTAATCTTATCTCTTTATCCCCTCAATGGGTGTCAATGTTAGGGTATGAATACCACACATTTGAACAGACAAAAGATAAATGGATGTCGCTTATCCATCCTGAGGATTTAAACTACTGCCTCAATGAGTTAACGGCACTTTTAAGTGGAAAAACCAAACATTACCAACATCAACATCGTATGCTTTGCCATGATGGAAGTTACAAATGGGTACTCGATCAAGCCAAAGTTATTACATACAATCCACATGGTTATCCGACTAAGGTTGTCGGTACGCATACCGACATCAATGATCTTCGAACCACGATAGAGATGTATAAACAACAAAAGAAATAGGGCTTAAACGTTAGAGTTTTAGACGCATAACAATAGCAGATGTAGGGCAAATATCTCTAAATTCACGGGTTTGTTGAATGGGTTGAGACGTATTTTCGCGCGTAATCTTCTCAAATCCATAGCGCACAAAATAGTGCTCCGCGGTTGTGGTTATCAGATAGAGCGTTTCGATCTTTTCATTGGCACAAAAGCTCAGAAGATATGAGAGCATTTTCTCTCCAAGTTTTTGGTTTTTAAATCCTTCTTTGACGCACAATGAACGTAAAAGCGCCACATTGTCATACTGCTCAATGCCTATGGTTGCAACAATTTTTTCATCGATTACCCCCACAAAAAGCGTGATGTTTTTCTCATAAATATCAGCGGTTGGAAGAGCATTTGATGTGAGCAGATGAATGATGGCTCTGTATTCATTCTCTGTCGCTTTACGTATTAGAAAATCCATCATTTTTCCTTTAATCAAACATATATTTTTGCACAGTATAGCACAATGATATTTTCATATCAAGATATATTGATCTAATAAAATGTGTTATAATGTTCAAAAACAAAAAGGCATACAATGGAACTTCACACATGGTTTTTGTATGCAATAGTCGCACTTATCGCAATTATCAGCCCAGGTCCTGCAGTACTTTTAGCGATCAATAACTCTGTAATGTATGATCTTAAAGCAGTCTCTTTTTCATCGCTTGGCAATGTTGTTGGACTATTTGTCCTCTCAAGTGCCGCAATGTTGGGGCTTGGAGTTGTTTTGAAAACTTCAGCCGTGCTTTTTTTAACATTTAAAATTTTAGGTGCGTGTTATCTTATTTACATTGGAATCAAGCAGTTTCGTGCCTTCGGAAATATTTTTAAACAGGTGGATCTTGAGCATCATAAACGTAGAGTGCATTATGCAAAGATTTTTCAAAAAGCTTTTTTGAGCACCACTTTTGGAGCAGTTTTTCATCTTAACATTGACCTTTATGGCATTTTCGTTTTTCACACTCATGGGTTATGCGTATTTTACAAGACGACTTAAGTCGTGGTTTATAACCAATCAAAGAGCGTTATGGTTTAACCGCATCAGCGGAGCGATTTTCATCGCTCTTGGCTTTGGGCTTTTAGGACTTGAACGCAAGTGAGATTTTTTCTTTAATCTTCATAATGAGATAGAAAAAGAGTGGGGTAAAAAAGACACCGATGAGGGTGAGTGTGATCATTCCGCCCACAACCGTAGTACCGATGACATGACGGCTGTTAGCGCCTGCACCTGAACTCAGTGCGAGTGGCAGCGTCCCTGCGATGAAAGCAAAGGAGGTCATGATGATAGGGCGAAAACGAATCTTCGCTCCCTCTATCGTTGCATCAATGAGCGTATAACCTTCTTCGAGCTTTTGCAGTGCAAATTCGACCATCAAAATGGCATTTTTAGCCGAAAGTCCCACAAGTGTGATGAGTCCTATTTGGAAGTAGATGTCATTTTGAAGCCCTCGCAACCAAACACTCAGTTCTGCACCCAAAAAGGAGAAAGGAACGGCTAAAACAATTGCCCAAGGAATCATCCAACTTTCATACAGTGCAACGAGAATCAGGAAAATAAAGATAATTGCAAAGATAAAAGAGAGATTGCCTGTTTCTAAGAGTTTTTTCTCTTGAAGTGAAGCCCCACCCCATGCGATAGAGTAACCATTTGGTAGCACTTCAGCCGCGATCTCTTCCATGATTTTAAGCCCTTCGCCAGAAGAGTAGCCCACATTGGTTTCACCTAGAATTTGAGCGGATGGAAACATATTGAAACGTTTTGTAATGCTTGGATTAATAACACGTTTGAATGAAACCAAATCTCCTAACGAGACAAAGTTTCCATCACTTGTGCGCATAAAAACATCATTGTAGTTTTTATTATCTTCTCGAAAATCGCCTTTTGCTTGAACATTCACACGATAATTTCGTCCAAAAAGGTTAATGTCATTGACATACACGCTACCAAATGTTGCTTGGATGGTCGTGTAAACGTCGGCAATCTCAATTCCATACGCTTTGACTTTTTGGTTATTGACGGTAATTTGGTATTGGGGTGTGCTAGAGCTAAGTGTGCTACGAACAGAACGCAGTTCTTTGCGCTCATTGGCTTTTTGCACAATTTCCTTAGCATAGGTTTCAAGTTGTTGGTAATTGCCATTAGCTCGATCTTGAATGTACAGCTCAAAACCACCTGCGACACCAAGACCGCTAATGGTTGAAGGTGTGACTGCTGCCACACGCGCTTCTTTAGTCTTAGAGATTTTTTGAATCACCTCTTTCGAAATAGCCTCAATGCTTTGGTTTGCCTCTTTTCGCTCATCCCAGTGGGCGAGTTTGATATAACTGTATCCTGCATCTGTTGTATAGGCTTTGGAGCTAAAATCACTGCCTGAGAAACCGCCAACTTTAATAACCGAAGGGTGTTGCAATGCAACATTTCCGACTTCGATGTTCACTTCATGCGTACGTGAGAGTGAAGCTGCCGCAGGTAAATTACTGACCACAAAAAATGTTCCTTTGTCCTCTTTGGGGATAAGCCCTGAAGGAATCGTGTGCATCAGTTTTGTAATGGCAAAAAGCATAATGCCAAAAAGAAGAAGGTTGAAAAGGCTAAAGCGAATGGTTGTTTGGACAATTTGCCCAAAATGGTGCGTAATATAATCAAACATGGCGTTAAACTTGCGAATAATCCAAATAGGCTCTTCCTCTTCATGTTTGAGAAGAAGCGAACACAGAGCAGGTGTGAGTGTTAATGCCACAAGCCCTGAGATGGCGACTGAAATGACAATGGTAATAGCAAATTGACGCGACATCGTACCACTAAGCCCACCCATAAAGGCGGAAGGAATAAAAACAGCACTCAAGACAAGAACGATGGCAAGAACAGGTGCAGTGATCTCTTGCATCGCTTTAATGGTCGCCTCTTTAACACTTAAAGCTTCTTTTCTCAAAATCCGTTCAACATTTTCAATGACAATAATCGCATCATCGACCACCAGACCAATAGCTAGGGTTAAGCCAAAAAGGGTGAGCAGGTTGATGGAAAAGCCCGTGGCGTAAAAGCCTGCAAATGTGCCTATGATGGAGACGGGAATGGCAAGTACGGGTATGATCGTTGCCCTTATGTTGCCTAAGAAAAGGTACACGACAAAAACGACCAGAACCACCGCTTCTAAAAGCGTTTCGATCACCTCTTTGATAGAAGCTCTTACAAATTGTGTAGGATCATACGTAGCATCAACTTTGAGTCCTTCGGGGAAGCCTTTTTTAATCTCTTCGATTTTTTGATCCAGTAAATCAGAAACCTCTAAGGCATTGGCTTTTGATGTGAGGGTAATGCGGATCATCTCAGAGCCAAGCTCTAGTGAAGCAACATCTTTAAGTCTCAAGGCTGAGCCATCAGGATTGGATTTAACCAAGATTTGCTCGAATTCTTCGGGAGAATTAAGCCTTCCTGTGGAGGTTACGGTATAGGTAAATGCAAGGTTTTTCTCTAAAGGCTCTTGTCCAATTTGCCCTACAGGGTACTGTTCATTTTGCGCTTTAATGGCGCTTATGACATCACTGGTCGTAAGATTGTAAAAAGAGAGTTTATGCGGGTCGATCCAAACGCGAATGGAATACTCTTGATTTCCGATAACCACCGCTTCGGAGACACCGGGGATGCGTTTAAACTCTTCAAGAATGTTGTTGATGGCGTAGTTAGACATAAAAACCGTATCGTAACGATTATCATCGGAGTATAGGACTAAAACACGTAGTGTGTCATTGGAGCGCTCAGCTACTTCGACACCTTGACGTTTTACTGCATCGGGTAGTTTGCTCTCAGCCAAGCGTACACGGTTGTTAACATCAAGCTTTGCTTGCGCCATATCCGTGTCAACTTCAAAATAAAGATTCATCGTTAGCAAGCCACTTGGCGAGGTGGTTGACATCATGTAAAGCATGTTTTCAACGCCGTTTATTTTCTCTTCCAGTACAGAAGCTACGGTATTTTCAAGTGTTTTTGCATCTGCACCTGGGTAGGTGGTTGAGACGATGATTTGCGGAGGGACGACATCGGGGTACTCTTGAACAGGCAGTGTGCGAATCGCCATAATACCTGCAATAATAATAATGAGTGAAACAACAATGGCAAAATTGGGTCGGTTGATAAAAAATTTAGAAAACATCGGGATGCACTACCTTTACCGTCTTTAAAAATGTCACATTTTAACGAAATTTTGTGAATTATGATGTGATATAATCCTTCGATTATAAGGAGTCGCATCATGGAAATTATTCATTTTGAGCATATCAATGTTGCTTATGAAGAGGAAAATGTTTTACACGAGATCAATCTTTGTATCAAAGAAGGGCAACATACGGTTATATTAGGCGCAAACGGCTCAGGAAAATCGACACTTTTAAAGCTTTTTTCCAACGATATTTATCCGCGTTACAGCGAAACTATGCGTAAAGAGGTTTTTGGCAAACGCGTGTGGGATATCTGGGAGCTTAAAAAGCATCTTGGCATCATCACAAACGATTTGCACTATGAATTTACCCAACGTGCAGGATTTTTAAAAGGGTTTGAAGTTGTGCTCTCAGGTTTTTTTAGTAGTTTTCACATCTATGAGCACCAAGAGTTTTCACCTTTACATGTAAAGAAAGTGGATGAAGTGTTACACTACTTAGAGATATCACATCTGCGCGATAAATTTATCTCCGAAATGTCCACGGGTGAGATTCGCAAATGTATTATTGCAAGAGCTTTGGTACATGATCCAAAGGCGATGATACTTGATGAACCAACGGTGGGACTTGACATCAAAGCACAACTCAATTTTATAGAGATGGTGCGTAAAATTGCAACAGAGCGTACCATCATTTTGGTAACACATCACTTGGAAGAGATTTTTGAGGAAATTTCACAAGTCGTACTCATCAAACAAGGGCATATTTACGCGCAAGGCAAGAAGGAAGAGCTTTTAAATGATGCGCATCTCTCGCATGTTTTTGATCTTCCTTTACATGTAAAGTGTGAAAAAGGACGCTATTTTGTTCAAAGCGTGGGGTGATTAAACTTTTTTACAACCCTCTTTGGGTAAAATTTTAAGAAATCAAGAGACCCCTAAGGATAATCAATGAGTACGATTAGCGGAAAAGTATGGTGTTTTGGCGATAATATCGACACTGATCTTATTATTGCGGCGAGGTATTTGAACACTTCTGATCCTAAAGAACTTGCTAAACATGTTATGGAAGATGCAGACCCAGAGTTTGTGAGCAAAGTCAAAGCGGGTGACATCATCGTTGCTGGCGAAAATTTTGGCTGTGGTAGCAGTCGTGAACACGCTCCCATCGCGCTTAAAGCTGCGGGTGTAAGTGCGGTAGTTGCAAAAAGTTTTGCACGTATTTTTTACCGAAATGCGTTTAACACAGGACTTCCTATTTTTGAACTGGCTGAAACTGATACTATTAAAGAGGGCGACACCATCGCTATCTCCATGGAGAGTGGTGAAGTTAAGAATGGTGCAACAACCTATAAATTTACTCCAATTCCTCCTTTCATGCAAGAATTACTTTCTTCTGGTGGACTTATGAATTATGCACAAAAAGAGATGAAGAAATGAAAAAAATCTACAACATAGCGGTTATTAGAGGCGATGGTATTGGTCCTGAGATCATTGATGAAGCGATCAAAGTTTTAGACAGCGTGTGTGCGAAAGAGGATTTTGAGCTACGTTATGAAGACTACCTTATGGGTGGCGTGGCGTATGATTTTAAAGGTACACCCCTTCCTGATGAGACGATTGAAGGCTGTTTAAAAAGTGATGCTGTTCTTTTTGGTGCTATCGGTGGACAAAAATGGGACACATTGCCTCGTGAATTTCGCCCAGAATCAGGACTTTTAAAACTTCGTAAATCGTTAGGACTTTTCGCAAACCTTCGTCCAACAGCTGTTTTTGATGAACTGTTAGATGCCAGTACGCTCAAACCAGAAGTGCTTAAAGGAGTTGACCTTTTCGTGGTGCGTGAGTTAACGGGAGGCATTTACTTTGGTGAACCGCGTGGCAATGATGGCTTCAAAGGCTATAACACGATGGTGTATACTAAGCCTGAGATCGAGCGTATCGCCCATGTTGCGTTTGAGTCGGCGATGAAACGTCGTAAAGAGGTCTGTTCTGTCGATAAAGCCAATGTTCTTGAAGTAAGCCAGCTTTGGAGAGATACCGTTAATGAGATCGCTAAAGCGTACCCAGAAGTAAAACTGACACACATGTATGTGGACAATGCCGCGATGCAACTCGTGCGCAATCCTCGCCAGTTTGACGTTATCTTAACGGGCAACATCTTTGGTGATATTTTAAGCGATGAAGCCAGTATGATCAGTGGTTCTATCGGTCTTTTACCGTCTGCTTCCATTGGTGGCAAAGTAGGCCTTTTTGAGCCAATTCACGGCTCCGCTCCAGATATTGCAGGTCAAGGCATTGCCAATCCTCTGGCGACGGTTTTAAGTGCTTCCATGATGCTTCGTTTTGCTCTTGGTGAAAGTAGGGCGGCGGATCGCATTGAAAATGCGATTAAGCAAGTGCTTAAAGATGGTTATCGTACGAAAGATTTAGCGGATTTTGGAGCAAAAGAAGTGTGCTCTACAACTCAAATGGGTTCAATTATCGCGGATTATGTAGCTAAACTATGAAAACCCTAACACTCGCTTCGATCTACGAACTTCAAGGCCTTAAAAATGAGGCTTTGGAGATTTACAAAGAGCTTTTACGTGCCAATCCTGACAATAAAGAGGCAAAAATTGCCATCAAACGTTTGTCGGGCATTCGTAAGAAGTATCTCGGTGTAGACGAAGAGATGAAGAAGTTTTTTTTAAATATGAACTCAGAAGTGGAATTTTTAGAATTTGAGCGTTGGCTAGTTAAATTATGGAAGTGAAAATATGGAACTAAAAGATATGATTCTCTCAACGCTCAAAGAGCTTGAAGAGGTAGTACCCAAGGAAGAGCAACAACAAATGCTTCAACCTCCTCGTAAGCGTGAATCTGAAACTGTTGAGTTTGAACCAGAACCTCTTTTAGAAATTACTGAAGAGATCAATACGATTAAAGCGTATGCCATGCCGCATGATGCAGTAGAAGAAGATACATCATGTAATGAGAGCCAAAGGCAATTTTACGTCAATCTTAGAGAGCGTATTTTAGTGCTTTTTGAAGGATTTCAATCGCCCAATAATAAAAATATTGAAGCCAAAATAGATTTGACACTCAATTTTTTAGAGTACCTTTTAGCGACGATTGACGAGCAATTGGAGCAGATGGACAATCACAAAAAATGAGACTAAACTGCGTTTTCCCCGCGCATTTCCAAAGTCAAATAGAAGATGCCATTGCATTTTTAAAACCTTATACCAAGAGAGCCTATTTGGTTGGGGGAAGTGTTCGAGACCTCTGTTTAGATGAGCCTTTGCATGATTTAGACATCGAAGTGTATGACATTGAACCTCCTACTTTTGAAGCATTGATGCACAGCGTTGGTGCTGTGGGGGTTGGCAAAAGTTTTTTTGTGTATAAACTGGGGAACATTGACTTTTCACTGCCTCGTGTTGAGCGTAAAAGTGGTGTTGGACATACGGCTTTTGATGTGCATGTGTGCCAAAATGAGAAAGAAGCGTCAAAAAGGCGTGATTTTAGCGTTAATGCCATGATGCTGAATATTTTCAATGGTGAGTTGCTCGATTTTTGGGGTGGCAAAGAGGCGATTGAGCGCAAAAGCCTTGAAATGATTGACGAGCAAAGCTTTCGCGAAGATAGCCTAAGAGTGCTTCGAGCCATGCAGTTTAGTGCGCGCCTTGGCTTTAAGATAGAGTCCAAAAGTCTGGAAGTGATGCAAAGCATTTCACTGCGTGATTTAAGTAAGCCGCGCATTTTATGGGAGTTTGAAAAGCTTTTCAAAGCTCCTTATTTGCACTACGGGTTGTTTTACATGTACGCACTGAATCTTTTTGAGAAATGCTTTACATGTAAAGTAGAAAACCGTTTTTTTGAGATAGCGCGTGAATTGCTACGATACAAGCAAAATTTCGAAGAGGCACTTAAGCCTTACTATTTTGTTTATATCGTAGCCAATAGGTTAAAGCAAGAACCCTTGCAATGGTTTAGGCTACTTGATGCGCCCAATCATTACCTGCAAACCTTCAAATACCAGCCTTTTTTTGAAGGGGAGGTAAGCGATGAGATGCTTTTACATGTAAGCCTTGAACTGCCCATCAAATTGTGGCTTGGTCATTACCGAGAAGGCATTAAAGAGCGCGCATGTAAGCTTGGCATTTGGGATGAAATCTTTAGTGGAAATGTCAATGTCCAAGAGGTGATACGTGATGGATTTTCTGGGCGTGCCATCGGCGAAGAGTTACGAAGAAGACGAATTGAAAAAATAAAACAACTGTGTGAGGCATGAAAATGGAAGTAGCTAAAAATTATATTTTGAAAATTGACTGTTCGGACGAGAAAGGCTTGATCTACCGTATTGCGGACGTTGTCTTTAAGTATCAGCTGAACATCATCAAAAACGATGAGTTTGTTGATCGCGACAATGGCAAATTCTTTATGCGAGCGGAACTCAGCGGTGAAATGGATATGAGCGCATTTAAAGGCACGCTTCAAGCGATGCTGCCCGCTAATTCAGATATTTATGTCGCCGAAGCTCGCAAAAAAGACATCATTTTGATGGGAACAAAAGAGACACACTGTCTGGGTGACATTTTGCTCAAACACGACAGCGATGATCTGAATGCAAACATTTTAGCGATTGTCTCAAACTATGAAGATCTCAAAGGTTTGAGCGATAAATTTAACATCCCGTTTCATTGTGTCAGTCATGAAGGGTTAAACAGAGCCGAACACGAAGCGAAAGTCTTGGAAGTTTTAAGTGCTTATACTGTGGACTACATCGTTTTAGCCAAATATATGCGTATTTTATCGAGTGAATTTGTGGGTCATTATGAAGAGAAAATGATCAACATTCATCACTCATTCTTACCTGCATTTATCGGCGCAAATCCTTATAAACAAGCGTTCTCTCGTGGTGTTAAAATCATTGGAGCCACTGCGCATTTTGTCAATAATAACCTTGATGAAGGTCCGATCATCGCGCAAGATGTCATTCACATCAATCATGAAATGACATGGAAAGATATGCAACGTGCAGGCCGAAGTGTCGAGAAAAATGTCCTTTCAAATGCCCTTGATTTGGTATTTGAAGAGCGTATTTTTGTTCATGACAATAAAACGATTATATTTTGATCCTACACGCTTTTTGGGCAAAGCCCGAAAAGCTACGTTGCACTAGGCACTAAAGCTTGCCTCTTGCGAGGTAGAAAGAAGATCGTGGTCAGTTTTGTTAATTTGGAGATTATTTTATGTTTAACATCGTTTTAGTTCACCCACAAATTCCTCAAAACACTGGCAGTATTGGGCGCATGTGCGTTAATGCGGACTGTAAACTGCACATCATTAAACCAACCATGTTTGAGATCAGCGATAAAACCGTGAAGCGCGCGGGGCTGGATTATTGGCATCTATTGGATGTGACCGTTTGGGAGAGTTTAGACGTTTTTTTAGAGGCGCATAAAGACAAAGTGGATCATTTCTTTTTTGCGACCACCAAAACAAAAAAGACCTATTTTGAAGCTTCATTTCAGCCAGGTGATTTTCTCTTTTTCGGTGGGGAATCTACAGGTCTTCCGATGGAGCTGATGCAGCTCAAATGGGACAATGCCATCACGATTCCGATGGGAAAACTTGGCAGAAGTCTCAACCAAGCCACGTCTGCTGGCATCATACTCTACGATGCAATTCGTCAGAATTTTGAAACGTTTAAGGCGACATCTTTAGCCTAAAAAGGAGTTTACCATGAAAAAATCCTTACTATTTTTAAGTCTTGTTCCACTTTTGGCAATGGCGCAGATGAGCATTACAACCAACGAGCATGTTTCTGAAGCGCTGACACCCGATGTTTTGCGCGCTCAGATTGGTTTTGAAGAGGAGCATAAAAGTGCCGATGTGATTAAAGGGCATCTTAATGCCATTGTTGCCTCCGTAAAACAGTTCGATCCAAAGGGCGAATTTTGCCGTGGTGGTGGCTATTATCTTGCTCCTCGTTACAGTTATAAAGATCAGAAACAGATTTTTAATGGCTATGGCGGTACTCTCTCTTTTGGGTGTGATTTTAAGTCTATTGAGCATTACAATGCCCTTTTAGAGGCTATCCATAAAATCAAAGCACCGACTGTTCTCATTAATCAAAGCGCTCTGACATGGGCAGTGAGTGTAAAAGCTCAAAATAGCGCACGTCTTGCAATGCGTGCATCATTGTTGCGTATGGCAAACGAGCAAGCGCTATTTTTTTCAAAAGAGACAAAGATGCGCTGCATGATAAGTGCTGTTGCTTTTGAAGGGAGTGAGCCTCCACAACCTGTGATGATGAAAAGTATGCTTTCTCGTACAAATACACCTTTGAAAGAAGAGTCTACTCCCACAGAAGCCCCTATACTGCGCGATGAAACGCTCTCTTTGGATGCAACGGTCAATTACACATGTGTGAATGAAAAATAGACATGAAAGTGTATTAGTGTGAAAATCCACGATATCCTTTTTATTGGCGCGGGTGCGAGTGCTCTCATGGCGGCTTCACATCTTGAGGGGCATGATGTAGCACTTGTGGATGCCAACCCTAAAATAGGGGCTAAACTGTTGATTTCTGGGGGTGGAAAATGCAACCTTACCAACCGTTTTGCAACAGCAGAGAATTATTTGGGGGATGAAACATTTATCAAACCTGTTCTCTCTGCTTTTGATGCTTCTTCTACACTCTCTTTTGTGAAAAAACACCAACTTCGCCTTGAAGAGCGCGCTCACGGACAGATCTTTTGTGCCAACAGTGCTAAAGAACTTGTCTCCATTTTTGGACGATTGACAGCCTACTGTACCTTTTATCTCTCAACGAAAGTGACTCATGTAGAGAAAAAAGAACATTTTGTTGTGCATACAGACAAAGGCGATATTTATACCAAAAAAGTGGTGGTCGCTAGTGGTGGGCTGAGTTATGCGAGCATTGGGGCAAGCGACATAGGGTATAAAGTTGCCGAACATTTTGGGCATACACTTGTAACTCCTGCACCAGCACTGGTTGGGCTCACGCTTCAAAAAGAGCAGTTTTGGATGAAAGAGTTAAGCGGTATCGCTTTACCTGTCACGATTTATGTGGAAGGAAAAAGTTTTAGTGAAAATCTTCTTTTTGCGCACAAAGGCATTAGTGGACCTTCAGTGCTCAGTGCATCGCTTTACTGGAAAAAAGGGAATATTACCATCGATTTTTTGCCACATATTCAAAGCATGGATACTCTTTTTAAACAGCAGAGTAAAAAGCAGATTATCACCGCATTGGGTTTACCTAGACGTTTGATTAAAGCCTTTTTAGATGCGGTTGGCATGGAAGATAAACTTCTATCCAAACTAAATGCCCACGAGCGTGAAATACTCTATTCTTTGAAATCTTATACATTCGCTCCAGCAGGAAATTTTGGCTATACTAAGGCTGAAGTAACACGTGGTGGTGTGTGCACCGATGAAATTGATCCTCTTAGCTTTGAGAGTAAACTGTGTAAAGATCTTTATTTTATCGGTGAAGTGTTAGACGTGACAGGTGAACTGGGTGGTTTTAATTTTCAGTGGGCATTTGCGTCTGCATCTCTTCTTACAAAAGCAATTTTTTGATACAATAATTATAGCTTAAGAAGAGGGGGACTGTGTGAATAGATCAGCAAAACTTCAATTACGCGATCCCAAAACAATTTTAGTGGTTGTTTTTGTACTCTCTTTTTCTCTGCTCTCTTTTTCTCTTTTTAATTTACACACCTTAGAGTCCGAAAAAGAGCGTGCACATGTCTATACCACTGCGGCTAATTACAGCTATGATATCAAATTTAACCTCGATCGCGCACTCTCTTCAACGTATACATTGCAAGCATTACTGACTCAAAATGATGGTGGATTTATTCGCAATTTTGAAGAGATTGCAAGAGAAATTTTACCTTCGTATCCTGGTGTGATTGAGCTTGCGATTGCTCCTCGTGGGATTATTCAGCAAGTAGCACCTCTTGCAGGCAATGAAAAAGCATTAGGGCTAAATCTGTTTGAAGCCAAAACGCAAAATAAAGAGTCTTTTTTGGCGCGAGATAGCGGAAAACTAACCCTAGCAGGACCTTTAGAATTGGTCCAAGGTGGCATTGGGTTGGTAGGTCGTTTGCCTGTTTTTGAAAACAATACCAACAAGGAGAACTTTTGGGGTTTTGTTTTAGCGGTCATTCGTGTCTCAGAGATCTTTGACCATTCTAAAATCGCACAACTCGAGCATGATGGACTCTCCTATAGTGTATGGCGGATGCATCCTGATAGCAAAGAAAAACAGATTATATTACAGTCTACACATACCCAACAGATTGACCCTGTTGAATATACGTTTGAAGTTCCAAATGGTTCGTGGACAATTACATTGGCGCCTACACAAGGGTGGGGCAGCCCTATGGTTTTTATGTTACGTGAGCTTATCGCTTTAGTGTTTGCCTTGATGCTTGCTTATATGGCAAAGTTGTTGATGGAGCTTAAAATTGCTAAAGTGGCACTTGAATCCAAAGTGGTACAGACCACTGGTGAAAAAAATATTCTAGAGCGCCAATTAGAAGTGCTTTTAGATGCTATCCCCGATCTCATTTGGCTCAAAGACCCTAATGGTATTTATCTTTTTTGTAATAAAGCTTTTGAGCGTTTTTTTGGTGCAAAAGAGAAAGATATTGTGGGTAAAAGCGATTATGATTTTGTGGAATATCAACTTGCAGATTTTTTTAGAACACACGATATTATTGCGATGGATGCCAAAGAGCCTGTTCGTAATGAAGAAGAACTTAGTTTTAAGGAAGATGGCTATAATGGGCTTTTTGAAACGATAAAGACGCCTGTGTATGATCAGAAGAACCAACTTTTAGGCGTTCTTGGGATTTCACGTGATATTACAGTACGCAAAGAAAATGAAGAGAAAATCCAAAAATTAGAGTACTTTGATCCTCTCACATCCCTGCCCAATAAACTCCAGCTACGTCTTCGTATTGAACATGATCTTAGCATTGTCGAGCGCCAAAATGAGCAGTTGGCAGTACTTTTTATTGATTTCGACCATTTCAAAAACATCAATGATACCTTAGGACATGCCATAGGCGATGAATTGTTGGTCAAAGTTTCTAAACGCTTAAAAGCACTTCTACGCCAAGTCGATACACTCTCTCGCCAAGGTGGTGATGAGTTTGTGGTTATTTTGCCAGGCGTCAGTGTCGATGATGCCGCCCATATGGCAAAAAGACTGCTTCAATCCATAGAACAGCCTATCAAATTGGAAGAAAATGAACTTATTATCACAGCATCTATTGGTATAGCGCTTTACCCAAATGATGGTAAAGATAGTGATACGCTCTTTAAATGTGCGGACGCTGCAATGTATTTAGCTAAACAAAATGGAAGAAACAATTATCGCTTCTTTACTTCGGAGATTCAAACGCGCTCGGCTCGTATTTTAAGCCTTGAAAATGCCCTTCGCTATGCGCATAGCAGAGGAGAGTTGAGTTTGCATTATCAACCTCAAATATCTCTTAGTGATGGAAAAATTATAGGGGTTGAAGCGCTCATAAGGTGGCATCATCCAGAGTTTGGCATGATTTCACCTGTAGAGTTTATACCGATTGCTGAAGAGAGCGGACAGATACTATTAATTGGCGAATGGGTAATGCGCACAGCAGCAACACGTATGAAGCAATGGATGGATATGGGTTTTCCAGCCATGAGTGTGTCAGTCAATCTCTCCGCAGTGCAGTTTCACCACGCGCATCTCTCCAAACTTGTCAGCACCATCATCGATGAAGTGAAACTTCCACCGTGGTATTTGGAGATTGAACTCACCGAGAGTGTTGCAGCACAAAACCCTCTTCACGCGATTGAGACGATGAATGAGCTCTCTCAGAAAGGGATACGCCTTAGTATTGATGACTTTGGGACAGGGTACTCCTCTTTGAGTTATTTGAAGCGATTTAAAGTGTATAAACTCAAAATTGATCAAAGCTTTATTCGCGATATTTCGGTTGACCCAGAGGATCGTGAAATCGTCAAAACGATTATTGCATTAGGTAAGAGCTTGGGGCTTAAGACCATTGCTGAAGGTGTTGAAACGAAAGAGCAGTTAGACTTTTTGAAAGAAAATGGATGCGATGAAGCACAAGGGTATTACTTTAGTAAACCCTTATGCGTAACGGATCTTGAAGCGTTGTTACGACAACCTGAACTTATCGTACAAAAGAACAACAGTAGCCCGCAATAGAGGTTACATGTAACGTAAAGCTTGAATTTGCAGGCACTTCAAACGTCGCTTGCCCGTGAATGACAAGGGGTTCTTTTTGCGTGGGGAGTTCTACGGTTAGTTCTCCACTAAAAAACTCCATAATCTCTGCTGCACCTGTGTTAAACGTATAGTCTCCTACTTGCATGAAACCGAGTGTTTTGGTTGATCCATCTTCAAATGTAAGCGTATAGCTGACAACTTTGCCATCAAAATAAACGTTCGCTTTTTTCTTTACAGCAACATTTTTAAATTCCATTTTTTCCCTTTATATGATTAAGTGATGACGTAATTATACTAGACTTCTTACAAAACTAAGTTTGAAAGAAGTTAAAGTACCAAAGGTGCGTGGGCTCTCTGCCGAAGAGAACCCAGTGTTAACTTAGCTTTTAGAGCTTTGCTTTAAAAGCGTGTTTGAATATTTTTGTGCTTGTAATTTCTTTTTCATGCAGATTCACTATAATTAGCCATCTAAAACTCTGGAGGGTGGTTGATGAAGATAGCCGAGCTGATTAGTGGATATGAAAAGTTTAAAGATACTAAATTCAAAAAGTACGAAAATAAATTTTTGGATCTTGTGAAAAATGGTCAACATCCAAAGGTTTTGTTTATCGCGTGTAGTGATTCGAGGGTTGATCCTTCCTTGATCACAAACTCTGCACCTGGAGAACTTTTTGTGCTTCGCAATATTGGTAATTTTGTTCCTCCCTTTGCCCCTGACAATGACTTTCATGCAACAGCCGCGGGAATTGAGTATGCGGTTTCGGTTTTAGGAGTAACGGACATCATCATCTGCGGGCATTCGCATTGTGGGGCTATTGAGACGATGTACACGAAGATTACAGATATCAATTTAGTGCATGTTAAAAAATGGCTTGAATTGGGGCTTGATGCTAAAAATTATGTCACACAAAAACTAATCAGCCAACATGTCTCGCAATCTGAGCGATTGGAGCTTACGGAAAAAATTTCATTGCTCTTTCAATCGAAAAATCTTCTAACGTATCCTGATGTTGAGCGTCGTGTTCATGCGGGTGAACTTTTTATAAGGTCTTGGTATTATCACCTAGAAACAGGCGAGCTAGAATACTTTAATACTGAATCGGGTGAGTTTGAGCCTATGATCGGCAGTGAAAATTAATGAGAGGAAATAAAAATTGATTCGTTGGAGTCTACTGTTTATTCCGTTTCTACTGTGTGCGTTAGAGTTTAAAGTGGCAACTTATAACGTCGAAAACCTTTTCGATGCCCAAAAAGAAGGTAACGAATACGAAGAGTACGTTCCTCATAACAAGCATGGCTGGAATGAAGCGATGCTACAGATTAAAATTGCGCACCTCGCACGGGTGATTTCCGATATGGATGCCGACATTATCGCTTTAGCAGAAGTCGAAAACAAAGTAGTGCTTCAAAGGCTCAATGTTGCATTAGGAGCGAGAGCGTATCCTTACATTTTCTTTCCTTCAAAAAAAGGGCGCGTTTCTATCGAGACAGCGCTTCTATCACGTTTTCCTATTGAAAAAAGTTCTACCATTACGCTGCCCGATCAGGCTAGAGGGATTCACCGTATTACCGTTACTGTTGAAAATAAACCACTTGATCTCTACATCAATCATTGGCCTGCTTATGTTGAAAAAGAAGATGAGCGTTTACTGTATGCCAAAACGCTGCATAACGTTTTAGAAAAAGAGAGTAATCGCGAATATATTCTATTAGGTGATTTTAACTCCCCTTACCAAGAACAAAAAGGGCATTGGGGGATGGGACTTGTGACCTTTTTACAAGCAGGTGATAAAAATGCACTTTTGTACAATCTCTGGTATGATCTACCTCAGGATAAGCGTTATTCTCATAGCTATGGTAAACAAAAAAATACGCTGGATCATATTATTATCCCTAAAACACTCTTGAACCATAAGGGGATAGAGTATAAACCAGCCTCTTTCACTGTTTTTATTCGACCGTATATGTTAGATGACAATGGCAATCCTAATAGGTGGCAAATTAGCAACAGAGGACGAGGTGTACACCAAGGTATTGGCTTCTCTGACCACTTTCCGATAACTGCGATTTTCCATACATTAAATGATTAAGTCCCAAATATAACACTTTTTTAAGCCCTTTATTTTTATAGTTCTATATTATATTAATCATAAAGGATTCAGAATGATCTGTGCTGAAAAACTCCAACGTTTGATGCTGGCAGTTGTCTTGTTTATCGCTTGCTGTTTAATGAGCGCAGGTTCAGTTTACGGCACAATGTTGCTAGGCTTTGTCATCGCGATGATCGTGATTTGGGCTATTACCGATTTTTGTCCTTCTATTTGGCTTTTCACCAAGCTTGTTGGTCACTGTAATGTAAAAGGACGATTTAACCTCTCTTTGGTTAAAATAGAGTCAAATTATTTACATGTAAAGGTCAATCAATGATCAAACCCCTTTTGATAGAAATAGGTGTAGAAGAGCTTCCTGCGATCCCTTTTTTAAAAGAACTCCCCAATATTGAAACATTATGGCTTGATATTTTAGAGAAAAATGCGCTTGCGTGTGAGTTTAAATTTTACTACACACCACGTCGTTTAGTCCTCTGGCATGAGGCATTTCCCACACAGCAAGCTGAGCGTGAAGAGGAATTTTTTGGAGCACCTCTAAGTGTTGCACTTAAAGATGGTGAGCCAACTCCCGCTGCACTTGGATTTGCTAAGAAGTGTGGTGTTGATTTTACTCAAGTTTCACACGCTCAAAAAGATGGCAAAGAGGTTCTTTACTATAAAAAAACCATTGCGGGACAAAGCTCAAAAAACCTTCTTCAGGCAATGATTGAGAGTTTTATCAAAGGGCTTAATTTTGGAAAGTCCATGCGTTGGGGCTTTTTGGAAGAGAGTTTCATCCGTCCGATTCGTTGGTTTGGCTGTATGTTAGGTGATGAGCATGTTCCTTTCTCACTTTTTGGCATCGAATCCACGCCGTTTTCCTACCCACACAGAACCATCTCTTATGAGCCATTTGCCTATATGTTTGCAGGAGATTATTTTGATAGACTCGCTGAGCGTGGTGTTGTGCTTTACCCTACAAAACGTGAAGAGATTATTTTAAATGATTTTAAAGCGATTGAGAAAAAAGAGGGCATTCATATTGAGATTGATGAAGACCTTTTAGCGGAAGTTGTGGCGATTACTGAGTATCCAAAGGCACTTATTGGTAGTTTTGAAGAGCGATTTTTACGCCTTCCACCTGAAGTCATCATCACTTCGATGAAAGAGAACCAACGTTATTTTCCTGTCTTTAAAGATGGCAAGCTGACAAATCGTTTCATCGTGGTTTCGAACGCGATTAGCGATGATTATGACTTAATTGTTAGAGGTAATGAAAAAGTCCTTCGCGCACGTTTAAGCGATGCACTGTTCTTCTTGGACAATGACCTTAAACATGGTCTTAGCTATGAAGGGCTTAAAGACATTACGTATCTTGATGGCTTAGGCTCACTCCTTGATAAAGAACTTCGTGAAAAAGCGATAGCGACGTACTTAACCAACAAATACCAAACAGCACTGCTAGCCCAAAACGCTCGCCTTAATGCTTCGAGTTTACAAGCGCTGATGGATAAATCCGTCATGTACAGCAAAAGTGATCTTTTAAGTGAAATGGTGTACGAATTTACAGAGCTTCAAGGCTTGATGGGTTACTACTATGCGACCACTTCGGGTGAAGATGAACTCTTTGCACTTGCACTTAAAGAGCAGTATCTGCCAAATTCAGAAGAGAGTGCGCTTCCAAGTACCCTTTTTAGTGCCATTGTTGCGCTTGCATACAAACTTGATTCATTGATTGCGCTTTTCAGCATTGACAAAATCCCAACAGGTAATAAAGACCCTTACGCGCTTCGTAGAGCCGTAAATGGTATTGTTAAAATTGTACTCGATCAAGGGATTGTGTTTGACATCAAAAAAGATCTTTTCGCCTTGAGTCAATCATATAAAAGCTTTGACTTTAACGTTTTAGAAACATTCTTCTTAGAGAGAATGTACCAGTTCTTTGATGTCAATCCTTCTATCATCAGCGCAGTAATTAACAGTGGCGAACGTGAGATTGTGAAGCTTTCTCAAAAGATTAAAGCTCTTGCAAGCATTGTTCAAGACGATGAAAAACTCTTTGATAACAGCTATGAAAAAGAGCTTTACAGCGCTTTCAAAGCCGTTACCGCTAAAACATATAACTCTTTTGAAGAGAATCTTGACGCATTGTTTGCTCTCAAGCCACAAATCGATGCGTTCTTTGACAACGTTATGGTGAATACGGAAGATTTAAATGTAAGAGCCAATCGTCAAAATCTCATCGCTTCGATTTACAATGCGTTTAAATCAATTGCTGATATTAAAGAGATCAGTATTTAACTTCTTTTAGAGTGAAAGCACACTTTTTAGTGTGCCTTTCACTTTTCTTCTGCAATAGTTCGTTAAGGTTAATTTTGGCATAATAAGTTAAATTATTTTAACTATATAAAGAAAAGATTACCAAAAAAGATGTCAGTAAGCAAACGTATTAAATATTTTAAACAAATTGCTATTTTATTAACAATCTTCTGGACACTTTTAACAACAGTTTTTGTGGTGTATCAATTTTATAACGAAGAAAAGCACATCGAAGAAAACTCGTTAGAACGAATCAAAGGTGTAGCCGAAGAGTCTCTTGCCTTTGTTTTTTGGGTCTATGAGCAAAAAGCAAAAGCGATGAGTGATGATGAACGTTATAATTTTCGAACAAATTTTTCTCTCAAAGATCTTTTAGCACTCCTTGCAAAACAGAGCAATATGGAATTTGACATTGCGCCTGTTTCCAAAGATTTTACGCATTCTGCTTTAAAACCTTCTATTAAAAAAGCTTTTCACGATGTTAAAGAAAAACGCCATGATAGTTTTGCTATTTATGAAAATGAGGGCACGAAATATCTTTTTTATGTGAAACCTATGTTTGCCAATAAGGCATGTATTTCGTGTCATGTCCATAAAGAATCAGCGATAGGTGACTTGCTAGGTTACACAACGATCCAGATGCAAGTACCAGCATTTCTTAAGGCCAATCCTCAAAGTTTTTATTTTCTCATTGTAACCTATCTTGGGACATGGTTTTTGGGTCTTTTTGCGATTTGGTGGATTCATGCTCGTGGACGCAACTATCTGAACGAAAAAACGAAGATGTATGAAGAGAGTATGTACGCGCTGGTTGATATGATGGAAAAGCGTGACAGCTATACGGCAGGGCACAGTCAAAGGGTAGCGGAGTATTCTAAAATGCTTGTTGTGGCAATGGGCTATAGCAGTGATGATGTTGATTTTATCTATAAAGCAGGGATGCTTCATGATATTGGAAAGATTGAAATTCCTGATGCTATTTTACTTAAACCTGATAAGTTAACATCCATTGAGTATTCGCTTATCAAACGTCATGTGACTGCAAGTTATGAGCTTCTCTCTCGTGAGCCTTTTAGCTTGTTAGCGCATGTGGTATTGCACCATCATGAGCATTATGATGGAGGAGGGTATCCCCAAGGACTGAAAGCGGAACAAATTCCTTTTTTCTCACAAATTATTGCTGTAGCCGATGCTTTTGATGCGATGACCACGAATAGGGCGTATCGTAAAAGTCTCAGCCGTGAAGAGGCATTTGCTATATTGAAAGAAGAGAAAGGCAAACAGTTCAACGCTTTTATTATTGATGTTGCTATAGAAGTTTTTGCAGAGGTTACGCTTCCTGAAGAGACGACACAGATGCCTAAAGACTTGCTTGAAGAGATGCGCTTTTCGTACTATTTCCGCGATCAACTCACGGGCTTTTACAACGTCAATTATCTCAAATTTATGTTTGCCCATGCCAGTGATTGTCAGTATAAAATGCTCAGCATTGATCATCTCAACTGTACCAATTTTGCCATGTACAATAAAAAATATGGTTGGAAAAAAGGCGATGAATTTTTGTCTTTAATTGCCAAAACAATCGAAATGATGTATCCTGAAGCGATTATAGTCAGAGCATACAGTGACAATTTTTTAGTTCTACATGTCAAAGAAAATAGACAAAATTACGATGCCGTCGATCAATTGCTCAGTAAATATGGACTTATCATGCAGTATCAGCACATTGAGCTTGATACCAATGAAAATTTAACATTGGAAATTTTAGAAGATCAACTACTTCATTTAGAGAACTAGGTATAATTACACCTATCTAACTCTATGATGAGAGGGGCGTTCTATGCGTTTTACTACCTGTCCACTGGATTGTTTTGATGGATGCAGCATTGCTGTGAGTAAAGATCTGAAACTCAAAGGCAATAAGACCCATCCCATTACGCAAGGCTACCTCTGTCATCACCTTAATCACTATCATACCTTTGAACGCATTGAAGAACCACGTTATCTGGGGCAAATTGTGAGTATGGATGAAGCTTTAGCCCTTTTGAGTGAGAAGTTAAAAACGTATGAACCATCTCGTACGCTTTATTTTAAAGGCAGCGGAAATTTAGGGGTTATGCAAGGCGCAACCAAACGTTTTTTTGCGGAACACAAAGCGATTTTAGCTTCTGGATCACTGTGCGATGAAGCAGGCGATGCAGGTGTCTGTGAGAGCAGGGGCGCAAACTTGTGCTTATCGCCTTTGCATGTGAAAGAGGCTGACGTGGTGATTTTGTGGGGGCGAAACCCAACAGTCACTAATTCGCACATGCTTCCCGCTTTAAAAGGCAAGACACTCATTGTCATTGATCCGCTCAAGATTGACCTTTCCGTTAATGCGGCACTGCATATTCAGATTAAACCACGAGGTGATCTTTATTTAGCACTTTTACTCTGTCGTTTGGTTGCCATGGAAGAGATGGAGGATCAGGATTTTTTAAAAGAACGCACCCAAAATTACAAAGATTTTTTAGATTTTATCAGCGGTATTCCGATGCGAAAACTACTGGATAAATCGCAGGTCAATTTAGATGAAATCGGCGAATTGCTCCGTTTGATTAAAGGCAAAAAGGTTTCCATTTTAGTCGGTATTGGTGTGCAAAAATACAGCTTTGGACACAGTGTTTTACGCTCTATTGATGCACTCGGTGCGATGCTTGGACTTTTTGGTAAAGTGGGTTGTGGGGTAAGTTACCTTTCCAACAGTGGTTTTGGCTTTGTCTCTCCTTTTAAAGTGAGTGCTAAAACAGAACCTCTGCCTATCGTTAATTTTGGTAAGTATGATCTGGTTTTCATTCAAGGAGGCAATCCGCTCAATCAAATGCCGTGTACGTCAAAAGTCAAAGAAGGCATCGATAAAGCCCAATGTGTGGTTTACTTTGGATTGCATGAAAATGAGACCTCTTCTAAGGCCCATCTGGTGATTCCAGCACTCAGTTTTTTAGAGAAAGAAGATTTGAAACTGAGTTATGGGCATCACTTTATAGGGCGGATGCCAAAGTTGGTTGAAAGCTCTGTTGGTCTTAGTGAGTATGCCCTAACACAGGCACTTCTAAAAGCATTTGGATACGAAGCTTTAGAAAGCGAAAAGAGCATTATCGAGCGTGTAATTGCTTCTAATAGTGTTGAAAAAGAGGGCTTTTTAATCTCTAAAACGTATGAAGATTTACCGTATGAAAAAACATTTTACACGAAAAGTGGCAAATTTGAATTTTTAGATGAATTTGATGACGATTTTGAGGATGAAGAGGGCTTTTTCTTGATTGCTACAAAGCAAAACAAGTCGCTTAATTCGCAGTTTGTTACCGATGAATACCTCTACGTTCCTCTGTGTTTAGGACTTGAGCAAGAAGATCGTGTGAGGCTTACGAACCGCTATGGGAGTGCGGAATACTCTGTCATGCCAAGCGATAAACTGCGTGACGATTGTCTGTTGATTCACAGTGGCGCAAAAAATGCCAACCAACTTACCCCTTATGCGATGAGCCAAGAAGGAAATTGTGCGATTTATCAAGAGATGAAAGTGAAATTGGAAAAAGTCCAATGAGTGATACTGAAATTTTATTGGATGATGCACTTTTGCTTGTAGAGCAAAATTTCTATTTTTTACATATGGGTGAGTTTTTAGGGAAGCTTTCTAAGACAGAAGATCTCAGCGATCGAAGCCTCTTTGTTGTGAAAAAGTATGAGAATGATAAAGCGTACTATTTTAATGCGGAGATCATACAAGAGCTTTTAACCAATGCTCAACAAACCAAGAAAGAGGACATCTCGCTCTTTGAATATTTTGTGGAGTTTAACGCCTTTCGGGGCATCTGTATGGCGATGGTGGAGAGTCTTCGGTTCGAGAGTCCTTTTAAAATCTTTATGCAGAAACTTTTTGGTGATCAATATGAGAACTTTTTTGACATTGTCTCTTTTGTACGCAATGTCCTCTCTCATAACATTCACTCTGAGATTCGCTTAAGTGAAAAAGATTACGATGGTACTTTGAAGCGTATACGTCGTATGGGGCGAAAAGCCGATATGACGTTTGCCTTTCAATATTCGCTCAATCTCCCAGAATTGGGCGCTCCAAATGACGCTTACATTTTCACCTGTAAAATTGATTTTGAAAAGCTTGAAGAGGGAATGCCTTTTTTAGAGATACTCACAATGTGGGATCTTTTGATGCTCAGTGAACTTTGTTTTAACTTGGTGATGACGTACCGAATGAAAGAAGAAAAAGCGTTAAGAGAGGAAGAGGAAGAGATGTGGGCAGAATGATCTGCCCACATAAAGACTAAACTTAAACTGCTTCGTTATCGAGCTCACCAGTTCTGATACGTACACTTTTCTCAACGTTGGAAACAAAGATTTTTCCATCGCCGATTTTTCCTGTGCGCGCACTTTTAACGATAACATCGATGACTTTGTCAACAAGCTCGTCAACAACAACCACTTCGATTTTAATTTTTGGTAAGAAATCAACGACATACTCAGCGCCTCTGTAAAGCTCTGAGTGTCCTTGTTGTCTTCCGTAACCTTTCACTTCACTAACGGTCATACCCGTAATATCAAGCTCTGCGAGAGCGTCTTTAACATCTTCGAGTTTGAATGGTTTGATAATTGATTCGATTTTTTTCATTTTAGATCCTTATTATCTTAAGTTGAAGGCTTTTTCGCCGTGCTCTACTTCATCCAAACCTTGAGACTCAGCATCCGCGCTTACTCTTGCGCCACCTGTTAAGATAGAAGCAATTTTAAATACAATCGCTGTAGCAATCGCTGTATAGACGATAGTTACGATGATACCTTCAATTTGAATCATCACTTGATCAGCGTTTCCATAAAGTAAACCTGTTCCTAACTCATTGACTTCTGGATTTGCAAAGATGCCTGTTGCAATTGCGCCCCAGATACCAGCCACACCGTGAATACCAAAGGCATCCAAAGAGTCATCGTATTTTAGCGCTTTTTTCAAGCCGTTTACACCGTAGAATGCTACGATACCAGCCACTGCACCGATGATGAGTGAAGCACTTGTGTCAACAAAACCTGCCGCTGGAGTGATTGCAACAAGACCTGCAACGATACCAGAAGCAATACCAAGAAGGGTAAACTTTTTATAGGTGATGTACTCGATGGTCATCCAAGCAAGCGCTGCAATAGCCGCTGCTGTATTGGTGACAAGGAATGCACTTGCTGCAATACCATCCGCTGCAAGCTCGCTACCAGCGTTAAATCCGAACCAACCAAACCATAACATACTTGCACCTAGAACGGTCAGCGTTACAGATGAAGGGAACATTGCTTTACCATAATCTGCACGACGGCCTAGCATAAGTGCTACCACTAAACCAGCGATACCTGCGTTGATGTGAACAACTGTACCACCCGCAAAGTCAAGAACGCCAAGTTTTGATAAAAATCCGCCACCCCATACCCAGTGAGCTACAGGAGCATAAACCGCAAGAATCCAGATAGCCGCAAACACGAGCCATGTTGAAAACTTCAATCTCTCGATGATAGCACCACTTGCAAGCGATACTGTAATACCCGCAAAGGTCATTTGGAATGCGACGAAAAGAAGCACAGGAATACTACCTGTTGCCCAAAGGTCAGTCACTTTTATACCACTTAGGAAGAGGCTATCAAAACCGATAATACCGCCGATATCGGTACCAAATGCTAAGGTGTAACCTGCTACAACCCAAACAACGGCTGCGACAACATAACCCATAACACTCATCGCAATGGTGTTGAGTAAGTTTTTAGAGCGAGACATACCGCCGTAAAAGAGTGCTAGACCTGCTGGTGTCATTAACATAACTAGCGCAGTTGCTGTTAAAACCCACGCAGTGTTTCCCACGTTGATACAGGCAACAATGTTGCGAGAGAAAGTAGTTTACTTCTCATGAATTCCTCCTAAAATGTTGAACTGATGAAATTGTATCACTTAGCGGATTTTAATCTATGCAGATTGATGATTAAAATTTAATCAGTTTACAAAAATAGCAAAAATTTCTTCAAATATTTCACAACAAGATATAATACCATCCTAAAATCAAAGAGGATTCAAAACAACAATGAATAACATGCTATGGTTATCCGCAGGACTTTTCCTTATCGCCTTATTTACCTCTAAAAATCGTACTCGAACACGCAAAAGCGCACTCATTGGTGCAGGGTCTATTTTCATCTATATGATACTCAGTGCTTTTTATATTGTATCCAATTATTTCACAGGCGAGGGCATCAATGATGCGGTGATCTTTCACCTTCGCTATGGGTTAGAGGGTTCAGGGTTCGGTGATTATTATTTAATCATAGCGGTTGGCGTAGGGCTTTTTATTGCGAGTTTAGCACTTTCACTTTTTTACTACCGTATGGTTAAAAATGATGTGTTTGAGCATCATCAAAAGCTCAAACACAGTATCTCTATTATTGCTTTGGGATTATCGTTGCTGATTCATCCAACGGTGCGTTTTTTAGGCGAAAGTTCCCTCAAAGCCATCGGCATTGAAAACCCACTCAGTCTTCAATACAGCTTTAGTGATTACTACCAAGACCCTTCATTAACGCCTACGAGTGAAGAACACCCTAACTTAGTCTATATCTTTGCGGAAAGCTTTGAAGATACCTATTTCGATGAAAAAATCTTTCCTTCATTGGTGAGCGCACTTCGCCCTATCAGAGAACAGAGTGTCTCCTTTAGCGAAATAAAACAAGCCATTGGAACAAGCTGGACGATTGCAGGTATGACAGCAGTACAGTGTGGTATCCCTTTGGTAACCCCCTCAACCAATGCACACTCACCTCAGGGTAACTCTATGTCCAAGATGAGCACGTTCTACTCAGGAGCAGTGTGTATGAGTGATATGCTCCATAAAGAGGGCTATAAACTGGTTTATCGCAGTGGTTCACCTTTAGAGTTTGCAGGTGTTGATAAGTTGTATCGTACCCATCAATTTGATGATATAAAAGGTATTAAGGAGCTTAAGCCCTTGCTTCAAAATCCAGGCTATCAAACGCCATGGGGATTGTACGATGACACGCTTCTTGATATTGCGATGAATGATTTTAAAAAACTCTCCAAAAGCAAACAAAAATTTGCCATGTTTCTCTCCACAATGGACACACATCACCCGTATGGACATGTTTCCAAAAGTTGTAAGACACAGCAATACAAAGATGGTAGTAACACTATGCTGAATGCCGTTGCGTGTTCAGATGAATTGATTGCAAAATTCATTAAACAAATTGGCGATTCGCCGTATGGAAAAAATACGATTATTGTTGTAGGTTCTGACCATCTTGCCATGCACAATATGGCAATAGATGATCTTATGAAGGGTGAACGCCGCAATCAATTTATGATTATTGATCCACGAATGAGCAGCGGTCAAAAAGTAGAAAAAGTGGGTACAACACTTGACATTGGAGCAACGCTTTTACCTTTTTTAGGCTATGAAGCCAAATTAGGACTCGGGCGTAACCTTTTGGGAGAAGATGCTTCTTTAGAAGCTTCTTTTGATGAATTCGATAAGCTTTTAAGTGCTTGGTCAAAAGAGATCAGTCGTTTTTGGGAGTTCCCAAAAATTGAACAAGATTTACTGCTTGATACAACAAAAAGCAACCTCAAAATTGGCACAACACTCTATAAGTTCCCGATATTGTTACGTTTAAGTGAAAACTTGGAAGTAAGCCCTTTCTTTGAAGTCAAACTCAAGTTTTTTGAAACGGTTAAACTCTTTGGTTATTTGCACGATTATCACGCGAATGATGCCTTTTTATGGGTTGATAAATGCACACGTATTGCTTCGCTAGAGCCTGATAATAACATCAGTGTTAAGGGCAAATACTGTTATGCTTTAGGAAAACTAGGTGGTGATATTACGATTGAGAGATTTAACTCTGAGAAAAAACTGACATTGGATGTGCTCAATCAAACCCTGACACTTCCTTACGAAGATGACAGAGCAACGCAAAGAAGAGAAGGCTTGACAACCATTAAAGAGAAGTAGTTTTACTTCTCTTTTTTGAGTAAACGTTCCCCATAAAGATTGATCACCAATCCTGAAACGATTAAAAAAGCAGCGATAAGCTTCCAGAAAGGAAGTGCTTCTCCCACAAGAATCGCAGAAGAAGAAAACCCAAAGACAGGAACTAAAAGCGTAAAAGGCGCTACGGTTGTAGCAGGGTAACGACTGAGTAAAAAACTCCAGATAGCAAATCCAAAAAGAGTAACAGGATAAACCAAATAAGCAATGGAGCCAACACTCAGCCAAGAAAGATGTGCAAACGTTTCAACCTTCCAATAATCAAACTCCAATGCAAACGAAAGCCCTAATAAAAATGGTAACGAAAGCAAACTTCCCCAAACAACAAGACTGAGCATATCGACTTTTCCAATCTGCTTCGAGAAAAGATTGCCCATTGCCCATGAAAATGCTGCTCCTTCTACAAGGATTAAGCCTAGTAAATTGACATCGCCTCCTGTGTGAAAGCCTACAAAGACAATACCCGAAAATGCGACAACTGCACCCACAATTTTTGGTAATGTCATCTTCTCTTTGAGAAAAATGACCGCTAAAATAGCGGTGAAAAAGACCTGTGTTTGAAGACTAAGCGATGCAATACCTGAGCTTACGCCTACGTACATACCTGAAAAAAGAAGTGAAAAATCAAGGACAAACATCGTCATAGAATAGAAAAAAAGCATTTTCCATGAGGTGTTTTGAGGGCGCTTAAGGAAAAAGACCGCAGGAAAAGCAGCAAAAAAGAAACGCAAAAATGTCAGCATCAAAGGAGGTATCTCTTTGAGAGCGACTTGAATCACCACAAAGTTGATCCCCCAGATTGCAACGACACTCAGGGCGAGTAAAATGTATTTAAAAGGCATTGAGAAGTGCTTTTAACGATTGTTGATGGCAAGTTTGATGCCAAATGCAATGAGTGCAATGCCTGCTAAACGGGTAGCGATTTTTCGAGCCAAGGGAAAGGCTTTGAGTTTAAGCGCTAAACTGTTCCCTAAAAGAACTAAAAGTGCTTGATATAAAAGACTGATAAGACTGACATGCACAATCATCGCAACCAATGTCACCTTTGTGGCATCAGGGCGTAAAAAGAGTGGAAAAAACGCCACAAAGAAAAGCATGACTTTAGGGTTGGTAATGCTCACAAAAAACGCCTGTTTAAAATAGACAAAGGCAGATTTTTTGGGCTCGATTTTTCCTGTTTCAGACTCAATTTTTGCACGCAATAATCCCACACCTAACCAACACAGATACGCTGCGCCAAAGTATTGAAGGAGCTCAAAAAGAAGAGGGTTTTGTTGCATAATGGCGGCTAGCCCTAGTATAGCTGCTATCATAAAGACAAAATCACCTAAAAGTGTTCCAAATACGGCTCCAAGACCCGCTTTAATACCATTACGCGCTGTTGCATTCAAAATAGCAATGGTTCCAGCACCTGGAATGAGTTGAAAGAGTAAAATGGCTCCAATAAAGCTGTAATAGTTCTGAATGTCAAACATACTAACACCTTCTTTAAAATTGGGTTCATTATACTACGATTTGAAAAAAGGGGCTGCTTAAATTTAGTCCTTTTTTTGTCATACATTTTTCTTATAATGAGAAGTTAAAGCATTACTTTATCAAGAATGCCATAGAATGTGGGCGCTATAAAAAAGCGTTTTTGTGTGATCTCATCGATACTAATACGGGGCAAGGGGAAGTACATGAGTGTGAATCTACTGTTAATCGGAGCGAATGATGCTACAACTGCGGAGCTAGTCTCATTGGTTGATGCAACGCTTTCGACAACTGCTGTATATCAAAAAGCTACTTTAAGTAACTATCAAAATTATGATGCTGCAAATTACGACTTGATTGTCTGTTTTGCCAATCGCTATGATGAAATGGTTAAAAAGTATGGTAAAGAAAAAGTGATTTCGGTTGAATTTGTCCCACCTACGGATTTTTTCGTGGCGGTGAGTCGTATTCCTGCTGGAGAGAAAGTTGTTATTTTTAACAACAGTGCTTCTGGCGCAAATGTTCTTCTAAAATTTTTGAAATTTTACAGACTGGATCACGTAACCTACCGCATTGTTGCATTTGATGAGTGTAGCGATAGCGAGACAAGAGAGGCTTTAGGCGAAGCAAAATACATTATTGGAACTGACGGATACGTTTCATCGGGTAAAACACTTTACACAAAATATAGCAGCTATTTGCGTCCTGATGTGACGGTTATGCCTAGTCCTCCGCGTACGGCTACGGCTGAGAGTGTGAGTGGTTTAGCACAAATCGTAACGGCGATCAATAGCGATAAAGCCCTCCAAGAAGCACGTGATATCTCTAAAAAATTGGCTGAGCAAACCAAAGAAATTTCTATTATTACCCAAAGCGCTTCCAAATCCATCGAAGATACCGCCAACACTATTGTCGTTGTCAATACAAAGTTAGCAGCTGAAGTGCAAAACGTTCAATCCACGAATAATATGGCGTTGGAGTTAACAGAAGCCGTTGATCAAATTGGAAATATTACAACAGCGATCAAATACATCGCCAGTGAAACCAACCTTTTAGCGCTCAATGCGACCATCGAAGCAGCACGCGCGGGAGATCATGGACGTGGCTTTGCCGTTGTTGCAAGTGAAGTGCGTAAGCTCTCTGACCAAAGCAATAAATCAACCGATAACATTCGCCTCTCTATCATGGATGTTCAAAAAGTGGTTGACCAAATTGTTCCAGCATTGCAACGTACGGTTGATGAGATTATTAAAACGCAGTCTGAAGTCGAGCGCATCAGCATTGCTGCACAAGAAGAGAGCAAAGCGATGAACGAGATTATTAAAAAACTTCAAGTGATTGTGGATGTTTCTGAAGCACTTAATGTTGCTGAAAATCACCACTCATAAACCTCAAGAAGAGGCGTTTGCCTCTTCTTAACCCCATTTTCCTAGCAGTTTATTTGAGATTTCATCCTTTTTTTGTCACTTTAAATGTCTAATATTCTTCTTAGAAAAGAGCTTTTTGAGTCAATCGTAATCTTGATTGTGTTAGACTTTCTTGGGAATTTTTTAAAGGAGAAAAGATGCGTTCTTTTGTGACACTGTTAAGCCTTGCCGCTATTATGGCAACAAGTGCTTTTGCTAAAGAGATCAATGTTGGTATTATTTTACCGATGAGTGGGGCACTCGCGGGCTATGGTCAAGTAGCCTATGAGGGAGTTGAACTTGCCAATGCACTTCAACCAAAACTTAAAAATGGTGATAGCGTTAAATTGGTTTTAGTCGACACCAAAGGCGATAAAGTCGAATCAGCCAATGCTGCAACCAGACTCATTACTTCCGATAAAGTCGTTGGAATTATCGGCGAAATGATCAGTACGAACACGGCTCAGATTATCTCTATTGCTGAGAAAAAACAGATCCCTGTGATCGCTCCTGCTGCGACAAACGATAAACTCACTGAAAATAGAGCTTATGCCAATCGTGTCTGTTTTATAGACTCGTTCCAAGGAACGGTGGTCGCGAACTACGCTTCTAAAGATTTAGGGCTTAAAACAGCTGTTGTCATAACCGATCAAGCGCAAGTGTATTCACTAGGACTTGCAAAAGCCTTTACACAAGCGTTTACTCAAAATGGTGGAAAAGTGCTTAAAGAGGTACGTGTAAGCTCTGGCGATAAAGATTTTAAAGCAGTCATCTCTCAAATCAAAGCGCTCAATGCTGATTTTGTTTTCTTGCCTCTGTATCATACGGAAGCGTCTATGATTAAGCGCCAAGCCAAACAAGCAGACTTTAACAAACCCTTTTTCTCAGGGGATGGCGTTGCCAATCAAACCTTTATTGACTTAGGAGGGGACGCTGTTGAGGGGTATATGTTTACCGATGCGTTTGATCACAGTGCACCTCCAACCAACAAATCAAAAGATTTTATTGAAGCGTATGAGAAAAAAACAGGTAAAAGAGAGTTGAACTCATTTACAGCCTTAGGTGCAGATGCGTATAACATCATGGTCGATGCGATGAATCGTTGTGCCAACCCAGAAGATAGCGTTTGTGTCAACAGCGAAATTCGTAAAACTTCAAAATATGAGGGAGTATCAGGTTTTATCTCAATTGATGATAAAGGCAATGCAACCCGTTCTGCTGTTATCAAAGAGATTAAAGGTGGCAAAGCCGTTTACAAATCTACCGTCAATCCCTAATATCTGCATTTAAAAAACAAAGAGGCATTTTTGCCTCTTTGGACTACTCATAACCTTTTAGCCTCTCCTTACCAAAGTTTTGATACCATAATTCTAAGTTATAAAACACTAGGAATTTCATTTGGCAACACTTCAAGAACTTATCAAAGAAAAAATTTTAGTCATCGACGGTGCTATGGGCACGCAGATCCAAGCATTAAGCCTTACGCCTGAGCAATGGGAAAACAAAGAGGGCTGTAATGAACTGCTAAACGCTACGGCACATGAGGAAATTTCAAAAATCCATCGTGGGTATCTCCTTGCAGGTGCGGACATCATCAAGACCAATACCTTTGGCGCATTGCCATGGGTTTTGGAAGATTACGGCATAGGCGAGCGCACGTATGAGCTCGCCAAAGCGGGTGCAAGCATTGTTAAGGAAGCATGTGCCTCTTTTGCCACACCTGAAAAACCACGTTTTACAGCAGCTGCGTTTGGCCCAGGAACGAAATTGCCTTCTTTAGGACATATTGGTTACGACGAGATGTATGAAGGCTATAAGATCGCTTCTTTGGGTGTCATTGATGGTGGAGCTGATCTTTTCTTGATCGAAACAGCGCAAGACCCCTTGCAAATCAAAGCCGCACTTCATGCGATTAGTGATGCTCAAAAAGAGTTAAACGTAAAACTTCCGATTATGGTTTCTGTGACCATTGAACTGAGTGGAACGATGCTCATAGGAACGGATGCAACCACCATCGCGGCTATCTTAGAACCGTTTGATATTTTAAGCCTTGGTTTTAACTGTGGTACAGGACCTGAGCAGGTCGAAAAACATGTTAAGACGCTCAGTTCTGTTTGGTCAAAACCGATTAGCGTACACGCTAATGCTGGGCTTCCTCAAAACCGTGGTGGTTATACGTTTTACCCGATGGGACCTCGTGAATTTGCAGAACTTCAAGAAAAATTCACTGAAATTGCAGGTGTTGCGATTCTTGGAGGATGTTGTGGTACAACGCCTCAGCATATTTTAGAACTCTCCAAAAGAGTGGAGGGTAAAAAGCCCCTTGCTCCTAAAGGAGAAATGCCTCGTAGCATCGCCTCATTGTTTGAAACCAGAGCTTTAAAACAAGACCCAGCACCGTTTTTAATTGGTGAGAGAAGCAATGCTACAGGTTCAAAAGCGTTTCGTGAGCTTTTATTGGCTGAGGACTATGATGGTACGCTTAGTGTTGCGCAACAACAAGTACGCAGTGGCGCGCATGGCATTGATGTCAGTGTTGGTTTTGCAGGACGTGATGAGCATAAAGACACCAAAGAGGTTATGGGGCGTTATGTTCAAAAAATTGTTTTGCCACTTATGCCAGACACCACACAAGTTCCAGCCCTTGAAGTTTCCCTAAAACTGATTGGTGGAAAGCCCATCATCAACTCGGTGAATCTTGAAGATGGCATCGAAAAGTTTGACAAAGTGTGTTCCTTAGCAAAGCGTTTTGGTGCGGCACTGGTCTGTTTGACCATCGACGAAGTGGGCATGGCAAAGAGTAAAGAGCAAAAAGTAGCAGTTGCAGAGCGTATCTTCCAACTTGCGACTGAGAAGCATGGCATCAATGCGGGTGACTTGGTGTTTGACCTTCTGACCTTTACCGTGGGCAGTGGCGATCCTGAGTACCATACTGCGGCGATTGAGACCATCGAAGCCATCCGTGAGTTCCATGCAATGCACCCCGAAGTGGGCTTTGTGTTGGGTGTTTCAAACATCTCGTTTGGTTTAGCAAAACATGCACGTGAATACCTAAATTCCGTCTTTTTACACCATTGTGTCGAAGCAGGGCTTAGCATGGCGATTGTCAATGTTAAAAATACTTTGCCAATGCACAAAATCAGCGAAATCGATAAAAAAATCTGTGAAGACTTGCTCTTTAACCACCGAGAGGAGGGCGACCCACTCTTTAAATTCATCGACCATTTTGAAGGGGTTGTTGAGAACAAAGACGAGAGTGATGCGGCGTATCAAGAGATGGATACCAAAGAGAAGATCGCGACATTGCTCATTGATGGCGATAAAGAACGTATGCTTACCCTTTTACCAACGGCAAAAGATGAATTACCTGCGGAACTCATCGTCAATGAAATTTTGATAGACGCGATGAAAGTGGTTGGCGAGCTATTTGGCAGTGGAAAGATGCAGTTACCATTCGTGCTTCAATCTGCCGAAGTGATGAAAGCCGCCGTGGACTTTTTACAACCCTATTTGCCAAAAACCGAAAAGAGTACAACCACCACGCTGATTATCGGAACCGTTAAAGGTGATGTGCATGATGTCGGTAAAAACTTGGTTGACATCATCTTAAGCAACAACGGGTTTAAAGTCATCAACATCGGTATTAAGGCTGATTTAGAGCAATTTTTAGAGGCACTGAAAGAGCACAATGCCGATGCCATCGGTATGAGCGGACTTTTGGTGAAGTCAACCAATGTCATGAAGGAAAACCTTGAAGCGATGCAGAAAATGGGCATTAAAATCCCTGTTGTTTTAGGTGGAGCCGCCCTTACCGATAATTTTGTTGAGGACTTTTGTCGTCCGATTTACGATGGACCGATTTATTATTGTAAAGACGCTTTTGAGGGACTTGAGGCAATGGGGCGCATCGAGGCGAAGAATTATGATACCTCGTTCAACCGAAAAGTCGTTGAAAACAGTGTCAATAAAGCCAATAAAGAAGTTAAAGAGATACCGCCATTTGAAAGCCTTAAAATGCCTAGCCGCGACATTGCCATTCCAACGCCGCCTTTTTGGGGTAGACGAGTGCTTAAAACGGATCTCAAAGAGTTGGCGTTTTCGTGGATCAACCACAAAATTCTTTTCGCACAGCGTTGGGGGTATAGTGGAAAAGGGCAGAGCAAAGAAGAGAAGCAAAAACAACTCGATTCGGTGTTATGGCCGACTTTTGAGCGTGTGAAAGCGGATATTGAGCGACTGGGGCTTTTTGAGCCGACGGTCATTTATGGGTATTACCCAGCTCGTTCGCATGAGAACAACCTTTACCTTTTTGATGAGAGTGAGGGTTACTTTAGTGACGCGCAGGTCAATCGTGAGGGCATTGAAGCCATTAAAGAGCGTGCCATTAAAGTCTTTGACTTTCCACGTCAAAATAGAAATCCGTATCGTTCTTTAAGTGATTTTATATCTCCTGATCGTCACGATGTTTTAGCGCTTACGTGTGTGAGTGCTGGACCAAAGTTTTCGGTGTATGAAAAAGAACTTTACGATGCGGGCAATTTTACCGAGTACTTTTTTGTGCATGGACTGAGCGTCGAACTGGCTGAAGCACTTGCCGAGATCGTTCATAAACAGATACGCCTTGATTTAGGCATTGCCGAGAATGAAGGGCATAGTTTACGCGATGTGCAGATGAAGCGCTACCATGGGTGTCGCTACTCTTTTGGTTACCCAGCATGTCCAGCTTTGGAAGATACAAGAGTCATTTTCGACCTTCTAAAACCTGAAGAGTTTGGCATAGAACTCAGTGAAACATTTCAAATTCATCCTGAGCAAAGCACCACAGCCATCGTTATGCACCATAGGGAGGCCTTATATTTTAATGTCTGATGTATAATGACTTATACAAAGGATAAAATATGAAAAAAACCATCGGCGGATTAGCGGTCTTATTGGAAGGTAATCAAAAAAATAGACCCATCATTTTTTTACATGGTTTTCCGTATGACCATACGATGTGGAGTGCGCAGATAGCCGCGCTTAGTGATGACTACTACTGCATGGCGTACGATATACGAGGTCTTGGTGATTCTTCCGTTGGCGATGGACAGTTTACGATGGAATCATTTGTCGATGATCTTGAGATGATGGTTGAAGAATTCAGAGAGGGTGAAAAGCCTATATTGTGTGCTTTTTCGATGGGCGGATACATTGCCTTGCGTGCATTAGAGCGTATGGAAGATAAATTTTCAGCGGTCATTTTATGCGACACCGCTTCCAATGCGGATGACAATCACGCCAAGCTTGAACGCTCCGACGTCATTAGACGTATCAACGCACAAGGTTTGCCTACGTTTTCCAAAAATTTTATTAAAAAGTGTTATACCGATGCGTATAAAAAAGAGCATAAAGAGGTGGTCAATAAACGCATTGCTAAGTCAATGAAGTTTAACTCCATCGGTGTGAAAGGCTGTCTGTTTGCGATGCTGACACGCAATGACATGACATCATTCCTCCCATCTATCACCATTCCAACCTTAGTCATGTGCGGTGAGCACGATGGTATAACGCCACCAGTGAAGATGAAAGCCATGGCTGAGCAGATAAATGGTGCAGAGTTTGTGCTTATCAAAAACGCGGCACATATGAGTGTGGTGGAAAACCCAGAAGAGTGCAATGAGGCAATCAAGGCTTTTTTAGCAAAACTATAAAGAGGTAAGACCATGGCACGGGTTGTTATTTTTTCAGGTGCAGGCATCAGCGCGGAGAGTGGACTCTCCACCTTTCGCGACACGGGTGGACTGTGGGAAAAGTACCGCATCGAAGAGATCTGTCAAGCTGGGTGTTTGAGTTGGAACAGAGAAAATACTTTGGCATTTTACGATGCCAGACGTGAACAGCTCGCCTCCGTCACGCCCAATGCTGCGCACTACGCCATCGCTAAACTTCAAGCAAAATACCCCAACGACATTGCCATCATCACCCAAAATGTGGACGATCTTTTCGAGAGAGCAGGCTGCAAAGACATTTTGCACTTGCACGGTTTTTTACCACGCCTTCGTTGCGAAGAGTGTGGCGCAACCCATCTTATCGGTTATACCAAGCAAGCACGAGACCTCACCTGTCAAAAATGCGGTGGCTCCTTTCGCCCAGATATCGTCTTTTTCGGCGAAGCTGCTCCCATGTACGAACACCTTTATGAAGCGATGCAAGAGTGCGAGTTTTTAGCCATCATCGGCTCTAGTGGCAATGTCATCGCTATGGATCATTTCGCACGTCATGTCAAAGTCTCCATTCTCAATAATTTAGAACGAAGTGATGCCATTAATGAACGGGTTTATAGCAAAGTGCTTTATAAAAAAGCTACTGAGGCGATAGATGAAATCGTTGGGGATGTAGAGAGGTTTTTACAACAGTAATATTTTAAAAACGCTCTATGTAAAGCTTTCGATGATAAAAAAGTTCAAAGTTTAGCTCTATTTCATTTTTTACAAAAAAATTTATATCTTTTTGGCAGATAATGAAGTTTTTAAGTTATTGAAAAATAGTTTTTATGATAAAAATTATAGTAGGGATTGCATCATTGTCTCTAAACTCAATGAGTATTTGATTGCAGAATGTAAAATTTTCTTATCATGATAATATTTTTATAATAAAGTTTAAGCATATTGTAACTAAAATGTAACAAATACCTTAATGCCTTTAGTATTTGCTTACCTGTACAGTGCCATTTAAAAATTTTGACCTTAGCAAAGGATGTCTTATAATGCAAGCTGCACTATTTCTTGTTATCTTCGCTTTTATTTATGTGCTTCATAATAAAATTAATCTTTTACAAAAAGAGCTCAATGAGCTTAAACGTAAGTACGTATCGCAATCTCCAGTTGAACCAGATATAAAAGAGAGTACTATTTCAGAACTTCCTGTTCACTATGACACATTGGTTCAAAAAATACCTATTGATCCTGTTAAGTCAGTTTCTCATAAGGTACTCCCAGAATCTGAAAAAGAATTTATTTTTGACAAACAAGAGCCATCTAAATTTATCCTTTTCATCCAGAATTACTTTACGAGTGGCAATATCGTTGTGCGTATTGGTGGGGTTATACTCTTTTTTGGCTTAGCCTTTTTAGTGAAATACATGGCGGCACACAGTACCATTAGTATTGAAGTGCGTCTTTTTGGTGTAGCTTTGAGCGCTTTAGTGATTAGTGGCATTGGATGGTGGTTACGAAAACGTGAAGGGTATTATGGGCTTATTTTGCAAGGCATTGGGGTTGCTATTTTGTATCTTGTTGTTTTTGGCGCAGCCAAAATTTACGGTCTTATTCCACTATCCCTTGCTTTTTTGATGCTACTGACCCTTGTCATCGCTACGTCGATACTTGCCATCATTCAAAATGCTTTGCCGCTGGCTTTATTTGCAATTTCTGGCGGATTTTTAACACCAATTTTAACTTCCGATGGCTCAGGTTCGCATGTGGTCCTTTTTAGCTACTATGCACTTCTCAATCTTGGTATTGTAGGGATCGCATGGTATCGCTCTTGGAGAGTCTTAAATCTGAGTGGATTTGTCTTTACTTTTGTAATAGCAACCGCTTGGGGTGTGCTACGTTATCGAAGCGAATTCCTTTGGAGTACGGAGCCTTTTCTCATTCTTTTCTTTTTATTTTATTTGGTTATTTCTATTCTATTTACACAAAAACAGAGCTTCGCTTCGCGTCGTATTATCGATGCAACCATCGTTTTTGGTTTACCCATTATCGCTTTTTCACTGCAAGCTTCTTTAGTGCATCGCATCCCTTATGCTTTGGCTTGGAGTGCTTTTGCACTGGGCTCTTTGTATCTGATCCTTTACAAAATCTTTACTCGGTATGCACACATGAAACTTCTCAAAGAGGCTTTTTTAGCGCTAGGAGTAGTCTTTTATACCATAGCTATTGCGTACACGTTTAGTGATGAAGTAAGTGCGACGTTGTGGGCTATCGAAGGTGCAGGTGTGCTTTGGGTTTCGCTCAGACAAGAACAACGTTATGCCCAACTCTTTGCTCAAGCGTTGCAGATTATAGCAACAGGTTGGTATCTGTTCTCTTCACTGAGTTTTGACGCCAAAACACCATTTTTAAACAGCGGTTTTCTAGGTTTCTTTATCATCATGAGTGCTCATTTGCTGAGCTCTTATTTGCTTTATATGGAGGCAGAAAAACTCTCAAAATATGATAAAAACAATTCTCTTTTCTTTTTATGCACCGCCCTTGCACTTTGGTTTTATGCAGGTTTTGTCGAAGCAGAACGTTTCAGCTTCATTCCTCTAGGCAATATTTTGTTGATCTATACAGCTTTAAGTGCGTTTTGCTTTGCAATGATTGCTTGGCGTTTCAATTGGCATACACTGGCTTTGGCTTTAGAATTTTACTTGCCTCTTGGAATGATGTTGATGTTTAGTTTGTTAAAACACTATTTTTACACGCATCCGTTTGAGGGGATTGGAGGTGGTGCGCTTATCCTCTTCTTCGCAGTACATTATTATCTTCTTTATCTTTTTGACACAAAATGGCGTGAACAAACCTTCTTACATGTAGGTGGTTTATGGCTTATTGCATTGATCGGTGCGAGCGAATTTTCATATACAGTCTCGCTAATTACGCCAAATATGACATGGCAGTATGCTAGCTTTATCGTACCTGTACAGTTGCTGGCACTATTGATCCTAAAAGTTAAAAACGTTTTTCCTGCATGGCTTAAGGTGTATCAACAAAGCTATCAAAGTATGGGTGTCGGTGGCTTATTAGTTATAACCTTTCTTTGGGAAACGTATGCTTTAAAACTTAGTGGCGATCCTAGCCCCTTTACGTATATTCCTTTTTTCAATCCGTTGGATACGATGCAAATAGCAGGACTAGTTTTGTTAGATCAATGGAGTAAAACACAACCATGGCAAAATACTCAAGTACGTTATAGCGTTGGAGCACTGATGCTATTTGTCTTACTTACTGTTATACTAGCAAGGAGTGTACATGCTTATGTGCACATTGACTATACTGTATTTGCACTTTCTCATAGCATATTGTTTCAATCAGCACTCTCCATTTTGTGGAGCCTTCTTGCGATGATAACCATCATTGGTGCCAAAATACGTCATCAAAGAGAGCTTTGGCTAGTAGGAGCAGGACTCTTAGGTATTGTAGTGCTCAAACTTTTTGTGGTCGAACTTTCCCGTAGTGGTACTATCGAGAGAATTATTTCTTTTATCGTTGTTGGAGTGCTCATGTTGTTGATTGGCTATTTTGCACCTTTGCCTCCAAAAGAAGAGGAAGTCTAGGCTTTTATATCAACGTACTTTACAAAAAAACGACTGAGGCGGTAGTTGAGGTTTTTACATACTCTATATATGCTAGGAATAAATTTTGCTTTTTTTACTAAAAAGCAGGAGTCATAGCATGATTAGTTCTTCAACCAACGCCATTGCTGCTTCATATGGTACACCGTCTAAAAGTGTTAGGGTGACTGACCCTCAAACAGGCGTCGAGCATATTGCGTATTATGGATATGCTTATGATGCATCAAGCGAATCGTTGAAACCGACATCAACGTATGGGTTTATGCAGGCATTGGCGCAAACGTATGATCCTAGCAATATGAGTGAAGACGATTTGTCTGCAATGGCGGATACGCTAACGCAAGAGGGATTTTTGCAAAATTCTGATGCTGAAAAAATGAAACTAAGCTACAACGATTTGTCTCAATCGCTTCATTTAACAGATACAAAAATAGACAGTAATCAAACCGTTGATTTGTTGTCACTATACAAAGATATGCAGTCAAAACTTGGTGATAATCAAGCGACGCAAGCCAATATTTTAGCGACGAAGATTGACGCATTGCAAGTATTGGAAAATATACGAGAGAATCGTCCAACTGATATTCATGCCGAAAAAGTCTCTTTAAATTCAATGTGGGGATAAAAGAGCGTTTTTTCTTTTACATGTAAAATAAAAAGTAGCCTGTTCTCATTTTCCCCTTTAAAATAGCCAATATTAACGCTTAAACATTTCGTTTCTCTATCATAAAACAGAGTAAGCTATAATACAAAGTAGTCTTAGATAACAAAAGGGGGGAAGAGGATGGATACGTTTTTAGAAGCAGCCATAGAAGAAGCCCAAAAGGGTTTGGATGAGGGTGGTATACCCATAGGTTCGGTGCTGGTGATAGACGGTAAAATCGTTGGGCGTGGGCATAATCGTAGGGTGCAAAAAGGAAGTGCTATCTTGCACGCTGAGATGGACTGTTTGGAAAATGCTGGACGACTGAGCGCACGTGATTATCAAAGAGCCACTCTCTACTCTACGTTGTCTCCTTGCGATATGTGCAGTGGTGCTGTTTTACTGTATGGTATCCCAAAAGTGGTGATTGGTGAAAACCAAACCTTTTGTGGACCAGAAGCGTACGTAAAATCAAGAGGGGTTGAAGTTGAAGTCCTTAACAACACCCAATGCCGTCAATTGATGGAATCTTTTATAGAAAACAATCCAGAACTGTGGAATGAAGATATTGGTGTCTAAAGACAAGGCGTTTTTATGATATACCCAATGCCTCTAATATTGACAATAAAATCTTCTTTCAAATGATTTTTGAGGCGATTGACTTCTGTTCGAATGGTTGCGTCATCTACGTCCATATCACAATCACTCCAGACACTTTCTCTAAACATATCATAACTACAGACAAAGCCTCGGTTATGCGTAAGAAATTCTATGATTTGCAGTTGGCGTTTTGAGAGCACTTGCGGTTCTTCATGAAAATAAAGTGTCATATTTTCACTATTAAAACTATAAGAAGTGGAGAGTACTTTGTGATGCATCTCTTTTTTAGCGGTTTTTGAAATGCGATCAATTCGGATGCCCAGTTCTTTGAGATGAAATGGTTTTTTCAAGTAGTCATAGCATCCAAGCTCGAACGCTCGTGATATATCTTCGATGTCTATGAGGGTGGAGATAAAAATGACGGGTATTATTTTTTTTTGGGTGTGCAATGTTTCTAAAATTGTTAATCCATCAATGTTGGGTACATTGATATCAAAGATGAGCAAATCAAATTTTTCTTTTTCTAAGATTTCTAAGCATACATTGCCATCTCTGACGGAAGTGATGGCGTGACCAACGGTTGTGAGGTATTTTGTGATGGATTCATTGAGAAGAATGTCATCTTCTAAGAGTAAAATTTTCATGCGTTTAGCACCTTAAATTGATACGAAAAGGATGTTGTGTTGTCATCTGAATGCAGTATAATTTTCACGTTTTCTTCCTTACAGATTCTTTTAACAAGATTGAGTCCGAGTCCAAAGCCATCTTGTGCTTCTTCTTCGCGGTAAAATTCTTCAAAGATTTTTTCGGGCTTTTGAATTTTTCGTGAATGGGATGCTATGCAAAAATGACAGCTATCGTTCTCTTTGGTTAACGAAACAATGATTTTTTCATTTTCAAACGTATATTTGATCGCGTTGGTGAGGTTGTTGTCGATGATGCGTTGTAATTTTGTCTCATTAAAGGAGATGAAGATCTCATTGGAATTGGTTTCAAAGATAAATTGGGATTTGGCTTTATTTGCAACTTGCGCAAAAAAATCGATGCGACTACGGATGTAATCGACTAAGTCAATTTTTTGTTTCAAATAGGCAATATGATCTTTTTTCACCAAATAACTCAAATCATCGTACATGGAAAAAATGCTTTTAACCGCAACTTCGATATTTTCCAAATAAACGCTTTTGCCAAATTCCATCTCATGCAGTTCTATATTGCTCATGATAACACTGAGCGGTGTATTCATCTCATGCACTGTATAACGTAAGAATTGCTTGTGAGAGCTCAAAAGCGCGTTTGAGTAGTTCATCTGCTTTTCTAGGCGTTTAGACTGTTTGTCATAATCACGTGCGCTTTGTTCAATCAAATGGGTTAAGGATTCAATCGTTTTAGAATAGAAGGTGTTTTTCTTTGTTTCTTCTTTGTTGAAAGATGTTAACGTACATGCTTTTTTGGATGATTCACTTAAGGCAACAACGGTAAGGGTTTGATTGAGGAGTTTATTGTGTCCGTTGTGATGGTAAAACTCAGAATAGGTAAAAAAACCTGAACATGGAGCTGTTTTGGAAAAAGAGCCAATGCCAAGTTTGATTAAAAATGGCATAAACCTTCTGCGTGCCATACAAGAGTAGATATAAAATGTTTCGATGTCGATTGTGTGTAAGTTTTTTAAGACTTCTATGGGGTCTTTTATCAACGATTCGGCATCCCCAAAACCAATGCGTACGTGGTCGCCTTCTTCTAAGTTACCACTGAAACTTAAACTGCCATCTTCATGTTTTCCAATGACAGCTCTTGCCATGATAACGCCATTTTTTTCAAGGATGAGGGGAAATTCTGTTCGAGAAAAATTGCTACCGAGGTATTTATCGTAAAAGAAGGCAGCTTTCATATCGTCTATCATATAGACTCTATTGTTGTTAACCTTAGTGATGGTATGTTTAAGCCCTACAGGTTTCCAATCAAATTTATAATCTGTTGCTACTTGGAGTATATCGGAATTTAAAGAGACCCCAACGACACCTTCTCCTAAGATGGTGTTTTGCGATGAGATATAGGTTTGCTCAAACCTTCCATTGTCTCCAGCCATGCCTCCACAAATAGGAATGGTTGCATTGAAAGACTCAACGCCGTGTAAAAACTCTTCGGCATTCATACGGGTACCATCTGAAAAAAGAATGAGTAACTTTGTGTTTGGTGTCATTAAATCGGATGCTAGTTTAACACCGCATTGAAACGAATTTTCATCCTGTACATAGGCTGTTTTGATGAAAGTATGCTCAAAGATGCTTATGGAGATAACGGTTCGTGATGTGGTGATAGAATCACCGTATATTTCACCATCGGTTGTGGTTCCAATACAAATGGCATCGGGGATGTGGCGTAAGATAACCTCACTTAGATACGTTAATACCCCTTTATCTTGACCGCAAAAGATCTGTACTAAAACATTTTTTTCACGTTCAAACAGCGAAAAATCAATGATTTCTTGCAATGTGCCTATTTCATAACAAAAGTTGTAAGTTCTCATAAAAGGCATCTCCCATCTTGAGGCTATAACGTAAGGATATCACATAGAAACTTGTAAAAAAATCGTTAAAAATAAAGGAAAATCAATAAAGTTTAGCGTGTAACCATATCACACATTGCCCTGTTTTTTTATGATGAGGTCTCGAAATACCAGCTTTTGCTATACTCATGCTACATTCATACTATATTATCTTTCGTAGAGATTAAAATAAAAAAATACATAAGTTATGGGAGGCCAAATAAAGATTCTATAAAACATGAATAATACTAATGTGTAGGTGCTTTTCATGGTGGGTTGTAATTGGTGAGTTTTTTGATGATTTATGTTGAGTAATATGCAAAATTTACATAATGCATATATCCAAAATGAGTTTTTCAGAAAGCTTATGTAGATAGATATGCTTTTTTTGCATATATCTTGCATGTAAGAGAGTGCAAATACTATATTTATAGAGGTGAAAACATGTTAAAAAGAACAATAATCATCAATGGTGCCAAAACAACTTTGGTTGCAGACGCAGAAGAGAAGTTATCGGATGTGCTCAGAAAACAACTGGGACTTACGGGTACGAAAGTAGGCTGTGGAAGTGGTGAGTGTGGTACATGTACGGTTGTTCATAATGGTAAACTGATTCGTGCGTGTATTACAAAGATGAAAAAAGTGGAAGACAATGATGAAATCATCACGATTGAAGGTGTGGGAACCAAAGACAAACTTCACCCACTTCAAGTCGCTTGGATGGTCTATGGTGCGGCGCAATGCGGTTATTGTACCCCTGGTTTTATTGTTTCTGCCAAAGTTCTACTTGAGCAAAATCCAAACCCAACACGAGAAGACGTTAGAGACTGGTTCCAAAAAAATAAAAACCTTTGTCGTTGTACAGGCTATAAACCTTTGGTTGATGCCGTTATGGATGCAGCAAAAATCATAAGAGGCGAATTAGCGGTTAAAGATTTTTGGAAAAAAATTCCTGAAGGCGCATCCTTAGTTGGTTCATCGTATATTCGCCCTTCTGCGATGGCAAAAGTTATGGGAACATGGGATTTTGGTGCTGATTTAGGTTTAAAACTCCCTGCTAACACCCTTCATGCCAAAATTGTACAAGCTGAAGTTTCTCATGCCAATATTCTATCAATTGATACCGAAGAGGCTAAAAAAGTCCCTGGCGTTGTGGCTGTACTTACCTATAAAGATGTTAAAGGAACCAACCGCATTAATGGTTTGGCTTTCCCTACTAACAAAGGTGATGGACTTGACAGACCAATCTTAAATGATAAAAAAATATTCCAATACGGTGATGCAATTGCTATCGTCTTAGCTGAGAATGAAAAAGCGGCTCATGCAGGTGTCGATAAAGTGAAAGTGGAACTTGAAGTGTTACCTGCGTATATGAACGCACCAGATGCGATGGCGGATGATGCCATTGAAATTCACCCAGGTACTCCAAATGTTTACTTTCATAACCACATTAGTAAAGGTGCCGAGACCAGCCCGATTATGAAAGAAGCGCCTTATGTTGTAGAAGATAGCTTCTATACTCAAAGACAACCTCACTTACCACTTGAGCCAGATGTTGGTTTTGCGTATGTCAATGATGAGGGAAAACTCATTGTTCACTCAAAAAGTATTGCGCTTCACTTCCATGCGTTGATGATCGCTGAGGGTGTGGGTATGAAAGCAGAAGATGTCTTTATCGTCCAAAACAATACGGGAGCTACTTTTGGTTATAAATTTAGCCCAACGATGGAAGGACTTTTAGGCGTTGCAACCCTTGCAACAGGAAGACCTGTTTATCTTGAGTTCAATATGAAACAGCAAATTACCTACACAGGTAAACGTTCACCTTTCTGGACAACCATGAAAATGGCTGCCGATAAAGAGGGCAAAATCTTAGCGTTAGAGTCTGATTGGAGTGTTGACCATGGTCCTTACTCAGAATTTGGTGACTTGTTAACCCAACGTGGTTTCCAATTTGGTGGGGCTGGTTATATGATCCCTAACATTCGTGGTAATGGACGTACGGTTTGTACCAACCATGGTTGGGGTTCAGCATTCCGTGGGTATGGTGCTCCTGAGATCATGTTCCCATCCGAAGTGCTTATCGATGAATTGGCTGAAAAAGTCGGTATGGATCCGTTTGATTTTAGATACAAAAACATTTACAGACCAGGCGATACAACGCCAACAGGTTGTTCTCCAGATGTCTTCTGTTTGGAAGAGCTGTTTGATAAATCTCGACCAGTCTATGAATTGGCGAAAAAGACAGTTGCGGCTAAAAATGCAAAAGCAGCTCCCGATAAAAAATACGGCGTAGGTGTTTCTGTCAATATCTACGGTTGTGGTTTAGATGGTCCTGACTCATCTGAAGCGTGGGCTGAACTTACGCCAACAGGTGTAGCGGTAGGAAACTCATGGGAAGACCATGGTCAAGGTGCCGATGTTGGTACGTTAACCTTTGCGCATGAAACATTAAAACCACTCAATCTCAAACCAGAACAAATTGATTTAGTACTCAACGATATGACCAAAACACCAAACAGTGGACCAGCAGGCGGAAGTCGCTCCAACGTGGTAACAGGTAATGCAACCGTTGTGGCATGTCGAAATCTTCTTGAAGCGATGAAAAAAGCAGATGGAACATACCGAACCTATGCAGAGATGGTTGCAGAAGGTAGAGAGCTTAAATACATGGGTAAATGGACAGCGCCATGTACAGACACACCGCCAGATCATGGTCAAGGCAATCCATTTGCGGCGTATATGTACGGTGTGTGTATCGCTGAAGTTGAGGTCGATACCAAAACAGGTAAAACCAATGTCGAAAAAATGACACTGGCATCTGATGTTGGAACGATCATCAATAAATTGGTCGTTGATGGTCAAATGTATGGTGGTCTTGTTCAAGGTATCGGTTTAGCCCTTACTGAGGACTTTGATGATCTTAAAAAACACACAACCTTGACAGGATGTGGTATTCCAAAAATCAAAGATGTCCCAGATAATCTTGATCTTATCTACACAGAATACCAGAGACCAAACAGCTTACTAGGTGCTTCAGGTGCAGGTGAAATGCCTCTTGCCGCTCCACATGCGGCGATTATTAACGCGATTTACAATGCGTGCGGTGCGAGAGTAACACACTTACCAGCACGCCCTGAGAAAGTTTTAGCAGCTATGGCTTAAGGTAGCGATAGCTCAAAGATGCGTGAGATATGGTTTTTATCTCACGTATCCTTTTGTTTTATGTGATCAAAGAGGAGAGAAAGAATGGATTTAGATAAATTATTGGATATTAGCAATCAGTGTATTCATTCAGAACCTCCCACATGTGTGGCATCGTGTCCTGTTCATATGGATGTGATCGCCTTTGTGTCAGAGATAGAAAAAGGTGATTTTGCTAAAGCGTATAAGGTTATGGAAAACAAAATACCCTTTAGCAGGCTTATTGGAAAAATTTGTGACCATCCTTGCGAGAGGGTCTGTGTGAGAGAAAATTGTGGTGGGAGCATTCGCATTAGCGAACTTGAAAAAAGTGTAATTGATTTGGGCTATATGCCTCCTAAAAAACCACTGCTTATGCCGAAGACTAAAGGTACGGTTGCCGTTATCGGTGGGGGACTTAGTGGGTGTGTAACAGCGGTTGAACTCGATAAAAAGGGCTATAAAGTTACTATTTATGAGAAAACAGACCGTTTAGGGGGAAGTCTTTGGGCGCATGAGGGTTTAGAAGCTTCACTTATCGAAGAAGAACTCTCCACGATCGAGAAAAAAGGCATCAGTGTTGTTTACACTACGGAAGTCACTGAGCAAACCCTACAGACCTATCTGCAACAGTACGATGCCCTCTATTTGGGCACAAGCGAATGGAGTAAGCACTACACGATCCATCCTCAAACTCTCCAAGTGGATGATTCAGCGCTTTTTGTGGGTGGAAAACTTCAAACACAAAATCCTTCGGTTATTTTCTCGGCTAGTTCAGGAAAAAGAGCAGCGGTTTCTATTGATAGGTACATCACAAAAACGTCAATGAGTGCTTCTAGGGAGCGTGAAGGCGTTTTTGAGACGAAACTAGAGTTTAAAACTGACAATGTTACCCCCGTAGAGAGCGTTGAGAAAACATCCGCTTACTACGCTGAAAACGAAGCGATACAAGAAGCCAAACGATGCTTAAAATGCCAATGCACTGAGTGTATTAAAGCGTGTGTTCATATGCAACGCTTTAACATTACGCCCGATAGCTACATCCGAAGTATTAACCATAACGAACGCATTGTTTTAGGCACACGCAGCGCCAATTTGATGATTAACTCCTGTACCGAGTGTGGGCTGTGTAAAGAGGTATGTCCTATAGGCATTGGTATGAAAGAGATCATACACGCTACAAGGCAAAGCATGGTGGAGCGCAAAAAAATGCCACTTTCCGCGCATGATTTCGCTCTCAAAGATATGCAATTTAGCAACAGCGATGCTTTTTCGCTGATTCGCAAACAACCGAGCAAAGAAGCGTCTAAAAACCTCTTTTACTATCCTGTCATTGCCTTTTCAGCATATGCGAGAGGACTGTATAAAGGATCAAGCAAAACGGGGTATCTTTTTTATCCAGGGTGTCAGCTGAGTTCCACACATACAGAGTATATCGGGGATATTTACAAGCATTTAGTGGGTGCGATTAAAAACAAAGATGCCGACAATGATGTTGGGCTTTACTTGGGCTGTTGCGGGGCTCCTGCGGATTGGGCGGGAAGGCTTGATTTGATGCCTGAGAGTATCGAAAAAATTCATAAAACATGGCAAGAGATGGATGAGCCTACCTTCATTCTCGCTTGTTCAAGTTGCGCAGCAACCTTTGAAAAGTACTTGCCGATGATTAAGACCATCTCGTTGTGGGAAGTATTTGACACCTATGGACTTCCAGAGGTGGACATCAAAAAAGGCAAACGTGAGCTTTGCATTCACGATGCGTGTGCGACTAGACACAATTCAAAGCTTCATCAAAGTGTGCGACATATCGTAAAAACCTTGGGTTACACCATCCAAGAGCTTGAATACTCCAAAGAGAAAGCAAAATGCTGTGGGTATGGTGGATTGGTTTCCAATGCCAATCCTGAACAAGCCGAGGACTTTGTGAAAGACCGCATAGAGGAGAGTGAACACGATGTTCTGGTTTATTGTGCGATGTGTAAAGATGCCCTAGTGAAGGGAAGTAAGAGAGCTTATCACCTCTTAGACATCATTTATGGCAATGAAGTAAACCAAGATGAGCCTCAAAAAATGCCAACGCTTTCAGAGCGACAAAACAATCGTAAACGCCTAAAATACAAGCTTCTTAAAGAGATATGGAATGAAGAGGAGAGCGACATGAGTCCATCTTATAACTTTACGTTGCATCTTTGTGATGAAATCGTTGCACTTATGGAAAAGCGATTTATTTTACTCAGTGATGTTGAAAAAGTGGTGGAGCACTCCCTAACACACAAAGAGCGCTTTTTTAATCCCCAAACATCAGACTACCTTGCACGCCTTAGGGTTCAAAACGTGACATTTTGGGTGAAGTACGAAGAACAGGGTAGCGACATCACGGTGAAAGATGTGTACAGCCATCGTATGGAAGTAGTGGAGGACTAAGATGAATGAACAAACCAATACAACAACCGTATGGATGTGCGATAAATGCCAAAAAGCGTTGATGTCGCAAAAGGTAAAAGTGCGTTATCTTGAAGGCAATTTTGAAGTTGAGCTTTTAAAGTGTCCAGAGTGCAACATGGTGTTTATCGGCGAAGATTTGGCTTTGGGCAAGATACTCGAAGTTGAGAAAAGCTTGGAGGACAAGTAGCGTGTCAAACGTGTATGAAAGCAGCTGTATGCAAGAAGCCACAGGCGAAACCTTGCGTCCTGGAGGATTTAAACTCACAGAGCAAGCCGTTAACTTTTGTGCTTTAAATAAACAGACCCGTATATTGGATCTTGGTTGTGGTATGGGTGCGACAGCTTCGTATCTTTACCAAAAGTATGGAGTAAAGGTGGTGGGCATTGATCCATCCTCAAAATTGCTCGACATTGCCAAAGCGAAAAATCCTTTTGCGACCTTTGTGAGCGGCTCAGGTGCTGCTCTTCCGTTTGAAAACGATCATTTTGAGTGTGTTTTGGCAGAGTGTACGCTCTCTTTAATGAATGATTTATATGTAACTTTGCGAGAGGTGTACAGGGTATTAGAGAAAGATGGGTGGTTTGTCATCAACGATGTTTATGCAAAAAACCCTGAAATGCTAAACGCGATGGACACTTTTTCAATCACTTCATGTATGCGAGGAATGCATGATCTATTTTCGTTAGAAGAGGTACTGGAAAAGATTGGTTTTGAAATTATGCATGTGGAAGATTGCTCTCATTTACTCAAAGAGCTTATGGTCAAAATCATCTTTTCACATGGCTCTATGGGTGCGTTTTGGCGTAAAACCATCGAAGGCGAAGTTGCTCAAACATGCTGTTCTTTTGAGCACAATATCAAACAATGCAAACCTGGTTATTTTATGTTAATTGCAAAGAAAGGAGAAAAGTAATGGATGATTTATCGCTACGTTTATTTAAACTCTCATCAGAAGGGTTTTGTTGTGCACAGATCATGTATAAGCTTGCCCTTGCAGATGAAGGCACAAGCAATGATGATCTGATACGTTCTGCACAAGGGCTTTGTAGGGGTATCGCTGATACGCAAAAAACCTGTGGTGTGCTCACTGGGGGCATCGGTGTTTTGGGACTCTATGGTGCTAAAGGTAATGAGAATGAAAAAGCAGAAGAGGACTTTTTACAGATGATCAAGGAGTTCCATGCGTGGTTTAAAACAGAGTTTGGTTCGACCAAATGCGTAACGCTCATTGGAGAGAGAGATTTTCAAAGCGCAGATCAGAGTTTTAAACCCATCTGTGCAGGAATGATTCAAAAAGCGTATGTCAAAGTCTATGAGATTTTGCTTGAACACGGCTTTGAATATGGCAATAGAAGAGAGTAGGTAAAATGTTAAGTCCTTTGATGCAGACCCAAAGTTTATGTCCTATCTGTTTACGTGTTCTTGAAGCATCTATTGTAGAAGAAGATGAGCGAGCTTATATGCTTAAGACGTGTTTGGAACACGGAACGTTTGAAACGGTGTTATGGCGAGGAAAAACACCGATGCAGGAATGGATACGTACCAAAGAGAGGGCTTACATTAAAAACCCGATTAAGGAAGTAGATCAAGGCTGTCCCTATGATTGTGGGCTTTGCAGTGAGCATAGGCAACATACGTGTACTGCGCTCATTGAAGTGACCTCACGATGTAATCTGAACTGTCGTTTTTGTTTTGCCGATGCGATGGAGGGAAAAAATAAAGATCCTAAGTTAAAGCAGTTACGGTTTCAGTTTGAGAGTATCCTAAAAACATCAGGCAGGTGCAACATTCAGCTCTCGGGCGGTGAACCAACAGTGCGTGATGATTTGCCCCAGATTGTGCGTATGGGTGTAGAGCTTGGTTTTCCTTTCATTCAGGTGAACACCAATGGCATTCGCATGGCTAACGATGAAGCCTATGTAAAAACCCTCAAAGAGGCAGGCCTTAACTCAATTTTTTTACAATTTGATGGAGTCGATGATGCGATTTATGAATATTTGCGTGGAAAAGCGCTGTTTGATATTAAATGTCAAGCAATTGAGAATTGCCGAAAATTCGGCATTGGTGTGGTGCTTGTTCCTACCATCATACCCCATGTCAATGTTTGTAGCATCGGTGAAATCATCCGTTTTGGCATCGATCACTCTCCTACCGTAAGAGGAGTTCATTTTCAACCTGTCAGTTACTTCGGGCGTATTCCCAAAGCGCCTAAGGATGAAGAACGCATCACATTGCCTGAGGTGATGGAGCATATATGTGCGCAAACAGAGGGGATGATTTCGTTAGAGAGTATGCAACCCCCAGGATGTGAAAATGCACTTTGCTCATTTCATGGCAATTATCTTATCGAAGAGAGTGTGTTAAAGCCTGTTTCTAAACGCGTATGTTGTTCAAATGGCAATGAAAAAGCAGAAGAGGGAGCGACTAAAGCTAAAGCCTTTGTAGCTCGAAACTGGTCATACCAAACACAGGGTAAAGAGGAGAAACTCTCCGATTGGGATGCCATACTCAGTGCCATTGCCAACAATGCGTTTAGCATTTCAGGTATGGCGTTTCAAGACGCGTGGAATGTCAATTTAGAACGTATCAAGGATTGTTGTATTCATGTCTCGACTGCGGATGGGAAGTTGATCCCTTTTTGTGCTTACAACATTACCAATAACGAAGGTGAATCTCTTTATCGAGGTTCAAAGAGGTTAGGATGATGAAAACAACACCCTTAGAGCGTTGGATCGTTGAACGCGTAGAGCTAAAGAGTTTAAGCCAAGAAGCGTTGCAAGCTTATCAGCTTGGAGAACTTTTAAAAACACTAGCCTATGCGAAAGAGAAGAGTCGGTTTTACCAAAGCGCGTTGAGCGACATTGAACTCAATTCTATCAAAACACTTAAAGATTTTGAGCGGATTGCTTTTACAACGCCTGAGGATATTAAGCAAAGTGTGCATGATTTTGTCTGTGTGCCAAGCAGTGACATCGAGCGCATCGTCACGCTCAATACCTCAGGCACCACAGGCGATGAGAAGCGCCTCTTTTTTACCCATGAAGATTTAGAAGCAACGATTGATTTTTTTCATTATGGGATGCGTTGTTTGGTGGATGAGAGCGATAAGGTTATGGTGCTGCTTCCAGGTCCCTCTTATGCGAGTATTGGGGATTTGCTCAAAAAAGCATTGGCACACAGCGGTATTTCGTGCATTGTGCATGGCGTCTTAAATGATGTGGAAAAAACCGCGCAGTGTATTGAAGAACATAACATTACTTGCATTGTGGGTATTCCTATGCAAGTGCTTTACCTAAGTCGAGTTAAGCCAGAACTCTTTTACAGACACATTAAAAAAGTGCTTTTAAGTACTGACTATGTGCCAGATGCGCTTGTAGAGGCACTCTCAAACGAAGGAGCATGTAAAGTCTATAACCATTATGGCATGACGGAAATGGGTTATGGTGGCGGTGTTGAGTGTGAGTGTCTGTGTGGTTACCACTTAAGAGAGAACCATCTCTATTTTGAAATTATCAACCCCATGACGGGCGAGTGTGTGAGCGATGGGGAGTATGGTGAGGTTGTGTTTACAACATTTAATCGCCAAGCGATGCCACTCATTCGCTACAGAACAGGCGATATGGCGCGAATTTCTACTAAGCCTTGTGCGTGTGGTACGTTTTTAAGAACGATGGAGAAGGTGCGTGGTCGCATTGCAAACCACATCTGTATAAATGGGCATGAGATGCATTTAAGAGATTTTGATGAAATCCTTTTGCGTTTTTCTTTCGTATTAGATTATCAACTCACCGTACGTGAGAATAATGTTTTACACCTAATGCTTGTTCTTTCAAATAAAGAGGATTTTGAAGGCGTTAAAACAGAGATCATTCAGCGTATCAGAGATCATTTTCATGTTGATTTTGAACTCTTTATGGAGGTTTTAGAAGATGATCATTCCTCCAAAATTACCAACAGTATGATTAAACGAAAATTACAGGATTGTAGACAAGGAGCAATAATATGAAAACCATAATTGAACACATTGTGGAGAGTTTAAATGAACAAAACGAGATAGTTACAGCCACGATAGTACACAAAAGCGGTTCAGCACCAAGAGAAGCGGGTGCGAAGATGGTGATTCGTAAAGATAGTTCTATTGAAGGTACCATCGGTGGCGGTACGCTTGAAGCCATGGCGATGCAATTAGCGCCTCAAAAGTTTAAAACCAAACAGTGTTCTATCGAAGATATTGAACTCACCGATGATGATGCAAGAGCCGCTGGTATGGTATGTGGCGGTGAAGTGAGTGTTCTTTTAGAGTATATAGATGCTTTGGATATACATCAGCTCAATATTTATCACACAGCAAAAGAGCTTAAAGCCTCTGAAACAGATTTTGTGATGATTACAAATATTTCACAGGCGAACAGGCGTGTTTCTGGCAAAAATAAATGGATTTGTACGGAAACGGACCTGTACGGTGAAGACGATAAGGAAATTCAGAGTATTGTGCGTGAGCTTAGGGAAAATTTCTATCATATCAAATTTCATCTGCATGTTGGAAAAAATCGCTATATGATAGAGCCCTTTTACACGACAGAGCGCCTTTACATCATAGGGGCAGGTCATGTCTCTTCACAAATTGCAGCATTGACCAAAACACTTGGCTTTTACACCGTTATTGTGGATGATAGAGAAGCATTTGCGAACAAAGGGCGTTTTCCTACAGCTGATGAGGTGCATGTTGTTTCTTCAACCTATGAAAATTTACAACAAACGATGCATATTCCTAAAAATAGTTACATTGTCATCGTCACCAGAGGCGTTGATAAAGTGGTGCTTGAACAAGCGCTTCACATGAAAGCCAAATACATTGGTATGATTGGCAGTAAGACCAAACGTAATTATGTGTATAACCAACTTCTTGGTGAAGGATTTGCGCAAAAAGATTTGGATGCGGTATGTTGTCCTATTGGTGTTTCCATTAACGCTCAAACGCCTGAAGAGATTGCTATTAGCATTGCAGCAGAGCTTATTAAAGCAAGGAGAAGTTAAGCAATGAAGAAGAGCAACATCGCTGTTCTTATCATCGCTGCTGGGTATTCTTCACGGATGCATGACTTTAAGCCCCTTTTACCTTTGGGAAAAACAAGTGCTTTAAAGCGGCTAATTGAGACATACCAAGCACATGGTATACATCTTATTTATGTTGTAACAGGGCATCGGCACGAAGAGATTGTCGCAACACTCAAAGGCTATAACGTTCAGATCGTATACAATGAAGCCTATGACAAAGGAATGTTTAGCTCCATTCAAAAAGGGCTGAGTGTTATAGATGAATCACTGAGCGCTTTTTATATGCAACCTGTGGATATTCCTCTTATTAAAGTGCAAAGCCTTGAACGCTTGTATGAGGCGTATGCACGTGAAGATAAAGGTGTCACTTACCCCACATTTTTAGGACGTAAAGGTCATCCTCCTCTCATTGCTATGAAGTATAAAGCACACATTCTCTCAAGCGATGGAGAAGGAGGGCTTAAAAAAGTACTGGAAGCCTTTAATGATGATGCACAGTATGTCAATGTGTGTGATCAAGCAGTCCTTATGGATATGGATACCAAAGAGGATTATGAAGCCTTGGGTATGTATGAAACACGAGGAGTACCCACGGAACAAGAGTGTTTGGCGATCATGAAAGAGAATGGAGTGGAAGAGCATATTATCGCACACTGCCAAGCGGTTGAAAAAATGGTAAGCATTCTGCTACAGGAACTCTCCTCCTGTATGCTAATTTTTGATAAAAATGCTTTGTGTGCTGCGGCATTGTTGCATGACATCGCACGCAAAGAGAAAAATCACGCTAGTGCTGGTGCGTTAAAGCTTAAGAATTTGGGCTATGAAACTATCGGCGATATCATTGCAACGCATATGGATATTGATGTGGATTTAAATATGCCACTGAATGAGAATGAACTACTTTTTCTCGCCGATAAATTGGTGAATGAAGATGAGGTATGTGGTTTTGAAAAGCGCTTTGAGAAGGCGTTTTTAAAGTATGAAGGGAATTTTGATGCGCAAAAAAACATTATGAAGCGTTTGAATGCCACAAAAATGATTATAAAGAAAATTGAAAATCTAACAGGCAAAGTATTTAACTATGGTTAAAAAAGTCTATCTGCTTCGTCATGGGCACATCGATAATGGAAGTGAAAAGAGATATCTCGGTCGTACAGACATACCTTTGGATCAACAAGGCATCGAACAAGCCAGAATGTTGCATGATTATTTTAAAACGATTACTCTTGATATGGTTTTTACAAGTCCACTTAAGCGCTGTTTACAAACCACTGAAATTGTATGTGAAGGTAAAAATATCCACTATGAAAAGGTCGAAGCCTTTTGTGAGATTGATATGGGGGAGTGGGAAAATATGCCAATGGCACAGATAAAATCAGCTTATCCTGAACTGTATGCCAAAAGAGGCGAAGATATAGAGCATTTTACACCACCTCATGGTGAAAGTTTTCATGATCTATCTGGGCGCGCAAGGTATGCTTTTAATGCCATTACACACCATGCAACAGGCACTATCCTCATCATTGCTCATGCAGGCGTTAATCGCATGATACTTATGCCTATACTTGGGTTAACGTTCAATGATCTGTTTAGCATTGAACAACCTTATGCGTGCGTGAATGAATTAACATGGGATGAAAAAAGAATGCAGTGGGATTGCAGAAAAGTTTTTTAAAGAGGCTTTATAACTAAAGCCTCTTTAGGGGTTTAACGCGTTTAATTTACTTTTGCTTTTTCGAGCTTTTTACGCTCGACCTTCATGCGGTCTTGAAACTTTTTACTTCGATCTTTTGCAAAGAGTTGCATATCTTCCACTTCATCCATCTCATCAACGATTTCAACACCTAGAAGTGTTTCGATGGCATCTTCAAGTGTTACAACACCTGCGGTTTGACCGTAGCTATCAAAAACAATAAAAAGGTGTGTTTTACGCTTAACGAACTGGTCGATCAAGTTTGGTACAGGAAGATTTTCAGAAACCATATGCACTTCATGCGCAATGTGTTCTAGTGTAATTGTATCATGGTCTTCCACACTCTCTTCAAGGATGCGTTGGTTAAAGACAATTCCCACAACATCATCAAGAGTCTCACCAAAAATAGGAATACGCGAGTGAATGTACATACGGTCATCTTCAATCGCATCTTCAATGGTTGTAGTTGCAGGTAAGGCAAACACAACACTACGAGGTGTCATAATATCTTTGGCTTTAATATTTTTAAGTTTTAAAAGATTTTCAATGAGGTCACTCTCTTTGCTGAGAATGGTTCCCTCTTTTTCACCCATGGCAACGACGGCCATGATCTCATCACGTGAGAAGTTGCTGTGATGCTTTTTGTTTTTTGAAATATAATTGGTCAAAAGTGATGAAACCCATGTAAAAGGTGTCGTAATGGTGACTAAAAAAGAGATCATATACGCAGATGGTATCAACAATTTTTTCCAGTAGAGTGCTCCAATGGTTTTAGGAATAATCTCAGAAACGTATAAAATCAATAGTGTCACAACAAAGGCAACGGCTGTTTGCCACTCTTCACCAAGCAAGATTTGTGCTTGTGCGCCTACTCCTGCTGCACCCATTGTGTGTGCAAAGGTATTGAACGTTAAAATCGAAGAGATCGGTTTATCGATGTTTGATTTTAAATCTTTGAGGAGGACAATAGCATTTTCATTGGCTTCTTTAGGAAGCGTCTCTATATAAGAGTGTGTGCTTGAAAGTAAAACAGCTTCAAGAACGGAACAGAGAAATGAGATTAAAAGTGCAATGGAGAGATACGTAATCAACAACGTCATAGGATAGCCCCTATGTTTTGAGCAAAGTTAAAGCTACACGAGTCCGGTTCGCTTTGGGTCATACAGAATTCCTTTAAAATAATTTGTGTCGTATTATAGCATAAACAAAAAACTACTCTTTTTCAGGGACAAATAACAGTGAGATAGAATTGACGCAATGGCGGGTATTTTTAGGGGTAAAACCCTCTCCTTCAAATACATGTCCTAAGTGCGCACCACACGCATTGCAGAGTATTTCAGTGCGTCTGCCATCCGCATCAGTTTCACGTTTAACAGCTCCTTGTATCTCATCATCAAAACTAGGCCAGCCACAGTTAGAATTGAACTTGTCATTTGAGGTATAAAGAGGAGCATTACAACGTTTGCAGTGGTAAATTCCTTTTGTATAAAAACTATTATATTCCCCAGAATAGGGCATTTCTGTGCCTTTGTGCACGATAACGCGCTCTTCTTCGGGAGTTAAAGGACGCAGTGACATAGAGACTCCTTTTAGGTTGATGAAAAATTGTGCAATAGAATTTTTATTGGATGGATAAAACCTCTCTCATGACTAAGGTTATAACACCTTTCCATTAAAAGAGGCTTTAGGTATGGAGATTAACTCTCTGCTTTGGTAAGGTTTCTCAGCTTCTCAATGAAAGCTTTTTTACCGATAAATGCCAGCATATCATTTTCACGGATTTTATAAGTTTTTTCCACATCAAATGTCCAGTTGTCACGTGTTTTACATGCGATAAGATGGATTTCATTTTCAAACATAAGCTCAATGTCTTTGACAAGTTTACCAATAAGGGCTGGTGTAACGGAGAATTTAGCAATCTTAATGGTACTGCTAAAATCAACTTGATCAATAACGACGTTTCCTACAAGGTTTTCCACCAATTTCTTAGCCGATTCTCGCTCTGGATAGATGACTTTAAAAGCGCCCAAACGCGCCAAAATCTCACCATGAGTGAGCGTAATGGCTTTGGCTATAATGGTTTTATTGTCTAATTCTTTCAGTGCCATCAAGGTTAAAATACTCGCCTCAATGTTTTCACCAATACTGATAATAACAGTATCCAGACCTACAACACCCGCTTCTTGAAGTGCCTTTATATCGGTACTGTCTAAGATAATGGCATCTTCAATATATTCGCTAATGACTTGGATTTTGTGAGGGTCATTGTCAATGGCAATAATGTCCATGCCTTGTTCGGCTAATCCTTTGGCAATGTGAAAGCCAAATTTTCCAAGTCCTATGACGGCGTATGTTTTCATAATAAAATCCTTCCTTCGGGGTATTGTATGTGTTTGATTTTTTCTTTACCGATAATGAGAAATCCAAAAGCAAAAATACCCATACGTCCAATAAGCATAAGGGCTATAATGATGGATTTCCCAAAGGGGCTAAATTTCCCTGCGAGGCTTAGTACATCGCCATTTCCAACGGAAACACCAACGGTACAAAAAGCCGAAACGACTTCAAAAAGGGTTTTCATAAAGTCAGTATGCTGTGTTTCTACCAAGATAACCGTTGCTGTAATCGTTATAAAGGATGCAACGAGGATGATGGCAGAAGAGCGGTTGATAATTTCTTGTGTAATGGTTCGTTTAAAGGCATTGGGTGCTTGGTTGCTGATTTTAATGGTGTGAATGGTTGCAATGATCAGTACGGCAACTGTTGTGATTTTGATACCGCCTGCTGTACTACCTGCTCCACCTCCTGTCATCATGTAGATCGTGGAGCAAAAGAGTGACGCATCACTAAGATTGGCAAGATCAAGGCTATTAAAGCCTGATGTTCGAAAATTGACTGAGAGGAAAAAGCTGTTAAGAAGACTGTGATACATAGACATGTTTTTGAAGATGCCTTTGTTATCCCATTCGATTACTAAGAAAAGAATCATGCCTGAGATAATCAAAATAAGTGTACCCACAAGCGTGATCTTGGTGTGAGCCGAGAGCATAAAGCGTTTGTGTGTAGCCTTGGCATGAATTTCTACTAAAACCAAGTAACCAAGACCACCTAAAATAATAAGCAGTCCAACAGTCACTAAAACCGTAAAATCTGTCTGATACCCAACAAGGTTATCTCTAAAAGTTGAAAAACCTGCATTATTAAATGCTGCAACCGAGTGAAAGATACCTTGCCAAATGGCTTTATTAAGAGGCATATGTGTAGCAAAGCGCATGGTTAAGATAAGTGCGCCGAGTGATTCGATGATAAGAGTGAAAAGAAAGACTTTTTTGAGGAAATGTTGAATGTCAAAATTTGTCGAGTAATTGAGTGACTCTTTTGCCATATTTTTTTCATGAATATTTAGATTTTTTTTCATAAACAAGAAGAAAAGAGTGACGATACTCATATATCCAACACCTCCGACTTGCATAAGAATGAGAATGACAAATTGTCCAAAAAAGGTAAAATCCTCAGGTGTTACTTTGACAATAAGCCCTGTTACACATGTTGCAGATGTTGCGGTAAAAAGTGCATCTATAAAGGCTAATTTACCGATATGTGCGATGGGCAACATTAATAAAATTGCTCCAATAAAAACAACCGTAAGATAGCTAAAAAAGATGATTCTTAAAGTCTTTTGATTCATTCATTTCCTTTTTCGTGTTCTTCATGACAAGAGAATCGATATCCGATGCTCGATTCTGTCGTGATATACTCTGGTCTGGTAGAACTTTTTTCAATTTTTTTACGTAAAGAGTTAATGTAAGTTCTAAGATATTGCATCTCGTTTTGATAGCCCACACCCCATACAGACTTTAAAATTTGCTGATGCGGCAGCACTTTATTGGCATTTTGCATGAGATATCGCAGTAAATTATACTCTGTTGGAGTGAGTTTTAAAAGAGTGTTTTTGAGGGTTACCTCTTTTTTGGTAAAGTCAATGCAAAGGTCTTTACACGTCAGAATTTCATGCGAGACATCGTGATGCACACGTCTGAGCGTAGAGCGTACGCGCGCCAACAGCTCACTGGTGGAAAAGGGTTTGGTCACATAATCATCCGCTCCCAAATCAAGTGCTGCGATAATCTCTTTTTCATCGCTTCTGGCTGAGAGCACAATGATGGATGTTTTGCTCTCTTTTCGGATCATTTTGATAAGCTCCTTACCATCACCATCGGGAAGTCCAAGATCTAAAATAATGAGCATAGGGTTGTAGCTTATAAACTCTCTCTTTGCCATAGCAAGATCATTGGCACGGCGTGTTTTATAACCATATTCTGAGAGTGAAATGGTTAAGAGTTTTGAGATAGCATCATCATCTTCAACGATTAAAATCAATTCGTTGGCTTTCATTCATACTCACTTTGAAGTTTGGTGGGTAGCTTTGTAATAGGAAGTAGTATCTCAAAGCATACGCCATTTTCTTGGTTGTACGCCTTGATCTTTCCATTATGTGCTCTCACAATGCTCTGACAGATAAAGAGTCCAATGCCACTGCCTGAAATATCTTGGGCATTTTCAAGGCGATAGAATTTATCGAAAATGGTCTCTAGATTTTTTTCTTTAAGAGGTGGGCTTTCGTTAAAAAAGGTTATTATGACACTCTCTTGTTTTTGAGCAATGGAGACGTTTATGTGCTTATTTTGGTTGGAGTATTTAAAGGCGTTGTCTAATAGGTTGGCAAAGAGACGTACTAAAAGATTGTAATCACCCCAGAAAAGCTCTAAGGATGGGTCTACATCTAACGTCAGTGAGCTTTGGATATGCGCTTCATCAAAATCTTGCAAAGCAACGCCTAAAATATCTTCAAGATCACACCATTCCATCTTAAGTTTGAGGTGTTTGTCTTTCAGTCTAGCGTTGTCTAAGAGGTTGTTGATGAGTCTGTGCATCTTATCAGAGCTGTTTTTGATGTCATGCAATAAAATCGTTTTGGTTTCTGTGCTCATTTTGGGATCTTCTAAAAGAAGTGTAATAGATCCCAAGATGGAAGAGAGTGGTGTTTTGAGATCATGCGAGAGCGTATTGAGTAAAATCTCTCTGATTTCATTGGTCTGGATTTTTTTAGCTTGCGCTGTGATGATGTACCCGACCAGCAAAAAGATGGCAAAACTCCACAGATAAATGGCATCATGCACACTAAAGCTGTAAACGGGCGGAACATAGAGGACATTGAAGAGTAAAATAGCGATAAGAGCGATAAATGCAGTGGCATAAAAGTTACCGCGAAGGGCTACAACAATGATGGGAATGAGATGAATCAGCGCAATGTTTACAAGCTCTAAGTAGCCTTGAAAGAGCATACTAATGAGTGTAATAGCTCCTAAGACAGCTAACGCCGTTAAAATATAGTTATAGCGATGGAACAAGGCATATCCTCATGGTCTATTTGAGGTTATTATAGAGCAGAATGTATCAAAAAGTTATCAAAATGCTTACTTTTAGGATAAAATAATTTTCCCAAATTTTAAGGAGAATGAATGAAAAATCTGAAAGGATTTAGAGGAAAGTATTTTAGCCTAGCGGCGATACTTGCTTTAAATGCTACGATTGCCCTTGCCAGTGAAGGTCAAAGTGTCGTAGATAATCAAAAGCAATTGTATACCCCAAAAGCTGAAGCATCCTCAGAAACAACAGAAGTGCTCGAAGAAAGTAGTGCGCCTGTTGTGGTGATCTCAAAGAAGATCAAGGTCAGTGAAGTTGGTGCACCATTTGCATCTGAAGTGTATAACAAAAAAGAAATACAACAATCTCACACTCAAGATATCTACGAATTTTTAAATACCCAAACTTCTGTTACAACCATGCCAAGTTATGGAAATCCTTTTGCTCAAGCCATTGATATGCGTGGGTATGGACTTGGTACAGGATATGAAAATACAGTTATCACTCTCAATGGTAGACGTCTTAATAATATGGATATGTCTCCACAACTTTTATCTTCTATTCCTCTTGATAGCATCGAAAAAATAGAGATAATTAAAGGTAGTGGTTCAGTTGAATACGGTGATGGCGCGAATGCAGGAGCGATTAATATTATTACTAAAGATACTGATGGAGCAGTCATTAAAAGCTATATTGGCGATAATGGCTTATGGTTTGGCTCTTTAGGTCTTGGTGTGAAAGAAGAAAAATTTTCAATTTCGGGTTATATTGATGATTACAGCCATGATGGATTTAAACACGTATCAACAGATGGCACAAAAGATGAAAGTTGGAATCGTAATAAGTCAATTAGCGCGACATTAACGCCTATTGATGATCTTACATTTAATCTTGGCAAAACATTTTCGAAAATGAATGCAAATTATGCCAATGCGCTTACCCCTACACAGTATCAAAATAATGTTTATGCTATTCCAAATAGCAAATACACTGATATGAGTTATGAATCAGATGTTTTAAACTATGGGGCTCATTATAAAATAAACGACCGTTTTAGTGTAGATGCTCAAGTCTTTGATGAAGATAAAAAAGCTAATGCTTATTATGTCTCTTCTAGTGGTTCGATCAATGGATCATATGATTATAATAGCTACGATACAAAAATAAATTATACCGATGGAAATTTGAAAGCAGTACTAGGTTTACAATCATTTAATGGCGAAAAAGAGACGAAAAGTTCATGGTCTCCAACCAATACCATCACAAAAGACAATCTTGGTATTTATGGCAAGGTAGACTATACCTTTGGGCAAAATACGCTCTCCGCAGGTGCTCGTAATGAGAGTATCAAATATACCTTTCAGGACAGTGCATCAGATTTGAGTAAAACTTATTCAGAAAATGCGTATGATGTTGGCTATAACTATAAGTTAAATAGCAACATGTCTGTTTTCACAAATTACAATCATTCGTTTCAAGCACCTGATATTGACAGGTTATTTAGTGCAACCTATGATGCGTTTTGGAATTATGCTGGATCCGTTTTTAATGGTTTTATTGAACCGATGACCGCAGATACTATTAACCTTGGGTTTAATTATCTTACATCAAAAACTAAATTTAAAGCAACCCTGTTTTTCTCTTCTTTGGATAATGAAATTTACTATAATGCGGCAAATTTCACAAATACCAATCTCAAAGAGACAGAAAAAAAAGGGTTAGAACTTTCGAATACCTACTATATTCTATCGAATGTATTTACGATGCTTAATTATACATATGTAGATACAAAAATTATTGATGATGGTGCTAGTGGCAGTTATAATGGTAGAGAAATACCAGGCGTTTCACCTCATACTTTAAAAGTAGCCTTAGGTTATAATCCTGTTAAGCCAGTGTCGCTTTTAGTATCTGAAACCTATAAATCACGCTCTTATGCCATAGATGATTTTGATGGAAGCTATGGAAAGATGGAAAGCTATTATGTGACAGACGTATCCGCAACATATGCTTATAAAAATTATGAGTTTTTTGCTAAAGTGAATAATGTATTTGATACGAAAAATGCAATGTTCTCTGATAGTGGTTCTTCTTTAGGTGTCTACCCATTAAATTACGAGCGAACTTTCATGGTTGGCTTCAACGCGAGATTTTAATGCAACTAAACCTACGCCCTTATCTTTGGTATAAGCTACTCAACTCCCTCTTTTTTGGGCTTGCAGTAGGCAGTGTTTTTGTGCTTTATACACCGCTTGAACCCTCTGTATTTTCACTAGGAGGTATTGGGTTAGCCGTAGGTTTACTGGTTGTGGCGAAAGTATACGAGAAGATGATGAATCTTCTCGTTTTTTATCGCATAACGCTTTTGGTAGAGTTCTTGTCCTTGTTTATTGTTATAAGTTTTCTCATTTTTAAATATTCTTATGTCAATGTCCTCTTGATTTATGCCTCTTATCAGTTAACGTTTGTTTTTGGTAATTATCTTATGCGGATCGAAACACTTGCCTTAAAACGTACTATATTGCTCTCTTTTGCGGATGTTGTGAAACAAAAAGGCTATCTTGTAGGCATGGTACTTTCCTACGTTTTCTACAAAATCATCGAGTTCTTCGGCATTGTCGATAAACAGAGCCAAGTCTATTGTCTCCATGTAGGGCTTTTAGGTGTTCAAATCGTAATTATTCTCTTAGTTTTTAAAGCATTTCGTTCACGTTAAGCCTCTCTTTCAGGAATTATGATTACAATTAAGTAACTTGAAATATTAAGGATTGTGCTTGCATCGTGAAGAAAACACGTTGTTTCATATGTTTATCAAGACCTATGAGCAGTATAAAGAGAGAAAAGCCTTTATCTATAGGGTAGCAGATAAAGAATTTGAAGTAAGTTATGAAAAATTGTTTGAGGATGTTTTGGTTCTTTCTCGTGCTTTTAAAGCTAAAAAGGTCGAGAAAGGCTCTAAAGTCATGTTTTTGTGTGACAACCGCTATGAGTGGATGGTCACCGATCTTGCGCTTATTTCTCTAGGTGCGATTAGCATTCCAAGAGGCTGCGATACGCCTACACAGGAGTTAGAGTTCATTCTCTCTCATTCAGGCGCTGATTTTTTGATTGTTGAAGATGAACACATCTATATTCGTCATGAGATGATGTTAAACCATCTGAAACTCAAAGCTATTTTTATTGTGGAAGCACCCAAAGTACACTCTCTCTTAAGCAATCTTTACTCGTACAAAGATATTTTAAAAGACCGCATTATTCATTCCAATGAAATTGAAACCTTTATCGCAACCAAAGATGTGTTGGATGAAGAAGATATTGTCACGATCATCTATACATCAGGTACAACAGGTACGCCTAAAGGGGTTCCATTAAGCCATAAAAACATCATGTACAATGTCCGTGAGCTTCCTCCTTTAATTGCACTTCAAAGCAGCGATGTGTGGGTTTCTATTCTTCCTTCGTGGCATATATTTGAACGTGCTGCTGAATATGTTGCGCTTTCAAAAGGGAGTTGTACGGTTTATTCAACCATTAAAACATTTGCAAATGATCTTGAATATTACAAGCCCACATTGGTTGCAACAGTCCCTAGACTGTGGGAGTCGATGTATACGAAAATCAACACAGCATTAGAGAAAAAAGACCCCAAAAAAGCAAAGTTATTTAATAAATTGGTTGCTATCTCAGCTGCGTATAATAGGGTAGATCGCATTTTAAAAGATGAACTTCCGTGTTTTGAAAAACGCTTCTCTCTCTTGAGATATAAAGATAAAACGATAGCATTTATCCAACGTCTACTCCTTGCTCCTCTTAACGCTATTGCAAAGAAAAAATTGGCACTTGTGCAGGAAAAATTTGGCGGAAGATTGCGTTTGGCGATTAGTGGTGGTGGGGCTTTACCTGACTTTTTAGATGCATGGATTGATGCCATTGGAATTCGTATCGTCAATGCATACGGTATGACAGAATGTGCTCCAACCATTGCAGGACGAGCACTTCAATGCAATACCTTTGCAACCTTAGGTCTGCCAGTTCGAGACACAACTTTGAAAATTGTCAATAAAGAAGGTGATCAAGTTGGTGCTGGCGAAACAGGTGAACTATGGGTGAAGGGTGAGCAAGTGTTTAAAGGCTATTACTCAAACCCTGAAGAAAATGCTAAAAGTTTTAGTGATGATGGCTTTTTTAAAACAGGGGATCTTGGAAAGCTGACCCTTAAAGGAGAGCTGGTTATCACAGGGCGTTCTAAAGAAATTATCGTGCTTGCCAGTGGTGAAAATGTTGATCCTAGCCGTATAGAGTCCACCATAGCGATGTTGCCATTTATCACCGATGCTATTTTGGTTGGGCACACCAAAAAAGGGCTTGGTGCACTCATCGTACCTGATTTTGAAAAGCTCAAAGAGTATGTTGCGGTTCATTTTAACAAAGCCGTTCATAACATTGAACAAGTGATGGAAGATAAGCAGATTGTTGCTAAGATTAAAAGTGAGATGAATGATCTTTTACATCAAGGGCAAGGATTTAAGCCGTTTGAAAAATTGCAAAATATTCATTTTTTAGAAAAAGAATTTACCGTTGGTGAAGAACTGACCAATACATTTAAAAAGAAGCGTCACGTAATAGAGAAAAAATACAAAGAGATTATCGACAAATTTATTCATTAAAGGGGCTATTATGGCAAAAGTCACATCGTATGGAGCCGCTTCCATGGTTACAGGTTCATGTCACTTGTTAGAGATTCAATCGATCAAAATTTTAATTGATTGTGGAATGATTCAGGGTGAGCTTTGGAAGAGTAACTACGAGCCTTTCCCTTTTGATGTTCCCTCTATTGATTATTTAATTTTAACACACGCCCATATTGATCATATCGGTAGGGTTCCTAAATTGGTTAAAGAAGGATTTCGGGGCGAAATTATCTCAACGGATGCAACGCTTGATATTGCTTATATCATGCTTTTAGACAGTGCAGGATTGCTTCAAGAAGAGTACGAAACCCAACTTCGAAAAGCACTGCGCCGTGGTGAAGAGAACAGTGTGCAAGAACCCCTTTACACGAAAGAGCACGTTGAACAACTCTTTACTAAAAAGATGCGTCGTGTCAAATACGATGAAGTCATCACATTAGCTCCTTTTTTGAAGATTGCTTTTCACAATGCTGGGCATATTATGGGAAGTGCTTTTGTAGAAGTGAATTATGAAGAAGATACCTTGCATAAAAGTGTTGTCTTTTCAGGCGATCTTGGAAGTAAAAATCGTTTGTTACTCAATCATCTGAGCACCATCGAACATGCGGATACCCTTTTTATCGAATCAACGTATGGTGATAGAGAACATAGGGCGTTAGATGAGAGTATTAAAGAGTTTAAAGAAGCGGTTATTCAAACCCTTGCTGAAGGAGGCAATGTTGTTATCCCTTCGTTTGCCTTGGAGAGAACCCAAGAAATTTTGTGGTTGTTGCATCAGATGCATCAAGCGGGAGAATTGCACAATTGCCACGTCTTTTTAGACAGTCCTTTAGCCATCGAGGCAACAAAGATTTATCAAAAGTACCCTGCACAGCTCAATCAAACGCTAGGGCTACGTGTCAGCCTTGGGGATGATCCGTTCTCCTTTCCTGAACTTCACGCAACACCTCGTAAAAAAGACTCTATGGAAATTAACGAGGTTGAAAAGCGCGCTATTATTATCGCTGGAAGTGGTATGTGTAATGGTGGAAGAGTGCTACATCATCTTAAACAACGCATTTGGAATCCTAAAAATGCCATTATTTTTGTAGGGTTTCAAGTTAAAGGAACATTGGGGCGTGATATCATCGATGGAGAACAGTTTATTCGCATTTACGGTGAAGATATTAAAGTGCGTGCGAAACTCTATACCATCAATGGTCTCTCAGCACATGCCGATAGGGCGGATATGCTCTCTTGGATTAAGCAGATAAAAGGGCTCAATACGATTTATTTGATTCATGGCGAAATAGATAAATTGGAGCTTTTTAAAGCCTATTTAAAAGAAAATGTCGAAAGCAAAGTCCATATTGTTAAAAAAGCAGAGTCGATTTATCTTTAAAATTGACAATTCTAATTTGAAAATGTTATAGTTTATTTTGACTTAGTTTATTGCTTCCTAATAGGGTCTATAAGCTTCAATGCCCTTGTGGCTCGTGTCGTTAAAATAGCTTTAGAAAGAGTCCTAGAAAATGATTAGAGCAATGTTGTACCGTGTATCTTTATTACAAGCTTTAGCGGTGATGATTATTATCTCACTGCTATTGCCACTGCCTCTTTTGATGCTAACGTATGTCAATAGTACCTACAAAAACAAACAAGAAGCTTTCACAACACTTAACACCAAAAAATTCAATCTCTCTTCGGCTGTTTTTGTGGAGTCTTTATGGAATTTTTATCCAGAGTTGGGACAAAAAATGCTCGATCAGCTTCTGCTTGATCCTAATGTGCAGTTTGTCTATGTTAAAGACAGCGATGAAAAGCTTTTTCTAGGTTGGGAAAAAAAAGAAAGGGTTTCTAACAACGATGACACACTATTTTTAAACAAGACATTGGAAAAAGACAATGTCGTTGTAGGTTCATTGGAAATGGGCTTTAAACGTCAAGATCTTATTGATTCTGTGATGTCTGATTTAACGCTTTTTGGCACCATGCTCTTTTTTCAAGTTCTCTTTTTAGTCCTTGTGATCTCATGGATCTATTACTATAAAATCATTCGTCCTATTAGACGTTTGGTGGGGCATTCTAACCTATTAGCGCAGCAAAAGCTTGATGAGCCATTTCATTGGGATGAAAACGATGAAATCGGTACTTTGGGTTTGGCTTTAGACAAGACACGCATTAAACTTAAAGGTTTTTTTGAGACACTCAAACATGAAAATGAGATGTTGGATGAAAAGGTCAAACTACGCACCAAAGAGCTTGAAGACGCAAGCCGTTATAAATCTGAATTTTTAGCCAATATGAGTCATGAGATCCGTACACCAATGAATGCCATTATGGGGATGTCGCATTTGCTGAGTAAAACAGCGATGAACAGTACCCAAGCCAGTTATGTTGGAAAAATCAAAGAGGCATCATCCGTATTACTTCGCATTATCAACGATATTTTGGACTTTTCAAAAATTGAAGCGGGGAAAATGGAGATTGAAAGCATTGCTTTTGATTTGCACAAAGAGCTGAAGAAAAGCTGTTCGATTTTTTCAGTACTTGCTAAAGAGAAAGGGGTCGACTTTCAGTGTGATTTTGTAGATACAAACCGCTTTTTTAAAGGTGATCCGTGCAAGATTATGCAAATTGTCAATAACTTTTTAAGCAATGCCATCAAATTTACCAAAGAGGGCGCTGTCATTTTAAGCGTAAGCGAACAGGTGCATGAAAACCATACCGCGACCTTAACGTTTCATGTCAAAGATAGTGGGATGGGTATACCCAAAGAGAAACAGTCACTGCTTTTTAAAGCATTTGGACAGCTTGATGCTTCTATTACACGAAAGCATGGTGGAACAGGGCTTGGGCTTTTCATTTGTACGCAACTAGCAGATATGATGCAAGGACGTATTAGCTTAGAGAGTGAAGAGGGCAGAGGAAGCCTTTTCAGCCTAAGCGTAATACTTCCTATTGTTAAAGGCTTAGACATCCAACATGAAAATAGTACAGGTGCTTATGAACCTTTACGTATTTTACTCATTGAAGATCAGAAAAAAGTGAGTGATACACTTTGTGAGTTTATTAAGTCCTTTGGTTTCTTTGTCTCAGCACACAAAAGCAATGAAGATATTGCCGTGAAGATCAAGAGTGCAATGAAGCCTTATCATATGGTTATTCTTGACTATGAACTTGCAAAGGGAATGAATGGCGTTGATTTTTACACACAGTTGGTGCAGCAAAATAGCCAAGAGGTACTGCCTCCTTTCTTGATGATTGCAACCAATGATGACGCAGAACTTAAAAATCGTATTTTTAATACGGGGATCAAATCTTTACTCAAAAAGCCAATCAATCCTTCGATGCTTTACGATGAATTGGTGACATTATGCTCACTGAGTGCTCAAACACCACTTTTTGATCCTTCTAAGATTGATCTTTCTTCTAAACGTATTTTGATTGTTGAAGATAATGACATCAACCTTGAAGTTGCAACCTATCTACTCAAAGAGACACATGCTAAAATTGAAGTAGCACGTAATGGTTTGGAAGCCGTTGAGATCATTCAAGAGCAAGTACACCCCTTTGATCTTATTTTGATGGATGTGCAGATGCCCATTATGGATGGCTATGAAGCAACACGGATTATCCGCAAAGAATTAAACATTTTAACGCCTATTGTGGCTATGACAGCCAATGTTATGATCCAAGATATTGAGAAATGCCTTGCTGCTGGCATGGATGCGCATATTGGGAAGCCTTTTGAAGTGGAAGACTTTTATGGCACCCTTTTAGAGGTTTTACATGTAAGCCTCTCCATTACGCCTAAACAACAAACCGCAGCTAAAAAACGTGCTATGGCTCCTTTTGCTAAAAAAGAGGCAATCAAAAAACTAGGTGACAATGAAGCATTATGGCAAAAACTCTTCAACAGTTTCTTTGAAACCTATTTAGAAATGCCTCAAAAGCTGCAAGATCTTATTGCAAAGCAAGAACTAACGCTTTTGATTGATTACGTACATACGGTAAAAGGGTTGAGTGGAACTGTCGGTCTTTTACGTTTAGAGCAAAAACTTGGAGAACTTGAGCAGTTTTTAAAAGAGCATCAAACATTTCAAGAGCTTCCTTTGTCACCTATTTTAGAAGAGCATCGTACGGTAATGAGCCTGCTCCAAAAAGAGTATGAGCAACTCAATACTCCTCTTAATGAGAAGCAAAGTCTATTGGATGAATCCAACGCGCCTGAAAAGGAATTGTTGCTGGAGCTTAAAATGGCTCTTGAATTCTCAAATGTCTCTAAGGTCAATACACTTTTAGAAGAGCTTGCCACACATGCCAAGCTACATGAAGATGAAGCGTTTAAAGCGCTTCTTTTAGCATGTAAAAACTTTGATTTTGAAACAGCCTTGGAGAGCTTGGAGCGTTTAAGCAAGGATATAAAAAATGGCTAAAATTTTAGTGATCGACGATACGCCCGAATACATCGAAATGCTCAGTTCTATTTTGAGCGAATATGAAGTGTACGCTACAAAAGAGGGAAAAAAAGGGATTCTTTTAGCGGAATCTGTTCTCCCAGACCTTATTTTACTTGATATTAATATGCCACTTATGACAGGTTACGAAGTGTGTCGCAGACTTAAACAGATGGAAAAAGTTCGTCATATCCCTGTCATTTTTCTCACCGCCAATGATGGAAGTGACTATGAAGAGATAGGCTTCAATTTAGGCGCGGTTGATTTTATCTCCAAGCCTTTTCATGCGAGTCTTTTAAAAGCCAGAGTGAGAACGCACGTCTCATTGTATCAACTTCAGTCAAATCTACAAACCCAAGTCGAGAGTCAAACGGAAGAGATTCGTAAACTCAACCATGAAATGACCTATCTTTCAGCCTCTATTGCAGAGCTAAAATCTAAAGAAACAGGACAACATCTAAGGCGTGTCGCAGAATTTTGCTATCTCTTTTGTAAATTTCTTGGTCATGATGAAGCCGAATGCGAAAAGATTAAAATGGCAGCTGTATTGCATGATATTGGTAAAGTGGGCATTAGTGATGAGATACTCAATAAACCTGATAAACTCAATGACGAAGAGTGGGTTGTTATGAAACAACACTCAGTCATGGGCTATGAAATGCTCATTGACTCTGAGTTTGAACTGATGCGTTTGGCTGCAACCATCGCATTAGAACATCATGAACGATGGGATGGAGAAGGTTACCCTTATGGCAAAAAAGGCGATGCTATCTCATTGGTTGGACGTATTTGTGCGGTATCCGATGTTTTTGACTCGCTTTTAGACAAACGTGTTTACAAAGAGCCTTGGGAAGAAAAAGTTGTACGAGACTATTTCGTGATGATGAAAGGATTGCAATTTGATCCTAATATCACCGATATTTTGCTTGAAAATTTTGACATGTTCATATACACATGGAAGTCTCTTCAACGTTCTAGGAATGGGCAGTGAAACAGTTTTTGCTCATAGCTTTTCTTTCATTTAGTTTATGTGCAGAAGTCTTTAAGGTGTATACTGAGCAAAGTCCTCCCTATAATTTTTTAGAAAATGGCAAGGTGAAAGGATTCTCTACGGATCTTGTTGAAGAACTGTTTATTAAAAATGGACATCAGTTTTCTGATAACTCCATTCAGCTTTTACCTTGGGCACTAGGCTATAATAAAGTTTTAAATGATGAACATTCAATGATATATAGCATCGTACGTTCACCTGAGCGTGAAGCGCTCTTTCAATGGGTTGGTCCTATTGGAAAAATGACACTAGGTGTCATTGCGAAGAAAAGTACACACCTTAAGGTTACCACTCCCGCTGTTCTGCATCGCTATAAAATTGCGACCATCCCCGATACTGCTTCAGAAAAAGCACTGTTAGAGCTTGGTTTTCGTTTAGAAAATTTGGAACGTTTTTCAAACCGTACATCGCAGCTTAAAAAACTTAAAGAAAACCGTATTGATGCGATTGCCTTTAGTGTTGAAGGGGCTTTTTCATTGCTCAAAGAGATGGGATGTGATGTTTCGGAATACGAAGTTGTTTATGTGCTTAAAGAGTGTGATCTCTACGTTGCTTTTCATAAAGATACAAATCCCCAGACGATTGCATTCATGAATGAAACCCTCAAAACCCTCACAAAATAGAGTCTAAATTTTCTTTATATCTTTTTCAAGCGAAGTAGAGTATAGTTCGAAAATAAGAGAAAGGAGCTATCATGCAAATCAATGCTACTGCCATGACGGCTATGTCCAACTGGATGAATAACAGCGCAAACAATGTTGCCAATGTCAATACTGAGAAGTATGCTGCAACCCAAACAACCATTACCAATCAAAATAATGCAGTGGTTGCACAAAGCAATCCAACTGAAAACACTACAGACTTAGCCCGTGAGTTTACTGATCAAATTGCACTTGAAACGAGCTTTGAGGCCAATACAAAGCCAATTCAAGCACAAGATGAGATGTTGGGTAGTTTGCTTGATATGAAAGCGTAATTAGACAATTAACATTGCATCGCCGTAAGAGAAGAAACGATACTTCTCTTTGACGGCTTCTTCATAGAGTTCTAGCGTTTTTTCAATGCCCACAAATGATGCCACTAACATAATCAATGTTGATTTTGGAAGATGAAAATTGGTTAAGAGATGATTGACCCGAATGGGTAAATTTTCTGGATGTAAAAAGAGATCACATTTTCCATGTGGCTCTTTGGTACGTGCAAAATATTCCACCGTTCGTGTCACGGTTGTGCCCACTGCTAAAATATCTTTCGAACTTTCAATAAGCTTACACGTCTCATTTGGGATGGCATAAATCTCAGAGTGCATGACATGGTCGTAAATGTGTTCAGCTTCGACGGGTTTAAAGGTTCCTGCTCCCACATGAAGGGTTAAAAAGTGTGTTTCATACCGTTTTTTAAGCGTCTCAAACATGCTGTCTGTAAAGTGTAATGAAGCGGTTGGCGCCGCAACGGCACCTTGCTCTTTAGCAAATACTGTTTGATAATCCACGCTGTCTTCATTGGTATCTTCACGCTTGATGTAAGGTGGAAGTGGAATATGCCCGATTCTATCTAAAACGTCAAAAAGAGCTTTGGTATGCAGTGGTTTTTCTTCTTGGATAAAAGCAACAATACGCGTACCATCCTCTTTAAGCTCTACAATTTCTGCTTGCAAATGCTCATCAAAAAAGAGATGTGTTCCTTGTTTGACTCTGCCTCTGATGTAAACAGAATAGAGGTTTTCTTGAAGAGGTGCATTGAGCAGTACTTCGACTTCTCCACCACTCTCTTTTTTACCAAAAATACGTGCTTTAACCACTTTCGTGTCATTGAGTAAAACAGCAATATTTGAGGGTAAAAAATGAAAAAGTTCTTTAAAAAGAGTATGAGTAATCGTACCATTTGCGCGATTATATACCAAAAGCCTCGCTTCATCCCTCGGTTCTATGGGATGTGTAGCGATAAGCTCTGGTGGAAGTGTGTAATCGTAGGTAGATTTTAAAAGCGGGTCTATGGTCTATTCCTCGTTCTTTGGTTCACTGTTTTCTTCAGTGGTTTCATTATCTTCTTCAGGTGCAACATAAGGATTCACTGCTTTTGCAACGAGAATAGAGATACCGTACAAGAGGATTAGTGGTCCAGCCATTAAAAATTGTGAAAGGATATCTGGAGGCGTTAAAATACCCGCAGCGATGAAGATAATAACAATAGCATATCGGAAAAAGTCTTTTAAGCCTTTATCATCAACAAGCCCCAATTTAGCGAAGAAAAAGATGATAACGGGCATCTCAAAAGAGAGTCCAAATCCTACTAAAAATTTTGTAAAGAAGCCCACATATTCGCCAATGCTAGGAAGTGCTGTAAAGAGGGCACTACCAAAAGCGACTAAAAATTCAAAGGCAAGTGGTACAACAACATAATAACAAAAAGATGCACCTATGAGGAACATCATGGTAGCAGCAGCTACAAAAGGAACGACCAGTTTTTTTTCATTATCATAAAGACCAGGCGCAACAAAAAGCCAAAATTGCCAAAAAATCACAGGTAAAGAAAGAATAAATCCTGCAAAAAAGGCGACTTTCATAGCCGTAAAGAAAGGCTCTTGAACGCCAGTAAAAATTACATTGCTACCCTGTGGTAAAACAGCCTTTAGAGGCGCGATCATCCATGCCAAAATAGGTTGCCAAAAAGCGAAGCAGATAAGAAACATTACAAGAATGACGATTAGCGAAACGGAAAGTCTTTTACGAAGTTCTGCTAAATGGGGTTTTAACTCATCAAACATTATACATTTTCCTCTTTTTTTGTCTCTTTAGGTGTCTCAATTACTTGAACTGGGATCGGTTCTGGCGCTGCAGAAGATGGTGCATCAAGCGTTGCACTTTCTTTAACACTATTTTCCAGTTCTTTTAAAGAGTCATTAACCCCTTGAGTTGTTTTTTTAATCTCTTCAAGTTCATCAAAGGTAATGATTTTTCGCGCACTGGTGGCTGCTTCATCGAGTTTTTTCTTATAAGTAAGTGCTTCATCTTTAAGCTCTTGGATTTTCATCTCTTGCTCAAAGCTACTTTTGACGTCGTTGATGCTGTTTTTAAATGATTTGAAAAATTTTGCACCTTTGACCATCGCATCAGGAAGTTTTTCTGGCCCTAAGAAAATAATAGCAATGATGGCTATAACAAGGATTTCTCCTATTCCCATTCCAAACATAAAAGGTACCGCCTCGAAGTTAAATTGAAGTTGGATTTTAGCTGAATTTTTATCAAAATAGTATAAATGTCACAAACGTACAGTATAATGGACTTCAACCAAAAACCGATCAGCAGGAGTGAATCGATGCGCGTTAGCATAAGTCCATTACGAATAGTGCTTATTTATGCTCTTTTTGCAACGCTATGGATACTCTTTTCAGATCATGTTGTAGAATATTTTGTAGATAATGTTGCGTTAGTAACAGCAATGCAGACCTACAAAGGACTTTTTTTTGTTGTTGTAACCTCCTTACTACTTTATGGGTTGATTAAAGCAAAAATTCTCCAAATTGTCTCAATGCAAAAGAAGCTCAAAGAACATAAACAACGTTTAGAGTATGTTATACAAGGGGCTAATCTTGGCTATTGGGATTGGGATTATGTCAATCATAAGCATGTGGTCAATGATATTTGGCTCTCTTTTTTAGGTTTAAAACGTAACGATATTGATGAACTGGATACAGATTGGACGGAGCGCATTCATCCTGAAGATCGCCTTATTGCAAAAAATGCAGTTGAAAATACCATAAAACACAATTTGCCCTATGTCATTGAGTTTCGTATGCGACATCGTGATGGGCACTGGGTGTGGATTGAAGGCTCGGGTGCTGTGGTTGAACGTGATGAAAAAACGGGTGATCCTCTAAGGCTGGCGGGAACACATCGAGATATTAGTAGTCGTAAGAATGCTCAAAAAGAGATGCTCTTTTTAGCGCTCAATGACCCTCTTACTAAATTACCTAATCGCGTTTACCTGAAACAAGAACTTGAAAAGCGCCTGATTGAGGAACCAACATTATGCTTCTTATTTTTAGACTTAGATCGCTTTAAAACAATCAATGATATGTATGGACATACCACGGGAGATAAAGTAATTCAAGTGGTTGCAGAGCGCCTTAAATCTTCACTTCAAGAGTCTGATTTTATTGCGCGTGTAGGGGGTGACGAGTTTGTGATTTTAACGCGTGAACATTTACATGTAGAGGCATTATGTAATAGACTTATCCAGAGTTTAGAAATCCCTATAGAAATTGGAAATGAGCAGTTTAGGCTCAATGCAAGTATGGGTGTGACATGTTCTCCAAAAGATGGCAGCAGTTTTGAGACACTCTTCAAAAATGCCGATACTGCTATGTATGAAGCTAAAAATAGCCTCCAAAAAAGCTATGTTTATTACACTCCTTCTATGACAGAACAACTTCTAAATATATCGAAGCTTGATAATGAACTCAAACATGCTATTGAAAATGACGAGTTTGTCGTTTATTATCAGCCACAGATCAATCTTCATACCAATCGAATGATAGGCTTAGAAGCACTTGTAAGATGGCAGCATCCCGTTGAAGGGATAATACCTCCCAATAATTTTATTGGTAGAGCTGAGGAGACGAGGTTGATTATTTCTCTTGGTCTATTGGTGTTTAAAAAATCGTTAATGCAAATGAAAAAATGGGATGAACAAGCTTTCTTTGATGGTGTGATGGCAATTAATATCTCTAGTGTTCAAATTGAAGAGGAAAATTTTGTGGAATCCATAGAGGTTATACGCCAAGAAATCGGTATAAATGCACAAAGAATTGAACTCGAAGTAACAGAGAGTTGTTTTATGAATAACCCCGATCAAGTCTCTAAAACGTTACAAAAGCTGGAAAACTTAGGCTATAAAATCTCGATTGATGATTTTGGAACAGGCTATTCGTCGCTTAGCTATCTTAAACAGTTACCATTGCATAAACTCAAAATTGATCGCTCTTTCATTAGAGATTTACCACACGATACCGATGATCAAGCGATTTCAAAAGCCATTATTGCTTTGGGAAAAACATTAGAGCTTGAAGTCCTCGCCGAAGGCGTTGAGACAGAAGAGCAAAAAGCATTTTTGATTGAAAATAGGTGTGATAGTATGCAAGGCTATCTTTTCGCAAAACCTCTTAGTGCCGAAGTTTTAGAGGCAACGTTTCGTCAAAACTAACTTTTAGCTCCTTTTTTGTACAATAAGCCCATTTTAATTACATCACATAGGGCGAACAATCCATGGAAAATTTAGACGCAGTGTTAAAAAAACATAAGTTAACCAAAGACGAATATGAAAATATTTTGAACATTTTAGGACGTGAGCCTAATATGCTAGAGATCGGTATCTTCTCATCCATGTGGAGTGAGCACTGCTCTTACAAATCCAGTAAAAAATATCTGAATGGTTTTCCAACCAAAGCACCATGGGTTATTCAAGGACCAGGTGAAAATGCAGGTGTTATTGATGTCGGCGATGGTATGGCAGCCGTCTTTAAGATGGAGTCTCATAACCACCCAAGTTTTATCGAGCCTTATCAAGGTGCGGCAACAGGTGTTGGCGGCATTTTAAGAGACGTCTTTACCATGGGTGCTCGCCCTGTTGCAAACATGAACTCGCTTCGTTTTGGTAATGTTACCAACAATGACGATACTTCCCATCATCAACGTTACCTTGTACGTGGTGTTGTTGCGGGCATCGGTGGATACGGTAACTGTATGGGTGTTCCAACCATCGGTGGAGAGACTTTCTTTGATGAGAGCTATAATGGTAACATTTTGGTTAATGCGTTTACACTTGGTCTTGCAAAAAGTGATGAAATTTTTTACGGCAGAGCTGAAGGCATCGGCAATCCTGTTGTGTATGTTGGTTCTAAAACAGGTCGTGATGGTCTTGGTGGTGCTGTTATGGCAAGTGATAGTTTTACCGAAGCCAACAAAAGCCTACGTCCAACCGTACAAGTAGGCGATCCATTTGCTGAAAAACTTTTACTTGAAGCATGTTTAGAGCTCTTTAAAACAGACTATATCGTAGGTATCCAAGATATGGGTGCTGCGGGCTTGACATCGAGTTCATTTGAGATGGCAGGACGTAGTGGTAGCGGTATGATCATGCACTTAGACAAAGTTCCTGCACGTGAAGAGGGTATGCAACCGTTTGAATTTATGCTCTCAGAATCACAGGAACGTATGCTCATCTGTGCTAAAAAAGGGTATGAAGATAAAGTGGTTGACATCTTTAGAAAATGGGATCTCAACGCTGAAATCATCGGGGAAGTAACCGCAACGGGCAATATGGAACTCTTCTGGCATGGTGAGAGAGTGGCGGATATGCCAGTACAACCTGTGAGCGAGCAAGCACCAATTTACGATAGACCAACAAAAGAGCCAGCGTACTTAGCTTCTATTAAAAACACAACGATTAACGATTTTGCAAAAGTGGATAACCAAAAAGCGTTCGATACACTTTTAAATTCCGTCGAAGTCAGTGATAAATCATGGATTTTTGACCAATACGATTCAACCGTTCAAACCAATACGATTAAAGCCCCTGGTAGCCTTGATGCAAGTGTGATTCGCATCAAAGAAAACGGTAAAGCACTTTCAATGAGTAGCGACTGTAACCCACGTTATAACTACATCGACCCTAAAATGGGCGCTGCTGCGGCAGTTGCTGAGAGTGGAAGAAACGTTGCGATGAGTGGTGCTAGACCTCTTGCTATTACAGACTGTCTAAACTACGGCAATCCTGAAAACCCAGAAGTTATGTGGCAGTTTGCAGAGGGCTGTTACGGCATCAAAGAGGCATGTGCAAAACTAAACACACCTGTTGTCAGTGGTAACGTATCTCTTTACAATGAGACCAATGGCATTGGCGTTTTCCCAACACCTGCCATCGTGATGGTAGGTTTGAATGATGATGCAAACAAAACACTTCCATCAAGTTTCCAAAATGAGGACGCGAGCCTTTATCTTATTGGTGAGACCAAAAGTGACTTTGGTGGTAGCTTGTATATGAAAGAGCTGTTTGGCAAAGTTGAAGGTACCCTGGCTCCTCTTGATTATGACAAAGAGCTTAAACTATGGGAACTTGTGATTGAAGCAAATAAAAAAGGCTACGTGAGCGCTGCTAAAGATGTCAATGTGGGTGGTATCGCTATTGCTCTGGCTAAAATGGCAGCTAAAAGTGGCAAGGGTGTTACGGCAAGTATTGCCCTTAATGATGTAAGAGATATTTTTGCAGAGAGTTTCTCACGTGCTATCATTGAAGTCAACAATGAATCTGGTTTTGAAGCAATGGCTAGAGAGATCGGTATCAGCGTTGTTAAAATTGGTATGGTTGGTGGAGTAAATTTGACGTGTAATGATATTTCAAAATCTGTTGAAGCCATTAAAGAGCGTTATTTCAACCGTTTTGCTGAAGTTATTGAGCAAGACATCTAAAAAATTTCAAGAGGTGCGAAAGCACCTCTTCCTTACTACAAGAATTCTTAATACGCTTTTAATGCAAAGCTCTAAAAGCTACGCTAACGCTGAGTTTTCCTCGGCGGAATGCCCACGCACCCTTGGTGCTTTTACTTCTTGCCAATTTAACTCTCTTTTTCTGCCAATTTATTGGTTAGCTTTAGTGCTATCTCGCAATTCAAGCTTTGCTTGGATTGTGTGTAAAATCAAAATGTTCCATATGCCACAAAAAAGGCGATATTCATACATTGAGGTTGAGCAGCTCCACCTTTAGAAGGGCAGCGTTTCATATACGTGTTGATTTTTTTGCCATCTTTATGCGTGAGCATAGGGTAGGTGAAGTTCATATAGTCCAAGATATTTTTGCCATTAGAATGGTGGATAAATTCAACCGTTCCATCTACTTCTACTTTTGTGACAATGCCCACATGGGTGATGTTTTCAGCAACGTTAACTACAGGCTGTTTTGCAGGTGATTTCTCTTTACCTTTTGTTTTTTGTGTTTTTACAGCAGGTCTGCGTTCAGTGTTTTCAAAAAAGACAAGGTCTCCAATATTAGGGAGTTTTGCTTCAAACGCTTTGCCTTTTTTTGACATCAGGTTGAACATTGCGCGAGATTTTCGAGCATTGTCATAGCTTTGACTGAGCTCTTTATTGTCATAAAACGGTAGTCCTGATTTAAAATTTACCAGATTGACAAATCCTGAACAATCCCCTCCATCTCGTTTTCCAAGATACATCATCGCATTTTCAACAATGGATTCACGTTTGGAGAGTTCTGGTACTGAGCGTAAGTCAAAGCTTTCACGTTCTTTTTTAAGAAAAAAATCTTTGGTTGGCTTCTCTTCAAGGTATATCTTAGGCTCTGCAAGTTCTTGTTGCATCCCCGCAACCGCAGGAGAGACTTCCACACTTTTGGGTGCGCACCCACATAATAACAAAGCGATTAAACTACATGAAATAAGTCTCATTTGATTTTCCCATAAGCACTAAAATAAGCAGGGGCTAAACATTGATGCCCCTCATTTTTAGGACATTTTTCCATATAGGAGTTGACCGCTTTATTGTCATACATCGCAACAGTTGGATAGTTAAGATTCATCTGGCTAATCAAATTTTTTCCTTTGGTGTGGTGAATAAAATAGATGGTTTCATCAGGATCAATTTTAGTAATGATACCAATATGAGTGATATTGTCAATGCTTTTTTTTGCTTTGGCATATCGTTTTACGGTGTTTGCAAAAAAGATCAAGTCTCCAACTTTGGGCTTTTCTTGGTAGAGACGGTTTTGATCTTCTAAAAGATTGTAAATGGCAAGAGAACGTCTTGCATCCTCAAAATAACCATTCAATTCTGCTGTTGTAAAATAGGGTTCGATGCTCTCTTTATTGACAAGGCTTACAAAGCCTGAGCAGTCTCCGCCATCTTTTTTACCTTGGTGTTTGAGTGCATTTTTGATGATTTCTTGACGTTTAGGAGTATCGTCTTTGACTTGCGGCAGCTCAGGAGCATTTTGTGTAAACTCTTTTTGAGCGCAACCGCTTAACAAAAACAAGCATGCGCATAAGGCAAATAGGTACTGTCTCATTCAAATCCTCATAAAAATGTGCGGCATATTAACTATTTTTACCTAAAATTTTGGTACAGCAATATGACGCTCAAGCGCATCAAGCCATTCTCGTTGGCTATGATCGTATGTCTTTATCGTAACATGATTTTCCTCTAAAAACAGCGAATTTGTCCAAATGACCTCTTTGTTCATGTCACTGTTGTGGATGTTGGTGACATGTTCGTACTGATTAATCTTTGAGGCAAAACTAGGTTCTTTAGCAGATGTGTGTGTATGTCCACTGACCCATAAAAAGAGTTGAGGGTTGGCTTGAAGCAGTTCATGAATTTTCTTTTTGGGTTGAGCGACAAAATTGGGAGTATTCACCCAACGGTTATACGTCTCCAAGGTGTTCTCTAAGGGTGCATGGAAAAAAACAATGGTGGGCATTTTGGAGTGCATTTTAAGTTCATGCTCAATCCATGTCAATTGTTCAGAAGAGATCTCAGCCAGATGGTCTGGATTGTCCGCGGAGAGAAAAAGAAGCAGATAAGGCTCTTTAACTACGCTGTAGTAGAGTTTTGGAAGATTAAATGTATTTTGAAAGCGCTTTAGTTTGGCTTCTTGAATCTCACGAGGAGCGTGTTGGAGCTTTTCATTGCTATCTAACTCATCAGAATAAATAAAATCATGGTTTCCTGTAATAACCCAAAGAGGTTTGGTCAGTTGTGAAAAGTAGGCTTTTACATAAGCATACTCTTCTTGTGTACCTGTTTTTGAGCAAAGATCACCCATGGCTACGACCATATCCACGTTTTCCCATTGATTGATATGTTCTAAAACATGCTCTTTCATTTGGGGGTGCTTTCCTGGAAGATGAGGGTCGCCAAGAATGACGATATGCGTACCACCATAGAGACTTAGGGCTGTTAAAAACCCTAATAGTAAATGTTTTATCATAAGCTATTCATCGCCTTTTGCATTCGATTTAAAATTGCTTCTAAAACACTTTTCTGTGTTCCAAAGTTTAATCGTACAAAATTTTTGTCGCCAAAAGGTTCCCCATCACTCAGACCTACACCGTATTGCAAGAAAAATTCATAAGGGCTTTCTACATGAAGAGCCGATGCATCAATCCACGCTAAAAATGTTGCCTCTTGGTCTAAGAGCTTTAGTTTTGTATTGTGTGCCACAAAGGCTTGTACCATTTTGAGATTTTCCGCTAAGTAGAGACGTAACTCGCTAAGCCACGCATCGCCTTCAAGGTAAGCGGCTTTGAGTGCCGTAATGCCCAAAAGATTGATACCTCCGACCATACTGCCCATCGTCTTTTTAAAGCTTTTACGAAGATCCGCATTGGGGATGATGGCAAAGGAAGCTTGAAGCCCTGCAATGTTAAAGGTTTTGCTTGGTGCCATAAGCGTAATACTTTTTTGTGCTAAGGACTCACTAAGGGAAGCGATAGGAATATGTTTTGCCTCTGGGTTCAATAGTAAATCAGCATGAATTTCATCCGAACAGATCGTAAGGTCATGTTTGAGACAAAATGCACCCAGTTGCTCTAATTCCGCTTTGCTAAAAACGGTTCCTGCTGGGTTATATGGATTGCAAAGCATAAAGAGTTTACATGTAGGCTTTATCGCTTTTTCCATTGCTTGAAAATCAAGTACCCAACGGTTGTTTTCCTCTTTCATACGAATGGCTAATACTTCTTTATTGGCATGCTTAGGTGCTTTGATAAAATGCGGATAAATAGGCGTGGTTGTCATAACGCTTTCTCCTTCATTTGCTAGACATGCAATATTCATGCTACTGACAACACCATGCGTAAAGACGAGCCACTCTTTTTTAATCTCCCAATAGTAATGACGTTTGAGAAAAGCGATAATCGCATCATACGTCTCATCATCAATGTCTGTATAGCCAAAAACACCCTCATTGACTCTTTTTTGAAGCGCTTCAATAACGCAAGGAGGTGATTTAAAATCCATATCGGCAACCCATGCAGGGATGACATCAGTTCCTTTATATTTGTTCCATTTTTCGCAAGGCGTTTTGGTTCTATCGACGATCTCATCAAAATTAAACATCAAAATTGTCCTTATTTTTAGTGTAATGATTGTAACATATTTTCCCAATTTGAACTTTAGATACAAAGGTGAAAAAATGACCTATGTCATTATTGCAGTGGTTATTATTATATTTTATTTCCTCACAAAAAACTATCAAACTGAGGCGTATCAGCATATTAATGTGGATGTAAAGCAGACACTCAGGGGAGATCTTGCTGAACATGAAGCTGGACTTTTGGTCTCACTTATGGCGAAAGTGGCTAAAGCGGATGGTAGAGTGTGCGAACTGGAAGCAGAGCTTTTAAAGCACACTTTTAGTGATATTGCACGTGTGTTTGAAGAGAGCGAAAGTATACGTGAAACACTGAAAAGCATTTACGAAAAAGAGCTAAAAAGCTTTGATAACACGCTGATTGTCTCTCAAAAGTATCTCCGACTCACTAAAAATGATTATACCAAACGTCTCAAAGTGATGGAGTACCTACTCAATCTTGCGTTTATTGACAACAGCTTTTCGCAAGCGGAGTTTATGATTACCGAAGATATTGCCAATGCGTTAGAAATCAAACGGTCAGATTTTGAAAGACTTATCGCTGCATTTGAACAATTTTATGCTAACAAAGCCTCACAAGCGCAGATGGGAATAAAAAATGCCTATGCAATTTTAGGAGTTGAGCCAAGCGAAGATATGGAAAGCATAAAAAAGAAGTATCGCGCCCTTGTTAAAGAGTACCATCCCGACATTCTTATGGGGCAGGGTAAGGATCAAAATATCATTGATGCTGCGACCGCTAAGCTTCAAGAGATTAATGAAGCGTATGAAATGATAAAAAAGGAAAAAAATTAGATGCTATCCACGCCTTTTGAGCGACACACGCTCAGTATGTCTGTTTTAATGACACCCGATAAAGCCAATTTTTCGGGTAATGTTCATGGAGGAGATTTGTTAAAGCTTCTCGATCAAGTGGCTTATGCGTGCGCGTCACGTTATTGCGGCGGTTATGTTGTTACGATGTCGGTGGATCAAGTGATCTTTAAACAGTCCATACCTGTAGGAACGCTGGTGACGTTTTTAGCCAGTGTCAATTTCACAGGTAAGACGTCGATGGAAGTGGGGATTAAGGTCATTGCAGAAAATATTCAAAAAGGGATTGCAACGCATACGAACAGCTGTTTCTTTACGATGGTCGCTGTCGATGACAAAGGAAGACCCACCCCTGTGCCTACCTTTGTGCCAGAAACTGATGTGGAAAAGAGACGTTGCCATGACGCACAAAGGCGTCGTGACATTAGGCTTCATGGCTACAATGAAATTACGCCCCCAAAACAGGGCTAATTTCTCTTAGAGTTCGGATTCAATGAGGGCTTGAAGCTCTTTGTATCCAAATTTAAGCAGTGGCTTACCGTTGACAAAAAACTCTGGCGTTGCTTTGACTCCAAGCGTCTTTGTATCGGCAATATCTTGCTTGATAAGCGCATCAATCTCAGGTTTTTTCATATCATCTTTCAATTTCTCGATGTCAATCCCCGCTTCAGGTAAAAATCCCCAAATAAGCCCAATATTAGGCGTATGATGGCTTGCCCACTTGTCTTGGTATTTATAAATCACTTCAAGAGCTTCGAGGTATTTACCTTGTAATCGTGCCGCTTCTATCATCGCAACCACATAGTAAGAGTCGGTATGAAAAGGTGCGTAACGAAGCACGAGTTTGATTTTATCAGGGTTTTGTTTGAGAATGTTTTTGACAAACGGATAAAAACTTTTGCATGTCTCACATGCTGGGTCAAAAAACTCCACAATGGTTGTTTTAGCGTTTGGATTGCCGATGACATAGGCGTGTGGGCGCATGAGTGCTGTGGTTTTTTCTCCCGTGACGCTGTGGTCAGCGTTTTTATAGAAGTAGCTTCCTCCTACAAAAAGAAGCACAAGAACAAAGAGGGATGCAATGACAATAGTCTGTTTTTTCATAGGTTAAGAAGCCTTTCTTTTTAAAAATAGTAGTAATACAAAAACAATGACAAATGAAACTAAAGAGAGAAACTGAATGGTGATAAATCCAAACCAGTTAACGTAATCACTCGTGCATGAAACCCCTTGTGAGCAGGGCGCAACGCTCTCTGGCAAGATGCCAAAATAGAGCAAATTATGATAAATCGCAAAGAAAAGTCCGAGTATAACAAGCGGCATGGCGTACTTGAAAACATTTTTATCGTTGCTGAAAAGTGCGACGAGAAAAATAACTGCTAAAGGATACATACAAATGCGCTGGTACCAACACATAACACAGGGTGGGAAGAACATGACTTCACTGAAAAAAAGACTTCCCAGTGTTGCAATCATCGCTGTAAGCCAACACAGAAAGAGTGTTGCCCACACGAGATTTGACGACTTTAGTGGTTGATTCATTAAAACTCCAAAATTTTGACAATTGTATTTAATACGTCCTAAAAGGAACGTATTGTAAAATAAATAAATAAACAAATATTTAACATGTCAAAAAGGAAGAGCGTGAGAGCGTTAATTAGTGTCAGTGATAAAACAGGTATTATCGAGTTTGCCAAGGATTTGACGGCATTGGGTTTTGAGATTATCTCAACAGGTGGAACCTATAAACTTTTAAAAGAAGAGGGCATTCGTGCGCTTGAAATCAGTGAAGTAACGAAATTTCCTGAGATGTTTGATGGAAGAGTTAAAACACTCAATCCCATGATTCATGGAGGCATCTTGCACCGTAGAGATTTACCTGCGCATGTTGAAGTGGCTAAAGAGCATGGCATTGAGGGGATTGATCTTGTGTGTGTCAATCTTTATCCGTTTAAAGAGACCATTGCTAAAACCGATGACTTTGATGACATTATTGAGAACATTGACATTGGTGGTCCTGCGATGGTGCGAAGTGCGGCAAAAAACTTTGCTGATGTGATGATCGTTACCGATGTTTTAGACTATGACAGAGTCATCGAAGCGCTTAAATCGGGAGCAAATAGCCTAGAATTTAGAAGAGATTTGATGATTAAAGCGTTCGAGCATACGGGTGCGTATGACAGCATGATCGCAAACTACATGAACAAACGTTTTAACAACGGTTTTGGTGAGAAGCAATTTATCGTAGGAACCAAAGCGTTCGATACCCGTTATGGTGAAAACCCACACCAAAAGGGCGCTTTATACGAGTTTGACTACTTCTTTACCAATAACTTTAAAACGCTCAAAGGTGAAGCCAGCTTTAACAATATGACGGACATCAATGGTGCGGTTAAAATCGCCGCTTCGTTTGGGGATGCTCCAGCCGTTTGTATCATCAAACATGCGAATCCGTGTGGTTTTGCTATTGGTGGTGACTTGTTAGACAGTTACATTAAAGCCCTAAAATGCGACCCTGTTTCAGCATACGGTGGTGTTGTGGCAATCAATGGAACGCTGAATCGTGCATTGGCAGAGAAAATCAATGAGATTTTCGTAGAAGTCATCATCGCTGCAAATGTGGATGAAGATGCTCTTCATGTGTTTGATAGTAAAAAACGTATTAAAATCTTTACGCAAGAGAGCAAATACCTCGTTCTTAGTGAAGATGCGTATGACTTCAAACACGTTGATGGTGGTTTTGTATTCCAAGAGAGTGATATGGTGAATGATGATGAAATCAAAAACGCAAAATGTTTAACCAGCAGAGTTGCCTCTAAACAAGAACTCAGTGATCTTGAGATTGCCTATAAAGTGGCAAGCCTTACGAAGTCAAACTGTGTTGTATATGTAAAAGATAGCGCTATGGTGGCTATTGGTATGGGTATGACCAGTCGTGTCGATGCCGCAAAAGCTGCTTTACGCAAGGCCGAAGATATGGGCATTGATGTGAGTGGTGCGGCACTTGCCAGTGAAGCGTTCTTCCCATTCCGCGATAGCATTGATGCAGCGGCTGCTGCTGGTGTGAAAGCGATCATTGAACCAGGTGGTAGTATTCGTGATGAAGATGTTATCGCGGCTGCGAATGAGCATGGTATGGCGCTCTACTTTACAGGTGTGAGACACTTTTTACATTAAAATCTTCTAGGAAAGCCTTTTTTAGGGCTTTCCTCTTCATATCTTTTTAATTAAGACAATATTTCTCTTTTTCTTGATGTAGATTAAGGAAATTAACTTCGCTTTGCATTATAGTTTCATCAAAAATAAGGATGAAACCATGAATACACTTCATTTCCCTAGTGATGCAAAACTACTCCACGTAGAAAATACAACCGTCCCTTTTTTCTCCTATGTCCAAGATGGCATTGAGTACATTAGCTTTGACACATCATTGTGTGTTCCGCCAGAACCGATGGTCAATGCGATGATAGCACTTGAGCTTCTTGATAATGCACAGAAAAAAGTAGTGATGATTAACCATCGCTCACCTGTTGGTTTGCTGGCTAAAATACAATCTTTTTATGACATTGATGTCACAGAACTTGAAGGTGGAAAACTTCAACTTGTTTTCTCCTACAAAGAAGGTGTCAGCGATAAAGTGGATTTAAGCCAAAAACAGTGTGCAGGTTGAGTCTATGAAAGTCTCTCTTGCCACTGAAATGGCTCCTCCCTTTGTGCTGGTAGCACATTTTTTTATCGCTGGAATTGTCTTTTTAAGCCTTAGCGGTATAGCACTTTTATCGATGAGCTCTGACATTTCAGGGTATATCATCTCCTCTTCATTGGCGGCTTTTTCACATCTCTACCTACTAGGGTTTGTGATGATGGTCATCTTTGGCGCCATGTATCAGCTTCTACCCGTTGTACTTGAAGCACCTATCTTTTCCAAAGATTTTGCGTATGTACAGTTTTACATGTACATTGTTGGCTTCTCAATGATGGTCAGCGGATTTAGCTTTAGCGAACTTCATTTGCTCATTCCTTATGGTGCGGTGATTACGTATCTTTCTATGCTGATCTTTTGTTTCAATGTTTTTATAACGTTTTACCGTTTAGAAAACATTACGCTTGTGAGTAAGTTTTTACTGATTGGTACAATCTTTTTGTTTATTTCAGTGAGCTTAGGGTTACTTATTGGGCTGAGTCTAGGACATGGTCTTGTCGCAATTGATATCGATGCTTGGGTGAAAGCGCACATTATAGGCACGCTTGGTGGTTTTGTGATGATGATTGTTATGGGGGTTGCTATGGTGTTAATACCTATGTTTTCACTCTCCCATGGATTTGAAGAAAAATGGATCAAAGCGGCATTTTACTTGCAGAGTTGTGGTGTTACGCTTTGTATGATTGCTTTAATTGCTCAGCTCCCCATTTTTATTCAAGCCATTGCTGCCTTTTTAATGGTTTCAGGAGTTCTGTGTTTTGTAGTGCAAATAGTTATCATCTTTAAGCAAAGAGCACGTAAACAGAATGATTATTGGGCAAAGAATGTTATCTTTGCCTTAGTATGTCTCATTGCTTCTGTGATCGCATGTACGCTTTATTTTATTCTAGGTTTCCCTCTTTTGGGCATGCTTGCAGGTGTGCTTTTCTTTTTTGGTTTTTTACTCTCGTTTATTGTGGGGCATATTTATAAAATCTTGCCTTTTTTGATCTGGTATGAGAAATTTTCGCCTTTGGTTGGAAAACAAAAAGTGCCTCTATTGCATCAAATGATTCATACTAAAATTGCAGATGCCCAAACGTGGATGCTGTTTATCTCTGTCATAGCGCTTTGTGGCGGTGTTGTTTTACAACTAGGAGCACTTTTTTTCTTAGGAAGTGTGTTGCTACTCATTTCATTGGTGTTGGTAGCTTTTAATGCAGTCTTTGCATTTAATTATAAAATTAAGGAATAACTGATGATTACAGAAAATGATGTTTATAATGCAATTTCAACCGTTATTGACCCTGAAGTGGGGTTTGATATTGTCTCACTTGGACTTATTTATGGTGTTAAAATTGAAGAAGGAAATGTACATGTTACTATGACGCTTTCTACCAAAGGATGCCCATTACATGAACTCATCCAACAATGGACAAAAGACGCTGTCTTAAAAATTGAGGGTGTGCAAAATTGTGACATTGAAATTGTTTGGGAACCTGCTTGGAATATCAGTATGGCGAGTGAGCGTGTTAAAAAGGAACTGTGTGGCTAATTTGTGTCATTTTTAGAATACATTAATTTCAAAATCAAACAAATATATACTATAATAAAAGTTGATTTTTTGACTTTGGAGGCGAAATGGATTTAGTGACCAAAGTGCACCGAGAACATGTAGATATTATTGTCACGGGCACGATTAAGACAATTGCGAATGCACAAGCGATTAAAGAGGCAATTCACAAAACGCATCAGCAGCATCCAGATGCCATCATTAATCTCATGATTAAAGACTCTTTTATTATAACGTCTTCTGTTATTGGCTTTTTACTAAAGTCAATCAAAATGGATAAAATGAACTTACAGGTTAATGTGGGTTGTGAAGAACTCTATACAATGTTAGATGACATGAACTTAGTTGAAGTAATGAATGTAAGAAAGGCCTATACATGCGCAAAGGTATAGGCTTAAAAATAGGGTTAACCCTTATTCCCCTTTTATTGGGTAGTTTCATCATTTTACAGTTTTTTATTGTCGGTGAGTTTAAAAAATCTTCTCAAATCCAGAGCGAAAACAATTTGAATTTACTCAGTCAATCTGTTTTTCAAACCGTACGAGCAGCGATGAATTTAGGAGATCGTGCACTCATTGAAAAGTCACTCCAAGAAGCAGGAGAGATGAAAGGGATAAAAGAGCTTAAAATTCATCAATCCCAAGTGGTTATCGACACGTTTGGCATCAATGCAAAACCATCAACAGATGTCGCGGTAGTCAATATTTTTAAAAATCCAACACAACATAATATGACACTTGATGATGACAAAGGTCATCGCTTAAGACTTTTAAAACCACTGATTGCTGAACAAGATTGTCTAGCCTGTCACGCCACCTCTCAAAAAGGAGATGTTCTGGGTGTGATGGATATGACATTCTCCTTTGATGAAATTGATGCTTACATTAAAGAGGTAAGTTGGGAACTTATTAGTATTTTTGCACTTTCATTGCTTATAACCTCGGTCTTGATTATGCTTGTCCTTAAACGTGTCGTGGGAAATCCTTTAGAAATCCTGATGGCACGTGTGCATGATCTGTCCAGTGGCAATGGTGATTTAACTGCGCGTGTTCAAATTAACAGTCAAGATGAGATGGGCGATATTGCTAAATATATCAATATTTTTATTGAAAAAATTCAATCCATCATTTTAAGTTCACAAAAAATTTCGCAAAATGTTGAACATACGGGTGAAACACTCAATGAGAATGCCGTAGCTTTTTCAAAAGGAGTGGTTGAACAAGCCCATCAGATTAAAATGTCATTTGATTTAATGAAAGATATCGAAGCTGATTTAGACCTTTCTGAAGAGCTTGCTATTCATACCGTAGAAGACAATCACTCTTCTTTTAGTGTCCTAGAAAAAATGAGTGTTGCGCTTAATGAAGTCGTTCAAAAAATTAATGGTGCAAGTGAATCTGAGCAAGAAATGGCACATCAAATTCAAAATGTTGTTTCTCAGACAGACCAGATTAAGGGTGTATTGGCAATGATTAAAGATATTGCTGATCAGACCAATCTTCTTGCGCTTAATGCAGCCATTGAAGCGGCGCGTGCAGGTGAACATGGGCGTGGTTTTGCAGTAGTTGCGGATGAAGTACGAAAGCTTGCAGAACGCACTCAAAAGTCATTGGCTGAAATTGATGCTACTATCAGTGTGATTGTCCAAGGTGTTACACAACTTAGTAGTCATATGGAAGTTAATGCTGAAAATATTAGCCATATCTCTCAAAATGCATTTGAAGTACAAAATGCGACAGAAGAGACAAAAAATCGTACTTTAGAGTCGATAGAGGTTTCTAAAAAAGCGTCTAAAAAAGTGGTTGAAATTTCACATCTCACCAATCAAATGATGGAGCAGATGAAAAAAACATTGAGTTTATCCGATAACAATGAAAAAATTGCTGTGGAACTTTCTCACATTTCTCAAAGAATGTTGGAGTCTTCTCAAAGTCTTGATTCAACGCTTTCAACATTTAAAGCATAATGCAAGGAGGCGTTAGCCTCTTTGCAACATCTCTGCTTTTTCTTCTATTTCCAATAGCATTTCAATCATCGGCTCTAACAGTGCTTCTTTCTCTTCTAAATTTTGGCTGAGCTTAGCAAGCCCAATTTGCTGATAACACTCGGGATCTTCAAGACATTTTTTAATGGAGCTAATCTCGTCTTCTAATGCTTGAATTTCGACTGGGAGTGTTTCAAGAGCACGTTGCTCTTTATAGCTTAGTTTTGTAGGCACACTCTCTTTAGCTTTTTGTACTTTTGGTTCTTCTTTTTCAATCCAAGGAACTTCTTGGGTCGTTTCCATAGATTCAAGCTCTTTGATCTCTTTTTCAATCTCTAAGTATTCGCTGTAGCTTTGATAACTCTCTTCAATAATACCTTCGCCTTTAAAGACATACAATTTCTGAGCAATCTTATCGACAAAGTAACGATCATGGCTTACAAAAATAACAGCACCTCCAAAGCTTTGGATGTACTCTTCAAGAATATTAATGGTTGGAATATCCAAATCGTTGGTCGGTTCATCAAGGATGAGACAATCCACTTCTTGCGAAAAAAGTAGAGCTAGAGCTACTCTGTTTTTTTCACCACCGCTAAGTATGCCGATCTTTTTGTTCAGGTCTTCTTTGGGGAAGAGAAAATCTTTAAGGTATCCAAATACATGGAGGTTTTTACCTTTCACATCGACACGATCTCCACCATTAGGGCAAAATGTCTCTATGAGATTCTTGTTGTCATCAAGCATCATGCGTTGTTGATCAAAATAACCAACTTTAAACTCGCCCTTATCAAAATTTCCACTATCGACACTCATATCACCCAATAATATTTTAAGCAGTGTTGATTTGCCAGCTCCATTTTTACCAACAATGGCAATACGATCTTTTTGCAAAATACGTGTACTAAAGTCTTTAATAAGGAGTTTTGTACCAAGTTTTTTATGAATGTTGTATATTTCAAAAAGCATTTTTTGCTTATTAATGATTTTTTCACCATTAAAGTTATGCTTTTCGCGCTCAAGTTCCAGTTTAAGTTTTTTAACCAAAGAGGGGTTTTTTTTCGCAGACTCACGCAGTTCAAATACTCTTTGTTTTCGCCCTTCATTGCGCTTAAGTCGTGCTTTTACACCACGTCTGAGCCACTCTTCTTCGCCTTTGAGGTATTTGAGGAGATTTTCGTGCTGTTTTTGCAAAGAGAGGATGAGCTGTTCTTTACATATAAGGTAGTTTTCATAACCGCCTTCAAAACTCCTTACTTTCCCATCATCAATTTCAATGGTTCGAGTTGCGAGATGGTCAATGAAATAACGATCATGTGAGATGAAAAGTAGGGTGAACTTTGATTTTAAAATCATCTGCTCTAAAAACTCAACCATATAGACATCTAAATGGTTCGTAGGCTCATCTAGGAGAAGAATGTCGGGCTTTTGGAGGATAAGTCCAGCCAATGTGACTCGGCGTTGCTCTCCACCACTAAGAAGGTTAACATCGCTGTGTTCAAACTGTTTGAGATCAAACTCATGTAAGACCTGCTCAATCTTTTCATCCAAACTCCACGCATCATGTAGGTCTAAAAACGTGACCAGTTGGCTTTGTTCTGCTAAAAGTGCTTCATTGTGGTAGTCATGCTCTAGGGTTTTAATGACCTCTTCATAACGAAGGCGTGCCGTTTTGAGCTCTTTGAGTTCCTCTTCAATGGCTTCTTTAACATTCATGCCCTCTTTAAAACGAGGGGTTTGATCTAGCATACCAACTTTGATATTTTTTTGAAGAATTCTTCTTCCCCCATCTGCTTCTAAAGCACCAAAGACAATTTTCATCAATGTTGATTTGCCACCACCATTTTTACCAATAATGGCAATGCGTTCACCTTCATGTAAAGAGAAATCAACGTCTGTTAAAATTTTTTGTGTTTCGTATGCTTTACTAATGCCGATTAAATCTAAAAGTGCCAAATATGTACCTTGTTTCATTTTTTGCGGGTATTATACCATTAAGATGAAAATGTATCGAAATGGGGTAAAGCTGAAAAGCTTTACCCCAAAAGAAGGAGAACTAAGAGCGGAATTGATTGAGTTTGTTGTTGAGATTTTCAGCCAAACGGGAGAGGTGATCTGCTGCTGCTGCAATCTCTTCAACACTTCTGGCATTTTGAGAGGTTAGGGTGTTGATATTTGTGACCATATCCACAATTTTATCGGTATCTTGCGAAATCTTTCGTGAATTTTGCGCACTGGTTGTAACCGCTGTAACGCTTTCTTGCATAACTTGGGTCGTTCCTAAAATGGTTGTCTCTACACCACTGGAAACATCGGAGAGCCTTTGAATGTTTTTAGCATTTCTTCCCATCTGTTCAGAAGAATCCACAATAGACTGAACAATAACATTGATGGTAGCATTGATCTCTGTGAGTGAGGTTTGGGTTCGCTCTGCAAGTTTTCGTACTTCATCCGCAACTACTGCAAAGCCACGACCATGTTCCCCAGCACGTGCCGCTTCAATGGCTGCATTGAGTGCAAGTAGATTGGTTTGATCGGCAATATCTGAGATAACGGTTAAAATTTGTTTGACTTGCTCAGCATCATGGCTCATTTGCTCAAGCTTTTGAGCAAGGGCTGTTTCGGCTTGACTCGCTGATTCGACTTCATTGCGAAGGGTTATTACTTCATTTTTCGCATTATCAAGGCGATTCCCTGCTGTAGCAATACTCTGTTTCATAGTTTCTGAAAGGGTTGCTGTTTCTTGAACAAAGGTTTTAATGGTTTGAATCTCTTCAATGGTGCTTTCAACAATGGCAGAGCTTTGCTCAGCATTGCGGCCTATTTGCATACTGGTGGTACTGAGTTCATGGGAAACAGAAGCATTTTCACTCGAAGAGGCTTTTGCGTCGACAATGGTATGCTCTAAGGTTTCAACAAGAGCGTTAAAACTATCGACCATCTCTTTGATTTCATTGTGTTTTTCATACGTGATGCGGAAGTTAAGCTCTTTAGTTCGCACAAAATTACCAATGCTATCACGCACAAGATGCACACCTTGCATAATGTTGTTGCGAATGAGAACGCTGATGAAAATCGTTGATCCAATAATGGATAAAGAGAGAATAATCATGACTAAGTTTGCATTTTGTTTTGCATCGGCTGCATGGTTTGCCATTTTATTAGCAAGATCTACATTGTATTGCATATGCTCATCCAGTGCAGAAGTGAGTGATTTAAGGACTGGTCTTGCTTTATTGAAGGCTATTGAAGCTTCTGCTTTGTGCCCTGTCTCTGAAAGTTTTAAAAGATCATCGACCAATTTTTTAAATGCCCCAAATGTCTCAACATCTTTTGCCAGAAGTGCTTTATCTTTATCATCACTGATCATTGTTTCATATTTTTTCAACTCTTTTTCTAAGTCACTGAGTGCTCCCAAGATGCCTTCTTTTGACTTGGCATTTGTCTCTTTATCTTCTTGGGTAATATGTTCCCACATAACCAGTCTGAGTCTAAGAGCATAGAGCATTGCATGATTGAGTGAAAGAACGCTTGGCAATGAATTTACAGTAACATAATTCGTTTCCTCATAAACTTGATCCATTTTGGTCATACTGATACCAAAGATGGTACAAGTGCCGATAATTGCGATAGAAAGCATTACCATAAGCTGCTTTGAAATTGTCATAATAGCCTCCTTTTGTGCATATTTATCATTCTAAACTCATTTTCCTAATAAAATATTTAAAGTATATATTTTATAAGAAACGATTATTAAAAATGTTTTTTTCTGTGAAAATAATAGCACTGGTGTGTTGCAAACGAGTTGTATCTATTTAGACAATATTGATGAAAAACTGGTATGATAACGTTTTTCAATTTGACAAAGGAATCGTATTAATATGTTAGAACTTATAACTCTCTTTTATATCCTATATCTTTTAATTAAACTGTATGCAGCGTTCATGGAAATTGGCTACGTAACCAAGGCGCGTGCTTTAAAAGCCATCATTCTCTCACCATCGAATTATCTCAAAGCAGCTGCTTATAAGATAGCGTCACAAAAACTCTCTTTATTAACCACATTGTTTGATTTTGTCCTCTTCTTTGGTTGGGTAACCTTTGGACTCTCGCAACTTGGTGCTATGCTCAGTATTGAACATGAAGTTGTACGCTCTGTTGCGTTTGTCATGAGTTTTATTGCGATCAATTATCTATTGTCCCTTCCTTTTGATCTCTACCATACCTTTGGACTCGATAAAAAGTTTGGTTTTTCTACTATTAATGTTAAAACATTTTGTTTAGATCAGGTTAAATCAATTTTGATGTTTCTACTTTTTGGTGGTGCCTTTTTTGGGGCAATGAGTGCGATTATTATGGCATACGAGTATTGGTGGTTTTATGGATTTTTATTCTCTTTTGTGATTATTTTATGTATCAATATGATCTATCCTATTGTTATTGTTCCACTGTTCAATAAACTCACACCACTTGAGGATGAGAACCTTAAAAGTTCCATTGAAGAGCTTTTGAAAAAAGCGGGACTTAAAAGCAGTGGCGTGTTTAGTTTGGATGCCAGCAAACGTGACAATAGACTCAACGCTTATTTTGGAGGACTTGGACGTTCTAAACGCGTTGTATTGTTTGATACATTGATCGCAAAGCTTGAAAAGCATGAACTACTCGCTGTTCTGGGGCATGAACTAGGTCATTTTAAACATAAAGATATTCTCAAAAATATTGCTTCGAGTGCTTTGATGCTTTTCTTGATGTTTGCACTTTTTGGCAATCTTCCAGAAGAACTTTTTGATTCTTTACGTGTCACGCAATCACCAGGAAGCGTAATGGTGCTTTTTTTATTGCTTTCTCCATTGGTTTCATTCGTGTTAATGCCTCTTTTTGGACTTCTTAGCCGTTACAATGAGTACAGAGCCGATGAATATGGTAGTGAGTGTGAAAGCAAAGAGGCTCTCTCCTCGGCACTTGTAAAACTTGCGGACGAAAATAAAAGCTTTCCTTTATCTCATCCTTTGACCATTGCACTCTATTTTACGCATCCACCTCTCACCGAGAGGCTTAAAAAATTGGGAATGCATTTTGAAGCAGGAGAAGAAGCTCTTGCGCATTAAAGAGCTTTTAGCTCAAAGTTCTGAGCAGTTGCGTGATGTGACAGATGTCCCTCAAAAAGAGGCGATGATTTTATTAGGCGAAGTTTCAGGCCGTGAAATGAGTTGGCTTTTAACGCACAGTGATGATGAAATAAGTAGTGATGAGCGGTTTGAGCAGCTTTTAAAACGTCGCGCAAACCATGAACCGCTAGAGTATATTTTAGAACGAGCCAGTTTTTACGATCGAGAATTTTATGTTGATTCTCGTGTGCTTATCCCGCGTCCTGAGACTGAGATACTTGTCGATAAAGCTGTAGAGTTGGCTAAAACATTACCAGAACAAGCGCATATCGTTGAGATTGGTAGTGGTAGTGGGATTATCTCAGTTATGCTTTCTCTTCTGCTTCCAAAAGCAAGGTTCACCGCAGTCGATATTTCGGTAGATGCCCTTATGGTTAGTCAGGAGAATGCTCAAAAGCATGGTGTGAATGATCGTATTACATTTATTGAAAGTAGCTACTTAGATGGCGTTCAAGGTGAGATTGATATGATTGTCTCGAATCCTCCCTATATTGCAAATAAAGAGCCTTTAGGCATAGGACTTTCATATGAGCCATCTTTAGCATTGTATGGTGGAAATAGGGGAGATGAGATGCTTTGCCATATCATTGATCTTTTTCTTGCACGAAACGTAAAAGTACTTGCCTGTGAAATGGGTTACGATCAGCGTCAGCCGATGAACCTTTATGCCCAATCTAAAGGGTTAGCAATAGAATTTTATAAAGACTTAGCGGGATTAGACCGTGGGTTTTGGATTAAGGAGAAGGAATGAAAAGTTTTATGGTTATTTATTTGGCAATGCTTGGTATTGCTATGGGTGTTGAAATTGCAGCAGGCGCATTTATAGCTCCTGTAATCTTTTTCCCACAGAAATACTTGGGTGATGGTGTTTTAAGCCATTTTCAAAGCGGAATTCTCATGACTCAAGTCTTTTTAAAGATGAATCTGGTCATTGGTTTTGTTGCTCTTTATAGCATTATTTATGAAGTACAAGTCTTTATGATGCGCAAAAATTATGACTTTCTTTCATTTTTCTTGTCTTTTCTGATTGTTGGTTCAACAGGTCTTTTTCTTTTTTACTATACGCCATTTATTCTTCATGCGCAACAATTGGGCAGTGCTGAAACTACAACAGAAGCATTCGATACAATGCATAAACAGAGCGAATGGATTATGAAAGCTTTGATGGTAGCTCAATTTGGATTGTTTATAAGAAGAAGTTGGTTAAGTCAAAAATAGAGGAAGAAGCCAAAAGCTTCTTCCTCTGCATAGAAGAGGAGGGAGAGTAAAAGGGGATTATTAATCCATTTGGTGTCTAATGTAGGTTGGGATATCAAGATAATCATCTTGGCCCTCATAGCCACCACTTACTTTTTTCATACGTAAAATACGCTCTTTTTTGATTGATTCTTGATTGCTATTAAGCATTTTAAGCTCTTTAGACGCTTCGATTTTATTTTCAAATCCTGTGGCTACAATGGTTACTTTGACACTGTTTTCGTCCATATCTTCACTGGTGGTAGTACCAAAAATAACATCGGCATCTTCATCAGCACAATCAAGAATAAGTTGCATTGCATTGCTGATTTCCGTGATAGGATAACTTGCTGGAATTTGGAAGTGAACCAAGACGCCAAGTGCACCGTTAATAGAGAGGTTATCAAGTAGAGGAGACTCAATAGCACTCTTAATGGCTTCCATTGCTGCATCTTCACCAGTACTCTCACCAATTCCCATGAGTGCCATACCACGATGACTCATAACCGTTTGTACGTCGGCAAAGTCAACGTTAATGTCACTTTGACCAGATGAAAGAACAACCAAACTCATACCGCTAACAGCACGGCTTAAAACATCATCAACGATTTTAAAACTATCTTTGATTCCAAATTTCGCATCAACAATCGCAAGAAGTTTGTCGTTAGGGATGATTACAATAGAATCACTCTCTTTACGAAGTTCGTTAATACCAAGTTCTGCAAGTTTAGCTCTTTTTTTACCTTCAAACATAAAGGGGCGTGTCACAACCGCTACAGTTAAAGCACCAACTTCTTTAGCCGCTTGAGCTACAACAGGTGCTGCTCCTGTTCCAGTGCCTCCACCAAAACCAGATGCAATAAATACGATATCTGCTTTTTCCAATGAACTTTTGATCTCTTCATAACTCTCTAATGCAGATTCTTTGCCGATTTCAGGGCGCATACCTGCACCTAAACCTTTTTTGCCAAGTTGAATTTTTGTTTTTGCCAAACAGTTTTCAAGGGCTTGAGCGTCTGTGTTAGCTGCAATAAGATCGATACCACAAATACCTTCTCTGACCATGTGGTTAATCATATTACCACCGCCACCGCCAACACCGATAACTTTGATTTTAGCTCCGTAAACACATTTTGATTCTTCTATGCTAAATCCGTTCATACCTCTTACCCCTCTTTAAAATAATTGTGTCAATCTATTCCATAGTTTCGAGCCAAAACCCTCACTATTTTCTTCCTGAATATTTGCGAGATCTTTAAGTTTCTCTTTTGCATTACTGCTATCAGAAGCAGGAAGTGTTCCAATTTCACCTTCTTCAACGTCGTCATTCTCTTCAAATGTCTCTTGATGATGATGGCGAGTTGGTTCTATTGTTTCATCTTTGTATCGTAATTTCTTATTAGAATCGATCTCATAAGGTGTAAAATGACCTCCACCGTATAAGACAAGACCAATAGCTGTTGAATAGCTTGGATCTCTGAGTGTCTCAAAAAGTCCATCCATTTCTCTTGGTTTGGCAATTCTGATGGGTACATTATCGAAAATTGCTGATGCTAATTCTCTAATACCATCCAGTTTTGTCATTCCTCCTGTTAATACTACACCTGCACCAATTTGTTCTTTAAAACTGCTATCTTCAAGTGTTTTTGCTAAGATCATAAGTGTTTCTTCAACCCGAACATAAATAACGTTAGAGACAATATTGAGCGATACTTCATGCGTTGAACCATCATCCCCAATAACGGGAAGTTCAATCAGTTCATTTGAATTGCTTTTGAGTGAGCCATAATTGATCTTAATCTCTTCTGCTGCACCAAGAGGCGTGTGAAGGGCAGTTGAAAGGTCATTCGTGATATTCAGTGAGCCAACGCCTAAATAGTCGTTGAAACGCATGGAATTACCTGCATGAATCATGATGTTACATGTAGCGCCACCCATGTCGATGACAGCAACACCTAGTTCACGCTCATCATGGTTTAAAACAGCAATGGCAGAGGCGTAACCGCCAAGAACGATATTGTCTATTTCAACGCCTGCTGATTTAACCGCTTTTCTAAGGTTACTGAGTGAAGATTTTTGAGCTGTAATGATATGGACTTGCACTTCTAAACGTGCTCCATTCATTCCTAGTGGATCTTCGATAAACTCTTGATCATCAACTTTAAAATTGTAAGGAAGTACGTGGAGTTTTTCATACTCATTTGGGATGTTAGCATTATGATCTGCCATTTGCATTGCACGATTAATCTCTTTGATACCAATGTCGCGGTTTGGAATATTGACAATACCGCTGCTATCAACACTTTTCGTGTAGGCACCAGAGATCGAAACAATGACTCTCTCATACTGTGTACCTGCGACTCTTTTTGCATCATTCAGTGCGTTGCGAATCGACTTTGAAGCAAGGTCAATATTGGTAATAATACCTTTTTTAAGACCTTGAGACTTTGCAATACCTGCGCCTAAGATTTTGATGTCACCATCATCGTTTTTTTGAGCGATAATAGCGCAAATCTTGGTTGAACCAATGTCGATACCTAAAATCGTAGTGCTCAACTATTTTCCTTTGTAGTATTGCTCGACTTTGTATGCAGTAGCGAGCTTTTTAATAAGATTTTGATTTAACTCTGCTTGTTTGACTTGTAAAACATTTTCACTAATCAAACTAACATACTGCTTAGCTTTGTCTTTATTAAGCAACTTTTGTTCCAAAATCTCGTAGACAATGGCTTTCCCATCAATAACTTTATAACCTTTTTTTGTAGTGTTATCAAAAACGTGACTTAAAAATTCTGCACTTTTTGCTTCACTAAGTCCTGCAATGGATTTGACAGAGTCTCTACTAACAAAGCCAATGTCACTTCCCGCAAAGTTCTCAAGTTTTGCCCCAGCTTTCTTTTCCAAGGCTACTTTTTTGAGTTCTTCTAAAAGATCGCGATTAGCGTCTTTCTTAGCCATTTCATAAGACATAGGCTCTGGAAATTTGATCTCTTTGACTTTAATGATGACGTAACTATCTTTAATAACAACTGGCTTTAAAACTTCATCTCTTGCTGCAACTTGAATTTTATCAAGTGGGAAGGTTGTATCGTCATCAAAAATAACTTTGGTCTCGTTTGGAGCTGTTTCACCTTTTTTGAAAGAAAGGAAAGCCTCTAAAGCATTTTTCTTATCATTTTTGAGTCTTAAATCAATAGCTACTTTAGACTTTGCTTCAGCAAATGTCATTAACTTGCCATCTTCAAACTTATAATTGTGTTTTTCTTGTGTGTAAAATTCTTCAAGTGTTTTATCATCGAATTTTGTTTGAGATGCTGGGAGATTGAGCAGTTCGAGTGTATAGCTTTTTTTCGTAAGATAGTTTGATTTATTTTTTTCCCAATAGGTCTTAATTGCCTCTTCATTTGTGGTCACTTCATTAGCATCAAGTGTCACTGCGGCAATTGAAAGGCGATCTTCCATAAAAAAAGCAGAGGCGAAAAGATCGATCTCTTTCGTAGAAGGTGTTAATTTGAAGAAGTTTTCAAGTTTAGTGTTTAAAATCTCTTTTTCAAGACCATTCTCGTAGTCGCTTGGATTAATACGGTTTGATTTGAGGATAGAATAATAAAGGTCTTTGTTAAAAACACCATCACTTTGGAACGTTGGATTGTTCTTTAGGCGTTCTTTAACATCCTCTTTGGTAGCAACAAGCCCAATTTCATCAGCATAATTTAAAAGAAGTGTTTGATTGACCAGCGTGTTCATAACGATTTTATCAAGACCCATTTGGTCTGCTTGTTCTTGGGTGAGTTTGCCACCTAAAAGATTGTTGTAGAAGTTGTAGTGGCTTGCATAAGCGGATTGAAACTCTTGGACAGAAATAGTTCGATGGCCTACCTTGGCAACGGAAGCAGCACGATCTCGATTAAGATCATAAGCACCCCATCCCACAAAACCAGCGCCGACAAACGCTATTGTGCTAATCCAGATAGTGACGACCAGATATTTCTTGTGACGTTGCATCCACGTAATCATTCTTGCCCTTTGAGAACTTTGTATTTTGCTATAATTCTATCTATATAGTTATTAAATAACCATAAATCGCGTGAAACTCCTAACAAAAAAAGGCAAAATGTAACAATGAACACAAAAATGTTAATTGAGGATGATTTAAAGCATATATGGCATCCATGCACGCAGATGAAAGACCACGAGAGACTTCCGATTATCCCAATCAAAAGTGGAAAAGGGGTTTATTTACATGATTTTGAAGATAACCGTTATATTGACGGTGTTAGTTCATGGTGGGTCAATCTTTTTGGTCATTGCAATCCTTACATCAATCAGAAAATTAAAGAACAATTAGAAGCACTGGAACATGTTATTTTTGCGGGATTTACGCATGAACCGATCATTAGGCTTTCCAAAAGACTGTGTGCCTTAGCACCAAAGGGTCTGGAGAAGTGTTTTTATGCAGATAACGGTTCCAGTGCGATTGAAGTAGCGCTCAAAATGAGTTTTCAATACCATAAAAATAGAGGCGAAAAACGACCTTTTTTTGTCTCTTTAGAAAACAGTTACCATGGCGAAACCATCGGTGCTTTAGCCGTTGGTGATGTGAAGCTTTATAAAGAAGTTTTTGAAGATATTTTATTGCAAACGATTCAAACGCCTGTACCTAAAGATCAAACGGAAGAGAGCGCCATAAAAGCAGCGGATGCACTGGAGCAAATTTTTAAAGAAAAAGCAGCTCAAATTTCAGCGTTTATCATCGAGCCATTGATTCAATGTTCGGGTGGAATGAACATGTACCACCCGCTTTACATTTCGCTTGCTCGCAAACTATGTGATGACTATGGTGTACATCTTATTGCCGATGAAATCGCTGTTGGCTTTGGTCGAACGGGCAAAATGTTTGCGTGTGAACATGCAGGTGTTAGTCCTGATTTTATGACATTATCCAAAGGACTAACGGGAGGTTATCTTCCTCTTTCTGTTGTTCTGACAACTCAAAACGTGTACGATGCGTTTTATTGCGATTACGCTGAATTTAAGGCATTTTTACACTCTCACAGCTACACAGGAAACCCTTTAGCGTGCAGTGCGGCGAACGCTACATTGGATATTTTTGAGAACGAATCTATCTTAGAAAAAAATCAAGAAAAAATTGCTTTAATTGCTTCAAAATTAGAGCGTTTTAAAGCACTCCCCAATGTGCAAAAAATTCGTCAAATGGGGATGATCGCTGCTGTGGAACTTGATGTTTATCCGATTGATTTTCGTGTGAATTTAAAAATATTTGAGTATGCACTGAAAAAGGGTGTGATACTGCGTCCACTGGGCAATGTTGTCTATTTTATGCCCCCTTATGTCATTACTCATGAAGAGATTGAGACGATGATGGACGTAGCGTATGAGGCGATTGTAAGCCTCAATAGATTATAATAGAGCCATTTTAAGCAAGGATATCCAGTGAACATTCCCCATATTCCCGTACTTTTAGAAGAGGTCAAAGAGGCATTTTCTGGTGTTAATGAAGGGGTTATTGTTGATTGTACACTTGGATACGGTGGGCATAGTGAAGCTCTTTTAGAACAGAATCCCAACATAAAACTCATTGGGTGTGACCAAGATGAAGAAGCGTTAGCCTTTAGCAAAACAAGGTTAGAACGCTTTGGTGATCGTGTTGTGTTTCATCATGGTAACTTCTCTTCTGTTATTTCTAAATACACGGATCTACCCATCCGTGGAATTCTCGCTGACATCGGTGTTTCCTCCTTACAACTGGATAAAAAAGAGCGTGGATTTGCTTTTGATTCGGATGTGTTAGATATGCGCATGAACCCGAAGCAGGAACTCAGTGCTTATGAGGTTGTCAATCACTATTCCAAAGAGGAGTTAGAGTTTATTTTACGCGAATATGGCGAGATTCACGAGTATAAAAAATTGGCACATCTTATCTGTGAAGCCAGAACCAAAGCGCCTCTGCAAAGTGCCAAAGAGCTTTCTAAATTGGCTGAAAAAGTGGGAGGTAAAAAGAGTATCCACCCTTCAACACTTCTTTTTCAAGCCATTCGCATTGAGGTTAATAATGAGCTAGGAGTACTCACAGAGCTCTTAGAGAGCATTAAAAATGCTCATTTTGAGCACTGCATCGTAGGGATCATCTCGTTTCATTCATTGGAAGATCGCATCGTGAAGCAAACCTTTAAACTTTGGTCGCAAAACTGTATTTGTCCCCCTTCGGTGATGCGTTGTATGTGTGGTAATAACCACCGTTTAGGCAAACTCATCAGTAAAAAGCCGATTGAGGCAAGCAATGCTGAAGTCAAGAAAAATCCTCGTAGTCGCAGTGCAAAACTGAGAGTTTTTGAGATAAAGAGTGCGTAATGGGCGATAAAAATGAACTTTTAGAACAGTACGATGCCGAGCAGAAGGTCGAGAAAAATCTTGATTTTCGTTTTTTATTGCTCGTGTATATGGTGATGTTTGTTGCCTTTTTGCTGATTCTTCCTAAAATTTATATCAAAAATCAAATCTACTACATGAGCCGTGACATCAGCAAACTTTACGGTGAGTACTCAATTCTTAAAGAAGAGAATCGTGTTTTAAAGCAAAATTTGGAAAATATTCGCTTCAAAAATCAGATTTTAGACACCATTTATATCGAATAATTTTTTGCATACATTAGGAGTTTTTATGCCACAAGAGATGCTACTCTTAGCTATTTTTATTACATTTTGTGTTGCCATGATAGTGTTAGGATTATGGATTAAGGCAGTACTTAAAGAAAAAGCTTCTGTATTAGATGAATTGAAAGCTAAAAATGAGCAGTTAACTTCTGATAATTTAACACTCAACATCTACAGTGCGAAACTCCAAGCAGAACTAAATGCCCAAAAAGAGGGCAACCAAAAACTCAAACTGGACCTTGAAGAACAAGGAAAAAAGCTTGAACTTAAACTGAATGCTATTATGGAGCAACACTTAGAAAAAAAGATTCAAAAACTGGATGATACTTCGATAAAATCGCTTGAAACACTGCTTAAGCCCTTCAAAGAAAATTTGGATGGTTTTAAAAAGAGTGTTGAAAATTCCCAAGAAAACAGTACGAAAAAATTTGCAGAGCTTTCCAAAGAGATCGAGCAGGTCGCAAGGGCTGGTATGAACATCTCCAAAGAGGCTGAAAATCTCACTAAAGCGCTGAAGGGTAAAAAACAGAGCCAAGGCAGTTGGGGTGAAATGATTTTGGAGAGCGTTTTGGAGTACTCAGGACTTATCAAGGGTGTACATTACGAAACGCAAGAGAGTTATAAAGATGAAGAAGGGCGAACGAAGCGCCCCGATGTCGTCATTAAACTCCCACAAGATCGCACGATTATCATCGACTCGAAAGTTTCACTGAACAGTTACGATGAATTTATCAGAGCGGAGAGTGAAGAAGAAAAACATATTGCTTCCAAAGCCTTGATGCAGGCATTTCGCGAACATATTGATATCCTTGATAGCAAAGACTATGCGCATTATAAACAAGGCACACTCCAGTATGTGTTTATGTTTGTTCCCATCGAAGGTGCTTTTTCGGTGGCAATCAATGAAGATCCAAAACTTTATGAGTACGCGCTTCGCAAGCATATTGCCATTGTTAACCCTTCAACGTTAACCGTTTCCTTACGTACCATTTATCTTTACTGGCAAAGTGAACAGTCGAGTACGTTAGCATCAAAGCTCTTTGATGAAGCTGGAAAAATGTACGACAAAATGGTCGGTTTTTCAGAGAGTTTCAAAAAAGTGGGTAGCCAGCTTCAAACCCTCAATAACAGCTATGAAAACGCTCAAAAACAGCTCACGGAAGGATCGGGTAATATACTGGGTCGTGTAGAGAATTTGAAGCGTTTAGGCGCTAAAGCGACTAAAAATCTTAAAGATGCCAAATTGGAATACCAAGATTTCAACACAGACATCGAAGAAGTAGCACTTTTAGAGGAAAAAACAGAAGTATAATCTTTCAAAGAATGTATTGATGATTTAGTCAAATCGTGTTACAATCTCTTTGTTTTAAGGTATCAATCGTTACACGCCTCAATGTTAGGAGAGTAGCTATGAAACACACCAAAAGATATACATTTACCTTCAGTATCATCACCTTGATTATTGGCTTGGCGGGCTTCCTCTCTTTTTCTCTCATTGGGCATAATTATCTTCAAAGTTCCAAAAATTCTTACAGCATGATTCAAAAGCGTAATGCTGAAGTGCGTAAAAACATCATCGAAACCATCAAAATCTCATTACAAAAAACCTCTTCACACCTTAAAATTTTGGTGCATAGCCAAGAAAATGACGATCTTTTTGCGAATAAAGAGATCTATACACGAATGATGTGGGAAATGTTACTCTCTGATAAGAAGATAGCAAGTATCTACATTGCTGATCGCTATGGAAACTTTTTTCAAACCAGACGTACCCCAGAATTTGCAATGCGTACCATCGACACACGTGGTAAAGTTAGGGTAGATGAATGGGCCTATAAAAATGCTCAATTTGGAACAACACGTCTTGAATACAATGAAGCTGACTATGATCCTAGAGATCGAACATGGTATAAGGAGGCAGGAGCATCCCTTAATGAGCAATTTTATTGGTCCGAACCTTATGCCTTTGCTTCAACCAATGAGATAGGCATTACCGTTTCATACCCTTTTATAAACAAAGCGGGTGAAAAAATCAAAGTAGCAGGAATCGATTTTACGATTGCTTCGATTACAAAATTGCTTCAAGAACAAAGTATTGTTATTGATGGACCTATTGTGATTGTCAATTCTCATGGCGATGTGATTGCAAGTTCATTACCTCTGAAAGCATCAAAGATGAAAGTCGATCATCTTCCTTTGGAGATAAAAGCATCGTATGAGCAATTTTTAAATGGAACTAGGCGTGGACGAGTTCAAAATGACGCTAACGAGAACTATCTTTTTGCTTTTTCAGAGTTCCCTGCTGACTTTGGAAAACAGTGGTATATTGGAACCTATCTCGAAGAGAAAAAAGTGACACAAGAGATTGATGAGATCGCTATTGAGACTATTGTGATTTCGTTTCTCATCATGGCTTTGATTATTCTCGTTACATGGTTTGTCCTAAGGCACATCATTATACGCCCCGTTGATCTACTCAAAAACATGAGTGACAGTGTTGCTGCGAAGCAATATGACACGGTTCATCATATTACGACGCGTATTAAAGAGTTTTATGCCCTCAGCCATTCCATGGTTTTAATGGCGCGTTCCATCAAAACGCATGAAAAAGCACAAGAAAACCTGATGGAGTCTTTTATAAAACTCATAGCAAGTGCAATCGATGAAAAATCACCTTATACGGGTGGGCATTGTGAAAGAGTTCCTGAACTTGCTGCGATGTTAGCAGAAGAAGCCAATAAAAGTGAAGAGGGCGTTTTTAAAAAGTTTCATTTTAAAAACGAAAACGCGTGGCGAGAATTTCGCATAGCCGCTCTTTTACATGACTGTGGTAAGGTCACAACACCTGAGTATGTCGTCGATAAAGCAACAAAATTAGAGAGTATTCATAACCGTATTCATGAGATTCGCACGCGTTTTGAAGTACTACTCAGGGATGCTCAGATAGCCTATCTAGAAGGACTGTTGGCAGGGAAAGAGGATAAAGAGTTATTACGCCAAAGACGTACAGAGGCTGAGGCAAAACTGTTTGATGATTTTGCATTTTTAGCGGAATGCAACATCGGTGGTGAGTTTATGGATGCTCAAAAGATAGAGCGCCTTAAACAGATAGCATCCATAACATGGACACGCCATTTTGACGATAGATTGGGCATGAGTGAAGCTGAGAATAAACGTCTTCAAGAGATTGTTGCTAAACCATTACCATGCCAAGAAACCTTACTGCAAGACAAGCCCGAACATCTGATAAAACGAGCCCATGAGATAGATGAAAAAATTTATATGCAACTTGGCATCAAAATGGAAATCCCTTACTACTACAATAATTTGGGTGAACTTTACAATTTGAGCATTGCCAAAGGAACGCTTAATGATGAAGAGCGTTATAAGATTAACGAGCATATTATTATGAGCATTCGTATGCTCTCAGAACTGCCGTTTATGGATAACCTCAAAAAAGTTCCTGAGTATGCCTGTGCACACCATGAGACGATGAAAGGGACAGGATATCCAAGAGGACTGAGTAAAGAGCAAATCTCTTTACCTGCCCGTATTATTGCTATTGCAGATATTTTTGAAGCGTTAACAGCCAATGATCGACCGTATAAAAAAGCTAAAACAATCTCTGAAGCAATAAAAATCTTAAGTTTTATGAAAAAAGATCAGCATATTGATGGGGATTTATTTGAGCTCTTCTTAAAAAGTGGTGTCTACATGGAGTATGCTAAAAAGTATCTAAATCCCGAACAGATCGATGAAGTTGACATAACACAATACCTCTCATCGTAAGACTTTATAGGTAAAAATCGTCTTACATTTTTTGTTTCATCTTGGCACAAGTAACGAAGCGTTAGAATGTCAAAAAAAATGGAGACAAAAAATGTCCGAAAAGCATTTTGAGCTTGACATCAAGGGCATGACGTGTGCTGCATGTTCAGCACGCATCGAGCGTGTGCTTGGTAAGCTTGAAGGCGTCACAGCCAATGTTAATTTAGCCACGGAAAAAGCCTTTGTGAGTTCAAACAACCCTGCCATTGATCTTCCCCAAATTATACAAAGCATTGAAAAAACAGGCTTTGGCGCGACAGAATCTGCCAAGGTCAATCAAAATCAAAAAAGCTTAGAGAAAGAGCAAGAGTACCAGAAGCTTTTAAAAGAGTTTATTCTCTCAGCACTGTTCACACTACCATTCTTAGTCGAAATGGTGGCAATGCTTTTCAATGTTCACCTTCATCTTTCGTCTCTAATACAGTTAGCCCTCGCAACGATTGTTCAGTTTTACTGTGGACGAAAGTTTTATGTAGGTGCTTTCAAAAGCCTTAAAAGCGGTAGTGCCAACATGGATGTTTTGGTCGTTCTTGGAACAAGTGCAGCGTACTTTTTAAGCCTATGCGTGATGCTCTTTAATCTGCCATTGCATCTTTACTTTGAAGCCTCTGTTTCGGTCATAACTTTAGTCCTTTTAGGCAAGCTTTTAGAGGTAAGAGCTAAAGCAAAGACGGGTTTTGCGATTGCAAAATTGCTTCATTTACAGCCTAAAAAAGCGTTTGTTGAGCGCAATGGCAAGATCGAAGAAATCAGCATCGAAGCGCTAAAAGTCAATGATATTTTTGTGGTTAAAGCAGGGGAAAGCATCCCCACTGATGGCATTGTTGTAGAAGGCAATAGCATGGTTGATGAGTCGATGATGACAGGTGAGAGTTTACCCGTGCTTAAATCGGCGGGAGATGTCATCGTTGGAGCAACGAAAAATGGCGATGGGATGTTGAAGTGTCAAGCGACGAAAGTAGGAGCCGATACCTTTTTGAGTGCTATTGTTAAACTCATTGAAGAGGCACAAGGTTCAAAAGCGCCTATACAACGCCTTGCCGATACCATCTCAGGCATTTTTGTACCTATCGTTGTAAGTATTGCTGTTATAACTTTTGGTGCGTGGTGGTTTATTGGGGGTAATTTTGAAGAGGCAATCATCAATGCGGTTTCGGTACTGGTTATCGCATGTCCATGTGCGCTTGGTCTTGCAACGCCAACGGCGATTATGGTGGGTGTTGGAAGGGGCGCGAGCGAGGGCATTCTCATCAAAAATGCAGAAGTGTTGGAAAATGTTGGCAAGATCACCGCTGTGGTGTTTGATAAAACAGGAACATTGACCTATGCCAATCCCCATGTCGTAGATGTTTTAATCGAAAAAAAGGACTTAAAAAAAGAGCCATTTTTAGCCTTGGTTTCAGCCTTAGAAGAGGGTTCTAAGCACCCATTAGGTAAAGCCATCATTGCGGCAGCTCCAGAGCCTAAGCGTTACAGTGTTCAAGCGTTTCAGAACTATTCAGGATTGGGTGTTTCAGGAGAGATTGATGGTGTGGTTTACTTTGCAGGTTCACCTGCTTTTATCACGCAATTTACAGCACTGCAATCCTCACATAAGGCTCAAGCCTTTTTGGAAGAGGGCAATAGTATCGTAGCCCTTGCCACCAAAGAAGAGATCATCGGGTATATCGCACTTGCTGATACTATTCGTGAAAGTGCAAAAGTAGCGGTTGAGAAGCTTCAAAGTGACGGTATTGAAGTGTATATGCTCACAGGAGATAATGAGCGTTGCGCCCAAAAAGTAGCTCTGGAGCTGGGTATCAAACATTTTTTTGCTGAAGTGTTACCTGATGGCAAAGCGGAAGCGATTAGCAAACTTAAAAATGAGGGAAAATTTGTCTGCATGGTGGGAGATGGCATCAACGATGCACCAGCCCTTGCCGTCGCGGATGTGGCGATTGCGATGTCTAATGGTTCGGATATTGCTGTGGAGAGTGCCGATCTGATCTTGATCGCAAACGATCCACTTTATGTCGTCAATGCCATAGCACTCTCGCGTGCTACAATGTCAAAAATTAAGCAGAACCTCTTTTTGGCTTTTGTGTATAATATTCTAGCGATTCCACTGGCGTTTATGGGTATGTTAAACCCAATTGTCGCAGGGGGAGCAATGGCGATGAGTTCGGTCTCAGTGGTGAGTAATTCATTGCTGTTAAGACGTTGGAAAATGAAATAAAATTATAGTAAAAGGATAAACAATGGCAACAATCACATTGGTGGTTAAAGGGATGAGTTGTGGGGGATGCGTCAAAAGCGTCAAAGGCGTTTTAGAGGGAATTAAAGGCGTCAAGAGTGTCAATGTTGACCTTGCTAGTGGTCAAACAGTTATTGAATATGATGCTCCGATTGATGTAAGTGTGTTTGAAAAAGCGATTGATGAAGCGGGGTTTGAAGTCGTTTCGTAATTTTAAATGTAAAGAGGTGAGCCCTGTTATTTGGGCTCACACAATGCGTTACTTCTCAAATAAGATATGAATATACCGCTTAGACCATAACCCAAAGATAACAATCCACAGAACTGCCACCGTAAGTACCGCGTGTAAGTACCCAAACTGTGGAAAAATACCAGCAATAATACGAATAAGCGCCATCGCTTGAATGAGCCCAAATAGCGTCACTGCATAAGCATCTGCTTTAGGCGTTCTGCCTGAATGTCCAAGGATTACCCTTGTTCCAAAACCCACAAGAACGGTTGTAAAATAACCCAATGCCAAAGCATGAAGCGGTGATTTTTCCAAGTAAATCGTGTGACCCAAAAGTGCACTAAAATCTTGTACTACAAAAAGTCCAAAACCAACAGGAACCCACCAAATGGAGAGAAAAAGCACCCATAAAATGGCAGGAGATTTTCTAAAAGGTAGGCGCCATTTAAGAAGCTCATAGGTAATGATGCCAAAGAGCGCACTGTCTGCTACAAACGCATTCATGCTTAACGCCTCTAAAACCACTTTGAGGATGAGTGCTATAAAAACCAAGAGCAAAAAGTGTTTACTTTTGTTCATGGTATAGCCGATGATCGTATTGGCTGCGAAAAAAGGCATCATTTTTTGTGAAACAATGAGAACAATAAAGAACAAATAAAGGTAAAAACTCACCCCAAGTGCAATGGCATAGGTTGGTACAAATGCATCAGCGATGAAAAGTACTTGACCCACGGCGCCAAGGGCAAAAGCTCTGAGCATCCAGGTCGTGTCAGCTTTGTTGGTCACTGTACTTTTGGTTTGAAAATCAAGTAAAAGCAAACAGAGTTTCGCATAGCCTGCCAAGACGACAAGCATAGGTGCGATCAGTGCAACTTCTGAGATAAAAGAAAATATCACAAAGAACAGACCACCACCGTTCATTAGCCATGCAATCGGCACATACTCACTTTGCTTAGGAGAAGGGCGAGAGAGATAACGTGGAAATGTCGTGAGCAAAAATCCTGCAAAAAACTGTGTAAAGACGATGAACGTCATCGCGTAAGCGTGGTAAAGTCCTACACTGGCATTGAGACTGATCAGTCCTGCATAATGAAGCCCTAAAAGGGTAACAAAAAGCACGCCTTGCACCACTCCTGCAAAGAAAAAGAGGCGGTGTGGTTGTGCTTGGAGGTTTTGAAGAGCCGTCGTTTTTGGAGGCTCTGGTGGGGTTAAACTACTGACAAAAACCACAACAACTAGCCCCCCTATTGGCTGCATCGATAGCGGCATTTAGCGCTTCGTCATAATTTGGCTCCTCCGTAATCTCAGGAACCACCTGTTTGTAAACGAGCTTACCATCTTTGCTGATGACAAAGAGTGCTCTTGCACACAAGCCCTCTAATGCGCCATCACTGATGAGCATACCATAAGCACGTGCAAAGGCTTTATGTCTAAAGTCACTTGCAACGGTAAGATTTTCGATGCCTGCCACATTGCAAAACTTTGCCGCTGAAAAAGGCAGATCCATTGAAATAACCGTTGTATCGATGTTTTCATGTTTGGCAACTTCTTGATTGAAACGTCTTGCTTCTGCGTCGCAAACAGGTGTATCTAAAGAAGGTACTGCGATGATGAGTTGTGCTTTATTACCTTCGCCACCAATGGTTTTTTCTTGTAAGTCTGGTGTGACAACTTTCACGATAGGCGCATAGTTACCTACTTCTTGGAAATTACCTTCCAATTTTACAGGTGTGCCCTTGAGGGCTGTTTTGTCAATTTTTGCTGTAAATGTCATCTGAATCCTTTCAATTGTTTTATATGAGAGTCATTTTATCTTATTTAAAAGTAAAAAACCTTGATCTACATCTATGAATTCTTAAAAATTGAGCAGGATTAAACAAAAATTTGATGTAAAATAGTTGGATATTTACGTTAAGGAGAAAAAATGCAATACAAACTTATCACAGGACCCGATGATTCAACGTTTTGTGCGAGAATTACAGAGTTTTTAAATAACGGTTGGAAGCTACATGGAAACCCAGCAGTAACGTTTAACGGTCAAACTGTGATTGCCGCGCAAGCGATTGTTAAAGAGGATGACAAAGATATCAAGGCATGCGGATTTACGAAATAAGAGCTTTACATGTAAAGCTCTTATTTAACTATTTCCTGCGTGTTTTTGACTTCTATACAGCTTTGTGTCGGTGTTAAATTTTCCCATAGCCAGTTGTGAAAGTTGATAATTTGCTCTGCTTTTAATGTTGGACGATCAGCTGTTGTGTGTCCATCTTTGATAACCGTAATCGTATAATCTCTCACCAATGCCCCATGAACCGTGGCATTGACACAAAAGTCAGTGGCACAACCGCAAATATAGAGTTTTCGCACGTCCAATTTTTCTAAAAGAGCTTCTAATTCCGTCTTATAAAAACAGTCATTGGCTTCTTTTTCAATGTAGTAGTCATTTGCTTTTTGAGTCAAAGAAGGCAAAATGTGCCATTCATTGCTACTATAAGCTAAAAAGTTTTCTTTTGTCCCATCGTGTTGCACAAAAATAACAGGTTGATTTCTTTCTCGGAAAAATGTTGAGAGAAGATTGATATTTTCGATGACTTTTTCTGCTTCAAAACGCGTGGTTTGAAACGAACCTACTTGCATATCGATGATGAGCAGAGCTTCCATCTTAGTCTATACTCTCAAACAACTCAGGTCGATACTCAAAATGCATGGTATCGTAGTGATACCATCTGCCACCCCAGATAAAGCCATGTTTTTCAAAAATATCGATGATCTCTTTGGGAAATTCATTGTGAAAGGTGTGGGTTTTATCCCACTGCCAGTAGCGTGAATATTTGGTATCTAAGTCTATAGCAATGCCGTAACTGTGGGCACTTAGGCGTTCTGTTTTAGCAATTTTGCGGTAGTAGTAGGTTCCATCGACTTTTTTGAGGTACTTCATGAACTCTTCAGGGAGTTTGTCTAGCTCATCAGAGACTTTTTGCAGTTGTATGCTTGCATTTTCATTTTTGTTAAATTTGAGTTTTACCCCACCGTGGCTTGGGAGCCAGTTTACCGTAGTGAGGTTTTTTTCGATCTCGCTTTTACTGGAGCCATAGAGTTTTTTCAAAAATGTGTCATTGCGAAAACGCCCTGGGTCATCGTTCAACGCTGGGGCAGTAATGGGTGCAAAAGCATGGTATTTTTGCGCAAACATATCTTCGATATCTGCATTTTCGAGTTTCTCGTCAAATGTTTTTACTTTTTTATCATCATACGGCAGTGAGCTTCCATCCATAAAAAAGACGGTATTGTCTTTGATGACTTTAACACTGGGGTACTTTTGGACAAGATTGTTGCTTTTGGGGTTGGCTGGTTTGATGGTGATGCCCTCAACGCGGTTGATGAGCAGTCCTTGTTCGGGTACATTGGGTTGATTGGCTCCTACATAAAGGTCAGTTATAACCGCTTTTCCGATAATATTTCGTCCTTCTTTACCATCTTCCATAGTCCTCACACCCCAGACATTGTGCATGACAAGAGGTTTACCTTCAAATTCACCTGCATAGAGCATGATGTGCCCTTTGAGGTAAATGAGGCTTAAAAAGGCTATACCGTTTTTGAGTATCATCGCTTCTTTTTCCTTCGGTGTTAAATCTTTGAGTGACACGTACTCGCCAAAACTCTTTTGAGCGGCTGAGTTTCTAGGTATCCAAATGCCAAAAGGGGAGAGAAAATCGCGGGTCATGGCAGAACAGTCACGGTTTGCAAGAAAACCGCCCCAGCCGTATTTTTCGCCCAAAAGTGCGTCACCGATTTGGCTAAGATTTTCTTTGTTAAAGCTTATAGGAACGGTCTGTGCAAAACTTTTGGGGATGCGCAGTTCTAATCTTTGGGCAGTAAATGAAGCATCTCTCATGTACATATAGGCATGAAAGAAGTCATCATCTTCGCTCATTATAGGGATGATGGCTCCGACTTTAGCGTAGGTTACGAAGCGTTGTTTGTCATTGTAAAGGGGAACATTGTCCTTAACGATAGCAACTTTTGTTGCCTTAATAAGCTCCATTCGCTCTTTAGCTCCCACCAGTACAAAACTCTCAACTGGAAGCCATCCTGAAGCAAAGGAACTTTCCACAAATGCCCATGCACCATCTTTGCTGTAATGCGAGATAATTAAAGGCTCTGCGATATGAATGCGCGAAGTCTGCAAGTAGTCAAACGGATAACCTTCCCCTGGCAGTGTTGTCTTTTTGAAAAAAGGTTTTTCCGTTGGGAGATTGCGCATTTGTGCATTTTGAATCATAATGGCATGAGCGTTGATAGTGCCGTAGGCTTCGGCATTGGTTTCGTTGATGATAGCATCTATCTCTGCATCAGCAATCAGTTGAAGATTCTCGCCATAGTAGCGATTTTTAAGCCCATACGATCTATTTGCCCAGAGTGCATCTTCTTTTTTAGTACTCACATGCGTTCTAAACCATGGCGAATAGTAACGGTACGTAAAATCCTCTTGTGCTACATTTTGTGGAGAAATGTTTTGCGCCAAAAAGTCTACGTTTTGAGGGTAAAGCAACATCTCTTTTGAAGCGATTTTTTCCGCAACAGAAGCTTGTGTTGAAGGCTCTTTTACAGCACAACCACTTAAGAGAAAAAGTGTACCCATAAAAAGAAAAATATGTCGAATTGAAATCATAATCTGCCTTGTCTTTCGTTAATGTTATAATACCAAAAACAACTTAGGAAGCCTCTTTGCACTTAGCACAAAAACTCATCGATATCTTAAAAAAGGACAATGTACTCCTCACGGGTGGTGCGGGAGTTGGCAAGAGTTATCTTGTGGGTGAAGTTGTCAGTGATCTTCGTAAAGTTGGTAAACAAGTCGTTGTTCTAGGAAGTACAGGGGTCAGTGCCGTTAATGTCGGCGGTCAAACCCTACACAGTTTTTTTGCCTTTGGCATCTGCAATCATCTCGATGAACTCACCCGCCATGATCGATACACAAAAGCGAGACTGGTTGAGATCAAAAAAGTGCTGACACGCTGTGATCTTTTGGTCATTGATGAGATTAGCATGGTTTCGGCTGATCTGCTCGATATGATTTATTACCGTCTTCGCAATGCGGGTTTTGAGGGAAGTGTGCTTTTTGTAGGCGATTTTTTCCAGCTTCCTCCTGTTTCAAAAGGCAAGGAAAATAGCTTGTGGGGCGGTTTTGAGTACGCGTTTGAGAGCAGTTCATGGAATGCCTTTGAACCTGTGGTAGTCGAGCTTACCATCACGAAGCGTACGCATGACGCGCTTTTCTTTTCCCATCTTGGCAAGATACGACGGGGTATATTGCAAAGCGACACACTCGAATACCTTGAAGCTCTGCGTACCAATGTTGGTGTATGGGACGATGACCCAACGGTTTTGTTTGGCAGAAACAAAGAAGCGGAGATGCTGAACATCCAAAAATTAGCGCAGATCGAGAGTGAACCCATCGTGCTCAAAGCCAAAGAGAAAGTGCATGAGCAGTCTTTACATGTAAACAAAATCGAGGGGTGGAAAAATGCGCTTCCCATTCCTGTAGACTTGACCTTAAAAGTGGGTGCGAAGGTTCTTTTTTGCACCAATAAATGGGGCAAATACTACAATGGCGAGCGAGGTATCATCAAAGCGATTGATGAAAATGAGGTGATTGTGGAAAAAGCAGGCGAGCTTATTAAAGTAGAACGCCAAGAGTACACCTTGCACGAAAATGTCGTCATGGAAGGCGAAGTCAAAGAAAAACCTCTCGTTTCCATTGAGCAGTTCCCTCTCAAACTGGCGTATGCCATCACCATTCATAAGTCGCAAGGGATGAGCATCGACTCTTTGGTATGCAACATCAACAACATCTTTGAAAAAAGCCAATTTTACGTAGCAATTTCAAGGGCCCGCTACCCAAATCAGCTTTTGCTTGACTACCACTATCAACGCTTTTTTGAGCATTTGACACGTTGTGTACAAGTTTCTCCCAAAGTAGGGGAGTTTTACCAAAAATCAGATATTTTGAGAATAGAAGAGGTTAAGAGCGATTCACTTTTTGATGAATTTTGACGATTTAGATAACATGAAAAGTAAAGCACTAAGAGTATGTGAGCTCTCTGCCATAGAGAACTTAGTGTTAACGTAATTTTTAAAGCTTTGCTTTAAAAGTGTGTCAAGAATTTAGATCAAAACAAGGGGCAAACATGAATCTGGAAATTTCATATGAATCAAAAGGCTTGATATCCTACTCACAAAGCAATCAAGAAGTTACTGCTAAAGATAAAAAATTAACGGGTAAAGATATCGTTAACAGCTATCTTGCAGAGTATATGACACAGGTCTCTTCTGAGTCTAGAACAACCTTTAGTACTCAAGCTGACACTTTTAGCCTTGCAGACATTGGTTACACAGGTAAACCTATTGGTGATCTTAGCCAAGATGAAGCAAGTGCATTGGTTGCAGAAGATGGCTTTTTTGGCATTGCTCAAACCAGTGAGCGTATCGCTGATTTTGTGGTGAATGGTGCAGGGGATGATCTTGAAAAACTCCAAGCAGGACGTTCGGGAATGCTTCAAGGCTTTGCGGAAGCTGAACAGCTTTGGGGTGGAAAATTACCCGAAATTAGTTATACTACGATGCAAAAAGCACTCGAAAAAGTGGACGCACGTATTGCCGAACTTGGTGGTAGTGTGCTGGATACATCCGTTTAATAAAGGCTCAAATGAGACGCGTTTTAACAGCATTTTTACTTTTACATGTAAGCCTTTTTGCAGAGACGTTGGTCTTGGAGCATTTTAAAGCCAATGTCTTTGCTAAGTCTGATAAAAAGCCTGTGGAAGTAACGGTAGGTTTGATTTTTGAAGGTAAAGAAGTTAAGCTTTATGAGTATAAAGTAGTTGATGCTCTAAATATCGTTATTGGTAGCTACTTTGCGGAAGATCTTGTGACCTCTCGAGGTAAAGAGCTTTTAAAAGCGACCTTAATTGCTTATGCTAAAAAAACACATGCTCTGGTGATTGATACAGTCTATATTAAAGAATTGACGGTTAAAACAAACCCAACCACACAAGAAATCGTTGAAGCCATCAAAAAAGAGGGTGTTTTTCAACAGCAACAACAAAATGCAGCTCCAAAGCAACAACAACATCAACAATCCCAACAGCTCAATCTAGCACCTCCTCTGCCAAAGCGTTCACTCATTCCTGAAGAGAATGCCGTTAATTTTTAACACATTATTTCAATACCCATATCTGTCAAGAATATGCTAAAATAAGATAAATCCAAGCAAACGCTTGACAAAGAGTCTGAATGAAAGATTTTGAAGCCGCCAAAGAGTTTTTTAAAGACACGGTTGATCCTTCGTTTTATTTTGATAGCATCAGTGCCGAGATAGCTCGCAATAAGCTTAAAGATGCCATTGGCGATCCTTCTATTCCCCTTATTTTTATCGTTGGTGACCCAGGGGTTGGCAAAAGTCACATTATGCGTGTGATGCACTACTCTGCATCTGTAAATGCCACAAGTGTACTCATCGAACATCCTTTTTTTGATCCACGCGATCTTTTTAAAGAACTTTATGAAGCCAGAGGTATGCCTTTTGATAAAAGTAAGACTCAAGGCGAATTTATGGATGAGCTTTTTGAAGCTTATGTAGGCACATTGTGTACTATTTTCATCGATGAAGCACAGCTTTTAAATGACGAACAGTTTGAATTTCTTCGTATCTTAAGTGACACCAAACTCTTCCAATTTGTCCTTGCTATGCACAAAGATGAAGGGATGGCATTGCTTGCAAAAAAGCAGTTTAAAACGCGTTCTAAGCTTGTCATCGAGTATGGCAATCTTGAAGAAAATGAGATACTGCGCTACATTCATACACTTTTTATGGGGCATACACATGGTGAAATTGCTCTGATGTTTTCTAAAAATGAGGCTAGAGTAATTGCACGGTATGCCAAAGGCAATTTTAGGATGATTAAAAAGTTTTTATACACACTGATGAAATTACTTGATTATGCCCAAAAAAAGGGCTTGTCAAAGTATCGCAAACTGAACAGTTGTCTCTTAAGTATGGCAGCACTTGATATAGGATTGATTCATGACTAGTGCACGTTTTGAAGAGTTAGAAAAACGTTGTGCAAAGCTCAAAAAAGCACGGATTATTCGTATTGTATTTATCATTGCATCTTTGTTTTTAGTAGGCTTTGGGAGTTATTATTGGATGCATCATAACGCACAAGCACCTCTTGTTATTGCTCCTATACCTCCAGTGCAAACAGTTCAAGTTCAGACACTTGTCAGTGAGCAAAACCAGAGTACTGCTGTCACAACGGAGCAAGAAGAGAGCAATGCATCTGAAACGATAGAAGAGGAGACGCTTTTCTTAGCTCCGCATATTTATAAAAATGATGCCAAATTGCCATTGGATGAAACACAAGCAGCAGCACGCTCTTTAAACCAAGAACAACAGTTACTCAAACATTACAATGCTGTACAAAATTTTAATAACGCTTATGCTTTAGCACATTTTTACTTTGAACAAAAATCATATAGCGAAGTTGTTACGTGGGCAAAAGAGGCCAGCAAACATAACTCACGCTCGGAAAAGCCGTGGATACTCTATGCTAAGGCAAAGTTTTACCTCGGCGATAGAGCGGAGGCTATAAGGTCTTTGGAACTTTTTTTAAGCTATATTAATTCTAAAGAAGCGCAAGAACTACTAAACTTTTACAAAGGACAGGAATGAGAGTTGTTTTAACATTATTGGGCCTTTTGTGTAGCACGATGTACGCATACTCTTACAACGATGTTTTAAGAGATTATGAGGCGAAAAATTTTGAAAAAATCTGTAATGAAGGTGCAGCTTTTCTCATCAGAAATGATAAAAATGAGCAAATACTCGTTGCCATTGGTGATGCGTGTGCTAGGGTCGATTCGATCAATCCTCTAGGGAATGTTGCAAAAAACCTTATCAGCACAAAAGAGTATAGAGAGAGTGGCTCTTACTTTGCAACGTTGGTGCTTCAAAAAAAGCTGATTTATCAATTTATGCATGATAATATTAACCTCAAAGAGCTCAAACTTCCACGAACGAACCATGTACTCTCCCGTGTATTTGAGCAACTCTCTAAAGGCAATTACGAAGTGGTTGACAAGCGTATCGAGATTGCAACGCCTGAAATGAACTACGTGTTATGGCTCTCAGATGATGATCCTAAGAAGGTTTACATCGATGAGAATAAAGATGGTAAGTTGGTTAAACGTCACTGGTATCCCTCTAATTTTTTTACTCTAGGAACCCAATGCCTCTTAGTCGACTCAATGCTGAGCAAAAAAGTGCTGCAACTGCACCCTCAGGACATAATCTTATTATTGCCAGTGCAGGAACAGGTAAAACCTCGACGATTGTAGCAAGGATTGCGCATCTTTTAAATCAAGGTGTGCAACCCTCTCGTATTTTACTGCTCACCTTTACCAACAAAGCTGCCGCTGAGATGCTTGAACGTGTTGGCGTTTTCTTTGGTAAAAATATCACTTCCCAAATTGAATCGGGTACCTTTCATGCAGTCAGTTATCGACTTTTGAAAAAGCTAGGTCGAAATATTGTTTTAAAACAGCCCAAAGATCTCAAAATTTTACTTAAAAGCATTCACGACAGGCGCAGATTTGATCATATTGATTCTGGTGCAAAAGCCTATAGTGCGGCCTATCTTTACGACATTTTTTCACTCTATCAAAATAGCACTGTAACGCAAAGCTTTACCGAGTGGCTTGAGTCTAATGACAGCGAACACGGACTCTTTTTTGACATTTATGAAGATATTTTTGAAGAATTTCAAGCACTCAAACGTGAATTTGGTTATGTTGATTTTAACGATCTTTTGATTCTCATGCGAGATACACTTAAAACAACCGATGAAATTAATTTTGATGAAGTACTCATCGATGAATACCAAGATACCAATACGTTGCAAGGCTCTCTCATAGACTCATTTCGTTCAAAATCACTTTTTTGCGTAGGAGATTATGACCAGAGTATTTACGCATTTAATGGTGCAAATATCGATATTATAGGCTCTTTTGCAACACGTTATGCGAATGCCAATGTTTTTACGCTCAATAAAAACTATCGCTCATCCCATAAAATTCTCTCGTTAGCAAACCGTGTGATTGAGAAAAATCCAAGGCTCTATGAAAAAAGGCTTGAAGTAACGCGCGATGGTGCTTTTGAGGCGCCAAAATTGTTGATCTATGATGAACTTTTTTCACAATATCAGTCTATCTCTTCGCTGATTAAGCACTCATCACATGCGCCTGCTGACATTGCTGTTATTTTTCGCAATAACTCGACAGCCGATGGTATCGAAGCTACGCTCAGAGAGCAGGGAATTGCCTGTAAACGAAAAGGGGGCATTAGCTTCTTTGACTCTGCTGAAGTCAAAGCGATGCTCGATCTTGTCGGTGTTGTGGTCAATCCTAAAGATATGATGGCGTTTATCCATACCTTTGAATATGCCAGAGGAGTAGGGAGCTCTCTCTCGAAAGAGCTGTTTGATGGGCTTTTTAAACTAGGTGATGGCAACATTTACCAAGGCTTTTTTCATCCAAGAGAAGATGTTGAAGATATTTTTAAAAAACGTGCTAAGAACCATCAATTAGGGCTTTTTGATGACATTATTGATCTTGGAAGTGTGAGTCGTTTTTACAGTTTAGGATTTGAAGAACTTTTTCTCTCTAGTCCTATCTTAAAACATCCAAAACTAACCATTGATGGTGCAAAATTTCTCCATCAGTTTTACAAGTTCATGAAACACGCCACACGGATTAAAACGCCCCAGAGCCTTATCAATCATGTGTTAAGCTCGGAAGTCTTTAGTGCCATCGCTGAAGTATTGGCCGTCAAACGTACCATCAAAAAAGATGGAACAGTGGATGAAAAATTAAAAACAGAAGCACGTGCACGGATCTTTCGCAAAGGGCATCTGCTTAAAGACCTAGCCAGTTCATATGCTTCCAGTGAACGCTTTTTAAATGCGCTCACACTTGGAAGTAATGAAATGAGCGAAGGTGAGGGTGTCAATTTACTCAGCATTCATGCGAGCAAAGGGCTTGAATTTAAAGAAGTCTATGTTATCGACCTTATGGATGGGCGCTTTCCAAACCGTAAACTGATGCAAAAAGGTGGAAGCCTTGAAGAAGAGCGACGTCTTTTTTACGTAGCAACCACGAGAGCCAAAGATATGTTGATTCTCTCCTATGCCAAATATGACAAGATCAAAAAAATTAGCTATACCCATTCACCCTTTTTAGTTGAAGCGGGAATGGTACATTAAGATTTAAAGCATCTACTAACTTAAAAGAGATAAAATAACTCCTAAAAAGAGAGGAGTTTTACATGACCAAAATTTTACTACTTATATCCCTTTTCTCAACGTTCCTTTTTGCCGAATTACGCCATGTGGATGCAAGTGAAGAGATTGTTAAAAGTGGCATGAAAATCATCGATATTCGCACACTTCCCGAATGGAAAGAGACAGGGTTGGTTGAAAATGCTATTCCTATTACGTTCTTTGATGAGCAAGGACGATACAACGCAGAAACATTCATAAAAGAACTGGATAAACATGTCAGCAAAGACAAAGAGTTTGCGCTCATTTGCCGCACAGGAAATCGAACATCTGCTGTTTCGGAACTTTTATCGAAGCAAGGCTACAAAGTAGTCAATCTCAAAGGTGGTATGAAATCCTTAATGTCCAAAGGCTATACACCTGAGCCTTACAAACCATAGGCAAAACGATGCATACCAATGAACTTATCTATGAGGATTCTCCGTATCTTCTGCAACATGCGCACAATCCTGTTAACTGGATGGCGTGGAGTGAAAAGGCGCTTTTAAAAGCTAAAGAAGAAAACAAGTTGATCTTTCTCTCCATTGGGTACAGCACCTGCCATTGGTGTCATGTGATGGAGCGCGAGACATTTGAGGACGAAGTTAGTGCAAAAGTGCTTAATGATTCGTATGTCAGCATAAAAGTTGATCGTGAAGAGATGCCTGATCTTGACAAATACTACCAAGACGTGCATTATCTACTCACCAAACGAAGCGGTGGCTGGCCACTGAGCATCATTATGACGCCTTCCCAGCAGGTTATTTTCGCTGGAACGTACCTGCCACCTCAGAGTGCACAGGGACGCATGGGATTTCGAGAACTCACGAGTTTCATCAAAGGAAAATTCGATGATGAATATGAAGAAGTTCAAAAGAGCGCTGAGAGTATTGAAGCTGCCATCAAGCACTATGAGCGTAGTTTTGAGCAAAAGAGCCACATTGATAAAGTTGCAGTCGTCGAAGCATTTGTGAGCAATGTCAAAGCAAGTTACGATGATGTCTCCAAAGGTGTGGGAAGTGCCCCAAAATTCCCGCATGCTTCGACATGGAACGCACTTCTAGATATTTATGTGCAAACCAAAAATCTTGAAGCACTCTATATGAGCGAAGATGCTCTTTTTGCCATGGCTCAAGGTGGTATAAACGATCAGATCGAGGGTGGATTTTACCGTTACAGTGTCGATGAATCTTGGGTGATTCCTCATTTTGAAAAGATGCTTTATACCAATGCAGAGTTGATCGAAGTTTATGCCAAACTTTATGCGCTTACGCAAAAACCATTGTTTAATGAGGTCGTCGATAAAACCATTGAAGCGATGGATGAGCGGTTTTTAAAAGAAGGACTCTACCTCAGTGCCAGCGATGCGGATAGTGAAGGAGAAGAGGGCAAATACTTTGTTTTTGGATTTATCCAAGCTAAAGAGGCTCTTTTAAAGGGAGGATTGAATCAAGTCGAAGTCAAAGAGGTTATGGACTATTTTGGCATCACCAAATTTGGCAATTTTGAACACCAAAGCACTAATCCTGTGATTACATGTAATGAAAAGCCCTCCCGTTTAGATGAAGCCATTGCTATTTTAAAACAAGAGCGTCAAAAGGTCGCGTATCCATTTATTGACACGAAGATTTTGACATCGTGGAATGCTTTGATGGTCACAGCACTTTTTGAAGCGGGTAAAATTGAGAAAGCGAAAAGCGTGCTCGATTCTCTTCTAAAGACTTTACATGTAAACGGCGTTTTGTACCATCAAATCGTCTTATGTGGCAGTTTGAAAGTGGAAGCATTACTCGAAGATTATGCGTTTGTCATCGAAAGCGTGTTGCGTGCTTACGCCTATACAAAAGAGATGCATTATCTAGTATTGGCAAAGAAACTAAGCCATGAGGCGGAGCATAAATTTTACAAAGAAGAAATCTGGTACCTCTCCGATAAAGCCTTTCGTGCCAAAGCCGTTTTGGAAGATAACAGCTACAAAAGTCCGCTTTCAACGATGATTAAAAATCTTTTTGAATTAGCTAAAATCGAAGATGATACAGCGTTGTTTATACGCGCGAAAGATATGTTGGAGAGTTTTGGAGCTGGTATTACAAAGTATGCTCACGCGTACCCTGAGGCGGTGAGGGGCATTACACGTTACATGTAAAAAGTTAAAAGTTTAGCTCTCTTTTTGTCTAACGTTTAAAATGAGCCAATAAATTACCTGCAAGGTAACTTATTGGCTCCACTGATTTGTTATGCACTATAAATATCTTTTTGTAAACTGGTTATGAATTTCATTAAAAAAAACTTCCCTATACTGAGAAATTAATTTTTTGTATCCTGCAATAATATCATCCTGCGTTGCATTCCCATTTTTTATTTTAATAGTATCATTAAAAGTATATGATTTGATTACTTTGCCATCTTCTTCTACTTCAAACAAAATCTTTAGATTTAAGCCATAAGTAACTTTTTCTCCTACTGCAAATAAACCAACAATTGGTATTTTTTGTACATCACTAAATGTCCAATATGAATCAGCTTCCTTTACTATAATCTTTAATACTCTATTTGATGATTTAAGCATTTCCATTGTAAGGAAATAATCTTTTATATCATCTTCAACTGTTTTTTTCGTTGGAGTTTCTGGTACAATAGGAATAATACTATCTGAACCTAAAATAGTATTTTTCATTTCGCCATTATTTGATAAATTTTCTATATTTATCTTTTTAATATCTATTTTTACTTGTTCTTTGACTTGATATTTTGAGTCAGATACATCTATATTGATTGATTTTTTTGCACAGCCACTAAAACTTATTGCTATAAATAAAATAACAATTAAATATTTAACACTTTGCATTTTGACTTCTCCTTTTATTGTGTATAACTATTTATTCAACGAACATTATATTCAAAATAGCCTGACATGCCAAAATAAATGAACATAAAAAGTGTTGGTTTATTTAATAAAATATTTCAAATAACAGGTGGCAGAGCTAAATTTTTAACTTTTACGCTATTTTTACCATGTATGACATTTTATAAAAATGGAGGTTTAATGTAGCTTGGAAAGGTAAGTGGAGTTCTTTTTGACATGTAAGGAAAAATCCTTACATGTAAGAGTGTTTTTAAAGCGCTTTGGCGATAAAACGATTTAAGCGTTTTGCGAATGCCGCGGTATCTTCGATCTTCATACCTTCTTGCAGTTTAGCTTGGTCAAGCAGTAAGAAAGCGATGTCGTTAAGTTCTAAAAGATCAGATTTGGCGCTGAGTTTTTTGAAAATCTCATGCTCAGGATTGATCTCTAAGATTGGTTTAACGGCTGGCAGATTGTCTTGTCCCATCTGTTTAAGCATCTGTTGCATTTGGAAATCTGGATCGTTTTTATCGTACACAAGGCATGAAGGAGAGTCACTCAAACGGCTAGAGATTTTGACATCTTTCGCATCGTCCTTGAGTATCTCTTTCATTTTTACCAAAATCTCTTTGTACGTTTTTTCATCTTCTTCAACTTTAGCTTTATCTTCTTTGATCTCTTCGTCAATATCTGAGTTATTCACTGGTTTAATTGGTGTTTTATCGTACTCTCCAACCATTGGGAAGACAATGGCATCCACTTCTTCATCAAGAAGTAAAACTTCGATATCTTTGGCTTTAAATTGCTCAATCAGTGGTGAATTACGTAGTAATTTCTCATTCTCTCCAGTGATGTAGTAGATGCTTTTTTGATCTTCTTTCATAGCCTCTTTGTACTCTTTTAGACTGACTAAGCCATCACGTTTAGATGATTTGAACAGAACAAGCTCTAAAAGTGCCTCTTTGTTTTCCCAGTCGTTGTAAAGTCCCTCTTTAACAACACGTCCAAAGTTTTTGTAAAACTCTAGGTATTTGTCGCTCTCTTTTTCTTTGAGAGATTTCAGTTCGCTCAAGATTTTTTTAACAGAGGCTTTTTTGATGGTCTCTAAAACTTTGTTTTGCTGTAAAATCTCGCGACTGACGTTAAGAGGTAGGTCTTCCGCATCGATGATACCTTTGACAAAGCGAAGGTAAGTTGGTAAAAGTTCTTTCTCATCATCGGTAATAAACACGCGTTTAACGTAGAGTTTAACACCGGGTTTATAGTCCATTCTGAAAAGGTCCATTGGAGGCGTTGATGGAATGTAGAAAAGCGTTGTGTACTCGTATTTACCTTCCGCTTTTGTATGGCTCCAAAGGAGTGGATCGGTGCTATCGTGAGAAATTTGTTGGTAAAAGTCTTTGTACTCTTCGGGTTTGATTTGACTTTTGGCTACCGTCCAGAGTGCACTTGCTTTGTTGATTTGAACATTTTTAATCTCTGTACTTTTTTCTTTGCCTTCATCGTCAAATTCTTTCTCTTCTTTATCCATAAAAATAGGAAAAGGGATATGGTTTGAGTATTTTTTGATGACACTTTGAATACGGTAAAACTCTAAAAATTCATCTTCATCGTCTTTGAGGTAAAGGGTAATAGACGTCCCGTGGCTCTCTTTGGTTACTTCTGCGATGTCATACTCAGCTCCTGCTTCACTGCTCCACATATAGGCTTTCTCTTCGCCAGCTTTGCGGCTAATCACTTCGATTTTGTTGGCAACCATAAAAGCAGAGTAAAAACCAACACCAAATTGACCAATAAGGCTTGAATCTTTCTTTTTATCACCACTGAGATTTTGTAAAAATGATTTTGTACCACTTTTAGCGATGGTTCCTAGATTTTCAACCAAATCTTCTTCATTCATACCGATACCACTATCGCTAAGAGTGAGTGTTTTAGCTTCTTTGTTGATGGCGATGTCAATGCGAGGAACATAAGAGAGTGATTTGTATTTATCATCTGTTAGTGTGAGATAATTTAACTTATCAAGTGCATCAGAAGCATTGGAGATAAGTTCACGTAAAAAGATCTCTTTGTTGGAGTAGAGCGAGTGAATCATCAGGTCTAAAAGCTGAGTGACTTCGGTTTGAAATTGATGTTTTGACATTGTTCTATCCTTTAATGTATGTATAGTTTGGATTTATCAAAAAGCTCATGTCAAAAAAAGTTCTTTGACAAATCCAAAAATCGCGTTATTTTAGCAAAAATGAGAGAATTTCAAAGCCACTTTTGTGGCTTTAGGAAGTTATTGTTTGGATGCTAATTCGAGAGCCAATCTTGCTTCCATTGTATGGTACATTTTTTCAAACCACGCTTCATCTTCTTTTGGATTGATTGGGTCAAGATAGATTACTTTTACCTCTCCACCATGAGCATCAAGACTTTTAGAATCAAGAATATGTCTTGCTCCTACGATGATAGCAGGTTGGACGATAAGATCAAGCTTTTCTGCTAAGATTTTTGCACCACTTTGGAATTTTAGAAGTCTATCACCACGTCCACGCGTACCTTCGGGAAACATGGCAAGGACGCGTCCTTCACTAACGCGCTCTTTACCTTCTTTAATCATTTTGATAATGGAGCGCTTATCTTTACGGTCAATCGAAATCATACGAGGCGCTGGGATGATATGCCCAAAAAGAGGAATATCTTCAATCTCTTTTTTGGCAATCCAACAGAGGTTTTTAGGATAAATTGTTTCAAGTGCAACAATATCAACAAGGCTTTGGTGGTTCAGCACTAAAAGCGTAGTAGCAGGATTTGCTTCACCTGTTTGTTTGATACTAAAGCCCATAAGAAAGGTTTGTAAGTGTCCCCATGTACGTCTAATTGAATGCGTGTGGTTACGAAAAGCATACATCAAAACAATAGTAATCAGTACCGTGATGACAAATTCAATCATCACGTAAATTCCTCTAATTTTTGATAATATTTTCACGGTCTGTCCATCCAATTTTTCCATCAGGAAGTAAGATTTTAATGTAATTATCTCGCTCGCCTAGTTTTTCTATATCTAGGATTTTATCACTGGTAAAGAAAACTGTTGAACGCTCCATTGGGAGGATCATAATAGTGCTATTACTTTTAAGTTTAGCGTTATTGAGCGGGTTTTGGTCTAAAAAGAAGAGTGCCAAAAAGATCAATGAGAGTACAAAATAGTACCATTTACGGCGTTTAAGGAGAATAATAAAAAAGATAAAAGAGAGTATACCATACCCAACAGTTTTATAAAACTCAAAAATACTCTCTTTTGGGTTGAGTCCTAATTGAGTACTAACTTCGTCACTTTCAATGCTCATCGGAAGTGTAATTTTATTAAATTTATTACTTCCAAGGTCAAAATAGGTAAAATCGAAGCTTTTTTGATAGTTCGGCAAAATGGCATAATAGTAAATCTTTTGACTTGTACCATTATCTGAGAAGGAATCTATACCACTTTTAGCAATACCACTGAGTTTGAAGTCTTTTAAGTTCGCAGCGGTTGCTTCTATCTCTAAGACAATAATAACATTTTTAGCATCAAACGTTGTTGTTTTATGTTTGTTAATCGTAAGGCTTTGTGCTATAACATTGCTAAAAAAAGGATCAGCTTTAAGTTGAATCAGCTGAGGCGTATTGAGTGTTATAATTTCACTTTCCAATGCTTCTTGGCGCTCTACCAATGAAACGCTTAAACGTGGCATCACAGCTGTTTTTGAATTGATCTTAAAATAAAATGTGTTGTAATACGTATTGTCTCGTGAACGTTCCCAAGGATTTTGGGGGTTAAGAACATCTACACCTGTAGCACTTGAAAAAGTATTTCCAAGACCATCAATTTTATCGTTGGCAACAATGGCTTTAAGTTTAATTGAAAAAACTTGTCCTACATAAACTTTAGAAGGGGTTTCTTCAACAGAGAGAAAAAGAGATTTTGAGTGCCCTAAAAACGCACTCTCTTCAGCCGCAAAAGCAGGTACTAAAAGGGCTAAAGAGAGTAGAAGGAGTGTGAAAAATTGCTTCATCACGTTAGTTTATAAAACCCTCAAGCATTTTCACGCCATCATCAGAGCCCAAAATTTTCTCAATGGCACGCTCAGGGTGAGGCATAAGTCCAAAGACATTTTTTTCTTTATTGCAAATACCCGCGATCGAATCAACAGAACCATTAGGGTTTTTAACATTTCCTTTTTCATCGCAGTAGGTTAGCAAGACTTGTTTGTTTGCATAAAGCTCTTTCAAACCAGCATCATCGATGTAGTAACTTCCTTCACCGTGTGCAATAGGAACATTTAAAAGCTCACCAATGAAACATTTTTGTAAAAAAGTATTATCATTGTTAATCACTTTAAGGTGATGAAACTGAGAGATAAAATGAACGTTTTCATTGCGCTTCATAGCCCCTGGTAAAAGCCGTGCTTCAACGAGCATTTGGAAACCATTACAGATACCAAGCACTTTTCCACCCTTGTTTGCAAACTCAATAACGGCTTTCATAATAGGAGAAAATTTAGCAATAGCAGCACTTCTTAGGTAATCACCATAACTAAAACCACCAGGAAGTACCACTAAATCAGTACCTTCTGGTAACTTTTCTTCTTTATGAAAAACGAGAACAACCTCTTGTCCTAGTTTTTCAAAAGCATACTTAGTGTCGATTTCACAGTTTGTTCCTGGAAATACAGCTACTGCTACTAGCATGTTGGAAACTCAATCGAATAGTCTTCAATAACAGTATTGGCTAAAAGTTCATCACACATGATGGTAACTCTCTCTTGTGCTTTTGCTTTATCGCTCTCAGCAATGTCAAGAATAATTTGCTTTCCAATACGTACTTCATTGACTTCGTTAAATTTTAAAGAAGCAAGTGCGTGATGAACCGCTTTTCCTTGTGGATCTAAAACGCCATTTTTGAGCTGAATATTGACAATAACTTTCATCGTTTATATTTTCCTTTGATTTTAATGAGCTAGAATACGTTTTAAGACTTCTTCATAGGCAACTTTAACATCACCTAAGCCTTGTCTAAATCTGTCTTTATCAAGTTTTTCATTGGTGTCCATATCCCAAAAACGGCAGCTATCAGGACTGATTTCATCAGAGAGAAGAATATTTCCTTCGGTATCGACACCAAATTCAACTTTGAAGTCAACCAATTTGAGTTTACGTTCTGCAAAAAAGCTTTTCATAATCACATTGATTTCACGACCAAGGCGTTTAAGCTCTTCAAGGTCAGACTCACTTTTTACAAGGTTGAGAAGTAAGCAGTGCTCATCATTGATGATAGGATCGCCCAGTGCATCGTCTTTGTAATAAAACTCAACGAGTGTAAATGGAAGTACAGTACCATCTTTAATACCAAGGCGTTTTGCTAAAGAACCTGTTGCAATGTTTCTAACAACTACTTCAATAGGGATGATTTTTACTTTTTTGATCAATTGGTGTGTGTCATCAAGTGTTTTCACTAAGTGCGTTTGAATACCATGTTTCTCAAGAAGATGAAAAAGTTGTGTACTGATTTTACAGTTGAGTGCACCTTTACCTGCTTCATTACCTTTTTTCTCAGCGTTAAATGCTGTTAAGTCATCTTTAAATTCTGAAACTAAAAGATTTTCATCCTCTGTTAAAAAAAGTTTTTTACCTTTACCTTCGTATAACAATGCACCTTTATTCACGTCTCTCTCCTCAGGAATTATTTTTTAATAGCGAGTACTTTGATTGCATCAACAGCACTTTTTAACTGTAAGTCTTTAAATAGATTTTCTTGACTTACGATCTCTTTATCGGCTTTTGTTGTCTCTTTTGTTTTTGTTTTTGCTTTTGTCTCTTTTACGTCTGTTTTATTGTCATCTACTTTTTTTAGCTCACCTTCTAAATGCTTTTTAAGATCTTTCTCTTTAAGGGATTGATCATTATTTTTATGTGGGACATCACCTGGATAAACGGTAATATCAGGGGTAACGCCTTCAGCTTGGATAGTGCGTCCACTTGGTAGGTAATAACGTGCAATCGTTAAGCGAATGGCTTCATTATCAACTACAGGGAGGACTGCTTGAACACTACCTTTTCCAAAGGTTTTTTCACCAATGATAATGGCACGTTTATGATCTTGCAATGCACCACTGACGATTTCACTCGCACTCGCACTTCCTCCGTTGACCAAAACAACAAGAGGTAGTTTTGTATTGGTTCCTGACTTACTCGCTTTGTATTCAGCATTTTCAGACTCCACACGTCCTTTTTGAGAGACAATAATGCCATCATCAATAAAGATGTCAACCAATCCAACAGCCTGATTTAAGAGTCCACCAGGGTTATTTCTAAGGTCAAGTACAATACCTTTGGCATTTTTATGTTTACCAATAGCTTCTTGGACATCGCCAACGATATTTTTGTCAAAGTTGACGACACGTACATAAAGGATATTTTCATTTTCGATCATCTTCGAATAAACAGATTCGATTTTGATGATGTCACGTACGATTGAAATCGTAAGAGGTTTTGTCTCACCTTCACGAACCAGAGTAAGTTCAATGCCTGTACCAGGCTTTCCACGCATCAAGTTGACCGCTTCATCAATCGTCATGTTAAGGGTTGATTGTTTGTTGATTTTAAGAATAATGTCACTAGCTTTAACTCCTGCTTTATCCGCAGGCGTTCCTTCCATAGGTGCAATAACAGTGAGTGCACCATCTTTTTGACCTACCGTAATGCCAAGCCCACCAAACTCACCATCGGTTTGGATTTTAAGATCTTTAAAATGCTTCTCATCAAGGTACATGTCATCAATTTTGATGTCATCAACATAATATTTTTCAATGGTTGCCAAAACTCGTGTAAATTTTGCCAAAGAAGCAAGACGACTCTTTTCTCCTTCAGCATTATCTGCCGCAAAGAGGGTTGAAGAGAAAAAGGTAGTAATACCTAAAAACGTGGCTATAAAGCCAACAGTAGCAAATGGTAAATGTTTCATAGCGTGTGTATGCTCCTCGCAAGATATGCGTATTCTTTGGAGGATGATTATAGTGGAGTTTCCCTAAATTTTCTATGAAAGCACCAAGTGTATTACGAAAATTTTAATCTATTTTAGGCTTAATGTGATAGCGATAATTTAATAAAAGTAATGCTGTATTGCTAAATAAACTTGACATCAATAGACTAAAGTTGTAAAATTATAGAAAAATTATTAAGGAGCTGCAATGAACTCACTTTTTGAGCAATTGACCAACCAAATGCGAGAAGCAATAGAGAGTGCTATTAGCCTTGCACTGCATTCTAAAAATTCTGAAGCGACACCTTTGCATGTAACATGGGGACTTATTACCAATTCGGCTTCTATCCTCAATCAAGTCTTTAATAAAATGAATATTGATAAGAGTGCGATAGAACTTGAAATTAAAAGTGAAGTCCAAAAATTACCAACAGCGTCTCATGTCACTAAGGAAAATATCTCTATTTCACGCGCTCTTGTAGAGTCCTTGCAAAAAGCAGAAGGGCTGATGAAACAAAAAGGCGATAGTTACCTTTCCGTAGATACATGGTTACTTGCCAATATTGATAGTGATCCGCTGAAAAAAATTCTGGGTAAATACCTTGATCTTTTACAATTTAAGAAAAACCTTGAAGCGCTTCGAGGTGGTAAAAAGATTGACAAACAAAGTGCCGATGAAAACCTTGAATCACTTGAAAAGTACGGTATTAATTTAACCAAATTAGCAAGTGATGGCAAACTTGACCCTGTTATTGGGCGTGATGAAGAGATTCAGCGTATGATGCAAATTTTGATCCGAAAGACTAAAAATAATCCTATCTTGATCGGTGAGCCAGGAACAGGTAAAACGGCTATTGCTGAAGGTTTAGCACTTAGAATCGCGCATAACGATGTACCCCTTAGTCTTCAAAATAAAAGTGTTGTTGCCCTCGATATGAGCGCACTCATTGCAGGTGCAAAGTACCGTGGTGAGTTTGAAGACAGACTTAAAGCGGTCATTGATGAAGTCAAAAAAAGTGGCAATATCATTCTCTTTATAGACGAAATTCATACCATTGTAGGTGCGGGAGCAAGTGAAGGAAGTATGGATGCGGCTAATATCCTAAAACCAGCCCTTGCACGTGGAGAGCTTCACACCATTGGTGCGACAACGTTAAAAGAGTACCGAAAATATTTTGAAAAAGATGCAGCATTGCAACGTCGTTTCCAACCTGTAACCGTCAATGAGCCAAGCATCAATGAAGCTTTACAAATTTTGCGTGGTATCAAAGAGCATCTTGAAGCACATCATAACGTGAGCATTCAAGACTCCGCTTTAATCGCTGCTGCAAAATTGAGCTCTCGTTATATTAGTGATCGTTTCTTACCTGATAAAGCGATTGACCTCATTGATGAAGCAGCAGCAGAGCTTAAAATGCAAATTGAAAGTGAACCAACAGATCTTAGCCGCATCAAACGTGCGATTAGCACCCTGATGGTTGAAAAAGAAGCACTTTTGATGGAGAAAAATAAAAAGAATGATGAGCGTCTAAAAGCCATTGAAAAAGAGTTGGGAGATGCAAAAGAGAAAATGCACTCATTGGAAGTTCAATTTGAAACCGAAAAAAGTGTTTTTAATGACATCGCATCCATCAAAACAAAAGCAGAAGCCCTTCGTAGAGAGGCTGAGAGTGCAAAGAAAAACAGTGAGTTTAATAAAGCGGCTGAAATTGAATACGGTAAACTTCCAGAACTCGTCAAACAAGAAGAAGAACTCAAAGTTCGCTGGGAAAAAATGGTTGAGAATGGAACACTTTTGAAAAACAGTGTTGATGAAGAGATGATCGCAACCATCGTGAGCAAGTGGACAGGAATCCCTGTCAATAAAATGCTACAAGGCGAAAAAGCCAAAGTGTTAGCAGTAGAGGATCATCTAAGAAAAGAGGTCGTAGGTCAAGATGCTGCCATTAAAGCGATAGGTAGAGCTATTAAGCGTAATAAAGCAGGGCTAAGTGAGCAAAATAAACCGATTGGTAGTTTTCTCTTCTTAGGTCCAACGGGTGTTGGTAAAACACAAAGTGCTAAAGCGCTTGCTAATTTCTTGTTTGATACCACCAAAGCGCTTATTCGTTTTGATATGAGCGAATACATGGAAAAACATTCCGTCAGTCGTTTAGTTGGAGCCCCTCCAGGTTATGTGGGGTACGATGAGGGTGGACAACTCACCGAAGCGGTTAGAAGAAAACCGTACAGTGTTGTACTCTTTGATGAGATCGAAAAAGCGCATCCTGATGTCTTTAACATTCTACTTCAAGTACTTGATGAAGGGCGTTTGACGGACAATAAAGGTGTTACGATTGATTTTAAAAACACTATTATTATCCTTACATCGAATATTGCAAGTGCGAAAATCATGGAATTTGAAGGCGAAAGACGCGAAGAAGAGGTTATGAAAGAGCTAAGAGCTTACTTTAAACCTGAATTTTTGAACCGTCTTGATGACATTATCATCTTTAATCCACTCACCGAAGATGGTTTACGTGAGATTGTGAGCATTATGTTCAAAGACATCGAAACCAAACTGGCCAATAAAGAGATCAAAGCAGAGCTTAGCGTTGCGGCAAAAGCCCTGATAGCAGAGGCTGGCTTTGACCCTGTTTATGGTGCTCGTCCACTCAAACGTGCGTTGTATGAACTTGTCGAAGATAAACTAGCGGAACTCATTTTAGAAGAGAAATTGCATGAGGGTGAAAATATCTTGATTGATGCGAAGAATGGTGAGATAGTTATTAATAAACAGTAAAAAATCTGATATTTCTGGCATGTTAAACTACATGCCAGAAATTTTATTGACAATCTTTATTTTGAATAGAAAATTTGAAAAGCTCAAGATTGTTAAGATCATAGAAAACATAGATAAACACAGCACCTTTTCTAAGGAGTGAGCGTGTTTCATAGTCGTTACAGAGGTAACTTTTGTTGTTTTCAAAGGTTGTTTTAATGAGCGTGCCTTTATCGGCTTTGAGAATTGTTTTGACATGTTCATTGGCGGAATTAATACGGTTACGGTATTCGATGGCATTTTGCACACTGACAATATCCACAAGTGTTGTATAATCATCCAACATCATGGGTAAATGCTCTTTGGTACCATCTTTGATAATGGAGAGAATTTTTGGGATGTCTTCTTCTTTAATTTCGTCTAAATCATTTGCATCATCAGCAACGAGTCTCGAAATTAGTGCTAAAATAATCAAAAACTTTTTCATATCATTCCTTTGAGCGAATTTTACAATAAAATCTTCACGTTCGATGCCAATTTTTGAAAGGAAATGCAAATTTTATGAGCTATTTGGAGTGGTTTGAAACACATGCTAACAAACATCGTCTCATTGTTCAAAAATTGAGTGCTCAAAACTATACAAAAGAGAAGATCATTGATTATTTTCTTTTTGAAAATATGGTGGAGAAAGAACCTGATTTTTGTCTGTTGTATGCTAACAAACAAAAGTGCCATGACATGAAGGCTCTTAATTGTTATTTGTGTGCGTGTCCTTATTTTCGCTTTAACGATGAAGGGCTAAGGGTAGAAGAGGGCGTTACATGTAAAAGTGAATGTTCGATTGGTTCTAAAAAGAGTGGGGTGTTTGTCTATGAAAATGTGGCGCATTTAGATTGCTCAGCGTGCCGTGTGCCACACACCAAAGCGTATATAGATAAACACTTTGATGTGGACTGGAAGAAGATCATGCAAAAGTGTTTGGTTACACCTCCAAAGGTATGTGACTTACAATAATGCCATCTCTATCGGCATAGAGATAGTCCCCTTTGTTAAAGGTTATTCCACCAAAACTAACAGTGTCATGCAATGAGCCTTCAGCAAGCTCCATCGTTTTTTTAGGGCATGTTCCGAGCGCAAAAAGCCCCACATCGATCTCTTTGGTATTTTTGGTGTCACGTACATAACCATTGATGACAATCCCTGCCCAGTTGTTCTCATAAGCAAATTTCATCAGATTATCACCTACAACTGCGGTGTATTTGGCATCGACATCAACGACAGCGATTTGACCTGCACCTTCGCTTTTAAGCAGTTCGACCAAAGTTTTATTGTGGCCTGGTAATTTAATGGTAACGATTTGTCCCATAACACGTTTAGCTCCACCGTACGATTTCATAATGGGATCTAACACATGAACGTGCTCTGGGTATTTGTCACAAAGGTCAGCGGTATAAAATTTCATTGTTGCTCCTAGTTTATTTGAAGAGTTGAATTAAATTGTTTTGATTGGAAATTACGGAACGTTTTGGAATGGTAAAATCAACTTTTTCTTTATGGCATGTTCCACAAATCTTAAGCTCTTGATGCGCTATGACATCTTTTTGTGCATAGACTTTTTCACGTGAATGGCAATCAAAGCAGTCTTTACCACATTGCCCTTGCTCGGATGGTTTATTATGACAGGTAATACACTCATTTAAAATAATATGATTTTGGTCATTGATGTAAGGTTGAAGTTTCGAATGGCACTCCAAACAGCTTCCACCACACGCAATTAACATGCTCTGAAAACTCAAAATGAGAAATATAAGGAACAAAAAGGCTTTTTTTGACATGAATCCACTTCAGAAAATTTGTGTTAATTATACCTTTAATAACGTTAAGATAGAATGCAAAATCATTCAAATTTTAGGTCAGTCCATGAAAGTAGTCACAGGTGTCGTGGGTAATGACATTCATGTAGTCGCTAACAGACTTATTGATATATCATTACAAGCTAGAGGTTTTGAAGTATTTAACCTAGGCGTTAATACTTCATTGGAGGAGTTTATTGACGCTGTCGTCGAAACAGATGCAGACATACTGCTTATCTCTTCCCTTAACGGTGAAGCGGAAGGCTGGTGCCGAGACTTACAATTTTTACGCTCCGAATATGATCTTAGAGATGTTGTTTTTGTGATCGGTGGCAATCTTGCAGTAGGCGAAGCGGCGCAAAGCGATATTGTACCAAAATATAAATCATATGGGTTTGACCTTGTCTTTCATCAAATCGATCTTAACACAGGACTTGATGAAATTGAGCGTTTTGTAAAGGAGCGAGCATGAGTTTACTCCAAAAAGAGCGTGATGTCATCACCCGCAATGAATACGCCGATAGTTTTGATTTTGATGAGATTGAAGATTTTATACGCAATGCGAATAAAGAGATGTTTATCTCCCATCATTTTAAAAAACGCGACAGACTTCTTGTTCAACCTCGTGGCGGTTTTCCGACCTATAAAAAGATGTTTGAACTCTATGAAGAGTTTATGAAAGCGGACATTGATGTTCTACCTCTCACCATCGATAGTAACACAAGACTCAATGACTACGCGATGGCAAAAAAGATGCTCACCCTCTCCGAAGAGAACGAGATGGATATGCTCAACGGTTATCCGCTGGTCAATCACGGCTACCGTACAACCCGAAAGATGATGACGCATTTTAATAAACCTGTCAGTCTTCGCCACGGCACACCTGATGCGAGGCTTTTGGTGGAGACGGCACTCGCTTCAGGTATTTTTGAAATTGAAGGTGGGCCGATTACGTATATGCTCCCTTACTCAAAAAATTTTCCGCTTGATAAAGCCTTTTTATACTGGAAATACGTCGATAAAGTCTGTGCGAAGTACTCAACGCTCAATGAACCGATCAACCGTGAGTCTTTTGGACCACTCACAGCGACACTCGTTCCTCCATGCATCGTTATCGTCATTCAGCTTATCGAGATGCTTCTTTCCATTGAAGAGGGTGTAAAGTCTTTTTCGGTCAGTTTTTCTCAAAATGGCTCGATGATGCAAGATATTGTTACTTCTAATGTTCTTAAAAAGCTGGCACGCGAATATGCGGATATGTTTGGTGGAGAGGACGCTATCATCAACCTTGTTTACCACCAATGGATGGGTGCATTTCCACGCGATAAAAATCTTTCTGATTCACTGATTAATACCAATACCGTCATTGCTGCGATGGTAAGAGCCGATAAAATCATCATCAAAACGCGTGATGAAGCTTTTGGTATTCCTACCATGCAGTGCAATGCCCAATCGGTTGCCAATACCAAATACACACTTCGCACCCTCAAGGGTCTGCCTGTTGTGCATGATGCTGAGGAAGAGGAGAACTTGGAGCTGGAAGTTCGTGCCATTATGGACGCGGTCTTTAATGACCCTGCCGATACCTTATGGCGTAAAGTGTTCAACACCATTAAAAGCGGCTTGATTGACGTTCCTTTTTCACCACATATCATCAATAACAATGAAGTCATCACGATTCGCGATGATTCTGGCAATATCCGCATTATTGAAAAAGGAAAACTCCCACTACCCGATCGTTGTTTTGCCTATGAAAAATCAAAGGTCAATTTACCTGAGAGCAAAACAGAGGTAATCAATAAAATTATTCACGACATAGGGGCGATGCTATGAGTAAACTGCTCATCGATGTAGGAAGTACCTACTTTAAAGTCTGCCAGACAAGCGGTATCAGTCAGTATTTTAGGGATTTTAAAAAAGATATTTACGATGATTTGATCACCAAGTGTGGCAACATTTTTGCAAACTATAAAAAAGAGGATATTTTTATCTGCTCTTCCGCCAATGGTGGTTTGAGTACGCTTATCATCGGGCTTACCAACTCCTTTAGTTTGAAATTTGCTAAAAACATTGCGTTTAATTCAGGTATTAACATTATCGATACGATTTTGTACAGTAAGATCGAGGAGAGTAGAGCGCCTAGCGAGCTGGTCGATGTAGTTATTATCGTAGGTGGAATTGATGGCATTGGCAAGGTGTTTGATGAAAAACTGTTTTACTACCTCAAAAACGTTCAGTACAGCAATATTGTTTATGTGGGAACCAAACAAGACGTCTCCTTTTTAAGTGCGCAAATTCCAGAACTTAAAGTGCTTGGAAATATCATTACTGAGAAATTACATGTAAACGGTGGCGAGCTTAAAGAGTACCTTACAAACCTTTACCAAGCAGATATCGTGGGTAAAGAAGATATCAAGCATCTTTACGAAATCACAGCGAATCAAATCTACTCAACACCGTATATCGTTAATCGCTCTTTACCACTTATTGATGCGAATTTTGAAGTGGTTAATCCGTTCATTGTTGTGGACATTGGTGGGGCTACGACGGATATTCATTACAGTCGTGATTTGGTGCGCGATAACATTGTGAGTGAAAGCGGATATGACCGCTTAGTCTTTAAAAAGCTGGGTGTTTTTAAGTCTCGCGAAACGCTTATTTTTGCGGCTAAAAACAATGAGTTTGTCTATGAGTTATTATCGTATCTGAATGTGACAGAGAATATTTTAGAAGAGGAGAGCGAAAAAGCTTTACGCATTTTGATGCAACTTTCCATCTTTTTGGTACTTTATAAAGTTTCAAGACTCAACCCTTTGTATGTAACATTGCATCTAGACCTGCTCAATACCATTGTATTAACAGGCGGTATTACCAAAGTGCTTTCTTACGAAGAGGTTGAAATGATTATGCAATTCTTCTATAAAAAAGTAATGAATTTACATGCAACTCCTAATATTGTTATGGATTACGACTACGCAATCTGGACGTTAGGAATGGAAAATAATGAATCAAAGGAGCCAAAATGTCTATAAACTGTATTCGTGCGATCATTGAAAAAGCGGCTGTGACATGTCCTGATAAAGTCGCAGTGATTGATGGCGCTAAAAAACTAACTTATTCTGATTTGTTTCGTAAAGTCAATCAAATCGCGCGCTATCTGAGTGAACTTGCCCTCCCAAGTGGTTCGCGCATCGGAATTTATTCACATAAAAGTAGTGAGCAGATTATCGCTATTTTGGCACTTCTTTCAACCGAGCATATTTTTGTGCCTATTTCACGCCTTCTTAAACCTGAGCAGGTAGAACATATTATCAATGATTGTGGAATTGCATGTATCATGACCGATAAATCAAAAATCAAAAGCATTGATGAGATCAAATTTAGCGGCAAAATTATCACGTATGAAGCGAGCGAGCGTGACATCGTCTCGTTTGAAGAGATCTATAAATGTTGTAGCGATGCCTTTACATGTAACATTGGTGATTATAAAAATGCAGCGATTACCTATAGTTTTGGATTGACAGGTTTCCCAAGAGGTATTGTCATCACGCACCGCAATCTCATCGATAGTGCTAGAGTCGCTTCAAACTACCTTGAACTGAAAGAGAGTGATGTTATCTCTGGGACGCTTCCTTTTATTTTAGATTATGGGCTTAACCAACTTTTCTGTTCTATTTACAATCATGCAACGCTTGCATTACATTCGCTAGTGCTTCCAGCAGATTTTTTCAACCATCTTATTAACGATGGTGTCACCGTTCTTCCACTTATGCCTCCACACATTACACAGATGTTTGAGAGTGATCCCAAACGTATTCCAAATGCCAAGCTTTTAGCCAATGTGCGCATTGTCACCTCGTCAGGTGGGAAAATTACGCCTAAAATGATTGCTGACATTGAAGAGCGTTACCCAAGTGCGAAATTTTACTCAATGCATGGGCTTACCGAAGCGTTTCGTTCAACCTATCTTGATCCTGCACAACTTAAAATTCGTCCCAATTCGATTGGTAAGCCAATCCCTGGTGTTGAAATTCATGTCATTAATGAACAAGGCTTGGAGTGCAAACCTCGTGAGATTGGAGAGCTCATTCACCGCGGTGGCTACATCTATAAAGGTTATTGGAAATCGAAAGAAGATACCCAAAAACGTTATAAAAGTATTGCTATCTTAGATAAAGTAGTCAATTTAGAAGGTGATCTAACCGATGAGATCGTCGTTGCTAGCGGTGATTTTGTGTATAGGGATGAAGAGGGCTATCTTTATTTTGTTTCGCGCAAGGATGATATGATCAAAGTAAGCGGTTTTAGAATAAGCCCTTATGAAATTGAGAGTGTTGTTCACGATAAACTTCCGCAGATTAATCAATGTGCTGTTTTTTCGATTGAAAACGAGAAAACAGAAGAAGATATTGTCATGGTTTACAGTGCCTTAAGAGAAGTTCCTAAAAATGAGATTGTGTTTGAGCTTAAAAAGCATCTGCCAAATCACATGATCCCGTCTATTATTGTCTATAAAGAGAAGCTTCCTCAGACCAGTCCAAGTGAAGCTAAAATTGATAAAGAAGTTTTAAAAAAAATGGTTATGGAGCTTCGCTAAAGGCTTACCAGTAAAGCGGTGCTTAATCGAAGCTTATGCAATTTTAAGTAAAGCTAAGGTAAAATCCATACCTTAAAATTATTTTTTGTTAAAGGAACTTTTGATGAAAAGAACGTATCAGCCACATAGTACCCCTAAAAAGCGCACTCATGGCTTCAGACTTAGAATGAAAACTAAAGGTGGACGTAAAGTCATTGCAGCACGTCGTGCTAAAGGTAGAAGCAGATTGGCCGCTTAAAAGATTATGATACTCTCAAGGCGACGAGAGAGTATTCATACGTTTATAACCATGCTAAAAAATGGCACTTTGATGGTGCTTTAGTCTTTTACAATAACGATACAGCAAAAAGAGTTGGCTTTACGGCAAGTAAAAAAGTCGGTAATGCTATCAAGCGAAATCTAGCCAAAAGGCGACTTCGGGCTATTTTTTTAGAAATTCAACACACTTTAAATGATGGCGTGTATGTTTTTGTAGCAAAAGAGAAGATAAATCACATATCGTATGATGCTCTCAAAAAAGGGGTTATATGGTCTATGAAAAAATTAAACTGTGTTAAAGAATGAAATCTTTCGCACTGTTGTTGATAAAGCTTTATCAGAAGTTTTTTACACTGATTGGCTATGGAAGTTGTAGGTACTATCCGACCTGTTCGCAATATACCAAAGAACAGCTTCTACACAATAGTTTTTTAAAAGCTATCTTTTATAGTTTTATACGCATTTTGAAATGCAATCAGCTTTTTGTTGGGGGAATTGATTACCCTGTCATTCAAAAAAAATTTGCATCTCCTCTTCCTTTGTCTCTCAAACATCCACACACTCATCCTATAACTTTTTGGTTTGTACCAAAAGATAAGCAAAGTTTTTACGTGGTAAAATCTTTTAAAACAACGAAATAAAGGGAATCTCGTGACAGATAAACTTACTCCTCAAGTGCGCATTATTCTTGCCACTGTACTATCATTTTTATTTTTTGCTCTGTATGATCATTTTTTTATCCCCAAAAACCCTCCCGTTACTGAAACCACATCACTTGAACAAAATGCAACACCTTCGACAACAACCAGTGCACCTGAAGTAAAATCTACCAGTAGTGCTGACGTTGCAGGAGCTCCTATGAGTTCAGGCAAAGAGAGTGAGATTATTGCAACCATTAAAGCGGTAGGATATGAAATTCAGATCGACAGACTCGGCAGAATTGCAAAGTTTTATCTTGAAGAAGGAAAATATAAAGATGACAAAGGTGAGCGTTTCCAGCTTATTGATGCTTCTCAAGCCCTTTTACCTCTCGAAATTCGATTTAGCGACAAAAATGTTAATGCTGATGCTTTTGTTATGTCCTATAGTGCTGATAAAGCACACGTTGATGTTACTGAAAATGGTAGTAGTGTTGTTTTAAGCCAAACATTGGGTAATGTGAGCGTTACGAAAACAATTACATTTTTTCCATCAGGTAAATACGATTTACATGTAAAACTAACATCACCTAAAGAGTATTTTGTCTCTCCAGGATTTCGTCCAAGTGTAGCACTTGATAGTTATACATTCCATGGTGCTTTGATTAAAAAAGCGGATGGTACTGTAAAAACTATTGATGATGGCAGTGCAAAAGGGGATGAACGTTTTTCAAATGCTAAAATTGTTGCAGGCGCTGATAAATATTACACCACATTTTTTTACGAGCTTGATAAAGGCTTAGAGAGTGTTGTTTCTATTGGTAAAGATAAAGACCCACTTTTATTTGTTAAGGGTGAAGAAGATTTTAAACTTAGTGGCTATATTGGACCAAAAGAGTATGTTAAACTCAAAGCTATTAGTCCAGAACTTACCGATGTTGTTGAATATGGTTTCTTTACGTTCATTGCTAAGCCTCTCTTTACACTCCTTTCTTACCTTCATGGTATTTTTGGTAACTGGGGTTGGGCAATTGTTGCGATGACTGTTATTGTTCGTTTAGTGCTCTATCCTTTGACATATAAGGGTATGGTTTCTATGAACAAGCTTAAAGAGCTTGCTCCAAAAGTGAAAGAATTACAGAAAAAATATGGCGATGATAAGCAGAAACTGAATGCCCATATGATGGAACTTTACAAGAAAAATGGTGCCAACCCAATGGGCGGATGTTTACCGATTCTTTTACAGATTCCTGTTTTCTTTGCTGTATACCGTGTTCTTCAAAATGCGATTGAGCTTAAAGGTGCAGCATGGATCTTCTGGGTACAAGATTTAGCGATAAAAGATCCTTATTTTATCCTTCCCGTGCTTATGGGTATTACAATGTTCTTACATCAACGTATTACGCCAACAACCTTCACCGATCCAATGCAAGAGCAGTTTTACGTCAATAAACTTTTCGCAAAAAAACATGAAGAGCAAAAGGTCGAAAAATGATCAAAGTAGAAGCAGCAACACTCCAAGAAGCTTACTCCAAAGCCGCGAGTGAGTTGTCTTGTTCGGTTGTAGATTTAGATATTAATATTATTCAAAATGGCTCAAGCGGATTTCTTGGGCTTTTTAAAAAAAGTGCTATTATCGAAGTTCAGCGTAAAGGTGCTAAGCCTTTTAAAGAAGAGCGCGAACGTAAAGAGTTCGTTGCTCCACGTAAAGATGAAAGTAGCGAAGTAGACGTAGCTCTTGGCGATGATCGAAGAGATCGTAACCGTCGTTCTAAAAATAGACGCAATAAAAATAAAAACAGAGAATTTCCTAAAAGTGAATTTTCTGAAAATAAGCGTTCTGAAGCACTTCCTCCGAAGGAAAGTCCAATGGTATCAGCAACTCCAAAAGCTGAACCAAAAGTTGAAATACCTAAGGTTATTCCAGCCAAAGAGCCTAGACACACGATTGCGCCAACAGCCATTGATCAAAATTTCCACCATGAGAAACGCGAGATCAATGATGTTATTGATGAAGTACGTGTACAGATCAAAAACCTCTTTAAATACAGCTGTTTTACACTTGAAAGTCCTCTTGTCTCTAAATACAGTGATGATACGATTTTAATCGAATTTAGCGGTGAAGATGCCGCGTTGTTGATTGGAAAAGAGGGGTATCGTTATAAGGCACTCTCTTATTTGCTTTATAACTGGATTAACCTCAAATATGGCCTCAATATTCGTCTTGAAATCGCTGAATTTTTGAAAAATCAAGAAGAGATGATCGAAAAATACCTTGTCCCTGTCATTGAACGTATTCGCAACAGTGGAAAAGGGCAAACTAAAATTTTAGATGGTGTGCTCATTAAGATTGCTCTTGAAGCACTTCGTTCTGAATTTCCTGAAAAATATGTTGGTATTAAATCAGGAAAAGATGGCGGTAAATTTATCGTTGTCAATGATTTTAATAGGAAAAACGCATAGATACTATTGCTGCTATTGCTACCAGTGCAGGGGTTGGATCCATCGCGATTGTTCGCGTTAGTGGTCCAGATGCCCTTGCTTTGGCTCAAAAACTTTCTCACAAAGATAGCTTGACTCCACGGGTTGCCACGCTTAGTTTTTTACATGATGCTCTTAATGATGCTGCCATTGATCAAGCCATCGTTATCTACTTTAAAGCACCGCATAGCTTTACTGCGGAAGATGTCGTTGAATTCCAATGCCATGGTGGTAGTGTTGTCGCTCAGTTGGTGTTGGAAACGCTCATTACACATGGGGCAAGACTTGCTAATCCTGGTGAATTTTCAAAACGTGCTTTTTTAAACGGAAGAATTGATCTCAGTGAGGCTGAAGCCATTGCCGCGTTGATTGAGACGAAAAGCGTAGATGCGGCAAAAATGTTGACCCGTCAACTCAAAGGGGAACTTCGAGAGTTTGTTTTACATGTAAGAGAATTACTGATTGAAATCCTCGCATTTGTTGAAGTGAATATTGACTATGCTGAGGAAGATTTACCGCTTGATATGATTGAGAAGATCAAAGCAAAATTAGATACGTTAGCCAAAGAACTTTTTAAAACCTATGAGAGCAGTAAACGTCGCCAAGGACTGATGCAAGGTTTTAAAATTGCGATTGTGGGCAAGCCAAATGTGGGTAAAAGCTCTCTTTTAAATACGCTTCTCAGTTATGATCGAGCGATTATCAGTGATATTGCAGGAACCACGCGGGATACCATTGAAGAAGAGCTTCGTATTGGGTCTCATTTGGTGCGAATCGTCGATACTGCTGGCATTAGACAAGCACATGATGTCATTGAAAAGATCGGCATTGAGCGTTCTATTTCCGCCATTGAAGAGTCGGAAATCGTAATTGCAATGTTTGATAATAGCAAGCCGTGTGATCATGAAGATGAAGAGATGTTAACGCTACTGCAACAGTATGCCTCTTCAAAACAAATTTTGACAGTTCTCAATAAAATAGACCTTCCTAATCATTTTGATACAAAACGTTTAGTAACAGAGTTTATTCCTCTTTCGTGTCAGAGCGATAGTTATGAGTTAACTCAAAAGCTCGAAACCATTCTAGATCAAACAACGCAGGAAGATAGTATTATGCTAACCTCCACACGCCAGATCGATGCGGTTAAAAAAGCGTATGAAAACGTTCAAAGTTCGTATCAACTTTTAGGCGAGGGTGAACTTGAACTGTTTGCTTTTCATATCAATGAAGCCATTGTGAGCATCTCTTCCATTACCACAGCCTTTGAGCGTGACGAGATTTTAGAGAAGATGTTTAGCAATTTTTGTTTAGGAAAATAGGCACTATTTATAAACTATTTACCTCGGTATGCTACGATTAAAAGAGCAACAAAAAGGGGTTATTATGCTTACAACCATAGATGAGTTTATTAAAAAAGAGTCCTCCTCTGGGATTATTTTAATAGCAGTAACACTTTTTGCACTCTTGCTTCAAAACAGTTTTTTGACTGATTTTTATACCAATTTTCTTCATACTCCTGTACAGATTAGCATCGGTACTTTTGGTATTGCTAAACCACTTCTTTTATGGGTCAATGATGGCTTGATGGCAATTTTCTTTTTTTTGGTAGGACTTGAAGTGAAACGTGAAGTATTAGAAGGTGAACTCTCTTCGAAAAGTCAAGTTGCTTTACCTGCTATAGCGGCACTTGGTGGCATGATTATGCCAGCGCTTATTTTTACATTTTTTAACCATAATGACTCTTTTTCAATGAACGGTTGGGCAATTCCCACTGCAACAGATATTGCTTTTGCTTTGGGTATTCTCTCTTTACTGGGTAAGCGTGTTCCTGCTTCACTCAAAATATTCTTAATGGCATTAGCCATTATTGATGACCTTGGTGCGATTGTCATCATTGCACTCTTTTATACCAGCGATTTATCGCTTCTTTCTATCATGATAGCATTAGGTTCGATTGTTGTTTTAGTCATTATGAATCAATTAAGAATTATCAAAAAAGCTGCTTATATTTTAGTGGGAATTGTGTTATGGGTTAGTGTTTTAAAATCAGGAGTACATGCAACGATTGCAGGTGTCGTTTTGGCATTTTGTATTCCACTTTACTCCATAAATGATAAGGGAGAGCGTTTTTCAATGCTGAAAGAGATGGAGCATGATCTGCATTATTGGGTTGCCTTTTTTATTCTGCCCCTTTTTGCTTTTGTTAATGCAGGCGTTGATCTTAAAGAACTTTCTCCTTCAGCGCTTTTTTCAGATGTTTCGCTAGGTATCGTTTTAGGACTTTTTTTAGGTAAACAGATAGGAGTTTTTGGCTTTAGTTTTCTCGCCATAAAGTTAGGTATTGCTTCTTTACCTAATGCAAGTAATTTTAAACAACTTTACGGCGTAGCCATTCTGACAGGTATTGGTTTTACAATGAGTCTTTTTGTGAACTCTTTGGCTTATAATGATACAGATCTTTTTCATTATGCGGATAAATTAGCCATTTTATTGGGTTCCTTTCTCTCAGGAATAGTAGGTTATATTTTTTTAAAAAGTACCTCTCAATCGGTATAACTTAATTCTAAGTTAAGAGAGATTACAATCTCTAAAAGTCTTCTGACATAAGCGTAGGGGGGGGAGGAATAACTTTGTGAGACAACTTAATCTAAGTAAGCGTCTTTTTTGGATTATTACTTTTTGTGTCTTAGTGTCTAATGCAATGGTTGTTTTATACCTCTATCATCAAGCCGAAAATTTAGCGCAAATGCGTGCCTATTCCAAAGCAAAAACCCTTCAAGACTACTTTATGTCTATGCGGTATGTCTATCACCAACAATTTTTACAAAGTGGTATTGATCTGAATGATTCTACAGTAGGTTTTTTACCAGCACATGCTTCTTCTCATATTAGCGAAGAGTTTTTAAAACGCTCTAATCAAGGCATTAGTATTCACAATGTCTCTGATCGTCCTCGTAATTCTGTCAATCAAGCGGATGCTTTGGAGACACAATCCATTGCCTACTTCAATCAAAATCCTGATAAAAATGAGAGTATAGAACTTGTTAAAGAAGGTGATAAAGAGTTTTTCTTTTTTGCTTCACCTTTGCGTATTCAAACTTATTGTTTAGTATGTCATGGAGAAAAGAATGAAGTGTTACCTTATATTGCAAAACGTTATGAGAATGCCTATGGCTATAAATTAGGTGAAGTTAGAGGTTTGACAAGCATTAAAATTCCAAAAAATCTTCTGTTTGATGAAGTCATTGAGTTTTTTTGGAAAGAGGTTGTTTTTAGTTCCATTGTTATGTTCTTTTTATTAACACTTATGTACATAGCCATTAAAGAGCTTACCAAACGCGATGTTGAGCAAAAAAAAGAGCTTGAAGCATTGGTTTTGGAGCGTACGAAAAATTTAGCCCAAAAAAGTGCAGAGCTCGAAAATGCGAATGCGCACCAAAAGCATCTCTATTCTGTTTTGCGTACGGTGGCTGATAGTAATCAAATTTTAATTACGACACAAACTTTGGAAGAGTTATTGTATGAGACGGCACTCTGTCTTTTTGCGAATGATTCTTTTGCCCATGTTAAAATTGCTTTATACGAAAACGATGCTTTGAATGTCAAGGAGTCTCGTGGTTTTGATGAAGAGCATGAAGTGAATGCTCTTGAGAAAATAGTTTTTGAAGAAGGTGGTTATCGTATTATTACGAATCAGAGTGAGAATATCCCCCAAAGTTGCAAAGAGACGATGGTACGTTATCATGTCAGTGAAGCCTACATTACCGTTCTCAAAAGTGATAAATTTGCGCGTTCAGCACTAGGTGTACTTACTGTTTGTACAACAATGCCAGAAGGATTTAGCCCTGAAGAGCGCTCTATGATTGAAGAATTGGCAGGTGATATAGGATTTGCGATTAACTCCTTTATGCAAAAAGAGAGCATTTTAAAACTCTCTTATTATGATCCACTTACTAATCTTGCGAATAAAACACTTCTTACCGAACAGATAAGATTATGTATCAACGCGAATAAACGTAGCAAAGCTTATGGGGCACTGTTATTTATGGATTTGGATAATTTTAAATCTATTAATGATCTTAAAGGTCATGCTACTGGCGATGAACTATTGATTATGATGGCGCAGAGATTGGAAAATTATGCGCATGAGAATAACATTGTTGCACGCTTTGGTGGTGATGAATTTGCTTTATTATTGCCTTCACTTAGTACTGTGCTTGAAGATGCGGCTAAAAAGGCTGAAGAGATTGCAATGCAGATTCTTGTTGCAACTAAAGAACCTTTTATGATCGATCATCATCCTTTTTATGTGACAGTAAGTATTGGTATAGGACTATTTGATGGTGATGAGGATGTTGCCATACTGCTCAGTCATGCAGATAGTGCGATGTATACAGCCAAAACAGATGGTCGTAATACCATTCGATTTTTTGACCCCTATATTCAAAAAGTCATGGAAGAAAAATCTTCAATGTTACAGCAGCTTAGAGATGCGATTGACTCAAAACAATTTTTACTCTATTATCAACCCCAAGTTGATAAAGATGCCGCTATTATTGGCGTTGAAGCACTTATTCGGCTTAAAAAAGCAAATGGAGAGCTTATATCACCGATGCAGTTTATTCCACTATGTGAAGAATCTGGTTTGATCGTTTCTTTGGGACAATGGGTTTTAAAAGAAGCGATGATGCAAGTAAAGCGTTGGGAAAGAGATACTTTAAAATCACAATGGCGCGTTTCCGTCAATGTGAGTACCAAACAATTTGAGCGTGAAGATTTTGTACAGGTTGTTCGCTTAGCACTTGAAGAAGTAGCAATTAATCCAGCTTTAATTCGCTTAGAGCTTACGGAGAGCCTCTTAATCGGGGATAGTGCTAAAGCATTAGAGAAAATTAATGCACTTAAAATTTTAGGTGTATCCCTTTCTGTTGATGATTTTGGAACAGGTTATTCGAGTTTACAGTATCTAAAGCGTCTTAATGTGGATGAACTCAAAATTGACCAATCGTTTGTACACGATTTTATGGTTGATCGTAGTGATGCTTTAATTGTTGAAACCATTATTTCCATTGGCAAAAATTTTAATATGGAAGTGATCGCTGAAGGCGTTGAAACAAAGGAACAATTTGAAAGACTCAAAGCAATGGGATGTCAGAATTTCCAAGGTTATTTCTTTGGAAAACCAACGTCCTCCGAGTTGCTCTAAAGCTTTATGTGTTAAAGATTATTCGCGAACGATATCGTATCCTCTTGGGATTTCAGCTCGAAAAAGCTCATCGTCTAAAAAGAGATTGGTCGATTGATTGGAAAAGATAATTTCTACAGCATTATCGAGTTTATCACGATAAACAACTTTTTCAATACTCTCTTTTTGGGTCAAAATAGTATACGTTGTCTCTTGATATTTTGTGATATATTTGTTAGGAGAGACTTCTTTCGCTTCTTGGAGCAACTGCGCAATATTCGGTGTATTTCCCAATGTTGTAATAATCACTTGTTCTAACTCAGGTTCAATAATTAAAACACGTGTGTTATTAAAATAGATCTTCTTTGCCACAGGCTTTTCATAAATCCAGAGTGCTTTTTTATCGTTTGTCGCATAAAAAAGACCTTGGTAAATGATCGTTTTATTCTGATCGTTCGTTACTTTTTGAGTAAAATCGCTTTGAATCGTTTTAAAGTGTTCGATTTTGGCAAAAAGGAGTGTGGTTAAACAGAAAAATATCCAAAAAAATCGCATAAAAACTCCTTGCTAAGATAATTAAGATATGGAGTTTTATCAAATAGATAGTAAAAGTATGATAAAATCCCAAGCTTTAAGAAAAACTAACGTATAAAAGTAAAGAAAAATAGAGGTGAAATCACATGATGTTGAGTAATATTATTCGTAAAATTTTTGGCACTAAAAATGATCGCGTTGTCAAAGAGCTTCAAGGACGCGTAAAAAAGATTAATGCCTTAGAACCGACATATGAAAAAATGAGTGATGAAGCCTTAAAAGAAGCCTTTAATGCTTTAAAAGCAGATGTCAAAGCGGGTACTGTAAAACCAGGTGATATTTTAGATGATGTTTTTGCTATGACACGAGAAGCCAGTAAACGAACAACAGGTATGCGCCATTTTGATGTGCAGATGATTGGTGGTTTAGTGTTGCATGGCGGCGATATTGCAGAGATGAAAACGGGTGAGGGTAAAACCCTTGTTGCAACACTTCCTGTTGTCCTTAATGCTATGAGCGGTGAAGGTGTACACGTTGTAACGGTGAATGATTACCTTGCCAAAAGAGATGCCGCTGATATGTCGCGTATCTATAACTTTTTAGGCTTAAGTGTTGGTGTTGTGACCAATGATTTGGAAAATGATGCCAAACGTAAAGAGCAGTATGATGCTGACATCACTTATGGAACCAACAATGAATTTGGCTTTGACTACTTGCGTGATAATATGCGTTACTCCTTGGACGAAAAAGTTCAACGCGCACATAATTTTGTTATTGTCGATGAAGTAGATTCTATCTTAATTGATGAAGCCCGAACACCTCTTATTATCTCAGGTCCTGCAAATCGTACTCTTGATGGTTACAAAATCGCTGATGGCGTTGCAAAGCAACTTACTAAAGAGGTTGATTTTGCTATTGATGAGAAAAATAGAACTGTTTTAATGACCGAAGAGGGTATTAGTAATGCTGAAAAACTCTTTGGTGTTGACAACCTTTATAGCCTTGAAAATGCAGTATTATCGCATCACCTCGATCAAGCGCTTAAAGCACGTTACCTCTTTATTGCCGATGTTGATTATGTTGTCCGTGAGGGTGAAATTATCATTGTTGATGAGTTTACAGGTCGTTTAAGTGAAGGAAGACGTTTTAGTGAAGGTTTACATCAAGCCTTAGAAGCTAAAGAAGGTGTCATGATTAAGGAAGAGTCACAAACATTGGCTGACATTACTTTCCAAAATTACTTTAGACTTTATAAAAAATTAGCGGGTATGACAGGAACAGCACAAACTGAAGCGACCGAATTTGCTCAGATTTATAATCTAGAAGTTATCTCTATTCCTACCAATGTTCCGATGCGTAGAGAAGATATGAATGATCTTATCTATAAAACAGAACGTGAAAAATTTGAAGCAGTGATTAAAGACATTAAAATGTGTCATGAAAAAGGACAACCTGTCCTTGTCGGTACAGCTTCGATTGAAAAAAGTGAGTTACTCCATGCCCTTTTGAAAAAAGAGAAAGTACCACACTCAGTTTTGAATGCTAAAAACCATGAAAAAGAGGCACAGATTATTAAAGATGCGGGTGTCAAAGGCGCTGTAACGATTGCAACCAATATGGCAGGTCGTGGTGTTGACATTAAGCTAACAGAAGAAATTAAAGCCCTTGGAGGCCTTTATATCATTGGAACAGAGCGCCATGAGAGCCGTCGTATCGATAACCAGCTTCGTGGACGTTCAGGTCGTCAGGGCGACAATGGTAAAAGCCGTTTTTATCTAAGTCTTGAAGATAATCTTTTAAGAATTTTTGGAAGTGATCGTATTAAAGCGATTATGGAGCGTTTGGGCATTGAAGAGGGTGAGCATATTGAGTCTAAGATGGTGACACGCGCTGTTGAAAATGCTCAGAAAAAAGTGGAAGCACTTCACTTTGAATCTCGTAAACACCTTTTAGAGTATGATGACGTTGCCAATAAACAGCGTAAAACAATTTATAACTTTAGAAATGATCTTCTCAATCCAACTTTTGATATTGATGTGAAAATTAAAGAGATTCGCGTTGAATTTGTAACCAATTTACTTTACAAAGCTGAAATATATGAAGGTATCGCACAATCAGAGTATAACATTGAGCGCCTTATCTCTGTACTACAAGATGATCTTAATGAAACATTTGAACTTGAGCAATTACAAGGCTTGGAATTTGATGAACTGAAGACAACGATTCTTGAAATACTTGAGAAAAATTTTGATGCAAAAATGTCTGTTGTTGATGAGACACAACGCAGAGAAATTGAGCGTATTTTATACCTTCAAGTCCTTGATAATGCTTGGAGAGCGCATCTTTATCAAATGGATATTTTAAAAACAGGCATTGGTCTTCGCGGTTATAACCAAAAAGATCCACTCACTGAGTATAAAAAAGAGAGCTATAACCTCTTTATTGAGTTAGTGGAGCAGATTAAATTTGAGAGTTTTAGAACCCTGCATATTGTTCAACTTCGTGACAATAAAGAGGAAGAAGAAAAGCGTGCTATGGAAGAGATGATTCGAAGAATGGAAGCTGCAAATGCTAATACTACCCTTCAACATCAAAATCCTTATGGTGATGAAGAAGAGGATGAAAAAAATAAAAAAACAGCACGTAATGAGTCATGCCCTTGTGGAAGTGGTAAAAAATACAAGCAGTGTTGTGGCAAGAGTGGTCCTAAAAAAGGGCTTTTAGCATAAGGGTACAGGGTGCAGAAGAATCTTAGTATCTATCTTGTCAAAAAGTATTTACGATTTGACAAGTCGCAACCCTTTATTACCGTTATTTCACTTTTAGCCTTTTTTGGTGTTGCCATTGGTTTAACCGTACTGATGGTTGCCATGGCTATTATGAATGGATTCGATAAAGAGTTTGAGAAGAAACTCTTTACGATGAACTATCCGCTTTCTATCTATTCACGTAGTTTTTCTCCTGTTGAGCAAGCGCATCTTAATGCACTTAAAGAGCAGTTTCCAAAGCTCCAATTTAGCCCTTATATCTCAACACAAGTGATTATTAAAAAAGGAAACCGCTTAGAAGGCGGTATGCTTTTTGGCGTTCATTTTGATCAAGAAGCGAAGATTAATGCCATTATTGCCGAAGCGATCAAGGATAAAACACTCGATAAATACGACCTTATTACAGGAAGTGAAATCGCTAAAAATCATCAGTTTGCGCTTGATGAAAAAGCAACGCTTATTTTTACCAAAAACGATCCTGGTGGTATGAGTCTGATTCCCAAGATGAAGCGTTTTAACTATCAAGGTTCATTTCGTTCAGGATTGATGGCATACGATAAAGCTTACATGTACACAACGCTTGATTCACTTGCTCAAGTTATGCAGTATGATGAGGGTCACTTTGATGGCATTCATATCTACTCTGATGATCCCTTTGGTGATATTGAAAAGATCCGAAAAGTGTTGCCTGATGATTTAGGTATTGTGGGTTGGTGGCAGATGAATGGCAACTTTTTTGCAGCACTGGCGCTTGAAAAGCGTGCACTTTTTATCGTCTTAATGCTCATTATTTTGATCGCATCTTTAAATATCATTAGCTCGCTTTTAATGACTGTGATGAACAGACGTAAAGAGATTGCACTGTTACTTTCATTGGGTGCTTATAAACAAGAGATTAAAAATACCTTCTTTTACCTTGGTTTGGTTATTGGTGGAGGAGGTATGCTCTTTGGGATCGTGTTAGGCTCATTGACACTTCTTGTGTTAGGTTCATTTGATATTATCTCACTTCCTGCGGATGTCTATGGAACAGCACGTTTACCTCTTGACCTTTCAATGCTTGATTTTGTTTTGATCGTGGTAGGAACGAGTGTTATCGTAGCGCTCTCTTCGTACTATCCTGCTTACAAAGCAACACAGATTAATGTTTTAGATACTTTACGCAACGAATAAAAGTAGGCTTAAAAAGCCTACTTCAATAAATCAGTAGTGATATTGCAGTTTTCTTCGACAAGTTCACGTAGTTTATGTAAGAGCGTTTTTGAATCCGTTCCATCTTCGGGGTAGGTAACTACGTTATCAAAAGGTTCTTGATCTAAAAAGCTTTGAATACCTGAAAGTACCTCTGTCGCACCATTCCAGTCTGTTCCTGTGAGCATCACAACATAATGGTTACTGTGGTTAAAAATAGCATCCGTTCTTCTTAAAATGCGTTGGAACATCTCTAAACTATCCATCTCTTTGCGATCTTCTAATGAGAAAAAGATCAGTGAAAAAGGAACTTCATCTTTAATGCCAAAACGCTCCAAGAGCGCAATATGGTGATCAATCAGATGGGCAAGATTGATTTTTGAAAAAGCGATACCCGACATGGTGACTCCTTTGTGTACCTGTTTACTTTAATTGTACTCTAAAATCTATGCTAGCGATTCAATTTTTTCAAAATTAAAATAATTATATCCCTCTTTGTGTTCATAGGTAAAGCTAATGTGGTGTGCCTTAACGATGTGATAGACGATGTAAAGTCCTAATCCAAAACTTTGATGTGAGTTTTTTTCTTGTACAAACGGCTCTAAATAGTGCTCAAGTTCATATTTTAAGGGCTTTCCTTGGCTGATAAAAGCGATTTTTTCTTTGGTTGCGACAATTTTGATCGTTTGATCAATAGAGTATTTAATGCCATTATCAATCACATTTTTCATGGCGGTGGTAAAGAGTCTAAAATCCACATGTAAAATAATCTCATCATCCAATTCAATTTCAATTTGCGATGGAGAAATCATTGCAAGATCAATCGCTTCGTCCAGCATATCAACCAAACGATACGGTTTGACGTTTTTGAGTCCTTCACCTGAGGTTATCTGCTCAATAGATGCAAATTCGTTAATCAAGAGCTCAAGTTTTTCAAACGTACCGATTAAACGATCGCGTTGTTTACCATTTTCAAGCATCTCAGCACTGATACGCCCTTTAGTGATGGGTGTTTTAAGTTCATGCATGATATTGCGTAAAAAAAGCTGTCTGGAGTGGTTGAGTTTATTGATTTGTTCTACAGCATTGTGGAAAGAGTTTGCTACTTGCGAAATTTCATCTTCACCATCGGTTTTACAATTAATATCAAGATCTCCTTTTGCGAAACGATCCATTTGACGCTTAAGCTTTCGAAGAGGTTTTAGTTTACGCAGGGTGAGAATGTAGGCAATGATGATAATAGCAAAAACAAGACCAAAAATGACTTTGATCAGATCGTAACGATAGGGTTGAAAATCTTCATCTTTTAAAAGAAGTGAAGAGTATTTGGTTTCTATATGCAAGAAGTGATTGTTATCGTAACGTAAAATGGCACTGGTTCCAATGCGATCAGCAATTTTTTGAATAATCTGTGCATTCTTTATGATTTGCTCTTTAGTCTCTTTATCGGTAATCTCGCGCATTTGGTACCCTTGTACCTGCTTTTTGAGCTCATCATTGGTGATGAAGTTATTGAGGTGAAAAAGGGTTGCGCGGGCAATAATAGAGTATTTTGTGTTGAGCTTTTCAGTATAAGTCTGTTTGTCGTATTCCAATAAAAAAAGGAGTGCGAGAAAAATACTGACAATACTGACAGCAAAAATAAACGTGATACTGTAAAAAATAGAAGATTTTGTCATTGTAAAAACTTGTACCCCACACCACGAATTGCATGAATGTATGTTGGCTCTTTTGGGTTTTCACCTAGTTTTTGTCGAATTCTACCAATAATAACATCAATGCTTTTGTTGGTGGTCTCTTCACTAATTGCTTCAATGTTATAAATAAGCTCTTCACGTGAGACAACGCCACCTTCTTTTTTCATCAAATAGCCCAGTATACCATATTCTGCAGCGGTTAAGTGCAGCTCTTTTCCTTGCAATAAAATCGTCATTTGTTCTTCATTTAAGATCAGATCTTTAGGTTTTTGAACACTTTGTTCCGTAGCAACAACCCCTTTTTGGCGGCGAAGGAGGCTCATTATACGTGCTTGGAGTTCTCGTGGATTGTAAGGCTTTGGAAGATAGTCATCCGCACCATTTTCAAGGGCAGTCACTTTATCGGTGATGTCGGTACGTGCGGAAGAGATGATGATAGGGATGGTATGACGTTTTCGAATCTCTTTACATACTTCAAGCCCATCAAGCCCTGGAAGTGTAAGGTCTAAAATAACAAGATCAAATTTTTGTGTATCAAGTGTAGAGAGTCCTAAGTAGGGATCATCGGCGATGGTAATAGCAATGTCGAACTGCTCTAAATACTCCATCAAAATTTCGGCAAGTTCCAAATCATCTTCGATCATCAAAACGTTCGTCATACATCTACTCCTTACATGTAAAGGATATTATAGCCTATTTAGGAGGCTTTTGCCTCCTAAAGGTTAAGGCATAACAAGGATAGCGCGGTAGTTTTGACGGTTGATGATGACCCGTTTTTTACTGTTTTTATACTCTTTGAGAGCACTGTTTAAATCTTTGAGCGAAGCAATACGTGTTTGTTCCACTTGGATGATAATATCACCTTCTCTAAAGCCCATTTTTTCAGCTTTAGATTCATCTTTTACCTCTAAAATAAGCACACCTTCAATCTCTTTTGGAATTTGGTATTGGGCTCTGGTTTTATCGTTGATCTCTAAAAGACTTAGACCTTCAATAGGGCTTGTCGCTTTCCCATCACTGGCAACGACTTGTTCCGCATCCATTTTGGCTAGTTTTACTTTGGTTGTTTTGACTTTTTTATCGCGCTCGTATGTAATAGAAATCGTTTTGTCTGGTGCAATGCTTGCGACTGTATTTTTAAGTTCATTCGCATTCTTGATTTTGACACCATCTACTTCAAGAATGAGGTCAGAGACTTGAAGTCCTCCTTTTTCAGCAGGAGAGTTTTTTTCAATCATAAGAATAAGAGCACCTTGTTTATTCTCATAAAGTTCCTTCAGATCATTGGTAAGATCGGCGATAGAAACGCCCATGAAGCCTCTTTCTATTTTGCCTGATTCAACCAGTGACGTGGCAATTTTTTGCACCATATTTGAAGGAATCGCAAAACCTATGCCATTATTACCTCCACTTTTGGAGAGGATTGCACTGTTTATACCAATCAACGCACCACGACTGTCAACGAGGGCTCCGCCAGAATTTCCAGGGTTAATGGACGCATCGGTTTGGATGAAGTTTTCGTATTGATTGAGTCCAACATTGTTTTTATTGAGTGCTGAGATAATACCTTGTGTGATGGTTTCACCCACGCCAAAAGGGTTACCAATAGCAAAGACGATATCACCTTCCAATAAATTAGACGAGTCTCCAAACTTTGCCACTTGCAAATGGTTTGCTTCTATTTTCACAACAGCTAAATCGGTTTTTGGATCTTCACCGATTACTTTAGCTTTATACTCTTTTTCATCGTCTGGAAGTGTGATGACGATTTCATCGGCACCTTCAACAACGTGATTATTTGTAACAATGTAGCCATTCGCTGAGATAATAACGCCTGATCCCAATGAATGCGATTTGCGTTCTTGTTGTTTTAGCTCAGGTAAACGGTTTCCAAAAAATTCTTTAAAGAACGGATTTTGCATGAGCTCATTAAGTTGGTCATTTTGCTTACTCTTTTTGGTTGTCGCAATATTGACAACACTTTTTTTAGCATCTTTGATAGCATTGTGATAAGAGAGAATGACGTTCTGTGCTGTGGCATCTTGGCGCTGTGAGTCCTTGGGCATTTGAGCGATATCAATCGTTGCAGCATAAAGTGAAATGGATGCAATAAGGGATAAAAAAATCATCTTTTTCATAGGTTAACTCCTTGATAGTTTCTATAGGTGTAATTATAAAGGAGAGAGGTAAACATAAAGTAAATATTAAGGAAACAGGCAAGTAAGTTGATTGACCTAGACTAAACTTTTATGTTATAATCACTATAAATATTAATGGACAAAAGTAGTCCAAAATAAGGTTAATACTCATGAGCAAGAGTTTATATGAAACATTGGATGTAGCCTCAGATGCAAGCGCTGAAGAGATTAAAAAAGCGTACCGAAGATTAGCACGTAAATACCATCCTGACATCAATAAGGATGCTGGCGCAGAAGAGAAATTTAAAGAGATCAATGCTGCGTATGAAATTCTAAGCGATGAACAAAAGCGTCGCCAGTATGATCAGTATGGTGATAGCATGTTTGGCGGTCAAAATTTCCACGATTTTGCACATTCTCAAGGTGGTGCTAATTTAGATGATATTTTACGCAGTATCTTTGGTGGTGGCGGTGGTGGCTTCGGTGGTTTTAGCGGTGGTCGAGGTGGCTTTGGAGGATTTAATGGCTCCAGCTTTGGAGGCGGTGGTTTTGGTGGTTTTAGTGAACCAGATTTGGATGTCAGTGCCAAAATCGTTATCCCTTTCAATGTGGCTATTTTAGGTGGTAAACATTCGCTTTCCTACAATAATGAAAGTTTTGATGTCAAAATTCCTGCTGGCATTAAAAATGGCGAAAAGATGCGTGTCAAAGAGAAGGGTAAATCGTTTCAAGGTCAGAAAGGTGATCTCATCTTAAGTGTAGAAGTTGCAACGAGTCCTGAGTACAGTAGAGAAGGCGATGATTTGATCAAAACCATTGATATCCCTCTTAAAACGGCACTTTTTGGCGGTAAAATAGCTGTGGATACACTTTATAAAGAGATTACGCTTAAAGTCAAAGAAGATACCAAAAACGGACAAAAATTTAGAGTTAAAGAGTATGGTGCACTGAATCGTAAAACGCAAAGTAAGGGTGATTTATACTTAGTGGCCAACATTGTTCTTCCTCCTCTTGCTTCATTGGATGATTCTTTGAAAGCAATGATGGAAGCAAATTTACCAAATTAAACTCACGAGGAGTATGCCATGCATCACGGGTATGAAGAACCAGTTTATTTGATTAGTGTTGTAGCAAAAGTTTTAACGATTCATCCTCAAACACTTCGTCAATATGAGCGGGAAGGGCTTGTGCGACCTTCAAGAACAGACGGTAAAATGAGGCTTTACTCGCAACGTGATATTGACAAAATCAAAATGATCCAACGCCTCACCCGTGATTTGGGCGTCAATCTAGCAGGCGTGGATATTATTATGCAACTCAAAGAGAAAATTGATGATTTTGAAGAGTTGGTTGAGAGTTTACGCTCCGAGCTGAGTGGACTTTCAAAAAAGAGTAATCAAACCAAAAATCCATTGGTTAAACATAAAAATAGTTACGAAATCATTTTATTTGGGGAGTAAGTGTGGACAATTTATTAGCGATCATTTTAAGTGCAACGGCTTTAGCAACACTCTTTAACATCTTGTTAAAGCGTTTTAATATACCAACGATTATTGGGTATATTATTACAGGATTTGCTATTGCGTACATGTATAATTTAGGTCGCAATAATGAATCCTTAACGCATATCGCTGAATTTGGCGTTGTTTTTTTAATGTTTACCATCGGTCTTGAATTTTCCATCAAGCATCTTTTGAGTATGAAAAAAGATGTTTTCTTTTACGGGTTACTGCAAGTTTCTCTCGTAGGTGGTGCGATTGCTTTAGGTGCTGAGTATTTTTTCGGGATTGAAAAGAAGAGTGCCATTATCATTGGATATGCCCTAGCACTTTCTTCAACAGCGATCGTGCTAAAGATATTAAATGACAGTGGAACGATTCACACTGTTTATGGGCGGAAAGCGCTTGGAATTCTTCTTTTTCAAGACATTGCGGTTATTCCAATTTTATTGATGCTCAATATTTTTTCCAATCAAACAAGTTCTCTTTCATCACTTCTTTTAGAAACGTTGTACAGTGTGGTTATTATTTTAGGACTGATGTTTTTGATAGGAAAGTACCTTCTCAATCGCTTTTTATCGCTGGTTGTTTGGGCCGATACCCAAGAAATTTTTATCGCTTCTGTCTTATTACTAGTGGTTGGGGCTTCATTTTTAGCCCATACTTTGGGCTTTTCCTACTCTTTAGGTGCTTTTTTAGCAGGTATGATGATGTCAGAGACACAGTATAAACATCAAATCGAAGCTGACCTTGTGCCGTTTCGTGACCTGTTACTGGGACTCTTTTTTATTACTGTTGGTATGCAGATTGATCTTGGTTTGATCTCACAAAACTACGGTACGATTTTACTTTTTTTAGCCATTATGGTTTCGTTTAAAACATTGGTTGTTTTTGGTATTCTCTTTTTTTCTGTAGGTGGTAGGGTTGCTCTCAAAACAGGTTTAGCTTTATGCCAAGCAGGTGAATTTTCCTTAGCGATTTTAGCCCTTGCAAGCTCATCGCATCTTATCACTGCTAAAACATCACAGATATTAATCGTTACCGTTGTTCTATCGATGGTGATGACACCTTTTATTTTAAAAAATATGAAAAAAATTGTCGATGCTATCACCAAAGAGCCTAATAATGGGGATTTTATGATCCATTCTTCGGGAATAAAAGATCATATTATTGTTTGTGGTTACGGAAAATTAGGGCAAGAGATTGTCTATCGTCTTAAGAAAATGAATGTGAATTACTTGGTGTTAGAGCATGACATTACACTGGTAAAACTGGGACAAAGCAGGGGTGAACCTGTTTATTTTGGAAATGCTGCAGAGAAAAGTATTTTGAAAAATGCGTTTGTGGAAGAGGCAAAAGCGGTTATTATTGCTATCAATAATGAGAAAAAATTAATCCTATTGTGTGAAGTGTTAAAATCCTTTGACGCGCCGATTAAAATCGTAGCCAAGGCAAGTGATTACGATGAGAAAAAACTGCTCAAAGCGCTTCAAGTCAAACATATTGTTAATGAAGGACGTGAAGCGGCAAAAGCACTTTTAAAAGTGGCAATGGATGAAGAGACAGATTATTAACTGCAAGAAGTCTTCTGTCTCATAAGAGGCTATCTTTAGCGCCACAGCGGCTTAGCGTAGCCTTTTTGTCTTTGACTAAAAGGTGTGAAAGAGTTCTGTAAGCGCTTACTGAGTGATAAAAAGCGCTATTTCATCACTTAAAAAATAGTCATTGTTAAAGACGCGATTATCTTTACATGTCAGCTTGTTTTCTTCAATCAAAATCTTCACTCTTTGCATCTCTTTAGAACTAAAGTGTTCCAAAGAGATACCAATGACACTTCTGAGCCCTAAGAAAATTCTCTCGATATGTAAATCCTCATTGTTTAACTCTTCAATCTCTTGCGCAAGAGGATTTGCAATGTACTCTTCGATACTCTTTGTTGGATAAAAACGTCTATTTTTCAAAAAACCAACCGCCCCAGCACCAATTCCAAGATAGTCCTGATGCTCCCAATACCCTTTATTATGGCGGCTCTGGTAGCTTCCAAAGTTGGAAATTTCATATTGTGCAAAACCTGACTCTATTATCTGCCCAACAAAGTTTCGCGCCAGCTCTTCAGAGCCATTGGCGACATCGTTTCGTGTGTAAAATGGTGTCTCTTCTTCGAGGGTAAGGGCGTAAGCACTCAGATGATTGATGGGAAGTGATGAGACAATTGTGAGATCTTCTTTCAGCAAAGAAGGTGTATCCATCGTGGTTCCATAGATCAAATCGAGCGAAATGTTTTGAATGCCTAGATTTGAAACATTCTCGATAGCTTGTAAAGCAATTTTTGGGGTATGGTTGCGCCCCAAAAAGGCGAGTTTGTCTGCATTAAAACTTTGCACACCAAAGCTCAGACGATTGACACCTAGTGAATTCATCGTTTGTATCCACTCTTTGGTGGCAGAGTGGGGATTGGCTTCTGATGTTACTTCCGCATCACCGCTTAAATAGGGCGTTATCATCTCAAAAAATGGCTCATACCATGAAGCTGTAATGGTGGAAGGTGTACCTCCTCCAATAAATAAAGAGGTAATACTTTGGTTTTGTGCATTGAATTTTTCAAGTTCAAAGCGTAGTTGTTGTGTGATGCGTTGCATATAGTTTTGCTTCAGTGTTCCTTTGTTCTCATAGGAGTTGAAGGCGCAGTAGTGGCATTTACTATCACAAAAGGGGATATGGAGGTAGGCTAACACTTATTTCCTTGTATCAAGCAAGTTTAATGACTATTTTGATACTATTTTAACAAAAATATAGAGGTAATGCGTAATTATGGAATCACCAAAACGATACAGACCAAATGTTGCTGCCGTGGTGGTCTCTGCTAAATACCCTTTTCAATGTCAACTTTTTATTGCGAGTCGTAGCGATATCGAAGGTGCTTGGCAATTTCCACAAGGTGGGATTGACGAGGGCGAAACGCCACGAGAAGCGCTTTACCGTGAATTAGAAGAAGAAATTGGCACGGGTGATGTTGAAATTATCGCAGAGTATCCCGAATGGTTACAATACGATTTTCCTCAAAAAATTGCTCAGAAAATGTACCCTTTTGATGGTCAGAGCCAAAAATATTTTTTAGTAAGACTCAAAAAAGATGCCAAGATCAATCTTGCAACCAAAGAGCCAGAGTTTTGCGATCATAAATTTGTCAGTTTAGAAGAGGTGTTTGATTTTATTACCTATTTCAAGCGTCCAGTGTATAAACAGGTGTTAGAATATTTCAAAAAAGAAGGGTACCTTTAAAATGTTGATCGTTCAAAAATACGGAGGAACGAGTGTTGGCAATGTTGAGCGCATTGATGCCGTTGCCAAAAGAGTCATTGAGAGCAAACAAGAGGGACATGATCTTGTTGTGGTTGTTTCAGCGATGAGTGGAGAGACCAATAAGCTTTTAGATTTTGCAGCACATTTTAGCAAAACACCTAATAACCGTGAAGTGGATATGTTGTTGAGTTCTGGTGAGAGGGTGACCAGTGCTCTTTTGGCTATTGCTCTTGAAGCACAAGGTTATACGGCTGTTTCCATGAGTGGTAGACGTGCAGGTATCGTAACCGATAGCGTACATACCAAAGCTAGAATTGAGCATATTGATACTACCGCCATGAAAGAAGAACTCAAAGCAGGTAAAATTATCGTTGTTGCAGGTTTTCAAGGCGTGACTGAAAACGGAGAAGTTTCAACTCTAGGGCGAGGCGGCAGTGACCTCTCTGCTGTTGCCATTGCTGGTGCTCTTGAAGCCGATCTTTGTGAAATTTATACGGATGTGGATGGTGTTTATACCACCGATCCTCGTATTGAACCAAAAGCTAAAAAACTTGAAAAAATCAGTTATGATGAGATGTTAGAACTAGCAAGCCTTGGAGCAAAAGTACTGCAAAGTCGCTCCGTAGAGATGGCAAAAAAGCTTAATGTCAATCTTGTGACACGCAGCAGTTTTAACAAAAACGAAGGAACACTTATAACAAAGGAAGATAATATTATGGAACAACCATTAGTGAGCGGTATTGCACTCGATAAAAACCAAGCTAGGGTCACATTACGTGGTGTTACCGATAAACCAGGCATTGCTGCTGAGATTTTCAAAAAATTGGCTGATTGTAACGTTAACGTTGATATGATTATCCAAAATGTTGGACACGATGGCACAACCAATCTTGGATTTACCGTTCCTCAAAATGAGCTTGAAATGACCAAAGCTGCTATGAGTGAGCTAAGAGCAAGTGATGTGATGGAGTACGATAGCGACATTGTTAAAGTCTCTGTTGTCGGTGTGGGCATGAAATCACACAGCGGCGTGGCGTGTAAAGCATTTGACACGATGGCAAAAGAGGGCATCAACATAGAGATGATCAGTACTAGTGAAATTAAAATTTCGATGGTTATCCAAGCAAAATACGGCGAACTTGCAGTTCGAGCGCTTCACAGTGCATACCAATTGGATAAATAATATATGCAGCAATTTTTAAAGTGGACACTTGAAGAGATCCGCAAAGACGGCTCTACGATGAGTTGGATGGAAGAGAAGAGGTTCGAATGGGTTCCTCTTGCTGCTTCCATGCTGAAAAATCTTCTTGATGGCCATACGTTTATTGTGATTACCGATGATGATAGAGCGTGGTTTTGCCACTATATGCTCAGAGCCATCAATAATCATCATAAAAATAGACCGCTTTTGCCTTTTTTATCGCTGCAAACGCTCTATCCTAACTTATACCAAGTCAAAACCAAAGAAGATATAGAACTTTTAGAAAACATGCTCTCACAAGCGTTTCCAAGTGGCTATACCTTCTTTTACGTTGGCAAAAATAGCGATATTAAGATGCAAATTGCTAAACGTAAAGATGATAGTTTTATGTGGATCATGGATGAGCACGTTCAAAACAGCTTTTATCTTTTAAGTGATGACGATAGTTTAGATATTAAATTAATTCAGCTTTTTAGACTTCTTGATAAAAGTATTGATGCCGTACTTTTTGCTGAGGTTACCTTTGAAAACGAGTGATGAAGGGGTTTTTAGCCATATTTTAATTTGTAAAAATGTGGAAAAAGCCAAAGAGAGTCTGCAAGAAGAGTACGCGAAGGAGCGACATCTTTTTTTTGTTAAAGATGAGTTTTTAATTGATGATGCTAAAGAGGTTATAAAAGAGGCGTATATTGCAGAATCTGCCAATAAATATTTGATCTTAATTGCCAAAGGGTATCGTGTAGAAGCACAAAATGCCCTTCTTAAAATTCTTGAAGAACCGCCTCGCCATATTGTTTTTATTGTCGTTGCTCCTTCCAAAACAGCGTTCTTACCAACGATTCGCTCGCGTTTACTCCAAAAAGAGTTGGTTCTAGATCAAGAAGTCATGCACAGCGGATTAAATCTCTCAAAGCTTGATCTTGGTGATATGTATCCTTTTATTCAAAAATACCAAAGTGCAGAAAAAGGCTTGTTGAAAGAGTTAGTGCAAGCCATTGTCTACGAAGCGATTAATGAACATCATCTTCGCTTTAGTGAAAAAGAGTTGGAGCATTTTCAAAAACTCCTTCATTTAGTAGAGCTTAACACAAGAGCTCAAATCATTTTAACATCCCTTTTACTTTCGATTATGCTGAGAAAATACCGATGAAACTCTATAAACTGAGCTTCAACAGTGATGTCATGTCATTGTTCCAGAATTTAGGTGTTACCAAAGAGGGTAGCATTATTTTGGAGCAAAAATCACATCTCAATTTTATTTATATCAAAGATCTTAAAACGCCAGCAGCCAATATTCTTAAACAAGATGCTCTCTCCATTGGTGCCGATTTGGCTGTGCCTAAAGAGACCATTACGTGTAAAACCCCTTTTGTGGATGCCGTATTAATCGCAAATGACAAACAGATCAAAGAGCTTGCACGTAAAGAAAAAGTCCAACCTTTTGGACTTAAAGAAGTAGCATCAAAATTAAGTGAATTGATTGTGCCACATAACGATGATTTTCACGTTATGGGTATCATCAACACCAATGAAGATAGCTTTTTTCAAGAGAGCCGTTTTAGTGGAGAAAATGCACTCAAACATATTGAAAAAATGATAGACGAGGGTGCAAGTATCATTGATCTTGGTGGTGTTTCAAGTCGCCCAGGAAGCCTTGGGGTGAGTGATGCAGAAGAACTTTCCCGTGTTAAGCCCATTATTGATCTCATTTATGAGCACAAGCTCTTTGAAAAAGCTCTGTTTTCTCTGGATAGCTACTCTGCTCTCTGTTTAGAGTATGCGCTTCAAAGAGGTTTTAGCATGGTCAATGACATTACCGCACTTGCCAATGATGATGTCGCACGTGTTGCCGCAAAATACGATGCAACAGTAGTTTTAATGCACATGCAAGGTGATCCTCAAAGTATGCAAAAAGAGCCAGTGTATGAAAATGTTATCTTAGCTGTTGATGCATTTTTTCAAGAGCGTATTGCAAAAGCAAAAGAGTTTGGTATCAGCAAGATAGTGTTAGATGTTGGCATTGGTTTTGGAAAGTCTCTTACGCATAATTTACAGCTTCTTAAACACCATGAACATTTTTTACATTTTGGGTATCCCCTCCTTGTGGGTGCGAGTCGAAAATCGATGATTGATAAGATTATCCCAACGCCTATTTCTGAGCGTTTAGCTGGCTCATTAACCCTTCATCTTAAAGCCTATGAACATGGTGCCACGATTTTACGTGTGCATGATGTCAAAGCGCATGTACAAGCCCTTAGTGTGCTTCGCACGCTTAATCAAACTATTTAGGACGTTTCTTTGGAAAAAATTCTTAGCCTTTTAACGCGTATCAGTGAGCTTTACGCTATTCCTCAATGGATCGTCAACAGTGGCGCTATTGCAATTTGTATTATTTTAGTTTCGTTTCCATTTGTTGCTCGTTATCTTATGCGTCCCAAATATCACAAATTTCGTGAATTGATTTTATTTAAAGTGCTCTGGCGCTGGAAGTATAAAAAAGGTGACATTATAGGCCTTTGGTGCTATTGTCCTAAATGTCAAAATATGCTGATGGTGGATGATGAAAACTGTCGTTCTGAAGAGACTTTGCAACATAAAGTCACCTATTTTATCTGTCCTGCCTGTGGTGGTCATGAGCTCGGTCGCGTGGTCGGTGGCGATAGACGATATGTTTTAAGTCTGGTAAAACGTGAAATTTGGCGACATATTAGAGAAGGTTCTTACAATGAAGTAGCCACAGCTACGAAAGAAGCACTCGATATTTATGTAAAACTTGAAGAAGCAAAAGCAGAAGAGAATGCCGAGACGATGGCTGTTTTAGAAGAGAAAGTAGAGCACTTAGAAGCTTCAATAGAAGAGGGTATTGAAGTGGAAGCTGAAAACACGACAGAAGCGAATGAAGAAGTTTTATCTCTTGATGATGTCAAAAGCAATGCATCAGATCTGCCTCTTTCAACCAAAGAAGAACCAAAACGCTCTCAAGAAGAGCGTAGCGCTGAAGAGATAGATGCAGCACTACATGCAGAGGCTAAGGAGATTAAGAAAGATGGAGTTTGAGTTTTATTACTATCTTATTTTCCTTATGACAGGCCTTGTTGCAGGCTTTATTGACGCGATAGCCGGAGGTGGAGGTATCATCACAATTCCTGTGCTTTTAGCTTCGGGTATGCCTCCGCACATTGCTCTTGCGACCAATAAACTACAAGGCACCTTTGGAAGTGGAATGGCTTCGATCAATTTTATCCGAAAAGGATTTATTAAATGGTCTGAAGTGTTTGTTGGCGTGATCTATACCTTCATTGGTGCTGCTCTTGGAACCTATGCCATTTTACTGATGGATGCCAGTATACTTGCCAAGATTATCCCTGCGATGCTTGTGGCTATTTTTATCTATACCCTTTTATCGCCAAAAATGGGAGAAAATGATCGCCATGCCTATCTTGGAAATCATCTTTTTTTCTTGATTTTTGGTATTGGACTTGGCTTTTACGATGGTTTTTTTGGTCCAGGGACTGGAACATTTTGGACCATTGCTTTGGTGACACTTTTAGGACTCAACCTTAAAAAAGCAACTGCTCAAACGAAAGTGATGAATTTTACGAGCAACATTGTCTCTTTAGCTGTTTTTTTGTGGAGTGGTAATGTACTGTTTGCAGTAGGCCTATTGATGGGCTTTGGTCAAATTGTGGGAGCATACATAGGCTCAAATATGGTTATTAAAAAAGAGGTGAAGTTTATCCGAACGTTTTTCTTAACGATGGTGGGGCTGACACTTTTAAAACTTATTTACAGCAGTTACATCGCATGACACACGAAGAGTACTTAACCAAAGTTGATTTAGCCAATGCGTGGGCAAAGGCTTATTATGTGAATGATGCTCCCGTAGCAAGTGATGAAGAGTACGACACGCTGTATCATGAAATTTTAAAATATGAGCAAGAAAATCCACTGTTTGCCGATGAGCATAGCCCTACAAAACGTGTAGGTGGCATGGTACTTGAAGGGTTTGTGAAAGCATCTCACAAAGCACGTATGTGGAGTATGGAAGATGTGTTTGATGAAAGTGATCTTGATGCGTGGATAGAACGTGTTAAAAAAGTCAAAGAGAACTTTACCTTTTACTGCGAACCTAAGTTTGATGGGGCAAGTCTCAATCTCATTTATGAAAATGGCTCTTTAAAACAAGCGATTACCAGAGGTGATGGGAGCATTGGCGAAGATGTTACTGAAAATGTCAAAACGATTGGTTCCATTCCTTTGCAAATTTCGTATAAAGAGCTGATTGAAATTCGTGGTGAAGTGGTGATTAAAAAAGCAGATTTTGAAACGCTTAATAGCGAGCGTTTGAACAATAACGAGCCTTTGTTTGCCAATCCACGCAATGCAGCCGCAGGAAGCCTCAGACAGCTTGATACGAGCATTACAGCAAAGCGTAAGCTCATGTTTTATCCATGGGGTATAGGCGTTAATAGCTTAACACAGAGTTTTTTAAGTGAAAAAATGAGCTTTGTGTATAGCCTTGGATTTTTACAACCCCCTCGTATTGTCGTGACACAAAGTGTCGAAGATGTCCATACACTCTATGCTGAACTGATCGCTAAGCGCGATGAAATAGAAATGATGATGGATGGCATGGTTGTTAAGATTGATGAAGTCAATTTACAAGATGAATTAGGATACACCGTTAAATACCCAAAATGGATGGTTGCCTTCAAGTTCCCAGCGATTGAAAAAGTGACCAAGCTCAAAGACATCACTCTTCAAGTCGGTCGTACAGGAGTCGTAACACCTGTGGCTGAAGTAGAAGCCGTCAACATTGAAGGAGTGATTGTCGAGCGTGCCACACTGCACAATTTTGATGAAATAGAGCGAAAAGATATTCGCATAGGCGATAGCGTCATCATCATTCGTAGTGGCGATGTCATTCCAAAAATCATCAAAGTGCTTCAAGAAAGACGTGATGGAAATGAAAAAACAGTCCAAAAACCGCTTGTGTGTCCTGTCTGTAACAGTGAGCTTTTAGATGATGGAGCGCTTATCAAATGCCAAAACCTTTCATGTGATGCAAGAGTGGTTGGAGCGATTATTCACTTTGCATCTAAAAAAGCCCTAAATATTGACGGTTTAGGTGATAAAATAGTCGAACAACTCTATGCGCAAAAACTTGTTTTGCATGTTAAAGATCTTTACACTCTGAATTTTGATCAACTGCTTGCTTTAGAAGGTTTTAAAGAGAAAAAAGCACTCAACCTTTTGGACGCAATTAAGCAGAGTAAAGGTGTGAGCTTAGAGAAGTTTATCAATGCTTTAGGCATTGAGCATATCGGTGAAGTAGCGGCTAAAAAAATTGCAAGAGCATTTGGACTTGAATGGTTAGAAGCAGACTATGAGCATATTGTAGCGCTTGAGGGCTTTGGCGTAGAGATGGCGAAGAGTTTGGTTGAGTTTATTCATGTGAATAAACAAGAGACTTATGAGTTAATGGCTATTATCCAGCCTATTGCATCAAAACTAGAGATAACCGAATCTGCTTTTACAGGGAAAACGGTTGTTCTGACAGGTTCAATGAGCAGACCGCGTGATGAAATTAAAGAAATGCTCGAAAAATTGGGTGCAAAAGTGAGTGGTAGTGTTTCTAAAAAAACCGATTTTGTCCTTTATGGCGAAGAAGCGGGTAGTAAACTGGACAAAGCTTTAGAGCTTGGTGTTACAACACTCAATGAGAGTGAATTTAATGAGATGATTTCATGAGACTCGATAGTTATGTATTTGAAAAAGGGTTTGCTCAAAGCCGTAATAAGGCAGCAGAACTCATTAAAGAGGGCAGTGTTTGGCTCAATGGTAAAGTTGAGCGTAAGAGCTCTGTGGAGATTGGGGAAAGTGATACGGTTGAAGTTGAAAAAATTATGCAATATGTGAGTCGAGCTGGACTCAAACTTCGCGGATTTATTAATGAACTAGGTTTGCATGTAAAGGATCTTGAAATTCTGGATATCGGCAGTAGTACAGGCGGTTTTGTGCAGGTATGGCTTGAAGAAGATGTCAAGAGTGTGACCGCAGTAGATGTGGGCAGTGAACAACTTCACTCAACTCTAAAAGTCGATTCTCGAATTATTTTGCATGAAAATAGTGATATTCGACTTTTTAAGCCTGAACGAACCTATGATATGGTCAGTTGTGATGTCTCTTTTATTGGCATAGCTTCACTTTTAGAGCACATTGATAGGCTCGCAAAAAATGAGATTATCATCTTATTTAAACCACAATTTGAAGTGGGTAAAGATGTGAAGCGTAGCACTAAAGGTGTCGTTAAAGATGGCTCGGCTATTATGCGCGCACATTATCTGTTTGAGTCACAAGCTGTTACGCTTGGTTGGCATTTGATAGAGAAAAGAGAATCACTTGTAAAAGGGAAAGAGGGGAATGTTGAGACGTTCTACTATTTTAAAAAAAGAGAGTGTTGATACATTAGCCATCGGTAGTTTTGATGGCATTCATGTAGGGCACAGACAGCTCCTTAATCATTTGGGTGACAATGGTGCACTGTTTGTCGTTGACAAAGACCAAGCCAACTTAACACCTGGAATTAAGCGTAGTGAATATGCGGGTTATCCGTGTATGTTTTTTCATTTTTTAAAAATAAAACATCTCAGTGGTGAAGAATTTGTTGCCCTTCTCAAAAAAGAGTTTGTGAATCTTAAAAAGATTGTTGTTGGGTACGATTTCTTTTTTGGTCAACATCGCTCATGCAATGCTCATGATCTTCAAAAATTCTTTGATGGTGAAGTGATCATCGTTGAAGAATTTAGTTATCATGATGTTTCAGTTCATTCAAGTTTGATTCGAGAATACCTACGAGATGGGCGGTTAGAAGAAGCAAACCGCTTTTTAGGGCGTGAATATGCTGTTACAGGAGATATCATTAGAGGGCAGGGGCTTGGAAAAAAAGAGCTTGTTCCTACACTGAACCTCAAAGTTTTGGAGTATCTGATACCGCATGAAGGGGTTTATGCAACACGAACACGTATTGCCCAAAATGTTTATAATTCGGTTTCGTTTATTGGCGTACGCCATAGCACCGATGGGCAATTCTCAGTTGAAACACATATTTTAGATGAAAATATATCAGAAATTCAAGGTGCTGTTGAACTTTTTTTCGTAGAGTTTTTACGCGATAATCAGAAATTTAGTACGCTTACTGATCTTAAGCAACAAATTGAAAAAGATATGAAAGAAGCAAGAAAATATTTAAAGACGTGTCGCATTTATTTAAATGATTTCTTGTAATCGTACATTTTAAGGTCTGCGTCTTCGAGTATCTTTTTAAAATTTTCTTTGGCTTTAAAAGCAGCAACCCCAAACGAAAAATCGATGTGAAAGAGCTCTTTATTGTGTTTGAACGGCGTCTTTATAAGGTTTTGATTAACAGTATGTAAAATTTTATGTATTTCGTCTTCATCATGCTCTTCACTGAGGATTAAAAACTCATCGCCTGCATAACGTACAGCGGTAGTGTTTTGTACCTTTTTAAGGACTTTTCCAATGACATGCAATACTTTATCGCCAATAATATGACCAAATTTATCATTGACCTCTTTAAAATCGTTAATGTCGATAAAAGCCAAAAGACCATTCTTTCTAAAGTGATCATCCTTTAAAAACTTTTCGAAGAGCCATCTACGATTATACAAACGTGTAAGCTCATCAACATAAAGCTCTTCTTGTAAAGAGGCAATTTTCGATTCCAGTTCAATCATGTTATTTTCGATGAATTGCAATGCCATATTGTCTTTATTGGTAATGGCGATACGCGCATTCATGACATTCTCTTTCAAAGCTGATGCGGAGCGTTCCGTTTCATTTCTAAGAAGCTGAATTTTACGCAGTGCATAAAGCATAGCAGCTTCTTTATCAATGTCGCTGAGTTTAATACCAAGTTCTTTAGCCTTAGTATAGAAAATATCACGGTAGATCTCTGGTAAAACAATCTCAAGATTTCGAATCTCTTTGATGGTTAGATCGGTAAGTTCTTGGAGCTGTTTGTTCATAATAAGACCTGTGTGAAAATACCAACAGTATAAAAAGAGAATGCTTAATAGTAACTAATATTTTGTTATAATCGCGAATATTTTTAGCAATGGAAGCGTATTGTAATGGATAAAGTATTTACCAAGCCTATCACCAAACAATTTGAATTTGACGAGGATGTTGCTGTCGTTTTTGATGACATGTTAGAGCGCTCAATTCCTTTTTATAAAGAGGTCATTGATCTTACCTGTAAAACGATTTGTTTGCACGTAAAAGAGGGAGCAAATATTGTTGATCTTGGTTGTTCTACCGCCAATACGCTTCTTGCGCTGTACAAAAAAAGCAATAAAAGCTATCATCTTTTAGGCATCGATAATGCAGAAGCCATGTTGCACATTGCACGTCAAAAGGTACATGCATATGGTGCTAAAGTAGAGTTCTTGCAAGCAGATATTACCCAAGTGGCGCTAAACTGCCAAGATGTCATTATTGCTAATTATATGCTTCAATTTATTCGCCCCCTTCAACGTGCTGAATTTGTGGCTAAAATTTTTGAAGCATTGAATCCTAATGGATTTTTCATTTTTAGTGAAAAAATCGTTTTTGAAGACAAAGAACTCAACAAACAGATGATTGATATATACTATGACTTTAAGCGTCAGCAAGGCTACAGTGATTTTGAAATTGCACAAAAAAGAGAAGCCCTTGAAAATGTTCTGATTCCTTACACCGAAGAAGAGAACAAAGCAATGCTCAAAAGTGCAGGATTTACGACCATCGAGACGATTTTTAAATGGGGAAATTTTGTGACATTTATCGCGAAGAAGAGGGTGTAGAGAAACTTTCTCTACACGCGTTATTTGTTGTGGAATAGCTTAGGATGTTTATTTTTGATATATTCAATAACTTCAATGACTTCTTCAAAGCCCATTTCACTGTCTTCGTCATCATCTTCAAAAACTTCATCTAAGCCTTTAAGGTAAAGATCGATTGCTTTAGGTAAATCTTCTTTTTTAACACCTGCAAAGTAGAGCGCAGCGCCTAGCATATCAGCCAGTTGCATCGCCATCTCTTCAATCTCAATTTCTGCGCGCTCTAGCTCTTTTTGGAGTTCTTTGGCTTCCATGAATTATCCTTTATTTGCGATGATACTCATCACTTGTGATTTGATGTTATCATAGATAAAAGCATCTTTGAAATTGCTGAGAAGTCCGCCGCTGGCATTGTGATGGCCACCGCCATTAGCGATTTGTGCTGCGATCTTACTGACATCGACTTTACCGTTTGAACGCAAACTAATCGTCTTTTTAGAGGTAATATCCATAAAGAAATCCATATCGGGATTGGCGGTTAAAAAATCGTTCCCTATGACGGAGACATTGCCAATATTGTAGGTCAAAATACCTTTGTACTCTTTGTAGCTAATTTGCATTTTATCTCTATTTTGAGTCAGCAAAATGACATTATAGGCTGAAACAAGATTGCTTAAAGTGTTATTGGTTGATGTGGTAAAAAATGCTTTTTTAATGCCATGAATGGCATCATCTAAAGCAATATGCGCTTCTTTACATGCAAAGTACTCTTGTGCTTGAGTAAGAAGTGAAAAGACATATTTGCTATTCTCTTCAGGGAACATGATTTTATTGACCTCTTTAGCGCCACTAACCAGTCCCATACAGACTTTCCCTAATTCAAATTCAGGCTCATTTTCAAGCCAAATATCGACAGCATTGACGACATCAACAAATTTACTAAGCTTTTCATCTTTTCCATACAGTGCACTAAAAAAATCATACGTAATTTTAGTAGCACAGCGACTTGAATCTAAAAAATACCATTCAAATGCATCGGCACACTCTTGACCTGTTTTGTGATGATCTAAGACAAACATCATGATCTCTTTATCGCAAATACTGACTTTAGATTCAAACTCTTTAGCTTGGTCCATGGTAAGGTTAAGATCGGTGATCAAAATAACATGTTTTTCGGAAGTTGAAATTTGTATAGAGGCTAAAATCTGATTAAAACATTCATTGATCTCTTTTCCATAGTTGGAGTTGTAGAAATGAATCGAATCAAAATAATGTGCACTCACCATCTGACAGCTGTAGCCATCTAAATCTGTGTGTGAGAGGTGGTGTAACGTGTAGTTCATAAAAATCCTTAATGCTTAGTGATGTTATATAGGGTGTATTAGGTTTAGAGCTTTTCGATTTCGATGGAGCCCATGACCTCGAATTTAGAGCTTGAATCAATCTCAGCATGTGAAAGTACCACGATATCAAGTCCAAATTTCTCAAAAATATCAGAAAGTGATTTGCGCAGCATTGGATCCACAATGATTACCACAGGTGCGATACCTTTGTGAAGCAGTTTGGCTGCTTCATCACTACATGCTTTGACAAGGGTATTGATCTGTCCAATGTTAAGCACAAGATCGCGCACCCCATCGCGTTCTCTGAGAGCATCTAAAAGCTTTTGCTCTGTTCCAGCATTGAAGGTAAGGAGCTTTAAGATACCATTGTCATCTTTGTATTGCTTGGTAATAACACGAGAAAGCTTGGCACGTACTTGTTCCACAATGATGGAAACGTTTTTAGTGACTTCTGCCACATCGCTGATGGTTTCAACAATGGTGAGAAGATCTTTAATGGGAATTTTTTCATGAAGCAATGCTTTGAGAACTTTTTGAATAAGCCCCACATTCGCCACTTTAAGACAATCATTAACCACCACAGGATAGTCTTTTTGCAATTTATCAATAAGACTTTGCACTTCTTGACGGGTAAGAAGCTCTTCAGCATATTTTTTAATGAGTTCGCTTAAGTGTGTTGAAATAACCGTGGCTGGATCAACCGTCGTGTACCCTTTGATAATGGCATCTTCTTTTGCGGCTGCTTCAATCCAAATCGCATCAAGCCCGAATGCAGGCTCCTTGGTAGGAATGCCTTGGACTTTATCGATGGTAAGGCCACTGTCCATTGCCATAAATTTATCAGGATAGATTTCACCGCTACCAATTTCGATACCTTTGAGTAAAAGCTGGTAATGGTTTGGACTAAGATGCAAGTTATCACGAATACGTACTTGTGGAATCAAATAACCAAAATCCGACGCAATTTTACGGCGCATACTTTTAACGCGGTCTAAAAGGTCACCACCTTGTGCAGGGTCTGCCAATTTAATGAGTTGATACCCCAAATCGAGCTCCAAAATTTCCAATTTAAGAATATCATTAAGGGTCGTTTCTTCTTCTTTACGTAGCTCTTCAGGGCTTTTCTTAGGTGCAGCACTGGCTTGAGCTTTTGTCTCTGCTTCTTGTTTTGCTTTTTGCATTGCCACAGGTGTTGATGAAAAGAATTTTTGAAAAGAAAAACTACCATCATTGGTCTGTTTCACTAGATAACCAAGCCCTAGAAAGATGAGTCCTACAAACATGAGTGAGAGTGTTGGAAGACCTGGAACAAGTGCAAATAAGACCAAGATACTTCCTACAATAAGGAGGGTTTTATGTTCACCAAAAAGTTGTTCCATGGCGCCATCAGAAAAACTGACATCGTCTGCTTTGTTGGCACGGGTAATCAAAATACCTGTTGCGGTCGAAGTGATAAGCGCAGGAAGCTGAGAAACCAGACCATCACCAATGGTAAGAATGGTATAGGTTTGCGCACTCACGCCCAGCTCTAATCCATGTTGAAAAGAACCTATAAGAAAACCACCAATAATGTTGATAATGGTGATGATAATACCCGCAACTGCATCACCCTTAACAAACTTACTCGAACCGTCCATTGCTCCATAGAAATTGGCCTCTTGGATGATGTCTTCACGCCTTTTTCGCGCGGTTTTTTCATCAATCAAACCAGCATTAAGATCCGCATCAATCGCCATCTGCTTACCAGGCATCGCATCCAGTGTAAAACGTGCCGCAACCTCTGCAACCCTCGTAGAACCTTTGGTAATAACCATAAAGTTAATCAAAACAAGAATGGTAAAGACAACAACACCGATGACATAGTTACCACCCACAACAAATTGACCAAAACTTGAGACAATATCACTGACGGCATCAGGACCTAGGTGTCCGTTGGTAAGGATCATCCTTGTCGTTGCTATATTGAGTGCTAATCTAAAAAGCGTAATGATAAGAATAAGCGTAGGAAAAGTCGAAAGATCTGTTGGTTTAGGAATATAAAGCGAAATGAGAATAATCAATACAGAAATAGAGAGTGATATAACCAAGAAAAAATCGAGTATGGCACTGGGCAGTGGAACGATAATAATCGCTAGAATAGCGACAATAAAAACAACAACAGTAAGATCTTTTGCTTTTACAATAGGTTCTCATTTTGATTTTTAGCCAATAAACACCCTTAAACTTCGATAATATCTTTAAGTGTCATATTATCCAAAAATAGATCAATTTTCGTTTGAAGCTTATTTAGAATTGGCCAAACACGACAATACGTTCCTTTCCCCCCTGGGCATTTTTGGGTTGAAGGAGAGCATTCAAAAACCATCGTTTGTTTTTTTTCAGCGCATTCTACGATCATTTTAAGGGTTAACTCTTCTGGTTTTTTTGCAAGCATAAAACCACCATGTGCCCCTTTAAAAGAGCTTAGGATATTCTCTTTGGCAAGTGCTTGAAGGATTTTGGCTAAAAAACTTTTTGAAATACCGAGTTGATTGGAAAGCGTGTCGACATCCTGTGGGGTATTTTTTTGAGAAATAATAATCAATGATAGCAGTGCATATTCACTGGCTTTGGTTAATAGCATACGTTTTCCTCAAGATTTCAAGTTAAATAAGAGAAATATTGTACTAAATAAACGTTATATTTAGCTTTAATTCCAAAGATAATTCCCAAAGGCTGGGCGGGTTTGATTTTTTCTTAGAAGGCTTATTCCAAGCCTCAATGAGTTTCCAGAAAGGCTCGTAGACAATTTTAGTTTTTTTAGCTACAATTCCAAGCTTTTATTTTAAAAGTAAATTTAAATACCAATCAGGAGGTCATTATGGCTTTAGGTTCGGCGGAAAAACAAGTAATTGTTAGTCAGTTTGGCAGAAAAGAGGGAGACACAGGTTCTCCAGAGGTACAAATCGCGCTTCTTTCTAAAAGAATTGTTGATTTAACAGGACATCTTCAGAGTAATAAAAAAGATCACTCTTCAAGATTAGGACTTCTTAAACTCGTCGGTCAACGTAAACGATTGATGCAATATCTTAAACGTAAAGATTTTGTTACTTACAGCAAAATCATTAAAGAGCTTTCTATTAGAGATAATAAAAAATAGTCAGTGCTTTATAAGTAGGGTGGTTTTTCCATCCTACACCTCTTCTTCCTCTTCTTTTTCATTTTTATTCCCTTTATAGATGTAGCCAAATTCTGATATCTTAATTCTAAGCACTTCCATTTCACCACTATTCTCTTTTTTCAAAGTTATTTTTTTATATTTATACGTAAAACCGTATAAATATAGTAATTAAATGAGTAAAATAATCTAAAAAACGTTATTTATATCAAATTATTGCAGTAAAAATGTAGTAAAACGTTATTTTTTAGATATAATAACTTATAAAAATATCGTATTTATGTATAATTAATCAAGCCTTGGCTAGAATCTTGTACATGAAAACAAACGATATATTTAATCTCCTCCATAATGCTGTTGAGTCAAAGTTCTTTGGCAAAAAGATTTCTCAGCGTGAGATGGCAGATAAATTGGGCGTATCAATGCGAACCTACCAAGACTGGAAACTTGGTAATTCTCAGCCTCAAGCCGCATCAGCAATTTTTAAAATGCTGGGTGAACTGGAAGAGGGCGATGCCTTGCGTTTAATTCAACGTATAGCGCATGAACTAAAGGATGAAAAATGAGTACATTATCCCAAAATGAAAGACAAGCTTTAAATGACATCTTTACTGCTATCACTGAAAAAGAGACTTTCTTTTCCAAGCTCAAAGAGAGCAAAGGTGAGATCAAACACTTTTTTAAACTCCTTTTGATGCGCAATAAAAAACGCCTAAAACATCCCATTCGTTAAAATCATCACTTCTTCTTTAATACATTGTTTTAAACCATCCTTTATGACCTATTAATCAGTATCTTCGTAATCTATAATTCTCTATCTAGACCTCTTTTTGTTTATTGCTTGACAACACTACACTCAATGTTGTATAATTTTATCAGCAATTAAACATTAAGAGTGCTAAAAATGAAAAAACCTTCAAAGCAAGAGTTGATTTTAGATGCCATTATTCAAACCTATCTGAAATCAAAAATGCCTATAGGCTCTTCAGAGCTACAGATGAAGATGACACTTGGTATCTCTCCTTCTACTATACGCATTTACTTCAAAAAGCTCTCCGATGTTGGTTCTTTGGAACAATTACATGTAAGCAGTGGACGTGTACCAACACACCGTGCTTTAATGGGATATTGGCAAGAGAAACTTGATCCCTCACATCTTTTAGAGATTAAAAATATCGATAAAATTAAACGTTCTTCTCATGAACACAATCTTTTTTGCATTGTTGAAAAAACAGCTAATGTAACGTTTAAAGAGTTGGTTTCAGTAGAAAATCGTTTTTTGATTTTGGTATTTGATGGACATGAAGTGGTTTTAAAGTTTAATGCAAAAGTTGAACAGTTTTTACAGCGTCTTGTAGGGTGTCAAATGCGTGAACTTAAAGATATTTCAGCGCAAGTGGGGCTTTATGAATTGCATGAAAAACTCTCAGCCATTTTTTCACAAGCACCTATTTTGAGAGAGGGTGAACGTGAGATGTATTCCATTGCGCAAGATCTCCAGAATGATGCGTTTATCCAGCGATTTCAAACGCTTCATTTTGTAGAATCTATTCGTGATGGACTCTATTTTGATGGTTTTGTCCCACGTGGATGCATGGCGATCAAACAAAAAGCACAGCTTAAAGATGAAAATGCAACAGTCGATCTTTTCTGTTTTGGGCGTATCGAGAGCGATTTTGAAGATTTTTTTAATCAAGTTAAGGAGTAAAATGTGGATGAAAAAGTAAAAGAGGAACAGACGATTTCTGATGTTTCTGCTGAGATTATCCCTGAGTGTTGTAGAGATAATGAAGAGTGTGAATGCGAGCAAAACAATGAAGTTGAAGAACTAAACTCCAAAATTGCTGAACTTGAAGATAGGTATTTACGAGCTAATGCTGATTTCGACAATATGAAACGACGCTTGGAAAAAGAGAAGATGCAAGCGATTTCCTATGCACATGAAGTGTTTGCCCGTGATCTTTTACCTGTGATTGACTCTTTAGAAATGGCAATTCTTGCAGGAAGCAATCCTGATGTTGAGAGTGGTGAACTTCTTAGTAAAGTTAAAGAGGGTTTAGAGTTAACGATTGAACAGTTTAGAAAAGCGTTTGAAAAACATGGTGTTGAGCTTGTGGATATTGAAGGAACTTTTGATCCTAATTTCCATGAAGCTGTTATGCAATTGGAGAGCGAAGAAAAAGGTAGTGGTGAGATTTTGCAGGTTTTCCAAAAAGGCTACAAGATCAAAGAACGCATTTTAAGACCAGCAATGGTGAGTATTGTAAAATAAAACTAAAATATGACCGTCAGGTTGTGCTTTAGTGCAATGAATTGAGGACGGACTTTGTTCGTGCTCAAGAAAATAGTAAAAATCAAAATGACAAAGGATAAAAAATGGGAAAAGTAATTGGTATCGATTTAGGAACAACAAACTCATGTGTCTCTGTATACGAGAGAGGTGAGAGTAAAGTTATTCCAAACAAAGAGGGAAAAAACACAACGCCTTCTGTTGTTGCATTTACAGATAAAGAAGAAGTTCTTGTAGGTGATACTGCAAAACGTCAAGCGGTCACAAATCCAAAAAGAACCATCTACTCTATCAAGAGAATTATGGGTCTTATGAGCAATGAAGACAAAGCTAACGAAGCTAAAAAACGTCTTCCTTATGCAGTTGTTGATAGAAATGGTGCATGTGCGATTGAAATCGATGGTAAAGTCTATACTCCACAAGAAATCAGTGCAAAAGTATTGATGAAACTTAAAGAAGATGCAGAAGCGTATCTTGGTGAAGAGGTAACTGATGCGGTTATTACTGTTCCAGCATACTTCAATGACTCACAAAGAAAAGCGACTAAAGAGGCTGGTACGATTGCTGGCTTAAACGTTCTTCGTATTATCAACGAGCCAACAGCTGCAGCGCTCTCTTACGGTTTGGACAAAAAAGAGGCTGAAAAAATCGTTGTTTATGACTTGGGTGGTGGTACATTTGACGTTACTGTACTTGAGACAGGTGATAATGTTGTTGAAGTTTTGGCAACGGGTGGTGATGCGTTCCTCGGTGGTGATGACTTTGATAATAGACTCATCGACTGGTTGGTTGCTGAATTTAAGAATGACAATGGTATCGATCTAAAATCTGATGTAATGGCACTTCAACGTTTAAAAGAAGCGGCTGAAAATGCGAAAAAAGAGCTCTCTTCTTCGAATGAGACAGAGGTTAACTTGCCATTTATCACTGCTGATGCAACAGGTCCAAAACACCTTGTTAAAAAGCTTACTCGGGCTAAATTTGAGTCTATGATCGAAGATTTAGTGGCACTTACGATTAAAAAAATCAAAGAAGTTGTCAATGACTCTGATTTGAAAAAAGCTGAAATTAAAGAGATCGTTATGGTGGGTGGTTCAACCCGTGTTCCTTTAGTTCAACAAAAAGTAAAAGAGTTTTTCGAGAAAGAGCTTAACAAATCTGTAAATCCTGATGAAGTTGTAGCGATTGGTGCGGCAATTCAAGGTGCGGTTATTAAGGGTGATGTCAAAGACATTCTTCTTTTAGATGTTACGCCTCTAAGCCTTGGTATTGAGACTTTGGACTTATCGAAAAAGGTACAACGATTCCTGTTAAAAAATCTCAAGTGTTCTCAACAGCGGAAGATAACCAACCAGCGGTTACCATTCATGCCCTACAAGGCGAGCGTGAGTTTGCAAGAGATAACAAATCACTTGGTCAATTTAACCTTGAGAGTATCCCACCAGCACCTCGTGGTGTACCACAAATCGAAGTTGCGTTTGACATCGATGCGAATGGTATCTTAACCGTTTCTGCCAAAGATAAAGCAACCGGTAAAGCGCAAGAGATCAAAATCTCTGGTAGTTCAGGACTTGATGATGCTGAAATCGAGAAAATGGTTAAAGATGCAGAGCTTCACAAAGAAGAAGACAAAAAACGTAAAGAAGCGGTTGATGCTAGAAATCAAGCAGACGCACTTGCTCACCAAACAGAGAAATCTTTAGGTGAAATGGGCGATGCAATTAGTGCTGAAGAGAAAGCAAAAATCGAAGCAGAGCTTAAAGCCCTTAAAGAAGTTCTTGCAAACGAGAGTGCTACAAAAGAGCAAATCGATGCAAAAGTAAAATCTTTAAGCGAAGCGAGCCATAAATTGGCTGAAGCAATGTACAAAAAAGACCAAGGTGAAGCAGGCGGTGCAGCTGGTGGTGAAAAACCAAAAGCTAAAAAAGATGACGATGTCATCGACGCTGAAGTAGAATAAATCATACTCCATGACCTAGCCACTTGGCTAGGTCGCCTATTTGACTATTACGTTTATCCATTTAAATGTGAAAGATTTTCACTTGGTAAATTTTGCTCCATAATCTCTATCTCTTGTTTTGCTGTACGAACAATCTCTATTTCTGTTTTAAGATGTTTCTTTTTAATTTTATCGGGATACTCCACATTTTTTAAAATATGTTTTATGGTATTGAGGCGTGCTTTTTTCTTATCATCAGAGAGAATGATCGTCCAAGGAGCACGAGGGTTATTGGAAGCTAAAAGCATTGAGTATTTTGCAACGGTGTATTGGTCCCAGAGTTCTTGTGATTTTGCATCAACGGGTGAGAGTTTAAACTGTTTGAGTGGATCTGTTTTACGCTCACGAAATCGTTTAGCTTGCTCTTCTTTACTCACGGAAAAATAAAACTTGAAGAGAATAATGCCCGCATTTACAAGCATCGTTTCAAATTTTGGAACTTCTCGTAAAAATTCTTTATGTTCTTCTTGGCTACAAAAGCCCATCACAGGCTCAACACCTGCTCGGTTATACCAAGACCTATCAAAGAGTACGATTTCGCCAGCAGAAGGCAGGTATTGGGTATAGCGTTGGAAGTACCACTGCGAGCGTTCTGTATCGGAGGGCTTAGGAAGGGCTACAATTCTAGCACCCCTAGGGTTCAAGTGTTCGGTGATACGCTTAATGGTTCCACCTTTTCCCGCAGCATCGCGTCCTTCGATGATAATGAGTACTTTTTGTCCTTTATCTTTCACATGATTTTGAAATTTAAGCAGTTCTATTTGAATCTTTTTGAGCTCTTTATCGTATTTGAGATCACTTTTTTTGACCCAAATTTGAACTTTCTCTTCTTTATCTTTGGAACTCTCTTTTGCCATAACAAGTTCTTCATTTTGTAGTACTAGTTTCTCTTTTTTCTTTTTGCCCATACCGTACTCCTGCTTTGCCATCTTGTAATTAATAATACCCTAAAAATCGTTTTAATTTAAAAAACATTTAGACTTCTTTGCTACAATAAAAAATTATTTTACCAAAGGTGATTTTGTGCAACAAATTTTTCGTTATTCTGCCTTATTTTTTTTACTGGTGGTGACACTCTTTGGTGTTGAAAAACCAAAACTTTTGACGGCGGAAGAGGCTTTTAAAGTTACAGCAACACACAGTACACAAGGTGTAATGATCAGTGTCATTTTGGGTGAAGGTATCTATTTGTACGATGATAAAATGATACTAGAGCTTATCAAGCCAAAAGCCATTGATATTTCAGCGATGGTTGAAAAACCAAAACCTGAATATTTTCATGATACCATGACACAACGCAAACCTTTTGAGCTTTTTATACCGCAAAGTTTATTGGAAAATGAGGTTAAAAAAGGAAGTTTTACACTCAAATTTTCGTACCAAGGTTGTTCAGAACTTGGTATTTGTTATCAGCCTGAAAGCAAAGAATTTACCTTTAAACTAAAAGGTGGAAGTGTACAAAATGGAGCACCTTTATCAGAACAAGATGGTATTGCAGCGCGTTTGATGAACGAAAATATAGCCTTAGTTCTTCTAAGCTTTTTTGGTTTTGGACTTTTGCTCTCTTTAACGCCCTGTGTTTTTCCGATGATTCCTATTCTCTCTTCTATCATTGTTTCTCAACCAACCGTTTCTATGAATGCAAAAAAAGGATTTTGGCTCTCTTTAGTCTATGTCTTTGCCATGTCACTTGCCTATACAATAGCCGGTGTTTTAGCAGCACTTTTTGGTGCTAATTTGCAAGCTTCGATGCAAGATCCTTGGGTTATTGGCATTTTTAGTGCTATTTTTGTGTTATTAGCCCTTTCTATGTTTGGTTTTTATGAGATCAAAATGCCTTCATTTATTCAAAATAGGGTCAATAAAAAAACTGGAGAAGCGCAAACACAGGGTGTTGTAGGTATCGCCATTATGGGCTTTTTATCGGCTCTTATTGTCGGTCCTTGTGTGGCGGCACCTCTTGCTGGTGCTCTTATCTATATCTCTCAAAGTGGTGATGCACTTCTTGGCGGAGCTGCTCTTTTTGTGATGAGCCTTGGAATGGGCGCTCCATTGCTTCTCATTGGGACAACTGCAGGTCGTTATATGCCTCGTCCTGGAATGTGGATGCAAAACATTACAGCCTTTTTTGGTGTAATGCTTCTAGGTGTTGCTATTTGGGTGCTTTCACGTATCATTCCAAGTTTTGTCAGTATGGCATTGTGGGCAGTACTTCTCATTAGTAGTTCTATTTATTTCGGGGCATTAGAGTCTTTTCATGAGCATACCAAAGGGTGGCAAAAAGTACTTAAAAGCTTTTTGTTTATGGTACTTGTCTATGGCATCGCACTTTTAGTAGGCTTTTTAAGTGGCGCAACTAACCCATTAGCCCCTTTTGAGAAATTTACGCTTAAAGAGAATGTGGCAGTTTCTGCTTCATCGACAACATTTCATAAAATCAAAAATATCGATGAGCTTAATCTTGCGTTGAAAAACTCACAAAAGCCTGTTATGTTAGACTTTTATGCAGATTGGTGTGTTAATTGTATTGAGTTTGAACAGTTTACGTTTAGTGATACACGTGTCAAGGCAAAACTTGAAAAACTTACACTTTTAAAGGCCGATGTTACAAAAAACAGTGAAGAAGATAAGGCACTTCAAAAAGCCTTTAATATTTACGGACCTCCTGCTATTTTATTTTTCAAAGAGGGTAAAGAAATGAGTGAATTACGCCTTGTTGGTTTTAAAAATGCGGATGAGTTTTTAATACATTTAGAAAAATTAGGACTATAAATGAAAGTTGTGTTAATTGTTGAAGTTGAAGGTTTGAAAGACCAAGTTGTATTTGAAAAACATCTCAAAAAAGAGGGAATAACGCCTATAGAAGGCGAAACGTTTGCATATGAGGGTGATACGACAACGCATATGTTTAGCACCCGTACGTTTATCTTAGAAGTGGTAACAAAAGGGCTTAAAAAATCAGGTTTTGAGTCATGTAAAATTATCTTTCAAGTAGGCGAAAACCCAATGGAAGCGTATCTCTTCGATCACGAAAATGATACGTTTGAACAAGTAGCGGTTTAAAAGGTAAAGAGAGCTTCATGGCTCTCTTGTTTGGTTTATTTAAAAAATGTGAGTGCTCGCTCTAAATCTTCTTTGGTATCAATCCCAAAACTTTGACTCTCCACTTCCACCATGGCAATTTTATACCCATGATAAATAGCTCGAAGTTGCTCTAATTTTTCTATGTGCTCAATGGGTGTGTAAGGAAGTGTACAGAAGGTTTCAAGAGATTTTTTGCGAAATGCGTAGATGCCTAAATGTCCAAAATAGCCATCAAATCCACCTTCACGATCATACGGAATGGCACTTCTGGAAAAATAGATCGCATTGCCATGTGCATCTAAAATGACTTTAACAAGGTTAGGATCTTTGACATGTAAAAGATCGATCTTTTTACACGCACTGGTAATCATCGCATCAGTATTTTTCGCTCGATCAATCACGCTTTTTACGACAGCTTCTTCAATGAACGGCTCATCGGCTTGCACATTGATGATAATCTCATTCTCAGAGAGACTCAGTTTAGATGCTGCCTCATTAATGCGATCGGTTCCACTTTGATGATTTTGTGAAGTCAAAATAGCTTTAAAACCATAATCTTTTGCAAGCGCTACAACTTCATCTGTATCGGCAGCAATAGCAACATCATCAAGATTTTGTACACGTTTGGCTGTTGCAATAACCATAGGTAGTCCATTGATGTTGGCCAAGATTTTATTGGGAAAGCGTGTAGAAGCAAGACGTGCAGGGATAATAATCATTGACATGCCTTATGTAAAAAGTCAAAAATCTCTGCTTCAATGTTTTCTTTTGCAACAACCTTATCGTGAATAACAGGCTCGTTAAAAAGCTCGCTGATACATGTAGGAATAGTCACATTAAGCGCTTTACTAATGCCTTCTAATGCTTCTTTATCGCTGTATTTGATGCTATCTTGCTTAATGGCATTAAGCATTGTTGGAGCAAATTTTGTCCATTCAGCTGTGGAGCAAAGCACGCATGGAAGTGGCTTTGCTTTCAGTGTTTGGTAGGCTTTAAGACAGGTTGCCGTATGCGGATCCATCACATAGCCTTTTTGCGCGTAATGCTTGATTTGCTCTTTACCAAAAGCATCATCACAGTAAACCGCTTCAAAGTCCTCTTGAAGGCTTGCTAATTCACTGCTTGTCAGTGTATAGATTTTCTGTTCTTTTAGTGCTTCCATAAGCTCTTTAGTACGAGATGCACCAAATTTATCAAATAAAACACGCTCAACATTGGATGAGATCAAAATATCCATTGCAGGGGAGGTTGTTTGAAGCAAGCTTCGATTGCGAAGGTCGTAAACACCTGTCATAATTAAGTCAGTTAAAATATTGTTGATATTAGAGGCAATCAAGATTTTCTCAATTGGAAGACCCATTTTTTTTGCATAATACGCACCCAAAGCATTACCAAAATTACCACTAGGAATGATGGTGTAAAAAGGCTTTCCAAGTGTAATTTTGCCTTGTTTGAGCATAGCAACATAGGCGTAAATGTGGTAGATGATTTGGAAAATGATACGTCCAAAATTCACCGAGTTTGCAGCACTGAGTTTAATATGTTTAGCACTGAGTGCTTCTTTGAAGCTAGGTGATGCAAGTAGTGATTTGAGTGCATTTTGAGCATCATCAAAATTACCATGAATGCCAATGATTTTTAGGTTAGCACTTTTCTGTGTTGTCATTTGAAGGCGTTGCACGTCACTGGTTCCACCATCAGGATAAAGGCACACAACTTTGATGTTGGGCTTGTTGGCAAAGGTATCAAGCGTTGCGGGACCTGTATCGCCACTGGTTGCTGCTAAAATGAGGTATTGCTCACCCAGTTTTTGTGCAAGGTGTGAAAGAATGTAGCCAAAAGGTTGCAATGCCATATCTTTAAACGCGCGTGTCGGACCATGGTAGAGCTCATTGACAAAAAGGTCTTCTTCGATTTGGGTCAGAGGCGTAGGCTCTTTTGCATCATCAAAGGCATCGTACAAGGAAACTGCTTTTTGCATGACTTCTTCTTCAATGTCAATGTTAAAAAGTCTTAAAATATCAATTGTGATCTCTTTATAGCTCTTTTTAGAGGCACTTTCTAAAAAATCTGTATCGATTTTAGGTAAGTTTTCTGGCACATAAAGTCCGCCAAAGCTTGCACTTGGATTTAAAATAGCAAATGAAAAGGGAACCTTGTTTGGCTTAATACCATCATTTCCACGCGTTTCGATAAACATAATTCTTTTGTCCTTACTTAATTGTTTATACGCTAAAAAAGCGAAGCTCTTTTAGCTACGTTAGCCACTGGGGCGCTAAAGCTAGCCAATAAAATTGGCAGAGTTTAGTTTTTATTCTTTAATAATAGTTCCAATACCATCTTTGGTAAAAAGCTCTAGTAAGATGGAGTGTTCAACCCTACCATCAATAATGTGGGCACGTTCAACACCTCCACGCAGAGTTTCTAAACATGCGTCAAGTTTGGGGATCATACCACCGCTGATGGTACCATCTTTTTTAAGGGCTTTGATTTTGGTTTTATCAAGACTTGAAATCAGATTGCCTTCTTTATCAAGTACGCCTAGGGTATCGGTCAGAAAGATGATTTTTTTGGCTTTGAGTGCTACAGCAATTTTACTTGCGGCTAAATCAGCATTGATATTATAACCTGGGTGATCAACATCATCTCCAGCTGCAATAGGGGCAATAACAGGGATGAATTTTTCACGAATAAGGTGCTTTAGTACTTTTTTATCAATTTTGGTAATATCACCTACTAACCCATATTTTCCATTATCCATAGGTTTTGCACGCATAAAATTTGCATCTTTTCCTGTAATGCCAATCGCTTTTGCACCATGGTGATTTAAAAGGGTTGTTATCTCTTTATTGATACTTCCGCTTAGAACCATCTCAACCACTTCCATCACCTGCTCATCTGTAACACGAAGTCCATCGACAAAATTGCTTTTAACTTCTAATTTATCAAGAAGGGAGTTGATTTTTTTACCACCACCATGAATGATGACAGGTTTAATACCCACAAGGTACAGCAGAACAATGTCTTTTGCAAATTGTTCTTTAAGTGCAGGATTGATTTGTGCGGCTCCGCCGTATTTGATAACAATGGTTTTTTTGCTAAATTGTTTAATGTACGGCAATGCGTCCATCAAGATTTGTGCTTGTTGTATTTTGTGTTGCACAGCAAATCCTTCTGTAAAGGTTAAAGCCTTATTTTAGCGTTTAGGAGCTAAAAGTGCGTTGATTTTTGTTTTGGTTTCAGGGAAGATTTCGACTTCAAGCTTGAGAATGGAAAGAGGAATGTCAAATGTAGCCATTTTTACGGCATCTTTTTGTGTTGTTAAAATAGAAGTGGCATTATGTTCATGCATAAGCGCTTCAAGCTCTTTTTCGTTATACATGTAATGATCTTCGTAACTCACTTTAGCAATAACATTTTGTGGTAAATAGGCATCTAAACGACTTGGTTTTGAGATAGCAGTCACGAGTAGCATTTTTTCTGTGGGATTGAGTACTTCAACATGACGTACAAAATCAATTTCTTCTGAAATGATCATATCGGCATATTTATAGAGGAAACGAGGTTCTCGATAAGGACCACTCGGAAGACAAAAACTGTTTTGAGGCTCTGGGTTTGGTCTGACAAGAATATCAACTTTTGAAATATGGCTTTTTGAAAAGCCATCATCTAAAAAAATAATTTTTGCACCTCTTTTTTTAGCAAAACGAATGGCTTCTACGCGATCTTCACTCACGATGACAGTTGATTCAGGCAAAGATTTCGCATAAAGCATCGCTTCATCACCGCTTGCCATAGCATCACACATAATTTGACCATTGTCTGAGACTAAAATAAGACCATGCGACTTGCGTCCATAGCCTCTAAGAACAATAGCAACGTTGGTATAATCTTTTGCTAAAGCGATACAAAAAGGGGTTTTACCATTGCCTCCAACGGTGAGGTTCCCAATGCTTACAATGGGAATCGTGAAAAAAAGTTTTCGTTTTTTACCTAAAAAGCGTTTGCTGAGAACAATCGCACAATAGATAGCACTCAGTGGTAACAATAGATATGACAAAAGTCGCTGGATTAAAGAAGTAGGGTAGAAGAGATAGGCTTCTACCCATAGAACAATACGTGAGCGATTAAACACGATTTTTAGCGATCTCTTTGATCTGTTCACATATATGTAAGACGTCTTTATCACTTAAGCTTGAGTAAATTGGTAGTGATAAGATCTGTTGGTAATTACTAAGTGCTTTTGGAAAGTCATTCACACGTAGATTATATTTGTGTTTGTAGTAGCTTAAAAGATGCAATGGAATATAGTGAAGACCTGTATATATGCCTCGCTCTTTTAGTTCTTTAGCAAAATTATCTCTGTTTTTATCGATTTTGATGATGTACTGTGCGTAAGTATGGTCACGTTTTTTAACAGGAGTTGTTACATGAGGGCATGATGCGAGTTCGCGGTTGTAAATATCAGCAATTTCAAGCCTTCGTTCAATAAAACTCTCATTTTTTTCGAGTTGTCCAATGGCAAAAGCAGCATTGAGTTCATTGAGATCGTATTTAAGACCAATATCGACAACATCGTACACATAGCCTAAGTTACCAAATTTATCCCAGCCTTCACCAACAAGGGCGTGGTTACGAAGCAGTCTTGCACGCGCTGAAAGTTCAGGATCTTTGGTTGTCATGATACCTGCACTTGAAACAGAATTATTGGCTTGTGGATTAAATCTAAAAACAGTAATGTCAGCTTCCAGTGAGCCAATTTTTTTACCATTATATGTCGCACCAAGAGCAGCTGTAGCATCTTCAACAATTTTAATATCGTAAAGTTTTGCAAGTTCGTAAATACGCGCCATATCCGCAGGTTGACCTGCAATGTGGCTGATAAATGCCCCTTTAAGTTTTTTAGCTTTGTTGTTTTTTAAAACGCTTTCAAGTTGGTCAACGTCAATATTGAAATCATCTTTATCAATGTCCACAAAAATAGGCTCAGCATCAAAGTGACGAACGACTTCAGCCACAGAAGGAAAAGCATTGACAGAACAGATAATTTTGTCCCCTCGTTTAAGATCTAACGCACACATTGCAAGATGCATAGCTGCTGTTCCATTAACCGTTGAAATGGCATCACCACAGTTAATGTATTTTACAAACTCTTTTTCAAGGGTTTCAACTTTATTTGCTTTTTCCAAATCCAAAACTTCATTGATAAGGCTCTTTTCTCTTTGGTCGATAAATGGTTTATAAAATGGTATTTCTTTCATGATTATCCTTTATTTTACCGCTGTCAAATCAGCTATGGTTGGGAGTTTACCTTTAAATCTATTGTTTGCAATGCGCTCTAGTGCCATCTCTACAAGCTCTTTTTCAAAGCCAGCAGTTAAGAGGGCTTCTTTATTTTTACCTTCTTCCATATGGGCATAAAGCACTTGATCGATTTGAGCATAGCTAAATCCAAACTCGCCTTCATCACTTTGGTTTTCCCAAAGATCAGCCGAGGGTGCTTTAGTAAGAATGGAGTGAGGTACACCAAGGTGCGCTGCAAATTCAAAAATTTCTGTTTTATAGAGTTCACCGATAGGATTAATTGCACACGCAAGATCTCCAAAAATAGTGCCATATCCTAGAAGAATTTCACTTTTGTTTCCTGTTCCTAACACAAGAGCATTTTCACGAGCAGAGATGTCATACAAAACTGACATACGCATTCTTGCACTAAAGTTACCAATGCGAAGTTTTGAAGCATCTTTTTTATCATGGAAGTAGGTGTCTACAAGAGGGCCTACAGGAATCTTTTCGGTTTTAATGCCAAATTTTTGGCAGAGTTCAGTGGCATGTTCTAAGCTTGTACGGCTTGAAGTCGAAGCAGGAAGCATAATTCCTAAAAGGTTGTCTTTTAAAGCTTTATGCGCAAGAATGGCAACAACTGCCGAATCCACGCCGCCACTGATTCCTAGAACGACTTTGGAAAAACCAGCTTTTTGCACCTCATCTTGAAGGAACTTAATTAAAAAATTTTCAATAGATTGGTATTTGTTCACGACAGTAACCTCATAAGCAATTTGAGCAACGGCTCAATTATACTAAACTTAAAATTAATGCAATCTTTTAAGCTTCCAAAGCAAAATAAGATGAGATGTGTTAAAATTTTAGAAACAATCAAAAGAAGTGATAAATGCAGATAAAAAGTAAAGCATGTGGCGCATATGGAACGAATTGTTATATCGTAAGTATTGATGGAAAAGAAATTATTATTGACCCTGGAATGGAGGCTGTGGAATGGGTGTTACGCAATGTAAATCATCCTGTTGCCATTTTAAATACGCACGGTCATTTTGATCATGTCTGGAGTAATGCAGCACTTGCAAAAGAGCTTCAGATTCCTATTTATGCACCAGAAGAAGATTGTTTTATGTTAGAAAATGATCCTTTTACTCAAGGTACACCTTCAAGTCATGCAGATGTTGTTGTTGTTGGCGATCAGAGTTTTGATATAGAAGGTATCAAAGTAGCGTTTATGCATTTTCCAGGGCATACACCTGGATGCAGTGCTATTTTAATTGATAATGCACTGTTTAGTGGAGACTTTATCTTTAAAAACTCTATTGGTCGGTATGATTTTCCATACAGTAGTAGTGAACAAATGCGCCAAAGTTTGGAAAAATTCCTAAAGATTGAAGCCGATTGGGAAATTTTTCCAGGTCATGGAGGAAGTACAACACTCAAAGTGGAGCAAAAAAACGTACCGTATTGGTTTAGTTTTCTATGAGAATTCTTTTGGATTGAAACTGGCTTGAAGTTCATCAATTTTTGTTTGAAGGATATGACGTTCAAGAATAACCGCTTGAAAAATGCCTTCAAACACTTTAATTTCATTAATCATTCCGACAACTTTAATCTCTCTTTTACGCGCATCTTCAAAACGACCTCTCGCATCAAAACTGATTAAATCACCCACTTTAGCAGGTGCAAAAAATTTGGAACGACACCCAATCACAACGACATTAGGTTCGTTAACAGCTGCAACAGCTGCATATTCGGCTGAACCAAAGAGAAAACCACTGTGAATTAAGCCAAATTCGTCCACACTCATTTCATTGGTTGTTTGCAAAACAACTTTAGAGGTATTTTTAGCGAGTTCTACAAGATTACCAACAAGAGTACTTTTAATTTTTAAATGAGTTTTGAGATCATCATTCAAAAAATTAGTGGAATCAAGCGAAATATCATCCGATATTTCTAATTCGTCTTCAAAATTGCTGGTATTATCAAGCATCTCTTTGACTAATCCCGCTTTACTCTTTACCATTTAGCATCCTTGCTGTTAATTCTTTTTCTGTGTTCAAATCGACTGATTTACCGTTTTGCTTTAATGTAAACTCGCTTTGGCGCTGGAAACCCTTCAATCGTGAGTTCAGGGTTGTTTGGATCTAAAAAATGCTCCAAACTTTCTCCATAAATCCATTCTGTTTTACGCTGCTCCTGCGCATCTGTTTTTTTAATCTCTAAGAGTTCAATATCTCTAAATTTTGCACGTTCCAACCAGTTGTATAGTGCTGGAATCGTTGGCACAAAATAGACGTTAGGAATCTTGGAATACGTTTTAGAAGGACAGAGCGCCACAGGTGTATCCCCATCAATCATAAACGTATCTAAAAAGAGCTCGCCATCAGGATTAAGCCCTTGATAAAGCGCTTTAAGCGTTTGAATGGGATCACTGCGATGGTAAAGGACTCCTAAGCAAAAAAGCGTATCAAATTTATGCTCATACAGAGGAAGATGCTCAACCCCTAGCATTTCATAGACGATATCGCTTTTGATAAAATGGTTGATAAAATCAAACTGTGTTTTATACAAAGCCGAAGGATCAAATCCTACCAGTTTCTTAGGTTTGTGTGAGAGCATACGAAAGAGATAGTAGCCGTTGTTGCAGCCAATATCTCCAACGACTTTACCTTCTAGATTAAAGTAGGGCTCTAAGAGATTGTATTTGATAAAGCTTTGCCATTCCGTATCAATAAACGTTCCCAAAAGTTCATATGGACCCTTGCGCCATGGGCGAAGGGCGAGTGCACACTTTTTTATCGCTTCTTTGTCTGTATCGTTGATATGCAAAGTGTCAATGGTGACAGTGTTCCCCAGTGTATAGGTCGTATGTTCGATTTGTGGAAGAGAGGCAATGGCTTCTCTCATCGGTGCGATATCTTTCCAGCTTAGCCATGCTAAGCGTTCTTCTCGAATCGTATTTAAAGACATGCAGGATTATTCAAAAAGGCTTTTGGTAGCATTAACACTCTTGTCGACCCCTTTTGAAACGCCATCGGTTACAGTTTTGTATTCAACAAGATTTTCATCACACTCTTTATGGTAAATGCCCATACCATCGTAGTACTCTTTGCAGTCATTGTAGTAACGACCCGACACACCACGGTCATTGAAATAGAGACAACCTTGTAAAAGAAGTCCTGTGAGAAGGATTAATATTGTTTTCATAGTAGCTATAATAGCATTTCATTTATTAAATTTTCAAGGGTTTCGATGGAGCGCATATTAGAGCATTTTAAGGGTATTACAGCAATTCCACGTTGTAGTCATCATACGACCAAGATGAAAGATTATATTAAAACGTTTGCACTTTCTCTTGGTTTTGAAATACAAGAAGATCATGCAGGAAATATTCTTTGCCAAAAAGGAACTCCTAAAATTTGTTTGCAAGCGCATTATGATATGGTCTGCATTGGCGAGACACATAAAATAGAGCTTGTGATGGATGGTTCACTCTTAAAAGCTAAAAACTCCACTTTAGGAGCAGATAATGGCATGGGTATGGCGATTATGTTTTGGGCAATGGAACAGAATGAAAACTTAGAGTGTCTCTTTACTGCTGATGAAGAAGTTGGGCTTATTGGGGCGATGCAGTTTCGATTGCCGCTCAAATCCTCTTATCTCTTAAATCTTGATGCAGAAGAAGAGGGTGAAATTTATATCGGATGTGCTGGTGGGGTAGATGTCATTGCCTCTTTAGCACTACACTATATTCCCCTTGATGAACAAGCAAAGCTTTATGAGATCAGTGCTTTTGATTTTGTGGGTGGTCATTCAGGTGTCGATATTGATAAAAAGATACCTTCAGCCATTAAAGCATTAGGGTATGAACTTCTAAAACACGATGTTGCTTTGGTAAGTTTACAAGGCGGAGAGAGACGCAATGCGATTCCCAAAAGTGCAAAAGCCATCGTTGCTTCAAAAGTGCCTTTACATCTTGAAGATTCACGTTTGCAAGTAAAAGCTTTAGAAGAGGGCTCTCACACAAGCTGTATTGCCCAATCTAGCGCTATTATTAAAGCGATAGGCGCTTTTGCCCAAGGTATTCGTGAGTGGGATAGAGTGCTCGATATCCCCTCTATGAGTATTAACTTAGGGATTATCTCCGATTTTGATGGTGTGCTCAGGTTTGACTGTGCTGCACGTGCCATGGATGATAAAAATTTGGCTATACTAACACATGAAACAATGGCCTTTTTTAAAGCACTTGGCTTTGAGGTGACACAAGAGAGTTGGCATGGTGCGTGGAATCCTGAGATGACCTCTTTTGCACATAGTGTTTACGGTGTGATGAAAGAGTTTTATCCACATGCTGCTTTTAAGGCAATCCATGCAGGGCTTGAATGTGGTGAGTTGATTTTGCGTCAGCCTAAAAAAGTTGAAGCTGTCTCTATTGGACCAACCATTCGCTACCCTCATTCATTACGAGAAGAGTGCGATATGAACTCCGTAAAAAATACAGCCTATATTGTTCAAAAAATTATTAATACGTATAAGGATTAAACCATGTCACTGATACATTCCGCTTCACTTGAACTTGGTAAAACATTAGAGCATTTTGAACTTGAAGATCCCATTGGAAAGCGTTTTAACAGTAAAGATCTTTTTGGAAAAGGTGGTTTTATGATCGCCGTTATGTGCAATCATTGCCCTTATTCAAATGCAATTTGGAAGCGTCTCAACGCTGTTGCAGAATTTGCTAAGAAATTAGATATTACGACTGTTGCGATTAACCCAAATATACATCCTAACTACCCCGAAGATTCACCATCCCACATGCTCGATAAAATTGCTGAGATGAACATAGAGTTTCCTTATCTCATTGATGAAAATCAAAGCGTTGCAAAGAGTTTGGGTGCCGTCTGCACGCCTGATATCTTTCTTTTTGATAGTGAAGAAAAGCTCTACTATCATGGAAGGTTAGATGACAATTGGCAAGATGCGCGTAGTGTCAAAGAAGAAGACCTTAGAGAAGCGATAATGCTTCTATTTAGTAAGCAAGAAGCGCCTAAAATGCAACACCCTTCCCAAGGGTGTTCGATTAAATGGATCGATACCGTTACAGGTTAATTAGACCTTGAAACTTTGTGTTGTTTTACAATAGTCCTTTAAAAAACAGGCTTCACACAAGGGATGGACAGCTTTGCAGGTATACCTGCCAAAAAGTACCATCGCTTGGTGCAGCGTATGCAACTCACTTTTAAAAATCTTCGTTAACTCTTCTTCCGTTTTAATCGCTGTTTTTGCACTTGAAAGCCCCAAACGATGGGCAACACGAAAGACATGCGTATCAACCGCCATTAAATTGGCATTCGCATACTCGATCATCACAACATGGGCTGTTTTTTGTCCAACCCCTGCAAGTCCCATCAGTTTTTGCTCATCCAAAGGAATTTCACCATCGTAAAGTTCGACCACTTTTTGAGCCATTTTAAGAAGATTAACCGCTTTGTTATTGAAAAACGAGCAGGAGTTGATAAACGATTTGACCTCATCAAGATTGGCTTCTGAAAGTGCTTTAACCGTAGGATAACGCTCAAAGAGTGCTGGCGTGATGAGGTTGACACGCTTGTCGGTACATTGCGCTGAGAGCATGACACACACTAAGAGTTCGTATAAAGAGTTGTATTTAAGTTCTGTTACGGCTGTTGGATAGTGTTCTAAAAAAAGAGCTTTAATCGCTGCAATCTCTTTTTGGGTTGCTTTTTTCATTTTATTCTCGTCTGTTTTTGAAAAATTATACCGACAATCCTTAAAATTAACATTTCATTTAAGAAATAGTAATAAGATTTGGGGTACAATACGCGAATTACTTCAATAAAGGATCTTAGTGAAAAAAGTTATTCTAAGTAGTATTGCTGCGGCAGTATTAGGTGTAAGTTTAAATGCAACAGTTTATGCAACTGTAAATGGTGAAGATGTTAATGACCAAGACATTGCTGTTCTTATGCGTGCTATGCAAGGCGCAAAGTTTGAGGAGCTTCCTGCTGATGCAAAACAAAAGATCGTTGAGCAAGCTGTTGAGCGAAAATTATTGACAACAGAAGCAACCAAAAGTGGTGTAGAGAAAGAGAAAGAGTATGCTGAAGCGCTAAAACGTATTAAAGCAGATCTTGCCCTTGAAGTATGGATGAAAAAAATCTACGATGGTGTTAAAGTCGATGCAAAAGACGTTAAAGATTACTATGACAAAAACGCTGATAAATTTATGCAACCAGCAACGGTTAAAGCAAGACATGTGCTTGTTAAAACCGAGCAAGAAGCTAAAGATGTTATCAAAGAGCTTGATGGATTATCAGGTCAAAAACTTAATGACAAATTTGTTGAGTTAGCAACCACTAAATCAACAGGACCAAGTGGTCAAGGTGGTGGTGAACTCGGTTGGTTTGCTGCAAATCAGATGGTAAAACCTTTCTCTGATGCAGCGTTTGCACTTAAAAAAGGCGAAATCACTAAAGTTCCAGTTCAAACACAATTTGGTTTCCACGTTATTTTAGTTGAAGATACAAAAGCAGCTGAAAAAGCAACATTTGAGACTGTAAAACCACAAATTGAAAATGGCTTAAAAATGGAAAAATTCCGTATTCAAGTCGCTGATAAGGCAAAAACACTTAGAAAAAATGCAAAAGTAACCATTAAGTAATTCCAGATTAATCCAAAGGTATTGTATGGTAAATGCGAAAATTTTTGATTTTGTAAAACCAGGTGTTGTGACGGGGAATGATGTGCAAAAGGTTTTTGCGATTGCAAAAGCGAATCAATTTGCAATTCCTGCTGTCAATGTTGTGGGAACAAACTCTATCAATGCTGTTTTAGAAGCAGCCAAAGCGGCTAATTCTCCTGTTATTGTTCAGTTCTCCAACGGTGGAGCCGAGTTCTACGCAGGTAAAGGCGTTAATGGACTTAAAGCGGGTGTTCTTGGTGCCATCAGTGGCGCACTGCATGTGCATACGGTGGCTGAAGCTTATGGTGTTGCTGTGATTCTACATACCGATCATGCGGCGCGAAAGCTTCTTCCATGGATTGATGAGCTTTTAAGTGCCAGTGAAATGCATTTTGCTAAAACGAATAAACCACTTTTTAGTTCACATATGTTGGATCTTTCCGAAGAGCCATTAGAGCAAAATGTTCAAACATGTGCTTCATACCTTAAACGTATGAGTAAAATGGGTATGACGTTAGAGATTGAACTTGGTTGTACGGGTGGTGAGGAAGATGGAGTGGATAACACACATATGGACAATGCAGCCCTTTACACGCAACCACAAGATGTTGCTTATGCCTATGAAGAGCTTTTGAAAATTAGCCCTAATTTTACGGTTGCAGCATCCTTTGGTAATGTTCATGGCGTCTATAAACCTGGCAATGTCAATTTAACGCCAAAAATCTTGGATAATTCTCAAAAATATATTCAAGAGAAATTTAAAACCGATACAAAACCTGTGAATTTTGTATTTCACGGTGGAAGCGGTAGTGAACTCTCCGATATTCGTGAAGCTGTAGGGTATGGTGTCATTAAGATGAACATCGATACGGATACCCAATGGGCATTTTGGGAAGGTGTTAAAGGGTATGTTGAAAAATACGCTCCTTACCTTCAAGGACAAATTGGTAACCCAGAGGGTGACGATAAACCGAATAAAAAATATTATGATCCACGCAAATGGCTTCGTCCTGGTGAAGAGGCTGTTAAAAGCCGTCTTCTCAAAGCCTTTGAAGATCTCAATTGTTTGAATCGTTGTTAATCACAAGAAGCCCTAAAATAGGGCTTCTTCTTCAATACTTTTAAATGCTTTTTCTTCCATCCCCTTTTGAACAACGAACCTTTCAAAATCAACTTTTTTATCTGAAACGCGATGATCTATTAGATAAAGATTTTTCAGGCAATAAAGCCCGTAAATTTCACTCCTTTTTAACCCATGATTTTCCTCAGATTAAGCGAGTAGTAAGTTCAGGGTCTAACCAATCCAACGCCATGTATTCGCTCTCAGTTTTAGCCCGTCTTAAAGAATGGGAGTTTATCTATGTGTGCGATCATATCACTCATTTTCTCAAAGAAAATCCTATGGGAAATTATAAAGCAGCACTGGAAAATGGTATGAAGATCATAGCATCTGCTAATCGTACGGAAGAAGTGCAAAGATGGCTTGATGAAAAGAGTTTAGAGGTTGAAGAGGGTGGCAGACAAAAAGAAGCGGAAGAGGGCATTAAACGCTTAGCGGAGGAGCTTTTGGTTGACGTGAAGAGACATGGGCTTAGCGATCCTTACCTCTTTTTGCCCTCAGGTACAGGCACCACCGCACTCTTTTTGCAAAAGCATCTTCCTTTTCCTGTCTATACATGTCCAACGGTAGGAGATAGTGCTTATTTGCAAAAGCAGTGGGAGATGGTTGAGCCCAATTTAGAGCGTTATCCAACCATACTAGAGACAAAGCAAAAGTACCATTATGGCAAATTATATGTAGAATTTTATGTATTATGGCAGCGTCTCAAAGATGAAATGGGGGTTGAGTTTGATCTTGTGTATGATCCAGTAGGCTGGACAGCTCTGCTGGAGCACCTTCCTCATTTAGAAGGAACACCCATTTACATCCATCAAGGTGGAATTTTGGGTAATAGCTCAATGGAAGAACGCTATAAGCGAAAAAAAACTATAATAAAGCACTTATAAAGAGGATGAATCATGTTACTTTTAAAAACCAATGATCAAAATTTCAAAGCCCAATTTGACGAACTTTTACGTCGTGGGCATATGGATATGGAAAATGTCTCAAAGATCGTTTTAAACATTATTGCAGAGATTAAAGCCGAAGGTAATGGTGCTTTAAAAAACCATATTGAGAAATTCGATAAATGGCATGTAGAAAGCGACGAAGCGCTTGAAGTAAAAACGATTGATATGAAAAATGCTTATGATGCCTTAGATACTAAACTCAAAGAGGCGTTAGAGCTTGCCTATAAACGCATTTATGCGTACCATGAAAAGCTCATGCCAAAATCATGGCTTGATTTTGAAGACAATGGCACGGTTTTAGGACAAAAAGTAACTCCAGTAGATCGCGCGGGTCTTTACATCCCTGGTGGGAAAGCGGCGTATCCAAGTAGTCTTTTAATGAACGCCATTCCTGCTCTTGTTGCAGGGGTTAAAGAGATTGTGGTGTGCACTCCAGCTCCCAATAATGAGCTCAATCCTTTGCTACTGGCGGCTATGCACTTGTGTGGCATTAAAAAAGCTTACAAAGTAGGAGGGGCGAGTGCAATTGCTGCGATGGCGTATGGTACACAGAGCATCCCAAAAGTTGATGTCATCACAGGGCCTGGCAATATTTTCGTAGCCACCGCTAAAAAACTCGTTTTTGGTGAAGTGAACATTGATATGATCGCAGGACCAAGTGAAATTGGTGTGCTTGCCGATGAGAGTGCCAATCCTCACCATTTAGCGATTGATCTTCTCTCGCAAGCAGAACACGATGAGATGGCAAGTTCTATTCTCATTACACCTTCCATTGAGATTGCCGAAAAAACGCGTACCGAAGTTTATGCATGGCTTGAAAAATTAGATCGTAAAGCGATTGCGGAAGTCTCCATCAAAGAGCGTGGGGCGATTATTGTAACTTCTTCAATGGACGAGGCGGTGGATTTGATGAACCAAATTGCACCAGAGCATTTAGAAGTCGTTACCTCACATCCTTTTGATCTGCTCCCTCGTATTCGCCACGCAGGCGCTATTTTTATGGGTGCTTATACGCCTGAGCCTATTGGCGATTATATCGCTGGACCAAATCATACGCTACCAACAGGTGGTACGGCTAAGTTTTACTCACCCCTTGGTGTTGAGAACTTCTTGAAGCGCTCTTCAATTATTAGTATGAGTAAATGTGGCATTGATGAGATTGGTGAAGCGTGTGCATTACTTGCGCACACAGAGGGACTTGGCGCACATGAAGCGAGTGTCCGCGTTCGTCTTTCAAAATAATTAGCATGAATATTCTGATTTTAGGAGCGGGTGGTGTTGGTGGCTACTTTGGGGCACGTTTGCTCCAAGCGGGTCACTCGGTAGCTTTTGTGGCAAGAGGTGCTCATCTTGAAGCACTCCAAATGCAGGGGTTGCATGTAAAGCATCCAAACTTCGAGTTTGCAGAAAAGATCAAAGCTTTTGATCTTTCAAGTCTAGCAGACATGGATGCTGCTTCGTTTGATCTTATCATCCTTACCACTAAATCAACTGCAACACGCGAAATTGCCATTCATCTTGCCCAATGGCTTCGAAATCAGATGAAACCACCTTATATTCTCTCATTGCAAAATGGTGTTGAAAATGAAGCCATTTTATGTGATTATTTTGCCGAAGAGTATGTTATGGGTGGTTTGACGCGTAAAATTGGTGCTCATGTGGTAACACCAGCACACATTGAAGCTGTTGGTAGTGCCGAGACCATTCTTGGCATGATGCATGTCTCAATGGACAATGAGCGTTTTTTAGAAGAGCTAGCCCTTGCGTTTAAACATGCGGGCATTCCGACTCAAACAACACATGACATCAAACAAGAGCTGTGGAAAAAGTTGATTATTAACAACGGGGTTAATGCACTTTGTGCATTACTTCGTGTGAAAACAGGTGTGCTATTCGATACAAGTTCTCTCTCTGCCGTGGTTTATGGACTGATGCAAGAGACAGCTCATGCTGCACGAAGTTTACATGTAAAGATTTTGCAAGAAGATGTGGATGCTATGTTTGAATTAATCAAACACTTCGATTCGATTAAGCCATCAATGTTGGTTGATTTAGAGCAGAATAGAGCCTTAGAAATAGAAGAGATTTGTGGTGTTGTGATAAGAGCGCTTCATCAAATAGGGGTTGATGCACCTTATACAAAAACCATTAAAGCACTATTAGAATTTAAATTAGGAGTCAAATAATGAAGGCAAAAATAGGCATTTTAACCGTTTCTGATCGCGCAAGTGCAGGTATTTATGAAGATCTCTCAGGAAAAGCTATTATTGAAACCCTTGGTGCGTACTTAAGCTGTGAGTGGGAGAGTGTGTATGAAGTGATTCCTGATGAGCAAGTTCTCATCGAAGAAGCACTCAAAGATATGGCAGATGAGCAAAAATGTTCTTTGATTGTCACGACAGGTGGAACAGGTCCTGCCCTTCGTGATGTCACCCCTGAGGCAACTGAGGCTGTGTGTGAGAAGATGATGCCAGGTTTTGGTGAGCTTATGCGTCAAGTAAGCCTTAAATATGTACCTACAGCGATTTTATCGCGCCAAACGGCAGGTATTAGAGGTAAAAGCCTTATTATCAATCTTCCAGGAAAGCCAAAGTCGATTCGAGAGTGTTTGGATGCCGCTTTTCCTGCTGTGCCATACTGTATTGATTTGTTAGAGGGACCATTTTTAACGTGCCATGAAGAGGTTATAAAACCATTTAGACCAAAAGCATAGTGAGATGATTAAAGAGGGCTTTTACAAAGCCCTCTTAGGTCTCGTATTATTTTTCGAGTTGTTTGAGATAACCGTATTCACCCATCAGTGTCCACGGGCGAACTTTTGCAAGGTATGCACGTTGTGACTCTAAGATCTCTTTAAAGACAGGGTCTTTAGCTGCTTGTTCATCTTCGATTTCACGTGCTGCTTTTTTGAGTGCTGCCATAACATCTGCAGGGAATTGTTGTACTTTCACATTTGGATAATCTTTGGCAATATTTGCCCATGCTTCGGCATTTGCGTGTGTTGATTGTTCCATAAGTTGCGCACCTACTGCTTTCATAGCCACTTCTAAAATCGCTCTTAAATCCGCTGGTAAAGATTCAATTTTCTTTTTATTGGCAAGCATTTGAATTTCACTTGCAGGTTCTTGCCATCCTGTATAGTAGTAATTGGCTAATTTATGAAAGCCCATAGAGAAGTCAAACACAGGGCTTATCCACTCAACGGCGTCAATTGTATTGCGCTCAAGTGCGGTGTATAGCTCACCTGGAGGTGTACTCATGGCATTGACACCGAGTTTTGCCATAACCTCACCACCTTGTCCAGGGATGCGGAATTTTAACCCTTTAAGGTCCGCCAATGACTTAATCTCTTTTTTAAACCAGCCGCCCATCTGCATACCCGTTGTTCCCATAGGGTAAGAGATAAGGCCGTGCGCACTGTAAACTTTCTCAGCCAGCTCTTTACCCCCACCATAGTTATACCATGCGTATTGCTCATCAATGAGCATCCCAAAAGGAACCGTAGTGAAGAAAACCAGCTTGTAGTCTTTACCTTTGTAGTAGTAAGATGCGGTGTAGGCAAGGTCGTATTGACCTGCTTTGACCATATCCATAACACCAAAAGGAGACTTATGTTTGTTGGGAGAGTCAATCTTGATCTTCAAACGACCATTAGACATCGTCTCAACCGTTTGTGCCAGTGTTGCAGGAGCTGTGCCTAAAAAAGGAACTTGCTCTGCCCATGTTGTCGCAAGCGTTAATGTGTAAACTTTACCATCGTTTGCGGCATACAAGGATGCTGTCAAACCTAGTAAACAAGCCATTTTAACTAAAAAGCGCATAGGTATCTCCTCTAAATTTTATGTATTATTTTACATACCAAGTGAGAGCAATTCACTCTCGATTTTTGCCATTTTTGATTTGGCATCATCCAAACCTTTTTGATTTTCTGCGATAACCTCTTTTGGAGCATTTGCCACAAAGCGTTCATTGGAGAGCATACTTGAGAGTTTCATAATCTCTTTTTCAAGTTTGATCTTTTGATTGTTCAAACGCTCGATAATAGGGCTAAGATCAACACCTTCTAGGGGAATAAACACTTCTACATTATCGCCAACATCGGTTGCTGAATTTGGAATTTTAGTCTCTGTAAAGTCGATATTCTCAACTTTTGCCAATAAACTAATGTATTTAATAGCATCTTTAAGATTTTCAGCATTTGGTACTTTGATGTAAGCATGTTCGATTTTTTTATTTCCAAGGTCGATGTTTGCTTTAGCACGGCGAATGCCAACAATCGCTTCGATAACAAGTTCAAAGGTTTGCTCAATCTGCTCATCACGTTTGAGTGCATGAGGGTAACGTTTTACCATGATGGATTCCGTTGACTCAAGTGTCGTGTCTGAAAGTTCTTGGTAAAGGAATTCTGAGATAAATGGCATAAATGGATGAATCAGTTTCATCGCTTCTTTGTAAATCGAACCCAACTCTAAAATAGCAGGTTTGTCAGCTTTACTCAGCTCTATGCCCCAGTCACAAAACTCACCCCATAAGAAGCGGTAGAGTGTGGTTGCTGCATCATTGAAGCGGTAGTCACTAAAGTGAGCTCTTACTTCTTCCATCGCAACCGCTAAACGGCTTTTCATGTAAGCACCAAGGGCTGTTTTAATCTCGATATTTTCCAAATCTTCAAAAGCGTTTGCATTCATGAGCAAGAAGCGTGAAGCGTTGTAGAGTTTGTTGGTAAAGTTTCTAATTTGCTCTAGTTTTTCGCCACTGAGTTTAATATCACGACCTTGAACAGCTAAGATAGCGAGTGTAAAGCGCAAGGTATCGGCACTGTATTCGCTGATGGTATCAAGAGGATCGATAACATTGCCTTTAGATTTACTCATTTTTTGACCGTGTTCATCTTTAACAAGGGCATGAAGGTAAATGTCTTTAAATGGTAATTCGCCAAGCGTGTGCTCACCAGAGAACATCATACGTGCAACCCAGAAGAAAAGGATGTCAAAGCCCGTAATGAGGAGGGTATTTGGGTAAAAGTCTTTTAAATCGCTTTCATTCCATTTCTCACCTTTATAAGCGTCACCATTTTCCCAACCAAGTGTTGAAAACGGCCAGAGACCTGAACTAAACCATGTGTCTAGAACGTCTGGATCTTGGTGGATTTTTGCACTTTTACATTTTGGACATTCATGCTCACTCTCAGCTTCACTTGCCCACTCATGTCCACACGCATCGCAGTAAAAGACTGGAATTTGATGTCCCCACCAAAGTTGACGAGAGATACACCAGTCACGTAGGTCTTTCATCCATGCGTTGTAGGAGTTAATCCAGTGGCTAGGGTAAAACTCTGCTAAGTGTTCATTGACTTTAGCAATGGCACCATCTGCGATCTCTTTTTTCACGAACCACTGTTTGGAGATGTAAGGTTCAACTACGTTTTTACAACGGTAGCAGTGCCCCACTTGGTTTTCATAGTCTTCAATTTTATCAACAAAGCCTAATGCTTCAAGCTTCGCAACGACGTCATTTCTCACTTCAAGGCGTTCACGACCTTTAAATTCGCCACATTGCTCATTTAAAATACCTTGTGGGTCAAAAATCGTGATAAATTCTAAGTTATGGCGCTTGCCAACTTCGTAGTCGTTTACATCATGTGCAGGAGTTACTTTAACACAACCCGTTCCAAAGCTCATATCAACGTGTTCATCAGCGATAATTTCAATCTCACGGTTAATAAGTGGCAGAACGACTTTTTGACCTAAAAGGTGTTTATAACGCTCATCATCAGGGTGAACCATAACCGCAGTATCACCAAAGTAAGTCTCTGGACGTGTGGTTGCAACAACTAAAAATTCCTTTGAATCTTTAAGGAAATATTTGAGATGGTAGAGTTTGCCTTTGTTTTGTTCGTATTCAACTTCGATGTCACTCAGTGCGCCATCGTGGGTACACCAGTTAACCATGTAGTTTCCACGAACAATCATACCTTCATTGTAGTATTTGACAAACGCTTTTTTAACAGAGTGTTTGAGTCCTTCATCCATTGTAAAGCGCTCTCTGCTCCATGCGGGAGATACTCCAAGCTTACGCATTTGATGAACAATTTGTCCACCGCTATACGCTTTCCATTCCCATACTTTCTCTAAAAATTTCTCGCGTCCTAACTCTTCTTTTTTAATGCCCTGTGCTAAGAGCTGTTTTTCAACGACATTTTGGGTGGCAATACCCGCATGGTCGGTACCTGGTTGCCAAAGCGTTTTAAAACCATCCATACGTTTAAAACGGGTGATGATGTCTTGAAGGGTAAAGGTAAGGGCATGACCGATATGTAGGCTTCCTGTGACATTTGGAGGAGGCATCATAATACAGAAGTTTTTACCGCTCTCTTGGATTGATTTATTTCCATCAATCTCAAAGTAGCCTCTATCTTCCCAAATTTTGTAGTAACTCTCTTCGATCTCTTTTGGATTGTAAACAGTACTTTTTTCGCTCATAGGTTTATATACCTTATAAATTTTTTAGGGGATTATACAAAAATGGGGGTAAGACTTGGTTTAAGCTAGATAGGTAGCGGTATTTTTGCCTGCTTCTTTAGAGATATAAAGCGCTTGATCGGCACGTTGAAGCATGGTTTTAAAATCATCTTCATCTTTATAAGCGGTATAGCCTATGCTTAGGTTGATTTGAAGCTCTTGTTTATCATGGTTTCGTGTAACTGGAATCATCTTATGGTTAAATTCATTTAAAATGCGATTGACAATCGTGGATGCGGCATCCTTATCATGATCAACAATACTAATAATAAACTCATCACCACCAAAACGGGCAATGGTATCGGATGTACGTAAGAGGTGTTGTAGTGTATGTGCTGTCGTCTTAATGGCTTCATCGCCCACAAGATGCCCATACGTGTCATTAATGGGTTTAAAATCGTCAATATCAAGGATGACTAAAAAGAGATGATGATGGTTTCGTTTGACTTTATGAATCTCTTTTTGAAAGATGGTCATAAACATAAGCCGATTATAGAGTCCTGTGAGCCCATCAAAGTGGGAGAGATTTTCAACTTCAAGGTAAGATTTTTTTAAAAAAGAGGCAAGTAATGTGACAAGAATAGAGAGAATAATGGAAAAAACAAAAGAGTAAAACAATGCACTTTGAACGATACTCTGCTGTTCTACAAGTAATTTAGTGTCAAAAAATTCGGAGAGAGCGAAGGTGTTCATGTACTGTTCAAGATGTTTTTCATGCAGGATTAAAACGGGGGTTATACTGATGAAAAGATTAACAATAAATGTTATTGAGCCGAGTAAAATAGGCTTTTTAAGCATAATGCTAGGAATTCTTTTCATAATGTACACATGCCCCTTTTGTGTTGAGGAAATAGTACCATAAAATCCGTTAAAGGCAAAAGGAAAAATCGAAAGTTAAAAAGAGAGAGTCGTTTTCACGACTCTTTGTATTCGTACAGACCAGCGCTTAAATAACGCTCACCTGTATCACATAAAATGGTAACAATAGTTTTACCTTTATTCTCTGCTTGTTGTGCAATAGTAGACGCAACATAGACATTGGCACCTGCTGAAATACCAACCAATAAACCTTCTTGTTTTGCCAAATTACGTGACGTTTCAATGGCATTTTCATAACTAACTTTGATGACCTCATCATACACTTTGGTATCAAGCACGGCTGGAATAAACCCTGCACCAATGCCTTGGATTTTATGTGGTCCTGGTGCTCCTCCTGAGAGAACAGGTGACGTGTCTGGCTCAACCGCAATAATTTTGATATTAGGGTTCAATTCTTTTAGTCTTTTCCCTGTTCCTGTGATGGTTCCACCCGTTCCTACAGCAGCAACAAAAATGTCTACTTTACCATTGGTATCTTTCCAAATCTCTTCTGCTGTAGTTGCATAGTGAATGGCTGGGTTTGATTCATTGGCAAACTGTTGTGGTACAAAAGAGTTTGGTGTCTCTTTTGAAAGCTCTGTTGCTTTTTCGACAGCGCCTCTCATTCCCAGTGTTGGCTCAGTGAGTACAAGTTCTGCACCCAAAGCAGCAAGCAATTTTCGACGCTCCAAACTCATGGAACTAGGCATAGTAAGGATAAGTTTTATCCCAAGGCTTGCGCACACGGTAGCTAAACCAATACCTGTGTTCCCACTGGTAGGCTCGATAATAATCGAATTTTTATCGATTAAGCCCTTATCTAGGGCAGTTTTAATCATATTTAAGCCAATACGATCTTTGACAGAGTGTGAAGGGTTAAGGAATTCACATTTCCCAAGGATTAAAGCGTTTGATGCCCCTGAAATACGGTTCAGTTTGACAAGGGGAGTATTGCCGATAAGTTCTGTTACGTTTTGTGCATACATAAGAATCTCCTTAAATTAGATTAGATGCTATAGTTTAATTGGTTACTAAGGCGCTGTGAATAGACTTCAAATTCGGATAATGGCAAATTAAAAATCTCTTGGATTTTATGATTGCTTTCTTCATAAAAAATACGAAGCACGGGGTCTTTCACATCCACATCGGTAACAACAAGATTGCCCTCAAGTGCGATGAGAATATCTTTGATCAAAATATCCTCTGCATTTTTTGCCAATAAATAGCCACCATAAGCGCCTCTTACACTACTGACCAAGCCTGCTTGGCGAAGTAGAATTAAGAGTTGTTCAAGGTAGTTTTGCGGGATCTCAGCACGTGCTGAGATCTCTTTGATTTGTAATGGTTTGTTGCTCTTCGATAAAAAGAGCTGGTACATGGCACTTAAGCCATACATTCCCTTGGTTGAGAGTAGTGACATAATCTTGCTCCTTAACCGAGTGCAATTTTAAGATCTTCTATAAGATCATCTGCATTTTCAAGTCCAATGCTAAGACGAATCAGTCCTGCTTTGACACCTGCTTTTTCTAATTCTTCAACAGAGAGCTGTTGATGTGTGGTGCTTGCTGGATGCGTAATGATAGACTTAGAGTCACCAATATTGACAACGACTGAGAAGATTTTTGTTGAATTTAAAATATGTTTTGCAAATTCAAAATCTTCGACTTCAAAGCTCAAAAGACCTGATGTTTGCGCGTCTTTAAAGTATTGTTTCGCTCTTGCATGTAAAGGGTCACTCTCAAGTCCTGGGTACGAGACTTTTTTCACTTTTGGATGAGATTTTAAGAATGATGCCACTTTATAGGCATTGCGTGAATGCTCTTTGACACGAAGGGCCAGCGTTTCAAGTCCTTGTATGAGCAACCAAGAGTTAAATGGCGCGATGGTCGCTCCGATGTCACGAATCAGTGAAAGGCGAATCCTGAGTGAAAAAATAGGGAATGGTAGGCTAGCGTAAACCAATCCATGATAACTCTCATCTGGCTCGTTAAATTGTGGGTAGCGTGGATTGCCAATCAGTTTTGCATTGAGCCCTTTTGCTTCCACAACCAAACCACCGATAGCACTTCCTTGCCCTGAGATGTATTTACTCGCACTGTGGACACTGACATCAATACCATGGTTAAGAGGTTGAAAGAGAATAGGTGTGGCTACGGTATTGTCTGCAACGGTAATAATGTTATATTTTTGAGCGATTGAGACGATTTTTTCAATGTTTGGAATCGCAATTTGTGGGTTTGAAAGTGTTTCAAAGAAAATGGCTTTAGTTTTATCATCAATAAGTGCTTCCAAATCATCAGCGTGATCGCTCTCAAAGACTTTTGCCTTAATACCAAAACGTTTAATGGTATGGGTTAAAAGCGTTGTTGCTCCACCGTAAATTTTCTTAGCAACGATGATGTTATCACCCGCTTCTGCAAGATTTGCAATAGCAAAAAAGATCGCAGCTTGACCACTTGCGGTTGCTATAGCAGCTTCACCATTTTCAACAGCAGCAATTCTTGCTTCAAGAACATCGGTTGTTGGATTGTTAAGGCGTGTATAGATAGGTCCAAGTTCTTTAAGTGCAAAACGGTTCGCCGCAGTTTCTGCACTGCCAAAATCATATGCTGTTGTTTGATAAACAGGAACTGACATTGTTCCAAACTGCTGTTTGTCATAACCATAATGTAGAGCAAGTGTCTCTTGATGCATTTCAAATCCTTTTTGTGTTTTGTTGCTGAAAGTATAGACTATTTTTTTTTCAATGTCAAGTAACTTTATCAAAAAACTAATGATTAAAAAAGTAGGGATTGATTTTGAAAAGAGGGGAGAGCAATAAGTCAATAATACACTGTAAATATATGTTCTCTTTTTTAGAACAATAATACAATTATAATAAGAGATTACCAAGATACTAACATCGAAAATAGTAGAGATTATTATACATAAAATTTTATGTATATATCGTTTTTTAGGCACTTGATAGCTATTGATTTTAACCTATGTAGGTATGGCTTACTAACGCCTTGTTAGTGATAAAATCTCTTTTAAAATCTAAATGCTAGCCTTTGTTTTTCAGATGAGACAAGCTTTAGTGTGCTATAATCATTTTTTTTTAAGCAGAGGAGAAGTGATGTTATACGAAGATGAAGATGACTTTTTTATGGGGAGTCCTAAAAGTAAATTTTTTGACATTCTCTTTAATGCTAACCAAGAATTGGTAAAAACAAAGCTTTTAGAGATCGTAGATCGTTACAGTGCGATGGAGATTTTGCTTGAAAAGCAGTTCGGTGTTGATACTGTAGAAGGGATGATTCGCACAGTTTTGATGGAAGAAATGGATGCGGTTGTTGAACACAATAATGACCTTTTTATCAGCAGTGTTGGAGAAATTTTAACTCAAAATGAATAAACTTTGGTGTTTTTTCTGCGGATTGCTTTTTTGCTCAAACACGCTTTTGGCACAAATTGAGTATGAATATGAGCATAAATTTATACTCAAAAAAGATGAAGTAGGGTTGGTTTTAATTAATCACAAAGAGGTTACGAAAAAACCAACAGCTGAAAATCCGAATAATGAGTATTTGCTCAAACTTCGTTGGACCCTCTTTACCAACAACATGTTGACTCTTTTAGTAAACTATAGAGGCTACCCAACACAGTATGTTTTGGAGAAAAAATACCCTTTAGAGAGTATCGTTATTCCTCTTTTACCCGATGGGGATAATAAAATGATTGCAAGAACTTATGCAAGAATTGTCTTTAATGACTTTGATCAAAGGAATAAAGAGGCAATTTTAGATATATTTATAGAAGATAATCAACAACGCATTGAAGTTGAGTTCAAACCAAAAAAGAAACCGTAGGATCGCAGGTGCTAGGAAAAGTTGAAAATTTAATGGTAGAGATGGTCGCTTCTTTAGGCGATGCACGCAGTGTTGAACTCTTTCATAGAGTTCCTAAAGGCAAACGTTTACGCGCGAAATTGATTTTAAAAATTGCTGGTGTTAGCGATGTTTCATTGAAATTAGCGGCTATTGTTGAGTTGATTCATGCAGCAAGTTTACTGCACGATGATGTGATCGATGATGCCTTTACAAGACGTGGTGAAGACTCCATTAATGCACTTTTTGGCAATAAAACAGCCATTATGCTAGGAGATATTCTTTATTCAAAAGGCTTTAGTGAACTCACACACATGCCTCAAGATGTTGCCTACAGCATTTCTCACGCGGTCGCACTTCTCTCGGTAGGAGAGCTTTTAGATGTTGAGCTCTCAACACGCTTTAATGACAGCGAAGAGTGTTACTTTGATATGATTTATAAAAAAACGGCTTCACTCATTGAAGCTTCTGCTAAAGCTGCGGCACTGCTTGCTGGAAAAGAAGGCAGTATCTATGCGCTGTATGGAAAAAATTTAGGACTTGCCTTTCAAATCATTGACGATATTTTAGATATTACACAAAGTAGTGAAACCCTTGGAAAGCCTTCCTTGAACGATTTTAAAGAGGGAAAAACAACACTCCCTTACCTTTACATGTACCACAAACTCTCTCAGGCTGATCAAGCGAAACTTCTTTCTTTGTTCCAAAAAGAGCTTGATGATGCCCAAAAAGCGTGGATTAAAACCAGAATGAGTGAGACAAACGCATTGGAAGATTCTATTGCATATGCTAGAAAACTAGGCTTGGAAGCTTTAGCAGTGATTGAGAAAGAAGAAGATGTGGGCTTAAGCTCCATTATTAAAGAGATGATTGAGAGGAATTTTTAATATGCACTATCTCACCATTAGTTTTACACATAAAAACACCGATATTAGCATTCGTGAAAAATTAGCGTTTAATTCAGAAGAAAAATGCCGTCATTTTATGGGCACATTAATCAGTTGTGCTGCGGTCAATGAGGTCATTTTACTCTCTACCTGTAATCGTGTGGAAGTCATCGCGAGTGTCACAGAATGCCAATCAGCACTAAGTGATACTTTTGACTTACTCAGTCACGTATCAAGTCTTCCACGCGAAGAGTTGGAAGGACGCGCAGATATTTATGAAGACAATGGCGCTATTCACCATCTCTTTACTGTCTGCTCATCTTTAGATAGCTTGGTTATTGGTGAGACGCAAATTGCAGGACAACTTAAAGAGGCATTTAAATTTGCCTTTGAAAACAACTACTGTGGACAAAAACTAGGACGAGCAATGCATCATGCATTTCGCTGTGCTGCAGAAGTTCGTAGCCGTACGGACATTTCCAAAAGCCCTGTATCCGTTTCGAGTGTAGCGGTCAATAAAGCCAAAGATTTACTTGGAAATATTGGAGGGTTAAGTGCTTTAGTTGTGGGAGCTGGTGAGATGAGTCAGCTTGCGGCAAAGCATCTTATCTCCAACGGGGTCAATGTGATTATCATCAACCGTAATCTTGAACATGCACAGGCTTTAGCGACTGAGTTAGGAGAGCTTGCAACCACCGCTCCTTATTCAAAACTCACAGAATTTATCAACCGTTACCGCCTTGTCTTTACCGCAACAGGTGCACCTCACAGTGTTATTACCGATGATATGGTTGAAGAGCGAGACTTTTCTCGCTATTGGTTTGATATCGCGGTTCCCCGTGATATCGAAGTTCATGAACATAAAGATTTGCATGTGTATGCCGTTGATGATCTTGAAGAGATTGTGACTAAGAATATGTCACTTCGTGAAGAGCAAGCCAAAATCGCTTACTCTATCGTAGGGCGTTCGACTATGGACTTCTTTAAATGGTTACAAACCATGTGTGTTGATCCGATCATTAAAGAGATTCGCGATCATGCCAAAGAGTGCTCATTGCAAGAGTTAGAAAAAGCAGTAAAAAAAGGGTATATTCCTGAAGAGTTGCAAGATCAAGTTTCCAAAGTTCTACACCATGCCTTTAACTCCTTTTTACACTCAGCGACTAAAAATCTTAAAGAAGTGGCTGAAAAACCAGAAGCCGATACCATCGTGCAAGCGGTTCAATATATTTTTAACATTAACGAAGATCAAACCAAACGAATGAATCAATACAAATGTGAATACCAAATGGGGGGAATAAAATGAGATTTTCAAAACTGTATGCACCAACAACCAAAGAAGCGCCTAAAGATGCAACGCTTCCGAGCCATCAGTACTTGGTGCGTGGCGGTTTTATCTCTCAAGTAGGAAGTGGACTGTATAACTTTTTGCCGATGGGAAAAATCGTTTTTGACAAAATCAAAAATGTTGTCAAAGAAGAGATGGATGAAACAGGTGCCCAAGAGATCCAAATGGATGTGGTCACACCTGCGGAACTTTGGAAACAAAGTGGACGTTATGATGTATTTGGCAAAGAGTTGTGCCGTTTCAAAGATCGAAAAGAGAATGAGTTTGTTTTAGGACCAACGCATGAAGAAGTAGTGGTTGATGTCGTTCGAAATCGTATCAATAGTTACAAACAACTCCCCCTTCATTTATACCAAATTACCACAAAATTCCGTGATGAAGCGCGTCCTCGCTTTGGGCTTCTTCGCGGTCGTGAATTTACCATGAAAGATGGTTACAGCTTCCATGAAGATGAAGCGTGTATGAAAAAAGAGTTTGAGGTGATGGAAAAAACTTACACCAAAATCTTTACACGCTTAGGGCTTGATTTTAGAGCGGTAGAAGCCGATAGCGGAGCCATCGGTGGTAGTGGTAGTAAAGAGTTTATGGTTTTGGCACAAAACGGTGAAGATGACATTGTTGTGTGCCAAAAGTGCTCGTATGCTGCCAACATTGAAGCGGCAAAACGTGCTCCTAAGACAACCACAGCAGAAGCACCAGAAGCAAACCTTTCTAAATTTAAAACCCCTGATATGGAAACCATTGAAGATGTCTGTAATTTTTTCAAAGTGGATTCTTTTTACAGCATTAAAGCCGTGGTTAAAAAAGCAGTGTATGTCGATAAAGAAGAGATTGTTGTTTTCTTTGTAAGAGGTAATGATGAGCTTCAAGAGACCAAAGCGCAAAATGCGTGTGGTGCGCTTGATTTACTTGATGCTTCCTTGGAAGAGGTCGAAAAAGCAGGGCTAAAAGCGGGATTTATTGGACCTGTTGGCTTAGAATGTGTAAAATTTTACATAGATTTTGAGCTTAAAGAAGCTAAAAATCTGATCTGTGGTGCCAATGAAACAGACTTCCATATGGTAGGCGTTTCAATGTACAATTTTAAAGAGGATCGTTACAAAGACTTAGTCAGTGTTAAAGCGGGTGATCGTTGTGCATGTTGTGGTGGCGAAATGGGTGTGACCAAGGGCATAGAAGTAGGGCATATCTTCCAACTGGGGCAAAAATACGCTAAGGCCATGGGAGCAACCTTCTTAGATAAAAATGGCAAAGCACAACCTTTCTTCATGGGCTGTTATGGTATTGGTGTGAGTCGTTTGGTTGCTGTGATGATTGAAGCAAGCCACGATGAAAAAGGGTGTATTTGGAATAAACAAACCGCTCCTTATCTTTTGGATATTATTGTTTCAAATAGTAAAGATGAAGCGCAAAGTGCCTACGCTGAAGAGATATACAATGCTTTGAAAAAAGAGCGTTTGAGTGTCCTTTTAGATGATAGAAATGAGCGTTTTGGCTTTAAAATGAAAGATTATGAACTCATTGGTTTACCTTATGCGCTTATTGTCGGTAAGGAACTTGAAGAAGGGTTTGTTGAGATTGTTGAGCGTAAAACGTTAGAAAAAATGGTTGTTAAAAAAGAAGAAGCTCTTGCAAAACTAAAGGAACTCTTAGCGTGAAATACTTTTTAATCTATCTCTTCTTTGAGGTGATGGTAAGCGTCAATATAGCTTCAGCTATAGGTGCTGTGTCAACGTTTGTTGAGCTTGTCTTATCGGCAGTTATTGGGCTTATTTTACTTGCAAACATGCGTATCACACTCATGCAAAACCTTAATGCCCTCATGCAAGGAGAGATTAGCATTGAATCGTTTCAGAGACTTAATCTTTGGACGATTGTTGGAGCTATTTTACTCATATTGCCAGGTTTTTTAGGCGATATGGTAGGTCTTTTATTGCAATTTAGCTCGATTGTAACGCTGTTTGTTTCAAAATTTTTACATAACAAAGAGGAAAATCCTCCACATCACTTTAGACAAGGAAAAGAAGATGAGATCATTGATGTTGAAGTTATTGACGACGATCATCGCCTTAAGTAATCTTTCACTTTTTGCTGCGGATATCAATGCTGACCTCGATCAAAAGGTTACAGCATTTTTACAAAAAGCAATTGCCCCAAATGAGAGCTATACATTTGAGAAAGTTGTCATTCTTAAAAAAGAAGAGATGAAAGACGTCGCTGGTTGGATGGTCTATTTTGTGCGTATTGATCTTAAACTGACAAAGCAAGAGGGAAAAAAACTCTCCGTTAATGATATTGTCTTTACCAATGGTAAAATTTTAAGTAAAGACTTTGCAGATCTGAACAGTGGTCGAAGTCTGAAGGGCAGTTATTCACTTGATATGGAAGCTTCAGCATACAACAAAGAGCACCTATTAGCAGGTAATTTCAATGCTCCACATAAAATTGTTGTTTTTAGTGACCCTTTATGCCCTTTCTGTATGGATTTTGTTCCTGAAGTTATTGCCGATGTGCAGAAAAACCCTGAAACCTTTGCTCTTTTTTATTACCATTTTCCACTCAACATCCATCCTGCCGCCCCAACATTGGTTAAAGCGATGCTGTTTGCAGAAGAACAGGGCGATAAAGAGATTGTGAAAAAAGTGTACAAAGAGTTTTTTGACATTAAAGAGAGTGATGAAAAGGTTATTTTGGACATTTTTAACAAAGCTTTAAATAAAAACTTCACCGTTGAGCAGATTAATCACTCAAATATCCTTAAACAAATGAATAATGATCAAGAATTAGCCAATAATTTAATGGTAAATGGAACTCCTACCATTTATCTTGATGGCAAAAAAGACGATACAAAACGATTGTACAGAAAATTCATAAAAGAGTCTAAATGAAAAAACTAATTATTGCAACACGAGGAAGTAAACTAGCCCTTTGGCAGTCAGAACATGTTAAAGCGGAACTTGAAAAGGCACATCCTGGACTTGAAGTTGAATTATCAGTTATGATGACCAAAGGCGATAAGATTTTAGATGTTGCTCTAGCAAAAATAGGTGGTAAAGGTCTTTTCACGAAAGAGCTTGAAGAAGCGATGTTAAGAGGCGAAGCGCACATTGCAGTACATAGTCTTAAAGATGTTCCTATGGAATTTCCAGAAGGTTTGAAACTGGGTGTCATCACGAAGCGTGAAGACGTACGTGATGCTATGCTTTCTGAAAAATACGCAACCCTAGAGTCCTTGCCACAAGGTGCTGTTGTTGGAACCACGAGTCTTAGACGTCGAATGCAACTGTTGAAACTGCGTCCTGATTTTGTGATCAAAAACCTACGTGGCAATGTCAATACACGTATCCGCAAGCTTAAAGAAGGCGAGTTTGATGCTATCATCCTAGCCAGTGCGGGAATTAACCGCTTAGGACTTGCCTCAGAAGTGACCTATTTTACGCCGATTTCGAAAGAAGTGATGATCCCCGCTTCGGGACAAGCAGCGCTTGGTATAGAAATCGTATGTGATGCCGAGGTTGAACGTTTGGTTTCGATACTTAATGATGAAGATGCGATTATCGAAACACGTGTAGAGCGCGATTTTATCACCGTGCTTCAAGGTGGGTGTCAAGTGCCTATTGGTGTGAATGCTGAGATTCATGGAGATTCTTTACAGGTAAAAGCCATTCTTGGTCTTCCTGATGGTTCTGAAATGCTTACCGAAGAGATAAAAACTACCCGTTCAGAGTATAAGACGGTAGGTAAAGCATTAGCGCAAAGAGTGATTGACAAGGGTGCAAAAGCTCTATTAGAGCGTGCTGAAAACATTGCCCTTAATGAAATTTTTTAAAGGTTAATGATGCAGAGAATTATTGAGCTATTACGCCAGAATGATCTTTTACGTGTCATTGATGAAGAACTTGATATTGACCTAGAAATCCCACATTTAGCCTACATTGAAGTCAAAAAAGAGGATTCAAAAGCACTTTTATTCACCAAACCTGTCAGCAAAAGGCTTGGTAAAAGCTTTGATATGCCCGTTTTGATGAATGTCTTTGGATCAACCAAAGCAACAGAGCTTATTTTTGGTAAAAACCCTAATGTTGTGGCTAAACAGATCGAATCTTTAATGCATATGAAGCCACCGACCTCTTTTATGGACAAAATGGGCATGCTTGGCACGCTTTTTAACCTTAAAAATGCGCTTCCCAAACGTCTTAAAGGCAAAGGTGTATGCCAAACGAAGGTTTACACTGAGCCAAACCTCTATGATTTTCCTATTTTAACCACATGGAGTGAAGATGGTGGCCCTTTCATTACGATGGGACAAGTCTATACCCAAAGTTTAGACGGCACCAAACAAAATTTAGGAATGTATCGCCTTCAAGTGTATGATAAAAACCGACTGGGTATGCACTGGCAAATTCACAAAGACAGCGCACATTTCTTTCACGAGTACCAAAAAGCAGGTAAGAAAATGCCTGTGAGCATTGGAATCGGTGGCGATCCACTTTATATTTGGTGCGGACAAGCGCCAATGCCGATTGGGATGTTTGAACTTTTGCTCTATGGTTTTATCAAAGACAAAAGTGCTCGTTTGGTCAAGTCACTCACCAATCCTATTTATGTGCCTGAAGATGTGGACATCGTCATCGAGGGTTGGGTGGATCCATCTAAAATGGAGATCGAAGGACCTTTTGGCGATCATACGGGTTATTACACGCTTAAAGAGCCGTATCCTGTTATGGATGTGACCTGCATTACCAGTAAAGAAAAGCCTGTCTATCAAGCCACCGTTGTGGGCAAACCGCCGCTTGAAGATAAATACATGGGCTGGGCGACAGAGCGTATCTTCTTGCCACTTTTAAAAACAACAGCACCTGATCTCATTGATTATAATATGCCTGAAAATGGAGTTTTCCATAACTTTATTTTGGCGAAGATGAATGTACAGTACCCAGGACACGCTAAGCAGTTTATGCATGCATTTTGGGGCGTTGGGCAGATGAGTTTTGTCAAACACGCGATTTTTGTGGACGAAAACGCTCCAGAGCTTGATGATTATGAGCCATTGAGTGACTATATCTTAAATCGTATCAGTGCCAAATGCTTGCTTATTAGTGAAGGCGTGTGTGATGCGCTTGATCATGCTTCTCCGAATGCTCTTTTTGGTGGAAAGCTTGGTGTCGATTGTACTGGTGCGGTGATCGATACACCTTCTAAAACCATTTTAAGCGACAGAGATCTTCTTTTTAAAGTAACGACCTTGGTTCCAGAAGTGTGTGCACTCAAACAGTACAAAACAGAGACAAAAACGCCAATTACCGTTATGACCATTGAGAAGAAAAAGGCAGGCAAAGAGGTTTATGAAGCACTCAAACCTCTTAAAGAGCATATGAAACTCTTAATCGTGGTCGATAAAGAAGGTAATAGTGTTGATAATGCGTATATGCTTATTTGGCGTGTGGTCAATAACATTGATGCGCTTCGTGATATTTTTGTGGAAGATGAGTTTATCGGTATTGATGCGACCACTAAAAATGCACTTGATGGCTACACCAGAGAGTGGCCTAAAGATACTGACTGCGATCAAGATGTGGTAAAACGTTTGATAGCATTAGGTTTAGTCGAAAACAACCCTGAGTTTTTAAAGCACTTTCATATCTGACAGACACCTCCCAAGTATTGATATATTTCAAAAAAAGTAATAGAATAATGTATTCTGACTTGGGAGTAAGCTATGCAGACGTCTTACAAGCCTTTAGTTGAGCGTTACGATATACCTAGACCTACATTGATTGAGTGGCAAAAGAGGGCAGAACAAAAAGATAATTGGCGTGTAAAACACTTAGCGTATCTTAGAATGCAGCTAAGGGTTGAGCAAGAAACATATGCAGAGATTAAAGCGTACGCTCCCTGTGTTGAAGACCTTTTCCTTTTCAGTATTTATCTGTTTTTCCATAATACTACAGAATTTTTACCCAAAGAGACATTTTTGCAAGGTCTTAGAGAATTTTCTTTAGAAATACGCAGTGGTGTTGAGTATCAACATGAGTTTGCTGGACGTATTTGGTCGCTTCGTATGGGTGAAGAATCGAGTAAAAAAATGGTGAATTATTACCGCTTATTTGATCTCCTTAAAAAATTTACTTCCGCTCAATATGCTCTTTTGTTTAGTGCAGTTTTAGAATTTGTCCAATACATAAAACAAAAATACCAAATTGAAACCAAAACATTTTTAGAGGGAAAAACGTGGCAAGAGCTTTACATGTATGACAAAGCTTTTTCTCCTAAAATCATAGAAGATTTTTTTAGTCGAAAAGGAATTTTATAGTTAATGCCAAATATAGAGATGGATTTTTATCAATGGCTTGGTTTTTTAGGGATGACATGTATTGTTTTAGCTTATTTTTTATTGCAAATAGGTAAGTACGATATACATTCTATTGTTTACCAGCTCTTAAATCTTTTGGGTGCTATTGCATTAATTATCTCTTTGTTAGTTCATTTTAATTTAGGTTCCTTTTTAATAGAAGTTTTTTGGATTGCAATAACGATTTATGGAATCGCTAAAAATCTTACAAAAAGGCTCGCTAAACGAAGGAAAATAACATAGTATATTAATTAATATTCAAGAGATGAAACAAATAGTAAATTTTATCAATTAAAATTAATTATTATTTAAGTGACACTTGACTACAATGACACCATAAATTTCAAGGAGCTAGAATGAGACAGTACGAAACATATAAATGCAGTAAATGCAGTAACGAAGTTGAAGTTCAAAATGTAGGTGGCGGTAAGCTTACCTGTTGTGGTCAAGAGATGGCTTGTATTACTACAGATTTAACAGCTGTAAATTTAATGAAAGCCTTTGCAGGTGAATCTCAAGCACGTAATAAATATGATTTATTTGCGGACATTGCGCAAGAAGAGGGTTGGCATGCAGTTTCACGCCACTTTAGAGAAGCGGCTGAAAATGAGAAATGGCATGCAAGAGCTGAGTTTAAAGCATACCACAAACTGGTTGATGGTGCAGAGACAGAGTTAACCCTTAAAAACCTTGATAGCGCAATGGCGGGTGAACATTACGAGCATGAAACGATGTACCCAAATTTTGCAAAAATTGCGGAAGAAGAGGGACATAAAGAGTTAGCAAGACTTTTTAATGCCATTGGTAAAGTAGAAGTTGAACACGAACGTGAATACAAAGCACTTCAAGATGCGATGAAAGAAGATGGTTTCTTTGCTGATGCAGAAGAAGAGATTTGGGTCTGTGAAGTGTGCGGACATATTCATAGAGGCAAACGTGCTCCAAATGCTTGCCCATTGTGTAAAGTGGGAAAAGAGTACTTTAAACGTCAAGATTTAGGTATCTAATTTTATAGATACCTGCAGAAGAACTACCTTGAACGGTGGTCTTCTGTTCCCTTCTCTTCAACTCATTTAACTTTAAAAAAAATATTCTTTTTTATTACTTATCAGCTATTTTTTATATATAAGCATATGCCCTTTTTTTAACTTCACTTGAAAATAATCATAAACTGTGACGCAAACTGTGACGCCTCTTTGTTATAGTGTGTATAAAAATAATATTGATACGACACAAAAAGTTTTCCAATATTAATTTTTAATTATAAAGTTTAAGGCTGTAATGACTAAAATGTGACTTTATTAAGTGACTCAGATGTATTTGCGTGACTCAAATCGGGGGCGAATTGAGCTGTAGAATTATCTGGATGGTAAAAAGTGTTGGGCAAGCTTGGTTTACCTCAATCTCTTTCCTTCCTTAATGTAGATTCTTTGTTGTATTTTCCCTTATTGTTATCACTCTTGCTTTTATATCTTTTTAGTTTTTACTGCCTTTACATGTAAAGTAGTGTCCGTAGGACATAGACAATCAATGCCTTGAAAAAATATAAGGTTACATGGAAAGAAATCAATGATCAATCAGCAGTTAAGTATTGTCGTACCATTTTACAATCCTCCGTATAGAGCTTTTAAAACATGCCTAGAAGGTCTTCACAAACTTGATCCTTTAGAGGTTATTTTAGTGGATGATTGTTCAAGCGATGAACATGTCATCGCTCTTGCAAAACAAAGTGGTTTTATGTATCTTAAAACACCTTTTCAATCAGGTCACGATGGCTTACCTTTTAACATGGGTTTGCAACATGCTAAAGGGACGTATGTTTGTAAAGTTGACGCTGATGATCTTCTTTTAGAACTTCCCTCTGATATGTCATACAACATTCATCTCGCACGAATGAATCGAAGTGTTGACCCAACCAACGTAACCCTTGAAGAACTTATTCTAGCACCACGGTCGATTCACAATGGTGCAGTCATTAAAACTGATTTAGCAAGGCAGTTACCTTTTGCACATGATGGTGCTATTTTCAATGATGTTATAACGCTTCTTCGTCTCTTGTATCGCAAAGAGCATTTTAGTGTTCATCCTACAATCAACTATATTTATAATGACATCCCTAATTCCGTTCAAACCAGTAAGCCAAGACACTATCATCGCTTACGCAATGTCCAAACCGTTGCACGTTTTTGCCAATTGGAAAACATTCCTCCAGAACAAAGTGAATACTTCCTCAACCTTGCGATGCTTAACTTTCGTTATGGTGCCAACGCTAGAAATATGCTAAAAAAGTATATTTCTATTGAGAGAAAAGCCTAATGTTCACTCAAATCGAAATTACCACTGCATGTAACGCCAAGTGCTTTTATTGTCCCTCTGATACGATGAAACATACCCATATGTCATGGGGGTGTTTTGAAAAAATCGTTCAAACCGAGAAATCACCTACCATGCTTTTACTTCAAGGAACAGGTGAACCACTGTTACATCCTTTCTTCTGGGAAATGGTTGCTTATGCTAAAAGTAAAGGGCATCGTATTAGCACCATTACCAATGGTACAATGGCTTTATCTGAAATACACAGTGTATTACTAGACCACATTGGCTTTTCACTCGATACCCTAGATGAAGTCCTCGCCAAACGAAGTGGTAGAACCTCCCCATCCCAGACCATCAAACATCTTTTAGCATGTTATAAACATGCTCCAAAAAAGATCAAACTCTATGCTGTAAACTATGGACAAGACTTAGCACCTCTTAAAGCCTTTGCAAATGAATATAACCTTCCTCTTTTTATTCAGAGAATCCAACCTAAAAAGAGTTACCAAACGCATTACACCACAGAACCTCTACCTTATGTAACACACCAATGCTCTTACTTAGAGAATAAAAAGATGCGCTACTACTTTGTGGATGGCACAAAAGCCCCATGTTGCTTTATGATCGACTCCACCAAAGTCTTACATACTAAAGTCATACAACATAACCTAGCACAAAAAAATGTTCCCTCTTGTTGCACACAATGTGGTGAACTCACAGGGGTTAAACGGCTTTACATGTAAAGATACAAACAAATTAAAAGGAGAATAACATGAGCCAAAGAACAACAATGTCCATTTACATCATCCAACATAAATCCTATTGTGGTAGGGATGGTGTTATAAAGAATAGGAGTGAACTCGGTGGAAACTACATGAAAGAGTTAGTTCAAAATTTTGAAGTATTATATTTTAATTTGGATAACGACTATGCCGCTTAGAGGTAAAATTATTTCAAAAGATCCATTAATTATAATCTCTTCTATGAGGGAACCCTTTTTTTTAGGTGTAGCTTCAAAGTTCCCTTTGCATTTTGTTGATAAAAAGTCATATCATATATTAAGCCCCTCTTGGTCATTGATAAAAAATATTCAACATATAAAAGTACAATTGAACCAAGCACAAAAAATAATACCAAATGCCTTTTTTTTAATTTTAGCAAATGAAGAAGTGGAATATATACAGTTGAAAAGGCATGGAATTCCATGCCTTCTAGCAAATTCTAATATCTTTATAAATGAGAATGACTTTAGACCCATTGAAGCGGAAATAAAATATTCTGCTATGTACAATGCAGCTTTGCAGCCATACAAAAGGCATCATCTATGCGAGTATGTAAGTGATTTGGCTTTAATATATTACATATGGTCAAATACACCAGAGAATGAAAAATACACGAGTAAAATAAAATCTCTTCTATCATCAGCTACATTTCTGAATGAAGATTGCAAGGGCGTATATCGACGTTTGTCATGTACAGAAGTTGCAGAAGCAAATGCCCGTTCAGCTGTGGGCTTATGTCTTTCATCTGTAGAAGGAGCTATGCGTGCAGCAATAGAATATTTGCTGTGTGGAATTCCTATTGTTTCAACTCCAAGCTGGGGTGGTCGTCAACGCTATTTTAATCAATTCAACTCAATTCTTTCTGCGCCAGATCCAAAAAAAATAGCTTATGCTATTAAGACAATAGAGTCTCGATCACTATCAAAAACAGACATTCGCAATGAAACAATGTCAATTATTAAATTTGAGAGAAATAATTTTTTGACATTGTTAAGTTTTCTTTTTTGGGAGTTATTTAAAATTGACAATATTTTTAATAATTTTACTGTGTTTGATGATTCTTTAACGTATAGAAGTTGGGATGAATGGGAAGCATATCTTTTAAAAAATTAGATTCTGATGTAAAGAGTCGGAAAACAGTGATAGCGATGGACGTAAACGTGTCAGTTTTAAACATGATACTAAAAAACTATTTCTGTGACGCAAACTGTGACGCGGTTTCGTTAAAATTATTATTGTCGCTCTAAATTTCTTTACATGTAAGACTTTTAAAATCAAGAAAAGTTTTACATGTAAAGACACAAACAAACACCAAGGGAGGCAAAAAGTGGGGCAGGGAACAAGGTGGCATGAGCTAAAAAAACATAAGGAGGCAGTATGTTGAAATGGTGGGGAAAAGAGTTAGGAATAGCTTTATATATAAAGGAGGAAAGAGATGGAAACAAGTGATATTGCTAATGTTCGGGCACGTGATTATGATAAAGAGCCAATAATTATTGAAGATTATAATCCTTTGTTTATGTGGTTAAGTTTTATATATGTTTTATTTCCATTGCTAACTTTGTTTTTTATAGTGGCAATATTGTATTTTCCAAATAAAAGTTTTGATTTTTCTAAATTACTTATTTTTATATTAATAGCTAGTTGGCCTGCATATAACCAATATAAAAATACTAAAGGGAAAAGAAAAATTTTTTTGAACAAAAATAAAATTAGTTATCAGCATGACAACCAACTAATTACAGAAATATACTTTGATAAATCACCAAGTTTTTTTCGATCGTTTCAAAACTTTTATCATAAATCTCAAAGTAGATTAAAGATATGGCATTTAGCTCTAATTTTTCTAATGGGCATTTTAATAACGCAATCTTTAATATTAAATATTTTCATATTTTTATTTGCATTTTGGTTTGCTTTTTTGGCATTACAAATCATAAAACTTGTTATTCATATTGGAGAGTATAGATTTTATCACGCTTTACTAGTTATTTTAGATAATGAAGTCATTAGTATTCCTCTTTTAAAGCAAGATGTTTATACAGAAGTTGAAGAGTACTTTTCAAAACATAATATTCATATCGGTTCTCTTCCAAAATTTCATAAATTTATTTATGGTTATGAAAATATTGATATTAAACAAGGAAAATAATTATGAATGCACTTGAAATTTTACAACAAGCAAAAAATGTTTGGGATTTACTCCATACAGTAGGTGGAGGTGCTATTAAAAATGAAGCAGGTGAAAAATATATTTTTGTACAAGGTGTCACAGGTGGGGCTATTATAGATGTTGCTGGTGGAGATAGTTGGGATGAAATACTTGTAGGCATCACTGGCGATGTTGTTCAAGCGATAGCAATGTCTCCATTTGGGGTTGCGGGAGTAGTAGTTGAATCATCTTGGATTATCGCTAAGAAAAAGGGGACAGGCTACTTTTTATTCGATGCTATTTAAAACTACATGTATGAACAAACCAATGCTGAATGATGACAAAAAAACATTTCTGTGACGCAAACTGTGACGCGCTTTCGTTAAAATTATTATTATCGCTCTAAATTTCTTTACATGTAAGGCTTTTTAAACCAAGAAAAGTTTTACATGTAAAGATAAAAATAGGAGGGGAAAGATGAAAAGGTTGATGCTAGTTTTTTTGTTAATGACTATTTCACTTTTTGGGGCGAGCTTTGATTGTGATAAAGCCACAACAAAAGTGGAAAAGATGATATGTCAAGATGAGGAACTCTCAAAGTTGGATAAAAAACTAAGTGAAGTCTATACAAGCTTTTACCTCCTAACAAAAGAGATAAAAACAGACCAAAGAGCTTGGGTAAAACAAAGAAACCAATGCCAAGATACAAACTGCATCAAAGAACTCTACCAAGTAAGAATAAAAGAGCTTAACACCTCGCTCTCCGATCAAAATACTCTCCTACAAGATTTAATGCAGGCTCAACAAGAGGCTCACAACATCTATGCCAAAACAAAAGATGTTTACCGTCCTATAGAAATACTGCGAAAAGCGGGTATTGATACCATTGTAGAACATAAGCCAGAAGGTTTAAACCCTGAACACTATAGTTCAATCTTGTTTGATTATGCAACGTATCTTTATGATACGGCAGATGATACGCACAGGCATATTAATCATAAAACTGTCCAAGATGTGCTTATTCAAGCAAAAAAGTACACTTTCAATGACACCTCTATGCAACTGCTTTTAGCACGTAGTTATCTCAGGCATTTTAAGTTTGCAGTGAGGACGCATTTAGGATGGGGAGTCAATCATTATCCTAATGATGAATCATGGGAATGGACCATCCCTTCTGCCATGAAGCACGCGTATGTTGATTACGTGAATATGTGTCAAACACAAACGATTCAACCCCAACTCAGTGATGAAGAGTGGCTCATCGTCAAGCGTCAGCGTTTTTTTATCGAGTATCACAGTACGTTTAGCAAAGAACAGCCTAAATACGGCGTTGTTTCAGAACCTTATAAAAAAGGATTTGAAACGATATGTAAAGAATACGTTGCCCAACTCAATCAAATGCCTGATGATGAATACTTGCAATGCAGTCGGTATGCGGTTGGGAATAATGCTTCGTTTAATATTGAACCGATTATTACAGAGGATTGGAGAAAGCAAATCAATTTTCATCTTGTGCATTACAAGAATGAAGAATTTTTGGATAGCTACTGGTATTTGGAACTCAAAGGAGCCAATAATCAAGGTCTTTTCAATGTTTCAATAGAACATACGTGCTTTTATCAATATGTGGATTTTAATCTTTCAAGGCAAAAAAGAGGCAATGGAGAAAGTGAGTGTTATAAACCAGAAAAACACTTCTTTAAAAACCAAGATACAAATACATCAAATACAAAGGATAACAAATGACACTCGATAAAAATGCAATGTTTGAGATTATCAAAAAAGTTGAAGGTGAATATTCGGCTCCTTATTACGACAGTGTAGGGAAGGTGACGCTTGGAGTGGGGTTTAATATTGAAGATGTTCAAAAACCTCGTAATTTGGTTTTTGTCACTTTAGGTATAGCTGAAATAAGTGGTGGAAAATTACAAGGTAAAACCCTCTACAACTTCGACGGCACCATCAACGAAGCCGCTACAGCTAAACTCGCTACTTACTTTGAAAGTTTGAAAAACCTTATCGAGAACGATACGTACAATGGCTCGCCTTCAAAAGCAGCTTTAGATGCGCAGTCAAAAGTGCTCAATACCAACCTGAATGCCATTATGTCACAAATACAGTCTGATCTTTTTTTAAGCAATTATAAAAGTAGTTTTCATCCCAGTTTCTCACTTACCCATAGTGAAATTAAAAATATATTTGACTCTATCATAGACACCTACAGTGCTAATGTTGATAAATTTTTAAATAGCATCGGTGGTAGTGATAAACTTGCGATTTCTAGTGAAATGTATCAAGCATTAGTATCGCTTTCTTATAATGGACTTTCTATGACACAAAGTTCAATGCCAGGTTTAGCAGATGCCATTCAAAACGGTAATCGAGCCGAAGCATGGTTTCAGATACGCTATGACACCAACAAAAAGTACGAAGCAGGAGTTTATAAACGACGCTTTTTCGAATCTGAGATATTTGGAGTCTTTGCAGGTTCTACCCCAACCGAAGAAGAAGCTAAAGACTTTTTCAAAATGATGCGCTTTCATGAGCCTAAGATTAAAACAATAAATGAAACAGATGTTGTTGCAAATGCCAATCGAGATTATGGTGCAGGTTCCGCACATGCTTTTGACACGTTCCAAAAAGATGCTTTATCAAAACTGACAGAACTCTATGGTCAAGGTATTGATATACAAAATGCTATTGTTGGTACAGATACCATAAATGATAATAGCTCCAATAGAGGAAAAGAAAACATCAATGACATCCTCCAAGGCACAGAGAAAAGCGATCTCATCTTTGGCGAAAAAGGCAAAGACCAACTCATCGGAGGAGCAGGTAAAGACGTTCTTTACGGTGGAGATGATGATGACACGCTTTTAGCCAATGACGGCTACGGAACTGCTGATACTGACGCAGACTACTTAAGCGGTGGAGAGGGCTTCGACACCTACATCGCAGGAAAAGATGACACCATCAACGACAGTGACGGAAAAGGACTCATTAACTTTAACAGCATAGACCTCAGTGGCACTAAAATAAAAATGAAAGATGCTGAAAATATCTATGAAGATGATGACTTTACCTATCAAGAGATAGAAGGGAAATTACTGGTTATCAATAGAAATAATGGAGAATCTATTACTATCGATAACTGGAGTGAAGTCGTCAAAGATAATGGAAAAACAAAAGAAGCATTAGGCATCATCCTCCAAGAAAGCCCCGATATAGTAGCATCCGTACTCAATGATGATCAAGCCTTTGAAGCAGAAGAAAAAATGCTCTTCAATGTAGGCTTAGATCGTGAACTCTTAAGCGGAGAAGTCGTTGTTGTAAAAATAGGCTATAACAGAGCAAACTATGCCTATGTTCCTAGTGGAGATAAAGTATGGATACCACCAAGACCTATCGTCACAACACGTTATAGAGATAGTTACACAGGTGAATGGCATACGATGACTAGCGGTGGTGGTGGCTACTGGTATCAACCTACAACAAGGGTTCTCACAGGCTACACATTTATCCCTTATGGTGAAATCACCTTTAGTGAGGGCGAAAAAGAAAAAATCTTTACTTACACATGGAAAGATGATAGCTGGGCTGAAGGTAACTGGTCAGAGTCTTTTATACCTCATATCGATGAAGAGAAAAGTCACTATGCTGAGTCTGTGAATGTCTCAACAGACAGAAGTGGCACAGGAACTATCATTGATGATGACTTTAGAGAAGATGAACGTTATGACCCCTTAGTCCTTGATACCAATAAAGATGGCTTCATCTCTACAACCGTTCTTGATGAATCAACCACCTACTTTGATATAACAGGTGATGGACTCAGAGAAAAAGTAGGCTGGGTCAGTCCTGAAGATGCACTGCTTGTTTATGATAAAAATGAAGATGGTCAAATAAGTGGCATCAATGAAGTCTTTGGAAACCTCAATCAAAGTGGATTTGATGACCTCAAACAAACCATAGACTCCAACCATGACAATAAAATAGACCGCAAAGATGAACTCTTTAATCAACTCCAAGTATGGAATGACCTAAACGGTGATGCCAAAGTGCAAGAGGGAGAGCTCAGAAGCCTTGATGAAGCAGGCGTAAAAGATATAGACCTAAGTCTCGTAGAAACGAACATAGAGATCAATGGCAATGTCATCACCGAAGCGAGTAAATACACAACCAATGAGGGAACCAAAGAGTTAGTAGCAGATGTTGAGCTTGCAACCGATGCCAAAGATGTCAGTATAGAAATAGAAGATATACCTGATTTTAGTGTCGATGAAAGTACAAAAGTATTACCACAGCTTAATGGTAGTGGATTGGTTTATGATGCGTTTATCAAATACAATACCGATCCAGAGTTTAAAGCTTTAGCTATGACGTATGCACAAGATCTTTCCAAAATACAACAAAATCCTGAAGCATTTCTTGAGAGTTGGTCTGGCTATACTCAATTGATGAATGAACTCTCTGAGCGCTTTAGTATTGAGAACTTTACGATGAATGAGCTGGATAAAAAAGCATGGATACTCGATAGATTTAATGCAACCGATAAATTTAAAAGTGACATTGAAGCGTACTATGTCAATAGCTTAACGAATGGTTCCAAGCCTTCAAGTCCATTTGTTGTAAGTTTGGCAGATAAAAATGAAGTCAATGAAAAATATGATGTATTGCAAGATAGAAGTGAAAGTAGTTTTGTTATCTTAGCGCATTTCCAAGAACTGTTTAGCGATACCCATTATGATAAAGAGAGCGGAAAGTTTGTCATAGATAATGAAGATGCTTTCAATGCAAAAATTGTAGGTTACCTTAACAGTGATACAAATACCATAGAAGATAAACTCTATCTTGCAGAAATGATGGAAAAACAACACAGTGGGCTTCTTTTTAATGCCAATGCCATTTTAGAAGGGATTCATAATAGCATTGTTGAAGAGTTTGTGAAAGATGTTTTTTCTGCAAAAGAGTTTATGTTTGTTGGACAAGATGAAGTAACTAAAGATGGCATTATCATCGGTACGAATGAAGAAGATATGCTTAATCTTGGCAATATAAATAGCAAAGTTTTACTCGGTACAGGAAACGACAAAGTCATTTCAGGAACAGGACATAATGCTTTTTACTTTCGATTGGGCGATGGAGAAGATGTTATCTATGATGCTGGTGGTGCCGACTCTCTTATCTTTGATGAAAATATAACAAGAGACAAGGTTCTTATAAAACTGAATAGAAATAGGGATTTGGTTATAGCCATTAAAGAAGAGAGAAAAAGTTTTGATGAACTCAGTGATAAGGTTACCATAGTAGATTGGATGAATAGTGCTAATAGAGTGGAAGTTATAACGTTTGGTGATGGTACTACATTAAAATTTAAAGAAGTCTTTGAACTATTTCATGCCAGTGATGAAGCCGAGATTATTAACCTGGGCATAGGCAATGAAACTATTGATGCAAAAAGTGGTAATGATGTGGTTCAAGCTTCGGGAGGCAATGATACTATTATTGGAGGTATGGGTACTGATAGGCTTGAAGGTGGCATAGGAAATGATACTTACATTTATAGTAAAGGCGATGGAAAAGATACAATTATTGACATTGCTGGGCATGATACGTTGCAATTTACTTCTGAAATCACAGCTGATGACCTTATTGCAAAGTATCAAGGTAGCGACCTACTCATTGGTATAAAAGAAGCAGGGAAAAGCTTCGATGAACTCAGTGATGTCATTACGCTAAAAAATTATAAAAATAGTAGTAGTGCTATCGAAGTCATTTATTTTGATGGATACCAAAGGGTAGATATTGATGAGTTTTTAAGTATGGCTACTGAAGGAAATGATGTTTTAGAACTTGGTGATAAAAATGATACGATAGATCTTTTAGGTGGAAATGATACAGTTTTTGCAGGAAAAGGAGACGACTCGGTTAAAGGTGGTTTGGGAAATGATGTAATCGATGGTGGAGAAGGTGATGATAGTCTTGAGGGAGGAATTGGCGATGACACTTTAATAGGAAAAGAAGGAAATGATACTTTACTAGGAGGTTCTGGAGCTGATCTCTTAAAAGGTGGTCTAGGAGATGATATTTATGTCTTTAGTCGTGGAGATGGAACAGATACCATTCATGACGATTTTAGCTTTGGATTTAATGAAACTCAAAAGCTAAATGGAGGCGTTGATACGCTTCGTTTTGCGGAGGGCATTACAAATGCAGATATTATCTATCAATATAGTGGGTCTGATTTGATTATAGCATTGAAAGAAGAGGGGAAAAGCTTTGAAGAACTAAGTGATGTTGTTACGATAAAAGATTATACAAATCCAAACAATAAAATCGAAAATATTCTTTTGAGCGATGGTAGTCGTGTTGTAATTGGTGAGATTAAAAATGGTACGAATGGCAATGATACTCTTGATTTTAAAGACACTACAGAAGATATGGTATTGCAAGGTTTATCGGGGACAGATTTTATTCATGCAGGTAGTGGAAACGATATCATTGAAGGAAATACAGGATTAGATAACATTTATAGCGGGGCCGGCGATGATGTGATGATTGGAGGCTCTGGTGATGATTTCTTAGCAGGTGGAAGTGGAAATGACCGATACATTTTTAAACGTGGTGATGGAAATGATGTCATTTTAGATGACAATCGTCCAGAGTACATTAATTTCGGTATGCGCAATATTAGAGTGAGGGACCTTCTCGCACAAATGGACGCAGGTGGTACAGTCATAGAAGATGCAGGCGTTGATACTTTAGAATTTGGTGAAGGCATAAGTAGAGAAGATATTTCCTACAGTGTCTTGGGAAATGACCTTGTCATCACTATAGCAGGAGCAGGTGGTGGAAGCATAATCATCGTCAATCATCTTTTAAGTGAAAATAAAATCGAAAATATCCTCTTATCTGATGGAACAAGTGTTGATCTGTTTGCTGCTACCGATGGAGATGACAATCTCATTTTTGGTAATGAAGACACTACTATCAATGCTCTATCAGGCGATGACATCGTAGCAACAGGTAATGGAAACGATACCATTACAGGAGGAACAGGAGCCGATACGCTTAAAGGTGGAAACGGTGATGATACATACATCTTTAACAAAGGTAATGGAAAAGATAGCATAGAAGATATCTCAGGTGTCGATACGTTGCGCTTCGGAGATGGTATATCCCAAGACGATGTGATCGTAAGACTCATCGGTCGAGATTTAGTGATAGCACTTACAGAAGAGGGAAAAAGTTTTGAAGAGTTAAGCGATGTTATTACCATCAAAAATCATACCAATACCGCCAATAAGCTAGAAAACATCTCTTTTGCTGATGGCACGATAGTTGATGTCAATATGATTGCATTAGGAACGGAAGAGAATGATAATTTCATCTTTGGTTCTGCAAATACAGTGATTGATGCTTTAGATGGCGATGACATTGTAGCAACAAGTTATGGAAACGATACCATCACAGGAGGCAAAGGAGCCGATGCGCTTAAAGGTGGAAATGGCGATGATACATACATCTTTAACAAAGGTGATGGTAAAGATAGCATCGAAGATACCTTAGGTGTCGATACGTTGAGCTTTGGAGATGGTATATTACAAAATGATGTGATCGTAAGACTCGTTGGTAGAGATTTGGTAATTGCACTTAAAGAAGAGGGAAAAAGCTTTGAAGAATTAAGCGATGTGATTATCATCAAAAATCATACCAATACAGATAACAAACTAGAAAACATATCATTTGGTGATGGCACAACGCTTGATGTTAGTACCATTGCTTTAGGAACAGAAGGCAATGATAACTTTATATTTGGCTCTGTAAATACAACAATCAATGCCTTAGGTGGCGATGACGTCGTAGCAACAGGTAATGGTAACGATACCATTACAGGAGGGATAGGAGCTGATACGCTTAAAAGTGGAGATGGTGAAGATACCCTCATTGGAGGAAGTGGTAATGATACCCTTCTGGGTGGGCGTGAAAATGACACTTATATCTTTAACCGTGGTGATGGGCATGATATTATCCATGATTATGTCAATGGCGTTGATGCTTGGGGTGGGACAATTTCATTTGAGAAGAATGAAGCTACGGGCAAAGTCATCGTCAATCTAACGGGAGGTAGTTTAGAAACGACATTGCGCTCTATAGAAAGAGAATTTTATGAGGTAGCCACAAATTTTAGCCAAACCGATGGTTTTAAAGCAGATGAAATTTTTATCAAATTGGTTGGGGATGAGCTGATCATTGCTAAGTTTGAAAGTGGTCAATTTGCTAACTGGTCCAATAAAATCATCTTTAAACAAACGGTATCTGACAATGGCGTTTATTCTTATGAAGAGGTAGAAGTTCAGGGTAATCTGGATATCGAATATTTACAAGACTCTTTAGTATTTACAACGCAAGCAAAGAATACAGAAGGTGAAACGATTACTTCTACGCTTACGTTTACCCAAAGTTTGAATGCGGGTAATGACACATTAAAATTTGGAGAGGGAGTTTCTCAAGATGACATCGTATTTAAGTTTGTTGGGAACGATCTTATCTTAGGACTCAAAGAAGAGGGAAAAACATTTGATGAGCTTAGTGATACGGTAACTTTAAAAGATTATATCAATAGTAGCAATACAATAGAACATATTGTCTTTAATGATGGCAGTATATTTAATTTTGATACAACACCTATGCCAACGGAGGGCGATGACTATCTTATCTTTGGAAACAAATCTACTACCATTAATCTTTTAGGTGGAAACGATATTGCTGTGACTGGTAGTGGCAATGACACAATTTTAGGTGGAAGTGGAAATGATAAGCTTGAAAGTGGTGCTGGAGCGGATTATCTTGAAGGTGGAGTTGGTAACGACACCCTAGATGGCGGCTTGGGAAATGACACCTATGTTTTCAATCGTGGTGATGGACACGATACAATAAATGATGATGGTGGTCTTGATACGCTTAGATTTGGAAGTGGTATCGCACAAAGCGATCTTCTTTTCAAGCAAGAAGGCGATAACCTCTGGATTGCTCTCAAAGATGCCGACACATCATGGGATACGTTGAGTGATAAAATCTTACTCAAAGATTGGTTTAGTGAAAAACACAACATCGAGTCTATCAGCCTAATAGACGGCACTTCGTTATCGGCAACGCAAATCGCCACAATGGTCTTAGAAAATCAACCCGATACCCTTTATAGCAAACACGGTGCCATTATGACTGGAGGATTTGGGGATGATACCTATGTTTATAAAAAAGATGATTTTACTGTCATAGTTAATGATCAATTTAAAAATAACGAGATAACCGTCAATGCAGGGCATGACACCCTAAAATTTGAAGACATTAACAAAACTCAAATCACCATCGGCACGAAAGGCAATGATCTCATCATCAAGATAGATGCAGGTCATGACACTTACACTGAACTCAAAGACTATGTTGTCATTCGTGATTGGCGTGATGCAAATCGTGGCATTGAAAGCATCGTCTTTGGTGATGGCGAGACGCTCAATATTGATAAAACAGCTGAGTATCCACCGTTAGAGTTTGATGAAAACTGGATAACGAGTCGGTATTATATCTACGGTAGCGAAAACAATGTTATCGACGGTACTGATGCTAGCGAAGTCATTGAGAGTGGAGTAGGAGATGATGTGATAAGTGCAAAGGATGGAAGTGACTTTATCACAGGCGGGCTTGGCAATGACACCATTGATGGAGGAACTGGAAACGATACGTATGCTTTCAATATGAGTGATGGGCATGATACGCTAATAGATACACAAGGTGTAGATACCATCAAATTTGGCTCTGGCATTAGTCGCTCAGATATCACGATTACACAAGTAGATTCTGATTTGGTTATGAGTCTGGGTGTGGATGGTAGTGTTACGCTTAAAGATTGGTTTAATGAAGAGACAATTGAGCATAGGATAGAGCAGATGGTCTTAGAAAATGGAGGGACTATTGCTATAGCAGATTTTATCATCACACCAACAGAACAAAATGACACTTTAGAGTATGGTGATGAAAACAACCGTATCGATGCTCTTGGTGGAGATGACATCATCCATATTGGTGGTGGAGATGATGTTCTATACGGCAATGATGGGGATGACCAACTCTATGGCGAAGAAGGAAACGATGTCATTTCAGGGGATAAAGGAGTTGACACGCTCTATGGAGCAGAAGGAGATGATACGTACCTCTTTGGAAGAGGTGATGGCAAAGACACCATCATCGAAGACGGTTTTACTGATTGGGGACGTACGGGTAAAGATACTTTAAAATTTAAAGATGGAATAACTCCTGATGATTTAATCATCATTCAAAGTGGCGATGATTTGGTTGTAGGGCTTAAAGAAGATGGCAAGAGCTTTGAAGAGCTGAGCGACACAATCACTTTGAAAAAATGGTCACTTTACGATGATGCAAATTCAAGAGATTACAGTAGGGAGTATTTTGCAGTAGAAGTCTTTAAATTTAATGATGGCACCACATGGAGCATGAGCGACATTATCGCTCATATAGGGAGTGATGCCCCTGAGACCATTATAGGATTCAATCAAGCTGATACTTTAGAAGGTAAAAAAGGCAATGATACACTTTATGGGCACCTTGGGGATGATACCTATGTATTTAGCCGTGGAGATGGACAAGATGTTATTTATGACTATGGCAGAAAAGGCGATGACTATAGTTACTACGATGCAGGTAATGATACTCTTAGGCTAGGAGAAGGGATAGGGTCAGATGACTTTTTTGTACAAAAATTTGAAGATAGTGATGATATTGTTATTTATCTTTTTGAAGAAGGAAAAACATTTGAAGAACTATCTGATAAGGTTACTATTAAAGATTGGTTTAAAACCAACAATCGTATCGAAAATCTTATCTTATCCGATGGTACACAAATCGATTTAGTAGCCTATCTCAATGCTGGAGCAACAGAGAAAAATGACAAACTTGTTTATGGAAATGGCGATGATGTTGTAGATGCACTTGCAGGCGATGACATCATCATAGCAAGTGATGGCAATGACTATGTAGATGGTAATACTGGCAATGATAAACTCGAAGGCAATAGTGGTACTGATACTCTCCTTGGTGGAAATGGCGATGACACACTCATCGGTGGCAAGGATGATGACCGATTAGAAGGAGGAGAAGGAAGCGATACTTACCTCTTTAACTTAGGTGACGGGCATGATATCATTAGTGATTATTCTACT
>JAGDMU010000019.1 GCA_017860615.1 Pseudomonadota bacterium | reverse complement strand
GAAGCCGCAGGTATTGACGATCACCAGGTCGGCGCCTTCGTACGTCGGCGAAATGACGTAGCCCTCGGCGCGCAGCTTGGTGACGATTTGCTCCGAATCGACCAGCGCCTTGGGGCAGCCGAGCGAGACGAGACCGATACGTTTGGGATTGGGCATGGCGGATCGCGAAAATGAAAGAGGCGAAAGTATACAGCCATCGCCGGAAAGCTCGGAATTAAGGTCGGAATTTCCCCCCACACGTGCGCACAAGGCCCGCGAATCTGCCAGAATCCTGGCGCAACAAAAAAAACACAGGGAGATAACAAAATGCAACAGGTCTTGATCGACTACCTGATCACCTTCGGCTGGGCGATCGTCGGCTCGCTGGGAATGTGCACCGGCATTGTGCTCTGTCTCAAGTTGTTCTCCTGGGTCACGCAGGACATCGACGAATGGGAGGAAATCAGGAAAAACAACGTCTCGATGGCGATCGTCCTGGCCGCCGTCATTCTTTCCTGCGCCTGGGTCGTCAGCGCTGTGATCCGCCCCTAGAGCGGACCAGGAACAATGCGCACCGCCCTGCTCGCCGTCGCCGCGCTGGCGGTCGTCGGCGCCACGTTGTGGCTCGCCGACGATTCGCCTCCTACGTCGCTCAAGAGCAGGCAGCAGATCTTCGCCGCGCGCCGCATGGCGCGATCTGACCACACCACGCTGGCGGTCAAGAACGATTACTTTAAGCGCGCGGTTCGCGAAACCACAGCCGCCGGGCAAGCCCCCAACCTGGGCAACGTCGCGCTGCGCATGAGCCAGATCGAGAACGACTACCGACTCAAATACGCCTGGGGCGGCAGCATCAAGAACCACCTGGCCGGACTCGACTGCACCGGCTTCGTTCATGGCGCGATGTATTACCTGGGCGTGCCGCGCTACCACAAGCGCTTCAACACCCGATCGCTCTACAGCCGGCTCGGCAAGGACCGCGACTGGATCCGTCTCTATGATTCGTCGCTCGCCGCCGACACGACGCTCGACTACGACGCGCTGCGCCCCGGCGACCTGATCCTGTGGCCGTCGGATTTGAGCGACGGCAAGAACCTGCCCGGCCCGATCTGGGGGCACATCGGCATCGTCACGCAGCTCGGGGATCAGCTCGACGTGACCCACTACGTGAGCTCCGACGCCTACAACGGCCGCGACGACGTCGGCCAGCCCGGCCCCGGAATTAACACGCTGCCGGTGCGCGAATTCGTCGCGCTCAAACAGCGCGGAATCCTCTCGGTTTTCCGCCGGCGCGAAGGCGTCTGATCATGCGCGCCGGTGACGACGAATTCCTGACGTTTCGCGGCGGCCGACGTCAACGACGACGAAGCGAAAAACCCGGCGCATGCGACGCCGATCACCTTTTTGGAGAATTTCCATGCGCGCACTGATTCTCGCCGTCCTGCTGTCCCTGGCCTGGCCGTGCATTCCCGTGCAGGCGCAGAGCGTGGAGACGTCGAGCGAGACCGACCCCGCTGCGCTCGAAAAATCGGCCAAGACCGCCATGCGTGCCAAGGACTGGCCGCTGGCGCTGAGCTTGTGGGACCGCTACGTATTGCAAAAACCCACAGTGCCTCTGGGTCATCGTCGGCAAGGCGAGGTACTGCGCGAATTGGGACGAGGCGACGAGGCGATCGCCGCCTACCGCCGGGCCATCGAATTGGCGCCGAACGATGCCGACGGCTGGAACGGCTTGTGCTGGACGCAGATCGTCCTCAATCGACCGATCGACGCTCGCCCAAACTGCCAGAAGGCCGTCGACCTCGACCAGTTCAACTATACGGCACAGGCCTACCTCGGACATACCTGGCTGCTGCAGGGCGATACCACGGCCGCGCAGGAATGGTATAAAAAAACGCTACCTAACATTCCCGGCGAATATGCGCTCAAAGACGGCCCGCTGGCCGATTTTGATCTTTTCATCGGCAAAGGCTGGCAGGTCGATGAAAGCCGCCGGGCCAGACAATGGTTCGAGCAAAACGAGCTACGTTGGCAGGACGTTCGGCGCCTCAGGGGAGAGGCTGATCGACTTGAAAAAAAAGGTAAATATCGTGAAGCACTGCCTCTGGCGGAAAAATGCCTGACTATCGCAACACAAGTGCTCGGTGAAACACATCCTTCTGTAGGGATACGCCTCAACGACCTCGCCTGGCTATACAATTCCATGGGACAGTACGCCCGTGCCGAGCCGTTCTATGTGCGGGCGCTGGCCATCTCGGAAAAAGCAGAAGGCCCCGAGCATCCCTCGACGGGCTCCAGACTCAACAACTTAGCCTCGCTGTACAAGTCCATGGGCCAGTACGCCCGTGCCGAGCCGCTCTATGTGCGGGCGCTGGCCATCTCGGAAAAAGCAGAAGGCCCCGAGCATCCCTCGACGGGCACCAAACTCAACAACCTTGCCTCGCTATACGAGTCCATGGGCCAGTACGCCCGTGCCGAGCCGCTTTATCTGCGGGCGCTGGCCATCTCCGAGAAGGCCGAAGGCCCCGAGCATCCCTCGACGGGCACCAAACTCAACAACCTCGCCGGGCTGTACGAGTCCATGGGCCAGTACGCCCGTGCCGAGCCGCTCTATGTGCGGGCGCTGGCCATCTCGGAAAAAGCAGAAGGCCCCGAGCATCCCTCGACGGCCACCAAACTCAACAACCTCGCCGGGCTGTACGAGTCCATGGGCCAGCACGCCCGTGCCGAGCCGCTCTACGTGCGGGCGCTTGCCATCACGGAGAAGACAGAAGGCCCCGAGCATCCCTCGACGGGTATCAGACTTAGCAGCCTCGCCGGGCTGTACTACACACTGGGCCGTTACGCCGAAGCCGAACCGCTCTTGGTGCGAGCGCTGGCGATTTCCGAAAAGGTCAACGGCCCCGACCACCCTTCGACCTCAACCCGACTCAACGATCTGGCCGAGTTATATAGGACCACGGGCCTGTACGCCAAGGCCGAACCGCTCTACGTCCGTGCGCTGGCGATTTTCGAAAAGGCCGATGGCCCCGACCACCCTTCAACCGGCACGACACTCAACAACCTGGCCGGGTTGTACCAAGCAATGGGGCTGTACGCAAAAGCCGAGCCGCTCCATGTCCGCGCGCTGGCCATTTCCGAAAAGGCCAACGGCCCCGACCACCCGTCGACCGGCATCAGACTAAACGGCCTGGCCATGCTGTACTGGTCCATGGGGCAGTACGCCAAGGCCGAACCGCTCTTTGTTCGCGCACTGGCGATTTTCGAAAAGGCCAACGGCCCCGACCACCCGTCGACCGGCATCAGCCTAAACAGCCTGGCCATGCTGTACTGGTCCATGGGGCAGTACGCCAAAGCCGAACCGCTCTATCTGCGCGCGTTGGCGATTTCCGAAAAGGCCAACGGTCCCGACCACCCGTTGACCGGTGGCTGCCTCAACAACCTGGCCAGGCTATACGTGGGCATGGACCAGTACGCCAAAACCGAACCGCTGCTCTTGCGCGCCTGGCGAATCGCCAACGCCGCCGGCAATCCCGAGCTCGCGTGGAAAGTCCAACGCAGTCTGCGCGTGTTCTACGCCAAGACCCACCCCGAACTCGCGATCTGGTACGGCAAGCAGGCGGTCAATACGCTGCAAGCGGTTCGCGCGGCAAACACCGCGCTCGACAAGGCAACGCAAAAATCCTTCCTCGAAAAGAATGAATCGACCTACAAGGACCTCGCCGACCTGCTGTTCGCCCAGGGCCGGCTGATCGAAGGCCAGCAGGTGCTGGCGCTGCTCAAGGACGCCGAGTACGTCGACTTCGTCCAGCGCGGTGCCGATTCGCGCCAGAGCGACGCCGGGTTCACCGCGCAGGAACGCCCGTGGAGCGAGCGCTACGAGAAGATCAGCGGCCAGCTCGCTTCAATGTCAAAAGAGCGCGAAGCGCTGCTCAAGCGCGTCAAGAACGGCGAAGAGCTCGCTGCCGCTGAGCAATCGCGCAAGGAGAAGCTCGACGCCGACCTGGCGCTCGCGCGCCAGGCTTACGATGCGTTCCTGGCCGAGCTCAAGAAGGAGTTTACGCAGGGCGCTTCGGCCGACCGCCAGCAGGAGTTCGGCGAGAAGAACCTTACCAGCCTGCGCGCCTTGCAGGGAACGCTGCGCGACCTCGGCCACGGCGCCGTGACGTTGCATTACCTGCTGACCGACCAGCGGCTGTGGATCCTGCTCACGACGCCGACCGTCCAGCTCAAGCGCGAGGCGGCGATCGGCGCAGCCGACCTCAATCGCCTGATCGGCGAGTATCGCGCAGCCATCGCTCGACGCGACCCGCAGGTCAAGACTCAAGGCAAAGCGCTCTACGAGCTGCTGATCGCGCCGGTCGCCGACGACCTCAAGCAGGCCGGCGCGCAGACGCTGATGCTCTCGCTCGACGGCGCGCTGCGCTATCTGCCGATGGCGGCGCTCTACGACGGCGAGCGGTTTCTCGCCCAGCGTTACCAGCTGGCGCTCTACACCTCGGCGGCCAAGGACAAGCTCAAGGACAAGCCGCAGGCCGAGTGGACGCTCGCCGGCTACGGCCTGACGCAGAAGGTCGACGACTTCGCGGCGCTGCCTTCGGTCAAGGGCGAACTCGACGGCATCCTGCTGGGAATGAAGGGCAAGGTGAGTTTCGACCAGGCGTTTACCGCCGCGTCGTTCAAGACCGGGCTCGAGGGCGAGCCGCCGGTCGTCCACCTGGCCAGCCACTTCGTCTTCAAGCCGGGCAACGAAACCGATTCCTTCCTGCTGCTCGGCGACGGCAAGAAGCTCTCGCTCAAGCAGATCAAGGACGGCTACGAGTTCGTCAATCTCGATCTATTGACGCTCTCGGCGTGCGAGACGGCGGTTGGCGGTGGCAAGGACGCCAACGGCCGCGAAGTCGAGGGCTTCGGCGCGCTGGCGCAGAACCAGGGCGCCAAGGGCGTGATCGCTACCTTGTGGCCGGTCGCCGACGAGAGCACCGGGCAGTTCATGCAGCTCTTTTACGGCTTCCGCCAGAAGAACCCGGGGATCACCAAGGCCGAGGCGATGCAGATGGCGCAGGTGGCGTTCATCGAGCGCCGCGTCGCGCCGGCGCTCGCCGAAGTGAGCCGCGGACTGACGCGCACCGGCGCCGGCCCGGCCGCCGCAGCAACCACCGACCATCCGTATTACTGGGCGCCGTTCATCCTGATGGGGAACTGGCTGTAATGTTGATCAAAAGGAGACCTCTGACCATGCTGAAAAAATCGATCGTGAGCCTTGCCCTGCTGCTCGTCGCGCTGCCGTCGCTGGCCGCCGGGCCGCTGGTACTGATCACCGCAGACGAAGCGCGCCTGCCTGCCGGCGAGGTGCAAAAATCGCGCGGCATCACGCGCGGACCGACGCTCGAGCTGATCTCGCCCAAGGCCGACGCCACGAGCGTCAAGTCGCCGCTCGACTTCAAGCTGCGCTTCGTCGCGCACGGCGGCGCGTCGATCGACGCCGAGAGCGTCCAACTGCTCTACGTCAAATCGCCGTCAGTCGACCTCAGCGAACGGATCGCCGCGTACGTCGGCGAGGACGGCATCTCGATCAGCAAGGCCGCGCTGCCGCCCGGTGAACACGTCATGGTGGTCTCGGTGCAAGACAGCAACGGTCGACGCGGCCAGTCCGTAATCAAGCTGACTGTGGAAAAATAGCATTTTTATCGAGCGTTTCCCCTGCCCCGAAAAGGATGGCCTGGCCAATGAAATGTCCGTATTGCATCTCCGAAATCGACGACGCCGCGCTCGCCTGCCCGCACTGCACGCGCGACCTGACGCTGCTGCGTCCGCTGCTGCAAAAAATCGAGACGCTCGAAACGTCGCTGCAGGCGCGCATCGATGAACTGGCGCAGCGCATCATCGCCCCGCCGGTCGACGCAGCCGCCGTTGTTCCTGCACCCCAACCGTCAGCAGAAGCGCCGGCCGGCGTCTTGCGCGAATGGGTCTTGGCGCTGCTCACGCCGCTGCTCTTCCTGCTCATCGCCCACCTGCTGATCACGCAGGTCTGGGACGCCCGCGACTGGGTGCTCTACGCCACCTCGATCGCCATCCCCTTTTTGCCCGGCCTGCGCCTGATGCGCCTGCACCAGCGACCGCTGATCGCCGCCGCGCTCGGCGGCTTGCTGCTGGCCTGCGTCGCCGTTTTTGCCATGTCGGCGCTCACCGGGCTCATCGACAAGACCGACTGGCTGCCGAACGATACGCGCAGCTGGCGCGAATTGGCCAACTACGCGCTGAGCATCGCGCTCTCCTTCGTCGCCGGCGGTATCGTCGGCCAGCTGCTGCGCGAACGCGCCGACCGCCTTGAGGCGGCGCGCACCAGGGCCATCGAACTGCTCTCGAGAAAGACCTTCTCGCCGGACAATCTGCAGCAGACGATGGAGCGGATCAACAGCATCGGCAAGGCGCTGCTGGCGCTGGCGACCACCGGCGCGTCGGTCTACAGCGGCCTCGGGCGCTTCATCGCCAATGGCTGAGCGAGACCGAGAGGCGAACGCGCCGCGATTGCAAACGCCAGGCAAGACGCCGACGCGCCCATCCCGCGCGTCGCTCCTCGACGCCGCCAGACGATCATGAAGAAGCTCGGACTGCTCAGCGCGCTGCTGGTCGCCTCGTCGTTCAAGCTGCTCGACCGGATCTTCCCCAAGCCGGCAACGTTCGGCCAGCACCTGCGGCAGAACCTGCTGGTCGGCCTGCTGGTGGTCGGCCTGGTCATCGTTTTTCAGAACACCGACGCGGTACGCAACAGCCGCGAGCAATCGATCGACTGGCTGATCGGAATGAACCGCGGCATCGACGTCGCGCAAGGAAACGACGCGCGCCCTTTTGTCTTCTACGACATCGACGACAAAAGCCAGCAACTGTGGGGCGAGCCTTTATTCACCCCGCGCGACAAGCTGGCGACGCTGATCGCCGCCGCGCTCGAAAAGCGTCCGGCGGTGCTCATCGTCGATATCGAACTGCGCAAATCGATGCCCGACGACGCCGCGCTGCTCGACGTTCTGCGCCGGCACGCGGCGATGGCCGCTGCGCCGACGCTGATCCTGGTCGAGAGCTTCCGCTGGAACCCACTCGAATCGGGCGGCGGCAACTGGGTGACCCGTCCCTCCTTCATCGACAGCACGCTGCCGCCAAGCCGCCAACGGCTGTCGGCCAGCCCGCTGTTTGAGCAGGACCAGGACGGTCAATACCGCCGCTGGCGCGGTTGGCTGTCGGCGTGTTCGGCGCAAGACTTGCCGATCATCGTGCCGTCGGTGCAAATCTCGGTGCTGGCGGCGCTGTCCGGCGAGCCGGCGCTGACCGCGCTCGAGCAGGCGCTACGCAGCGCACTGCCGCGTTCGTGCAGCGAAGAGGCCCAACTGGCGCAGACGCGAATGGTGATCGGCACCAAGTCGATCGCGGTGACGGGCAACGCCTTCACTCAGCGCATCCTCTTCGCCCTGCCGTGGAAGCTGGCGGCCGACGAAACTCGACCGGTCATCGACTTTGCCGGCGGCAAGGCCCCGCTGCTGTCGATTCTGCCGGCGCACGCGATCACCGAAGGCGGTTTGCGCACGACGCTGGCGCCGGGCCATATCGCGGTGATCGGCGCCAGCAACCAGGACGCGCGCGATATCCATGCCACCCCGCTGGGCGCAATGCCCGGCAGCCTGATCCTGATCAACGCCATCGACTCGCTGATCCAGCACGGGCAGATGACGACGCCGGCGGTATGGATTCAGTTGCTCACCGCGATCGTCCTGCTGAGCGTCGTAAGCCTGATCGCCACGCGGTTTCCGACGGCGCTCGGCACCATGATTTCGCTGGCCGTGCTGGTCTTGATCCTGGTTCCGCTGAGCGTCTATTTCTTCCGCTACGGCGTCTGGCTCGATTTCGCTCTACCGGTCGCCGCCGTCAAGTTCTTCGAACTGGCGATGAACAATCTTCGCAAGCACGTACATTACCGAAAGACAGCACACCATGACTAAAACAATTCGCCTGGCGCTGGCATTGCTCGCCTGCTTCATCGCTGCCCCGGCAGTCGCCGTCGAGGTCGGCTGGATCGACAGCATCGACGGCTCAGTGCCGGGGGTCAAGCTCGTGCGTCAGGGAAAAACCGAGGCAGCGAAACCCTATTCTCCAGTGCAAACCGACGATCTAATCCAGTTGCCGGACGAAAAAACCAGCGTCGTCGTGACCTATTCAGACGGCAAGACACAACGCATCGCCTTCAGGCAATCGCCGTTTCGGATCGAAAGCCGGGGCGCCGCGCCTTCGGTTCCGGGCAACCTGCTCAAGTGGGTCAGCGGCCTCATTGCCGGCGACAGCCAGAGCCCGCAGCGGCTGACCGCGATGACCGCGCGCGGCGGCGCGCCACTGTCGGTGCCCTACCTCGCCAAGCGCTTCTTCGTCGTGGCGCAGCAGCGCGCGCTCTACTTCTCGTGGAGCGACGGCAGCGCGCCTTTCCATTTGCGCCTGATCCGGCTCTCCGACCACAAGGAAATCGTCTCGCTCGGCGAAATCAAGACGCGCGCGATCACCACCCCGGTCGTTGACCTCGCTGCCGGCGACTATCAGCTCGAGGTCGCCGACGCCAGCGGCAGCGTCTATGAAGACCAGTTGCGCGCGGTGCCCGCCGCGCCGGTCTTCCCCGAGTCGCTGCAAGCGCTGCCGCCGGCAAGCGCCAAGCTTGTTGCGGCGAGTTGGCTGGCGCGCGCCGAGTCGGGGCTATGGGTGATCGAAGCGATGCAGCAGCTCAAGGAATTGTCGACAACCGACAGCACGGCCAAGGCCGTGTTGAAGCAGTTGGAACAAGGAGCGGCACTCAATGAACATTGAAAGCTGCAAAGAATCTGAGCGCCTGACAAAAACGCCGGAAACGCGTCCACCGATTGACGGCCTGCGCTCGACGGAAATGAGCGCCCATTTGCCACGGCATATTCGGCAGAAAACCGGTTCGAGTTGCGGATTTCTGTCGGGAACGCAGACGTCGCGCTCACAACTCTTCTCAATAGACCGCGCCACGGGCATTTTCATCGGGCATGAATAAACGTTGGCGCACCACTTAATTGAGCCGGGTGGTATCGATTTTTAGACACCGGCTGATAAAAAAAGCAGCGATGCGACCAGTTCTTCCAACTTTCACACTCCGGTCAATTACCAATAGGCGACATATGCGAATCCTGATTTTAATAATCAATGCAGCACTCTATATTTCCCTTAATTCAGCGCAAGCACAAGAAAGAGATATAGATTTCGGAAAACTGTCACCCAATGAAATATATAGCGCAATAAAAACCGCCTTGCACGACACCGCCGTCAAGGAAAACGAATTTCATTCAAAATCAAAAACGCCGGATAAAAAAACAGGCTTAGCAGGAAATTACGACACCTCGGAAGGGGGTAAATATTACGACATATCGGAATGCCATAATTCAGTTCCGTTTGACTACAATGTAAAACAGTTTAGTTCGCAAGACGCGGCAATTGTTTCGGCGAATTATGCGATGAAGCTGGAAGACAACCTAAAAAAATACGGAATTCCCGAAGCCGTTTGGAAGAAACACATCGACAACATCGACCAGATCGGGATCGATAGCCTCGGATCATCAGGCTCCTGGCGAATTGAAGACAAAGGCGACTATGGCGTTTCTTTTTTCGCAGCAAAAAAGAAAATAGCGAAAAACACGAATGAGCTCCTGAAATCCCTGCAGCAATATCGCGCGCAGAACAAGGGCAAGCCGTTATTCAAAGCAAAGTCAGAATGCGGCGCGGGAGAGGAAAGTACCGACATTATCGGCAATTCGGCACTGGTAACGTTTTCCTACATTCCTTTCTTCAATTTCCGGATTTGCCAGTTGATCGGGGTCGCCCCGGAGAACCAGGAAAAATGTACCGGATGGAAATCGCAGCGCTTTTCAGGAACAAAAGCCAGCATACCCGAAGTATTAGGCCTCTATCAGTACGTCGCAAAGCTGCCGGGCGGCGTGACAAAACGTGGCGAATTTTACGGCAAGGGCTATTCGGGCAACGCGAATGACACGATACGAATTGACCTCCGTTAGTCGTGGTGTCTTTCCTTTTTGCAAGGACCGGACCATGAGCCAGGCCAGAAAATCATTTCTGCTGGCTGCTGCCCTTTCGCTCATGGGAATGGGGAGCCATGGCGAATGCCGTGCGGACATGCTTGGCCCATCGGACTCAGCGCTTATTAGTACGTTTCAAGAAGGGAAGTATGCCGCCGCCGAGCCCCTCGCCCGGAAATCATTGCGTGAGGCGGATTCAAAGTATGCGACCGCAGTCGCCTTAAACAACCTCGCCGAGGTGCTTTACAACCTGGGGCGCCATGAAGAAGCGCGACCGATGTATGAAAGCTCACTGAACCTGATTGAACAGATCCACGGGTCTGATCATCCCGATGTCGCGGTGGTGCTCAATAACCAAGGGGGAATGCAGCGCGAACTCGGCGAGTTTGGCACTGCACTGCCACTGATCGAAAGAGCCCTGACGATCACGCAGACAAAGCTGGGGGCCCGGCACCCGGCCACGGCAACCAGTCTCAACAACCTCGGACTGTTGTACAAGCAAACCGGTCAACCAGATCAAGCGCTGGCTCTGCTGGAAAGGTCGCTGTCGATACGGGAAGAATCTTTCGGGCCACAGTCATTTGAAACCGGGCGCAGCCTCAATAACCTTGCCAGTGTTTATGTTCAACTGCAGCGGTACGAGCAGGCGCTTGCGCTCTATGAGCGCGCTCTGGCCATCACCATCAAGGTATTCGGTTCAGATCATGTGGCGGCGGCAATCCGATTAAACAATATCGCCAGCGTTCATTATCACTTGGAGAACTACGACAAGGCTGTTCAGCTTTACGAACAGGCTCTGGCAATCGCTGAATCAAGTCTCGGGCCCCTCCACATAAGCAATGCGAGCAATATGAACAACCTCGCCAGCGTCTATGAGGCGACAAACCAGCCAGAAAAATCCAGGGGTTTATATGAGCGGGCGTTACTGATCAGCATCGCCGCAACAGTGCCTGAAAACAGCTTTAATATTCTTGCCAACCTGGCCAGGTTTCATGATGGCCAGGGCCAGACCGGCGCAGCCATTTTCTTTGCCAAACAGGCGGTCAATATATTTCAAGAAATCCGGTTCAACGCGCTGACGATGGACCGTGGCGTACGAAAATCACTAATCGATAAAAACCAGCAGATTTACCATGAATTGGCCAATTGGTTAATTGACCAGGAAAGAATTTCGGAAGCCACTCAAGTCCTGAAGATGCTCAAGGAAGAAGAGTATTTCGATTTTATTCGTCGCGACGCCGCTGGTGATTCACGAAGAACGCGTGTTGAATTCAACGACTCGGAACAAGCCTGGGCAATGACATTTGACGGCTTGTCCGAAGAAGCGCGCCTTCTTTGGCAAAAACGGCATGACGAGAACAGCACCCATGGCGACGATTCATCCCGGAAGAACATCAAGGACCAGGAGATCCGGGCGTCACTTTCGACGCTCGAAAAAAGATTCCTCAAGCAATTCGACGAATTGACGACAGCGCTCGGCCGGGAAACAGCGCCGGAAAAAACAACCGTTCAAGACGCAAGGCTGGCCAAAACCAGAGCCGAAATATCGTCCTTCGGCAAGAACGTTGCCTTGGTCGAGTACCTTATCGTCGGCGACCGTATTCGAATGCTGGTCACTACAGGAAGGGGGATTCTCGTCCGAACGGTTGATATCGACCGCGATGATTTTCACCGCAAGTTGGTTTCATTCAGACAAAAACTGGAAAACCGGTTCGCTGACCCCCGTCCGGACGCCAAGGCACTGTATGGCGTGCTGATTGCTCCGATTGCATCCGAATTGAAGACGGCGCAAGTCAAGACGCTCTTGTTGTCGCTGGAAGGCGGTCTGCGCTACATCCCATTTGCCGCGCTTCATGATGGCGAACGATATCTCGTCGAGCAGTACGCCTTGAGCATGTACACCGCGGCGGCGCAGATAGAAGAGACCGTTCGCCCTTTCCGTCGCTGGGAAATATCCGCTTTTGGCGCATCACAAGCGCAAGGAGGTTTTTCTGCCCTGCCAGGTGTACGCCAGGAGCTTGACTCGATCGTCGGCGACAGCGGACTTGCCGGCGAAATCCATCTTGACGAACAATTCACCTCAGCGCAGATGCGTACAAGTCTTGCCAAGGAATTGGCCGTACTCCACGTCGCCAGTCATTTCAAATTCACCCCAGGAACTGAGGAGGATTCGTTTCTTCTGCTGGGTGACGGTAAGCCGTTAACGCTTCGCCAACTGCGCGAAGGTGATTTTCACTTTGGAAAACTCGATTTACTGACTTTATCAGCGTGCGAAACCGCCATGTCTGGCGGGCGCGCAGCCGATGGGCGTGAGGTGGAGGGAATGGGGACATTGGCCCAAAACAAGGGAGCGAAGGCGGTCTTGGCAAGCCTTTGGTCAATATCAGACGCCAGTACGCCTGAACTCATGCGATATCTCTATAGTGGCCGCGAAAGGAACCATTTCAGTACGGCTGATGCACTTAGGCAGGCGCAAATTGCGTTGCTCAATGGAATCATGAAACCGGAACAGATCGATTCAGAGAAACCGTTTGGACTGCGCGGAACAATCAGGCTCGTGCCCGCTGCAATCAATAACAAGGGCTTTACCGCAGATCCCAAGGCGCCTTATTCGCATCCGTATTTCTGGGCGCCGTTCGTATTGATCGGCAACTCGATTTGAGCGAAACGATTTGGCGCATGGCAATCGTGCGGGGGTGACACTAGGAGAAACGGCGTAATGAAAATGCCTTTGTCGATGAGGTTCTGGATATCGTGCGTCACGTTAGCGATGAGCGTGGCGGCGCTAGCGGCTGATCGGCCTGCCGATCCTCCGCAGTTGGTCGTTCAGTCGGGCCATTTTGCGGTCAGCGGGGCTTTCTCGCCCGACGGCAAGACCGTCGTCTCGGGTGGATACGACTACACGCTCAAACTCTGGGACGTCGCGAGCGGCCGCGAACTGCGCAGCTTCGTCGGCCATCAGGGGTCGGTTTCGAGCGTCGCTTTCTCGCCCGATGGCAGAACCGTCGCTTCGGGCGGCGGAATGGTCATTTTCAGCAGCAAGGATCACACCATCAAGCTCTGGGACGTCGCGACCGGTCGCGAGCTGCGCACGCTCGCCGGCCACGGCGGCGCGGTCAATGGCCTGGCTTTCTCGCCCGACGGAAAGACGCTGGTCTCGGCTGGCGAAGGAGGCGAAAGCGGCTTCTTCAAGAGCTCCGACAAGGACGACACGATCAAGCTCTGGGACGTCGCCAGCGGCAGCGAACTGCTCACCTTCTCCGGCCACGGCGACGAGGCCAAAAGCGTCGCCTTCTCGCCCGACGGCAAGACCGTGGCAAGCGGCAACGGCAGCGTCAAGGATCGCCAGCGCAAGAGCAACAGCGTCTCGCTCTGGGACGTCGCGACGGGCAAGGAGATCGCGACTTTGGCCGGACACGATGAAGACGTTGTCAGCGTCGCTTTCTCGCCTGACGGCAAGCGCCTCGTCTCGGGAAGCAACGACAAGACGATCAGGCTCTGGGACGTCGCCACCGGCAAGCTGCTGGCGACGCTCACCGGACACGCTAAGAAGGTCACCAGCGTCGTCTTTTCCGCCGACGGCAAAACCGTGTTGTCAGGCAGCGCGGACCAGACGCTCAAGCTCTGGGACGCCGCAAAGGGACGCGAGATCAAGACGCTCACAGGGCATGGATACGCGATCGAGAGCGCCACTTTCTCGCCGGACGGCAAGAGCGCGCTGTCGGCGGGAATGGCGTTCCGAAATGGAGTCGAAACGCCGACCGATGTTCTCCTGCTATGGGACGTGGCCAGTGGAAAAAGAGTGCGCTCGTTCGCTGGATATGGATCGCCAGTGTATAGGCTGGGCTTGTCCCCCGATGGTCGAAGTCTGGCATCGACAGCGATCGACGGGAAACTCACGCTCTGGGATTTTTCGAGCGGACGCGAACTGCGTACGCTGGTCGGCGACGGACAGGTCGTTTTTTCGCCCGACAGTAAAACACTGGCTACCGGCGGCAAGGAGAATCATCTGCTGCTGCTCGACGTAGCCACCGGCCACCAGTTGCACGCCATCGCCGGACGAGCAGAGGGCGCTTCCGATATCGCTTTTTCCGCTGACGGCAACTTGGTTGCTGTGGGCGGAACCGATCATTCCGTCGAGCTCAGCGATGTGCGTAGCGGGCGCAAGCAGCGCAGTTTCGCGGGCAACGATAAACCGGTCGAGAGCATCGCTTTCTCGCCTGATGGAAAGCGCTTGGCGTCGGGTGCCGACGGCGGCGAAATCAAGCTGTTCGACATCGCGACGGGCAAGCAAAAACTCAACTTTTCCGGGCACAAAAACGGTGTCAACAGCATTACCTTCTCGCCTGACGGCAAACGGTTGATTTCTACTGGATCGCGCGAGATCAAGGTCTGGGACGTGGCCAGCGGCCACAATCTGCGGGTAATGGACAGCCATCGCGGACAGGTCCATGGCGCGGCGCTTTCCGCCGACGGTAAAATCATCGCTTCAGCCGGCGAGGATAAGACGGTCAGGCTCTGGGACGCCGAAACCGGCGAGCCATTGCACGTACTCACGGGCCATTCGGCTGACGTCGGCAGCGTCGCCTTCACGCCTGACGGAAAAATCGTCGTCTCGAGCAGCTTCGACCGCACCATCAAGCTCTGGCGAGTCGCCGACGGCGCGCTGCTCGCGACGCTCTCCTCGTTCACCGACGGCCACTGGGCGGTCAGCGATCCCGAAGGCCGCTTCGACGCCTCGAACGGCGGCGACAACCCGCATCTGCACTGGGTTTTCGAGAACACGCCGATCGACTTGGCGCAGCTCAAAGACCGCTATTACGACCCGGGACTGCTGCAAAAGATCATGGGTTTCGACCAGGAAGCGCTGCGTACCGTCCCCAAATTCGAGGACGCGCTGCTGCACAAGTGGCCCGAGGTCGCGCTCAGCGCCGACGCCAAGAATCCGTTGCGCCTGGCGATCAAACTCACCGACCGCGGCGACGGCTACGGCCGCGTTCGCGTGCGCGTCAACGGCAAGGAGGTCGCCGCCGACGCTGCGGCCGGCAAAGCGCTCTCGGGAAAAACGGCGACTCTTGCCATCGATCTTGACCCCGACCGCCTGCTGCCCGGCGACAACCGCGTCGACGTCGTCGCCTGGCCCGCTGCCGGCCACATCCCGAGCCCGGCGGCGCAACTCGTCGTCGCCGGAGCTGCCGCGCGCGGCCCGGTGCGCTCGGCAGGCGACAAGGCCACTGCCGCCGAAGCAGTGACGCTGCACGCGGTGGTCATGGGCGTCAGCCAGTACGCCGGATCGGCGCTGCGCCTGGCGTTCTCCGGCAAGGATGCCGCCGACTTCGCGACGGCGCTTGAACTCGGCGGAGCACGGCTGTTCGGCGCCGATCGCGTTCGCATCCATCGCTTTTCCGATTACACTCCCGGCGAGACGGGTACGCCGCCCGCCGAAAGCCTGCCCAGCCGCGACAACCTGCGCCGCGCATTCGAAGCCATCGCCAACGAGGCCAAGGCCGGCGACATCCTGCTCGTCTATCTCGCCGGACACGGCGTGATGACGCCCGGCGCGGCGGGCGAAGCCGAGTACTACTACCTCGCCCGCGAAGCGCAGAGCACCGACCTCGCCGATCCGGCGGTGCGCAAGCTGTGGGGAATCTCGAGCAGCGAGCTCACCGACTGGATCAAGGCGATCAAGGCCAGCAAACAGGTGCTGGTGCTCGACACCTGCGCCGCCGGCGGCGCCATCGACAAGCTGGTCGCCAAGCGGCAGATTCCCGGCGCGCAGGTGATCGCGCTCGAACAACTCAAGGACCGGACCGGAATCCACATCCTCGCCGGTGCCGCCGCCGACCGCGTGAGCTACGAGGCGACCCAGTTCGGCCAGGGACTACTGACCTACGCGCTGCTCACCGGAATGAAAGGCGCTGCGCTCAAGGACGAGATCGTCGACGTGCAGCGGCTGTTCCAATATACGCGCGACGAAGTGCCCAGGCTGGCGCGCCAAATCGGCGGCATCCAGGAACCGCGTCTCTCTTCGCCGCAGGGCGAGAGCTTCGCCATCGGCCGCATGGCCGAGGACATGGTCGACGTGCTCAAGCTCGGCAAGCGCTTCGACGACCGTCTCAAGCAAGAAACCTACGCCGCCGCGCGCGGCACGCTGGTCTATGTCGATGCCGACGACTTCCCCGAAGCGTGGCAATTGAGCGGGCGTTACCGCAAGGAAGCTGGTGGCGTGCGGGTCACCGCCAAGCTGTTCCAGGGCGACGCCGAGAAAGCCGCTTTCGAGGTCGTGCTGCCCGCCGACGAGGCGGCGCAGACCGAAACACTGCTGGCGGCGACGATCAAGGCGATGGAGAGCAAACAATGAGCAACTGGCGATGCACCGCTTATTCGGAACTATCATTCTGCTCGCCGCGCTGCTGCTCTGCGGCTGCGCTGCCAGTCCGAGTCCCGTGCAGCCGGCGGACAGCATTCAAACGCGCGGCGGCGAGCCCAATTACAAGGTCGTTCGCGTCAATTACGCGACCGACCGGCAGCCGACTGGCAGCCGTCAGCCGGCCGAATGGTTCGGCGGTGAGCGCGGCACCTTGAGCTACGGCGTTTGCGACGTGAGCATCCCGCTTGACCACCGTCCGGGCGAGCTCGAATCGCCGTCGATCTGGCGCCTCGAATTTCGCGCCAATCCGGAAAAACACGTGGTCCTGCAGACCGTCGCCGAGCAGGACAAGGACCGTTTCTTCGCCGACCTTGCCGCGCGCGTCAGAAGTGCCGACGGCCACAAGCTGTTCGTTTTCGTGCACGGCTACAACGTCAGCTTTGCCAACGCGGCGCGGCGCACGGCGCAGATTTCGCACGACCTGTCGACCGAACTCGGGCTCGACCTCGCACCGGTCTTCTACAGTTGGCCTTCGCAGGCGTCGCTCGGCGGCTACACGGTCGACGAGTCGAATATCGAGTGGTCGCAGAGCAACCTCAAGAGTTTCCTGATCGATGTCGCCACCCGCATGGGTTCGGACCAGATCTACGTCGTCGCCCACAGCATGGGCAACCGCGCGACGACGCGCGCGATGGCCGCGCTGATGAGCGAGCGCCCCGAGCTGCGCGGCAAATTCCGCGAAATCATCCTGCTCGCTCCCGACGTCGACGCCGACGTTTTCAAACGCGACATCGCCCCGGCGCTGCTCGCCGGCGGCCGCCCGGTGACACTCTACGCGTCGAGCAAGGACAAGGCGCTGCAGGCGTCGAAAAAGCTGCACGGCTACCCGCGCTTGGGCGACGCCGGCGCCGACCTGACCATCGTTCCCGGAATCGAAACGCTCGACGCGAGCAGCGTCGAGACCGATTTTCTCGGCCACTCGTACTACGCCTACGCCAACTCGGTGCTCACCGACATCAAGGAAATCATCGACGGGATCGGCCAGGCTGCGCAGCGCTCGCGCCCGCAGCAGGTCGTCGATCCGATCGGCCGCTACTGGAAGATCAGGCCGTGAAGCTGAAACAAACAGTCTGGGCCGCCATCGGCTGCGTTTTTCTGATCGATTCGATCGCTCTCGTGGCGCTCGGAAAAATCAACGCCGGAACGATTATTCCCGGAGTCATCGGCTTGGGCTTTCTGCTCATCGCATTTTTTCACCGGGCAATCGAACGCGGACAGCAGAATGCGACGTTTCGCCGCGCCAGGGCAGGCGCTTGCTTGCTCTTTGCCTTCTGGCTGATCAGCGTCGCCGCCTTTGTCGTCTGGAATCTTTCGGCGACGCCAGGCGCTGACGCGATCGCCGAGGAAACGCCCTACCTCGTCGTGCTCGGCGCCGGTCTGCAGGGACTGGAGCCGTCGCCGACACTGCAGTTCAGGCTGGACAAGGCGATCGAAATCAGCCGCACGCATCCGCAGCTGAAAGTCATCGTTTCGGGCGGCCAGGGCGCCAACGAAGCGATCGCCGAAGCCGAAGCGATGTGCGCTTACCTGATCCGGCAAGGCTTGCCGGAAGCCAGCATCGTGCGCGAGAACCGCTCCAAAACCACCGTCGAAAACCTGCGCTTTAGCGCGCTGCTGCTCGAACAGGCCGGCGTGAAGCTGGCCACGACGCCGGTCGGCATCGTCACCAGCGATTATCATTCGCTGCGCGCGTGCCGGATTGCGCGGCTTGCCGGTTACCGCCAGGCGTGGATGGCGGGTGCGCCGGTGCCGTGGTGGATAGCGCCCAACAACTGGCTGCGCGAGTATTTTGCCGTCGGCCTGGAGACCTTGCGGCAAGGCGCCTAGCCTTTACATCCGACAGTCGAGCGGCAGATGCGGCGCCGGAAGGTCGGTGTCGTTGTGGCCGCGCACCTGCATTTTTTCGGGAACCGACGCATTGCCGCAGACCCAGGCGATCGGCACCACCGGGTAGCCGTCGACGATGGCCGGACGCAGGCTGAGCCGCTTGCCGGCGATGAAACGATTGACGCGATTGCCGTAGGTGATGAGCACGACGCCGTCGCGAACACTGATCTCCGAAACGTAATTGCCGACGATCAGGCTGCTGGCTGGCAGGCCGAGCGCCGCGTTATCGGCCGGCAGGCGATGGTTCTTGCGGTGGTATTCCTGTACCGCCTGGCGGACGAATTCGGAGAGGTTGAGGCCTTCGCCGACCTGAGTCCGGATCACGCGATCCTGGTACGAGGGGATGACCATGACCGACAGGATGCCCATGATCGCCACGACGACCATCAGTTCGATCAGCGTGAAGCCGCGTGAAGAAGGAGAGTAATGGTTCATGAGCACACCTTGTCAGACAACCGAGCCGAGTTTGAAAATGGGAAGGTAGAGCGAGATGACGACAAAGCCGACCAGCACGCCGATCGCCAGATACGCGCTGAGGAACATCCCGCGCTGGTAGCGCATCAGCGCATGCGACAGCTCAAGCTCGGCGGTGTCGATCGCCTGCGCCAGCACCTGGGAAACGTCGCCGATCTTCTCGCCCAGGCGCAGTTGCAGGCCGAGACGCCGCGGCAGCGGCGGCAGGTGGTCGAGCGACTGCCCGAGACTCTGCCCGGCGTCGAGGCGGCGCGTCAGCTCGGCGCAAAGCTCGCGCAAGACACGCCAGGCGATCGTCGCTTCGACGTGGCGCAGCGCCGGCACCAGCAGTTCTGGCGTGGCGCTGAACAAGGCCAGCCAGCGCGTCAGGCGCGCGCCAAAGGCGCGCACCACGTAGTTGCGAACGAACGGAACGGCGAGCACTAGGCGCTCGACCTGCAGCCCCCACGACGGCGGCAACAGCTTGCGCCGGCGCGCGAAAGCGAGCGCTGTCAGCGCCGCGGCAAGCAGCCACCAGTAGTCCACGAAGCCATCCGAGATCGCCATCAGCAGCAACGTCGGTGCCGGCAGGTCGGCGCCAAATGAGGTAAACATCTCCTTGAACGCCGGCACCACGAAGATCATGACGACGGCCAGCACGAGTACGGCGACGACCAGCAAGGCCGTCGGCCAGAGCAAGGCGGTGCGCATCGCGGCCCCGCCGTGGGCCAGGTCGTTCTGCTCGTCGGCCAGCGTGTCGAGCGATTCGGCGAGCAGTCCGCGGCGCTCGGCCGCGCGCAGCAGGTCGACGGTGGCGGCGGAAAAAATCTCTGGCAGACGCGCCATCGCGTCGGCCAGACCAAGCCCGCCCTGCAAGGCGCTGGCCAGCAGCGGCGCGACCGGCCCATCGGCGCCGAGCAACTCGTCATCCTCGGAAAGAATCGCGAACAGGTCGGCAAAAGGCAGGCCGTGGCGCGATGCCGCCGCCATCTGGCGATAAAGCAGGCAGCCGTTGGCCGGAGAAATCAATTTTGGCATATCAGAAAGTCCTGTGATCGCGACATACGGAATAGATCAATTCGTCAGGCAGATCGCTGCCCGACGGACCGGGCAAGCGATACCAACCGGCCGGCGGCTGACGCCGCCCGCACAACCACAGCAAGCTGCCCGGAATCCCCTGACTGGCGGCCGCCGGCGTGATCGCCAGCACGTAGGGATGGCCGCCAAGTTCGAGCCTGAAGACCACCGCGCGGTCGATGACCTCGCTGCTGAAATTCTTCCCTTCGCTTTGCGCCCGCCTTTTGGCGCCAGCGATAAACCCGCCCGCCAGGCCGCCGACCGAGGTGTTCGGCGGCGTCGCCAGAGAAAAATCGCTTGGCCGGCTGATCGTCGGACGACGAAAAGCCAGCGCGGTCTCGATGTCATCGGCAGCGACCTGACTTTCCGGCACGGCGGCCGTGGTCGACGCCGGCGCGCCGATCGAGAAGCCGTCGCCGGTCACTGCCATCTGCTCGACGAGTTCGGCGCGATAGGTCCGAAAATCACTCCAGATATTGACGGTCCTGGCCTTGGCCATCGCCGTGACGCTGAAATTGACGGCCATCGCGCAGAGCAGCGCGAGCAGCAAAAAACCGGCGACGACCTCGACGCCAAGCACCGCCGGCCACGTCAGCCGGCCGTCCACGCGCCGGCGACGCTGGCGATGGATTCTCGCCAGACTCATTTGCTCGGACATAGATTGGTCGCGCCGAGACGCTTGAGATCCTGGGCGCTGGCGACAAAACCATGGCGAGCTGGAGCGGCCTCGGCATCGCGCACCCAAAGCAAGGCGCCGGTCGGATTCTGCTGATGCACGACCGGACGGTAGACCGAGACACAGATCGCAGTACTCGGCTCGCGCTCGCCCTCTTTGGCCTTCAGGCTCAGCACAATCGCACCTTCGCGCACCTCGACGCGGGTCACCAGCGCGCCGCGGAACGACTCGGGCGCGGGCAGACCGGCTTCTTCGTTCGATTTCGGAAAGCGCCCCCAGCGCTCGTAAAAAACAGCCAAGGCCTGGCGTGCCGGCTCGACGAGCTCGAAGCGCTCGGCGCGCCGCGCGCGGTTGGTATAGTCCTGATAGCCGGGGATGGCAACCGCCGCCAGGATGCCGATGATCGAGACGACCAGCATCAGCTCGACCAGCGTAAAACCGCGCTCGCCGCATACGCTCTTCATTTGCTTTCTCCCTGCCCGGCAATCGCCGGGCCACGCAGTTTTTCGATGACCGTTGCCGCCCAGAGCGACCACGCGTCGGTGCCTGGCTTGATCGTAGCGAGAACGTCGGCGCGCTGATCGAGACGCTGCAGCGCGCCTTTGTCGAGGCGAACGCCGCCTGTTTCCTCGAGCAGCGTCGGCAGCCAGTCGGGAACCTTGCCGGCCGGAACGCTGCCGAGCGGCCACAACGCACCGTGCTCGTCGGCGACGGCCAGCGCCCCTTGCGCCGGCTGCACGAAGCGCGCTTCATTTTCGAGCGCCAGCACGTCGGCGACGAGGTGGCCGCTGTCGATTCCCCAGACGCGTACGGTGCGGTCGCGCGACCACGAAATCACGCGACTGCTGTCGGCCGACCAGGCGATGCCGAGGACGGCGTCGTCGTGACGCATCGGATCGCCGACGAAAGCGAGCGTCGCCAGGTCGATCAGCCGAACCCTCCCGTCGAGCCCGCCGAGCGCCAGCGTGCGGGCGTCAGGCGAGCGGCTCGCCGCCCACGCGCGCAGATCGCCGAGCGCCAGCGCGACGCCGTCGTCGACGCTCGCCGGTAAGCGCCATTCGCCGGCCTTGCCCTTGACCAGCCTCAGGCGATGGACTCGGTTCTCGGTGACCACCACGACGGCTTCGGGTCCGGAAAAATCGGCGATCAGCAAACGCGCGCCCTCGCCCTGCGCCGTCTTGACCTCGCCGCGCGGCAGGCCGCTGGCGATGTCCCAGAGCGACACGCGGTCGCGTTCGGCGACCAGCAGCAACCGGTCGTCGGGCGAGAACGCCACGCTCGGCGCCTGCCGGTGCGACGAGCGCAGGCCGAGCGGCTGGCCGTCGGCGACCGTCCACAAGCGAACCGAGCGGTCGGCGGCGGTCGTTGCCAGGACGCGCCCGTCGTGCGAAAGGCGCAGCGCCGTCACCGGGCGATCGAGGCGCAGTTCGATGGCCGCGTCCCTGCCGCGCTCGACGTCGATCAGCTGGACCTCGCCCTGTCGCGCCACCGCCAGATGGCGCCCGTCGTCCGAGAACGCCAGCGCGCCGACGGCGGTCGGCGTTGCCGCAGCGCGCTGCCAGAGCAGGCGTGCCGGGTCGGCAACGCGCATCACCGCGACCTCGCCGCTGCTGCTGCCCCAGGCCACGCGATCGCCGCTCGCGTCGGCCGCCAGTGCGGTGATCTTGCCGCTCAGCGGCACCGCCAGGGGCTGCGGCTGCCCGCCATGGCGCCAGCGCCAGAGTCCGACCTCGTGGCCCGCGGTCAGCGTCAGCAATTCGTCGCCGCCGGAACGGGCGGCGACGTCGATCACCGCTTCGCCGTGCAGCATCGGCTCGGCCAGCAGTTCGCCGCGCAGCGGTTGCCAGACACGCGCCGCGCCGTCACCGCTGGCGGTAAACAGCACCTTGCTGTCGTCGCCGTAACGCACCGCCAGCACCGGGCCGTCGTGGCGCATCGGCGGCGCCGCCAGCGTCTGCGTGGCGACGTTCCAGACCCGCGCCTGACGGTCGAGGCTGGCCGTCGCCAGGTACTTGCCGTCCGGGCTGAAAGCGAGGTCGCGAACCGTCGCCGGATGATCGATCGCGGAGCCGATCGTCTGGCCGCTAGCCAGGTCGAAGAGTTGCACCGATCGTCCGTGCGCGATCGCCATCTGCGCCGCCGCCGGGTTGAGCCGCGCCGGATACTTGCCGTGCGCGATGCGCAGTGCTGCGCCGCTGGCGCCGACGAGCACGCCCGCTTCGCGGCCGTGGACAAAGGTCTGGCCGGAATCTGAGACGAAGGCCACGGGGTTTTCTTCGCTGTCCTGATCGATAACGACGTCGACCACCAGTTGGCGGATGAACGAGCCGTCGACCCGCGCCAGCGTCAGTCGCCCGTCGCCGCTCACCGCCGCAAGCCATTGCCGGTTGCGGCTGAGCGCCAGCCCGCGCGGCATGCCGCCCAGTTGCAGCGGCTTGGCCAGAGGCCGGCGCTCGATCGCGTCGAAAAGGTGCAGCATGAAATTGCGGCTGACAAAGGGAACGAGTCCGCTGCCGGCCAGCGACGGCAGCGTCTGTCCGGCGGCGCGCGCCGGCAGGCCGGCGAGGCTGGCGCGCGCGTCGGCTTTAAGTTCGAGCAGTCCGGCGTCCTCGTAATCGTTGCCGGAGGCCTGCAGGCGCAGCGTGTCGACCGCCGGCGACGCAAGAGAAACGCGCGCCGTTTCGCCGGCCGCGACCAGATAACCGCCATCGCGCAACCAGCCGATGTCGGCGCCGCCCGCCAGGCGCCAACTCGCCAGTTTGAGCGGCTGGCGGCGCTGCGCGAAGAGCGCGACGGCGCGCGTCAGCGCCGAGCGGTTTTCCGGGTTGAGGCGGATCGCCTCGCCGAGCATGGCGTAGGGCTCGCCGGGAACGCCCTGCTCGAGCGCGCTGTTGGCGCGCGACAGCATGACCGACGACTGCGTCACCAGCAGCCGCTCGCGTTGTTCATTGGCGCGGCCGAGCAGCACGGCGAAGACCACCGCCAGGCCGATGGCGAGCGTCAGCGACGAACCGACGATCAGCGTCAGCCGGCGCGTTCGCCGGCGCCGCGCCTGCTCGGCTTCGCGCTGCAGACGCAGGCGCTCGGCCTCCTTGCGGTTGTCGCGGCTTTCCTTGGCGACCCGGGTCAGCACGTCGTGCGTCAATTCGACGCGCAGCACGCCGGAACGCTCTTCGAGGCGCAGCAGGCGCCTGCCGATCAACAGGTCGATCGCGTCGCGGCGAACGCCCGGCAGCAGCAAGGCGTCTTCGAGCGCCGCGCTGTCGCGATAGCCGGCGTCGGTGAGCAGCTTGTCCTCGACGAAACAGCGAACGCGCGCGTCGATGTCGCTCAGGCAGTCCTCGTAATAGTCGTGGATGATCTCGTGCTGCGCCCCCGCCGACAGCAGGTCGGCCGAGATTTCGCGCGCTGCGACCAGCAGCCGTCGGTTGTTGAGCTCGCGGCAGACGACCGACATCAGCGCCGGCTCGACCTCAAGGCGGGCCAGCTCGGACGACTCGCGACCGCCGCGTGGCGCCGCGACAAAACGCACGATCTGTTCGGCGACTTCGTCACGAACGAGGTGACCGCCGGCCTTGGCGATCGACTGGCGCGCCTGTTCGCCGCTCATTCGCGTCAGCCGCATGCGGTTCTGCATGATCGGCCGGATCAGGTTGCGCAGCCCCTCGAACTCGGGCAGGTAATCCTCGCGGAAGCTGAACACGACCTTCCACGCGTGCTTGCTGTAATCGAGGCCGTCGCCGAGCGCCGGATCGCCTTCGATGGCGGCGGCAAGGCTCGCCGGCATGCGGTCTTCGACGACGTCGGCAAGCTCTTCGAGGAACGCCTGGCAGCGCGCTTCGAGCACTTCGCCGTGGCGTCCCAGCGTGAAAATCTCCTCGAACTGGTCGAAGACGAAGACCGGCGTCAGCAGACGGTTACGCGTACTCCAGAAATCGGTGTCGCGATGGTGCAGCCAGCCCCACAGCGTCGCCGCCGGCGGCGGTTCGGGCGCGTCGACCTGATGTGCCAGGCAGTTGGCGCTGATCGCCGACTTGACCTGCGCGGCAAACGGCGGCGCCGCCTCGCTGACGTCCAGACGAATATAGATCGGCAGATAGTCGTCGGCGCGCAGGCGCGGGAAAATACCCGCGTTGAGCAGCGACGACTTGCCGAGGCCGGACTGGCCGAACAGCACGGTCAGCGTCTCGCGCTTGATCAGCCGCAGAAACTCGGTCGCTTCCTGGTCGCGGCCATGGAAGAAAGCCTGCGCGTCCTCGGTGAACGGCATCAGGCCGGGCCACGGATGCCCACCGTCGATCAGCAATTGCGGCGCCAGTTCGCTCATGCCAGCCCCCTTTCGCGCTTGCGGTAGTCGCGCACCAGCTTGACTAGCCGAGTCTCGAATTCGGCCGGCGGCACACCGTCGGCCAATTGCGTCCACTGCGTCTTGAGGAAGCTCTCGGGAACCTTGCTCTCGTAGGGCGGCGTGTCGTCGATGACCACCGGCAAGATGAAGGGAACGCCGTCGGCGATGCTCCACGCGCGTTCTTCGGCGAGCTTCCACTCGCGCCGGAAATAGCCTTCGAGCCGTCGCTCGGTGTTGCGCGAGACGACCGCGACGAACAGCGAGCAGGCCTTGATGTTGTTGCGGATCTTGCGATCGTACGAATCGCCCGCTTCGAGGCGCTGGCGGTCGAACCAGACGTCGAGTCCGAGTTCCTCGAGCGCATCATGCAGGCGGATCACCGCGTCGACGTCCTCCTTGGCGTAGGAGATGAAGATCCCGCCGGCCGGCAGGTCGGGCAGCGCCTCGCCATCGTCAGGCTCGGCGCTCGGCGCAGCAGAAACCGCGGCCACCGGCGGATGGCGCGCTTGCCAGCGGCGCGCCAGCTCGTCGATGAACGCCAGCGGCTCCATCGACAGGATGCGCGTACCGTAGCTGAAGTTTTCGAGAAAAAGGACCAGCTGCGGCTCGGACGCCACCCGCGGATTGACGATCAGCTCGGATTCGCCGCGCTGCTGCGACAGTTGCCGGCTCTTGGCGATGCGGATGAAAAAGCGCGCCAGCCAGTCGGGAAAGCTGCAGCCGAGGAACAGCAGGTGGCTGGCTTGCAGCGCGTCGAACAGCAGGTGCGGACGCTTGGCGTCGCTTTGCAGCGCGCACAGGAACTCGAGCAGATCCTCCTCGGTGATCACGTAATCGGGCGCCACCGAGAGCTTGCCGAGCAGCGAGTAGACCACCGGCGTCTTGAGCTCGTCGCGCGTCACGGGCAGGTCAGCGATCTTGTTCGGCGCGTAGGCGATCTGCTGCGTACGCTCGGCGCCGGCGAAGCGTTCGCGATCGATCGCACTGGCCAGCAGGTTGTCGCAGGTCAGCGACAGATAGACGTCGAAGGCGGAAATGCGCGCCAGCTTGAGCAGCGCGTCGGGAAGTTCGACTTCGGTGAGCAGCTCCTTCATGATCGCGCGAATCCGCGGATAGAGTTCCTCGCGCCGCCCGCGGCCTTGCAGATAGCGACAGACGACGTCGTCGAGCCCCCACTGCGGCGGCGCCTCGCCCATGTCGACGCGCAGCTTGTCGGCCAGCCGTTCGGCGACGACGCGGTAGAGCGGTAGCGGCTCGCCGCCGACGCGCACCTGCAGCAGCTCCGGGCCGATGATCGGAATCACCCGCCGTTCTTCGACTGAGGACAGGAAGTCCTCCCAGAAATCATCCAGATCTAGTTCAGCGTGCATTCCTCGTTCTCTCGGCAAGTTGCCAGGCCAGCTCGTTCCAGCGTCGATCGTCGGCGCTCGTCGTTTTGCCGCCGGCGTTGCGCGCCGCCAGATAGTCCGCCGGCGCGCGGCCGAAGACGTCGGCCGACTGCGGCGCCAGCGTGACGGCGAGCAGCGCCAGCGCAGCGTCGCCGTCGCCGGCGAGGATCGCGGCGTGCAGCGGCAGGCGACCGCGCGCGTCGCGCAGGTCGGGGTCGAAACCGCGCAAAAACAGCGCCTCGACCATTGCCGCGCCGCGTGCGAAATGCAGAGCGCTGCGCCCGTCGCGCGTGCGTTGCCCAACGTCGGCACCGGCCTGAACGACGTCGGCCAGCGTCGAAAGCTCGCCGCTCGCCGCGGCGGCATGCACCAGAGTCGCGCCCAGCGCGCTGCGCGCCCTGACATCGGCGGCACGCAGGTAAGGCGTTAGGCGGTCGCCGTCAAGACCGGCCTGCGCCGCCAGGTACGCGGCACTGCGCCCGCCGTGATCGATCGCCGAGCGGTCGGCGCCGCGCGCGGTGAGCGCCGCGGCGATCGCCAGATAGCCGGCGCGGCGCTCGCCGTCGGTCGCCGCCAAGTCGAGCGCCAGCAGCAAGGGCGTTCGCCCCTGCCAATCGCGCGTCGCAAGCCCATCGTCGCCGTCGATCGCCAGCGGCAGCAGCGCCGGTTCGCCGCTCGCCACGGCAGCGGCGATCGGCAGACTTCCGCCGGCGCGAGCGAAGGCCGGCGCCAGCAAGGCTGGCTGCAGATGGGTACCGTCGCTGACGCACGCAACTTCGCGCAAAAGCTGCGCGAGGTCGAGCTGTTCGTCGAGCTGCAGCGTGACGCCGGGCGTCGAGGCGACCGCATCGCGGCAATTCATCGCCCGGCGGCGATCGGACTGCCAGCCGAGCAGGCGAAATACGCCGTCGACGGCGCCACCGCGCAACACCGCCTGCGTCGCCGCAGTATCGTTGGCGGCCTGTGCCTTTTCGAGCATCGCCGTCGCCTGCCGCGCCGCGTCGTCGGCCCCGTAACGCCAGAGCACGGCGCGCACCAGCGGCTCCTCGCGCCACACGGGCGACTGCGGATCGGCAAAAAGCAGGCTCAGCGGCAAGGCAATCAGCAGCGCCGCCGCCCACCCGACCAGCGTCAGCAGCAGCGTTCGCCACAGGCTCGCGGCAAGCGCCAGCGCCTGGCCGATCCGCACCGGCAAGCCGAGCAACAGCCAGGTCGCGCCGCGGGCGATCGCTTGCCCGCAGCGGCGAACGCTCGCTGAAACGTCGCGGCAGCGCCGCAGCTGCGGTGCGCGCAACAGCAGCCAGCTCAGCTCGGCAAACAGCCGGTCGCCGACGCGTGAACGATCAGCCGGCGCGAGATCATTCGCCGCGTCGAGGCGGACTCGACGCCACTGCGCTTGCCGCCGCCGGCACCTGATGATCCAGCCGATTCGCGCCACGGCGTAAGGAATCAGCAGCAGCGTCAAGCTGCGTTCGAAAAGCAGCGCCAGAGCGAGCGCCACTTCGAGTTGCCAGGGAAAGACGAAGGCGAAAGGCGCGCAGCCATCGCGCGCCGACGGCGCATCGACTGGCGGGCAGCAAAGATACGATCGTCCGGCTGCCGTTTCGACGCACCACCAGTCGTCGAGCGAGGCCGGCAGCGTCAATAGCCGCCACGGCGTCGTCGGCCAGAGCAGCCGCCAGGCGATTTCGCCGCGCGTCATTGGCCGCGCGTCAGGAAACTCGGCAACACGCCACTGTCTTTGCCACGGCAGGCCGCGCACCGCGCGCCACGCCGCGCCGAACGCCAACAGTGCGAAAACGAACGCTGGCAGCACGCCGCCGCAGAGCGCGCTGAGCGGCGCCCAAAAGTTCTCGCCGGCGAGCCAGACGAGCCACGCCAGAACACCGTGCAGCGCGACGCGAACGAGCAGCAAGGCGACGACCGCTGGCGTCGGCCATCGACCGACGACACGCCGCACTAGCACGGGGTGGAAAAGCGCGATACTCACCGGCTGCTCTGGCGCGGCGAGCGCAGCAGTTCGGGGGCAAACGGCGATTGTCCGGCAGCGACGAAACCAAGCTGCGGCGCCGCACGTGTTTCGGGAAGCGGCTCGACCCTGGCGACCAATTCGCCGCCGACCGACCGCATCCACGCGTCGATCTCGCCGCGCTCGAGCGTCGCCAGCAGATACGCGCCGAGCGCCGCGCTAGCGAGCAGGCAGACGATGAGCGCGGTGGCGCCGAGGCCGAGATACCAGCGTTTGTCTTGTGGCTGCATGGCTAGCTCGCCTCCTTCGTCGCGCTTTTTAGCGCCGCCCGCCTTTGCTGCGCCGCTTCATCGACGCTCAGCTCGCGGTAGACTTCCAGCGTTGCGTCGAAAAGCACGGCCGAATCGCCGCGCGTCGCGGTCGACAGACGGTACTTCGGGAAAGTCACCAGGCGTCCGAGCTTGCCCACGTCGGCCAGGAAGGCGCCGAGATCGTTGAAATCGCCGGTCAGCTCGACCGCCCACGACTGGGTCGCGTACGAATCGCCGATCGTCACTTCGCCGACCGGATTGATGCGCCGCAGCGAAAGGCCGCGCCCGAGCACCGACTGATTGAGTTCGATCAACAAACTCGCGTCGTCGAAACTGCCTGGGAGTAGTTTCAAGCGCGCCGCAAAACCCTGGTCGACTTCTTTTAACTGCTGCGAATAAAGCGCGCGGCCGGCAAGCTGCCTCGTCTTGGCGACGAATTCGTCCTTGAGCCTGCTTTCCGCCTGCTCCTGTTCGCGCAGCGCGTCGATTTGCGGAAGCACGACGATCCACCAGGCGGCGGCCAGCGCCAGCACCAGGACCTCAGCGAGAAAGAAGAGGCGAACGGCGAGCGGCCAGCGCTCAGGATCAGCGTAATCGACGCGCGCAAGCGACGACAGCAGCCTGCCCGCAGCGCATTCGCGCGTCGCCACCGCGCCAGCCCGGCGACCCCGGCGGTAACGCCAGAGCACGGCGCACCCGGCCAGCAGCGCGGCGATCAGCGTCACGCTGATCGCGCCAGGCGATTCATCGTCAGGCGGCGCCGCCGATGGCGCCGCCGCGGCAGCCGCAGTCGCCGCCGGCGAAGCCTCTGGCACGACAGGCCGGCGCGTCATGTCGACGACAAAGACGACGGCGCCTTCGCGATTTCCACCAGCGCTCGCCGCTTCCAGGCGCACCAGTCTGACGCTGCCGAAATGGGCCTCGTCGAGATTTCTGATCAGCGCGGCAACGCGCGCCGCCGACGAAGCCTCGCCGCGCAGCACCAGCGTGCCGCCGTCGACGCCCATTTCGACGAGCCGGAGTCCTTGGGGAATCGCACGCGACAGCGCGCCGAGGTCGAGCACCGGCCAATTGCGTCCCTGCTGCAACTGCGCGATGCTGCGCATCTTCGCCAGGCTAATTTGCAAGACCTCCTTGATCTGCTTCAGTTCGCCGAGCTGCCGGTCAAGCGACGAGATTTCGCGCGTCAATCGTTCGTTGCGCGCCGCCTGATCGGCAGCGAAACAGCCGACGACGGCGACCAGCGACACGCTCACCGCGACGGCCAACGCCAGCACGTAGGCCAGCGCGCGATACAAGGGCTGGCGGCCAGCCCCCAGGCGCGCTGCGAGCGTGGCCAGCGCCGGCGGAATCGTCGTTTCGTTGGGCGTGTTCAATTGACTCCCGTCTGCTGTACATGAAGGTTCGTCGCGCATCAGTCGACCTCGGCGGCGACGCGAAAACCGATATTGTCCTCGCGCCGGCTCAGCGGATAGAAGGCGCGCGTCGCCGAACGCACGGCCTTCGCCGCGCTATCCCAGGAACCGCCGCGAATGGCGCGCCGCGAACAATCGCCGAGCGCGTTGGCCGAGCCGTTGTCGGGAATCGAAGCTGGCCCGCTGTTCTGGCAGTCGGCAGTCCACTCCCAGACATTGCCGAGCATGTCGTGCAGCTGCCAGGCGTTGGCCGGCGTCGTCCCGGCTTCCTGCGTTCCCTTGCCGGGCGTCGCGCAGTCGCGGCAAACCGCTTGCCGGGCACCGAGCGCATCGCCCCACGGCCGCGCGCTCGTCGTTCCGGCACGCGCCGCGTACTCCCATTCGGCCTCAGAAAGCAGTCGATAGCTGCGCTGCGTTTTGCGCGAAAGCCAGCCGACATAGCGCTGCGCGTCTTCCCAACTGACGTCGATCACCGGCCGCCGGCCGCGTCCCCAGCCGCGGTCGTTGGGCCAACGGTCGCAACCGCCATCGAGCAGGCATGCTTCCCATTCTTCGAAAGTCACTTCAAACCTCCCAACCGCCAGCGGCCTGGCGATAGTCACCGATTTTTGCGGCCCCTCGCCGGCCTGACGTTCGCTTTCGCTCACCGGCGATCCGATCACGAAGCGCCCGGCCGGAACGATCGACATCTCGGGACAACGCGGACAATCGCGGAAAACCGATCCGACCGTAGCGCTACGACCGGCCGAACGCGCCGCCCCGGCAACGGCCAGCGAAGCCGTCGCCACCGATGCCTCGTGCTGGGTAGACGGTGTGCCGGGCAAAAGTGTCAGGTTGCCGGTCAACGACGTCGTCTCCCAGGGGATTTGCCGTCCGCGGCTGGCCTCGGCGACGCTGACGCGGGTCGCCTTGAACACTTCCTCGATGCCCAGCCCCGGCGTCTGCAAGGCGCGCAAAAGATGCGTCGTATAGAGGCCGTTCTCGCCGGCACGCCCGTCGAGCGCGACGCGTCCCGGCGACGTGGCGTAGGCGATCAGCGTTCCCTGTGCCGCATTGCTGGCCGCCGCGAGCCCGCCCGAATTGCCGCGTCCGCGCTCAAAGGGGTTGTTGCGGCAGGCGTCGAGGATGACGATCTTGATCGGCGTTCCGCCGCGTTCGAGTTCGTCGAGGACGTTTTGCTGACTCACCGTGTTGTACTTCACCGAGTCTTCGTGCTCCATGTCGGCATCGACCGGAATCAGATAATTCTGCCCTTCCATCTGGATGCCATGGCCGGCGAAATAAACCAGCGCGACGTTGGCCCCCTTGAGCTTGCCGCGGAAATTCTCGAGCCCGCGAACCATCGTCAGGCGGTCGGCGTCGACCAGCGAAGTCGTCTCGAAGCCGAGTTTCTGCAGCGCCGCGCTCATCGCCTTGGCGTCGAGCGGCGGGTTGGGCAGCGGCTGGCTGCGGTAAGCGCCGTTGCCGATCACCAACGCGATCTTGCGCTCGCTATCGACCGCGACCGCGGCGCGAACGGCCTGACGCTCGGCCATCGGCGTCTGCGCGCAGACCAGCCTGGCGGCAAGCAACAAGCTTAAGACGAGAAGCTTGTTCATCGGTCGTCTCCTGCACAGCGTTGCGGTCGAATCAGCACGCGACCGGCGGCATCGATCATCCAGTCGATTCCCTGCCGCGGCAGATCGCTGCCGTCGATTGAAAGTTCGATCACCGTGTCCGGACACAGGAAGTCGGCGGCCGACGCCTGCGGCGGCAGACGAATCACGCCGACGGCCTGGCGCAGCAAGCTCAGCACCCGCGACCTGATTTCCGCGCTCGGCAGTCGATCGAGAACGCGCTGCAGCGGTTCATCGATGACGATTCCCAAGCGCCCGCACTGCGCGGCGAGCAGGCGTTCGGCGACGCGCCAGACGAAGGCGCTGTCGAGGCCGATCCAGAACACGACGGCTGCGGGCGGCGCTGTGCATACCTCGGCCAGCAGGCCATCGACCGCCAGCTCGAAGGCTTCGGGAAACGCCCACGGGGTGCGCGATCCACGCACCAGGACGCGCTGCTGGCGGCACAACGACAGACCCAGCTCGGCAAAGAGCTCGGGAACCTGGCGCACGACGTTCCGATCGAGTTCGCGCCGGCTCTCGCCGAGGTCCTCCCAGGCGACGAGGTCGGGATGGCGCTTGGCCACATCGTCGCGCAACGGCGCCTGCTGCCAGCCGGTAAGCCGGCGCTGGATCATCCAGCGTTCGTGCTCGACGCGCGCCAGCGCTTCGATCGTCGCCTCGTCCCACGGCCGGCTGCCCGGCACGCCAGACCCGCTGACCAGCGCGCAAGCGCTGTCGCGCACCTTGACGAAATGGTGGTCGGCGACAAAGCGGTTGTCGTCCTTGAGGTCTTCGGGCAGCAGCGGCCAATGCTGCAGCGAGCGACGCGCGCCGAGAAGCTCGCCGTTTTCGAGCGATTCGCTGACGTAGTGCTCGTGGATTCGCACCGCCATCGCATCGAGTTTCTCGCCGAGCAGGATTTCAGCGGCGATTTGGGCGGCGCCACCGAAATGATGAAACCACGGGTGGCCACCCAGTTCGCTGCGCAGGTCGTGGCGCCCCGGCTGTACCGAATGCAGGTACAAAGGTGGCAGCACCCGGTCTTTGGCGGCGAACGCATGCTGCAGATGCAAGGCTGCCGCCAGATTGGCGTTGTCGTCGTGGTGGCAAAAATAGATCCCGCTCGGTTCGCCGAGCTGCGCCTGCAGCTGCTCGAGCGCGAGGTCGCCGAGTTCAATCGGCGCCGCGACGAAGGCCAACCGTCCGACCGCGCAGGCGCCGGGCCAACGCGCCAGCAGCGAATCGCGAAATCGCTCGGCGTCGGGACCGACCAGCGCCATCGCCGGCGGGCGCGCTTGACGGTAGACGCCGAGGCGCAACGCGGCGAGCGCCAGTTCCTCGGCAAGCGGCGTCAGGCCAAAGATCCACAGCCGCGGTTCACTCGGCGCCTGCCAGAAGTCGAGCGGAAAATCGCGCAGCAGGCGTCGTGCGGCGATCTGCGCCGCCGAGAAGAAACGCAGCTCGACGACTTCGCGCGCCGCAAAGCGGTCGATCTGCGCGTCGATGCTGGCGCGCAGGAAAGGGTCGGCAACGTGGACGAGCAACTGCAGCGGCGGCAAGGAGCGGTCGCGCTGCGCGCCGACCACGCGCGCCAGGCCGATTGCCGCGTCGATGTTGGCGTTGTCGCTGCCGGCGATGCAGGCGACGATCTCGGCGCCCGCCAAGCCGCTTTGCCGCAAGGCACGCTCGTCGCTCCAATGTCCTGACAGATGCGCCGCGCCGGCGTGCAGCACGATGCCGCGCGCGCCATCGTCCTCGGCCAGCACCAGCACCGGCCGGCCGTCGCCCCGCCAGGCCGCAACCAGTTCCAGCGAGACTGGACAGCAACCGAGCACTACCGCGTGTCCGCCGCGACGCGCGACGAGCAGGCGGCGTAAATGACGACGCAAGGCAACCGCCGCCGCTTCGACGCCAAGCCAGAACAAGGCCAGTGGAACGACCAGCCGCCCGAGCGGCGCCGGCCACGCGGCGTCCGGCGCCGGAGCCTGCCAGGGTTGCCAGACGAGGCGCAGCGCCTCGGACACGATGCGTTCCCAATGACGCGCCTCGTCGCCCCAGGGCGCGGCCGGCAAACCCAGCGAGAAGCCCCACAAGGCCAGCGCGTGGGCGAACGACAGCAGGAGCAGCGTCGCCAACAGCGTGCGGCCAGGCCAGTCGTCGAGCCAGCGCAAAAAACGGGTTTTCAACGCAAGGTTTCCACTCTGCCGCTGGCGGTCGTTGGGACGCGACCATCGGCGAGCCGGAGAGGCGCAGCAAGATCGGCAGCATGTCTCATCACTGCTTGGCCTGCGCCCGATAGCTGAAGATGCGCATGGTCGTGCTGTCGAGCGCCGCGCCGCGCATCGCGCCGCGCGTTCGCTGACCGCCGTCGCGCGCGTCGGCAAACAGGCTTTCGATCGTCGAAGCGCCGGCCGCGCCGCCGCGTTCGCGCAGAACGCCTTCCTGCTCGAGGAAGCGCAGGTCCGACGTCGGGCTTGCCGGTTTGGCCTCGACCGCGATCAGCACGATGCTTTCCTGCCCTTCGGTCTGGCCGTCGAGCTCGATCGGCGCCTCGTTGGCCGCTGGGATCGTCAGCACGTCGCGCGGATTGAGCCGGTTGACCTCGTTGGGCAAGGGATAGAGCGCAGCGATGCCGTAGAGGCTATCGACGCCAAGCAGCGTCAGGTCGACCGGCTGCGAGTGATTGTTGCGGATCACGAAGCGCAATTTGTCGCCGGCGGCAAGCAGAGGAATCGTCGCGCCGGCGATCTCCTCCTTCTTTCCGGTCGCCGAACGAACGACCTCGACGCTCAGGTCGAGTTTCGTCGCGATGCGGCCGGACAGCATCTGCCCCGAAAGGCGGGTGAGGTTGCTCACCTTGGCGACTTTCTGCAAGGTGCCGCCGAGCACCTGCTGCAACTCGTCGATCGATTTGTCGAGACCGATCGACGGCGTCTTTGCCGGCCCCGTCCTGATCCAGGCGCCGTCGGGCGGCAACAGCCAGAGCCGTTGATCGGCGACCGCCAGGCGCAGGTCGGCAGCTTCTCCGGCAGCGACCCAGTCGATGACGAGCCCGGCAGCGGGCGTCGCTTTGAGCTTGTCGAGCACTTTGGCGATATTGCCGGGCGGCAAGTCGACCGGTAGCGCGACGCGCAGCGAGAGCTTGAGCGCCGGATCGACCAGCCGTACCGTCGCGTCGCGTGGCAGACTCTCGGCCTTGAGCGCCGGTTTACCGTCGCGGGCCTGCGCCGTCAGCGTGCTGCGCGTGACCTCGACCTGGCGCGCGACGAGCGTTCCGATCGTCTCGGCTGACTTGGCTGCAGCGTTCGGAAAGACGGCAAAGACGGCGCCCTCGCCGAACTGCTGCAAGGCCCCTGCCGAAATCTCGAATTCGCCGTCCTTGGCGCTCACTTTCCATTGGCGAACGACGTCACCCGGCTGCTGCCCAAAGAGCGGCGCATCGAGCCCCGACCCTTCGAACAAGGGCGTCGGGTTGCGCGTATTGCGCGCCGCGTAGAGTTGCAGCACGCGTTCGCCGGCCTGGCGATACGAAATCCCGGGGTTGGCCGCGATCACTTGCGCCAGCGAAAAGGTGAACACGCCGTAGGGCTTGCGATCGGCGGCGCCGTCAGGCAGGCGCATTTCGGGCGCCGTTTCGTTCGACTGCGCGGCGTAGAAATAGACGAAGCCGCCCATCCCGTCCTGCTGCGCGCCGCTTTTGAGCGCGCCGCCCTCGCCGCTCGCCGCCGCGCCGCCGCGCGTCTTTATCGAAGCCGCCTGCGCGGCGTCGAGCGCCTGCTGCGGAACGCCGAGCGCCCGCGGGCTGGCGCGGCGCTCGCGCACACCGTCGCGACCAGCGCCGCCGCGCGTGACGTTGCCCGAATGGCAGCTGTCAAAGACCGCCCAGACAAAAGCGCCCTTGGCACGAATCGAGCTGATGGCCTGCCCCAGCTCCTCGTCGACCAGCGCGTTCTTGACCGATCCGACGTCGCCGTCCCACTTGCCAACGTCGCGCGGCAGGAACAGCTCGTCGAGTCCGTCGGCTTCAACCGGCACCTTGCCCGGTCGCGAAGGCTGCTGCGTGCCGTGACCGCCGAACTGCAGATAGACGAAATCGCCTTTCTTGGCCTGGTTGGCCAGGCCGCTCAGTTCGCCGAGGATGGCCGCGCGCGTCGGCTGTGCGGCTGCGCCGGCAACATTATCGGCGAGCACGCGGATATGCGACTCGGCGAAACCGCTCGTCTTGAGCAGGTCGCGCATCAACTGCACGTCATTGGCCGGCCCTTCGAGCTGCAGGCTCTTGTCGAGCGCGGGGTAATTCGAGACGCCGATCAGCAGCGCATGATTTTCGGCAACGGCGAGCTGGGCCAGCGCGGCGCCCAGGACAGCGCAGCACAGAAATTTCGGCGAACGTTTCGGAATCTTCAAGTCGATATCCTTTTGGTCATTAAGCTTGCCCAACGCCTTTAGCGCGAATCCATCAACACCAGCGTCACCTTGCCGGCCGGCGGCGGCGCGCTGCCATAATCCTTGAAAACATCGGCCAGCGCGGCAGGAAGCTGCGCCGGAACGACCAGATCGAGCAGCACCGTCCCGTCGCCGCGATCGCTGCTATCGCGCCGGCGAACAGCGATCCCCGCGTCGCGGCAGAGCGTGATCAGACGCTCGGCGGCGGCGCCCGGATCGGCCACGCGCAGCACGACCGTGGTCGCCTGCGCGCCGCGCAGCAGCTGGCTTTCCGGCTGCTCGAGCGGATTGTTCGCGCCGAACCAGGCGAGGCCGACGGCGAGGCAGAGCGAGGCGGCCAAGGCCCAATAGACGAGCGGGCGGCGCTGGCCGACCAGACCTTCGCGGCGCAGGCGAAAACGCAGACGCTGCCAATCCGCGTCGAGCTGCTCGCTGGCCGCCTCTTCCCGGTCGAGCGAAAGCAAGGCTTGGCGCAGCGTTCTTCCCTCGTCGGCGGCCGGCGACTGGTCGTCAGCCGCCGCCAAGCGTCCGCTCAGCGCGTCAAACCAGCGCGTGTCGCCATCCTCGTCGGTTTTTTCGGGAATTTTGCTCATCGCGCGCTCGTCTCAGACCGGCAGCAGTTCACGGCAACGTTCCAGATAGGGGCGCAGCTTCTTGCGGCACTGCGAGACGAATTCGCGCGTCGCGCCGACCGTCCGCCCCAGGGTTTGCGCCAGCTCGTCCATGGTCCACCCCTCGACGGCTGCCAGCACGGTCGCCTGCGCGTGATCGGGATGACGTTCGGCGAATTCGACGAAAGCCTGGCGCACGCAGTTCTTCATTTCGAGCAGCTCGTGCTGCGGCTCGCTTGACCCCAGCGAGAGCTCCCAGGCGTCGCCGTCGGACTCCTTCATGGCGTCGAGCGACTCGGCGTCGTGCCGCGACCGCCAGCGATCGTTAAGACAGTTGCGGGCAATCGACCAGATCCAGGTGCTGGCCTGAGAATCGAAGCGGAATGACGACGCGGCGCGGACGACCTTGACGAAGGTCTCCTGCAACAGATCGGCGGCATCTTCGTCGTTGCAGCCCTGACGCCGAAAGAAACCCTTGAGGCGTGCCGCGTAGAGATCGAATAGCCCCTTCAGACCGCGTTCGGCGGCCAGCCCCCCGGCACAAAGCAAACGTAAATAGTCTTCAGCACTCATTTTTATGATTGTCGATGCGGCCAAGGCGCCGCCGCTGGCGCCTCTTCCCAAACCGCTCCTTTTCACTGATCGCAGAATGATAACGATTGGCGATGCAAGCGCAAGCACTAGATTCACCGCCGTTGGGGACAGAGAGCACAGATAGACGGCGGTCAGCGCTAAGCGTCAGGCCTCGGACGAGCCTCAGCGGGAAATCGCCGCCTGACGAAATCGCCAACTCGTCGTCTACCCCGGCAAGGTGACGACGTGCTCGAACCGACCGGAAAACTCTCGATCACCCCTCATTTTGAAAGGACACAATGGACGCCAAGCAAGTGATTGCTCCGCCGACGCAAGACGACTATCAGCGGCAGTTGGCGGCGATGTATCGCCAGAACTATCGCGAGTTGCACCCGGACCTATTGAGAGCCGCGCTGTTCAACTACTTTCGCTTTCTCGAGCACGCGATTTCGGGAAATCAAATCGCTGAATGCGATGACGTCGATTTCACGATTGCCGAGCTCGAAGCACTCAATCGCTATCAGGAAGCGCTGCTCAAGCAATTCATGTCGAAAAAACGCGTCGCGCTGCCGTGACCATAGCGCTCAAGATGAACCACTCCGCCAGCCTGCCAGGACCACAATTGACCGCCCGCCTCGATCTCGGCCGATCATTGGCAAGTGGCGCGCTTTACCTGCGCGGTGCGGACGCACAGGCCTTCGCCGAACAGTTCGCCGCGCTCGCACAACGCCCGTTGGTCGCGCACCTCGACGGCGACGGCGCGACCTTCCGCCAAGCGCTGTGCTTTCCAGCAAGCGGATCAGCGCTGGATGGATCCATCACGCCGGCGATCGGCGCGTCGCCTTATCTGCTGGTCGAGATGATCTCCGGCCATCTCGCCTGCCTGCGCCTGGCCGACTGCATGCCCGGCCGGTTCTCGCCCGCCGCCTTGCTGCGTCGCATCGCAACGAGCCTCGAGCGCCTGGCGCAAGGCGTTGCGGCGTGGCCGGGAATCGAGCGCAGCATCGCCCTGATGACGCGCCGCCGCATTGTTCTGGTCGATTTTGTTGTCCACGCCGACGCCGATCAATTCTGGCGCGAATGCCACGCGCAGGGCGAAGCCCGCCTCGCCGAAGCGCTGTTTCGCGGCCTGCCGCCGATCGCATCAAGGCATCGTCAGCAGGCCGTCGCCGCGCTCGTCGACATCCAGTCGAATCACTACCGCGCGGCCATCAACGGCTTCATCGATGGACTCGATGGAGAGCTGATCAAGTCGATTCGCGCCTGCGGCCTCTCGCCTTCGGTCGCGCGTTACAACAGCTATCGAGGCGGCGAGCCGAGCGCCGCACGCAACCGCATCCAGGCCGCCGCTGCGGTACCGCTGCTCGGCTACCTGCTCGGCGAGGAGAACCACCGCGCCGCCCGCCTGCGCCGCCTGGTCGATAGCGGAACGCCCTTGTGGCCGGCGCTCGCCGATAGCGTCGGCGTCCCCGAGGAAACCGTGCGCTGGCTGCGCGGCAAGACCGCCGACGAGATCAGCGACGCCTGGCTCGGGCGAATCCCCGAACTGCTGCAAAGTCTCTCCCTTCTGCCGCCCGAAAAACGTCCGAGCAGCCACGACGAATGGACCGCCTATACCGACTTCGCGCTGGTCTTGAGGCACGTCTCATCGGCGCAACGCCGCGCGTTCTGGTTGCGCGATCTGGCGCGACTGGGCTGGATCGCGGCGCGGCAGAAGTTCGCCGCGATCGGCGCGGTGCCGTCCGACCTGCTGGAAATTGTCGATCTGCTGCGCGAGATCACCGGCGCGGTCGGCGGCGAACTGCTGCCCCTGCTGCCCCTGCTCACCGGCCACCGCCACGATGACGATCCAGAATGGCAACGGGTCAGCGCAGCGATCGAAACACTGTTTCTCGAAACGGGTCTGCTCAAACAGCTGCGCGCTTCATTGCGCTGGCATGAACTGCAACTGCTGCCGCCGGTCGAGGAAGAAGCACAAGCCACCGCCACGGACGATGGTGAGGATACGGCAGCGCGGCTCAAGCACTGGCCAGCGCCGCTGACCGGGCCGGTCAAGCTGGGCGCCCTGTCGGCGCATTTCCTGACCACCACCAGCGAACTGCGCGACGAGGGATTGCGCATGGAGCACTGCGTCGGCAGCTACGCCAGCCGCTGTCTGTTCGACGGCACGACGATCGTCTCGCTGCGCAGCAAGGACGGGCGATCGCTATCGACCGCCGAGCTGCGCCTGGTCGGCAGCGGCGAGCGGCTCGGTTTCGAACTCGTGCAACACAAGGCGCAGCGCAATGGCTGCCCATCGACGCTTGCCGCGCAGGCGATGGCGCAACTGCTCGGCCGGCTCGCCGAAGACGACCTGCAGCCGCGCCTGCGGCAGATGCGCGAGCAGCTGATGACGCGCCGGGCGCTCGACGGCAACCGCCAGCGCTGGCAGGCCGAAACACCGCTGGCGCCGAATCGATTGCACTGCCTCAAAACAGCACTCAAATTGCACGTCGCTTACGAGCGATTTTTTGAGGCCGGCAGGAAAGCGCTGGACGCGTGAAGACCGTGAAAAGAGCAAAGGACGCCGCGCGAGGCAGCTACTCAGGACGCTTGATAAGCCTGCAATTCCACGAGCCAGTGCTGCTTTTGTTCGGCCGATGCGAACGACGCGCTGAAACTGTTGGCGGCAAGCTGAACCAGTTCGTCGCGCGACAGCTGCAGCGCGTCGGCGGTGGCGATGAAGTTGGCGTTGATGTAGCCGCCAAAATACGCCGGATCGTCGGAGTTGATCGTCACGCGCAGCCCGGCGCGCAGCAGGCGCGCCAGGTTGTGCTCGCGCAAATCGCGCACGACGCACAGCTTGAGGTTGGACAGCGGGCAGACGGTCAGTGGCGTCTGGCTTTGCGCCAGGCGCTGCATCAGTGCCGGATCTTCTTCGCAGCGAACGCCGTGATCGATGCGCTCGACCTTAAGCACATCGAGCGCCGCGTGAATGTAAGCGGGCGGCCCCTCCTCGCCAGCGTGGGCGACGACGTGAAAACCCAGCTCGCGCGCCTTGGCAAAGACGCGAGCAAACTTTTCGGGCGGATTGCCGACTTCGCCCGAGTCGAGCCCGACGCCGGTCCACAGGTCTTTGTAGTTCTCGCGCAAAGACAGCGCCGCGTCGAGCGTGGCGAAGGCGTCTTCTTCGGAAAGGTGGCGCAGGAAGCAGAGGATCAGGCGGCTCGAAAAATTCTTTTCAACGCGCGCCTCGCGCAGCGCCCGCGCCAATCCGGCGAACACCGTTTCGATCGGAATGCCGCGCGCGGTATGCGTTTGCGGATCGAAGAACAGTTCGGCATGGCGCACCTTGTCGGCCAGCGCGCGTTGCACGTAAGCGATCGTCAGATCGTAAAAATCCTGTTCGGTCTGCAGCACCGCCGCCCCGGCATAGTAGAGGTCGAGAAACGATTGCAGGTCGGCAAAGTCGTAGGCCGCTCGCAACTCGGCTACCGAGGCGTAGGGCAGCTTCAGCGAATTGCGTTGCGCCAGCGCGAACATCAGCTCGGGCTCAAGCGATCCTTCGATATGCAGGTGCAATTCGGCCTTCGGCAAGCCGCGGATAAAGTCGTGCAAAGGGTGATCAATTGTGGTCGAATTCATGTCGATGACGGCTCCAAAAGGCGGGTTTCTGTCCCCGGGCAGCAAACCGCGATCATAGCGCAAGCCCGCCACCGCCGCGCTCAAAGCAGCGCCAGGCGGACGAAGAAACAGAGCGGCGAGCGCGCCGAGTATTTTGCTACCATGACACGCTGATGACCACTTCGCCCATTGCCATGAAACCACCTGGCCGCGCCAATGCGTGACCCTGGCGCACGCCCCCGCTGGTCGCGCGTCGGTCGCGACAATTCCTTCTACGTCATCGGCCGCGGCGTGGTCGGCATCGGCATCCCGGTGTGGCTCGGCTGGGTGGCGCTCTATCTGGTGCTGACGCTGTCGGCGGTCGTCTATGCCGACCAGCTGCCGCCCGGCACGGCGAACCGAATCGCCGGCGGCGGCCCGGCCTGGATCGGGCTGATCGACCTGGTGCAACGATTGCGCGCCACCGACTATGTGGCCTTGCTGCTCAATGGACAAGAAGTCACGCGGCCGGCCAGCCTGATCGACCGCCTGACTTTCAGGGAGTGCGGCTGGTATCTGCCGCTTCTTGCGCTGCCGCTGCCGCTCTGGCTGCTGGGCTTGATCATCACCACGCTGCTGCTCACGCCGTGATGACCACTCCTGGGCAATGGTCGTCGCTCACGCGCCGCTGGTGCTGGACGTCATCCCCATGGCGCAGGCATGACACCAGCGCCTGACAAAATCGTCTCGCTGCCGTCTACCGATTGAGACAGGAAACAACCGTGACCTGCCCAATCAATTAACGCCACGACAAAAGGACAGCGGAAAGCGCAATGATCGAATCCCTTGAATTTCTTTCGCTCGACGAGGCGCTCGAGTTTGTTCCGTGCCGCCCCACCGTGGCGATCTCCATCCTCTCGCCCGGACGTTGCGCGGCGGCCTTGCACCCTGCCATCGACGACATCCTGCGCCTTTATTTCCACGACGGCGTCGCTCGCGCCGACCGCCATCCCGGAACCGTGTTGTTTTGCGCCGAGCAGGCGCAATCGGTCGTCGATTTCCTGCGCCGTCACCACACCCGGGCGCCGGCGCAGCACCTGCTGATCCACTGCGAAGCCGGCATTTCACGCTCGGCGGCGGTCGCCGTCTTTGCCGCCAGCGAATGTCGAGTGGCACTTCGCGGGCAGTTCGCCTTTCTCAACCCCTGGGTGCTGACGACGCTGGTGAGATCGGCGTATCCGCATTACGCGTTCGACTGAAGGCGGCATATTCCGCCCACACGACCAAAGGAAGACCTATGCGCATCGACCTGAGTGCGGTTCCCAAGCTTTGCAACTCCCCCGTCGTTCCCGGTTGCGGCACGCATCGCTCCGAACGGGAATGGGCGGCGGCCATCGCCGATCTGCGTCCGCGCTGCATGGCGCTCGGCTACGGCGAACTGTGCGCTCTGTTGCGCGAGATGGAGCTTGGCGATCTGACCGGTCTGGTGATCAGCGCGCCGTACGACGCCGAACTGCTCGGTAAATTTCAGCAAGGACTGTCGGCAGTCGTCGGCGAAATGCTCGCCGAAGATTGTGCACAACACGGCGAAAATTTGCTCGACGCCGACCTCGCGTGTGGCACCCAAGCGCGCAGCAACGCGGCGCTGACCTCGGTCGAAGCGCGTCGCGCGACGCCCGATCAACTCGCTCGTTTGTTGCCGCTCGCCCGACAACTCGCCGCGTATTCCGGCGATCTCTGGTATCGCGAAGCGTGGCTGCCGAGCGCTGCGCTCTACCCGCTGATGACGCTGACCGGCGGACTCGACGGCGCGCTCGGGCAACGCATCAAGGCGCTGGCGAGCCGCTGGGAGTTCTTCGTCGAAGACTATCCGGATTGCGCCGACGAGCCATTTCCCAGGGAGCTTGCCGAGCAGGCGCTGAGCGGCCTGCCGGCGCTGCTTGCCGGACAGCCGTGGCCGTTCGCCGAGGCGGACGATGCCCTCGGCGACGACGAGCTCGACGAATGGGAAAACGAAATGAAAGCGCTGCTCGCGAAAATCGACGACCAGGAAAAAAAAGATGGCGAATGATCGACTCGCGCGAAACATCCGCCGCCTGGCGGTCCTCGCGCTGCTGGGAGTCGCGCTCACGGCTCAAGCTCAGCAGGGCGAAAGATGGCCGGGCTATGGCGAGTGGGAGCAGGCGCGTTTCGCCGCCTTCTCGCCGCTGGTCCGAAGCGTTCTGGCGCGTGACGAGGACGAAGCGATTCGCCTGATCGAGGCCGACGCCCGCCTCGACGAGATGGTCAGCGAGCACGAAATCCGCCGCCTGGCCGCGCCGCGCGTCAAGATCGCCTACGTCGGCGGCGAACCGCCAGCCGACTATCCGCTGGTCGTTCTGGCCGCCGTCGCCAACCTGCCGCGCGTCGTCGCCGCGATCGGCCAGCGTTCGCCTGAGCGGTTCGCGGCGACCGACCCGCGAGGCAATACCGCGCTGGCCTGGGCGGCGCGCTCAGGCCACCTCGAGGTCACCCGGATCCTGCTCGCCACCGGCCTCGACCCGCTACGCCGCGACGACGACGGTTACACACCGCTATCGCTGGCAGTCAGAAGAAAGGAGGCCAAGGTCGTCGGCCTGCTGGTCGCCGCGATCCCGCGCGAACGCTACGCTCAGCTTGCCGTCGCCGAGCAAGTCTGGATCGCCGCGTATTCGGCCGACAGCGCGACGCTGCGCGCGCTACTCGAAGCCGGCGTGCCGCCCGACTACATCGCACCGCAGGGCAACTCGGCGCTGATCAGCGCGGTCGACGACGCCAATCTTGAACGCGTTGAGCTGCTGCTCAAGCATGGCGCGACCGTCGACGACCACCGCTATCGCGGACGCAGCATCTTCGAGATTGCGCGGGCCAATCAATCCATGGACAATCCCGACGCTGCAAAAATCCTGCGGCTGATCGAAGGCGCGCAGCGCTCGGCGAGCGGCTGGAAGAAGTCTGCTGAGGTCGAACGCGTCGAATCGCTATTGAAAATGATCAGCGGTAAATGAGCACCGCCGGATCACCTGTACTGAAAACAAGTCATTCACTCAGAGGAGAAATCATGATCATGGTCTGGCGCGGTTGGGGCGTCGCGGTTCCCTTTATTGCAGCGTTTATTCACATTGCCGTGCTCTTCGCGGTCGAAGGCATCTCCGGTGACCCGGGCTATGCGGGCACCCACGGTTGGGTCCTGATGGTCAGCATGGCGCTCGCCGCAACCGCCGTGTGGATGATCGGCAGCCGGATGGAAAGGAAACCGGGGCAGATCGTGATCGACAAGGAAAGTGGTCAGGAATTCGAGCTCAAGTCGAAGAACGACCTGTTCTGGATTCCCTTCAAGTGGTGGGCAATTCCGCTGGTGATCCTCGGTGCTTTGGCCGGATCGGTTTAGCCCAAACGCCGTGCGCCCCGGCCCTGCCGCACTGGCTTGCTGGCCGCTACTGGCCGCCCTGCTGGCGTTGGTCGCGCCGCCGCTGCGCGCCGACGACGCGGTCTTTTCGGTACCGCTCACGGTGGCCGGGCCAGCTCAGCGCCACAGCCTTGACGAGCTGCGCCGTGGCGCCGAACGCGGCGACTCCGGCGCGCTGAATAATCTCGGCATTCGCTACCAGCTTGGCGACGGCGTCGCGCGGGATTATCAGGAAGCGCTGCGGCTTTACCGCCTCGCCGCCAAAGACCCGAAAAACAAGGCGTCGCCGACGATCATCGGCGTCATCTACGACGACGGACTCGGTGTCGACCGCGACTACCGCGAGGCGCTGCGCTGGTACAAAGTCGGATACCAGCGTGGCAGCGCCGTCGCGGCCAACAATATCGGCATGCTCTACCAGCACGGACATGGCGTCGCGACCAACCATCGCCAGGCGATGCGCTGGTATCGCATCGGCGACGAACGCGGCAATGTCGAAGCGGCCAACAACATCGGCAACCTCTACGACCACGGCCTTGGCGTCAAACAGGATTTTTCGCAAGCCATGCGCTGGTATCTCAAGGCCTTTAACAACGGTAGTCATACCGCGGCCAACAACATCGGCAGCCTCCAGCAGTTTGGCCGCGGCACGGCGCAGGATTACGCCAAGGCGATGCACTGGTACCGGCTCGCCGCAGACCGGGGCAACGCCGGCGCGCCGTACAACATTGGCCGCCTGTACGACGAGGGCTGGGGCGTCAAGCAGGACTGGAACGAAGCTGAACGCTGGTACCGGCTCGCCGTCGAGCGCGGCGACCCGCTGGCGCCGCGGCAACTCGCCGATTTGCAGCGCCGCTTAGGGCAAAAGACGTCTGGATCTCAATAAAAACAGAGTGATGGCTTGGCGCCAGTCGTCGCGGCGTGCCGACTATTGTTTCGGCTTCTTTTGATCGTTGTTGCCAAAGCCGGGAACCGGAATCGCCGAAAACATATTGAACGTCTGCGTCTTGAGCTGATCCTGCATCTGATGGACCATCTTCTTGCTCTGGTCCATATAGGTCGCCATCATCGTCTGCATCGCCGGCCCCTGGAAGCTCATGAACTGCGACCACATATCGCTTTGCCCCTGGTTGCTGTTCTCGCCGTAGAGCGAATGCGACTGCTCGGCGAGTTTCTTCTGGAATTCGGTGAACGACTTGATGTTCGTCTCCAGGTATTTTCCCAGCATTCCCTCCATGGCATGGCCATAGAAACGGATCATTTGCGCGAGCAACTCGGTGGTAAATAGCGGAACGCCCGCCGTTTCCTCCTCGATGATGATCTGCAACAGGATGCTGCGCGTCAGATCCTCGCCGGTCTTGGCATCGACCACCTTGACGTAGAGACGGCGATTCGGGTATTTTTTGACCAGTCGAAACGACTCAGGCATGAAGACCTCTCCAAAGGTAAATCGTGCAAAGTACGCTCTTCTTGGCGCATTGATGGTGCAGGGCAGCATTATACCCTAGCCAGCGGTCGGACTTGAGCACGTCTGACCGGCAAAAAAACAGGCTCCGTTGCGGAGCCTGTCGTGCGATCCGGCGCTACCGGTCGCTTACTGGTAGTACAAACCGCCGTTGATGTTCATCGTCGCACCGGTCATGAAAGCAGCGAGATCGGACGCCAGATAAGCGCAGGCGCCGCCGATTTCTTCGGGCTTGGCCAGACGTTTCATCGGCACCGTGTCGATGATGCTTTGCAGCACGTCAGGCTTGATCGCCATCACCATCTTGGTCGCCACGTAACCGGGAGCGATGGCGTTGACGGTCACGCCCTTGGCCGCCAGCTCGGCGGCCAGCGCCTTGGTAAAACCGATCACGCCGGCCTTGGCCGCCGAATAGTTGGTTTGACCCGCCTGCCCCTTGACGCCATTGACCGAAGAAATATTGATGATGCGGCCCCAGCCGCGCGACGCCATCTTGCTTGAGACCTGCTTGCACATATTGAAGAGACTGGAGAGGTTGGTGGCGATCACGGCGTCCCACTGGCCCGGCTCCAATTTGGCGAACAGGCGGTCGCGCGTGATCCCGGCGTTGTTGACCAGGATGTCGATCGGGCCGGCCTTGGCTTCGGCCTCGGCGACCATCGCCGCGCACGAGTCGAGCAGCGAGACGTCGCCCGCGACGCAGATGAAATCCTTGAAACCGGCGTCGGCCATTTCGCGGGTCCACTCGTCGGGCTTGTCGAACTCGGGATGATAGGCAGCGACCACCTTGTGTCCGGCCTTGCAGAGTTCCTGACAGATGGCGGTGCCGAGACCGCCCATCGCACCGGTAACCAGAGCAACACGTTGTGTCATGTTATTTCCTTTCGTTGACGAACCTTGGGATTGCGGGAACGAAGCCCTGTCGATCATGACCGGCAGACTGACAGGGATATAGCGAGTGAAGCTCTTTGGATTTCTGCTCCCTTTTATGACAAACAATAATAACCAACTTTGTTCTTGGCAATCAACCCGCTTTTTACCCTAATGTCGCCCCCCGGACCAGCAGCGCGGCACAGAAGTGGCCGGAATTCGGCTGCGGCGTGATACTATCCGCCTTCCTCGCAGCGCCATTCAACAGTCTTGGCGCGCGTCCGATCGGGCCAGGCAGTCTCGCCTCGTCCGACTCACAAATCCCGTCGCGTTTGCCCAGACTGGTTCGTGCATTGGCGGTTCTTCCGCGCACGCATGGCAAACGCCAGGAGTTCTTTCGCATGAAATTTACCGAACTGGGTCTCGCACCCGAGATCCTTCGTTCCGTTGCCGACCAAGGCTATGAAACCCCCACCCCGATTCAGGCCCAGGCCATTCCCGTGGTGCTTTCCGGCCGCGACCTGATGGCCTGCGCGCAGACCGGCACCGGCAAGACCGCCGGCTTCACGCTGCCGATCCTCAACCGCCTGGCCGGCGCGCCGCGCGTCGCCGGGCCGCGCAAGATCCGCGTGCTGATCCTGACGCCGACGCGCGAACTCGCCGCGCAGGTCGAAGAAAGCGTTCGCACCTACGGCGCGCACCTGCCGTTCAAGTCGCTGGTGATCTTCGGCGGCGTCAGCATGAACCCGCAGATTTCGGCGCTCAGGAGCGGCGTCGACATCCTGGTGGCCACCCCCGGCCGCCTGCTCGACCACGCGCAGCAACGCAACGTCGATCTTTCGGGCGTCGAAACGCTGGTGCTCGACGAAGCCGACCGCATGCTCGACATGGGCTTCATCCACGACATCAAGCGCGTCATCGCGCTGGTTCCCAAGAAGCGCCAGACGCTGCTCTTCTCGGCGACCTTCTCCGACGAAATCAAAACCTTGGCCGCAACGTTCCTGACCGATCCGGGCTACGTCGAATCCGAGAAACGCAACACCGCGTCCGAACTCGTCAAGCAGTACGTCTACCGTGTCGACCGCGAGCGCAAGAAAGACCTGCTGATCGACCTGATCAAGGACAAGGGCTGGTACCAGGTGCTGGTGTTCACGCGTACCAAGTGGGGCGCCAACGGCCTGGCCGACAAGCTGCTCAAGGCCGGCATCGAGGCCGACGCGATCCACGGCAACAAGAGCCAGAACGCGCGCACCCGGGCGCTCGCCAACTTCAAGAGCGGCAAGCTGCACGTGCTGGTCGCCACCGACATCGCGGCACGCGGAATCGACATCAACGAGTTGCCGCACGTCGTCAATTTCGAGCTGCCCAACGTCGCCGAAGACTACGTCCATCGCATCGGCCGTACCGGCCGCGCCGGCGTCGAAGGCGCTGCCGTCTCCTTGGTCTGCGTCGACGAGCTCAAGCTCCTGCACGACATCGAGCGCTTGCTCAAGAAGCAGATCGACGTCATCGACTATCCCGAATACGCGCCCGATCCGAGCATCCGCGCCGAGCCGATCCTGATGCGCTCGGCCGGCGCGCGCAGCGGCGGCGGGCGTTCGGGAAGCGGCCGTCCCGGCGGCGGTCGCTCCGGCTCGCCGAGCCGTTCGGGCAGCGGCAAGCCGCCGGCCGGCGGCTCGCACCGCAGCGGGACGCGCCACCACTAGCCAAGACCCGCTAGAATGCAGCCAGGACAACGCCAGGGACTCGTCGCTGGCGTTGTTCAATCGACGTTCCGGAAAACACTCAAGCATTCCAGATGCCAGCCCCCTTCCTCTCGGTGATCATCCCGACGCTTAACGAAGGCGCGCAGATCCGATCTCGGCTCAACGCGCTGCAAGCGCTGCGCGGCCGTGCGACGCTGCTGCTGGTCGATGGCGGCAGCGACGACGACACCGTCGAGCAAGCGCTGCCGCTCGTCGATCAGCTGATCGACGCGCCGCGCGGCCGGGCGCTGCAGATGAATGCGGGCGCCGCCGCCAGCCGCGGCGAAGTGCTTCTTTTCCTGCACGCCGACACCAGCCTTCCGGCGTCGGCCGCAGGCGACATCGAGGCGGCGATTGATGCCGGCGCGCAATGGGGCCGCTTCGACGTTCGCATTGAGGGAACACACCGCTTGCTGCTGCTCGTCGCGCGCCTGATGAACTGGCGCTCGCGCCGCTCGCAAATCGCCACCGGCGACCAGGCGATTTTCGTTCGCCGCGATCTATTTGAACGCGTCGGCGGTTATCCCGAACAGGCCTTGATGGAGGACATCGCGCTCTGCCGCCGACTCAAGCGCTTTGCCGCGCCAGCCTGCCTGCGCGCGTGCGCCGTCACCTCGGGACGGCGCTGGGAGAAGCACGGGGTGCTGCCAACCATCGTGCTGATGTGGCGCCTGCGCGCCGCCTACTTTTTCGGCGCCGACCCCGACCAACTCGCCGTTCGTTACGGCTATGCACCACGGCAGCGCTGACTCGATGAGTTCGACGAGCGAGACGAACTCGATGACTGCGCTCGATCTCGCAATCTTCGCCAAGGCGCCGCAGCCGGGGGTCGCCAAGACGCGGCTGATTGCCGCGCTGGGCGCCGCCGCAGCGGCGCGACTGCAGCGCCGGCTGACGCTGAGAACGCTGCAACTGGCGGAAAGTTTCGCGCCGCGACGCGTCACGCTGCACTGCGCGCCCGATACGTCTGGGCGTTTCTTCCGCGCCTTGCGCGACCGCCGCGGCGTCGCACTCTGCGCGCAATCGGGTGACGACCTGGGCGCGCGAATGGCCAACGCCTTCGCCGCGCACGGCGGCCCGCTGCTGCTGATCGGCACCGACTGTCCGGCGCTCAATCGTGCGCATCTGGCGCTGGCGGCGAGCGCGCTGAGCGATCACGACGCGGTTTTTCTGCCCGCCGAAGACGGCGGCTACGTGCTGGTCGGTCTCAAACGCCCGTACCCGCGTATTTTCGAGAACATCGACTGGGGCAGCGAACGCGTCATGGCGCAGACCCGCGAGCGGCTGCACGAACTGGGGCTGCGCTGGGCCGAACCGATAACGCTGTGGGACGTCGACCGCCCGCAGGATTTGCCGCGCCTGGCCGAACTCGAAGACCTCGCTGGATTGACGCCATGACGCCTCACCTCCGTGCCCTGCTCGCCATCGCCGCGCTCTGGTCGCTTGGCGCGCACGCCGAAGACGCAGCACGCCACCCGATCGAGCCGACGACGTTTTCGGGCGCCAGCGCCGGGACGACATTCCCCGCCGGATGGGTGACGCAGAGCCTGCCCGGCGTCGACCGCGAAAACCGCTTCGATCTGATCAGCGAACAAGGCAGCACCGTGCTGCGCGTCGTTTCCGATCGATCGTCGTCGAGCCTGGCCTACGCGCTGCGCGTCGACCCGGCGGCGACGCCGCTACTCAAGTGGCGCTGGCGTATTTCCGGCGCGCTCGCCGGCTCGGACCTGCGCGAGAAGGCAGGCGACGACTACGCCGCACGCGTCTATGTGCTTTTCGACCTGCCGGTCGAGCGACTCTCGATCGGCGACCGCCTCAAGATTTCCGCGGCGCGATTGCTGCATGGCGCCAACATCCCGGCGGCGGCACTCTGTTACGTCTGGGGAAGCAAGCAGGCGGCCGGCGAAACGGGCTGGAACCCTTATAGCGACCGCGTTCGAATGATCGTCGTCGATTCGGGCAACGCGCATGCCGGGCAGTGGCGCGAAGTCGTACGCGATGTCGCCGCCGACTTCAGAGCCGCTTTTGGCGACCCGGTGCCGCAAATTACCGCGGTCGCGCTCGGCGCCGATACCGACAATACCGCAGAGCGCGTCGAAACGCGTTTCGGCGACGTGCATTTTTACAGCAGATAGATTGCTTGACGCGACGCGAACGCATCGCCAGAAAAGAAGGTGGCGAGCCTTACCCCCGGCACTCGCAGTAAATGGCTGTGGCTGCTTCCTTCCGGACCTGACCAGGTTCACCACGCTGCAATGCGGGGAGACCCGCCGAGGCGAATAATACCATCAGTCGGCGCTCGCGACGCCAGGGCTCACCACTTTTTCCCTTTCCACGTGGCACGGCAGGTCGTTCGCAGATACTCGACGGCGCGCTCCATGTGGCTGTCGGGCCAATTGGGATCGCTGTCGGCGAGTTGCTGCTCGGCTTCGCGCTTAAGATCCTCTTTCCAGAATTTCAGCAGATCGTCGTGCATCGCTTGCGGCGCATTGCTGGCGATGAAATCGATCACCGCCGACGAGTCAAAACCTGACTCGCGGAATTTTCCGGTCAGCGCCTTGGCGTCCTTGAGCAGCATCGACGCCTTGGGCGCAAGACCGGTCGCCAGCAGCAGGAAGACGGTCGCCAGCACCGCCGGATCGTCGGCCTCGCCGCGCGTCACGCGATCCCAGTGCTTGGCCACCAGCCGGTCGTATTCGCGAACGTCGTCGTCGACGCTGGCCTTGACGAAATAGCTTTGGCCCTGGTCGCCGTACAGTAAGTTGTCGGCGCTGGCGCCGCTCGCGCGTATCCGCGGCAGGTCGCTGGCGATGAAAGAAGCCATCGCCGCGCGCGTCAGCCGCTGGAATTCTTCGGGTTCGTTCTTAAGGAAAACATCGAGCCGTCGCTCGTCAAGCTTCGCCTTGGCCGCTCGCGCCGCCTTGATCAGGCGAACGAAGGCCGTCCGCGAGGGCAGCGAGAGCGCCGCCATGTCGACAAAGAGGACCAGCATCGCGCTGCGAATCAGCGCATCGGCGTCGTCGACGTCGTGGCGCGAGACGCCCATTTTTTTCGCGAGCCACAAGGAAAAATCGATCGCCATCTGATTTTTCAGGCGCAGGCCGAGTTCGGCGCGGTAGCTTTCAAGACTGAAGGTCGCTGACCTCGTGACCTCGTCGAGATAGGCGCGCTGGCTCTCGACCGAGACGCACTCGCCGCCGATCACCGCGCTCTCGGGCAAGGCATGCAGGCGCTTGATCATCTCCGACCCGCCCTTGGAGTGCGACAGCAGCGTCTTGTCGCGCAGGGACGCCGCGGCGACGCCGAGGTCGCCGGCCGAGATCTCCTCGAGATAGAGGCTGATCAACTTGACCATGCGCCGTAGCGCGAGGTCGAGTTCGGGGCGCAGATGCGCAGTGCCGAAATAATTGGCGATCTGGACCAGGCCCTTGGCCAGATCCTGCTCGATGCACGGCAAGCGGTCGCTCGCAATGATTCGCTCGGCAACGCCGTAGCGCAGCGCCTTGTCGAAGAACGGGCGATCGTCAAAAGCCGCCAGCGATGTTGATGTGCTTGCCATGCGCAGAATTCCCTAAATCGCCGACTCTTCCTCGTCGCCCGAGCCCGGCGCCGACTCGGCTGGCCCGGCGAGCGCCAGCTCATTGGCCTGCTCGACGCGTTTCTGTGCGCGATCGCGCAGGATCATCATCACTTCCTCGAACGCGTCGGGAAGCTCATAGCGCAGCAGCCAGGCGGTTTCCATCCAGTCGCCGTCGGCGATTTCAAAGCGCGAGACCTGCGGCCGCGAGCTTTCCATCGAGTTGCCGAAACACAGGCCGTGGTCGATTTCCTCGATTTTTTCCATCAGCCAGGTGTTGTGCGTCTGGACTCCGGTATCGGTGTTGAACTGCGGCGAGAAACTGCCGCTGGTCACGAAGCTGAAGATCTCGTCGTAACGGTCCTCGAAATAATCAGCGAGCGTCGACGGTCCGCCCTCGATGTCGGCGATCGTTTCAAGGTACTCGCAGGCGGTCTGCCCATCGCGGTGAATGACGGCATTGACCATCGCGCGCAAGCGCTCGCCGGTGCGATCGCCGTATTTCTTCTCGAGCACGATCGCGCGTGCGAACTGCTCGGGCGTCACCAGCATGTTGACCACCGACTCGCGCGACGAGTCGAACTCGCGCATGACCGCCAGCAGATCACTGGCCGGCATCTCGTCGAGCACGCTGACCAGCGCGTGATCGCCCTGCTGATCGGCGACGGCGACCAGGGTTCTTTCGGCACCGGCGATGTCGCCGGCAAGAATCAACTCGGATGATCTCAAAACGATCTGATGCATGTCGTTTCCTTCTTTACGAATAATGGTGTTCAGCGGTCGAGTGTTTCAAAGCCCTGCTCGGCGAGCCAATCGGCGCCGGCCTCGCTCAAGTCGTCTTCGCCGTCGTCTGCGCGCTCGTCACCCTCGTCGTCCACCTCGACCGCCGGCGACTCATACGACGAAGGCTTGCTGCGCAGGAACTCGAGCGCCGCAGCGGTCACCAGGAAGGCGTCGCCGCCGCGGACCTTGAGCGACGAAGCGATCAGTGGCTGCGCCCACGCTGACACCGCAAGTTGCGCCTTGAGCTCGTCCCAGCCGATGAAATCCGAATCGTCGGGTTCGCTCTGCACGATCTGCTGCATGATTTCGGGCGACTTGAAGTCAAAAGCGTCGTAGAAAACGACGGCGACCATTTCGGTCGAAAACTCGATCATCGGCAGGATCGAATCGAATTCGCCGCGCTTGTCGTCGAGGCGCTTTTGCAGCACCGACTTGCCGGCAGAATCGCTGACCAGATCATCGATCTCGTCGATATAGCTTTTGATGAGTTCGGAAAAGTAATTCGATTTTTTCAATTAAGTATTCCCTGGATGTATTTTTCCGAAATCTCGCGTGCCACCGGCAGCGGATCTTCGATCAGGCTGCGCTGCCGGTACTCGTCGAAATCCTTGCGCCGCTGCGCGTCGCCAAGCACTTCGTACGCTTCCTGAACCTCCCTGAAGCGCGCTGCCGCATCGAGCGAAGGATTCTTGTCGGGGTGGAACTGCGCAGCTTTCTTGCGGTAAGCGGCCTTGATCGCCTCGGCGCTGGCGCTCGACGGCACGCCGAGCCGCGCATAATGGTCCTGCACTGTTGACATCTGTGACACCTCTAGCAAAACACCTATAAACTTGCCAACCGGGCCGCTCGCGAAACGAACGGCAATGCTTCCAGCGCAACCCACTAGCGAACGACCAGGCAATGACCACTTACGAACAACACCTTGATGAAGTCGCCACGCTGCTGACCGAGATCTACACCTTGAGCGACGAGACGGCGATCGAGATCGTCATGCGCGCACAGGACGACGATTACTTCAGCGCCCACGACGACGACCAATCGCTATGCAACCAGGAGCGCGCCGAACACGACGCGCGCGCCGTCTTCAAGCGCTACAAGCCGGCCAAGGCGGCTCCGGGTCGCTAGATCTCAAGCGATAACCTGTAGTCTCGCCAGCGCCGCCTTGAATTGGCCGTCATCGAGCGTGGCGAGCAGCGACAGTCCGGCGCGCAGCAATTCGCCCTTCTTGACGGGAGAACCCTGTGCGACCAGCCGCTGCTTGAGCTCGGCCAGTTGGACGTACTCGTCGGCGAGCAGCGAAAATTTTACGCGAACTATTTCGATTTCCCTGAGTTTTTTGTCGAGCGGGCGCGAAAAAACCTTGGCCAGCCGCTTGCGCTTCTTCACCACGCTCACGCCAGACGACTCCGGCACCGCCGGCACCAGCTTGCTCGACGCATTTTTGTGAGCAGCGCGCGTTTTCTTGACTGTAGCCATCGTTGATTGAATCAGGGCAGCTCAAATTGAGCTGCCCTGATTGTACCCGTTCGACGCCGCAGCGGCTTGACTGACCTAATCCTCGATGCGCATGCCGTAGAAACTGCGATAGACGAAGACCAGGTTGAGCGCCAGGAAGACGGCGGCCAACCCCCAGGCCAGATTCTGCTGCCCTTGCGCGGTCAGGCCGACGGCCATTTCGACGGCCAGCAGACCGAACAAGGTGGTGAACTTGATGATCGGATTCATCGCCACCGAGGATGTGTCCTTGAACGGATCACCGACGGTGTCGCCGATCACCGCGGCGTCGTGCAAGGGCGTTCCCTTGGCGCGCAGCTCGGTTTCGACGATCTTCTTGGCGTTATCCCAGGCGCCGCCGGCGTTGGCCATGAATACCGCCTGATAGAGGCCGATGATGGCCAGCGAAATCAGGTAACCGATGAAGAAGAAGGGCTCGATGAAGGCGCACGCCAGAGTGCCGAAAAAGACCGCCATGAAGATGTTGAACATGCCCTTCTGCGCGTACTTGGTACAGATCGCGACGACCCGCTTGCTGTCTTCGACGTTGGCCTTGGTCGAGCCTTCATCGAGCTTCATGTTCTGCTTGATGAATTCGACGGCGCGGTAGGCGCCGGTCGATACCGCCTGCGTCGACGCGCCCGAGAACCAGAAAATCGTCGCGCCGCCCGAGATCAGGCCGAGCAGGAAAGGCGGATAGAGCATCGACAGATTGCTGACATGGTCGGTCAAACCGTTGGTCAGCAGCATGATGATCGAGAACACCATGGTCGTCGCGCCGACCACCGCGGTACCGATCAGCACCGGCTTGGCGGTCGCCTTGAAGGTGTTGCCGCAACCGTCGTTCTCCTCGAGCAGTTCCTTGGCTTTCTCGAAGTTGAGCGTGATGCCGAAGACGTCCTTGATTTCGGACTCGATTCCGGGAATTTGTTCGATCGTCGACAGCTCATAGACCGACTGCGCGTTGTCGGTGACCGGACCATAGCTATCGACGGCGATGGTCACCGGCCCCATTCCCAGGAAGCCGAAGGCGACCAGGCCGAACGAGAAGACCGACGCCATGATGCCGGCCTTGACCGGATCGGGGTTGATCACCAGCGCGAGATCGCCTTGCGAGACGAGATAGGCGCCGGTCATCAGCGCGACGATGATCACGCCCATCCAGAACGCCGAGAAGTTGCCGGCGGTCAGTCCGGCCAGGATGTTGAGGCTGGCGCCGCCTTCACGCGAGGCGGTGACGACCTCCTGAACGTGCCGTGACTTGGTCGAGGTGAATACCTTGACGACTTCAGGAATGATCGCGCCGGCCAGCGTGCCGAAGGTGATGATCAGCGAGAGCTGCCACCACAGGTTGGCATAAACCTGGCCGTTGATGGCGATCGTACCGATCAGCGCCTTGGAGACGATGAAGGTGATGACCAATGAAACGATCGAGGTGACCCAGACCAGCGAGGTCAGCGGCGTTTCAAAGTCGAATTTCGCCGATTCGCCGTACTTGGCCTTCATGACGATTTCGTTGCCGATGTACGAGATTCCCGAGGCGATGATCATCATCACGCGCATCACGAAGATCCAGACCAGCAGCTGGATCTGGACCGCAGCTTCGGGCACTGCCAGCAGGATGAAGCTGATCAGCGCGACGCCGGTGACGCCGTAGGTCTCAAAACCGTCGGCGGTCGGGCCGACCGAGTCGCCGGCGTTGTCGCCCGTGCAATCGGCGATCACGCCGGGATTGCGCGGGTCGTCCTCCTTGACCTTGAAGACGATCTTCATCAGGTCGGAGCCGATGTCGGCGATCTTGGTGAAGATGCCGCCGGCGATGCGCAGCGCCGCGGCGCCCAGCGATTCGCCGATGGCAAAGCCGATGAAGCACTTGCCGGCGAGCTCGGGCGAAACGAAGAGCAGGATGCAGAGCATGATCAACAGTTCGGTCGAGATCAGCATCATGCCGACCGAGATACCCGACTTCATCGGGATCGAGTAGACCGGGAACGGCTTGCCTTCGAGCGAGGCGAAGGCGGTGCGGCTGTTGGCCAGCGTGTTGATGCGGATGCCGAACCAGGCGACGCCGAACGATCCGGCGATGCCGACCAGCGAGAAGGCAAGGATCAGCAGCACTTCCATCGCCGCCATGTGCTGCACCCAGCCGAAGTAGGCGACGATGATGACGCCGATGAAGCATTCGAGCAGCAGGATGAACTTGCCCTGGGTGATCATATAGGTCTTGCAGGTCTCGTAGATCAGCTCGCTGACCTCGGCCATCGAGCGGTGCACCGGCATCGCCTTGACCTGGCCGTAGATGACTGCGCCGAAGACCAGCCCGGCGACGCAGACGAACAGGCCGTAGCCGAGCAGATGCCAGCCACTGATGCCGCCCAGGAAGCTCGCCAGCGCGGCATCCTTGAGATTGGGCAGGACCAGATTGGCTTCGGAACTGGCGAAGGCCGTGGACGCTGCAGCGAGCAGCAGGACGGCCAGGACGCAGCGCAGCGTTTGAAATAGACAGGACACGGACGCGGGTGACGAACTAGGGAGCTTCATTGAACTTTCCTCATGGTCGCTGTTTGAAAACGGAATTGCCAGATCGATGCCCTGCCCGTCGACTGCCAACCGCTTTTCAGTGGTCAGCGCCGCGTCGCACGAGATAGGTGACGTTTTCGGCCGCTATTTCTTATGAATGTCGAGCGTGCCTTTGCCGGTCAGGTAAAAATAATACGCGGGTCATTGTGCGGCAGCTTGCGCTCAGCGACAAGTCTTAAGTCCTTTGTCGACACCGGCCAGCCAGGTGGCGAGTTCAACGCCGAAGTCGTCGCTGGCCGCGACCAGCGCCTTGACGCCGCTCGCCGCGTCAGCGCCGGGCGCCGGCTTCTCGATCACCAGTTGCCGCTCGGCAAGCAGTCGTCGCTTGGCGTCGAACAGCTGGACACTGCCCTGCACCAGTGCATGGCTTTGCTGCGGCGAAGCGAAGATCTGCGAGAACTCCTGCAGCTCGACGCGCAGCAGACACGCCGTACTGCCGCTGTCATTGACCGTCCCCAGTTGCTGCCGTAGCCGCTGCGCGAGCAGTACGCCGGGCGCGCCCGCCCAGCGGCTGTCGGCGTATTCGCGCTGCTTGAGCGGATCGTCGTAGGCCAGCCGATAGTCGATGTTGAGCGAATCGAACCACGACGGCGACTTGACGTCGAGCGCCAGACGAGGCCAGTTTTCCCCCGCCGGCAGCCGGGCCGCCGGCAGCCCGAAATCATAGACGGTTAGCGGCGGCTTGTTTCTCGCGCCGGTCGCGCAGCCGCCGAGCAGAAGCAGCAGGATCAAGATTCGGTTCATGGTTGTCCCTTGGGTGTCTCTGGCGCAACGAAGCCGGCCTCACCGGGTCCGGGCAACGCCTCGTGGCGACCGAAAATAAGGCTCTGCGGCGAGTCTTCGAGCATCTGCAGAACGCGATTGAGCTGATGCGAACTGCCCGACAGATCGGCACTCAAGTCGACCAGCCGCGGGATCAGCGCGCCGTTGCTGACCGGATCGCCGAGCGTCGTCTCGAGTTTGTCGCTCACCGATTGCAGCCGCGCCACCAGGCCGCGCGCTTCGGCAAAGAACGGCGCCGCCTGCCCGGCCGTCTGTTCGGCGCGCGTCAGCGTCGAGTTGAGCAAACGAATATTTTCCGGTGTCAGCACTTGGCGCAGCGACGCGGTGGCGTCTCTGGCATTGCCGGTCGTCGCCTCGAGATTGGCCAGCGTCTTCTCGATGCGCTGGCGATTTTCGGGACTGAGCGTCTGGTTGGCGCTGGCCAGCAGATCGCGCGCGTTGCGCAGCGTTTCGCCGGCAACGCTTGTGAGTTCCTGGAACAGCGAATCCTGCATCGGAATCCTGGCCAGCTCGCCGGCCGGGGCGGTGAGCCGCGTAGCGTCCTTGCCGCTCTCCTCGAGCAACACGAAAGCGATTCCGGTCACCCCCTGAAAGCCAAGCTTGGCGGTCGTTCCGTGCGTGATCGGGATGTCCTTGCGGACGCTGATGCGGATCAGCGTATTGCCGACATCGTCGGGGTCGAGTTCGATCGACTCGACCTTGCCGACCCGCACGCCGCGATAGCGAACCTGCGCCTGCTGACTGAGCCCGCTGATCGTCTTGGTGGTGACCACCAGGTACGCGTTGGTCGCCTCCTGCTGGCCGCCGAACCACCACAGCGCGGCCACTGACGAAAGCCCCAGCAGCAGCGCGAACAGCCCGGCGAGCAGCGCGTGCGAACGATTTTCCATGACTTAAGCCAATCCTTTTTGCATGAGCGCCAGCGCGTGTTCGGAACAGAAAAAGCGGTGAATGAACGGATGATCGACAGCGAGCACGGTCGCCGGCGTGCCACAGGCGATGATACGCTGCTCGGCGAGCACCGCGACATGGCTCGCCAGCCCGGCCAGCGTTTCGAGATCGTGGGTCACCATGACGACCGTAAAGCCCAGCTCCCTTTGCAGCATCCTGATCAGCTTGACGAAATTGTCGGCGAGGTCGGGATCGAGACCCGCGGTCGGCTCGTCGAGCACCAAGAGCTCAGGCTCGAGCGACAGCGCCCGCGCCAGCGCGACGCGCTTGATCATCCCGCCGGAGAGCTCGGACGGCATCAACTGCGCATGGCGCGGTTCGAGCTCGACCATCGACAGTTTGAGGTAGACGAGATCGCGGATCATCGATTCGTCGAGCGCGCGCAGTTCGCGTAACGGAAACGCGATATTGTCATAGACGGACAGTGCCGAAAACAACGCGCCCTGTTGAAAGAGCATGCCGAAGCGGCGACGCACGTTGCGCCGAACCAGCGGATCGGCGTCGAAGACCGACTGGCCGAAGAGCCTGACCGAGCCGCTGGAGGGCACCAGCAAGCCGACAATCTCGCGCAGCAGCGTCGTCTTGCCGCTGCCCGAACCGCCGACCAGCCCGAGAATCTGCCCGACCTCGACGTCAAGATCGATGTCGCGGTGAACGACCGTTTCGCCAAAGCGCGTGCATACCCCGCGCAGCACGATGACCGGGCTGCGCGCTGGCGAACTCGGCGCGGCGCTGGAATCGATCATCGGCTCACCCTCCCCCCGGCATGCCGAGGTTGCGAGTCAAGATCGCAAAAACCGCGTCGACGACGATTACCACGGTAATCGCGGTGACCACCGCGGTCGTCGTCTTGGTCGACAGACTCTCGGTATTGGGCCGCACCTTGAGGCCGAAGTGACAGGCGATCAGCGCGATCAGCATGCCGAAGAAGAAGCCCTTGCCGATGCCGATCCAGACGTTGGCGACCGGCACCACCTTGGGCAGCGCCTCGATGAAGTAGCCGTAGGCCAGCCCCATCTCGAGGTTGGCCGAAACCATTCCGCCGATGATTCCGGCGGCAGCGCACCAGACCACCAGCAAGGGCATGGCGATAGCCAGCGCGGCGATCTTGGGCAGCACTAGGCGCAGGCTGCGCGAGATGCCCATCGTCGCCAGCGCGTCGATCTCCTCGGTGACGCGCATCACGCCGATCTGCGCCGTCATCGCCGAACCCGAACGGCCGGCGACCAGCACCGCGACGATCACCGGCCCGAGTTCGCGGATGATGCTGATGCCGAGCAGGTTGACGATATAGATGTCGGCACCGAAGGTCTTGAGCTGCAGCGACGACAGATACGAGAGCACGACGCCGATCAGAAAGCCGACCAGCGCGGTGACCGGCAGCGCCTGCGCGCCGCTCTTGTAGAGGTTGGCCGAAAACTCGCGCCATGGGATATCGCGCGGATGGGCGCAGAGATAGGCCAGATCGAGCAGCAACTGGCCGATCAGCGCGACGATGTCGCGCAGGTTTTTCCCCGTCGCAATGACCAGCCGCCCGAGCGCGACCAGCCAGACCAGGCGCGGCGCGCGGAACCTGGCGCGGCGATCCAGGACGATCGTCGCCGCGCGTTCGAGCGCCGAGCGCTGCGGCCCCGAGGCTTCGAGCGCAGCCGGCCAGCGCCGCCCCCAGGCGCGCCACAGCAAAATGGCGCCGACGCTGTCGATGCGCGTGATGGCCTGCAAGTCCCAGCGCGCCGGTTTGGCCGCCAGCGCCTGCAGACGCGCTTCGAGCGAAGAGAACGGCAAGGGCAGCGTGGCGAGCGTCCAGTCGCCGGAGAGGCTGACCTGCAGCTCTCCCTGCAGCTCGGCGGTGTCGATCGCTGCGTCGGTCATGCGGCTAGCCCAGCGCGGTCCGGCGCTTGACCCGCAAGGAGGCGCCGACGCGCTGCCAGAGCTGGGCTTCAGCAGCCAGCGTGGCGGCGGAGAGCGGGTTGGCGAGCAGCCAGTCGGCGGGAAGCTCGAGCGCAAAACCGCTGCTCGTGGGTTTGACCAAGACCCGCGGCAGGGGCTCGTCGTCGCGCGAACGATGCAGCAGCACCGCCGTGCGCAGGCAGAAGATGAGCCGCCAGCGGGCGTCTGCCGCCGGCGTCGGCGGCAGCTTTTCGAGCTTGCCGCGTTGTCCGAGGATCAACAGCGCCAGCCGCTCCTGATCCTGTTTCGAAAATCCCGGCATGTCGGCGTAGCTCACGATGTAGGCGCCGTGCTTGTGAAAGCCGCCGTGCGCGATCGATATGCCGATTTCGTGCAAGGCCGCGGCCCAGCGCAGATAGCGTACCTCGCCTTCGTGTTCGGGCGAATCGATGCGGATCAACTGGCCGAGCAGCGCCAGCGCCGTTTGCTCGACGCGCTCGGCCTGACGCCGATCGACCTGATAGCGCCGCCGAAACTGCGCCACGGTGGCGTCGCGCATGTCCTGATGATGAAAGCGTCCGAGCAGGTCGTAGAGCACACCGAGGCGCAAGGCGCCTTCGGCGTAGGTCATGCGCTCGATTCCCAGCTCTTCGAAGACCGCCGACATGATCGCGATGCCGCCGGCGAACACCGGCAGACGATCGGTCGGCAGATTCGAGAGCTTGAGATCCTCGGCCGATCCGGCGCGAATCAACAGCGTCCGCAACCGGTCCAGCCCGGCGCGGGTAATGCCGATCTGGGCGTCGGGATTCAGGCCGTTGCTTTCGAGCACGTCGGCAATCGCGCGTGCCGTCCCCGATGAGGCGACGGCCTCGCTCCAGCCGGCGCGCCGGTAATCCTGGGCGATCGTCTGAATCTCGCGCGCCGCCGACAGTTGCGCGTCGGCGAAACGCTTGCGGTCGACTTTGCCGCCGGGAAAGAAGCGCAGCGTATAGCTCACGCAGCCCATGAACAGCGATTCGAGGACCATCGGATCGAGCCTGGTGCCGATGATGAACTCGGTCGAGCCGCCGCCGATATCGACGACCAGCCGCTGGTGGTTTACCGACGGTAGCGCGTGCACCACGCCGATATAGATCAGGCGCGCCTCTTCGCGACCACCGATCACTTCGATCGGGAAGCCGAGCGCCGCTTCGGCGAGCCGGATGAACTGCTGCGCATTCTTGGCAACGCGCAGCGTATTGGTCGCCACCACGCGCACCGCGTCCGGCTGGAAACCGCGCAGCCGCTCGCCGAAGCGGCGCAAAGCCTCAAGCGCGCGTTGCTGCGCGGGCTCATCGAGAATTTTCTCCGGCGTCAGCCCGGATGCCAGACGCACCGATTCCTTGAGCGTATCGAGCGGATAGATCTGGTCATCGACGACGCGCCCGACCTGCAGACGGAAACTGTTCGAGCCAAGATCAACCGCCGCGATCTGTTCATAAACCATAAGCCGTCTCTACCGTTAGTTAGCGCGCCCGACGCCCATTCTAGCACCGCCAGTTGCGCAACCCTCGACGGAAAAAAGCCGAAAACGGCGATCAGGCTCGGCTCATATTTCCATCGCCGATTGCAGCTCAGTGACCATGCCCGTCAGTCGATCCTGGATATCGATTTCATTCGACTGGCTGTCGATGATGCTGTCCATTCCCCGTTTGATCGTCGCCGAGAGATAGGCGTCCTGCTCGTCGGACAGCGCCACGCCGAGCAACGCGCGGTCGAAGCTGCGCAACGCCTCGTCCAGCGCCAGGCTGGTCTTGATTCGGCATTGACGTTGATCGTGGTCAATCGCGCGCAACGCGTCGCTGATCCGCGCCAGAACATGTTCGATCACCTCGCCTCGCCGGCTTGACTCGCGCGTCGACATCAGCCCGCGCAAACGGACGTCGGCGCCCTCGGCGAGCATCGCCAGATGATCGCGAAGCCTGCCGCAACGGTCTTCATCGTCGACGGGCATGTTCTTGATCAGCAAGCTGACGTGTTCATAACTGATCGACATGCGGTTCTGGAACTGCATGATGCGCTCCATCGTCGCCAGGTGATCGATCACCGACTCTTCGAGCGGCGACGCCTCGCCTGTCGCTGTCTTGCTCAGCTTTCCCTCGGGGGTGCGGATCTGTGCCACGCCTTGCAGGTCGTACATCGACAAGCCGGCGACGACGGCTTCGGCGAGGCTCTGATAGTCGGTGCTGGCATTGAAATTCTTGAGCGCTTCGAGCAGCACGCCCATCTCACCCATGCTGGTCATCGCGGTCATGGCGGTACTGGTGGCAAAATCCGCCATCGATTTGAGCTCGCCGCGCTGGGCGGACCGGGCCAGCAAATGCAGTACCTTGGCCTTGAGTTCCTGGGGATCGAACGGCTTGGTCAGGTAATCGTCGCCGCCCGCTTCATAGCCCTTGAGACGGTCCTCGATCTGGTCGTGACCGGACAGGAAGATGACCGGCGTTCCCGCGGTCTCATCGATCGACTTGAATCGACGGCAGGTTTCGTAGCCCCCCACACCGGGCATCTCGACATCGACGATGATCAAGTCGGGCTTCCACACGCGGCTCGCCATCAAGGCATCCTCGCCAGTCTCGACCGAAATCACGCTGCAGCATTCGTCGAGCGCCTCGCCGACCAGCTCGTGCTCAATCCCTTAACTGGATCGATATCGATTTGAATTGCTCGTTGATCTCCAGAAACGCCTGCAGCACGTCCGGATCGAAATGTTCCGGCCGGGTCCGGCCATCCCCCTCGCTGATGATCCGCAGGGCCTCTTCATGCGCAAACGCCGGCTTGTAGGCGCGCCGACTGGTCAACGCGTCGTAGATGTCGGCCAACGCCATCAGCCGGCCGGAAACCGGGATTTGTTCGCGCGCCAGGCCGTGATAGCCGGTGCCATCCCAGCGTTCGTGGTGCGTATAGGTCACTTCCTTGGCAAAACGCAGGAAGGCTGATGCCGAGCGGTCGTGCATCGCCGCTTCGATGCGATCGACGACGCTGCGACCAAACTGCGTATGCTGTTTGATTTCATTGAACTCGCTAGCCGTCAGCGGGCCTGGCTTGTGCAGAATGCGATCGACGATCCCCACTTTGCCGATATCGTGAAGCGGCGCTGATTTTTTCAACATATTGATGGTGTTTTCGTCAAAGAATCCGGCAAAGCGCGGTTTCCCCTTCAAGTGGCGCGCCAGCAGACCGACATACGACTGCGTGCGGCGGATATGCGCACCGGTTTCGGTGTCGCGGAACTCGGCCAGCATGCCGAGACCGTAAATCGCTGCATCCTGGGTCAGCATCACC
>JAGDMU010000026.1 GCA_017860615.1 Pseudomonadota bacterium | reverse complement strand
TTCGCCATTGTTCACAGCTAAAACTTCCGTCACTACTATTTTCTCTTTTGGCTGAGCGTCAAGTTTGTCGACATTTAAGTAGTCGCCTTCTTGAACTTTGTATTGCTTCCCGCCATTTTTAATAATTGCATACATGCGTATGTCCTTCTTGGGAGAGATTTATTTTGAGGTTGGATTGTATCTAAACCTTCTTTAAGGTAATATTAAAGTAAAAAGTATTTAAGCCTTAATGCGTCTTGCAAAAAGGCTTAAATGACTTCTCATCTCCTTATAAAACCATATCTGTGTAGTATTCAATCTGCGCTTTTTTCAAGATACGAATAAAGTTTGTACTGCCTTCTACACCTGCTGGGTATCCTGCTGTCACAATATACGTTTTTTCCTTATCGATCACGCCACGCTCGATTCCTTTTTGAAGTGTTTTACCCAGCATCATGTTGAGATTACTTGCTTCAATATTCATAATCGGTTTAATACCCCAAGCAATGGTCAAAGAACGAGCAGTGCGCTCATCATGTGTCACAGCATAGATGTCTGCTTTAATACGGTAACGTGCTAATTTACGCGCTGATTTACCAGAACTTGTCAGTGAAATCATCGCTTCGACACCCAAACGATCTGCTAGACGTGCGGTTGAAGAAGAGATAATATCGGTCTCATCTAAGAAAGGATACACCTCAAATTTACCATAAGGATAAATCATCTCTGTTTCTTTAATGGTATTGGCCATAACCTCAACAACATGGATAGGATTGACACCAATTGCACTCTCTTCGGAGAGCATAACCGCATCGGTTCCATCAAGAACAGCATTGGCAACGTCACTGATTTCAGCTCGTGTTGCCATCTCTTTTTCAGCCATGGAAAGAAGCATCTGTGTTGCCGTAATAACGGGTTTAGAAGCTGCATTGGCTTTTGCAATCAATCTTTTTTGAATGCTTGGAACTTTGTAGTAAGGCACTTCAATGCCAAGATCGCCACGAGCAACCATGATGCCATCGCTTACTTCTAAAATCTCATCAATTTTTTCAACTGCATCAAACTTCTCAATTTTGGCAAAAATGTGTGAACGTGATTTGTGTTCTTTGAGAATTTTTCTTACGTGTAAAATATCTTTGGCACTTTGGACAAATGAAACAGCCACAAAATCAACACCATGTTGAGCGCCCCATAAAAGGTCTGCTTCATCTTTTGGGGTGATAACTTCGATGTTAATTACAGTATTGGGGAAATTAACACCTTTGTTGGAAGAGAGTTTACCGCTATTTTCAATCTCAGTGACCACTTTTTTGCCAATTTCAATAACCTTTGCTCTAATATTTCCATCATAGAGGTAAATATATTCATCTTCTTTTAACATATCCAAAATTTGAGGTTGGTTGATGCAAAGCTCATACTTACCCTCTTCAATTTTTTTACCGACAATTTGCTCTTTCGTAAAGTATAGCTTATCGCCTGTCTCTAAATAAAAATCGTCTTCTAACTTTCCAACACGAATTTTAGGACCACAAATATCTTGTAAAACACCTACTTTTTTTTGAACATTTTTTTCTGCTTCTCTGATCTTTGCTAATGTGCTTGCATGGTACTCATGAGTTCCATGGCTAAAATTGAGTCGAAATACATTAACGCCAGCTCTAATTAATCCTTCTAAAATCTCTACACTATCACTTGCTGGGCCAACGGTTGCTAGGATTTTTGTCTTTTTATCCATAATTTATTTCCTTTTTCAAAATGAGTTCTATTGTATCACTTTTTTGTTACAAAATTATATCATAAGCGTTACGTGTAATGCCTAAAGTAGTGATGAAGTTTTGCACACATTCTCTTTTCCCATATCATCAAAAAGGAGTTTGTAAATCTGTTCTGCTCTGCTTTCAATGTACTCAAAGGAGTGTGCTTTTTTGCATAATCCTATAAAATGACCCATCACAGCTTCATTAATTTTGATTTGTGCCTTCAGAAGAGCTTGAAGCAAGTAAGTATACCGCTCACTTTCATAGGAGACATCTAAATGATATTTTTCGATGACTCTAGCTGCATCTACTTTCCATACATGCCACTCATAAGGAAGCTTCTGTCGTAATATTTTTTTGAGTTTTTGAGTTGCTTTTTTAAAAACATCAAATTTAATTGTGTAACTTGAAAAGAAAACCAACTCTTCAAGTTCTTTGTTTTTTTCCATAGAAATTTCGTCAGCAATATAAGCTTTAATAGCATTATCAATATCGGCAAAACGAGATTTCATGGACTTTTTTCACCTCATAGTTTTCTTAATCTCTATTATAGCGTCAGATTAATTCAATAAAATTAAAAGCTTTCTGTGGTATCATCCCAACTCATAATCCTAATTAATATAAACGGTTGAAACAAGGCCATGACAAACATCATCCAACACTCTATTCTCATTTTTAATTACAACGAAACTATCCTTGAAAACCGAAACACTGTGTTATGCAACACCATTCTAGGACAAAAAGCCACTTTAAAAGAAAAAGGCATTAAAGGTATTCTTGTTTCACTCAAAGATGCACCCTATTCTCCACTTACAAAAGAAGATCCAAACTTAGCAAATCTCGTCATACAACTTGATAAGCTTAGCCATACCATAGACATACCTGTTTCCATTGGTGACTACAAAAGAGATACATTTGCGTATCTTAAAAAACTCAGTTCTGAAACATCGGTCAAACTCTTCCAAAACATGAATACAGCTCTTTTATTTTTTAACCCAAGTGCACTCAAAAAAGAGCTTGCTGTACTTATTTACGATGAAGATAAAGCCAATGCCGATAAGATTGCAACAGAGCTTGTCAAACTTGGTTATTCTATTGTTCATGCGCAAAATGCAGAAGATTTTAAAATAAAAGCTTCTGCTAAAAAGTATGATATGACCATCACGCATACAGCGATTAATCAAACCAAAAGTAAGTCGTCTGCAACACAAAGTTTGGGACTGTCAAAACAGCTGGTGATGAACCTTCCCGTTTTTATCGATACGGCTGTTAATTCACTTGTAACCATTACAGGATTGGAAGCCCAAAAGATTAAACATGAAATCAGGCCCTTTAATGAGAAGATTCCTCCACAAGTCATCATCGCTGCAATGAAATTTAAAGGTGATATTAGCGGTATTTTCTTTCTAGTCTTTCCACGAGAACTGGCACTTGTAGCGCTCGAAGCGATGCTTGGGGAAAGCCTTGAAGCGGATGATACTGCTGCGATTGTCGATGGTGTTGCTGAGTTTTGTAATATCATCACAGGTGGAGCAAAAGTGACCTTCTCTAACAAAAAGCTCAAAGTGCTTTTTGAGTTACCTAAAACATACCTCTCTTTACAAGTTGCACTCAGTGATACATTAGGATCAAACGGCGTTTGGATTGATATGCAACTTGATGAAAAACCTTTTTACATGTTCATCACCAAATAGCTATTTCTTTTGTAAAAACCGTAATGCTTCTTGAAGAGGAGGATCTTCCTCTTCGCTTCCTTGATTTATCTCAATATTGGGAATAACGCCACTAGGCCATACACTTTTACCCTTAGGCGTACACCAACGTGCTGTCGCAAACTTTACAGCCGATGTATTGGTACTCAGAGGAAAAAGTGTTGCAAAGGTGTCTTTGCCAAATGTTGGCATGCCAATAATTGTAGCGCGATTGTATTCCTGAAGTACCGAAGAGACGATTTCTGAACTACCTGCCGAATCGGCATTGACTAAAATGACTAAAGGAACGCTTTTTAAAAAAGTGAGTGCTTCAATTTTTTCAGTATACTCATTTCCTTCATAATCTTGAGGTGTGTTTTTATACTGCTTTTTTTCCTCTTTATGACGGCTTTTCACTGTTAAGATAAGTTTTTCTTTTTCTAAAAAAAGAGAGGTGACAGCAATACCACTGCTAAAAATTCCTCCAGGATTATCACGAAGATCTAAAATCATTCCATTGATTTTATGCTGTTGCGCCTCATAGAGATACTGTATATCTTCTAAAAGAGCAGGTAATGTGTCTTGTGCAAAAGAGCTTATTTTTATATATGCCATATTATTTTCAAACATCAAGGAGCTGATAAGATCAACGTTGACTACTTTACGCATTAACTGAAGTTCTATAGGCTTGGAAGTATTCGCTTTTAAAACCATCAATTTTACTTTTGTATTTGGAGATCCTCTGAGTGCAGCAACAACCTCATCAAAGTCAAGATCACGCGCTAACACACTATCAACTTGAATAATCTCATCACCTTTTTGAAGGTTCGCCTTATGTGCAGGAGAGTGGTCAACGACTGATTTAATAAGGATACGGTTGCGTTTTTGAACGATGAAGAGACCGACACCCGCAACAGGCTTAGAGCTGAGATAAAGCGTTTCATACTCTTCTTCATTCAGATAACGCCCATTTTTATCAACGCTGCTTACCATTCCATCTAAACAGCTGTCCAGTAAGCGTTTTTCATCAAAAGGATGAATAGACTCTTCTTTTATTTTTTGTACCACTTCTTGGTAAAAGAGATAAGGATCACTTGGAGTAGCATTTAACAGTGTTAACATCATGCTCACGAAAACAAAAAAACGTCTCAAAAACAGGTCCTTCTTCTTGCGATTTGTATAATAGTACTATTTTCATACTATTTTTGCAAAATAAACTTTAGGATTATGTATCATTGAAGATTAAACGCATAGGTTGCATTAATGAGCTTTTGAAACCCAATTGCTTATAAAAACTCTGTGCCGCATGATTGTTTGCATCTGTAAGCAATGTAATGCGTTTACATGAGAGCTTTTGAGCATAAGAAAGGGCATATTTAACCAACAAAGTCCCACCCCCTTTTCCTTGCCAGGAAGGATGTACGATCATATCTTCTAAAAAGGCTACTTTACCACCCAATGCTGTACTGATACTCCACAAAAGGCTTACCATACCAATAATTGTTCCATCTTTTTTGAGCACAAAAAGAGTTCCTATAGAGGCATCTTCCAAGATCATTGTAAGACCCGCTCTTTGTAAATCACGCTTAGGGGTAAACTCAGCTTCTTGTGAAAAAAGCAGTGCCAATAAATCAATTAAGCTCTCTGTATCTGAACTTTTTGCCTCTTCTACAACAAACATCGCACTCCTTTATATTTTTATAACTTAGAGTTCTTACAAAGCATACGCACTTTTCATACTTTTACATATTGCAAATGAAATTTTACAAGATGCTTATTGTAACATAGGAACCTTTTTTGCTTGTTAGAAATAACTTAATCAAAGGAGTTATTATGACGATTGATGAAAGCAAAAATAAAATCAATCAATCCTTGCTGAGTACACTTACAAAAGTTACGACTAAAAACTCAGATGTTGAAGATTCATTTGCCGCTCTTTTAGAGAGTCAATTCCAAGTAGGGACTAAAGTTGATCCAACAGCAGAATCTACTGCATCAACGACAACCGAGTCAGATGCAGCAATTGAATCTTTTAAAGAGGCTCTTTTCTCTAAAGGTGCGCTTCAATTCTACCAAGATTATAATTTTGAAAAAATCGAAAAAATGATTGAAGAGAAAAAAGCAGAACTGGAAGATAAATTAGGGCTCAGCGCGGATAGTCAACCTGCTCTTGTCGGCGAAGAGAGAGACGCTGCACTTGCCAATTTAAATGATATGCTGGATGCATTCCGCAAACAGTTGCAAGAGAAGATGCAAGCAGAAGACAAGCTTGACCAACAAAATACAATGTTGAGCACTTTTTTACAAGATCTTGCTTAACGCTTTTGAAAAATCAAAATGGTTTTATCAGGCTCATCACCAAAAAGAGCGATGGGCTTGGTTGAACACAGTTTGAACGCCTTTAGTTTTTTAAAAAATGCAAGCGAATGAAAATATTGGGTAATGGAACCTTCAACTTTGCGGTAAAGCTCCCCCTCTTTTTCAAACAGTACAATCTTCGTTAAAAGCTCTTTATGCTCAAATGTCGCTTCAACACATAAAAATTGATTTTCTTTGTCTTGACACATCACACCTTCTGCTACACCTTCGAAGCCATACAAGGTATTAACATCACAGATAAAATAGCCATTTTTGGGTAAAACCCTTGCTACTGCCTCAAAAAAAGACTCTAGCTCAGCAACAGGAATATAGTTGAGAACATCGGCAATGGCAACGACACATTCAAAAGAAGCTTCTTCAAAAGCATCCAACTCTTTTGTGCTTGCATCAACACCTAAAGTGCAAGCCCGCTCAACCATAACAACACTTCGATCAATGCCACAAGCCCTAAACTCTGCATTCTGTAAATGTTTCAAAAATTTACCATTACCACATCCAACATCTAAAATTGTTTTGACATGCAATGAATGTAAAAGTTGCAAATAGACTTCATAGAGTTTTTCGTATTGTACGTCAAAACCAATGAGTGATTCTATTTTGGCATAAAGATCAAGAGGATTTATCATGTGTAAGCTTTTCTCGGGGCTTTAAAGTTAAAGCCCCAATAAGATGTTTTAATCAACGAGTTCTTGTTTAAAGAGCTCTTCATTAAATGTTTTGCCAAGGTATTCACAAACGATTCTAACATCACGTCTCGCATTACCAAGACAGCTTGTAGCACCTGGACTTGGTGTCATGTTAAAGATGATACCAGAACCTGGGTTGATACTTGCTTCTCCAAGCATCAACTTTTTCTCTGTTTTATTAATAACTTGAGGTCTTACGCCACCAAAGTTATGCGCATATTCGATCTCATCTAATTGGAGAGATGGAACGATTTTACGAGCATCTTTAATGAAAAGTTCTTTACCAAATTTAGGCACTTCAAAGAAAAAGTTTCTAAAAATATAATTACGAATATCGCTGTCTTTCATCAAATCATAAAAGACTTTTGCAACACTACCATCAAACTGGAGTGTTTGCCAGAAATCAAGATAGGTACCGCCTGTGTAGCGCTCCAATTTTGGAAGCACTAACGCTGTTGGACCAAAACGGGTACAACCATCGGCTAAGATATCTGGATCACCGTGTAATGCGGCAAATGGAAGTTTAGGGTGTTGCACCATATAGACTTTACCATTGAGCATTTTTTTCTTTGTCATGTAAAAACTACCAGCAACGGGTAAACATGCAAAATCAAGGCCATAACCCATTTCATGTGCAAGATAAAGCGAGTGCGCACCCGCATTAACAACAACGAAATCCGCTGTAAAGGTATGGTCTTTTGTCATCACAACATGCATATCACCTAACTTGGTAATATTGGTCACTTGTGAATTTAAAAAGACATCAGCAACCTTGCCTTCAATCTTTTGTGCTTCATTGACCAAGCTCTCTGTCATAGCACCAAAATCAACGGTACTATACTCACCACCTTCAACACCAACACCAATGATGTTATCAGGACGCTCTTTACCATCAATATCGTAAATAAGCTTTGGCTCAATTTTAGAGAGTTTTTCTTTATCAAATACTTCCAAATACGGATAAAGCTCTTTGAACTCTTCATAACGTTTTTGCATGTATTCAACTTCAGTGTCACCCACACCGATAGCCATTTTCTGATGGGAAAACAAGAATTTGCCCTCATGCCCATGAGCAACACAGTATTTTGAGATCATACTGGCTGTCTCTTTAACTTTTTTGGCTTTTTCTAGAGTATAGTTGGTCTCTATTGCTAAACGCTCATATTTTTCGACGAGTGCGATACGCTTAACGTCTGTATATTTTGCAAGCTCATAAAACAGAGCTGCACCTGAGATTCCGCCACCGACGACCAAGACGTCATAGTGATTTTTTGTCATGCTAAACAACTTCCTACTCTAAGATTTTAGGGTGTGACATTCTATTATAAAAACTTTAAAGTTTTTTAAAATAAATTGTTACTTTACTGCAATTGCTTCAATTTCAACCAATGCATTTTTAGGCAATGTTTTCACGCCAACCGTACTCCGTGCAGGTTTGTGCTCTTTAAAGAAAGAACCATACACACTATTTACTTTTGCAAAGTCATCCATATTTGCTAAAAAAATCGTTGTTTTAACAACTTTTTGCAAACTACTGCCTGCTTCACTCAGTACCGCTTGAAGATTTTCTAACACTTGGGTGGTTTGTGCTTCCACATCTCCATCTAAAAAGCTACCGTCGGGCTTAAGCGCAATTTGCCCCGAGGTAAACACCATATCATTCACAACTATGGCTTGTGAATAAGGACCAATGGCAGCAGGTGCATTGGTCGTTGAGACTATCTTCATACATATTCCTTTTCAAAATTTGCTATTACATGTTTAAATACTTCTACTAAAGATTCGACTTCGTTTAAAGGGCAACACTCATTGGGTGCATGAATTGTATCGTTAACCACACCGCATTCCACAGTTGCAACACCGAAGCTTCCAAAGAAACGTGCATCACTGGTTCCACCTGCGGTAGAGAGTTTTGGAGTAGAGCCTTTAACCTGCAAAAGTGCATGAGAGAGTGCTTTGACAATCAAAGAATCTTTAGATGTAACAAAAGGTTTTGCACTTTCGCTCAAACGAAGACTAAAATTCATCCCCGTAAGAACTTCTTCCACGTAAACACGGATTTTTTCCATATCCGTTTTGGTCGAATTGCGAACGTTGAACATAATTTTAAGATTTCCAGGTGTTACGTTGCTTACCTCCATACCACCTCTGATGTCAGTGATAACCATCTGAGAAGGGGTAAATGACGCATCGCCCGCATCAAACAAATGACCTGCTAGTCGACCTAATACAGGTGCGATTTGATGTACAGGATTGATTGCTTTTTCAGGATATGCCGCATGACCTTGCTTCCCTAAAATTTCAATCACCCCATTTATAGAACCCCTGCGCCCTACTTTAATAGCATCACCAAAAATTACTTCTGATGTAGGCTCTGCAACAATGGCATAATCGGGTAAAAAAGAGCGCTCTTTTAACATTTTTAACACTTCAATTGTACCATGTTTGGCATCACCTTCTTCATCACTGGTTAAAAGGGCGGAGAGTGTTCCCTGAAAGTTTTGCGCTTCTTTGAGCGCCTGTAAAAATGCGCAGACACCACTTTTCATATCTTGTGCACCTCTGGCATAAACAACACCTTCTTTAATGAGAGGTTCAAATGGCTCGCTATCCCAGCCATGACCTGGGGGTACAACATCGATATGGCCTGCAAAACAGAGGTGAGGACCTTCTCCAAAGCGCTTGTATAAAAAGAGGTTTTTTGTTTGTTCAACATTGACTTCGATAACTTCAAAATCATTCAAATACGCTTTAATAAATGTAAATGCACCACCATCTTCAGGGGTTACTGAGACAAAGCGTAAAAGTTTTAAAAAAAGTTCTTCTGTTTTCACCATAATACCTTCTATTATAAAAGAGTCTTGTTTAGATTTTATATGATTTTAAAGTTTATGATCTTCTATCAAGCTTTTTTAAAGCTTAATGAGCGTTGCCCCAAAACCACCCATATTGATAGGTGCATCTCCATAGGAAACCAATGATGGATAGGTGCTTAAAAAGGTTCGTACCGCATAGGCAAGCTTTCCTGTACCAATTCCATGATACACCAAAACCTCATCAAAGCCGTTAATGAGGGCATCGCTTAAAAACTTATCGAGTCTTTCAACGGCTTCATCAGCTCTTAAACCGTGCAGATCTAAAATCATTGAACCACTTGGCGTCTCTTTTGAGATCATTACGCCTGCTTTTGGTACTTTTGGCTGAGGCCCACTTCGTTTGAGTTTAGAGAGTGGCACACGTAGGCTAATGCCATCGCATTCGATCATCGCTTCATCTTTTTTAATGCTCTTAATCACACCTTTAGAACTGCCGTATTTAATCTTATCGCCCACAACCAAAGACTCTGCTTTTTGCTCAGGTACCACTCGTTTGGTCTCCTGATGAAGCTGATTGGCTTTGTTCAAAAGTCGGTGTGACTCTTTGGTATCCGAGCTTTTAATCGCTTTTTTGGCTTCGCCAATGGCTTGATTGAACTCTTTAGCCATCTTAGAGTACGCATGGTCAAATTCGTCTCGCACGCGCTCTTTTTCATCGCGTAAAGACTCTTTGAGTTTTTCCACCTCACGAAGTCTTGCATCGAGTTCTTCAGAAGTTTGACGCATTTTAAGTTCAAGATCAATATTTTTTTGAATGAGTTCATTGAGTTTTTCTTTGTCTTCGCCATACAATACGCGTGCTTCTGCCACCAAAGTTTGTGGAATACCGTAACGAAGGGCTGTTTCAAACGCATAACTTTTTCCAATGGTTCCTTTTAAAAAACCATAGGTTGGGCGTTCACTCTTTTCATCGTAAATTGCCGCTAAAAGTTCGACCTCTGGATGCGTTGCAAGCAAAGAGGCTAAGCGTTTATGGTGTGTTGTTATGACGATTTTCATCTCTTTATCGATGAGCTTTTCGATCATCACTTTAAACAGATTGGCTGCCTCATCGGCGTCCGTTCCAAGCTCGATCTCATCCACACCAATGAGTGCCACTTTTTTACCAAAGAGTTTACTAAATTCACTCATACGTCCTGCAAAAGTTGAAATGTCATTTTTAACATTTTGAGGATCGTCTAAAATGGCAAAAACCTCTTTAAAGGAGCCAATGCTTGAATGCTTGGCATCAATGCGCATCGGAAGCAAATACTTACTCAAAATCGCAGCTGAGAGGATAGACTTTAAAAGCATCGTCTTACCACCCGCATTCACACCTGTAATCATCAAAACTTGTTTGGAAAAATCAATCGTGATGGGTTTGGGATTCGTAAGGGCAGGATGTGCAAAGTTTTCCAGCTTAATGGCATTGCTTTTAGAAGGAAGCACAAACTCCATATCTTTTTCTCTGGCGTACGCAACTCTCGCATAATACGCATCGAAACGGTCAAACTCTTTGTTAACAAACCCTAAAAATTTAAGCTGCTTGGTAAAGACCGACGAGATTTGCTTGGCGTACTTATACACCAACTCTTCTTTACGATCTAAAAGTTCACTCTCACGACTCACCAATTTGGCTAATGCTTCAGGGACGACATAGAAAAAACCACTGCTACTACGCCCAATGACATTGCCTTTTAACACATGGTTAAAGCCACCACGTACCAACAGTGCTTCTTGATTATTGATATAGTGGATTTGTTTATCGGCTAAATAAAGGGCTATTTTTTCAGTAGAGATGAAACGACGAAGGGTGCTGTTCATCTCGTCTTTAACCATTTTAAGACTCTGCGCGATGTTTGCAAACTGCTCATCAACACTTGCTTTAAGCTCACCTTTTTCATCAAAATAGGTGCAAATTTGAGTGACTTCAGAAGGAATTAAAATGCGTCCCATCCACTCGCCCAAACTTTGGTCATTCAACATATTTTTAAGATACTGCATATAGTTGATAATCTGAACAAACGCAAAAATTTCATTTAAACGCAGTATGCCCATTTTACTGAGATGCATTAATGAAACATCTAAAGAGGGAACTTCAGGAAGTGGTTTGAGGCGATCACGCATCAAAAGTTCATGAATCAATTTATAATGTAAATTCGCATCTCCCTCCATAAAAAGGGGCTTTTCTCGTGCTAAAAAGTGTTTAAAACCTGTCGCATAATCAACAAGATCGAGTTTAGAAAAGAGCTTTTCCATCAAAAAGTTACTTCACTTTTTCCAGTTTACATGCCGCCAAATCAATCACAATACCTTTGTCATTTTGGTTCTGGTCATTTGCAATAAAACTCAGCGTTCCATTGACAAAAACAAACGTTGCCGAAGAGATTTCTCGCCCATTGCAATAGAGTGTTTTGCCTTGTTTAAACGCACTGATCATCAAACGATTTGTTTCACTGTTTTCGCGATTTTGTGCTTCATACCACCATGCCACACCAATGAGAAGCACCAAAAAAATAAAAAAACTTGCTTTTGCTTTTTTAGAGAACGTACTCTTTTTAGCATAGAATACCGCGACAAGAAGAAGTACTACCGCTAAAAAAAGTATAAATTGCATCACATCACTCCTCTGAGTTGATAAGTAATATCCCCTGCTCCAAAACTGATCACTAAACCTTCATCAAAAACGTGTTGTTGTGCTTCACAAGGAAATATCTCTATACTATCATCTTTTCGGTAAACGCGCGGTGGAAAAAGTGGTGCATAACGTGCAAACTCTTTTTCAAAGTCTATGAATACCTCTTTTTCGCCAGCTCTCCATACAGGTAAAATAATAAGCTGATCCACCCCTTCAAAACAGTTCACAAAGCTTTGTAAATTATCAATGGTACGTGAATATTTATGCGGTTGCCAAATGGCCGTAATTTTTTTTAGCCCCATCAGTTCTGCGTATTTTTTCCCTGATTGAAGAGTTGCTTTAATCTCTGTTGGGTGATGACCATAATCATCAATCAGCGCGAAATTTTCATGTTTGGTTAAAAGATCAAAACGTTTTTTGATTCCTTTATAGTTTTTGAGTTTTGCACGAGCTGTTTCAACATCCATTTCATGTAAACTCGCCAAAATGGCTAAAGAAGCATCGAGTGCCATATGAGCTCCTATACCCCATACTTCAAAACGTCCCAAATCTTTGAGCATAAATGATGTATAAGGCTCACCATCTCTCATCACGGTCTCAATAGTAGTAATATCACGACTTGGATAGAGACGATCGGCTTCAAGCTCATTGAGTGTACTTAAAAAAGGATCTTCGGCATTAATAACACGAATCTTTGCACTCTCTAAAAAGTGTCTATAAGCACCGTAAAAACGGTTTAAATCGTAGTTATAATACTCCATATGTTCAGGTTCAGCATTGGTTACTATGGCAATGTATGGATTGGAGTTTAAAAAACTTTCATCGCTTTCATCCGCTTCAAAAATGACATTATTGCCCTCTTTGTAGTACATATTTGAGCCATACTGTTTACTCTCTGCACCAATGACTAAAGAACCCTCAACCATAGAAGCGAGCATCGCACTGGTCGTACTTTTGCCGTGTGCTCCACATACAGAAAAAACACGTCTGTTTTTCAAGATAAACAAAAGTGCTTCACGGCGAGGCATAATACTCATACCCTTTTCACGCGCACGTACAAGCTCTACGTTGTCTGGTTTAATCACAGCAGAATACACCACCAAGTCTTGATCGCTAATACACTCAGGATCGTGTGGAATGCGTACGTTGATGCCCATCTCTTCCAATCCAGCTGTAATTTTTGTCGCTTTAACATCAGAGCCTGTGATCTCATAGCCTTCTTGTTTCAAATATTTTGCTAATGCGGAAAGCCCAATGCCTCCAATGCCTACAAAATGAACTTTTTTCAATTCAACCCTTTACAAAATCTTTTTATTTTTACACGCTTTTCAAGCTTAGCTTGGAAAGCTACGCTGCGCTATGCGCAAAACAAGAGCTATGCTCGATGTTTCTCTGAAAAGCTTGCCTCGTTCGAGGCAGAAATTTCAATACACACTGTTCTATACTCTAAATCCAACCCTACTTTGACGTAGAGATAAAATCTCTCATTTCTTTTAAAATTGCTTCTGTTTTCACGCTGTTTTCAACCAATGCAATGCGCACATATCCATCACCCATTCCAGCGCGTCCTAAAAAACGACCAGGAAGTACTTTAATATTTTTCCGTGCATAAAGATTGCGGGTAAATTCCAAATCATTCCCAACTTCAAGCCAAACATAAAACGTTGCATTGACCTCTTGAACACCTAAAATTTCATGGGCTAAACGAAGATTTTTCGCATATTGCGCACGAGTCAGCTCGACATGTTCCATATCATTCCATGCCACAGCAGATGCTTGCTGGAGTGGTAAGGGGATACCCGCTCCCACATAGGTACGGTATTTCATATAGCCATTTAGTATCTTCTCATCACCTGCGATAAAACCAGACCTAAGCCCTGGAGCAGAACTGCGTTTAGAGATAGAGTTGATGACGAGAACATTTTTAAAATTCTCATTGCCAACATGCAGGCTTGCCTCTAAGAGAGAAGGTGGTTTTTCTCCTACATAAATCTCACTGTAACACTCATCGTTCAAAAGTACGATGTCATATTTGAGTGCAAATTTCACCCATTCGCCAAGCTCTTCAAGGCTTAAAACCGATGTGGTTGGATTGTTGGGAAAATTGAGGATGATAAGATCTGCCTCTTTTAAGGCTGGCAAATTAATATCAGGCTTAAAAGCATTCTCTTTGGTGAGATTAAGATGAACCGTACGTGCTCGGCTTGCAATGGCAGCACCTTCGTAAATCTGGTAAAAAGGGTTGGTGTATGCCATCACAGGATTTGGTTTGTCATGTAAGAGGTATTGCGGAAAGTTAAACAGTACTTCTCGGGTGCCAAAGGTAGAGAGAAGTTCACTTGGTTTTAATTCAACCCCAAAACGTTTTTGCACAAAGTTACGCTGTGCATCGTTCACATACGCTTCACCTGAAGATTTAGGGTATTTATTAAGTAAGGCACTGTTTTTTTTAAATACCTCTTGAATAAAATCAGGTGTTTCAAATTGTGGTTCACCAATGGTCAGTGAGACTGCTGGATAATCACTCTTTGGTGTGATATCTTTTAATAACTCGGTTAATTTTTCAAAGGGATACGGTTCAAAATGCAATGGTCTTCCTTTTAGATGTAAAACAATTTTTTAGTGTGGCATTCCAAATTTTTGGGTGATTAACTCACCCTCTTCATTGATGTACAGATAGTACAATAAGTCTTTCTTAACACTCAATCCTGCTAGATAACGCAAAGCTAAATTGGCTTGTAAAGAAGCTATGTGCATTACGATGGGTGCGGCAATACCTGAGGGCGTTTTATTGCTGATTTGAAAAGCTTTAAAACTACTCTTCTCAAAAAAACAGACTTGCCCATTAAAGGCTTCCACTGAGCCATAAAGCCATGGAGTTTTCACCTCTTTAGCATATACATCTATAGCAGCACGTGTTGGTAAATTATCGGTTGCATCGATGATAAGATCAACGCTTATGCCTTTGAGCATAAAATCCTCTAAACGCCCTATATGAGCATACACCTTCACAAAAGGACAGCGATTCTCAATGCTCTCTTTGACCACATTGGCTTTGAGTTTACCTTCATCGCCTACTTTAAAAGCGATCTGGCGGTGAATGTTATGCACACTCACTTCATCAAAATCCACTAAGTGAATCTCACCGATGCCCGAACTTCCAAGTGCGTACGCTAAAGAGCTACCAAGCCCTCCACAGCCGATGATGACGATCTTTTTTGTTTGTAAACTTTCTTGTGTTGCTTCTCCCCACAGCTGCACTTGCCTGTGGAAATAGCGCATCATAATGCTTCCCTTTTGCTCACCTGTTTTTTCCATCCCCAAAGCTTTCGTGCTTCCACAAGGCTCTCTTTTTCGATGGTAGCAACGAGCATTTCTTCTTTATCACCCAAGGTGAGTTCAACTTCGCCAAAAGGTGAAATCAAACTGCTATGGCCGTAAAACTGCCATGTCTCTTCTTCTTTGTAGCTGCCAACACGGTTTGCGCGTAAGATATAGACATTGTTCAGCATGGCACGCATTTTTAAGAGCTCTTCCCAACGCCTAGCTGAATCAAACGTCGAAGAGGTAGCAGTGAGGACAACATCTACATTTTTCTTCATGACTTCCATCCACACGGCATCAAAGTGAAGTTCATAGCCACTCACGATTCCAAAACGAATACCACCATGCAGAAAAATAGGCAACGTGTATTTGGCAACTGCATTGGCAAAAAATTTCTCTTCGTTCCAATGTTTATAATTGATCAAAAATTGCTGATCAAAAAAGTGAACAGATTTTGGTGAAAAATGGGCATTGCATTTGTAACAAAAATCACCCTTAACATTGACAATGGGAGCAATAACATGTAAATCATAATCCGCACAGAGTTTTTTAAGCACTTCGATCTTATGGTTGGATTGCTCTTTGATCATTGAGATGGGCATATTCTCTAACTCTTTAAAAAAGCTGTTGAGGGCATACTCACTGAGTAATACGACTTCAACCTCTTTTTGTTTGCAGATACGAAAGTAATAGTCAAGTTTTGCTTCGCTCATCGGAAGCGTGCTGAGTTGCAATGCCGCTATTTTCATGCCAATTCTTCCTTCTCTTGCAATTTTGTGTAGGTGAGTTTTGCTTCTTCAAGCATTTTGGTCGCTTCTTTTAAAATCGCAATGCCCTCTTGGTACTTTTTCATCCCTTCTTCTAAGGAGAGTTCAGGGTTGGAGAGCGTATCTAAAATGACTTTGGCAGTTTCAAGTTTTGCTTCAAAACTCTGTTTTTCTTCTTGCATGTTATACCTTCGCTTCCAGTGCTTTTTTTATATAAAAATCAAACTTATCGTACTCAACTAAAAAGGCATCATGCCCATAGTGGCTATCGATACAGGCATAGTCCACTTTATCGCCTCTGCCCATATTTTCCATGGTCGTTTTGATAAATTCCATCTCTTCGTGCATAAAAAGACAGTCTCCTTGAAAAGAGATCAGCGTTAACTTGGCTTTGATATGTTTCAGTGAGTCTTCAAGGGAGTCGTAGTTACGTGTTGCATCAAAGATATTCATCGCTTTGATGATGTAAAGGTAACTGAGTGGATCAAAACGTTTGGCGAAACTGTAGCCATTGTACTCCATGTAACGCTCAACCTGAAAGCGCCCAAAGAGCTCATACAAACCGTCCGTCTCAACGTAATTACGTCCAAATTTTTTATTCATCGAGTGAGGGCTTAAAAAGCTAATATGCCCAGCCATGCGACCGATCGCAAAACTTAGCAGCCCCTCTTCTTCAAAATCTTCGGGATTATAGTTACCGTTTTTAAAACGAGGGTCATTAACGATACCTTCCATTGCAATCTTATTCCATGCAATCGCCCAAGGTCCTGTGGCATACGTCGTTGCAAGTAAAATGACACGTTTGGCAAAATGAGGGTATTCAATCGACATACAAAGCCCTTGCATTCCACCAAGAGAACCCCCAATAATGGCATACGCCTCTTTAATACCTAATCTTGTGAACAAATTCATTTGTGCTCTAACCATATCGCTGATGGTAAGAACAGGGAACTTTAGGCGCAGTGGCTCTTTGGTTTTAGGATTGATGCTCATAGGTCCGGTGGAGCCAAAGCAGCTTCCTAAGATATTGACACACATAACACAATATTTCACCGTGTCAACGATCTTACCATCGCCTATGAGAGGGTCCCACCAGCCAGCTTTTGTCTCACCTTCATAACGACCTGCCGCATGATGGCTTCCTGTAAGGGCATGGAAGACTACGATCACATTGCTTTTGTTCTCATCCATTTCACCATAGGTCTCGTAGGTGAGATCATAGGTTTCTAAGATACGTCCACTCTCTAAATAAAGTGGTTCGTCAAAATGTTCTACAAAAGTTTGTATTTTCACAATTGACCTTATTTGAAATTGGGGTCACATGATCCCATGACTCTATCTAACACGTTTTCAAAGCGAAGCTCTAAAAACTACGTTAACACTAGGTTTTTTCGGCAGAAAGCCCACGCACCCTTGGTGCTTTAAATTCTTGCAAATTTAGTTTTGCAAGAATTCTATTAATTAACGCGATAATTGGGTGCTTCATGCGTGATGATAACATCGTGAACATGGCTCTCTTTAAGTCCAGCACTGGTAATTTCTACAAATTCTGCTTTTTCTTGATAATCAATAATATCACGAGCACCCACATATCCCATAGATGATCGCAAACCTCCGACCATTTGGAAAATGACATCACGGATAGACCCAGCATGTGGCACACGTCCTTCAATTCCTTCTGGAACGAGTTTATCAGCAGCTGTTCCCTCTTGGAAATAACGATCGCTACTTCCTTTGGTCATCGCGCCGATACTTCCCATACCACGGTATGTTTTGTATTGACGTCCTTGATACGTGATAAATTCACCTGGACTCTCATCGGTTCCTGCAAGAAGGCTTCCCACCATAACACTTTGAGCCCCAGCAGCCAATGCTTTTGCAAAATCACCAGAGTATTTAATACCACCATCAGCAATAACAGGAACGCCGTGTTTTCGGCCTACATCTGAACACTCTTCAATCGCTGAAATTTGTGGCACACCTACACCTGAAACGATACGCGTCGTACAAATACTTCCAGGTCCAATGCCCACTTTTATACCATCAACGCCTGCGGCAACCAATGCTTCAGCCGCTTCAGATGTCGCAATATTTCCTGCAATAATGTCCACTTTAAGCTCTTTTTTAATGAGCTTAACCGTATCAATAATACCTTTTGAATGTCCATGAGCAGAATCAAGAACCAATACATCTACACCTGCTTCTTCTAAAGCACGCGCACGATCCAGTTGACCTACACCAATGGCAGCACCAACGCGAAGTCTTCCAAATTCATCTTTATTGGCATGAGGATACTCTTGGCGTTTTTTAAGATCTTTAATCGTAATAAGCCCTGCAAGTTTGTTATTTTCATCTACAATAGGA
>JAGDMU010000005.1 GCA_017860615.1 Pseudomonadota bacterium | reverse complement strand
CGACTACTTAAATGTCGACAAACTTGACGCTCAGCCAAAAGAGAAAATAGTAGTGACGGAAGTTTTAGCTGTGAACAATGGCGAACTTAAAGTGGGTGCTCCATTCGTCAATGGTGCTACAGTAGAACTCGAAGTTGTTACTGAAGGCAAAGACAAAAAAGTTATTACTTTCAAAAAACGTAGACGTAAAGACTCAAAAGTTAAACGTGGTTTTAGAAGACAATATACTAGAGTAAAAGTTGTAAGCATTAAAGCTTAACCCACAAACGTTACATATAAGAAAAGATTAGGAGTAACCAATGGCTCACAAGAAAGGTCAAGGAAGTACCCAGAATAATAGAGACTCAGCTGGACGTAGACTGGGTGTTAAAAAATTTGGTGGCGAGTTCGTACGTGCAGGCAATATTATTATTCGCCAACGTGGAACAAAAGTACATGTAGGAAATAACGTAGGAATCGGTGTAGATCACACTATCTATGCATTGATCGATGGTTTTGTACAATTCCAACGTAAAGATAAAACACGAAACAAAGTTTCTGTTATCCCCGCAAGTTTGTAATTTAAAGGTGGAGTTCGCTCCACCCTCTTTTTTCTCCTCAAAACACTAAAATACCTCTAATGATTATACGCTTTCATGTAATGATTAAAGGTATTATTCTTCACATTAAAAGGTTTTTACGATGTTTATAGACAATGTATCACTCACACTTAGTTCTGGCAAAGGCGGCCCTGGTTGTGTCTCTTTTAGAAGAGAAAAACATGTTATCCAAGGTGGTCCTGATGGTGGAGACGGTGGCAAAGGCGGAAATGTCTATTTTGAAATTGATAAAAACACCCATACCCTTTCACATTTTCGTAACAACCAACACCTTAAAGCTAAAAATGGCGAACAGGGTATGGGTCGAAAGATGTATGGCAAAATGGGTGAACATCTTGTTATAACCGTTCCTCCTGGAACACAAGTATTGGATGCCGAAACAGGTGAAGTACTTTTGGACCTTTTAGAAGAGACAGAAAAAAAACTCTTTTTAGAGGGCGGAATAGGTGGGCTTGGAAACACTCACTTTAAAAGCTCCACAAACCAAAGACCTGAATTTGCTCAACCAGGACGTCCTGGTATGACCAAAGAGATCAAACTTGAACTCAAACTGATAGCAGATGTTGGATTGGTAGGTTTCCCTAATGTCGGGAAATCAACATTGATTTCCGTTGTATCTAATGCCCAACCTGAGATCGCAAACTATGAATTTACAACATTAACGCCAAAATTGGGTGTTGTTGTCACCGATGATTACCGCTCATATGTTATGGCAGATATCCCTGGCATCATTGAAGGTGCTAGTGAAGGTAAAGGCCTTGGTATCGAGTTCTTGCGCCATATTGAGCGTACAAAATTCCTACTTTTTATGGTTGATCTTGCAAATTACCGCGATCTTAAAGAACAGTACTATACGCTTAAACAAGAGCTACGAAAATTTTCAGAAAAATTAGCACTTCGTGATTATGCGATTGCTCTTACACGTTGTGATACGCTGAGTCCTGAAGAAATCAACGAAAAAGTGGATCAGTTTTTGAAATTACTTGATCTTGAAACGAATACATTTGCCCATAAATATAAAGTACGAGAAGATTTGCATACCTATTGCCAAGATGTGCATGAACGAGAGAGAGCATTACCATTTTTTGTCATGCCAATTTCTTCCGTTTCTAAGATCAATATTGATCCGATTAAATATGCCCTATCAGATGTTATAACAAAGGTTCGTGATGAAAAGAGTAGTTGTTAAGGTTGGTACGCATGTGCTTAGCGAGCAAAACCGTTTATGTAAAGAGCGCATTCTTAATTTAGTAGAGTTTTTAGTGGCACTTATGGAAAACCATGAAGTGATTTTGGTCTCTTCTGGTGCTGTGGCTGCTGGTTATTCGATTTTAAAACTCGATAAAAAATTGCTCCATAATCGTCAAGCTATTGCGGCTGTTGGGCAACCACAGTTGATGGCAACGTACAATAAAAAATTGGAAAAATTTGGTAAAAGCGGTGCACAGCTTTTATTAACAGCGGATGATTTTGATTCACGAAAGCGCTGTTATCATGCTAAATGTACCATTGATACACTGCTTGAGAATGGAATTCTCCCTATCATCAATGAAAATGATGCGACGGCAACGGAAGAGCTTGTCTTTGGTGATAATGACCAACTCTCCTCTCGTGTCGCCTACTATTTTGGTGCTGATCTTCTAATCCTTCTTTCTGACATCGATGGATACTATGACAAAGATCCACACAAACATGCTGATGCAATGATGCGTAAAATCGTTCACGAGATTGAACCTTCTGAATTGGAAGTTGAAAAATCAGCCAATTTTGCTTTTGCAACGGGTGGTATTGTTACCAAACTTAAAGCAGCAGACTTTTTATTGGAACGTAAAAAATCAATGTTTATTGCCAGTGGATTTGATTTAAGCGATGTAAAAAGTTATATGTTAGAGGGCGTTCATCAAGGTGGAACACTCTTTACTTCTAAGGACTAAAATGCGCGTTGTTTTTATGGGGACACCCTCTTATGCAACGACGATTTTGAGGGCATTGCTTAATGACACAGATATTGAAGTAGTACTTTTGGTGACTCAAGAAGACAAACCCGTAGGGCGAAAACAGATTTTAACACCTCCGCACATTAAGGCATGGCTTCTTGAGCAAAATACGCACATTGAAATTTACCAACCAAAAACCTTACGTGCTAAAGAGGCCCAAACAAAGATCGCCTCTTTAAAGCCAGATTTTATCGTTGTTGCAGCGTATGGACAAATATTACCCAAAGCAGTGCTCGATATTGCTCCATGTATTAATCTTCACGCATCACTGCTTCCAAAATATCGAGGGGCAAGTCCTATCCAATCAACATTGCTTGCCAATGAAACCTATGCAGGAGTCACTTCTATGCTTATGGAACAAGGGCTTGATACGGGAGCGATGCTTGGATTTACATATCTAAAAATTGAACCAGCAGATAACGCTTCTCTTTTATTTGAGAAATTAGCAGATATGGCGGCTAACCTTACCGTGAAAACTCTCCAAAATTTTACATTGCTTGCTCCCTTGCCACAAGTGAGTGCCAATGCGACGCATTGTAAAAAAATTAAAAAAGAAGATGGCTTAGTCTCTTTTGAACAAAGCGCACAAAACATTATCACTCACTACAAAGCACTCTCTCCCTGGCCTGGACTTTTCTTAGAATCTGGTTTAAAACTTCTTGATATCGAGCATTTTAGTGATAAAGAAGAATCTATCTCAGGGATCATCAAAGAGATTATACCTGAGGGGGTTATCATGACGTGTAAACAGGGATCACTTCTTCTTAAAACCCTTCAACCTGTCTCAAAAAATGCAATGAACGCATTAGACTATATTCGTGGTAAAAGGCTTAACATTGGTGATTCATTGGTATGAGACTTTAGCGTCTACTCATCAATATCTTATCGCATCACTTCGCGAAGGTACACTTCTTGCACCATGTGCCATCGGAGCTACAACACAAACTAATGGCGTTGGAAGTCGGGGAAATAGTTGGATCGGAGAAGCGGGGAATCTCTTTTTCTCGTTTTGTGTAGAAGAGAAACAGTTACCCCTTGATTTACCATTAGCCTCAGTATCGATCTATTTTTCTGCTTTAATGAAGCAAGTTTTAGAAGAGAAAGGCTCGAAGGTATGGTTAAAGTGGCCCAATGATTTTTACCGTGATGAGAAAAAAATTGGAGGTATGATTACCACCAAAATTGGCGCTATTATTGTAGGCTCTATAGGTCTAAATATTAGCCTTGCACCTGAAAATTTTGGTACTTTAGATATCATCGTTACACCCAATGCTTTAGCCGAAAGTTTAATTGGAAAGGTTGAGGAAAAAATATCGTGGAAGAAAGTTTTTAGTAAATATAAGATAGAATTTGATCAAAACCGAAACTTTTCTTTCCATTTAGATGGCAAATTGGTCTCGTTGCGTGACGCGATATTGTGTGATGATGGCTCTATAGAGCTAGAAAATAAAAAGGTGTACAGTTTACGATGAGTGAGATTATAGCGATAGCAAATCAAAAGGGTGGTGTTGGTAAAACAACGACCGCTATCAATTTGGCTGCCTCCTTAGCAGTTGCTGAAAAGCGCGTGTTATTGATCGATATTGATCCTCAAGCCAATGCTACAACAGGCCTTGGTTTTCACAGAAGTGACTATGAGTACAACATCTATCACGTTCTTATCGGCCGAAAGCGTCTCTCGCAAGTCATCCTTGAGACATCCCTTTCAACATTACATGTTGCGCCATCAAACATCGGCCTTGTAGGAGTTGAAAAAGAGTTTTATGATAATAATACTAAAGGGCGCGAGCTCATTTTGAAAACAAAAATTGAAGAGATTAAAGATCAATACGATTACATCATTATTGATTCGCCTCCAGCACTTGGAAGCATTACGATCAATGCTCTTAGTGCAGCAAACTCTGTGATTATTCCTATTCAGTGCGAATTCTTTGCACTGGAGGGTTTGGCACAGTTACTCAATACGGTGAAATTGATTAAAAAAACGATTAATCCGACACTTGAAATTAAAGGCTTCTTACCAACCATGTATAGCACACAAAATAACCTCTCTAAACAAGTCTTTGCTGATTTGAAAGAGCATTTTAAAAGCAAGTTGTTTGTTGATAAAGAGAGTGCTTCTTATGTGGTAATACCACGCAATATTAAACTTGCAGAATCCCCAAGTTTTGGCAAACCGATTATTCTATATGACGTAGAATCGCCTGGTTCTAAAGCGTACCAAAATCTTGCTAATTCGATTTTGGTGAGTTAAGGTGATGAGTGCAAAGAAGGTCTTAGGACGAGGACTCAGTGCCATTATTGAAGATGTAGAAGAAGCTTATAAACAAGACATTGAACAAGCTAAAGACTTGGTGCGAGAAATTGATATTGAGCGTATTACACCTAATCCATATCAACCTCGTACACATTTTAATGAAACGGCTTTAAAAGAACTTAGTGAGTCAATTAAACGTCATGGATTATTACAACCTATCATTGTTGTTGCTAAAGATGAAGGTTATATGCTTCTTGCAGGTGAGAGACGTCTTAGAGCAAGTAAGCTTGCAGGCTTTAAGAAAATTAAAGCTATTGTTGCAGACATAGAATCAAAAAATCTACGTGAATTAGCCCTTATTGAAAATATTCAAAGAGAAGATCTTAACCCTGTCGAGCTTGCAATTGCGTACAAAGAACTGATTGAAGAGTATAAAATCACTCAAGATGGTCTTTCTGAAATTATTCACAAAAGTAGAACACAAATTACCAATACGATTCGTCTTTTAAGTTTAAGTGATCAAACGAAAAAATATCTTGCAGAAGGTGTCCTTTCTCAAGGTCATGCCAAAGTTCTTGTAGGACTTGAACCTAAAGATGAAGAGACGATTGTAAACACTATTTTAGGTCAAAAGCTAAGCGTTCGTGAGACTGAGGCATTGGTCAAGAAGCTCAAAAGTGCGGATGAATCAACTGGTAAAGAAGTTAAGACCATTCCTGCTATTCCTGAAGAACTCCAAACACTCAAACATAGGCTAAAAGAGCTTGGTTTTGAGGCTACACCAAAAGCCAATACTATAACCATCCATTTTAAAAACGGTGAAGCAATTTATACTTTTTTGGAGCAATTGAAGTAATAAAATTAGTTATTTTGGTTAATTTAATAAACTATTTTCCTTTGCTGTGTTACAATTCGCGCAAAATTTTGATACAGCAATCTTGTTTGTGCTAAAAAAATCTTAAAAATTGAGTCTGATCTCGAGCTAAAGGAGCAAGAAATATGTTGGATATTATCCCAGCACTGTTACTGGTGACTGGAACTGTATTTTTAGTTTTGTTAATACTTCTTAACAAAACGCTTTATAAACCCCTTTTGGAGTTTATCGACAATAGAAATAACTCTATTAATCGTGATTTAGAAAATGCAGGAAAAAATGCCAGTGACGTTGTAGCCTACTATAAAGAAGTAGAAACGATTTTGTCTGAGGGCAAAATGGAAGCAGCTAAAATTAGAGAAGCTGCACTGAATGAGGCTAAAGAGAAAGCTGCAAAAAAAGTTGAGCAAAAAAAGAGTGATCTTGAAACTCAAAGTGTAGCATTCTTTAAAGCTTTGGAATCAGAAAAAGATGAGTTTAAAAATGGCCTGTTGGCGCAAATGCCTCTTTTCAAAGAGAGCGTTGCTGCTAAGCTGAGTCATATTTAAGGAGTATGTGGATGAAAATAAACTATTTTTTACTCTTATTAGCTCCAATCGCACTTTTAGCCAGTGGTGGTGAGAGTGGTGGATCGACAGATATTTTTCCTAGAACCATCAACTTTTTAATTTTTGCTGCAATTATGTATTACTATGTCGCGGATTCCGCGAAACAGTGGTATATTGGGCGTAAAAATGAGATTGCAACAAAATTGGATTCTATTCAAGTTAAGTTGAGAGAATCTAATAGCAAAAAAGAGATTGCACTTGCTAAAGTTGAAGAAGCAAAAGCCAATGCAAGAGCACTTGTTGAAACAGCTAAAAAAGAGGCTCTTCTTTTAGGGGATAAAGTTGCACAAGAAGCAGATGCTGAGATTGAAAGTTTGGAGAGAGCATTTGAAGATCGTGTTACTATTGAGCGTCGTAAAATGCAAAGAGTAATTGTATGCGAAATTTTGGATGAAATGTTTAAAGAGGGCTCTATCTCTCTTGATAATGACGAAATTGTCAAAATTGTCAATAAGAAGGTTGCATAATGAGTGGAGCGATAGCAAAAAAATATGTTAATGCTCTCATGAGTGGATGTAATGATAGTGAATTAACAGAAGTGTATGGTTTGTTAACTCAATTGGTTGGAGCATTTAAGATAGAAAAATTCAATAACATTGTTCTTTCTCCAGATGTTTCTACAAAAGCTAAAGAAGATCTTGTATTGTCTTTAGTTGAAAATAAAAATATGAAATTTCAAAATTTCATTAAATTACTCAGTGGCAATGATCGATTAAGATTAATTCCCGTTGTGGCAAAAGAGTTAAATTATCAACTCTCTTTGAAAAACAATACTTTTGAAGGTAGTGTTTCGACGAACTTTAAAATGAGTCAAGCGCAAATTGCAATGTTAGAAGAGAATTTCAGTAAAAAATTTAATGCTAAGATCAAATTAAATGCTAATGAAAACAGCTATCCAGGAATTAAAGTCGAGTTAGATGACTTGGGTGTTGAAGTAAGTTTCTCTATTGAGCGCCTTAAGGCTCAAATGACAGAGCATATTTTAAAAGCAATTTAACAATAACAAATAGATAAAAGAAAGTTAAGGAGTAATTTGTGGGAGCAAAAATGAAAGCTGATGAAATCAGTTCAATCATTAAAGAGCGTATTGAAAACTTTGAGCTCAATGTGGATATCGAAGAGACAGGAAAAGTTATTTCTGTCGCAGACGGTGTTGCAAACGTTTATGGTTTAAAAAACGTTATGGCCGGTGAAATGGTTGAGTTTGAAAACGGTGAAAGAGGAATGGCGCTTAACCTTGAAGAATCAAGTGTAGGTATCGTTGTTCTTGGTAGTTGTAATGACATTAAAGAAGGCTCTTCTGTTAAAAGATTAGCAAAACTTCTTCGTGTTCCAGTAGGTGAAGCACTTGTTGGCCGTGTTGTTAACTCATTAGGTGACCCAATTGATGCAAAAGGTCCAATCAATGCAACTGAAACACGTTTCGTTGAAGAAAAAGCACATGGTATTATGGCTCGTAAATCAGTACATGAACCACTTCAAACAGGTATTAAAGCGATCGATGCACTTGTTCCAATTGGTAGAGGACAAAGAGAGCTTATTATTGGTGATAGACAAACCGGTAAAACAACGATTGCGATTGATACCATTATCAATCAAAAAGGTCAAAACGTTACATGTATCTATGTTGCGATTGGTCAAAAACAATCAACAGTTGCCCAAGTTGTTAAAAAACTTGAAGAGCACGGCGCGATGGAATACACTATTATTGTCAATGCAGGTGCAAGTGATTCTGCTGCAATGCAATTCTTGGCTCCTTATGCTGGTGTTTCCATGGGTGAATTTTTCAGAGACAGTGGAAAACATGCGTTAATCGTCTATGATGATCTTTCAAAACATGCAGTTGCTTACCGTGAGATGTCTTTGATTCTTAGACGTCCTCCAGGTCGTGAAGCATATCCAGGCGATGTTTTCTATCTACACTCCAGACTTCTTGAGCGTGCAGCAAAAGTTAATGATGAGCTAGGTGCAGGTTCACTAACAGCGCTTCCAATCATTGAAACACAAGCGGGTGACGTATCAGCATATATCCCAACGAATGTTATCTCAATTACAGATGGACAGATATTCTTAGAATCAGACCTCTTTAACTCAGGTATTCGTCCAGCGATTAACGTTGGTCTATCGGTTTCTCGTGTTGGTGGTGCTGCTCAAATTAAAGCAACCAAGCAAGTTGCAGGTACAATGAGACTTGACCTTGCTCAATACCGTGAGCTTCAAGCATTTGCACAATTTGCAAGTGACCTTGATGAGTCAAGCCGTAAACAATTAGAGCGTGGTCAACGTATGGTTGAACTCTTGAAACAACCTCCTTATGCACCAATTCCTGTTGAAAAACAGATTTTGATTATTTTTGCAGGTGCTAAAGGGTACTTAGACAGTATTGATGTTAAATCAGTAGGCCGTTTTGAAGCGGAACTTAACTCTTATGTTGAAGCAAAATATGCAGATATTTTTGAACAACTTAAAGCTAAAAAAGCGATTGATAAAGAGCTTGAAGAGCTATTACATAAGGCATTGAGCGAGTTTAAAGCGACGTTTGCAGTCAAGTAAGGATAAGCTATGGCAAACCTTAAAGAGATAAAAAGAAAAATTAAGAGTGTTCAAAATACTCAAAAAACGACACGAGCTATGAAGCTTGTTTCAACTGCAAAGTTGAAACGAGCGGAAATGGCTGCCAAACAGTCTCGTGTGTATGCCGTTAAAATTAACGAAGTACTCACTGAAATTGCTTATAAAATCAACCAGTACAAAAATGGTGCTGTTGAGAGTCGTTTCTTTGATAAAAATGAAGCTCCAGGCACGGTAGATGTTATTTTTGTAACAGCAGATAAAGGCCTATGTGGTGGTTTTAATATTCAAACAATTAAAGCCGTTCGTAATCTTCTATCAGACTATGCAGCGCAAAAAGTAACCGTTAGACTTCGTGCTGTTGGAAGAAAAGGTATGGCGTTTTTCAATTTCCAAGGGACTGAGCTTTTAACCTCTTATGCAGGTGTAAGTTCATCTCCAAGTTATGAAAAAGCACAAGAAATTATCAAAAGCGCCATTGATGATTTTGTCGAAGGGAAAACAGACAAAGTTATCTTAATCCATAATGGATACAAAAATATGATTTCGCAAGAGTTGAAAATCGTGGATGTTGTACCTGTACAATCTCCTATTGAATCACGTGAAACAAGCTCTCTAATGGAATTAGAGCCTGATGAAAGTGGCGAAGAGATTTTAGATTCATTGTTGCAAAAATATTTTGAATACAATATGTATTATGCTCTTATTGATTCATTAGCAGCTGAACACAGCGCACGTATGCAAGCAATGGAAAATGCAACCAATAATGCGAAAGAGCGTGTTGGTATTTTAACATTAGCGTATAATAAAGCAAGACAAGAGTCTATTACTACTGAACTCATTGAGATTATCAGTGGCGTAGAATCTATGAAATAAACTGTTTTAAAAAATAAAAGGAGAATATTCAATGAATGGATTAATTAGCCAGATTATGGGTCCAGTTGTTGACGTCGATTTTAATGGCTACCTTCCTAAAATCAATGAAGCGATTGAAGTGAATTATGAAGTAGAAGGCAAGAAACAAAAGTTAATTCTTGAAGTAGCAGCACATTTAGGCGACAACCGTGTAAGAACAATTGCAATGGATATGAGTGAAGGTTTGACAAGAGGTATTGTTGTTAAAGCTTTAGGAAACCCTATCCAAGTGCCAGTAGGTGAAGAAGTTCTAGGTCGTATTTTCAACGTCGTTGGTGATGTGATTGATCAAGGCGCAGATGTTTCTAGAAAAACTCTTTGGTCAATTCATAGAGAACCACCAAAATTTGAAGAGCAAAGTACTAAATCAGAAATTTTTGAAACAGGTATCAAAGTTGTCGATCTTCTTGCTCCTTATGCAAAGGGTGGTAAAGTCGGACTCTTCGGTGGTGCAGGTGTTGGTAAGACGGTTATTATTATGGAGCTTATCCATAACGTTGCATTTAAACACAGTGGTTATTCAGTATTTGCTGGTGTTGGTGAGAGAACGCGTGAAGGAAATGACCTTTACCATGAGATGAAAGACTCAAACGTTTTGGATAAAGTAGCACTGTGCTATGGTCAAATGAGTGAACCACCGGGAGCAAGAAATAGAATTGCGCTTACTGGTCTTACAATGGCTGAGTATTTCCGTGATGAAATGGGACTAGACGTATTGATGTTTATCGATAACATTTTCCGTTTCTCTCAATCAGGTGCAGAGATGTCAGCACTTCTTGGACGTATTCCTTCAGCCGTTGGTTACCAACCAACTCTTGCAAGCGAAATGGGTAAATTCCAAGAGAGAATTACATCAACTAAAAAAGGTTCAATTACTTCTGTTCAAGCAGTTTACGTACCAGCGGATGACTTAACTGACCCTGCTCCTGCAACAGTATTTGCCCACTTAGATGCAACAACCGTACTTAACCGTGCGATTGCAGAAAAAGGTATTTACCCTGCGGTTGATCCTCTTGATTCAAGTTCACGTATGCTTAACCCTGAAATTTTAGGAAGCGAACACTACAATGTATCTCGTGGCGTACAAGCAGTACTTCAAAAGTACAAAGACCTTCAAGATATTATTGCAATTCTTGGTATGGATGAGCTTAGTGAAGAAGATAAAGTGACTGTTGATCGTGCTCGTAAAATTGAGCGTTTCTTATCTCAACCATTCTTCGTTGCAGAAGTATTTACAGGAAGCCCTGGAAAATACGTTACACTTGAATATATGGTTGGAAGTATCGAAGAAGTTATTGAGAAAGCTGCAAAACTAAAAAGCTAAGAAGCGATAAGGTTAAAAAATGAATACATTAAAATTGGAAATTGTGACTCCTGAGGGTCAGATTTTTGCCAACGATGTAAAAAGTGTTACGCTTCCAGGTAAAGAGGGTGAGTTTGGAGTACTTCCAAACCACGCCTCATTAGTAACGCTTTTACAAGCAGGTGTGATTGATATTGAGCTTAAAGATGGAAACCATGATGTTGTTGCTATTAATTGGGGACATGTTAAGGTTGATGAAAATTCTGTAACTGTCTTAGCTGATGGTGCAGTCTCAATTGGTGGTGCTAGTGAAAGTGAAGTTGCTAAATCATTAGAAGCGGCTAAAGCTCTCTTAGAGAGTATTAGTGATTCTGATGTTGCTATCGCTATGGCTACTGCAAAAATTGAGTCTATTGCAAAAACAAGGAAATTTTAAATCTTATGTCGTCTTTTGAATTGTTCTTGAACTATTTTGCAAGAAGTGGCTTTTTTACATGGGTGATTTTAATCTGGTTATCAGCCTATTTTGTGATTACATTTGGTATTTTCTTTAGTCGATATTTGTACCTAGGGCATTGGCTCTCTATTGAAAAAAATTCATTAGAGTCAATGCTGATGGGTGCAAAAAATGTACGTGATGATTCGATTTTACGAAAATGCTCTAGCGCTTCGGGTGCTTCAGAAAAACTATTAAATGTATGTAAAAATGTTGCTGAAAAAAACGCAACCAGTGGTTTATGGATGCTTTCTATTATTGCTTCAACTGCTCCGTTTATTGGATTATTCGGAACCGTAGTCTCTATTTTAGAAACATTTAGTGGACTTGGTCAATCAGGTAGTGCTTCTTTAGGTGTTATTGCTCCTGCGATCAGTGAAGCTTTGGTTGCTACAGCTACAGGTATATTTGTAGCTATTCCTGCATACAGTGCTAATCTGTTTCTTCGAAGAAAAGCCTATGAAGTTATTGTCTATGTGCAAAGAGAAGTCGATATTTTACTTTCAGCAAATGAAACAAGAAGAGATAGCTAATGATGAGTCAATTGGATGAAGTACCAGAACTAAATATTACCCCTTTAGTTGATATTATGTTAGTACTCCTTGCCATCTTGATGGTAACAACACCCGCTTTGGTGTATGAAGAGGTGATTAAATTGCCTGATGGTAGTAAATCATCCGTCGTTAGTAAACTTCCTGAATTAGAGATCAGAGTCACAAAAGATCGTAAAGTCTATATTAAAAACGATAGCTTTATGCTTGCAGAGTTTCCTGATAGTTTTATGATGCAAAAAAGTAAGTATCCTCTTAAAAGTATTGTTTACATTAAAGCTGATGAAGGTCTCTCTTACAAAGATGTAATGTTTGTACTCAAAACAATTAAACAGGCTGGTTTTACTAATGTATCTTTAGAAACGAATGGATAGATACTGTGTCAAGTGTGAATAAATACGCCTCCTTTGGATGGATCATGTCCATCCTCCTCTATATATTTCTCTTAATTTGCCTTGCTTTTGTTTTAAGCTCTCATAAAGATACCATTAAAAATTATACTTCGCAAAAAGATCCTATGAACGTTGCTTTAGTCGAACGTAAAAAAAATGATTCTGAAAAGCTTAAAGAAGAGCGAAAAAAAGAGGAAGTACAAAAGCCAGTTGAAAAACCAGTGGAGAAACCTGCTGAAGAGAAAAAAGTTGCTTCATCTCCGAAAGAAGCTGTCAAAAGTCAATCTCTTCGTGGTCTCTTTGAGGATATTAATACTTCAAAATTACCTACTGAAGCGAAAGAACAGAAAAAAACTCAAACTGCGCCAACACGAGTCAAGCCAAATAAAGATGAGACAAAAGAAAAAAGTGAAAGTACTGCATCAAAGATTGCAAATTCCTTGAATTTTTCAGAACAAAAACATTTGATTGATACGAAAAAAGGTGGTGAGTATGATCCATTTATTGGTAAAGTACAAGAACTTTTAGAAGAAAATTGGCAAAAAACAATTGATACTGAAAATGGCAATGTAGCGAAGGTTGTTATAAAAGTAAGCGACAAAGGAACTTTTAGTTATAAAATAGTTTCGTTGTCTTATAATAATGACTTTAACAATAAGCTTAAAGAGTTCCTCAAAGTAATGGAAGGAGTTGAGTTCCCTAAATACGATAAGGGACCACTTTTTGAAATGCAAGTTGAATTCAAAGATATAAAGGATTAAGAGATGATTAAAAAACTCGTTGTGTTCTTATGTTTGACAATTTTTTCATATGCTGCTGATGCAACCGTTGAAATTGTAAAAAAAATAGATGTACTTCCAAAAATTGCGGTACAAGATGCAAGCCCTAAAAATGTTGATTTAGAGTCAAGAAGAAGTTTTTTTAAGCTTATAGCAGGTGATTTGCGTGTTAGTAGCCATTTTAATGTCCTTGATGACTATTTACAAAGTAGCTATGAAGGTGGACCATTAGAGAATTTTCTCTCCGATAAAAAAGTAGACATGATCTTACGTTTTAGTCTTACACAAGATATGAATACTGCAACAGCAAATGTCAAATTGATTAATGCTAAAACAGGCATTACAACATTTGAAAAAGTCTACAGCATAACAGATAAAAAGAGAAATCCTTTCTTGGCACATAAAATTGTAGTAGATGTTAACGACCAAGTAGGCGCCCCTTCCGTTAAGTGGATGGAGCAATCTGTTATTTTCGCTAGATACACTGATGCCAAAAAAAGTGAAATCGTTATTTCGGATTATACATTAAGTTATACAAAAACCATTGTGACAGGTGGACTTAATATTTTCCCTAAATGGGCCAATAATGAACAAAGTGCATTTTATTATACCTCTTATAGTGGCGCTGAACCAACAATCTATCAGTATGATTTAAAAACTGGTAGCAGAAAAAGTATTATTTCTAGCCCTGGTATGGTTGTATGCTCTGATGTCTCTAAAGATGGATCAAAACTTCTTTTAACAATGGCACCTAAAGATCAAACAGATATTTATATCTATGATATTCAAACAAGAAAAATTAATAAAATTACAGATTATTCAGGTATTGATGTAAATGGTAATTTCATTGATGATGATAAACGTATTGCATTTGTTTCAGATCGTTTAGGAAGCCCAGATATTTTTGCACAAGGTATTTATGATAAGAGCTTTGAAAAATTAGTGTATCATGGCAAAAATAAGAATTCAATTTCAACTTACGATAATTATATTGTTTATTCAAGTAGAGAAGCTGATAGTGAATTTGGAAGAAATACATTTAATCTTTATTTGATTTCAACAAAAACAGATTATTTGAGACAGTTAACAGCAACAGGTGAGAATCTTTATCCTCGTTTTGCGAAAGATCCTGATACCATTATGTTCATTAAACAGTTTGGAAATCAGAGTGCATTAGGCATAATTCGTCTAAATGCAAACAAAACGTATCATTTTCAGCTAAAAACTGGCAAACTTCAGTCAATTGACTGGTATAATTCCGAAGTTTTTAAATTTGAACTTTTAAAAAGGATCTAATAATGGGTAAATTAGCTTTAACAAGCTTAGCGGTAGCGGTTTTGGTTTTAACAGGTTGTAGCCAAAAAAGTCCAGAAGTCGATATGACTAAAGGAACTAGTGATACAAAAGGTGCTTCAGATGGTATGAGTGCACTTCAAAAGTTGATTGCTTCTTTAGAGGCTAACTCTAAAACAATCTATTTTGATTTTGACAAATACAACGTTAGAAAAGATCAACAAGCTAACATCGATGCAAACGCTGCATTATTCAACTCTGCAGAAGCTAAAAGCTTTTCAATCAAAGTTGAAGGTAACTGTGATGAATTCGGTACAGACGAATACAACTATGCACTTGGTCTTAAAAGAGCAAAAAGTGTTAAAGATGGTTTAGTTGCAAAAGGTATGGTTGCTGATAGAGTAACTGTAGTAAGTTATGGCGAGAGTAATCCTGCTAGCACAGAGCACAATAAAGATGCATGGGCTAAAAACAGAAGAGCAGAATTTAAAGTACTTCCATAATTTTTGCTTTGATGAAAAAACAGATTTTTCTATTTTCGATAGCGTTGCTGCCAATGGCAGCGCTATCGAGCGAACCCTCAGCTTTTGGATCCAGCGATTTTAGTAGCGGAACTACTTCTTATAGTAATACTGTCAGTGTTAGTGACAAAAAACCTCAAAATAATCAAAAAACTGCAACTATTAATGAAAGTATTAGTAGTAGTAAAGTTGATCTGAGTAATGTTTCTGAACAGTATGAAGGTATGCGCTCCGTAATGGATAGTTATGCAACTAAAATTGCTAAACAAGATGAAAAAATGCGTCAACTTGAAGAAGAAATTAAAAAACTTCGAGAGTATGTCGAGGAGAGTCGTAAGATTCAAATTGAAAATCAAGATAAAATAAAAGTTGTTGTTGGTGAGTTAGGCACACTGATTGATTCAATCAACAAAAACTATGTTCCTAAAGAGAAATTTGATCAACTTGCTAATGAACTAAAAGGTGGAAAAGGTGCCGCTTCTAAAACAAGTAGTACACCAGAAACAACTAAAAAAGATGCTGTAAAAGAAACAACACCTGCAACACCCTCTTCAAAAACAATTTCTGCTAAAGAGTTAAATACAAAAGACAGTGCTACTCTGATTAAAGAAGCAGATGAATATTATGAAAAAAAATCTTATGCCGAAGCGCAAGCACTTTATACAGAACTCTTAAATCGTAATTATAAACCAGCAAAAGTTAATTTTAATCTTGGTGAAATTTCTTTCAGTCAAAAATCTTACAGTACTGCTATTGAACATTACAAATCAAGTATAGCGCTTTTTGATAAAGCGGCTTATACTCCAACACTTCTTTACCATACAGGAGCCTCTTTTGAGAAGCTTGGAAAAACCAAAGAAGCTCAAGGTTTTTACAAAGCTCTTAAAGAGAATTATCCCGACTCACCAGAGGCAAAAAAAGTTAAATAACACTTTTTTAACCACTTCTTTGCACAAAAAATAGACTTAAAACTTTCGCCTAAGGGCATATACAACAAATATGTGTTAAAATCATGCGTTTATAAATTAAGGGAGAAAATATGAGTATTAGTGATAATCAAGTAGTTTCAATCCATTATGAGCTTAGAAATGTTGATAATGGTGAAATTTTAGATAGTAATATTAATGCAGCACCGCTCTCTTTTATTGTTGGAAAAGGTCAAATTATTCCAGGACTAGAAGAGAAAATTAAAGAGCTTAAAGCTGGTGAGAATGCTGACATTAAAGTAGCTGCGGCTGATGCCTATGGTATTTATGATGAAAATGCTGTTCAAACATTACCTAAAGAGCAATTTGCAGGACTTGAACTTCAAGTCGGCATGACACTCTATGGTCAAGGCGAGCATGGTGAGACAGTTCAAGTTATTGTTAAAAACTTTAACGATGAGACTGTTGAAATTGATTTCAACCATCCATTAGCAGGAAAAGATCTTTTATTTGCAATTAGTATTCTCGAAGTACGTGAAGCAACAGCAGATGAAATCTTAAATGGTTATGTTGGTGGCGGACACGGTGGTTGCGGCTGTGGGTCAGGTGGATGCGGTTCACATGACCATGATGAAGAGCACGAATGTTGTGGTGCACACGACCATGGTGATGATCATGGACACGGTGAAGGTGGATGCTGCGGCGGCGGTGAAAGTCACTCCCATGGTGGCGGATGTTGTGGATCACACTAATTATATAGCAAAGTCAAGAGCCTCTATGGAGGCTCTTAAATCTGCCAATCTTCTTAAAAGTGTAACCATTAATGCACTCATTTTTGGTGAAAGTGGTGTAGGTAAACAAACGCTTGCTAAGCACATCGTTTCAGCTCCTATTGTCGATGCGAGTGCTTTCAATGAACTTTTAGCGCTCATTGAAACAAATAGCAGTCTCATCGTCAAAAATTTCCATAAAATCACCAATTATAAAAAACTCAAAATCGCTTTAGATGCTCATAAGACACGCATTATTGCAACATCTAGCTTACCTATTAGTGAACCGCTTATGGATGAATTTTTTAGTCTTAAGATTGTCATCCCCCCTTTACGTGAACGTGAAGAAGATGTCATTCCTTTGATGGAAAAATTTGCGGTTGAAGCATGTATGATGTTTGATGGAGAGTTTGGTGAAACTCCATGTTTAGATGAAATTACACCTGATCTCACTAAAAACTGCTATTCGCTGAGAAGATCTGTTTACAATGCTTACTTGATGAACTCTTTTGGAGAAGAAGAAATTTTAGCCATGATGGAGCGTTTTTTATCCCAACGAATTGGTGGGAGAAATGACTATCGCGATCTTTTGTATCTTTTTGACGTCCCCATGATCAAAAGTGGTTATACCAAATTTGGCTCTCAACTTGCCATTAGTGAAAAATTTGGACTCAATCGAAATACTCTGCGTAAAAAAATCAACGATTACAAAGATAGATTAAAAATAGACTAGATGTTTGAGCATTCACTTTGTGGATGATGTTTACATTCTAAAACATAAAAGGTTAATCAATGAATAATAGTATCTTTATATTTCCTGGCCAAGGTAGTCAAAAAATTGGTATGGGAAAAGATTTTTATGATAACTCTGCTGTTGCTAAAGAGATGCTTGAAAAAGCAAGCCAAAGAGTAGGATTTGACTTTGCTACTCTTCTATTTGAAGAGAACGATAGACTTGATCAAACAGAATTTTCACAGCCAGCCATTTTATTGGTAAGTCTTATCGCGCATCGTCTATTTATTGAGCAGTGCAAAGCAGTACCTAAAGCGGTACTTGGACATTCCTTAGGTGAATTTTCTGCCCTTAGTGCAGCAGGAGCTATGGATTATTTAGATGCAGTTGAACTTGTACATCAACGTGGTCTTTTAATGAAGGAAGCATGTGAAGGTATAAATGCTGGCATGATGGCACTTTTAGGTTTAGATGATGGAACTGTTGAAAACCTTACAGAAAAAGAAAGAGAACTTGGAAAAAAAGTTTGGGCTGCAAATTATAATGGTGATGGTCAGATTGTTATTGCTGGAAACAAAGATGATTTAGCATCTTTAGAGCCACTTTTTAAAGAAGCAGGTGCTAAAAAAGCCGTTCTTCTTCCAATGTCAGTCGCAAGCCACTGCCCACTTTTAAGCCAAGCTCAACCAAAACTTGAAGCTTATTTGGAACAATGGCTCAAAGAGAGTTTTGTAATGCCTGTGATTTCTAATGTTACAGCGAGTGCCTACCAAAGTAAAGCAGAGGCAAAAACACTTCTTTCTGCGCAGTTAGTTTCACCTGTAAAATACAAACAATCCATTTTACATGTAGAAAACGATGTAGACTTTTTTATTGAGTTTGGTGGATCTGTGCTTAAAGGTCTTAATAAACGAATTTCTCAAAAGCCAACGCACAGTATTACTGATATGAAAAGTTTAGAAGAAGTGCTTGCACTTTTTTAAAAGGAAAAATATGAAAATAGCCATTATGGGTGCGATGGTTGAAGAGATCACACCTCTTTTAGAATTTTTTGGAAAATATGAAACAATAGAGTGTGCAAAGAATCGTTACTATACAACATCGTATAAGGGAATGGATTTAGTCATTGCTTACAGCAAAATCGGTAAAGTCAATGCCAGCCTTACAGCGTCAACACTCATTGAAAAATTTGGTGCGCAAAAGCTTCTGTTCTCAGGCGTTGCAGGTGCACTTAATCCTTCCCTTAAAGTCGGTGATTTACTTGTTGCAACCAAACTCGCTCAACATGATCTTGATATTACAGCATTTGGGCATCCTCATGGCTATGTGCCTGAAGGGTCTGTCTATGTTGAAACGGACAAGGCATTGACAGCGTTGGCTCAAAAAGTTGCATTGACTCAAAATATTAAATTGCTTGAGGGGATTATTGCCACAGGCGATCAATTCATCTGCGATGGTGTTAAAAAAGAGTGGATTCACACAACATTTAATGCCGATGCAACCGAAATGGAGGGTGCTTCAGTCGCCGTTGTGTGTGACGCACTCAATGTTCCTTTTTGTGTGCTTCGTGCTATTAGTGATGCGGCGGATATGGATGCTGGATTTAGTTTTGATGAATTCTTAGTCAGTTCTGCTAAAGAGAGTGCTCAGTTTATTATAGCGATGTTGGACGAACTCAGCCATGATCGAAATTAGTAAACGCCTCTTACGCATTGCAGGGCGCACCAATGCACATTATAACCTCATAAATGAGGGTGATAAAATTTTGCTAGGTCTTAGTGGTGGTAAAGACTCCCTGAGCCTTGCACATGTTTTAAAACATATGCAACGGGTTGCCCCCTTTGATTTTGAATTTAAAGCGGTCACCATTGCGTATGGTATGGGTGAGGATCTTCAAACATTACACAATCATTGCTTAGAACATGAGATCGATCACGAGATTGTGGATACGAAGATTTTTGAGCTTGCGCAAGATAAAATTCGTGAGAACTCCTCATTTTGCAGTTTCTTTTCACGCATGAGACGTGGCGCTCTTTATACCTATGCGCTTGAGCATGGTTATGCAAAACTAGCGCTTGCTCACCATCTGGACGATGCTGTAGAGAGTTTTTTTATGAATTTTTCTCACAATGGAACACTCCGCTCGATGCCTCCTATTTACAGAGCTCAAAATGGCTTACAGGTGATTCGACCGCTCATTCATGTAAGAGAGCGTCAACTGCGCGATTGTGCAACGGATGCGAAGATGCCTATCATTGGAGATGAAGCATGCCCTGCGATGCGTTTTGATGTTAAAATGCCCGTGATGCGCGCCAAAACGAAAGAGATGCTTATTAGTATGGAAAAAGAGAACCCCGATCTTTTTATCTCACTCAAAAAAGCATTTGAAAATATCCAAACATCCAGCTTCAGTGATGCACGCTTTTTAGAGTAAGTCTCGGAATAAGATGTCCACAGATTGTTCTGCTTCGAAAGAAGCAAGCTTCAGTGCATAGCGCAGCGTAGGATGCTAGGCTTTGCCTAACATCCGTGTAAAGATCAAAACCCTTCCAATAAAATTTTCCATAGCACATCAATCTGTTCATCATCCAGTGCTATGGTACTCTGTTCTTCAAAAAGTTGTTTTACATGTAAGAGTTCAAACGTTTGATTCCATGCGCATGTTTTATGTGCAGGTAAAAAAGCTCGAATCAGTGTTAAATCTTCTACTATTTCTTCTTCACAGTTAAAGCAGATAAAATCATCGTGCAATCTTCCCTCATAAGTTAAAAGTTTGATATACGCTTCAATGGCAATACGTTTAGGGTTTTGTTTTTGCCAGATGGATGAGCACGTTTCTAAAAGATCAAAATAGAAACTATCAATAGTGGCAATATCTTTAAGATGCATGTAAAAGAGTCTAATAAACGGCTGCCAGATAAGCATACGTTCCCTATAGTTGTTCCAAGGTGTTCCAAGGTGCATGATTGAGCGAAGCTGTGGTATGGATGATTTGAGGGAGGGAATGGCCTCAAAATCGATTTTATAGCCTAAGTGGATTGTAGAATGCCGTGCACCATAAAATCTATAAACTGTTTTAATACTATTTTGCGTTAAAATGGTGACAATTAAATCTTCGTCTTTAACACGATTCAAATTGATGATGTATCCTTGCATAGGGAATTTTAGCATCTCTGTATTTTTTTATTCTTAAATTTTAAAATTAAGTAAATAAATTTATATTTTAAAATTTATTGACAATTAATTTAAATTACGATAAGTAAACGCTTCAAACCTCGAAAAACAGTCTTTAATTGAAAAATAAGCATTATTAATGTATCATCCCTCGCTTTTAGCTTAAAAATTTGTCAGATTTCGTCAGAATTTTGATGAAAATTCCACAAAAGGCTTGTGAAATGGATCTTATTACAGGATTTAAAGACAATTGCGGTTTTGGATTAATCGCAAACATAAAAAACATTCCAACCCATGAAAATGTCGAAGATGCTATCACGGCATTAGAAAGAATGATGCACAGAGGTGCTATTGCTGCGGATGGCAAGAGTGGTGATGGCAGTGGACTCCTTTTCTCCATGCCTGTTGATTTCATGAAAAAAGAGGCACACAAACTAGGAATTGATCTTCCAAAACAGTTTGCTGTTGCTATGATATTCTTAACAACAGATGAACAAAAAAGAATTTTTGAAGAGACCTGTGAGCAAAACGACCTTAAAGTTCTTTTGTACAGAGATGTTCCTGTAAAAACAAAAGCCCTTGGTAAATTGGCACTTGATTCTTTACCTCAAATTGTTCAAGCCTTTGTCACATCATCATCTTTGGTTGCTACCAAACGTTTTGAAGCACTTTTATACCTTACCCGCAAAATGGTTGAAAAAAGACTTACACGTGAATCTGATTTTTACATAGCTTCTTTTTCAAGCAAGGTCATTTCGTACAAAGGTTTGGTGATGCCAACCTACATCAAAACCTTTTTCCCAGATCTAAGCGACAGTGATTTTAAAGCAACCTTTGCACTGTTTCACCAACGCTTTTCAACCAATACTTTACCTAAATGGAAATTGGCACAACCGTTTCGTACTTTAGCGCACAACGGTGAGATTAACTCTATTTCAGCGAATCGTTTTTATACGCAAGTGAAAAGTGAGTGCATGAAAAGTGCTATCTTTTCAGAAGAAGAACTTCAAAAACTTTATCCATTGACGACCAATGACGTGAGCGATAGTGCCAGTTTAGACAATATGTTTGAATTTATGCTGATTAATGGATTTGACTTTTTTAAGGCTGTTCGTTCACTTATTCCAGCACCTTGGCAAAATGCACCGCATATGGACTCTGAGCTTCGTGCTTTTTATGAATTTTCAAGTATCAATTTTGAGCCATGGGATGGTCCAGCGGCTATCTCTTTAACCGATGGTCGTCATATCGCCTGTGTTTTGGATAGAAATGGTCTAAGACCTGCTAAATACATCATTACCAAAGATGATCGCATCATTATCTCTTCTGAGTACGGTGTTTTAGATATCGAAGAAGATAACATCATTGAGCGTGGTCGTTTACAAAGCGGTCAGATGATCGGGCTTGATCTTAAATTTGGCAAGATCATGAAAAATGATGACATCAACGACTATCTTAAAAGTTCCAATACCTATACCGAATGGTTGAACAAAGGACTTGTTTACTTACAAGAGTTTGTCGACATTCCTTTTTCCAAAACAACAGACTATGTACGTGAAAATTTAGAGCTTGAACAACGCTATTTCAACATCACTCAAGAAGTCAAAAATATGGTTATTGAGCCGATGATGAAAGACGGAAAAGAAGGCGTTGGTTCTATGGGTGATGATACGCCAATGGCAGCCTTTAGTAAAGTACAGCGCAATTTTAGTGACTACTTTAAACAAAAATTTGCACAAGTTACCAATCCACCGATTGACCCGATTCGCGAAAAAGTAGTCATGAGTTTAAATACCAGCTTTGGTGAAATTCGTAATATCTTGGAAGAAAATCCAGGACATGCGGTGCGTATTAAATCGATTTCGCCTATCTTGATGCAAGAAAAATACGAAGTACTAGACTCTTTTGGAGATCCGAGTAAGCCACGTTATAAAGACGAGTATAAAAATCGTTATTTTTCAACACTTTTTGAAGATAACCTCAAAGGAAGCCTTGAAGATTTAGCCTATGACATTGCGCAAGCGGTTAAAAATGATGGTATTCGCATTATATTCCTTGATGATCGAGGTATGACTGCAAAATTGAAGCCCATGCCGATGATTATGGTCATTGGTCGCGTGAACCAAGTGCTTCTTGATGAGGGTGTCCGCTCATTGACTTCCATAGTCGCCATTTCGGGAGAAGCGATTGATACGCATTCGTGTGCGTGTATGGTCGGTTTTGGTGCGAGTGCTATCTATCCTTATTTACTCTATGCAACTGTTTTAGACGAGTGCAAAAAGAGCGAAATGGGTGCTTATGAGATCAAAACAAAACTAAAAAATGTTAACCATGCCTTAGGACAAGGACTTTTAAAAGTGATGTCAAAAATGGGTATCGCAACCATTGCTTCGTATCGAAACTCTGCACTATTTGATGTACTTGGTCTTGGCAAAGATGTGGTTCATGAGTGTTTTGATGGTGCGATTTCATTGATTCCAGGTCTTGGTTATGAAGATGTTGAAGAGCGTTTAGGGCGTAATCATCATCATGCGTATGAGTTGAATATTACTAAAAAACTGTTCCCACTTGAAATTGGTGGTTTTTACAAGTATATTGATGGTCAAGAGTACCATGATTATCATCCACATGCCATTCATGCGATTCATAAAGCAACCGTTACGGGAGATAAAAAAGATTTCCATGAGTTTACAAAACTTGTGAACAATCGTGGATTTAAGATGATTCGTGACTTCTTTGAACTCAAATCGGATCGTGAGCCAATCGCATTAGACAAAGTTGAATCAAAAGAAGCGATTTTTAAACGTTTTGCAACGGCGGCTATGAGTCTAGGTTCTATCTCTCCAGAAGCACATGAAGCGCTGGGTGAAGCGATGAATAAGATCGGTGGTATGAGTAACTCAGGTGAGGGTGGTGAAGCCCCAGAGCGTCTCAAAACCAATAAAAATTCACGTATTAAACAGATTGCATCGGGTCGTTTTGGTGTCACACCTGAGTATTTACGCTCAGCAACAGAGATTCAAATCAAAGTAGCACAAGGTGCAAAACCAGGTGAGGGTGGACAGCTTCCAGGGCATAAAGTGACACCACTGATTGCAAGTTTACGTTACACCATTCCTGGTGTTACACTGATTTCCCCACCGCCTCACCACGATATTTACTCTATCGAGGATTTGGCACAGCTCATTTTTGATATGAAACAGATCAATCCTGAAGCGATTATTACCGTTAAATTGGTTTCAACCGCAGGAGTTGGAACAATTGCAGCAGGTGTGGCTAAAGCGTATGCTGATAAGATCATTATCTCTGGCGGTGACGGTGGTACGGGTGCTGCACCTTTAACATCCATCAAATTTGCGGGAAATCCATGGGAAATTGGATTAAGTGAAGCACACAATGCGCTTAAAGCCAATCACCTAAGAGACAATGTCCATCTTCAAACCGATGGCGGTCTTAAAACAGGACTTGATGTGATTAAGGCGGCTTTACTGGGCGCTGAGAGTTATGCGTTTGGAACACTCTCTTTAACCATCATCGGTTGTAAAGTACTTCGTGTATGTCACTTAAACCGCTGTTCCGTGGGTGTGGCAACACAAGATGAGAAGCTTAGAGAGCATTTTGTAGGAACGGTGGATAAACTCATCAACTTCTTTACTCTTTTAGCGGAAGATGTAAGAGAAATTCTTGCATATCTTGGGTACACGCATATGGAAGAGATTATTGGACGCAGTGATCTTCTAAGCGTCATTGATGATGCATTTGCGAAAAAATTTGATTTCTCATCCGTACTGATGCGATTAGAAGGTCCTGATACGCACAATGGTAAGTCAAATGATCCTTTTGATAAAAATGAGTTTGAAAAAGAGATTTTAAAAGACATCTATAAAGTGATCGAAAATCCAGATGAAAAAATTGTATTGCACAAAAGTATTTGCAATACTAACCGAAGTTTTGGAACACTCATCAGTGGTGAGATTGCAAAATTTTATGGTAACAAAGGGCTCAAAGATGATAGCATCATCTTTAGACTCAATGGCGTAGCAGGTCAATCACTGGGTGCATTCCTTGCAAATGGCATTACGATTAACCTTAAAGGTACAGCGAACGACTATGTTGGTAAAGGTATGAATGGCGGTAAAATTGTTATTGCTCCAAAACACCAAGGACGAGATTATTCATGTGCTGGTAATACGTGTTTGTATGGTGCGACGGGTGGTAAGCTTTACGTTGCTGGTAATGTTGGGGAACGTTTCTGTGTCAGAAATTCTGGTGCTACGGCTGTCGTTGAAGGAACGGGAGATCATGCATGTGAATACATGACTGGCGGTGTGGTTGCGATCCTTGGAAATACAGGTGTTAACTTTGGTGCTGGTATGACAGGTGGTGTGGCATTTGTGTATGATGAAACACGTGATTTTATCGATAAACTCAACCAAGAATTGGTTATTGCAGAGCGTATTGACACCGATGATATGGATGAAGCACGTCACTTCTTAAAACGACTTTTACGAACCCATATTAATGAGACAGCAAGCTTTAAAGCGACACAAATTTTAGAGAATTTCCGCCATGCGGTAAGAGATTTTTGGATAGTGCGACCTAAAGATATGACGAAGGTGCCACTCAATCCAGAGCAAGGAGACTAAGATGCAAAATTTTGTCAATGAAGAGAGATATGAGCCAAGAAAGCGCTCAACTGGCGATAGAGTTAAAGATTTTAAAGAGATTTACGAAATTTTTAGTAAAGAAGATGCATCTTCTCAAGCCGATCGTTGTATTCAATGTGGTGATCCTTTTTGCCATAGTAAATGCCCTTTGCATAATTACATTCCTTTTTGGCTTAAAGCTACCAGTGCTATGAAGCGAGAGCTTGCGTTTAATCTTTCCAATGAGAGCAATCCATATCCTGAAATCACAGGACGCATTTGCCCTCAAGATCGCCTTTGTGAGGGTGATTGTACACTCAATGATGGACATGGTGCGATTACCATTGGTGCGATTGAAACGTTTATCTCCGAAGAGGGCTTTAAAAAAGGACTCAAACCCGCTTTTCCTGGCATCACAACCAAGAAAAAAGTGGCCGTTATTGGCGCAGGTCCTGCGGGGCTTGCCTGTGCAACCTATCTTTTACGTGCAGGTATTGCAGTTAGCATGTATGACAGGCAAAACAAAGCAGGTGGTCTTTTAACGTATGGAATCCCAGGTTTCAAACTCGATAAAGATGTGGTTGCCCGCCGTGTCAGATGGCTTCAAGAAGCGGGAATGGATCTGCATGTCAATACGAATGTTGGCAAAGATGTGAGCTTTGATGAGATCGCACATAGCCACGATGCACTCTTCTTAAGCATTGGGGCAGAGAGCCCACGTAAAGCAAACGTTGCCAATGAAAACGCGCAAGGTGTTTTTATGGCGATTGATTTTCTACGTTCTATCCAGAAAAAACTTTTCAGTGAGAGCTACGATAAAAAATTTGAAGTAAAAAATAAAAATGTTGTGGTTATCGGTGGTGGTGACACCGCGATGGATTGTCTTAGAACATCCATTCGTGAAGGGGCTAAAAGTGTCACCTGTCTTTACAGACGCGATAAATACAATATGCCAGGCTCTAAAAAAGAGTTTAAAAATGCGATTGAAGAGGGTGCAGAGTTTGTCTATAACGTAACTCCTAAAGAGATTTTAGTGAACTCTGAAGGTCAGGTTATTGGTATCGATATGCACAAAACGATTTTAGGTGCAAAAGATGCCAGTTGCCGTCAATGCGTAGAGATTGTTAAAGGTGGTGATTTTAGAGTGGATGCTGATGTCATCATTTTTGCACTTGGTTTTACACCCACTGTTCCAACTTTCTTAGCGGAAAATGGCATTGAGGTCAATAAATCAGGCTGTATCGTTGTCAACCATGAATACCAAACAACCAAATCGGGTGTGTATGCAGGCGGAGATTGTAAACGAGGCTCTGACCTTGTGGTAACGGCTGCAAAAGAGGGTAAAGAAGCCGCGCTTAACATTATTAAAAAATTGCTTGGATAATGAGTTACGTGTGAGTTTTATAGAAGCCGCACTCAGGGCAAATCTTGAGATATTTGAGCTTTTGCATGTCAAAGGATTGGAGGATTCACATCACCATTCCTTCGACATTGGTGCTGGAGGCGATCATAGTGCTGGCATTGATCTTGAGGCGGAGCAAATTTTTATAAAATATCTCTTGCCTTTTGGCGAAATTCTTTCTGAAGAGAGTGGGGTGATCCCAAGCCCCAACCTTCAAGCACGTATTATTCTTGATCCTATTGATGGTAGTGATAATCTTCTTTCCCACCTTCCTTACTATGGAACTTCCATTGCTTATTTTGAAAATGACGTATGCACCAAAGCAATCATTACCAATCTTGCCAATGGTGATGTTTTTATCAAAGATGAAAAAGGTTTACGCCACAGTAAAATTGGAGAAAATAACTCTGTTGCGGTTGTGTGCAACCCTTTCTCAAAGGTAGGAATTTTTGAGCGGTCATATTGTTCAAAACATGCGCATATTAAACTACAAAATGCCAAAATTAAATACCGCTCTCCTGGTGCTTTTGCCCTCTCTCTTGCCTATGCACACGATGTTTGAAGCTCCAAGCCACTGGGTTAAGTGCAGTGCGTGTCAATCTTTAATGTATTACAAAGAGATCGAACAACGTTTCAATGTCTGCCCTAAATGTGGTTTCCATATGCGTATCTCTGCGAAGCAACGCATTGAACAGCTTTCTGATGAGGGAAGTTTTATTGAGTTTGATACCAATTTAATACCAATTGATCCCCTGAAATTTGTGGATAAAAAATCCTATAAGAAACGTATTGAAGAGGCGCAAGAAAAAACAGGCAAAAACTCTTCTGTGGTTTGTGGTTCATGCAGTATTGATGGTGTAAATGCCCAAATAGTTGTCTTTGACTTTGCCTTTATGGGCGGAAGTTTAGGTTCTGTTGAGGGTGAAAAGATTGTACGTGCTATTAATCGTGCTATGGCCAATAAAGAGGGCTTAATTATTGTAAGTGCCAGCGGTGGTGCTCGTATGCAAGAAAGTACGTTCTCTTTGCTTCAAATGTCTAAAACATCAGCGGCTCTTGCAAAGCTAGCAGAAGCAAAATTACCTTATATTTCTATTCTTACCGATCCAACCATGGGCGGGGTCAGTGCATCGTTTGCTTTCTTGGGTGATATCATCATGGCAGAACCTGGTGCTCTTGTAGGATTTGCAGGGCAGAGGGTTATTAAACAGACCATTGGTGCCGATTTACCAGAAGGATTCCAAAAAGCAGAGTTTTTGTTGGAACATGGTTTAATTGATATGATCGTTACACGTACCGATATGAAAAAAGTCGTTGCCGATTTATTGAAGCTTTTGGGTGAGAATTGCAAGAATGATGCATTTGAGTTAAGACTCAAAGCATGAATGTAAAGGTCTTTACGATCGAAAAAAGTAGCGATAAGTCACTTGAGGCTATCGCAAACGAATACACCAAAATGATCTCTCGCTTCGCAAAAGTCGAAGAGATCAAGATCTTTAATAAACAGATTGCCTCAGCACAAATGATTGGTGAAAAAGAGGCGCGTGCTTCTTATACAAAAGCCTATGAACCTCATTTAAAAGGGTACAATGTAGCCTTAGATGTTCAAGGTGAACAATTAAGCAGTGAGCAATTTAGCGCGCTTTTTGACCAAGATGTGAGTATTAATTTTTTTATTGGCGGTGCTTTTGGGTTTGATGAGCTCTTTTTAGGTAAAACTCAAAAGATTATAAGTTTAAGTAGATTAACATATGCGCACAAAATCGCTAAGGTGGTTTTATTTGAGCAGATTTATCGGGGATTGTGTATAAAAAACAACCATCCCTATCATAAATAGTTGATTATAATGCAGGGCAATTTTAGGTCAATTTTTTGTAAAGGAAACAAAGGATGAGAGAGCACGAATTAAAGCATTTTGAGGACATTCTCAAAGAGAGAAGAGTCCAAATCAAAAAAAATATCGAAGACTCGATGCGAGAAATCGAAGACCTTAAAGATACCGATGTCGGTGATGAGGCAGACCACGCTTCTATAAGTACCGATCGTATGATTGAGCAGGCTATTAGTGCACAACAGATGAAAGAACTCAATGAAATTGAGTTTGCTATCAACAAGATCAGAAACGGTAGTTATGGTATTTGTGAGATGTGTGAAGAAGAGATAGGTTTTCAACGCCTCAAAGTAAAGCCACATGCAAGATATTGTATTGTGTGCCGTGAGATCATTGAAAAATCAGCAAAAAATAAGTAGGTAGGACAACCAAATGGGAATCAAACGCTATATCATTGTAACACTAATTTATATGTTAGCCATTGGACTGTATGTTTATAGTTTTAACGGCGAGAGTTATACACTTGAATTGTTTGGTCTCTCATTGACCCTTCCTATAGCGTTTTGGATGGTTGTTCCTGTTTTACTATTGGCGATAGCTTCCATCGGGCATTTAGTATTTTATAACTTCAAAGATTTCTTATACAAAAGAGCTTTGAAAAAAGATATTGAACTGTTTCAAGAAGCTGCTAAAAACCGTATTTTAGGAGAAGAGGTAACCACTTCTTATAAAACAGATGGTTTTAAATTTGCAGGTAAGGTGCTTCAAAGTATGCGTTTTGATGCAACATTGCCAACATCGTTTATTGAAGAAGATGTCGCGAATGCGTGTGCTGTTGCTGTGAGCGTTGCGAATGGAAACTATGAAGATCTCAAAAAATATAGATTGGCTAAAACAAATCCTCTTGTGATTCAAAACAGTATCAATCGCCTTAAAATAGAGCCTCGCTTTGCACTTGAGGTGCTTAAAAACTGTAAAGAACTTGAAAGCGAACTCTGCCTTAAAGCGTATGATGCACTACTTGATTTTGCAAGTTTCAATGAAATTAAACGTTATGACTTTCCTCAAGATAAACGCACGTTCCGCCGCATGATGGAACGTTACTTGGATGCGGATGATAGTTTTGATATGGATATCAAATCCATTGAAGATATCTTAGAGCAATTCAATGCAGATCGTGCAGATTATCTTGAACTTGCACGTGAAATTAAAATTAAACTCAGCCCAGATGCACTCATTGCACTGTTTGAAAAACTCTATAACTCAAAAGGTAATGTCGCCGCTGACGCGTACCTCTATGTCCTTTACGACCTTCAAATGATCGATAAAATTCGTGAACTATTACTCAACTCCGATCCTGAAGATTTTGTCAAGTTTAAAACCATTATGTTCCTTAGAGACCATGGTAAAAGTATCGATATCGACAAATTTTTGCGTTTATGATTCACGAAATAGACTTTGAGCGAGGCATTTTAGCGCTCGCTCCCCTTGCTGGCTTTACGGACCTCCCTTTTCGTTCTGTTGTTAAAAAGTTTGGTGCGGATGTTACCTTTTCTGAGATGATCAGTGCGAATGCTTTACGTTACCGCTCTGAGAAAACCTTTAAGATGCTTACCAAATCCCCTTTAGAGACGCCCTACATCGTTCAAATTGCAGGATCAGACCTAGACTCCATCAAAGAGGCTGTTTTGGTTCTCAATGATATTGAGGGCATTGATGGGATCGATCTTAATTGTGGTTGTCCTGTACCTAAGATTATCTCGCAAGAAGCAGGCTCATCCTTGCTTCTTAATCTTCCGCATATGCAAAAGATTATTGAGACCATTAAAAAGTATTCCAACAAACGCTATACCAGTGCCAAAGTACGCCTTGGTTTTACCACTAAAATTCCTGAAGAGATCGCTAAAGCGTGTGAAAGTGCAGGTGTGGATTTTATGAGTATGCACGGGCGAACGCGTGCAGGAGCGTATAAAGCAGAAGTGGACTACCAAGCTATCGCAAGGGCACGTGAGGCTGTAAGCATTCCTCTCATTGCCAATGGCGACATTACCAGCTATGAAAAAGCATTGCATGTTAAAGAGGTAACAGGCTGTAAGAACTTGATGATAGGGCGAGGTGCTGTGGGCAATCCGTGGATTTTTTATCAAATTCAAAATGAGCTGGTACACGTTGAAAAAACAAAGATTTTAGAAATTGTCCTAGAACACTTCGATGCTATGGTGGATTTTTATGGAGAAAAAGGGCACTCCATTTTTCGTAAGCATTTGCATACCTATTCGAAAGGGTTTCGTGAAGCTTCTGAGTTTAGAGACAAAATAAACCGTATCGAAGATGATGCGCTTATGCGAGAAACGATCGCTACTTTTTTCGCTCAATAACCGTCATTAAAGCCTTGTGCTTTATGCTTATCTTTTTTATAACTTCCCCGATATTTCTCTTTCTCTAACAAATTAGCCTCTTTTAAGAGGCGTTTGTGTGTCTCTTCAATGTCTACACCTTCTAGGTTTGCAATGCTATTTGAAACGAGAGTGGCATAATTTTGCAGTCCATTGGTATAGGTCGAATCAAGTCTGATAGGGTCTACTTTCTTTAAAGTTTTAAGCCCTTTTTCGGCACGTTTGACAAAGAGTGCAAAGTCAAAGTTTTCATTTTTAAGTGCACTGACACAACTGCCTAAAAAGCGCTCTAAGGCTCTGATGTATTTGACTCTAGCGTCTTTATCATTGATATTCATGGCATACTCACGATGTGCAGATAGTTTAAAAGGTTGCTAATCAAAATAAAGAAAGGGATAAAGACCAACGAGGTAAAAAAGACCAATACCGTCACATCTAAGGGTTTACATTCATACAAGGCGGCTAAATTGACATTGGTGACGGCTAGCGGCACAATAAGCTCAATGAAGATAAGTGTTGCTACCATTGGTTCTAAATCGAGTAAACCATAAAGAATCCAGCCCGCAATCAGTGGTGTAATACAAAACTTAATAAAACTGACATGTAAAAGCAATTTATAATTGATACTGCGAAGTTTGATGTTGTAAAGATACATACCAAAAATGACCAATTGAATAACCATGGTACAGTACGCTCCCATCTCTAAAGGAACTTTCATTGCAGGGTGAAGTTTGATCTCAAAAATATTCATCAAAAGCGCTAAAGAGGCAAACCAGATCACAGGTAATTTTACGATGTTAAAGAGCGATTGTTTGATGCTAAAGTTACCACGGGAATAGAAAAAGACACCTAACGTATAAACGATAAAAACATTGGTGATATTGATCATGCTCATGTATATGATAGAAGCATCTCCAAAGAGTGCGATACCTAAAGGAATACCAAGATTACCCGTATTGCCAATGATGACACAGATCGTGATGATCGATTTTTCTTTTATGTCCTCTTTAAAGAAGATAAAGGCAATTACGGAGCTGATAAGTACACAAATGAGAGAAATACATACATACCAAAAAGGTGCTTGTAAAAGTGAAAAATCAATAGGTTTGCTAGATAGCCCCCAAAACGAGAGCATCGGTTGTAGGAAGTAGATGGAGAGAAGAATCATCCCTTTTTCATTCATCTCCTCTTTGAGCATTCTCTTTGCCATAAATCCAAGCAAAATAAAGGCGTAAATGGACAAGATGGAGATGGCGATGGTCATAAGGTCTTAACGCATCTCATCTATGGGAGTGTAGTCTGCTGAGGCTTTATTTTTATAGGTGCTGAGTTTATTGTCTTGAAGTTTAAGGTAGTCATCCAAACGTCTGCGATTTTCCTCAAAAACCTTTTCAAAATCGTTGTCATCTTTGACTTCTCCATTTTGAAACTTTTCTAAAAGAACGTTGGAGTTTCCCGTCATAACAAGGTATTTGATGGTGCCATATTCAAATAAAACGACGCTGTTTTGGTTGTCAATCTGTTTTTTATGCAAGACATTCACTTCTTGTTGAGAACCTGTTTTTGGGTTGAAGAGCCATGATTTACCCCCACCATTTGAAGCAGCAGATGCAGGTTTAATGGTTTGAATGCCTAAGCGTTTTTTGATCCAGAGCATCAAAACAACTAAGAAAAGCAAAATAACAATTACAATGATATAGCGTGTGTCGACAAAGTCAGTAGAAGAAGCAGTAGCAGGAAGTGATGATGCACTGACTGTTTCTGATGCGCTCTGCACAGGTGCTTGCATGATGCTACTACGAATACGAAGACCAAAGCCATCGACTGTTTTAGAAGCAACGACACTTACTTTTTTATCGCTTTTGAGCACGACTTTAAGGGTGTTGTTTTTTTCAGGGATGATGGTGAGTTCTTGGATAATGTTTGAGTTGATACTCTTTTCAATCATCTTATCGTAACCAAGATCATTAATGGTTAGGGTAATAGATGTTGCATCATTTTTTTGAGAAATTCCACCTTCATGTGGAGCATCAAACGAAAGCATGATATCGACACGATCACTTCGCTCATACACATTGTAGGTTAATAAATTAGAAGCATTGACGCATGACCATAATACGAAGAGTGCGAAGAAAATTCTCATACATTCTCTTTTTTAAAGTATTGGATGACGGTTTTAGAGTCTAGGATTTCATTGATACGGATGGCAAGGTTTTTCTCATAGACCATGACTTCTCCTTTACCAAAGATTTTATTGTTGATGTAGAGCTCAACACTTTCACCTGCTGGTTTTTCAAGGTCGATAACAGAGCCTTTTTCAAGTTTAAGAAGGCGTTGAATCGAGTTCTGCCACAAAGTCAACACTAATGTCTAAAAGATTTTCAAACCCCGAGAGAAGTTTGCGTGCGACATATTCTTGATCGACTGCGTCCAATGTCATTCCTTTAAAGATGAGTTAACCCATGTAAGCAAAAACTCTTCCAAACCTTGGTATATACGCCTTATTATAGTTTATTTTGTTTAAATTGTTTATTAAGCTGTTTTATAGCTATAGAGTGTGTCTTTTTTGTGATAACAAAAAAATATCTTAAATTATTGAGTTGACTCAAAAAACGAGCATTGCTTTTGTTTATACCAAACTATAATGCTCAGGTATCCCCATTTTGTTGACAACAAGGAGAACATATGAGTCAAAACGCATCCCTCGATCGACGTGGCTTTTTTAAGAAGAGTGGCATTCTTGCCCTCATGACTGCCGTTGGGAGTGAAATCCCTTTTGTGCGTAACCTTCCAGGAGGTTTGATCCCCGTAGCTATGGCTGCACCCTCTATGGCGGAGCTAAACATCCCTGGTAAGAGTTTGGAGTTGGTGGTTCTTGGTGACAAGCCAGTTGTGGCTGAAACACCGCCCCACCTTTTGGATAGCGAAGTAACACCAAACGATTTGATGTTCATTCGTAACAATGGTTTGGTTCCAACCAACATAGACGCTTCTACTTGGACGCTGACTATTGGTTCTGAAGTGAGTCCAAATTCTCCTGCGAGGGAAAGTGAGTCAACCAAACGTACGGTGACGTTTACGATTGCAGAGCTTAAAAGTAAGTTCAAAAACTACACCAGCAATTTGGTCATTGAATGTGGTGGCAATGGAAGAGCGGAGTTTAACCCTCCTGCCAAAGGCAATCAATGGACACTCGGAGGAGTGGGTTGTCCTTCATGGACAGGCGTGCGTCTCAAAGATGTACTCGAGCATGTTGGGCTGAAAAATGATGCTGTGTACATTGGCTATTACGGCTCTGACCCCCATTTAAGTGGTGATGCTACCAAAGTGCCTATTTCTAGAGGTGTGCCGATTAAAAAAGCGTTGCAAGAGGATGCTTTGATTGTCTGGGAGATGAACGGAGCACCATTGCCACTCCAAAATGGCTATCCTCTGCGCCTTGTCATCCCTGGTTATCCAGCGTCTGTCAGTGGTAAGTGGCTAAACCGCATAGTCGTACGCAATAAAGTGCATGATGGTCCAAAAATGGTGGATGACTACCGCAATCCTTGCGCACCTGTGGAGCCAGCAAGCGATGTTCCTAACAGCAATATGTGTGTCATCGAAGAGATGCCGATCAAATCGCTCATCACGTACCCTGCGTCAGGCGCAAAGTTTACGTTTGGTGACAAAGTCGAAATTCGAGGCAACGCATGGAGTGGCATCGGTGATGTCAAAGAGGTGTTTGTTTCCATTGATTTTGGGGCAACATGGATCAAAGCCAATCTTAAAAAACCTGTTAACAAATTTGCATGGCAACGCTTCAGTGCCAATCTCAAATTTCCTTCCAAAGGCTACTACGAGCTTTGGGCGCGCGCTGTTGATAAAAAAGGTGTTTCTCAACCGATGGTCATTCCAGGTTGGAATCCTAAAGGCTATCTCAACAATGCAACGCACCGCATCGCTGTTAAGATCGTCTAAAAGGAGACCAGATGGGAAAAATAACAACAAGCCTGCTGATCTTCATCGGGCTTTTAGTCTTAGGCTGTGCGTCTAAAGAAGAGTCACAGCTTGCTCCTGTAAAGTCTGAGCCTGCAAAGACAGAAAAGGCAGAAGCAAAAGCGACTAAAAAACTAGCTGTCGATAAAGAGACGGGACTGGTCATTGCCGAAGGCTTTGAGATCGTCAAAGCTAACTGTACAGTGGCATGTCACAGTGCGACACTGGTCACTCAAAATCGCGGTAATGAGAAGTATTGGAAAGATGCGATCCGATATATGCAGAAAAATCAAGGTCTTTGGGATTTGGGTTCGGATGAGCCTCTTATCATCAGCTATCTTGCAACGCATTATGGGCAAAGCCCTGTGTATCGCCGTGCTCCTTTAAAAGTGAAGTGGCAAGAGTGATACTTTGTTAGCTCCTAGCACAGGAGCTAACACTCCAACTCTATGCCCACAGGACAATGGTCAGAACCATAAATATGCGGTAAAATAAACGCATCTTTTAAACGTCCTTCTAGCTCTTTAGAGATAAAAAAGTAGTCAATTCTCCATCCCACATTTCGCTCTCTCGCCCCCGCTCGGTATGACCACCACGAGTAACACTCTGTTTTATCGCCGTGGATATGTCTAAAGGTATCGATATAGCCTTTATCTAAAAGTGTGTCTATCCATGCACGCTCAATGGGTAAAAAGCCTGAGGTGTCTTCATTGGCTTTGGGGTGTGTGAGGTCTATTTCACGATGTGCGGTATTAACATCGCCACAGATGATGATGCCTTTGCCCTCTTGTCGCAATGCTTCACAGTGCGCTAAAAAGTCTCTGTAAAACTTCATTTTATGGACAAGGCGTTCTTCACTTTGCTGCCCATTAGGAAAATAGACATTGAACAAAACAACATCGCCAAAGTGATGCTCCAAAATGCGCCCTTCTTGTGTATGGTCAATGTGCCAAGCGGTATCGGTTTTATCAAACATGCGTGTGGAAAAGCTCATCGTACCCGAGTAGCCTTTTTTGCTCGCAGAGTTGATGTGTTGACATGTAAAAGTATGCGTAAACAGTGACTCAGGAATCTGATGGGCTTCTGCTTTGATCTCTTGCAAACAGAGCACATCGGGTTTTATTTCATCTACCCACGCAAACGCATTTTTACTCGCAACAGCACGAATGCCATTGACATTCCACGATATTAACTTCATACATTCCTCTTTCTTTCTTGTTTCGATATGGTATCATAAGAGATGAAGAGCTTTGGTATATCTTTTGCAAAGATAAGCTAAAAAGGAGCACATGTGCTATCGTTCTCAACGTCTAAAGTGATTTTTTATGAGAAAACAGGGTGTAGTGGGAATGCCCGTCAAAAGGCACTGCTGAGAGAGCATGGTGTGAGCCTTGAGGTACGAAGCATCCTAGATACGATGTGGGATCAACCAACTTTGGAAGCGTTTTTTAAAGATTTGACTCCCAAAGAGATGATAAATCCCTTCGCGCCACAACTTAAAGATGGAACATTTAACCTTGAGGATTACACCAAAGAGAGCCTTATTGAGGCGATGATAAAAACACCCATTCTGATTCGTCGTCCACTGTTGCAAATCGGTGAAGTCAAACTGTGTGGTTTTGACATTCTAAAGCTCAATACCCTTTTAAAGATTTCCATGCCAACACCTGAGCACATTAACGCCTGTTTAAGCAGTGATTCATGCAACAATGCTTAGAGTACATCTGCAAAGAGTTTGAAAAAGTCAAAGACTATCTGCATCATCCAAGCCCAGCTAAAGAGCTCATCATCAACAATCTTTTTGAAAACTTTATGAAGTGTTTTTCGGAGTATCCGTTTGAGAAAAAGCGTTATCCACACGAATTTTTAGATGTTGCAAACCTTTACAACACAGGTGATACAGTTGTGCTGAAACGCTTTTCTGACATTGGTATGCGCTACTTGCTTTTAAGCGACTTTTACGACTATGTGAAAATCACCCATCTGTACCAAAAAGTTTAACCCAAATGCGCAATGCCAAAGTAAGAGAGTGCGTAACTGACGATCAGCAAAAAGGGTATAAACAGAAGTGATGTAAAGAGTATAAGGCTTGCTACATCCACAGGCTTGCAGTCATAGAGTGCTGAAATGTTCACGTTAGTGACAGCCAGTGGCACGATAAGTTCTAAAAAAAGTACGGAAGCGACAAAGGGTTCTAATGGAAGCACAAAAAAGAGCAACCACACCGTAATGATGGGCATGATGACAAATTTGATAAGGTGAACATGTAAGAGTAGTTTGTAGTTGAGCTCACCCAGCTTCATGTTGTAAAGGTACATCCCAAACACAATGAGCTGAAGCACCACCATACAGTATGCGCCCATCTCCAGAGACTTGAAGAGGGTAGGGTGTATCACGATGCCTGCAAAGTTAAGTCCAAGGGCAAACATCGCTGCCCAGATGACGGGCAGTTTGAAGATATTTAAAAACGCCTGCTTCATGCTTGATGTCCCCGCTGAGTAAAAAAATACACCCAAGGTATACGTCATAAGGGTATTGGCGACACTCATCATGCTGGTGTAGATGATGGACTCTTGCCCAAAGATGGCAATGCCAAGAGGTATGCCCAAATTTCCCGTGTTGTTAATCGCCGCGGCAATCGTCATGATAGAGCGTTCTTTCACATCATCAAAAAACATTCTCGCAAAAATAAATCCCACTGCAATGGTAAGCAGTGAAAAAAGTACATAGTAAAAAGGCACTTGCAACAGCTCTAAACTCATTGGTTTGGTGGAAAGCCCCCAAAATGAAAAGATAGGATGCAAAAAATAGACCGAGAGAATGACCATACCTCGCTCAGCTAGCTCTTCTTTGAAAATCTTTTTGGCGATGTAGCCGAGTAAGATGAAAACATAAATGGCAAGGATGGAAAGCGCTATGTTCATGGTAAAGCTTTACAGGAAAGATTTTAAAAAGGATATTGTAACGCAAAATAAAAATATCTTTGCAGCATTTTACAAAATGGGACACTTGACATTAATTAGATATCTAATTATAATGCTGCTTATGAAAAATCAAAGACTCATAGCGCTTTCAAGCAGACTTGCTGAGAAAGCCAATAAATTTATTATTGCTGAACTTAAAAAATATGAACTTTCCGATATCGCACCCAGTCATGGAGATATCTTGAGTCTACTCTTTGATGGTAACGCCTATGAGATGGGTGAAATTGCAAAGAAAATTCATAGAACAAAGCCAACGGTAACGGTTCTGGTTGAAAAACTCGAAAAGAGTGGCTATGTTCAACGCATCAAATCAGACGTTGATGCGAGGTTTACTATGGTTTCACTCACTGAAAAAGGGTTTGAACTTCAGCCGATGTTTGAAGCTATTTCGCAAGACCTAAACGCCTTAGCCTACGCTGGGCTTCGTGAAGAAGAGGCGTTATTGTTAGAAATATTGCTTGAAAAAGCCATTGTTAATTTTGAAAAGAAAGAATAAACATTTGTTTATATAGTTAGATATCGAATTAATTATATTCATTACACTGAGGAGGTTTGTCTAAAGTATTGCTATCGTTTGAAATGACATGTTACATAAAAATAAACAATCAAAAAAGGAAAAAAAATGGAAAAGTTAGGACAAAATTATAAAGTTATCTCATGCGGAGATATCCAATCACTGGGTCGCGTTGTACTGCACGATACATTAGCGCTCACAGGTGCAGAAGTCTCTGTCAATGAACTGCCAGCAGGTGTGAGTGTTCCTTTTGTACATACGCACAAAAACAATGAAGAGATTTATGTGGTGCTCAGTGGAAAAGGCTTTTTATTTATTGATGGCGATGAGTTTGAAATCAAAGAGGGCGATGCCTTTCGTATAGACCCTAAAGGAGAACGCTGTATTAAAGCGGGCGATACAAGCTCTCTTCGTTTTATCTGTGTTCAAGCCAAAGCCAACACTCTTGAAGGTTTTACAGAAACCGATGGACTGCCTGCTGCGTCAAAACCCTCTTGGTTATAACAAGGTTTGCCTCGAAAGAGGCAAGCTTAGTTTGAAGCGTTAATTACGATTTTGGAGTAGATTTTTAACGCCTTCATGGTAGACTAAACCAAAAAAGAGACTCCATGAAAGATTTTATAGCAAATATTCAAACCGCCATCATCGGCACACTTGATAAAAACAACCACCCTTTTTCTTCGTATGCACCTTACATTTACGATAACAACCGTTTTTATGTTTACATCTCCGACATTGCCACCCATGCTAAAAACCTTCAAAAAAATCCTAAAGCTTCACTCTTTTTTGTCGAAGACGAGAGTAAAACAGAAAACCTCTTTGCACGAAAACGTGTGAGTTTGCAATGCGATAGCCAAAAGATAGAACGTGCAAGCGAGCGTTTTGAAACAGTCTTAGAACTGTTTGCGAAAAAGTTTGATGCCAAGATGGTCGCAACTTTGAAAAAGATGACAGACTTTAACCTCTACGAGTTCAACGTGACGTATGGCGAAGCGACCTTTGGGTTTGGGAAAGCCTATTTTGTGGGTGGAGAGCATATGGATGAACTGGTTGAGCGAACAGGGGAGAATCCGCACCATGGGGTGAAGTAAAGCTTTCTATGCAAAATTTAGCTAAAATTTAACGCAAAAAATAGAGGGTTAATGTCTAAAAGTTAAAAGTTTAGCCCCCTGACCCTTATCTCTCTACAATAGTTATCTTACAAAGGAATTGTGATTGATTAGTCTAAATAAAACATTAGCTCTTATTCTGTGGAGCAAAGATGAAAATGGAGAAGATGAAGTAGCTGTATTTTCAGGGGTTCTTATTAAAAAAAATGAAACATTTTTTTTAGAGCGTGAAGATAAAAAGAATCCTATGATTTTGGAAGAATGGTTACCAAGAATTGACAAAATACCTGAAGATTTAAAAGAAATGCTTATGGGATGTGAGTATCAACTGACACTCTCAGTTGGAGATATTGATGATACACCAGAATTGTATGAATCTTTTGGCTTAACGTGGACAAAAAGCTAGAAAAAGAAATAGGCTTTTTTAAATAGTTTTTCTTTTTCACTTTCATGAATCTTTACATGAAAAACTGTTTTAATGGTATACAAACTTAGAGATAGAGAAATTTAGCCCTCTCTTTCAAGGGCTAAAACGCTTTACATGTAAATCTGTCCACCACTCTCTTTAAAGTGTTCTGCTTGTTCTTCTAAACCTTTTTTAAGCGCAATACTCACATCATCGGTACCGATTTTAGCGGCATAGTCACGAACATCTTGTGAAATTTTCATCGAGCAAAATTTTGGGCCACACATGGAGCAAAAATGCGCGACTTTCGCACTTTCGACTGGGAGTGTTTTGTCGTGGTATTCACGAGCGCGGTCTGGGTCGAAGCCGATGTTAAACTGGTCGTACCATCTAAACTCAAAACGGGCTTTACTCATCGCGTTGTCACGGATTTGAGCACCCGGGAAGCCTTTGGCGAGGTCGGCGGCATGAGCGGCGATTTTGTAGGCGATGATGCCTTCTTTCACGTCTTCACGGTTTGGCAAGCCTAAGTGCTCTTTTGGTGTGACGTAGCAGAGCATCGCTGTACCGTACCAGCCGATTTGTGCTGCGCCGATGGCGGACGTGATGTGGTCGTAGCCTGGGGCAATGTCGGTAACCAAGGGTCCAAGTGTGTAGAAGGGTGCTTCAAAGCAGTCTTCTAACTCTTTGGTCATGTTCTCTTTGATCATCTGCATTGGCACGTGACCAGGTCCTTCTATCATCACTTGCACGTCGTGTTTCCATGCGATTTTGGTGAGTTCTCCCAAAGTTTCAAGTTCCGCAAATTGCGCTTCATCGTTGGCATCGTAGAGGGAACCAGGGCGCAAGCCATCCCCTAGTGAAAACGCCACATCGTAGGCTTTCATGATGTCGCAGATCTCTTCAAAATGGGTATAGAGGAAGTTTTCTTTGTGGTGGTGTAGACACCATTTTGCCATGATGCTACCACCGCGTGAGACGATGCCTGTAAGGCGTTTTGCCGTCATAGGAACGTAAGCGAGACGAACACCTGCGTGAATGGTGAAGTAGTCCACACCTTGCTCGGCTTGCTCGATGAGTGTGTCACGGAACACTTCCCACGTAAGGTCTTCGGCGATGCCGTTTACTTTCTCTAGCGCTTGGTAAATCGGCACGGTTCCAATCGGCACAGCAGAGTTTCGAAGTATCCACTCTCTGGTTTCATGGATGTTTTTTCCCGTAGACAAGTCCATCACGGTGTCGCCACCCCATCTCGTTGACCAAAGCATTTTCTCAACCTCTTCTTCGATGGATGAGGTGGTGGCGGAGTTGCCGATGTTGGCGTTGATTTTGACCATGAAATTGCGTCCGATGATCATCGGTTCGGCTTCGGGGTGATTGACATTGAGAGGAAGAACAGCACGACCTGCGGCGATCTCTTGGCGTACAAATTCTGCGGTGTAAACCTCTGGTAAGTTTGCCCCAAAATGCTCACCTTTGTGTTGAGCCCCTAAAAGTTTGTTTTTGCGTGCCTCTTCAAGATTGCAGTTTTCACGAATGGCAACATACTCCATCTCAGGCGTGACGATGCCTGCTCTTGCGTAGTGCATTTGAGTGATGTTTTTGCCACTTAGTGCACGGCGTGGTTTTTTAAGGTTAGGGAAGCGAAGGGCATTAAGCTCCGCATCATCATGGCGTTTATGAAAATAGATTGAGCTAAAATCGGCTAATTGTTCGGTGTCGCCTCTTTCTTCTATCCATTTGGCACGAATGGGTTTTAAACCTTGATGCAAGTCGATTTTAACGTTTGGGTCGGTGTAAACACCTGAGGTGTCATAAACATGAAGCGGTGGGTTTTCCTCAAAGGTGCCATCGCGAAGCGAAGTAGGGCTGAGGGTGATTTCACGCATCGGGACTTGAATGTCAGAGCGCGAGCCTTGGATGTAAATTTTCTTAGAGCTTGGGAAGTTTTGAATGTAAGATGAATCTATTTTTTCAAGATTATCGAGGACTTTAGACATGTGTTTATCTCCTTATTTCCTACGCTGGCATTACCCAGATCAGGTTCGTGAAGCCACATTAATGACTTCTTGGGGTATTATCTCAGCCATACGTTCGGCACCCCCACAGACAATGGTAAACAATTAAAAGAAGTTGATTATACAGAACTAGACAAAGAGGTGACTTAAGAAAAAGAGTTGGGTATAAAAAACAGTATGTTTGTTTAAGAGACGTTTCGTTTGTTTACATCAAAAGCTTAACGCGCAATGACAAAGGTGCTGTTTTTAATAAGATAATGGTGTGCATCTTGAAGTTCAATAGGAAAAGGAGCGCAAACATTGCCCATAAATTCAGGGACATTGAGGTGGTAATTGTTGTTTGGGTATTTCTCTTCTAACAGTACTTTGGCTGAGCCGATAATTTGGTTGGCGATCTCTTTTAAAAGGTCATCCAAGTCATTTTCGCAGAGGTTTTCTTCAAAGAGAAGGTTGTACGCGATGTCATCAAGGACTGCTTTTTCAAAGAAAAGATACCATGTGTGCTCCACATCATTTTCAAGAATGGAGATGGCGGAGCCATAGAAATACTGCCCAAGGTTGGCTGCTTGTTGAGGAAGTTCACATAGAATAGTTTCACAAAAACTGTGTGTGGCTTCAATGACGGCTTGTTTCATTGTATTATCCCTTTGATATGCACGCTAGGCACATTATATTTTAAACTCATTAAATTGTATATTAAAGAAAAAACAAAGAAGATAAAGCCTTTTTTAAAAGAGAAATTTCTTTACATGTTGCAATTTTCATCACCGTGTCATGATAATTTTTTTGAAAAACGCTACAATAGCGCGTTAATTTTTTTGAAGGAATTTTATGCACACAAAAGGGCTTTCAAGAGGCTTGCAAAATAGACACGTCCAGTTAATCGCATTGGGTGGAGCTATTGGTACAGGACTCTTTTTAGGGGTTTCTACAACCGTACAACTGACAGGTCCAGCGGTACTTTTAGGGTATGCGCTTGGTGGTTTTATTGCATTTATGATTATGCGTCAACTGGGTGAAATGGTCGTTGAAGAGCCAGTTGCGGGTTCATTCAGTCATTTTGCCAACAAATACTGGCATCCGTTTGCAGGTTTCGCTTCGGGTTGGAACTACTGGATACTGTATGTTTTAGTTGGTATGGCAGAACTCACTGCTATTGGTACGTTTGTGCATTTTTGGCTTCCAAACATTCCAACATGGGCATCCGCAGCATTTTTCTTTGTTTTGGTTAACCTTGTAAATCTTGTGAATGTTCGCATTTACGGTGAATTTGAGTTTTGGTTCTCTATTATCAAAGTGGCTGCGATTATCGCGATGATTGCCTTTGGTAGTTATTTGCTTGTCAGTGGTAATGGTGGCGAGAGTGCACACTTTAGTAACCTTTGGGCATTAGAAGGCGGATTTTTCCCACATGGGATTAAGGGCTTCTTGATGGCGATGGTGTTCATCATGTTCTCTTTTGGTGGGCTTGAGCTTATCGGTATTGCGGCGGCTGAAACGGATGATCCAAGTCATACGATTCCAAGAGCTACGAATCAAGTCATTTACCGCATCCTCATCTTTTACATCGGTGCACTCGCGGTACTCCTTTCGTTGATGCCGTGGATGCAGATGACCAAAGACGTTACGCCTTTTGTTATGGTTTTTCATGTGATTGATCAAAATGTTATCGCGCATGTGCTCAATGCTATCGTTTTAACAGCAGCACTTTCCGTGTATAACAGCGGTGTGTACTCGAACTCTCGTATGTTGTTTGGTCTAGCTGCACAAAAAAATGCACCTAAGATGTTTATGCGACTAAACAACAAAGGTGTACCCGTCAATGCGGTGCTTTTCTCAGCGCTTATTACAGGCACATGTGTCGCGCTCAATTATTTTATGCCTGAGGGCGCGTTTCAATTTTTGATGGCGCTTGTGGTTTCAGCACTTGTGGTTAACTGGTTTATGATTAGCTTTGCGCATCTTAAATTCCGTTATGCCAAAATCAAAGAGGGGATTGAGCCTAAATTTAAGGCGTTTTGGTTCCCTGTTGGTAACATCATCTGCCTTCTTTTCTTTGTAATGATTTTGGTCATTATGCTGTTTATCGATGGTATTAACATCTCTGTTTATCTCATCCCTGCATGGCTTATTGTCTTAGCGATCGGGTATAAACTCTCTCGTAAATAAGTCTCTCACTCTTTGCATCGTTATGGTGCAAAGAGTGCCTCTTCCTTTTAACATCCTCTTTAAATCGTTTATTAAGAGCGCTTCAAGTACAATCAATCATCTTATAATTAAAGTTGGCGTATATATGTTATTGGGACTTGCGTTTTTCGGTATTTTAGTGGGATTTTCCTCTGGTTTTTTTGGCATTGGTGGTGGAACCATTCTTGTACCTGCTCTGATCTATTTTGGTTATGACATTAAGATGGCGATAGGTATCTCTGTGATGCAGATGATTTTTAGCTCTATGTTTGGCTCTTACGTCAATTATAAAGCAGGCGTTCTTCAACTTAACAGCGGTATCTTTTTAGGATTTGGTGCTCTTTTTGGTGCAGCACTGAGTGGATTTATCGTCAGTGCATTGTCACATCTTGCGCTTTTAGTACTCTTTGCAGCCATTTTAGCAATGTCGATTTACAAGTTTTTTACAGCGCCCATTGTTCCTAAAAGTGAACCTAATGAGTCTAAGACGCTGCTGTTTATTGTGGGTGTGGTCATTGGTGCGATTGCCATTAGTACAGGAACGGGGGGTGCTATCTTTTTAACGCCTGTTCTTGTAGGGTTTATGAACTGGGATATTAAAAAAGCGGTTGGAACCACGCTCTTTTTTATCATTTTTGGCTCAATTTCGGGTTTTATTAGCCTCTCAGCCAACGGATTGGTCGATTATGATGCAGGTGTGGCTGTGGGCATTGGCTCTTTAATGGGTGTCTATTTTGGGGTAAAATTATCCCACCGTGTTGAAAAAAAGGTGCAAAAACGAGCCCTTTTGATCTTGTATGTGATTATGTTTATACTAACAGTCAATAAAATTTTAAGCGAGTTAAATGTCCTATGATAAAAATTTACGGTGCTAAAGAGAATAATCTAAAAAATATCAATCTAGAAATTCCCAAAAATAAGCTTGTCGTTTTTACAGGCTTAAGTGGTAGTGGAAAGAGCACGTTAGCGTTTGATACGCTCTACGCCGAGGGACAACGCCGTTACATTGAGTCTCTCTCTTCCTATGCGAGACAGTTTTTGGATCGTGTGGGTAAGCCTGATGTTGAAAAGATAGAAGGATTAACCCCTGCTATCGCGATAGACCAAAAAACAACGAGTAAAAACCCTCGCTCTACGGTGGGTACGATTACAGAAATTTATGATTATTTACGTTTGCTTTATGCACGTGTTGGGAAACAACACTGTCATCTGTGTGGCAAAGAGATTTCACAGATGTCGGTTGCTGACATTATCGAGCAGGTTTTAAAACTGCCTCCTGAGACAAAGCTTTCTATCTTAGCACCATTGGTGCGTGAGAAAAAAGGTAGTTTTGCCGACATGATCGAGTCTTTACGTCATAAAGGTTATGTACGCGCTTTAGTGGATGGCGTTATGGTGCGTTTGGATGAAGAGATCGAGCTTTCTAAAACGAAGAAACATACCATTAAAGTCATCATTGACCGTGTCGTGGTGCGTGAAGAAAACAAAGAGCGTATCGCCACCGACATTGAAAAAGCACTTTTAGAGAGCTACGGTGAAGTGGAACTTGACATCTCCAATGCTGAAGAAGTAGGGCTTCCAACTTCACACATTCATTACAGTGAGCATTTGGCGTGTTTTGACTGTAAGATCAGTTTTGAACCGTTAGAGCCTCTCTCGTTTTCGTTTAACTCACCCAAAGGAGCGTGTCCAACATGCGATGGTTTGGGCATTCGCTATACGCTTGATCTTAAAAAGATTATCAATGAACACGTCAGCATTGATGAGGGTGCGATTAAAATCTTTTACGGTTTCAACAAAAGCTTTTACGCGAAGTTTTTAGCGGCGTATTGTGAAGCAGCAGGTATTAATACTAAAGTGCCGTATGAAGAGCTTGAAGAGTATCAGCAAAAATCTATTTTACACGGTGGCGTGGAAGAGGCAACCTTCTTTTGGAAAAAACATAAGCTGACCCGTAAATGGGATGGTGTTATCAAAATCGCTTATGATATGCTCAAAGATGAAAAAGAGCTTGGGGACTACATGAGCGAAAAGACGTGCGATACGTGTGGTGGGTACCGTCTAAAAAAAGAGAGCTTAGCCGTTAGACTTGCAAAGAAAAATATCGCTGATATTTTAGAACTTCCCATCGATCAGTGTTTGGGTTTCTTCCAAGATGAAAAGAATTTTGCTTCGATGAAAGCACAACATAGAATGATTGCGGAGCCAATTTTAAAAGAGATTAAAGAGCGTCTTTACTTCTTATTTGATGTAGGACTGGGTTATATTAGTTTAGGGAGAGATGCTAGAACGATTAGTGGTGGTGAGGCTCAGCGTATTCGTATCGCTTCGCAAATTGGTAGTGGCCTGACAGGTGTTATGTACGTCCTTGATGAGCCAAGCATTGGTCTTCATGAACGTGATACACTCAAACTCATTCGAACTCTTCGCAGTTTACAGAAAAAAGGCAACTCGGTTATTGTCGTTGAGCATGACAAAGAGACCATTAAAACAGCAGATTTTATTGTCGACATTGGACCAGGTGCAGGAAAATTTGGTGGCGAAGTGGTCTTTAAAGGCACCAACGAAGAGCTTTTAAAAAGCAATACGCTCACCGCGCAGTACCTCAATGGCACAAAAATTATCAATTATCGTGAAAATAGAAAACAAGAGCGTTGGATAGAGCTCAATAATGTCACGATCAATAATATTCAAAATCTTGATGTGAAAATTCCTCTGGGAAACCTCGTGGCGATTACGGGTGTGAGTGGTAGTGGTAAAAGTTCACTTATTCTTCAAACCCTGCTTCCTGTGGCGAAAGAGTATCTTAATCGTGCGAAAAAGGTCAATAAAGTCGCTGGCGTTGAGTGCATCGGCTTAGATCAGCTTGATAAAGTGATCTATCTTGATCAAAGCCCTATTGGTAGGACTCCTCGTTCAAATCCTGCAACCTATACGGGTGTTATGGATGAGATTAGAGCGCTGTTTGCTAAAACCAAAGAGGCGCAGATACGAGGGTATAGTGTAGGGCGATTTTCGTTTAACGTCAAAGGTGGACGTTGTGAAAAGTGCCAAGGCGATGGAGAGATCAAGATAGAGATGCACTTTTTGCCTGACATCATGGTCAAGTGTGATAGCTGTAAAGGGCATCGCTACAATGCGCAGACTTTGGAGATCAAATACAAAGGCAAATCCATATCAGATGTTCTGAGTATGAGTGTTGATGAAGCCTTTGAATTTTTTAAAGCCATTCCTAAAATTCATCAAAAAATTCAAACTTTGGTTGATGTTGGTTTGGGCTACATCACTTTGGGACAAAATGCCGTTACATTAAGTGGTGGTGAAGCACAACGTATCAAGCTTGCTAAAGAACTCAGTAAAAAAGATACAGGCAATACCCTCTATGTTTTAGATGAGCCAACCACAGGTTTACACTTTGCTGATGTCGATAGATTGGTAAAAGTGTTACACCATCTCACAGATATGGGAAACTCTGTTTTAGTCATTGAACATAACATGGATGTGATAAAAAATGCAGATTATATGATCGATATGGGACCTGAGGGTGGAAGCTATGGAGGGCGCATAATAGCGATGGGGACGCCATTTGATGTCGCTCGTGACGCTGAGAAATCTGAAAGCTATACCGGAAAATTTTTAGCGTTAGAATTGGAGTCCGAAAAGAAATAATTACAAATGTTTCTTTTAGTAACGCTTTTTAGCTTAAAGAAACCTATGGATTCATTTAGATGTTGACATACATAAGTTAGACATAATTTTTAACTATAATCGACTTATCTAAAAAATTCAAAGGATGTTTCTTGGAACAAGCAGTTGATATAAAGAAAAAAGACTGGATGCACTATACGATTAAAAGTTTAGCATTCTGGGTTGTATTTGCAATTGTTGCAGGTATTGCTTTTGGTATGTATGACCCCAAAATGGCAGTTTTAGCAAAACCAGGTATTGATTGGTTTATCCAAATCCTCAAATGGCTTGTTGGACCGATTATTTTCTTAACGATTATCTCAGGTATCGTAGGACTTGAGAGTTTAAAAGAGGTTGGTTCTATCGGTTTTAAGGCGTTTATCTACTTTGAAATCGTTAGTACATTTGCGCTTGCAATCGGTGTACTTTTTGGTAATTGGTTTGGACCAGGAAATGGTATGAACCTTTCCGTTGAGTCATTGGATGCAAAAAGTGTTGCTAAGTTTACCAATGTAAACCAAGATGTTGGCTCTTTCATGTCGATTCTCAAAGGCGCCATTCCACACGATCCTATCACACCATTTATCAACGGCAATACGCTTCAAGTACTTGTTATGGCATTAACTTTAGCAATTTTAATCTCTGCCTTTGGTGGAAAACATAAACCTGCTATTTTAAAACCTCTTGAGATTGCTCAAAACTTTTTCTTCAAGATTTTGACCATTTTAATGTGGCTAAGCCCAATTGCATCATTTAGTGCGATGGCATTCTTGATCGGTAAATTCGGTATTGCTTCATTGATCAATATGGCAAGTTTACTTGGTGTTATGTTTATCTCCGTTATTGCATTTATCTTTGGTGTGCTTGGTCTTATTATGGCAATCTTCAAGATCAACATCTTCAAGTTTATGCGTTTTATCGCTAAAGAGGTTTTGATCGTATTTGCAACTTCTTCAAGTGAATCAGCCCTTGCGCCACTTATGAAAAGACTCGAAGCTGCGGGTGTTAGCAGAGGTACAACAGGTTTGGTTATCCCTACTGGGTACTCTTTTAACCTTGATTGTACGAATATCTATCTTTCATTGTCTATTATTTTTATCTCTCAAGCGTTTAACATTCCATTGACTCTTGCTGAAGAGCTTTCGATCATCTTTATTTTGATGGTAACTTCTAAAGGTGCGGTAGGCGTTACAGGTTCTGGCTTTATCGTTCTTGCAGGAACCTTGTCGGCAATGGGTGGCGCGATCCCTGTTGTTACAGTTGCGGTTCTTTTGGGTGTTGATAAGTTTATGAGCGAGATGAGAGCGGTAGGTAACCTATGCGGTAATGCCGTTGCAGCCGTTGTTGTTGGTGCTTGGGATAAACAGATTGATATGGAAAAATTTAGATATGCACTTGATCATCCAGAAAGCGTTGAAGACGCAATTCCTGGTTGATACTTTTAACGCTAATGAGGAATCTTCCTCATTAGCATTTCTTCTTCCTTTCGCTCTTTTATTTTCTTTAAAAATCTCATTAAAATCCTCTTTCATGTGTCATAATAAAATAAACAATTCGTTACTTTATAAAATGAAACACATAAGTTTTCTCTGCTAGTTTATAGGTAAAAGAGTATTCCTTCTTGTTCGTATCATTTTTAAAGTGCGATAAAAGGCATTTGGTTGAAAACTGTTGAAGAAAAAAAAGTAGTGAAACGAGATTGGACGCACTATACCATTAAGAGTTTGGCATTTTGGGTTGTTGTGGCAATTGTTGCAGGTGTTAGTTTTGGTATGGTTGATCCTGCGATGGCTGTGAAAGCAAAGCCTGGTATTGACTGGTTTATTCAAATCCTAAAATGGCTGGTAGGTCCGATTATCTTTTTAACAATCATCTCGGGTATTGTAGGACTAGAGAGTCTAAAAGAGGTTGGCTCTATCGGGCTTAAAGCGTTTATCTATTTTGAAGTAGTGAGTACTTTTGCACTTGCCATTGGTGTGATTTTTGGAAATATTCTCAAACCAGGTCATGGAATGAATCTCTCTGTTGAATCCTTAGATGCTTCCAGTGTAGAGAGTTTCACTAAAACAAGCCAAGAGAGTGCAACGGCGTGGAGTATTCTTAAAAGTGCGATTCCTACCGATCCTATTACACCTTTTCTTCACGGTAATACACTTCAAGTCCTTGTGATGGCACTTACCATCGCTATTTTAATCGCTGCATTTGGCGATAAATACAAATCAGCTATCTTAAAACCACTCGAAAAAGTTCAAGATTTCTTCTTCAAAATTTTAACCGTTGTCATGTGGTTAAGCCCTCTTGCTAGCTTTAGTGCAATGGCATTTTTGATTGGCAAATTTGGTATTGCTTCACTGATTGGTATGGCAAGTCTCCTTGGGGTTATGCTTGTTTCTGTTTTAGCTTTTTTATTTGGAGTTCTTGGCATTATCTTGTGGTTTTACAAAATCAATGTTTTTAAATTTATGCGTTTTATTGCTAAAGAGGTACTGATTGTTTTTGCAACCTCTTCCAGTGAATCAGCACTTGCTCCTTTGATGCGCCGTTTGGAGGCTGCTGGTGTGAGTCGCGGAACAACAGGCCTTGTTATTCCAACAGGCTATTCGTTTAATCTTGATTGTACGAATATTTATCTTTCTCTCTCTATTATCTTCTTGGCCCAAGCCTTTAATATCCCGTTAACACTTTCGCATGAACTTTCCATCATTTTTATCTTAATGGTTGCCTCTAAAGGGGCTGTTGGAGTAACAGGTTCAGGGTTTATCGTGCTTGCAGGTACTTTGTCCGCAATGGGTGATGTCATTCCTGTTGTAACGGTTGCTGTTCTTCTAGGTGTTGATAAGTTTATGAGCGAGATGAGAGCTGTGGGCAATCTTTGTGGAAACGCAGTAGCTGCTGTTGTGGTTGGTGCTTGGGATAAACAGATTGATATGGAAAAATTCAAATACGCACTTGATCATCCAGAGAGTGTTGAAGATACAATACCAGGTTGATGCGATTTGGCTAATGAGAGGCTTCTCTCATTAGCTTTTTAATGAAAGCACGCTATAATCTTAACAAATTCATAAAGAGAGATGATATGCTAGAAGAGATAGCCGAGCGCATCAAAGCACTTCCTCCACTTCCTAAAAGTTTTTATCAGATGAGTTTGATCTGCCAAGATCCAAATGCCAGTGTCAGTGACCTTGCTCGCGTGATCGAAGAAGATCCCATGCTCGTTGCCAATCTTTTAAAGGTGGCAAATTCTCCTCTGTATGGCTTTAGACGTGAGATTAAAAGTGTGGCACAAGCTGTCAGTCTTTTTGGAATGTCCACCACACGCTCTTTAGTGACCGATATGTCCATCAAAAAGCTTTTAAATGTTGATATGGCACCTTATGGTGTGACACCCGAAGAGTTTGCTGCAATCTCCAGTCTTCAAAGTGCACTGATTTCACAGTGGTACAGTAAAATCGATGCGAGTAAAGCAGACTTTCTTTTTCTGGCTGCATTGTTACAAGAGACAGGAAAAATCCTTATTGCTGATGAGATCGTGAAAAATAATGAGACATACCAATTCCGTTCTGAGATCGAAAATAGCAATAATATCGCAGATGTTGAACGCATGTTTGCACGTATTACGAGCAGCGAAGTGGCAGCACTTATTTTTAAACACTGGAAATTTGAAGAGAAAATGGTTCAAGCCATTGCTTATTCCGATGCTTTGGGGATTATCCCCGATGAGATACGCCCTTATGCCTTTGCGCTTAAAGTTGTTAAAACCGCTATTCCTCTTAATGCGCCGCTCAGTGAGCGCAGTGTGAATTTGGCCCTGAATCTTTTAGAAAAAGAGAATGTGGATAAAGACTCTTTCCTCGAAGTCGTTGGCAAACTCAAAGAATACTACTAACCCTTACATCATAAAGGCGCTTTTGTGAAAACACTTACCATCATTGATACCTTTGGCTTTTTTTTCAGAAACTACTATGCTTTACCACAACTGCGTAATTCGCAAGGCTTTCCCACAGGGCTTTTAACGGGATTCGCCAATTTTATCTATGCGATTAAAAATGAGCATGACACAGACTATTTGATGTTTGCACTGGATAGTAAAGGCAAAAACTTTCGTCATACGATAGATCCAAACTACAAAGCCAATCGTCCTGAAGCACCTGAAGATCTCAAACGCCAATTACCTGTAGCCGTTTCTTGGATTGAGAAGATGGGCTTTAAGTTTTACAGCGAAGAGGGGTTTGAAGCGGACGATGTCATCGCATCAGCGGTGCGTTTTGCCAAAAGTCATGACATTAAAGTGCGCATTGTTACGCACGATAAAGATCTTTACCAACTCATTGATGATGGCCGAGTCGTTATATATGATCCTATGAAAAAAAGTGAAGTTGATACTGAAAAATGTTTTGAGAAATTTGGGGTCTATCCCAATAAAATTAATGAGTATCTCTCCTTGGTTGGCGATGTCGCCGATAACATCCCTGGTGTCAAAGGCATCGGTCCAAAAGGTGCTAAAAAGCTCTTAGATGATTTTGGTAGTATTGAAAATATCTATGCAAACTTAGAGCGTGTCTCAAACCCGCGTGTTCAAACCATGCTTGAAGAGGGACGCGATAATGCTTTTTTGAGTAAGCAGCTGGTGCGTTTGGATGACTCTTTAACGATTGCTGATAAATTTGAATCCTTTCATTTTCCGTGCGATAATCCTTTGATAAACATCGCCGATGAATTGGAAAAATATGAGTTGCGCCATATGCTCTCGCGAGTGCGCAATGAAGCACTACATACAAAGCTAAAAGAGACGCCAAGCAATCGTTTTAAAGCAATTTTACTGGATGATGCTAAGATGCTTTTTAATATCATTGAAGGCATTGAAGAGGACGCCATTGTGGCGTTTGATACCGAGACCAATGCGTTGGATGCGTATAATGCCAGAATTGTAGGTTTCTCTTTTGCAATGAATGCAGAAGAAGCGTACTATGTGCCGATTGCGCACCATTATTTAGGCGTTGGCGAACAGATTAGTCTTGTAGATGCGAAGAGGGCGCTTATTGAGCTTTTTAAACATAAAATTGTGGGGCAAAATCTCAAATATGATCTGGCTGTGATTGAAAATAATTTTGATATAAAAGATGTAAGCATTTATGCCGATACAATGCTTCTTGCATGGCTTTTAAATCCTGAAAACAATGTGGGTCTTGACACACTTGCGTTGCGCTTTTTTAATCATGCGATGGTAAAGTTTAAAGACGTGGTGCAAAAAGGTGAAAATTTCAGCACGGTGCCATTGGAGAAAGCGTGCGAGTATGCGAGTGAAGATGCGTGGATGACGCTCAGGCTCTACCACAAGCTGCATGAGATGCTTGATCCTCACTTACTTAATCTTGCCAAAGAGGTGGAGTTTCCTTTCATTCGAACACTCATGAAGATGGAAAAAGAGGGCATACAAATTGATGGTGCTTATTTTGAAACGCTTTTAAAGCGCACAGATCATGCGATAGAAGCGCTTAAAACAGAAATTTTTACGCTGTGTGATGCAACCTTTAACCTCAATTCAACACAGCAACTAGGCAATGTGCTTTTTGAACAACTCGGTCTTCCTACGGTTAAAAAAACAAAAACAGGGTACAGCACGGATGAAAATGTCCTCAATGAGCTTTTAGACAAACATCCAAGCATCGCTAAAATTTTAGAGTACAGAGAGCTGTATAAGCTTCGTTCAACCTACATTGAGCCACTGCTTAAACTCTCAAAAGAGTCGCCGTTGGGACGTGTGCATACCTCATTTATACAGACAGGTACAGCAACGGGACGACTTAGCTCCAAAGACCCAAATTTACAAAATATTCCCGTTAAAACAGAACTTGGGCGCGAAGTGCGCGGTGGGTTTGTCGCAAAAGAGGGGTATAAACTCATTGGTATCGACTATTCGCAAATTGAGTTAAGATTGTTGGCACATTTTAGTGGCGATGAAGCGATGGTACATGCGTTCCAAGCTGGCAAAGATATCCATAAAGAGACCGCTTTGAAACTGTTTGGTGAAGCGGAAGCAGCAGCCAAGCGTGGTGTGGCAAAAAGCATTAACTTTGGACTCTTGTATGGCATGGGACCCAAACGTCTTTCGGAAACGCTTGGCATCACAACCAAAGAAGCGAAAAGTTATATAGAGAGCTATTTTGCAACATTTCCAACGATTAAAAATTATCTTACAAGTGTTGCAGAAGATGCTAAAAAAGAGGGTTTTGTTCAAACGTTGCTGGGGAGAAAGCGCTTTTTTGACTTTGAACATGCCAATGCAATGCAATATGCTGGCTACCTTCGTGAAGCGGTCAATACCGTTTTTCAAGGCAGTGCAGCCGATCTAATCAAGCTTTCGATGAATAAAATTATGCAAACACTTGTGGATGATGAAGCAAAATTGTTGCTTCAAATTCACGATGAGCTTATTTTTGAAGTGAAAGAGGCAAGGGCAGAAACTTTTGCTACACAAGCGCAAAAAGTGATGGAAGAGATCTACACACTGAAAGTGCCTTTAAAAGTATCGATTGCCATAGGCAATAATTGGGGAGAATTGAAATGATAGAAGTGTTGTTGTTGGCATTTGCACTCAGTATGGACGCTTTTGCCGTCTCCATAGGTCTTGGAGCAAAACAAAACAGCGAGTATAGATCACTTGCGCTTAAAGCAGGGCTCTTTTTTGGAATATTTCAAGCACTCATGCCACTTATTGGCTATTTGGGTGGGCGTGGATTGCTTGGTTTTGTGAGTACATACGCACACTACATTGCATTTGGGCTCTTGCTTCTTATTGGTGCGAAGATGATCTATGAAGGTGTCAATGAGGGCGTGGAAGAAGAGTTTTCAAAAATTACCAATAAAGTGATGCTTACCTTAGCCATAGCTACCAGCATCGATGCAATGGCGGCAGGCTTTAGTTTAATGCTTTTAGAGCTCAATCCTCTCCTTGCTTGCGGCATCATCGGTTTTACCACATTTATCATTAGCTTTATAGGTGTTTACGTTGGAAAATTCTCAGGTACATGGTTGGAAAGTAAGGCTGAAATTTTTGGCGGTGTGGTTTTGGTCGTTATTGGTTTTAGAATTTTATTTTTCTAACTGAGTGTTGGCGAATAGTTTTTAAGCATTTTCTCGCAGAGTTTGTATTCAGGCATAAACTCTTTGACACAGTGCCAAAATGCTTTTTGGTGATGTTTGTGCTCGATATGTGATAATTCGTGAATAACGATGTAGGTTACACATTCAAGCGGTAGCTGTGCAAGAGAGAGATTGAAACTGAGTTCATTGGTGTGTGAACAGCTGCCCCACCGTTTCTTAGCCTTACGAAAGCTAATCTTGGTAGGTTTGACACCCATTAAAAAGCTCCACTCTTCTACGAGTCGTGTGACTAGGGGAATGGTCTTTTCTTTGTAAAAAGCTTCGGGGGATTGATTTCCGTGCAAAAGAATGGCTTCACCCAAATAAAGTACTTTCCCCTCTTCTTCAAAGAGAGAGGGTACTGTTGTACGCTCTTTGGCGGCTTTCATCTTCGTAAAAATCCATTCGGCTTTTTGTAGAACGATAGCGTGGATATACGCTTGAGTATAGGCGGGAGTTTTAACAATGACCCCTTTGTTAGGGTCGATCTTGATGTAAAGATGTTTGAGGCGACGATTGGTGATGATAGAGTAGCAAAGCGTTTCGCCTTGATACTCTATGGTTGCTTGCATGATTTAGTCAAACCAGCTTTTGATTTTATCGAACACACTTTCAAATTTCTCATCTTTGTGTTTGGTCTCAATCCCAAACTCTGCTTGAAGTTTTTCGAGCAACTCTTTTTGCTCTTTAGTGATTTTCTTAGGATAACGAATCGAGATTTGTGCAATCATACTACCAAGTTGATGGGTATGAACGTTTTTTACACCCTCTTTTTTGAAGATAAACTGTTGTTTGTCTTTTGCTCCAAGAGGAAGTTCAAGTTCTGTTTCACCGCGAATGGTTGGTATTTTAATGGTTTCACCAAGCGCTACTTGCGTAAAAAAGACAGGTACTTCGATGTAAATATCATCGTTATGGCGTACAAAATGCTCATCTTCTTTGACATGGACTAAGATGTAAAGATCACCTCTCGTGCCTCTTTCATCAATGTTACCACGCCCTGCAACGCGAATGCGGTTGTTGTTATCGATACCTTCTGGAATGTCGATGATGACTTTGTCATCGACTTGACTAAAGCCTTTGGCATTACAGCTTGGGCATGGGTTTTTCACCACACTTCCTTTACCATTACACTCAGGACACGTTTGTGAAAAGGTCATAAAACCTTGGCGGTAAAATACTTGACCTTTACCCTTACACTCTTTACATGTCGCTTTTGATTTGTCTTTGCTTCCTGTACCGTCGCAGGCATCGCATGGTTTTTTATAGGAGAAGCTCACCTCTTTTTTGGTGCCAAAAATAGCTTCATTAAAGGCTAAAGTGACTTCAGCTTCAAGGTCTAGGTTATATTTTCTATTTTGTTTTGATCCGCCTCCACCAAAACCACCACTGCTAAAGCCTCCGCCAAAGACAGACTCAAAGATAGAGCCAAGATCGCCCATAATATCTTCATAACGCATATCGGAGAAGTGGCTAAAGCCTTGAGAATCAAGTCCTTGTTTGCCATAACGATCATACGTAGCACGTTTTTGTTCATCGCTTAAGACTTGGTAAGCTTCATTAATAGCTTTGAATTTTTCTTCAGCCTCTTTATCACCTTGGTTGCGGTCTGGGTGGTATTGCAGTGCCAATTTTCGGTATGCTTTTTTAATTTCAGCAGCGTCCGCTGTTCTGGTAATTTCCAGTACTTCGTAATATTCTAGATCCACTATTATTCTCTTTATATGTAAGATTTTGAAGATCAAGATTTTATCAAAAAGTAGTTTAAATTTTGGTTGTTAAGGTACGTTAACAAACCGTTAAAAGCTTGTTAAGAGCAGGAGCGTATTATTTCATCATAAAACTTTTAAGGAGTACACAATGAAAAAGACAATCTTAACACTAGCAACACTTGTTGCGCTTGGAACTACGAGCGCTTTTGCCTTTGGTGGCGGTCAATGCCAAAATATGCAACCAGGTATGGGCATGATGCAAGGTGGAGGAATGGGTGGAGCTGGTATGATGATGCACGGTGGAAAAGGTATGATGGGTATGCAGATGATTGGGCAACTTAACCTCACCGACGATCAACGCCACAAATTGGCTGTTTTGCAAAGTGAAATGAAGTTAGAGATGACCAAGCTTCAAGATCCAAAAATGATGGCAAAAATGCAAGATTTAATGACAGCTGATACCTTTAATAAAAAAGAGTTTACCAAGCTTCACAACGAAATGCACGAGAAGATGTTAGCGCTTCAAGCCGATCATATGGAAAAAGTGTTTAATCTTTTAACCAAAGAGCAACGCGCAGAGCTTAAAACATTGATGGCTCAAAAGCCACAAAGACCTATGCCTATGACACCTGCTACGGCACCTGCAAGTAAATAAAAGTTCAAATTTTACCCCTTAAGACCTCTCACGAGGTCTTCTTTTTTTAAAACCCTCTCAAATTCAGTATAATTATAAAAAACCTAAGTAAGGTCATGGAATGATTAACGTCTTGATGATAGAAGATGATGAAGAATTTGCTGAAATTTTAAGTGAATACCTCGCGAAGTACAATATTAAAATTACCAATTATGCAGACCCATATTTAGGGCTTAGTGCAGGCATTAAAAAGTATGATCTTTTGATTTTAGATCTTACATTACCTGGCATGGATGGGCTTGAAGTGTGTAAAGAGGTGGTGGCTAAGTATGATATTCCGATTATCATCTCTTCCGCTCGCAGTGACATCAGTGACAAAGTCATTGGATTACAAATCGGCGCGGACGACTATCTTCCAAAGCCATATGATCCAAAAGAGATGTACGCGCGTATTCAAAGCTTGATTCGTCGTTATAAAAAAAGTTCCACGCTTGAAGAACAACAAACGCAAAGTGTCTTTTTTGTCGATGAAAAACGCCATGAAATCTCTTTTAAAAATGAAGTCTTAAGCCTAACACCAGCGGAGTACGAGATTCTCTCCTACATGATTAAGCAAAATGGTTTTTCGATCTCGCGCGAACAGCTTGTCTATAACTGCAAATCCCTCAAAGATAAAGGCTCGAAGAGTTTGGATGTCATCATCGGTCGCTTGCGTTCTAAAATCAACGATGATTCCAAAAACCCTGAATACATCCACTCGGTTCGAGGGATTGGGTATAAGCTGGTTGGATGATTAAAAACTCGATTCTGAACAAGATCAGCGCGATCTTTTTTCTCTCACTTTTTTTATTGGCGATGTTTTTTGCTCTTTTATTAGAGCATCAAAGTGACAAAAACTTGGAAAACATGAAACAACGCCAAATTCAGTCGGTCAACTACCTTTTAGTGATGTACCGCAACAACGTTCAACCAGGCGATATTGAAGAGTATTTCAACAACTTTGGTCTTAAAAAAGTTTCGAGCAAACACCTTCGCGATTCGGTTTTGGAGAGAGGCGTTGTAATCTTTCAAAAGCTCTCACCCATCAGTCGTTTTTCGTCCATCATTTACAATGATCGCTACTATCTTTTCATCGATAATTTTGAATCCAGTGTCCTTTTAGAGAGTCAAGACTATAAAAATTTCAATGAGAGTTTATGGGTTGTTTTTGTGATAGCTCTTTTAATTCTGCTTTACATGTATGTTTCGATTTTTAAAAGCATTGCCCCGCTTAAAACACTTCGTTCCCAAATACGTAAATTTGCCTGTGGGGATTTAAACATTGAGTGCAAGAGTGAATCTAACGATGAAATTGGTGAAGTAGCCAATGAGTTTGATCGCGCTGTTAAAAAAATAAGTGATTTGGTCAATGCAAGACAACTCTTTTTACGTACCATTATGCATGAACTCAAAACACCGATTGGTAAAGGACGCATCGTTGCTGAGATGTTGGAAGATGCCACGGCTAAAAAGCGCTTGATTGGCGTTTTTGGACGGCTTGATCTTCTCATTGCTGAGTTTTCGAAAATCGAGCAGATTACCTCAAAACGTTATGATCTGAATCTTAAAGAGTATTCACTGCTGCACGTCATCGACCAAGCGGTTGATCTTTTGATGCTGGATGAGCAAAAAAAAGAGGAGCAGGTCAAAGTTGAAGGTGATTTTGATTTTAAAGTGACCGTTGACTTTGATTTGATGGCATTAGCCCTTAAAAACCTTATGGATAATGCGATGAAACATAGTCTAAGCCACCGTGTGTATATCAAAAGTAAAGATCAAACCATTATCATTGCCAATGAAGGTGAACCTCTGAAAATGGCGATAGAAGAGTATTTTCAACCCTTTGTTTCTGGCTCAAAAGCCTGTGGTAGTGGGCTTGGCCTTGGACTGTATATCGTTAAAAATATCATTGCACAACATGGGTTAGAAGTTGTGTATAGCTACGAAGAGGGATTTCATCAATTTAGTATCGATTTTGCAAAAGGATGCGTGGCATGATGCGAGGATTAGAGAAGTTCAATAAGCTTGTTGAAGCATTTGAAAAACTCCCAACGGTTGGGCGTAAGTCTGCTGTAAGATTTGCATACCATCTTGTTTTAAACGATACGTTTTCTGCGATGAAACTTGCCAATGCGATTGAGAGTGCCATTAAAAGTATTCGTAAATGTGAACGTTGTGGTGCGCTAAGCGAGCATGAAATCTGCGATATTTGTCTGGATGAAAGGCGTGATATACAAAAGTTGTGTATGGTTGAGAGTGCGAAAGATATTTTTGTACTTGAGGAACATAAACTGTTTGACGGACGCTATTTTGTGCTTTCCGACTTGGAAGATGAAACTCTTGAAAAGCTTGAATCTATTGTGCAGAAGGGTGTTAAAGAGATGATTTTTGCACTGACTCCTTCTTTAGCCAGTGATGCACTGATTTTATTTATTGAAGACAAACTCAAAAATCACACGCTTCATTTTACCAAGATCGCGCAAGGTGTTCCTACGGGCGTGCATCTTGAAAATGTCGATATGCTTTCACTTTCAAAAGCACTGGAATCTCGCACCAAAATCTAAGCGTTACATGTCGATTTGATTGAAAAAGGCGTAGCAGTTTTTACCCGACTCTTTGGCGTGGTACATCGCTTTATCGGCATGTAATACCAACTCTTCTGCATTAAGAGAGTCATCTGGGTAAAAACTGATCCCAATACTTGCAGAGATAGATAAATCGATACCATGAATCTCTATAACCTCATTCATCGCACTCAAAATACGTTTTACAATAGGTTCGCATTCACGAGGTTCTTTAAGATCTGTTAGGAGAGCTACAAACTCATCACCGCCCAATCGTGCAATCGTCTCATTTTTGCGCAATAATGCGGTAATACGTTTGGAAACTGCGATAAGAAGTTCATCGCCAACACTGTGTCCATAGGTGTCATTTACCTCTTTGAAGCCATCCAAGTCAATGTATAAGACAGCCAAATAGGAATTGTAACGTTGTGCTTCTGCAATGGCTTGACTCAGTCTATCCCAGAGTAAAATACGGTTAGGAAGTGATGTTAGTGCATCGTGTTGCGCAAGATGTTCTAGCTCTTTTTCATGTTCTTTGATGATCGTGATATCCGTAAAGAGCGCTACGAAATTTTGAATTTCACCTTCGCTGTCTTTGATAGCGCTGATGGTAAGCATCTCTGCGTAAATACTGCCATCTTTACGTCGGTTCCAAATTTCTCCTTGCCAATTTCCAAGGGTGAGAATATTGTGCCACATCTGTGTGTAGAAAGACATCTCTTGCCTGCCAGATTTTAAGATGCGAGGATTACTGCCAATAATATCTTCAAGTGGGTATCCCGTAGTACGAACAAAAGCCTCATTGGCTTCAATAATCGTTCCATGTGGGTCAGTGATAATAATGCCCTCTCTTGCATGTGTGAAAACATTGGCAGCCAGTTGAAGTTTCGCATCGCTTTTACTTTTTTCAATCGCAAGGGCAACAAATTGCACTTCATCTTCTATCAACTTGATTTCACGCGGTGTAAGGGGTTGGTGTTGCAAAGAGCAGATCATTAAAAGTCCAAGGGGTTTACCAAAGGCTGAGACGATAGGATTTGCCCAACAGTGCTGAGTATTTTCTAAATGCAAGCATTTGATTTTTTCATGCCACCATGACTCTTCATCGAGCGTGCTAAAGAGAAGAGGCTGTGGCGGTAAATGGATCAGATGCGTTAAAAAGTGTTTATCCTGTTGTGCTGCATTGATGATGGTGGTACTTAAAAGTTCAAGTTCATTGGAAGTTGCACCAAGGGTTAGTTTATGGTTCGTCTCATCAAAGAGAACGATGCTACACCCAATACGGTGATGATGAATCGATTCGATGTCTCCAATCATAACATGTAAAATGGTAGAAAGGGGTGATGTATTGGCGATCATCTGCAAAATTTGTTTATGATGTTTTTCGCATTGCTGTATGTATTTGCGATCATCAATATCGGCAATAACGCCCACAAGACCAATCTCTTCACCTTTAGTATTGTAAAAGCGTTTTCCCGTCAATCTCCCCCAAAAACTGCTACCATCAGCTCTACAGTAGATGCGCTCTAAATCCACAGAAGTGATTTTGCTCTCAAGAAGTGCTAGCATTTTTTGACGACCGATCTCTTTTTCTGAGGGATGGATGAGTTCTACATACTCTTTACCTTTCAAAAGTTCTTCCAGTGGGTATAAAAACATCTCTGCCATACGTTGGTTGGCCTGAGTGATATGCCCTGTCATATTGACCAAGAAGATGGCAACACTTGAGGTATCCAATATCTGTTTAAAGAGTGTCTCTTGTTTTTCAAGGTCTTCGCTTTTTTGAAAGAGTTCTTGTTCTATTTTTTTGCGATCGGTAATATCGTGAATGATTGAGAAAAGAACTTTTTTATCTTTCAGGTTGATAGGTGTTGAAAAAACTTCGACGTCTCTTATGTCGCCATTGGAAAGTTGATGTTTAAAATTGAAGTAGTTACGTTCTTCCAAAAGAGCGCGTTTGCGTTCTTCTTTGACCAGTTCAGGGGGAAGGGTATTAATCTTTGCAATAGACATTCCTATGAGATGATCCAGCGCATAACCGTAATAATGGGAAGCCGCTTCATTAGCGTTGATGATTTCACCGCTTTCAGGATCAAGTAGTAGCATAATCGAGCTGCTTTTATCAAAGAAACGGTACAGTGCGTTATACGTATCGTCAGATGAAACCAAAGCATGATACAGTGTTGAAATCAGATTCATAAAAATGCTCTCTTGGAGAAATGTCACACCTATAATAGTATTAGTGTAACATAAAATTTGTAATGTTTTGATGTATAAATTACATTTTTTTAAGCACCGTATTAATATGTGAAATTTGCATGATTACAAACGCCCTAATAAAGGCTTTTAACTTATTTTTGTATGGTATTGATAGGATTGAAAGTACCGTATAAACTCTTTGAATAAATGTATAGATCCGCGTTCAGCCAAAATTTAAAATCTATTTACCCTTGCTTGTTATAATTAAGTTCAATAGCATCATAAGGAGTAAAAAACATGCGATGTCCCGTATGCCAGAATGTTGATCTTTCTCTAAGCGAACGCTTAGGTGTTGAGATAGATTATTGTCCACAATGTAGAGGTGTTTGGCTGGATCGTGGAGAACTTGATAAAATCATTGAGCGCAGCAATACGTATAGCGTACCTTCCAAAAGTTATGAGCGTGAAAGTAAAAAAGATGGATCCTATGAAAGACAACATCATCAAGGCTATCATAAGAAAAAAGAGAGCTTTCTAAGTGAGCTTTTTGATTTTTAAAAAAAAGGAAGTTTAGTAAAAAACTTCCTTTATATCGTTTAATGAGTGTATTTTTTACGAAGCTCTTTTTTATCAATCTTTCCCACACTGGTTTTATTGATACTTTCAACAAATTTTATTTTAAGTAGCATACCTTCCCGTGCCATAATACCTTTTTTGATAAACTCTTTAGCATGAAGTAAGAGCTCTTTATCTGTGGTTTGTTTGGTTGAATCTAATACCACAAGTGCAAGAGGTCTCTCTCCCCATTTGTCATCTTCTACGCCAATGACTGCAACTTCCTTAACATGAGGATGTTGGTTGATGATGTCTTCAAGTTCCAAAGAGGAAACCCATTCGCCACCCACTTTAATGATGTCTTTGACACGATCTGTGATCTTGATATAACCACGTTCATCCACATTTGCCATATCCCCTGTATGCAAATACCCACCATGCCAAAGAATTTCGGAGTTTTTTTGATCTTTAAAGTAGCCTTGTGTTAGCCAAGGTGAGCGCACAACGATTTCGCCTGTGCTTATGCCATCTCTTGGAAGAGGCTTCATGTGTTCATCTACCACTAAAATCTCGACAAGTCCCATAGGACGACCTGTTTTGATGCGTATATCACTTTGGGCATCATCGTCTAGCGTTAACATCTCAGGTGTCAGTTGTGCAAGACTCAAAATAGGGCAGGTCTCACTCATGCCATATCCTGTGAACATGTCGATACCTCTTTTAAGAGCCTCTTTACACATGGCTTTAGGAAGGGCAGCTCCTCCGATAATGACTTTCCATCCTTTTAGATTCATTTCGTTAATTTTAGGAGAGTTAAAAAGCATATGCATGATGGTTGGAACACAGTGTGAGAAGGTGACTTGTTCTTTATCAATGAGTTCTAAAAGAAGGTCTGGCATATAACGCCCAGGATAAACCTGTTTGACACCCAGCATGGTTGCTACATAAGGCAGTCCCCACGCATGAACGTGGAACATTGGCGTAATAGGCATGTAAACGTCATACTGATGAAAACTTCCTTGTTTGGGAGCACTTCCTAATGTAGAGAGTACCCCTAAAGTATGGAGGACAAGCTGGCGATGAGTAAAATAAACCCCTTTAGGAAGTCCTGTTGTTCCTGTGGTATAAAAAGTGGTTGCACGGGTATTTTCATTGAAATCAGGGAAGTCAAAAAAGTCAGATTGTTGACTTAAAAGCGCTTCATATTCTCCTTTGATTTCTAACGAAGTAGAAGGAATTTTACCATCATCCGATAAAACGATAAAGCTCTCAATATCTAACCTTCCTTTAATCTGTTCCAGTGTTGGTAAAAAATCCGTATGTGCTAAGATAATATCATCTTCTGCATGATCAATCGTATAAAGAATCTGCTCAGGAGAGAGCCGAATATTGATGGTATGCAGTACGGCTCCAAGCATAGGAATGGCAAAATAACACTCCAAATAACGATGTGAATCATAATCCATCACGGCTACCGTATCACCCGCTTTAACGCCAAGTGAGGTGAGCATATTGGCAAGTTTATGAACACGTTTTTTAAACGTAGCATAGGTAAAACGCTTTTCGCCACGGTAAACGATCTCTTGATTTGGATCATAATAGATGGGAGCGTTTAGAATATTTTTAATAAGCAGTTGATAGTCATGTGCATAAGGGTTGTTCAGTGTTTTGTCAAGTTGCACACACTCTCCTTTAGGAAGATTTAGAGTTCAAAAACAGGACGCATCAAAGATTCGATGGTTTTAAAGTCGTAATGTTTGGAGAAGAAAAGATTGAAGGCAAGCACACCTTGGTACAACAGCATCTCTTTACCATCTTTACAGGTAAGATGACAGCTTCGTGCCAGATCTAAAAAAGGAGTTGGTTTGTTATAAATAACATCAAAAGCATACTTGGATTCTTTAAAAATATTTTTTAAAAGCCCTTTATCACACGGGTACTCTTCATCTTTTAACCCAGCAGAGGTGGTATTGATGATGAGGTCATAAGGCAGAGGAGTGAAGGTTTCCCACGTTTTACATGTAAAGCCTTTTGCCTCAAAAAAGGCAAGTCTGGAAGTGGAACGGTTCAAAATTGTGACTTCAATGTCGCGTTCTTTTAAAATCACAGCAATCGCTTTAGCTGTTCCACCTGCGCCTAAAACAAGGGCATTTCGAATGTATCCAAAACTTTTGATCGCCTCAAAAAAACCTTCTGCATCCGTGTTATACCCAATAACACGTTCTCCTTCTCGCACTAATGTATTGACCGCACCAATTTCTTTAGCAATGCCACGTATTTCATCGCACTGAGCAAAGGCTGCTTCTTTATGTGGCACAGTGACATTGGCACCTGCGAGCCTCATAGCGTGAAAGGTGGAGAGAAGTTTTTCAGGTTCTGTGATGGCTTTGCGAACATAACAGCCATCAAGTTTGAGTGCTTGCAGTACAGTGTTATGAAGACGTGGGGAGATAGAGTGTGCAACGGGGTAGCCAAAGATACTAAAGAGCAACATGCTAATGGTTACTCTTTCAGATCATCTAAAGAGCTGGTCATGGCTCCTAGTTTATTGGTCACTTCTAAGTATTCAAGTTCTGGTTGGCTGTCAGCTACGATGCCTGCACCTGCTTGGAAGATGATCTTTTCATCATCCAAATACGCGGTACGAATCATAATACAACTGTCCATATTGCCATCAAATCCAAAATAACCTGCCGCTCCACTGTAAAAGCTACGTTTCAAGCCTTCAAAATCGCTGATAAGCTCCATAGCCCTAATTTTGGGTGTTCCCGTCATCGTGCCAGCGGTAAAGGTTGCAGCAAAAAGATCAAACATATCATGTTTAGCATCTAAGGTAGCCTCAATATCACTGACCATATGCATGACATGGGAGTAGCGCTCTACTCTCATCATCTCTTTGACTTTGACACTGCCCACTTTTGCGACACGTCCAAGATCATTACGTCCAAGGTCAATGAGCATCAGATGTTCAGCGCGCTCTTTTTCATCACTGAGCATCTCTTTTTCGTACGCTTGGTCTTTTTCATACGTAGATCCACGTTTACGCGTTCCTGCAATCGGTCGAAGCAAAATATGCCCATCTTTAAGTCCTACCATCACTTCTGGAGAACTTCCTATGATAGCGAACTGCGGATAAGAGAGGTAGAACATATAAGGCGATGGATTTTTTTGACGCAAAATACGGTAAAAACTAAGACGATCAATTTTTGTGTATTGCGTAAAGCGATTTGACATCAAAATCTGAAAAACATCACCACTACGGATCATCTCTTTAGACTTCTCTACCATCTCAAAAAAATGTTCTTTTGAAAATGCAAAAGTACCTTTTGATTTATCGACATGAGCGGTTTGGATAGGAATATGAACATGAGGCTCTTTTAGGAGTGCCTCAATCTGATCCATCTGTGAAGCTATATCGGAAACAAAGGTTGTTAAGGTAAGTGTGTTGGATTTGTGTGAAAAAGTACAAACCAGTTTAGGGCGCATAAGATCAATTTCTGGTATATTGAGCTCATCTTTGAGCCCATCCATATGAGACTTTAAGCGTGGCTCAAAAATCTTGACAGCATCATAGCCAATATAACCGATAAACCCATCAACAAAGCCAACACCTAACTCTTTAGCATAATTTTGATAAAGCGACTTATCAAGCTCAGCATAGCGTTTTTTTAAAAAGGTAAAAGGGTTTGTTCCCAAATTATGGGAGAGACCATTTTCATCAACGTACATACTTGCGTTGTCTTTGTGAATGACGCGCTCACGTGCACCGATGAAAAGAAAGCTAAAATTGCCATCGTTGTTGTTGATGGCACTTTCAAACAAAAAGCAGAGCTCACCCGCAAAATGACTCTTCAATTTTGCAAAAATCGTAATCGGAGTGAGCTGATCAAAAAGAATTTTACGGGACGTTAGCACCTTACTTCACCCTATAAATAAATGCGTTTTTATTGATACTAGAGCGAATAAGGACAAGGGCACTTTCCGCATCACTTGATTTTGCGTATGGTCCAATAAGGATCTTAGTCACTTTATTGCCATTGACAACGGTATTATAGAGCTTGTATTCAAACCCTTTGGCTTTGATGTCACTGAGCTGTTTTGCATCAGGTGCCGTTGCAACAGCGCCAACTTGAACATAAATACCAGCATCAGCACTGCCTCCCGTTGCGTGTGTTTCGCTTGGGCTAATTTCTGTACTTCTTAGTAGTGGCTGAGCTTTTGTAGCCTCTTTTTTAGGCTCTTCTTTCACTTTTGCAGGCGCAGTTTCTTTTACAGGCGTACTGGTTATCGGAGCTGTGCTTGGCTCCTTAGGTTTAACATCAGTTCCTTTTGCCTCTTCTTGTTTTTGAGCCTCTTTTTCTTTAAGCGTTTTGATCATATCTTCAAAACTCTCTTTTTTAGGGTTCTCTTCGATAATTGGCACTTGTTTAAAGAGTTGATCATCTTTAGGCACCTGTGTCTCTTGCGTTGGTTCTGGTGGCAAGATTAACTTAGAGGTATCCTTTCCTGGATCTTTGTTTGCTACTTTCATACTTGCGAGTGCGACTAAAAAAACAAGAATCAAAAAAGCAACTAAAATAAGGATACGTTTCATTTTAAGGGTCTTGTTATCCCCTTTTTCTAACACAATATCGCTGAGCTCATTTCTATTTTCCATCGGTTCTCCTTAGAATGATGTTATCACTACATATGCTTCGACCAAGAAGCGCCTCGCTCTTTTTGGTACAAGTCATAAGGCAGTGCCAAAATGTTAAACTCCCTTGGAAGCTCCTGTGTTGGAAACATTCTCCATTCACGTGGAAGCTTCTGCGAAAGCTTTGCCGAAAGCATTTTAGCGATCTGATACCCCTCTTGTAAGGTAGTATGACCTTTATGAACATACAGATGTAGATGACCCTCTGTTTTACTCTTATACGCCGTAAAATTGATGAATCCCTCTTCTCTAAGCAAAAGTTGTGCCCTATGCCAAAATCGCTCGGTATTTCTTCCATTATAGTCAAAAACGATGTTTTCGACTTTGTCAAAACGGTTAATCAACGAGTGTGCAACCGTAATTTTGCCATCAAGGTGATCTTTGATGATACTGTTGTTTAAAGGCTGATCAATACGTTCAAATTTATCAAAAAAGACTCTCCCTCCAAAATCGATCTTTTGGACAATATTGTCACGTTTGATCCAATAGTGGTCGGTAATCATTTTGATGAGAGAGACGTCAATATTGTACATAATTTCCCTTAGTAGGTTGGTCTGTCATAAATAATAAAATTGCTTGCCAATGCTTTCATTTCTTCTTTGATTTTGGCGTGTAACGCTTCATCATTGATATTATCAAGAACATCAGCAATTTTATTGGCGATGATTTCAAACTCTTTTTCTTTCATACCACGTGCTGTAAGTGCGGGTGAGCCAATGCGAACACCACTGGTGACAAATGGACTTCTCGTTTCGCCTGGAACGGTGTTTTTATTGACCGTAATGCCTGCATGACCAAGCGCTAGATCAGCCTCTTTACCACTAAACTCTTTGTTAAGGAAAGAGACAAGAACCATATGGTTGTCAGTACCACCACTGACAAGATCATAACCTCTTTTGGTAAGAACTTCGCCTAAAACGCGTGCATTGGCACGTACTTGTTTTGCATACGTTCTCCATTCAGGCTTTAAATTTTCAGCAAAACCAACCGCTTTAGCGGCAATAACGTGTACCAATGGACCACCTTGAATACCAGGGAAGATGGCACTGTTTACTTTTTTAGCAATTTCTTCATCATTGGTAAGAATGATACCACCACGAGGTCCTCGAAGTGTTTTATGGGTAGTAGATGTTACAATATGTGCGTGTGGAAATGGACTTGGATGCTCACCACCCGCAACTAAGCCAGCGATGTGCGCGATGTCTGCAAAAAGATAAGCACCGACTTCATCCGCGATTTCTCTAAATTTTGCAAAATCAAGTTCTCTCGCATACGCACTGGCTCCACAAACAATCATTTTTGGTTTAACGATATGTGCAATTTCTCTCACTTTTTCATAGTTAATGCGACCATCAAGCTCAACACCATAGAAGAAACTCGAATAGGTTTTACCAGAACTGCTTACTTTTGCACCGTGTGTTAAGTGACCACCATGGCTTAAATCCATACCTAAAATTTTATCAAATGGATTCAGAAGCGCTTGGTAAACACCTTGGTTGGCTTGGCTACCTGAGTTTGGTTGAACATTGGCGTAGGTACAACCAAAAAGTTTACAGACTCTATCAATCGCTAATTGTTCAACTGCATCTGCAAATTCACAACCACCGTAGTAGCGTTTCGCAGGATAACCTTCGGCATATTTGTTGGTGAAAACACTTCCCATTGCTTCCATAACAGCAGGATAGGTGAAGTTTTCACTGGCGATCATCTCAAGATGGTCACATTGGCGATTCAACTCTTTGACAGTTAGGTCGTAAACAACAGGATCAACAGTTTTTAAAATACTCATTTTTATTCCTCATCTTTTTGTGTTTGTTCATCATTCTCATTCAGGGGTTTCATGGCTGGGAAGAGAATAACATCTTTAATCGATAACTCATTGGTGAGTAACATCGTCAAACGATCAATTCCTAAACCTTGTCCCGCTGTTGGTGGTAAGCCATAACCTAGAGCATAGACATAATCTTCATCCATCTCATGGGCTTCATCATCACCTGCATTTTTAGCCTGCAACTGTTTTGCAAACCTTTCATACTGATCCAAAGGATCATTAAGTTCGTTAAATCCATTGGCGATCTCTCGCCCTGCAATAAAGAGCTCAAAACGCTCTGCAATGTTAGGATTTTCTTCACTTCGACGTGCGAGTGGGCTAATTTCAATCGGGTAATCAATGATAAATGTTGGGTTAATCAGTTTCTCTTCCACAAAAAGATCAAACAGCTCTTCATAGAGTTTACCAAGACTAAGGTTTGCTTCAACGCTAAAGCCTTTGTCGGTAATATACTTGATGATTTGCGCGCGATCATCTAAAATCGCATCAGGCACACCACCAATTTCACTCAGCGCTGCTCTAAAGGCAATTTTTCTAAATGGCTTTGAAAAATCGATCTCCATTTCGCCATAAGGAAGTTTGCGAGGAAGCTTAAGTTTTTTAAGCAACACGTCAAACATTTCTTCAGTTAAATGCATTAAATCATGGTAGTTATGGTATGCCCAGTAAAATTCGATCATGGTAAATTCTGGGTTATGCGTTTGGTCCATACCTTCGTTTCTAAAGTTACGATTGATCTCAAAAACCGCTTCAAAACCACCGACAACAAGGCGTTTAAGGTAAAGCTCTGGTGCAATTCTTAAGTAACGATCTACGCCTAAAGCATTGTGATGGGTGACAAATGGCTTGGCATTTGCTCCACCTGCAATAGGGTGCATCATCGGTGTTTCAACTTCTAAAAAGTCTCGCTCTTCAAAGAAGTGGCGAATTTCACTCACAATTTTACTTCTGATTTTAAAGGTTTTGCGCACATCAGCATTCATAATCATATCGAGGTAGCGTTTGCGGTATCTCAGTTCTTTATCTTGGAGTCCATGAAATTTCTCAGGCAATGGAATAATGGATTTTGTCGCAACTTCCAATGTTTTTACATGTAAAGAAAGCTCTCCTGTCTTGGTTACAAAAGGAAACCCTGTTACACTGATAATGTCACCAACTTCAACCAGTTTTTTGGCTTCATCAAACCACTCTTCGCCAATGGATTCACGGCTAAAATAGATTTGAAGTACGCCTTGCTCATCTTCTATTTTTGCAAAAGCTGCTTTCCCCATATGGCGTAAAAATTTAATACGTCCTACAACAGTATTGTTCTTATTTTCATCGCGTTTGAGTTCACTCTCTATCACATACTCATAACACTCTAAAAACTCTTTAGTGCTGGTGTCTTTAATAATATTGTGTCGATAAGGATTTCGACCAAGCACTTGAAGTGCTTTACCTTTTTCGATACGCTGTTGTTGGTATTGGTCTTGAAATATCAAATTACTTCCTCTTTTCTAAATGTTTACTTTTCTTTAGCACACTCTTCACAAAGACCGCGCAGTTGCATTAAATGACTGGTTATTATAAAACGATTTGCTTGTGCAATTTCGAGTTGTAGTTGTTCAATTTTGTCATTTTGGAATTCAATGATGAGTCCACAGCTTTTGCAGATCATATGGTCATGGTGAGGCTTGTTAGCAAGTTCAAATTTTTTGCCTGCAACACCAAACGAGATAGAGGTCACCATGTGAGACTCTTCAAGAAGGTTAAGTGTTCTATACACCGTAGCAATGCCAATATTAAGCTCAGGGTAAGTGCTTTTTAAAAAAATGTAGAGATCTTCAGGTGTGAAATGCTCATTTTTTTCGTACAACGTTTTTAAAACAACTTCGCGTTGTTTTGTAAATTTTAGGCTATTGTTTTTCAAGAGCTCTTTAAAGCTTGCGAGTAAAGAGCTGTATTCAAGATTTTCAAATGTACTCATTTTGACCTCTTTTAAGGGTTTGTTTTCTCTTTAGGCTGAAGGCTCTCAAACATCGTGTTTGTATCAAGCTTAACAATATATTTGCCCATCTCTAAAAAAAGTGGGAACATCATACTTTTGGCAACATAAGGTTCCATCTTTGATTTGATAAACTCGATGTTGCTCAGTGTCACTGCAAGTACAGAGAAAACCAAAAAGATTTTCATACTACCTATGACAAAGCCAGCAAGTTTATCGATCATGCTTAGACCGCTTAGGCTAAGTGCTTGCGCAATAAGATAACCTAAAAAAATACAAGTGACCCATACAACGATTAAAACGGCAATAAAGCCAAAAAGATAGAGGGATGCTTGGTTCCCAAAGGCAAAGAGATGATCATTAATCATTTTCCCAGCAATGGGAGCATAGCGTGAGGCAAAGTAGATACCACCAATAATACCTAAAAGACCAAAAACTTCTTTCACAAAGCCGTTAATAATACCTTTAATGCCTAAAATCAGCACTAAGGTTAAAGAAATAATGTCAAACATGGAAAAATTCGCCATTAATGTGCGCTCCTAAAACAATTTTTACCACTTCGTTTGGCTTCATACAGTGCTTTGTCTGCTTTATCCAGCAGATCATCTGCACTCATAGCCTGTTTGTGCGAGCAGATACCAGCACTTAAGGTTAAATGAATGTCGTGGTTTTTATACAGTAATTTACTATCGCTGGTCTCTTTAATAATTCGATCAACAATTTTAGTAGCTTCCTCAAAAGAGGTACGATTGAGAATAACCACAAACTCTTCACCTCCGTAACGGTAGATGCGAGTACCACGACGAAGTGAGTTTTGAATCAGTTTCGATAAAAAGATAAGTGTTTTATCTCCAGCGATATGTCCAAAAGAGTCATTGATCTGCTTAAAATCATCTGCATCAAACATGACTAAGTGCATATCCATATCTTTATCTTTACCAAAGCTCAGGACTTCTTCGAGGTCTTTGACTAAGACTCTTCGGTTGTGTGCTTTAGTGAGAGGATCAATGTTTGATTCACGCTCAAGTCGCTCAACCTCGAGTTTGAGTTTTGCGATGGTTTCATCTGCTGATTGAAGCTCTTTGAAAATTTTGCCTTGAAAACTATCGAAAGCTTGCAGTATTTGGCGCGTATCAACACTTTCATAATCTTTTTTGATATTGTCAATGTTAATAGCAGTTTCATCGGAGATAAATTTGAGATTGTCATTGGTTTTAACAAACTCTTCTAGTCCTTTTTTCATCAAGCCAAAGCAGGTTTCGCTGACCATCTCTTCTTGGTGGGCATTGGAGAAAAGATAACTGTGTTTTTTTGAGAGGTCTAAGATTTCAACATCACCACTTTTTTGCATTGTTTCGACAAAGGTATCGTGATAGTATTTGGGGTAGGGAGGAATATTTAAATCTTTTAGTTTTGTAAAGGTTTCCTCTGCAAGTTGAAAAACCATTTCTGCGATATGATTACCATTGTTCATGACCATAGGTGCCTTTTTACCCATTATTTTAGATTTTTTTGTGCTTTAGTATAGCTTGAATAAGCTGTAATATTAGTAAAACTTCTTTTTAACTGACCTTATATACTCTTTACAATTTTGCATGAGCTTTAATCAATGCAGAAGCTAGGCGAAGTGACAAAGGTTTGGCTAAAGCCAAATCGAAGTCATTTTAACGACGCTTATGTGTTGAGTAAAGCTCACCCCATAGGGGCAAAATAAAAAGGCATCATCTGCGTCGTTAGATTTCATCGCCATAGCTTTAGCTATGACTCAAAAATCTGCCTAGCATCTAATACCTTTTTATTTTGTGCAAAGTTGCAAAGAGTATATAAGGTCAGTTATTAAATTCCCATATTATTGAGGAGTTCTTGAGGTTGGGTAGAGTAGCGGATAGCATCTTCTTTGCTAATAAGATTCGCTTTGAGATGTTTCATCATAGCTTGGGTTTGTGTGACCATACCTGTTTTTTGTTGGTTGAGTTGCATCTGAGAGTAGATTTGGTGAATCTTGTTTTCGCGAATAAGGTTTGCAATTGCTGCATTATTAATCATAATTTCATGAATAGCAACCCTTCCTCCTCCTACTCGTGGAAGTAAGCTTTGAGAAATAACTGCATGAAGTGACGTTGCTAGCATATTGCGTACTTGAACCTGCTCGGCGCCTTCAAAACTATCAACAATTCTGTTAATCGTTTGTACAGCAGAGTTGGTGTGGAGCGTGCCCAAAACTAAGTGTCCCGTTTCTGCTGCTGTAATAGCCGTACTAATAGTCTCTTGATCCCTCATCTCACCTACTAGGATAATATCGGGATCTTGTCTCAGTGAAAATTTGAGTGCTCTGGCAAAGCTTTTGGTATCATCTCCTACATTTCGGTGTGAAAAGAGACATTTTTTATTGCTATGGATAAATTCTACAGGATCTTCTATGGTAATAATATGACGATGTTCAAAGAGATTAATTTCATTTAAAAGAGCAGCCAAGGTGGTTGACTTACCACTTCCTGTTGGACCCGTTACTAAAATAAGCCCTTTTTCGCGTTTAATTAACTCTTTGAAGACGATTGGGGCATTCAGATCATCTAAGGATGGAATTTCAATAGGAATAATTCTAAAAGCAGCCGCTAATTCACCATTAATCGTATAATAGTAATTGGCACGAAAACGACCAATATCGGGAAACATAATCGCAAAATCGAGCTCTTTATCTTCTTCAAGTTTCTTTTTTTGTTTATCGGTAATGAGGGTGTAACAGAGCTCTTCAATAACCGTGCCACTAAGCTGTTCCATGTCAAGTGGAACCAATTTGCCATCAATTCTGATTTGAGGTTCACTGCGACCTACTAAGTGCAGATCAGACGCTTTATAGGCGACTACATTTTTTAATAATGCTTTAATATTAAGTGAACTCATAATCTTTTTCCTTAATTTTAGGGATTATTCGATGATTTTTGGTACGACAAAAAAGCCACTTTCACTTTGTGGCGCATGATTTAAAATTGTTTTAATAATTTCCGTATTGACACTAGGAATATCTTCTCTAAATGGTGTACCACCACTAAGCGTTGTAAATGTTGCCTCTTCCCCTTCGAGATTAAGTTCGTTTAGGTTTTCAACAAAAGAGACAATTTCACTCAGCTGGTTAATGACGCCCTCTCTTTTCTCATCGCTAATTTTTAAAGAAGAGAGTTTTTCAAGTTTTTGGAGTAGTTCATTATCGATTTTCACTGGGTTAAATCCTTAAATCTTTTTAAAAATTGATTATAGCAAATTCTCTTTTGGTGGATACTGAAATAACATTAGTGGCTTTTTATATTTCTTGTGATAAACTTTGTTATGTTTTTTTAAAAATCGCTTATTAAGGATAGTGTTTGGGACTTAAAGAGAATATTAAAGCGGTCAAAGAAGAAATTAGCACCGAAGAACAATTCCTTGAGGGAATGATTAAAGGTGAGCGTTTCTTTAATCGCAATAAGAAATATATCATCTCAGCATTAGTGCTTTTAGCTTTAGGTGCTGGTGGTTATGCTATCAATGACGTTATGGCAAATCAGCGTTTAAAAGTTTCAAATGCTGCATATCAGGCACTTTTGATGGATGCTAACAATACCGCTGCACGAGAAACGCTTCAAGCAAAGAATCCAAAGCTTTATACAATGTATGTTTTTGAAACAGCACTGGCTAAAGGTGATGTTGAAGCATTGCAAAGTGTATCGCTTTCAAAAGAAAATCCTATATTAGCAGATTTGGCAACCTATCAACTTTCACAGCTTGATGCCAATAAAACACCTAAAGGTGAGCTGCTTTCAGGCATGGTACTGCTTCAAGAAGGGTATGAACTCCTTAAAGAGAAGAAAGTAGAAGAGGCGAGGTTGAAATTTGCTCAGATTGAGACGAGTTCTCCACTTAAACAGATTGCAAAAAATCTAGAACACTATCAAGGTTTAAAATAATGAGATACGCAAAAATTGTTTTTTCACTTTTGGCTTTATTATTGGTTGTCAGCGGCTGTGGCACAAAACGTCAATATTTTGAACCAGAGGCACTTTCTGGTAAAGTAAGTTATGATGGTTCGTTACCTGGAACGATTGTAGATGCAGTCAGAGATGGCGCAACATTGTCTAATGGTCAAGTCATTACCAAAAAAGGGCTTTCAAATGTTGTCTTACCTGAAGGGTTTGTGTATCTTGCAGAAGACAATGGACGTTACGTTGCTGCTTCCAAATGTGGTGCTTTACAAATTGTAGATGCCAATAAAAAAGTACTTTTTTCCAAAGAGTGTACCGTTTCTGTTGCATCAGCATCGCTTAAAAACAACCTCTTAGCCGTTGTATTGGGTTCAAATGAATTAGTTTTGATTGACATTAATGATGGCAAAGAGATGATGCACCTTAAACAAGATAATGTTTATGTGCTTGATTCTCGTATTGCTTCTCCTTACTTTTTGGGTGATTTGATTGTTTTCCCAACACTCGATGGTAAATTAGTGATTGTAGATGAACAAACCAAAAAACCGATTCGTGATGTTGTTGTCAGTAACGAAAAGTTCTTTGGCAATATTATCTACCTTCAAGTCTTAGGTGATCGCTTAGTCGCAGCAACAAAAAGTAAAGTTGTCTCTATTAGCCCTAAATCAATTAATTTCTTAGAGACAGAAGTTAAAGATGTCATTGTTCTTGAAAATCGCATTTTTGTCTTTACAAAAGATGGCCGTATCATCTTAGCCGATGCCGATCTTAAAATGCTTAAAGAGCGTAAATTCCCATTTGCAACGTTTGCAGGAACGATCTATGGTGATTTTGTCTATATGATCGAAAAAGGTGGCTATGTGATCGCAACCGATTTGGATTTGATTTCAACCAATGTTTATAAGCTCCCTGATGAAATTGAGAGCCATGTTTTTACAACAGGTGATGCTCTTTATTATAAAAACCATTTTTTCAAGCTCAATCGTAAAAAATAGGCCTTGGGTTGTGTTGTCATCATGAAAGAGATGTTAGAGCGGATTTGTAGCAAGCAGGTCGTTTTTACATCTCTGGATGTGGTGGATCCTAAAGTACTTCATACTCGCAAAAAACTCGCTATTTTTAGCGGGGTTGACCAAAAATCTTTTTATCATCTTATGTTCCGTGTAGATCAAAAGAGTCGATTTTTACAAAAACATGTGGATGAAATTTTTGAGCTTTGCAAGACTTTAGAGTTACATGTAAAGCATAATTATAAGCATAAACACTTGCTTTTAGATGCCCCTTTGTGTTCTAAGGCGGCATTGCAACTTCGTGAAAATGGTTGGAAGGTTTATAATGATCTTATGTGATATAGGTAACTCCAATGCTGATTTTTACCAAGATGGTAAAGTATGGAGTATGTCTCATAAACAGTTTAAAGAGTTTTCAACCAAAGAAAAAGTCTATTATATTTGTGTAAATGATGCTATGAAAAGCACACTTCAAAACAGACATAATTTTATTGATTTAGAACCTTATTTCGAATTTGACACCATCTATCAAGGGATGGGCATTGATCGTATTGCTGCATGCTGTACTATTGAAGATGGTATGATCGTTGATGCGGGCAGTGCCATTACCATTGATATTATGTCTGGTGGTATGCACCTAGGAGGGTTTATTTTGCCTGGTTTGATTGCTTATGAGAAGTGTTATGCTTCGATTTCGCCACGATTAAATTTGCAAATTAATCCTAGCGTTGCTCTTGATGCCTTACCTCAAAAAACAAGCGATGCTATTTCGTATGGTGTGGTTAAATCGATTGTGATGCTTTTGGAAGTTACATGTAAAGATAAAAGAATTTTCTTTTTGGGTGGAGATGGAAAATTTTTCTCTAAATTTTTTAGCAATGCGATCTTTGATCGAACGCTTATTTTTAGAGGAATGCTTAAAACGATTAAAGAATCACATTTAGAATAGTACAAATTTCTGCCTCAAAAGAGGTAAGCTTTAGCGCCACAGCGGCTGAGCGTAGGTTTTTAAGCTTTGCCTAAAAACCATGATCAAAATAGTAAAGGGAAGAAAATGTTAACAGTGGCATTGCCAAAAGGCAGAATTGCAGAAGAGACATTAGAAATTTTTGAAAAAATCTTTGGAACAGCTTTTCGTTTTGATGATCGTAAATTGATTTTAGAGGCGGATGGGTTTCGATTTTTATTAGTACGCAATCAAGATGTTCCTGCATATGTTTTGCACCAGTCTGCTGATATTGGTGTTGTAGGCTTAGATGTTTTGGAAGAAAAAGATGAAGATTTGCTTCGTCTGCTTGATCTTGGTATTGGAAAGTGCAAAGTGTGCGTGGGTATTCAAGAAGGTAAAGAGATTGATTACACTGCTCCTGAGCTTAAAGTTGCTACTAAAATGACCAATATTGCGCAAAAATATTTCTCAAAAAAAGCAATGGCAGTAGATATTATTAAGCTCTATGGTTCTATTGAATTAGCGCCTCTTGTAGGGCTTTCAGATGTGATTGTTGATATTGTTGAAACAGGTAGTACCATGAAACAAAATGGGCTCAAAGTGGTTGAGACTATCTTAGATTCATCGGCATATTTGATAGCGAATAAAAATAGTTTTATTGAGAAAAAAGAGGAAATTACATCGTTGTATTACAAAATCAATGAGGTGATACACCAAGGTCGCTGATCAAAAAAGATCAGCAACTCTTGCTATTTTACTGCTTAAATCATGCTCACGAATAGGCTTGACTAAAAAATCAAAAGCACCATGATCAAATGCCTCATGTTTTCGTGTCTCATCGGTTGTTAAAACAATGACAGGAAGTTTTTTAAATTCACCCATGGATTGAATATTGGTAAGAAATTCTATACCATCCATAACAGGCATTTTAATATCAAGCAATACTAAGTCAATATCACCTTGCGTTTTTAAGAGATTGATTGCATCAAGTCCATTGGTTGCTTCAATGATAATTCCTACATTTACATTTTTGCGTAACATAGAACTAATCAATTTGAGATTAATAAAATCATCATCAACGGCTAGAATTTTTAACTGTTTTTCCATATGTTCAGCCTTTTAAATAAACTTGTGAATCAGTGTCTCAAGATCTTTCTTACTAATTTGGTTTGGTAGAATAGCATCAAAGGCGACAGTCGTATTTTGGTTTTTATCTTTTGGATCAACAAACATAATTGTATTGATTTTTCCTGCTTTTTGGCGTTCTGTCATAGAAAGGATCCATTCTAAAAAGAGTTCTGCATCTTCAAGAAGCATCTCTTTATCAAACAATACAATTTTATAATGCTTGGTTTCTATTTTTTGTTTAAGATCACTGTATGAGGTAGCTGCATCAACTTTTTCGCACATTTTGCTTAAAACACTAGTAAAGATTTTAGTCTCTATAGGGCTTTTTTTCAATACTAGAATATCAAGAACATCTATTGATGGAGCACTTATTAGACTACTCTCTTGGCTCTCTATTTGAGGAAGCACTATACTTGGCTCTTCTGCTGTTTCCAAAACAGGAGTGTCTTCGACAATCAAATCAGTCTCAGACGTATCGTCTATAGGTGCAATCATGGATGTTGTTACAGGTTTTACTTCTATCTCTTCTTCCTGTGCTGAGTAATCAATTTTATCTTGAATGAAGAGGTTAAGAATACTGATGATGCTGTCTTTTTTAATTGGTTTCGTAATGTACTCATCTAATCCTTCTTTCATAAATCGCTCACGATCACCTTTAAGAGCATTAGCTGTAATAGCCACAATCGGAATATGGGATAGATGATTTTTCTCTTCGTATTCTAAAATTTTATGGGTCGCTTCAATACCATCCATGACAGGCATTGCGATATCCATAAAAATCATATCAAAACTATCTGTACGACGGCGTTCAAGAGCCTGAAGACCATTTGGAACAATGGTAATTTTAAGGCCCAAATCTTCTAAGGTTCTTCGAATCAATTTTTGATTGATCTCATTGTCTTCTGCTACAAGTACATTCGCTTTAAATTTTCTACCAAAGGTTGCTTTTTGGATAGGTTGAGGCTCTACACGATCTTCTTTTGCTGGTAAAAATTCACGTTTAGCTTCCAAAGCTTTAACCAGTTTGGAGACATTAATTGGCTCATAAATTGGAGTAATATATTTGGTGTTGTATTCGTTGTATTTGGATTGTTGTGAAGATTTAAAGATTAGAATAATTGGTAGTTTGATCTTTTTATACTCTTCAAGTTCCTCTTTAGTGAGGTTGTTGTAGTCGGCAACGATAATGTTACTGCCTGCTTTAAAGATAAGGTTTTTAAGCGCAGGAAAATCAGTATAGTATTTTGCGTGTGCCCCAAAGTAGGTAAAGTAGTCATACATAAATTCTGTATGCGCTTTAGCACTATTCAGTGGAGAATAAATTGCACAGTTAAAGTCGCTAAAGTGATCTTTATAGTCTGTACCACTCGCAGTTGATTCCATCAAGTCTAAGACAAAGAAGAAGCGGCTTCCTTTTCCCTCTTCACTCTCAACCTCTAATCTGCCACCCATAAGTGCAATGTATTTAGACGAGATGGTTAGACCCAGTCCTGTGCCACCAAATTTACGAGTGATGGTTGAGTCGGCTTGGTTGAAGGCATCAAAAATACCTTCAATTTTGTCGTGATGGATACCAATACCAGAATCTTGAACACTAAAGAGGACACGTGCTTTATCGAGTGGTGCATTTTCCATACGCTTGATTTCGACGGTAATTTGACCATTATTTGGTGTAAATTTAACGGCATTACTCATAAGGTTGATGAGAACTTCTTTAATCTTAACAGCATCACCTTTGAGGTAATTGTGTAAGCTTGGATCAATGTATAAAGAGAGTTGAATATTTTTTTCAGAAGCTTTTGGTCCATACACTTCAACAGCATTTTCAAATTCATCAATAGGAGAGAAAAGGATTTCATCGATTTCTATTTTATTACTTTCAACTTTGGAGAGATCCAGGATATTATTAATAATCGCCAAGAGGTTTTCAGAGCTTTTCTCAATAACGTCCACAAATTCGCGTTTTTCATCATCAAGATCTGAATTTTTCAAGAGTTCAGTAAAGCCAATAATACCATTGAGCGGTGTACGAATCTCATGTGACATGTTGGCGAGGAAGATACTTTTGGCAGCACTGGCTTCTTCTGCATTTTGTTTCTCTTTAGCAATATTTTCAATCGCTTTATCAATGATGGCATATGCTACGTTCATACCTTCTGCGGTATTGAAATCGACTTTTTCTTTTGTCTCAGCAAGCTCTTCAACGCGCGTAAAGATATTTTCAAGCCCTTGAACGTTCTTTCTAAATTGACCTGAAAGTCCAAACCCTAAGAACATCAAAATAATTGAGATAATCCAGGTTGCGCCTGCCCCGATAAGTTGTCCCATATTTTGGTTGTCATAACTTTGTTCTTGAGCATTTAACGAGGCTTTAACAATCTGAGCTGATTTATCAAGAATATCAATTTTTTTCGTTAAAAGCCCAAACCACAGAGTAGGATCAATTAAGTATTCACCACTTTGGGCTGCGGTAATAAGCTCAGCTTTAACTTGAGTGATTTCCTCTTCCAGCTTAACATTATCAGGAAGTTTGTAGAGATTTTCAATCTGAGTTCTTGTGTGCTGGTCATTAATCGTTGTGTGGTCAAAAATATTGGAAACGCCAAAAATATTAATCCAAATTTCAAGATCTTTAGGGCTAAAAGGTACATATTGACTCAAAATTTTAGAAACAAATCCGCGCTCTTGTCCTAGATATTCAATGTTTTTATAAATAGACACTAATGAATAGGTGAGGTTTGAAATATTGGAATTGGTATTAATCGTACCAATGGTTTCGAGTTCTTTTAAAAGAAATGTATTGATCTGGCTGTAATAGTCAAAGAACATTTTATTAAAATCAATGGCAAAACTGTCAACAGCTTGACGCATCTCAACAATTTTTGTAATGTATGTAATAATACTTTTAATATTAGGTGTTACTTCATGTGTTTGATAAAAGTCATGAAACTCTTTAATAGATTTATTAACGTTAGCACGTTGCTCTTGCAAGGCTTCTTTTGCAATACTACCTTGACTTGAAAGGTATGAGGCACTTAAGCCCCTTTCTTTGGCAAGCTCAATAGAGAGTGAACTTAAAACCCTTGTACTCTCGATCTTATTTTTGAGTGTGAGTGTTGTATCAAATTGAGTATACGATAAAAAAAGAAAATAACTGGAAAAGATAAAGAGAATAATCAGAGGATATTGACTGATAAGCCTCAAAGTATGCTGAGTCGTTAATTTCATGGTCGGCGTCCTTTATTAACTGTTTAATAGTATGTTGTAAGCAGAAGCAATCTCTTTACAGGTAATGCTCTCTTTTGCACCCTGATTGAGAAGCAAAATAGCATCATCATGTTTGATTCGATTTTTCAGATAGGCTTCGGCAAGGTAACACTTTGCCTTGATATTGCCTTTCATCACCGCTTGTTCTAGGTAGGGAATGGCAAGAGAAGGATTAGCTTCAACTCCCTCACCATAAAGATACATTTTTCCAAGATAAAAGTAGCCCTGTATGGCATTCTCTTTTTTAATAGAGAGTTCAAAAAGCTCCTTAGCTTGTGCATATTGGCCAGCTTTATAGGCTAATGTTGCATCGCGAAAATGATCAGCAAAAGCAGATGTGAGGAGCAGAAAAAAGATTAAAAGAAATTTTTTCACAACACATTCTCCTTAAATCGTAAAACAGATTTTTGGAGGGCTTTAAGGGTATGAAGAATTTCTTCTTTCGTATCAAATTCTAAACTGGTTTCTAAGTGTTCAAAGTGATGGAAGAGCGATAAAATCTGTAAATGAAGTGCAACACTTTTTAGTTGAGAAATCTCCTCTTTTGCACGGCTTCGATTATTGGCATTAATTGCCTCTTCAAGTAGAGGCATATTTAGATCGAGCGAATTGACATACTCTTCAATAATTTGTGCTAAGGTACTGATATCAAGTCCCAACTCTTCGGCACATTCTGAAAGATCAAATTCTTCATCGTGTATCGCAGAAATTTCATTTGAGTGGGCTTTTAATTCCTCTACCTGTAAGGTTGGATCTTCCAAAAGGTCTTCTACGTTATCTTCAGGATAACTCTCAAGAGGTGCAACAAAATCGAGGTCTTTGATCTTAATCTGATCAATTGATTCGTACTCTAAAGGAGCGGGTAGATTTTCTTCCTCAGGCTCTGCGTTAATGTTAGAATCATCTAAAATGCTATGGTCAAATTTCAATTTAAAATCAAACGTCTCCTCTCCTTCCGTTATAGTAGGAGGTGCAACTTTAAAATCATTGAAATCATCTTGTAATGGTAAAATAGGCGTTGGCAATGGTGCTGTAAACGATGGAGTATAATCTTCATCAGCTGCTATTTCTGGTGAGGAAAGCGATGTTTCAAAGCTGATAGGGGAGGTAAGTGTCGCTGGGGCATCCTCCTCAAAGGATTTCTCATAAGGAATCATAGGAGCATCAAGCTCTTCAAGGTTTGGTTCTAACCCTTGTGGCTTATTGATAGAGATAGGTAAATCGTGCTTAAATGGGGCATTTGTCAACTCAACACTGAAAAAAAGTGCTGAGCCATTCATCTCTTTTTGAAGGTATATTTCATTAATGTTGAGAGAAGTTTCGACTTCTTTACCATTTTTGGTGCGGATCAAAACGCGCTTGTTGGGTGTGCCGCTATGTTGGGCATAATCGATCCACGAGAAGTTCTTAAATTTGAAGATAAAACCAGGTTTGTTCACAAAGAGATCAGCAAAATCATTGTGATAATTACGAAACTCTTCCATGTCCTCGTACCCTAAAAGGTATAACTCTTGGTTTCCCATCCCCAGAAACAGACCACTTTTATCGTAAAGTATCAAATGACGATCCTTTAATGAACGTTAAAAAGTCAATTCTAACTCACTTATACTTAAAACTAACCTACTTTCTTAAGCCCTGAAATAGATTAGCCCCGACCTTTTTACCAACGGTTACCTCCAGTTCTTCCTGCGTAGCGTTGTAAATAGCTTCAAAAGTTCCGAAATAAAGCAGTAACTTTTTGATGGTTGCAACACCTACTCCCTCTATGTTTTGCAGTTCTAAACTCATGTCTCGACCGCGTTTTTTTTGCTGATGATAGGTAATGGCAAAACGGTGTGCTTCATCACGAAGTCTCTGAATAAACTGTAAACGTTTATCGCTTGGTGGGAGCTGAAAGGATTGATTTTGATTGTAAAGAAGATCATGGGCAGATCCTTTGGCACGGTGCGCTTTCGCATCTCGTTTCTCTTTAGCAATAGCCAATAAATCTACCGATAACCCTTTTTGTCCGAGCAGTGTTTTAGCCAGTTTGAGGAGAGTTTCTCCGCCATCTAAGATCCAAAGATCAGGAGGTGATTCTTTAGAAAAATCGTTAATACGGCGCTCTAACATCTCTTTCATTTGCGCGTATTCATCCGCGTGGTGAAGTTCATAACGGCGGTAACTTGACTTATCAAATCCCTCATCCCACACAACCATCCCACCCACAGGAGACTTGCCTCCAAGATGAGAGTTGTCAAAAATTTCAATGCGTTTAGGTAGGGAGGTAAAATCAAACAGTGCTTGCATCTGTTCTGCGAGAGAATTGTTGTTTTTCGTGCTATGTTGAACTAAAACTGTTGTAGCATTTTCCTGCGCTATATGGATTAAATGCAGTTTTTCACCTCTTTGTGGAACACTGATCGTGATTTTTTGTCCAAACTTTTCGCTTAAAAATTGAGTGATAGAGTCTTGTTCACTAAAGGATTCTGCGATGAGAATTTGCTTGGCAAAGGTTTGATTCATCGGGTTGTAAAATTCAAAAAGAGCTCTCTGGTACAGCTCCTCTTTTTCAAAGCCATAGGCATTGTGCAGGAGCGTGTGAGAGGTGGAGACAATCTTTCCTCCACGAATAAACAGACGCATGATCACCGCGGTTTTTTCCATAATCTCAACCGCAAAAACATCGTAATCTTCGAGTTTTGAAAGCTCCACATGCGTTACATGTAACGCGTCTTTAATAGAATGGATGATGTCACGAAGCTTTGCAGCTTCTTCAAAATTGAGCTTCATGGAGGCTTCTTCCATCTTTACATGTAAAAGGTTCACAAGCTTTTTTTGATCGTTTAATGATTCGAGTGCTTCGTGGACAATTTTGCCATACGCTTCGGTATCTATCTTTTGCTCACAGGGCGCTAAACAGCGGTTAATTTGGTAAAAAAGGCACGCTTTTTTGCCTTTCAAACAGCCTCTTTTTTGCACGAGCGGAAACGCCAAATAAAGGGCTTCTAAAAGCGCTTTGGCTGACCCAGAGAGAGGACCAAAATATTTGATATGTTTGTCATTGACAATCTTACGTGTAATCTCAAAACGAGGGAAGGGTTCTGAGAGATTAATGGCAATATATGGGTAGGTTTTATCATCGCGCAAGAGAATGTTGTACTTGGGTTTGAGCTGCTTAATCAGCGAATTTTCCAAGATAAGCGCGTCGTGTTCGCTTTGCACAACAATATATTCTACATTGTCAACCTCACTGATCATCTTTGCAATGCGAGGTGAAAGATTGGGTGCCGCACACAGCTCATTTGAAAAACGAAAATAGCTTTTAACACGGTTTTTAATGCTTTTGGCTTTGCCGACATAAAGCAGCATTCCCGAAGCGTTAAAGTATTGGTAGATACCCGCATTGTGCGGAGCATTTTTAAGTTTGTGGATTAACATGATCTGTTTTTAGCAATGGTCTCTTTAATCGCTTCAAAAAGAGCGCGTAGTTTTTCATCTTCACAGAGTGTTTCAAACGATCCCGTGGCTTGTTCTGGGTAAAAAATATCTGAATTGGCAGAGACAATAAGGGCTTCTTCTTCACTTTTTTGATTGGTCACAAAAGATTGGACTTCTTTAACGTGTAAGCATGAACACTCTGGAAAATGGGCATAAACCTCTTTTAATAGACTCTTTATTAAATTACGTTTATAATTAAACTCCATTTTGGCACAAGGGTGATTGAGTACAAAAAAGAGGGTTTCGTTTTTGGTGTACACAAACCGTATCATACTTGTGAAGCTTTTGGGTAATAAACTGAGCAATCTGTCGTAACAGCGCATCTGCTCATATTTCTTCATAGAAGGTTGTTGTACGAGATGAGAAATTATACTTTTAGAATCTTTCATGTTTTAATTATAGCATGTTTGGGCTTTGCTCTACTTGGATGCGGCTACAAAGGACCACCCGTATATGATGATGGCAATACAACAAAAACTCATAAGAAATCTACTTACTAGATGAAAACATCGCACGATGTACTTATTATCGGCACAGGTATTGCAGGGCTTAGTACAGCTTTAGCGTTACCAAAGTCTTTAAGTGTTCTTATTGTCTCCAAAGATTATGCTTGGGAGTGCAATACGTTTTATGCACAAGGTGGTGTTGCTGTTGCCAAGGATGAAGCAGACATCCCGTTACATGTGCAAGACACATTAGGTGCTGGAGCAGGACATTGCGACGCAGAAGCGGTTGATGTTCTCTGTTCAGAGGGGCCTAAAGCAATCAAACACTTAATCGACATGGGATTTAATTTTGACACAGATGAAGAAGGGAATCTGCTTTACACTAAAGAAGCAGCACACAGTACCAACCGCATTTTACATGCGGGAGGAGACGCAACGGGACGCTATATTCATCTCTTTTTGATGCAGCAATTACCCTTTCCCATTCTTTACAACACACAAGTAACAGATCTACTTATCGATGAAGGGGTGTGTTATGGAGCACGTGTCTTTCACAACGATACAATTTTTAATCTTTACGCCAAAAAAGTCATTATCGCCAGTGGTGGGGTTGGCTCACTGTATGAATACCATACCAATGCACGAACCATTAGTGCCGATATGCAGGGCATTTGTCTTAGTCATGGCATTGCGCTTGCGGATATGGAGATGATGCAATTTCACCCCACAGCATTTGTTCTTGGTAACAGTGTTCGCAAACAGCTTCTCAGTGAATCGCTCAGAGGTGAGGGGGCTATGGTTGTTGATGAAGATGGCAAACGTTTTGTGTTTGATTATGATGCAAGAGGGGAGTTGGCGCCTCGTGATGTTGTAAGTCGTGCTATTTTTAAGCATAAACAAAAAACGAACAAAGAAGTCTATCTGGATTTGAGTGCCTTTTCAAAAGAGCATTTTAAACAGCGTTTTCCAAGTATCTATTTTAATATGACCAATATTGGCTATAACGTGCCTGAACAGAGAATTCCTATCTCTCCAGCATTTCATTATTCTATGGGTGGCATTAAAACAGATTTAAATGGCAAAGTTTCACATGTAAAAGATCTGTATGCGGTTGGAGAGTGTGCTCATACAGGTGTTCATGGTGCTAATAGGCTTGCCAGCAACTCACTGCTTGAAGGTTTGGTTTTTTCGGCTCGTGTTGCAAAGGAGATTATGCAGAGTATTTCTCAGCCTAAAGTACAGCCCCTTTTGAGTGAAACCGAAGAAGTGCTCATGAGAGAAAATGATAAAGTACTTAAAAATGAATTACGTCATCTGATGTGGTATTATGCCGGTATTCTTCGTGACCCAAAGAATTTAGAAAAAGCAAGGCAACGGGTTGAAGAGATGTTAATATTGCCAATTGGTAAACTTTTAAGACTTAGGCTTTTAGTCTCGCGAGAGATTATAACCAGTGCATTGAAGCGTAAAACGTCATTAGGCGCACACTACATAAAAGAGGAAGTTACGGCATGAAAATAGTTGTATTGTTGTTGGCATTGGTTAACACAATTTGGGCATCCAGTGGGCAGGATATGACAACAACATGGGTAGGGATTGTCTGCTTGTTTGTGTTTGTGATCGGGTATTATATGGTCGCGACAGAGGAAAATTACCATATAAACAAAGCAAAACCTGCTCTGTTTATGGGAACATTTATTTTTGTTCTCATTGGAATTTACAACTTCATCAATGGCTTAGACAGCAGTGCATTAACACAAAGTGTTGATCATCTGATTTTAGAAATTGCTGAAATCTTTTTCTTTTTATTGGTCGCAATGACCTATATTGAGGTTCTTATTGAGCGAAGGGTGTTTGATACGCTCAAATACAACCTTGTTTCCAGAGGCTATTCGTATAAAAAGCTTTTTTGGCTTACGGGAGCATTAGCCTTTTTTATCAGCCCAGTAGCTGATAATTTAACTACAGCGTTGATTTTATCCACCGTATTGATTACGATTGAAAAAGAGAAGCCAACGTTTTTGGTGCCAGGAGCGATTAATATCGTTGTTGCTGCCAATGCAGGTGGAGCATGGAGCCCTTTCGGCGATATTACAACCTTAATGGTTTGGATGGCCGAGAAAGCACCTTTTGCAGATTTCTTTTACCTCTTTCCCGCTGCTTTTTTGGGATGGGCATTAACGGCATGGCTTTTATCATTGTATGTGCCTAACGATAAACCTCATTTTGATGTCTCAACGGAAATGCGTGTGAGTATTTTAAAAGGAGGCAAAGTGGTGATGGGGCTAGGTGTTGCGACCATTATTTGTGCCGTGCTATGCCAACAACTCTTTAAGATGCCACCGATGTGGGGAATGGTCTTTGGACTTTCACTCTTGAAACTCTACAGTTATCAACTCAAACGAAAACATCATGAAGAGCTCAATACTTTTAAATCCATTGGTAAAATTGAACACGATACCTTGCTTTTCTTTTTTGGTATTTTAGCCGCAGTTGGTGGGCTTCATTTTTTAGGTTATCTAGATTTGGCTGTAAAATTGTACGATAGTTTTGGTGCAACTACGGTTAACATTGGCATAGGATTTCTCTCCGCCATTGTGGATAATGTCCCTGTGATGAGTGCCGTGTTAAAAGCCAATCCAAATATGTCCATGGATCAATGGTTACTTGTTACGATGACCGCAGGAATTGGTGGAAGTCTGATCAGCTTTGGTTCTGCCGCAGGTGTGGGTGTTATGGGAAAACTCAGAGGTATCTATACCTTTGGATCTCATATGAAATATGCATGGACAGTGCTCGTAGGTTACATTTTATCACTCGTGATTTGGTATGTTCAGTTTGAAATACTTGGTTTATATTAACAGAAGGAAGTAAATGAAAGAAGTCCCTATTTTAGTCTTAGATTTTGGGTCACAATACACTCAGTTGATTGCACGTAAGCTCCGTGAAAGCGGTGTTTACTGTGAAATCGTCCCTTATAATGAAAAGATTGCAGATATTAAAAAACGTAACCCTAAAGGTATTATTTTAAGCGGTGGTCCAGCATCGGTATATGCTAAAGATTCATACCATCCTGATCCTGCTGTTTATGCCTTAGGTTTACCGCTCCTTGGCATCTGCTATGGTATGCAACTTTTAACACAACACTTTGGTGGTAGTGTTATTCCTGCAACACATCAAGAGTATGGTAAAGCTGAGCTCAAATTTGAGAGTGATCATAAAATTTTCAAAGATACGACATGCGGTCAAACTGTTTGGATGAGTCATGGTGATAGGGTTGAAACATTGCCTGCTGGATTTGAGAAAATCGGCTACAGTGAGAATTCACCTTATGCTGCAATTGCAGATGAAAAACGCAATATGTATGCCTTTCAGTTTCACCCTGAAGTGTTCCATAGCGATGAAGGCTCAAAACTTCTGAAAAACTTTGCAAAATACATTTGCGGTTGTGAAAGTACATGGAATATGGGCTCATTTGCTAAAGAGCAAATCGCTAAAATTCGTGAAAAAGTCGGTTCCAAAAAAGTATTGTGTGGTGTCAGTGGCGGTGTAGATAGCTCTGTTGTAGCAACCCTTTTAGCCGAAGCGATTGGTGACCAACTTGTTTCTGTATTTGTGGATAATGGTTTGCTTCGTGCCAATGAGCGTGAGCAAGTCGAAGCGATGTTTAAAAGTCGTAATGTCCCCCTTATTACCGTGGATGCAAGTGAGAAGTTTTTAAGCCGTCTTGCAGGCGTAAGCGATCCTGAGCGTAAACGTAAAATCATTGGTGAGACCTTCATTGAAGTGTTTGATGAAGAAGCGAAAAAACACAATGGTATTGAATTTTTAGCCCAAGGTACACTCTATACCGATGTGATTGAATCTGTGTCCGTTAAAGGCCCTTCAAAAACGATCAAATCACATCATAATGTTGGAGGGTTACCTGATTGGATGACCTTCGAACTCATCGAGCCACTACGCGAAATTTTTAAAGATGAGGTAAGGATTTTAGGCGCAGAACTAGGGCTTCCTAAAGATATGCTCTCTCGCCATCCTTTCCCAGGACCGGGTTTAGCTATTCGTATTATGGGCGAAGTGACCAAAGAGGATTTAGTACTGCTTAGAGCTGCGGATGTCATTATGCTCCAAGAGCTTCGCTCAACGGGTTATTATGAAAAAACATGGCAAGCGTTTACGGTACTATTGAATGTCAAAAGTGTTGGAGTTATGGGCGATAATCGAACCTATGATAACACCATTTGTGTCAGAATTGTCGATGCAACGGATGGTATGACGGCAACCTTTGCACACATTCCTCATAAAATTTTAGAGAATATCAGCAGACGTATTATCAACGAAGTGAATGGTATTAACCGCGTAGTGTATGACATCTCTTCAAAACCACCTGCAACGATTGAATGGGAATAAAAAAGTGATCTACCTCTTCAGCGATAAAGCGTATGAGGGGGTAGTGCATCTCCCCCTTTTTGAGATTGTATTTGATCCTACTCCACTTGATTTGGAAAGCTTTGATGGAATCATTTTTACCTCTAAGAATAGTGTTAAAGCGCTTGAGCGAAGCGGTACTGCATGGAAAGAGAAAGAATCCTATGCGATTGGTGAAGGAACAGCTTCATTTATACAGAGCTGTGGAGGCAATCTTGTCTTTACCTGTAAAGAGTCTTATGGGGACGCTTTTGCCCAAATGCTTATACCTTTATTACACACCAAAAAAGTCTTTTTCCCTCGTGCCAAAGAAGTTGTCTCTTCTCTTTTTGAGATTTTAGATGTAAATGGTATTGATATAAAACAGAGCAAAGTTTATGCGACACATTGCAAGCAGTATTCTACTTCCAAAGCACCTCCAAAAGATTCAAAACTTATTTTTTCTTCACCTTCAACAGTGCATTGCTTTTTAAAAAATTTTGCATGGGATGAGAGCTATTTTGCTATTGCTATTGGTGAAAAAACAGCTGCCGTTTTGCCTTCATCTGCAAAGTTTACCGTCTCAAAGATCCAAAGTATTGAACATTGTATCGCCTTGGCAAAAGCTCTTTAGAAGCTAAAATCCTTTATAATTGAAGAAGTTTAGTAGTTTACTTCGCCTGGGTGAAGCGACAACCGTTTTCATGAGGGTCCAACAATTAGTATAAGGGAATACGTACGTTTTTGGTGTGCCTGTGGTCTTGTTTGAGCTTTGCAAAAAGTGAGAGATTGCAGCCTAAAGAAAAGGTCGACTCCCAGAAGTTGGCTTATTAGGGCCGCTTCAATCACGGAACGCTCACTTGGGTTTTACCTGTAAACGAAATAAGATTTTTTTGGAGAAATAGTAATGAAAGTAATGGTCGTTGGTAGTGGTGGTAGAGAATATTCTATAGGTTTAGCACTTAAACGTGATTCTAATGTAACCGAACTTTTTTTCGCACCAGGCAATGGTGCAACACCACAACTTGGACAAAATGTTACTTTTAAAGATTACGAAGCATTGGCTGATTTTGCTAAAGAAAATGCCATTGATTTGACCATTGTTGGACCTGAAACTGCGTTAGTAGATGGTATTGTTGATATTTTTAAAGCCAAAGGCTTGGTCATTTTTGGAGCTTCAAAAGCAGCCGCTAGACTTGAAGGTTCTAAAATTTTTATGAAAAACTTTCTCTCTCGCTATGCCATTCCAACTGCTAAATTTATCGAAACCAGTGATGCAAAAAAAGCTAATGATTTTATCGACACATTAGAGCTTCCGATTGTTGTAAAAGCAGATGGTTTGTGTGCAGGTAAAGGCGTTATTATCGCACAAAGTAAAGATGAAGCAAAAGAGGCAGTCACAGATATGCTCAGCGGTAAAAGCTTCGGTGATGCTGGTCTTGGTGTTGTGGTTGAAGAGTTCCTTGATGGATATGAGCTTTCTTTATTTGTTGTGTGCGATGGAGTTGATTATAAAATTCTCCCCGCTGCGCAAGATCATAAGCGATTGAAAGACAATGATATTGGACCTAATACGGGTGGTATGGGTGCATATGCCCCAACGCCTCTTATTGATGAAGAATTGTATAAAAAAGTAGAAGAGCGTGTCGTCAAACCTACTTTAGCGGGTATGCAAAAAGAGAATGCGCCATTTGAGGGTGTTTTATTTATTGGTTTGATGATTGTCAAAAATGAGCCAATTGTTTTAGAGTACAATGTTCGCTTTGGTGATCCAGAGTGTGAGATTTTGATGCCTCTTTTAAAGACACCTGCAAGTGAGCTTTTTTATAAAGCTGCAACAGGCAATCTTAAAAACTTAAAGATCGAGTTTTTTGATAAATACGCTATTGCAGTTGTAATAGCAAGTGAAAATTACCCATACGGTGATTCAAAACCAGCAGAAATTATTATCGATAAAAACGTTCATAAAGGCTTAGAAAATACCCATATCTCTTATGCAGGTGTTAGCCTTGAAGATGGAAAGCTGTATGCAACGGGTGGACGAGTGTTACTGTGTGTAGGGGTTGGGAATAGCATTAAAGAGGCACGAGATTTTGCTTATTTACTGTGTGGACAAGTACATTTTGCTGGCAAACAATTTAGAAGTGACATTGCGTATCAGGCACTCAAACATGACAAATGAAGAGTTGATTGAGAAATTTGAGAGTGAAAATATTACACTAGCATCGCTTCAAAAACGAGGCTTTGCTTATTTGATCGATGAAATTTTGATTTCAGTCTTATTCGCTTTGATCTATTTAGATCAAATTCCTGAGAATATGAGTACTGAAGAGATGATCAACACGATTAATAGCCTTTTTGGTTACGTCGTCGTATTAAAAGTGATTTATCAAACCTATTTTGTATGGATGTACGGAGCAACATTGGGTAGAATTGCAATGAAAATTAGGGTAATTTCAACAGATGATTTGGAAAACCCTTCCTTTTTGTTATCACTCAGTCGAGCGGCATTCAGAATTATCAGTGAGTCCATATTTTATTTAGGTTTTGTATGGGCAGCTTTAAATCCAAAAAGAGAGACATGGCATGATAGAGTTGCCAGTACGTTGGTGGTCAATGCGAATTAAATTTTTTCTTTTACTGGTGCTTTCTTTGGGAAGCGTATGGGCACAACCTCCTCAAGATGTTGAAGTTTTAGCACAAAGCGTTACTAAAAATGGAACATTGGTGCATGCCGTGAGCGATGTTGTACTTTATAGTCCAAAATACCTTATTACAGCAGATGAAGCCTATTATGATTATGAAAGTGGTGATTTAGAACTCTTTGGCAATATTACAATGTTAGAGGGCATAAGTTATGCAACTCGCAGTGGACATACAAAGCTCAACCTCAATACTGACAAAGGCGTTTCAGAACCACTTTTCTTTTTTGATGAAGGGACCAATGTTTGGATCAAATGTGAAAATGCCATTTTAAATCCCGAAACATACGTTACTCAAAAATCAATTGTTTCAAGTTGCAATACCCAGGAACCTGATTGGAAAATCGCTTTTACAACTGGTGAATTTAATAAAGAAAGCAAATGGTTACATCTTTATAATCCTGTTTTTTATGCAAATGATATTCCTGTTCTTTACCTTCCTTACTTCTCTTTTTCGACAGATACCACACGTAGAACAGGGCTTTTAAGGCCTGAATTTGGCTTAGGAAGTTCAGAGGGATTTTATTATATGCAACCTATCTATATCGCACCTGCTGTGGATTGGGATGTAGAACTTCGCCCCCAAATTAGAACCAACAGAGGTGAAGGAATGCATGGAACCTATCGTTTTGTGGATTCTCCTTATTCGTATGGTGAGATGACAACAGGATACTTTAAAGAACATAGTGATTATGCTGAGGAAGAAAACCTTAAAAATAGTTCGCATTATGGCTTTAAAATGACCTATGATCGCAGTCAGCTTTTAAGCAGTTCCTATAATAATCTTGAAGATGGTTTATGGATTGACATTAACTATTTGAATGATATAGACTATTATAATACGATAAGCACTGAGACGTTAAGCTATAACAGATTAGTAACTTCCAAGCTTAATTATTATGCTACCAAAGATTTGGATTATGTTGGTTTGTATGCAAAGTACGATATAGATACTTCTAAATTGTCTAATGATACGACATTGCAAGAGCTACCAACACTGCATTATCACCATTTTTCAAATCCACTTTTTTTAGATAATTTATTTTATTCTGTGGATTATAAAGCTAAAAATTATACACGTGACGAGGGTGTAACAGGATTTCAAAATGAAGTGGATGTTCCCTTTACATTTTATTTTTCATTCTTGGAAGATTACTTGCATGTCAGTGTTTCAGAGAACATCTATGCGTCACATATTGCTTATGGAAATGATGATGCACAAGAAAATGAGGGAAAATATTGGAGAAATTACCATAAAATTTCACTCTATACAGAACTTGCTAAACCGTATGATGATTTTTATCACACAATGTATATTGGTCTTGATCATATTATTCCAAGTAAAGAGGATGAGGATGGTTATATTGCAAGTTTTATTCCACTTAATACGCTTGCAAAAAGTACCTCATTAACGCTAAAAGAGTTTTTTTATAACAGTGATGCTGAAAAGAAAGTAAGCCATAAGATTAGACAATTTTATTACAGTGACTATGACTATAAATACGGCGACTTAGAAAATGATCTCAAGTATCATGTAACAGATAAAATTTCATTGGGACACAATATTCATTACTCGCATGAATTTCATAAAATCTCACGCAACCAAATTTCTATTAATTATGCGGATGATATTTATTCAACATCACTTCGTTACACGTATCAAGATAATACGTATAAAGAAAATACGATTTATAAAGTTGATGAAAACGACAGAGAGACAAAAGATTATAGTTATATCACATTGTATGCAGATACTAAATATTTTACACATTATAATGTTTTTAGTTCGGTCAATTATGATATTAAAGATGACGCATTTAGATCATGGAGTGTAGGTTTTAAAAAGAGTCTAAAATGTTGGGACTACTCAATACAGTATAAAGATAAAACGACTCCAAAACAAACAAGTTCAGGGACAGGTTCAGTCAATCAACAAGGTATAATGTTCTTGTTCAATCTATATCCTATGGGTAGTGTTGGATATGAAATTTCAAGAGAAACAGAGCAAAAATTATAAGAAATAATGAGATTGAGTTAAAAATCGAAGGAGCATGAGAGTGGAATATAAAATTAAAGTCAATAACCAAGAAGAGATTTATGATCTCGGAAAAGTTGCAAAACAAGCAGCTGGGGCTGCGTTATTAAAGATTAAAAATACGGTTATTTTAGCAACGGTTTCAAGGGATGACGCGCAAGTTGCCGAAAATTTTGTACCATTAACCGTGCAGTATATTGAAAAAACCTATGCTGTTGGAAAAATTCCTGGAGGGTATTTTAAACGTGAGACAAAGCCAGGTGATTTTGAGACATTGACTTCTCGTGTTATTGATAGAAGCTTAAGACCACTTTTCCCAAAAGGGTATGCTTATCCAACCCAAATCACTGTTTTTGTACTCAGTTGTGATTCTGAAGTTGATCTTCAAGTAGCAGCCCTCAATGCAGCCAGTGCAGCTCTTTATCTCTCTGATATTCCTGTTAATAAAGCTGTTGCAGGTGTACGTATCGGTTACATTGATGGACAGTATGTTGTTAATCCTTCTAACTCAGCTTTAAAAACAAGTACATTAGATCTTTATGTTGCAGGAACGAAAGAAGAGCTTTTAATGATTGAAATGCGCTCAATTGCTTCTATGGAGACCATGAGTCTTCCTGTTATGGCAATTGATCCAATGCTTGACCCTACCCTTGCTGAGAGTGTTATTGCAAAACAATCGGTTAATGAATTTGATGAAGATGCTATTTTAGTTGCTATTGATAAAGCACAAAGCGCTATCACTGAGGCAACAACAGCGTATGAAGCTACATTTAAGCCACTCAAAAAAGAGGATGCTGTCCTTGATTATAAACAAGATTTAGCCAATGATTCTATTTTGGCTTATGTTGATGAATTTTATAAAGAAGAAGTTCATAATGCGATTAATCAAATGGCGAAAAGTGAGCGTGCTAGTGAACTTGGAAGAATCGTCAAGAAAATTTTAACAGATGAAGTAGCCGTTTTAGAAGGTTGGAGCAAAGAGCTAGTGGATAGCGTTGTAAATGGTTATAAAAAGAAAATTGTTAGAGAAATGATCATTGAAAAGCGTGTTCGTGCCGATGGTAGAAAGCTCAATGAAATTAGACCAATTAGCATTGAAACCAATATTTTACCACTTGCGCACGGTTCGTGTCTGTTTACTCGAGGTCAAACACAAGCGTTGGCAGTTGTGACTCTGGGCAACGATAAAGACGCTCAAATGTATGATCTTTTAACGGAGAAAAACACTATAAACGATACCTTTATGGTGAACTACAACTTCCCAGGTTTTTCAGTTGGAGAGGCTGGTCCACTTCGTGCTCCTGGTCGAAGGGAGTTAGGTCATGGTAATCTTGCACGCCGTGCATTAGAGCCAGTTCTTGATAAAAATCGCTTGCAAACCATTCGTTTGGTATCCGAGATTTTAGAATCCAATGGTTCTTCTTCAATGGCAACCATCTGTGGTGGTGCCTTAGCACTTAGAGCAGCGGGGATCAATCTTGAAAAACTCGTAGCAGGTATAGCTATGGGACTTGTTTTTGAAGGTGACAAACACGCAGTACTGAGTGATATTATGGGACTTGAAGATCATGATGGCGATATGGATTTTAAAGTAGCAGGTACACGAGAAGGTATTACAGCGCTTCAAATGGATATTAAATTAGGTGGTATTTCACGTGATGTTCTTAAAGAGGCATTGTATCAAGCCAAAGAGGGTAGAGCACACATTTTAGGACTCATGGAAGCTGCAAGCCAAGAGATTGTAATCAACAATGCAATCTTGCCTAAACTTGAGCTTTTTAGTGTTGATCCATCAAAAATTGTTGATATTATTGGACAAGCAGGTAAAACCATTAGAGAAATTATTGAGCGATTTGAAGTCTCCATTGATCTCGATCGTGAAAAGGGTGAAGTTAAAATTGCAGGTGAGAATAAAGAAAAAGTTGAAGCTGCAAAAGAACATATTATTCAGATCACTAATAAGCCTTCCTTCGGTGGACGTGGTGGTGGAAGAGATAGAGGTAATGATAGACATAGTTCTCCGAGAGAAGAGAAGCCAGTGCCGACTTTTGTCCAAGATGAAGTCGTCGATGGTGTTGTGAAGCGAATTGTTGATTTTGGGGCATTTATTGAACTTCCTGGTGGAATCGATGGATTGTTACATGTATCTAAGATTGCCGATCACCGTGTGGATAAAGTTAGTGACTATTTAGCTCTTGAGCAAAAAGTGCGTGTTAAAGTTTTAAAGCAAACGGGAAATAAGATTGAGTTAGGCTTAGAGCGTTAACTTTAAAGGCTTTTTAACAATTAGGTGGATATAATCTCGCTCACAAAGTGGAAAGTAGGGGTTTATCCGAACAGACTTTGAAAAACAAATAGGAGCAATCTTTGAAAAAGATTCTTTTTTTAATGGTAGCATTTGCAACATTCGCGTTTGCAGGTGAGGGTGAAACAGTTAAAGCTTACTCAGCACTCGCTGTAGTGGAACAGCAAGAAATCCTGGTCTTGGTGGTAAACTTGTAACAACAATGTTTATTGCACTTGCGATGATCGAAGCACAAGTTATTTATGCACTTGTTATTTCTTTGATCCTTCTTTACAAAAATCCATTTCTTGGTTAATTAGTACAACAAACAAATGAGGTCTTTTAAAGGCCTCATCCTTCTTTTATGCGGTCGTGGTGGAACGGTAGACACACTACCTTGAGGTGGTAGCGCCCTACGGGTGTGGGGGTTCAAATCCCCCCGACCGCACCATTATTTTTTCTCCTTTTTGTAACTTCCCTTCTTTTAGAAAACTCAATGTTGAATTATGTTACTATAACTTCTATTTTTTTAATCTTGAAAGGTTATTGATGAGAGAGTTAGAGCTAAAGAATGTCATTAAAATTGATGGCAGAGAGTTTTTAATTTCAACCATTAGTATGCATGTGAGGCACTCTTTTTTTGAAGGAGATTCCAAAAAAATTGTCTACGAAACGATGGTCTTTGAGATTATTAATGATGAAATACAATTTCATCATCCTATCTTCAACGAACGCTACAATATGGCAGATGAAGCTATTGCAGAGCATGGTGCTATTATTAAACATCCCGAAAACTTTTTTATTATCTAAATACCTCTTTCCTATATGAAAAAGATTTTTTTCCTCCTATGTTTGAGCTTCACCATACTTTGGGCTCAAAATACCAAAGATATTTTATTGATTCATTCGTATCATAAAGGGTATAAATGGAGCGATGACATTTCCAAAGTAGTAGAAAAAAACTTTTTAAATAAAGATAATATTTTCGTATCAACGGTTTACATGGATACAAAACGTGTTGATACCCCAGAATATTTAGAAGAATTTTATCACTATTATAAAGAGCGATTTAAGCATTACAGTTTTGATGTTGTTATGGTTGTCGATAACAGTGCGCTCGCTTTTGTAAAAGAACATTATGAAGAACTTTTTTATAACACACCTATTGTCTTTGTTGGGATTAATAATTTTGAAAACTCCCTTATTCAAGGAATAAAAAGTGTTAGTGGCGTGGTTGAAAATGTAGATATTGAAAAAAATATTGATTTGATGCTTGCATTGCAGCCTAATTTAGATAAGGTTTTGGTGATTAATGAGCAATCAATCACGGGCGATGCTATACGAAAAGAGATTGATGCTGTCGCGCCAAAGTATCAAGAGCGTATAGAAATAGAACATGTTGATAGCATGGACATGGATGAGATTGCATCTAAGACGGCTGGACTTAGCAAAAATAGTGCTATTTTATGGGTATTGCTCTTTAAAGATAAAACGGGTCGTTTTTTTACTTATAAGGAAAATTTACAACAGATTCGTAAAATTACTAATACGCCAATATACGGGCTTTGGGATTTTTATTTGGATTATGGCATTGTGGGAGGTTTTTTAACCAGTGCTATCTCTCAAGCAGAAGCGGCTTGTAAAATTGTTGATCAAATTTTTGCAGGAAAAGATCCTAGTCATATTCCGATTGTAGAGAAGAGTCCCAATCGTTACCTTTTTGATTACAAAGAGTTGGAGGACCATAAGATCAATCCTTCGCCTGTGCTAAAAAATTACGAGGTCATTAACAAACCTTTCTCTTTTTATGAAGAATATAAGCAGTATGTCTGGTTATTTGCTGCAATTTTTAGTGCAATCATTATGGTGGTGCTTTTTTTAATGCAAAACGTACGTATTCGAAAACAGAGTGAAATGGCTCTGAAAAATCAACTTGAATTTATTAAAGTCTTGCTCGACACGATCCCTAATCCTATTTATTTTACTAATGTTGAGGGTGCGTATATTGGTAGTAATATGTCCTTTGCTAAGCTTTATGATCGCACGAAAGAAGAGATGATTGGGAAAACAATTTTTGATTTTTTTCCTGGAGAATGGGCATCGGAGCGACGTAAAAGTGATCTTGAACTTTTAGAAAAAAAAGGTTCTGAGACGTTTGAGTTAATGCTCCATCTTCCCAAAAAAAGAGCACGTCTGTTTACACTCAGTAAAGCGGTCTATAGTAATAGTGACGGTAGTGCAGGTGGTATTGTTTGTGTGATGGATGATATGACAGAAAGAATGCAACAACAGCAATTTTTGATTCAACAGTCAAAATTGACAGAGATGGGTGAGATGATCGCAGGTGTGGCACATCAGTGGAATGAACCATTGGTGGAGCTTTCTGCTATTATGCAAGATATGGAGTTTTGTTTTAACAGTGGCGAGATGGATCGTGTTAAAATGAAAGAGTTTGTACGCGATGCTATCATTCAGATACAATACATGTCACAAACGTTGAAAGATTTTCGTAATTTTCTTAAACCATCAACGAAAAAAACACTTTTTTGTGCTAAGAAGGCTCTGAGCGAAGTGATGGAGATTATTGGCAGGCAAATTTTTTATGCACATATTGATTTAAGTGTGAATTATCTGAAAGAAGCAGAGACTTTTCCTGTGTACGGTTATGAAAATGAGTTTAAACAAGTTTTGATTAATGTCATTAATAATGCTAAAAATAAACTTGTTAAATCCCGAAAAGGGGGTAAAATTAGTGTTGATGTTGACTGTGAAATTATTCACACTAAAATCATTGTCAGTGATGATGGTGGTATTATTCCTGAAAAGATTATTGGTTTTATCTTTGATCCTTATTTTACAACCGCAAAAAATGGAACGGGTTTAGGACTTTATATGGCAAAAATGATTATTGAAGACAAAATGGGTGGGAGTATTCGTGTACTCAACAGAGGTGTGAGTACGGTCGAATTTACCATTTTAGTTCCTAATACAAAAGGTGGTGGAGAATGAAAATTTTACTCTTGGAAGACAATGCACGTCTGAATGCAACGATTGTTAAGCGGTTGGAAGCGAAAGCTTATATCATTGATTCTTTTATAGATGGGCAAGAAGCATGTGATGCTCTTGATAATGGCTACAGCTGTTTTATCTTAGACATTAATGTTCCAAGCCTAGATGGGATCGAAATTCTTAAACAAATACGCGATTTTTATCCTGAAACCCCCGTCATTATCATTAGTTCCAGTGTTGAGCTAGAAGTAATTAAAGATGCGTACAATTATGGTTGCAATGATTTTTTAAAAAAACCTTTTTTTATTGATGAACTTGAAATTAAGATTGAAAAACTGTGTAATATTCGCCATGATATTATTGACCTTGGACATGAGTGTCAGTTTGATTTTAAGACAAGTTTATTGCGTATTGGGTGTCATGAAGAGCATCTTTCACGCAAAGAGAAGCTGCTTTTAAATGTTTTAATCAGTGAAAAAGGTAAAGTTGTCTCATTTGATAAAATTCAAGCGATGGTATGGGAAGGCAATTTTGCTAGTTTAGATTCGATTCGCTCTTTAATGCGAAGACTTAGAAAAAAAATACCTTTTGAATGTATCGAAACGGTAGTTGATGTAGGGTATATTTTGCGTTATTAGGACTTTATGTCAATATTTGTATGTAAATGGTGTCATTTTAAACCGCTGCGTTTGTTTCTGATGCTCTAAATTTTGCTATGTTTTTTCTCATGCACTTTTAAAATATAAAGCGAGAGCCTTGTTGTCGAGGTTCTCGCTTTGCATTTTTTGAAAAAGGATTTCAATGCTTTTAAAGATTGAAAAATGGTTTGATAGAATCAGTCGTTCTATTGGGTATCTCTGTTCGTTTTTAATGGTTGTGATGATGTTGAACATCTTTTACGATGTCTTTATGCGTTATGTATTTAAAAGCGGTTCTATTGCGCTTCAAGAAATGGAATGGCATTTTTTTTCGATCATTATTCTCCTTGGAACTTCGTATGCGCTTATGGAAGATTCACATGTACGTGTTGATGTCTTATATTCGAAATTTAGCGATAAGAAAAAAGCATTAGTGAATATTTTTGGCACCATTGTTTTTATCACACCCATTGCCTTACTGGTGGCACTCGGCTCCGTAGGTTTTGTGATGGAAGCGTTTACTTCGCATGAAATTAGCAGTGATCCAGGGGGGCTGACGCATCGCTGGATTTTAAAAGCATTTATTCCATTCTCCTTTTGGCTATTGATTTTTATGTCGGTTGGCTTTATTATCAAAAATATCAATATTTATAGAGGTGTCACAGAAGCTCACTTCCGAAAGCAGGAGGAGTTATGATCGGCATTGTTATGTTCGTTGTAGGCATGTTAATGCTTCTTATCGGGTTTCCTGTTGCGTTTACCTTTGGTGCTGTTTCGGTCTTTTTTGGTTTGGCTTCGGGTATTCTTGAGTCGTTAAGTGATGGTGGTACTTTAATGGAGGGGCTTGATATGGGCGCTCGTATGTTTGCCTTTATGCCTCATCGTATTTGGAGCATTATGAATAACACAATTCTCATCTCCGTCCCAATGTTTATTTTAATGGGAATTATTTTACAAAAATCACGTTTAGCGGAGCGTCTTTTAGAAGCAATGGGCTTTTTATTTGGCGAAATTCGTGGAGGTCTCGCTATCAGCACCGTTTTAGTAGGAGCTCTTCTTGCCGCTTCAACAGGTGTTGTTGGTGCAAGTGTTGTGGCAATGGGCGTGATTTCACTGCCAGTCATGCTAAAATACAACTACTCCAAATCCCTTGCGTGTGGAACCATTTGCGCTTCAGGTACATTGGGTCAGATTATTCCTCCATCTGTTGTTCTGATTATTCTAGGCGATGTGTTTCAACTTCCCGTAGGTGATCTTTTTGAGGGTGCTTTTTGGCCAGGGCTAACGCTGGTCGCCGTTTATATTCTCTACATCGCTATCGTCTCTTTTTTCAACAAAGATATGGCTCCTGCAATCCCTAAAAGTGAGTTGACTGGCACTAAGTCTAAACAAGTGATGAATGCGTTTAAAGCGATTTTACCTCCACTTATTTTAATTATTTTGGTATTAGGCTCTATTTTTGAAGGCATTGCTACGCCTACGGAGTCTTCAGCCGTAGGATGTATTGGTGCGATGATTTTAGCATGGATATACAAATCTTTTTCATTCAAGATGATCCATGAGGCGTCCATGGAAACCGTGCGTACAACCGCCATGGTCTTTGCCATTTTAATCGGTGCTACTGCCTTTTCGATGGTCTTTAGTTATACAGGTGGTGATGAAATCATTGCAGATGTTATGCGTTCTTTACCTGGTGATAAATGGGGATTTATTGTTGTTTCAATGGCCGCAATTATGGCATTAGGGTTTTTTATTGATTTTGTCGAGATTTCGTATATTATCATTCCTATTTTAGCTCCAATTGCTGAAGCTATTGGACTAAGCCCTGTATGGTATGCTCTTTTGATCGCACTCAATTTACAAACCTCTTTTCTAACGCCACCGTTTGGTTTCAGCCTCTTTTATCTTAGAGGTGTTGCCCCTCCTAGTGTTACAACGATGGATATTTACAAAGGGGTTGTTCCTTTTATTTTATTGCAAATTTTAGTTATGGTTATTTTTACACTTTTCCCAGAAATGTATGGTGTTTCAATGATGCTACGATAAACTTATTGAAAAGAGAATATGTTTCTTTTTTTCCCTGTGACATGCTTGGCATGTCACTTTTTTTCTTTTTAGAGTTTGCATGTAAAGATTTTCATACAAATGTCATATGTTTTTTATGCCAAATTGCTACACTGAGTAAAAACCCATAAAGGATGTCTTGATGCCATTAAGCGGAAATTACCTTGATTTCTATAATGAAATTGTGAATTTTATCCCTGAGAAGAGAATCTTTACAGACCCTCTTCATACAATCGCATATGGTACCGATGCTTCGTTTTACAGGCTTATACCTAAAGTAGTTATTTGGGTTAATGATGCCGACGAAGTAAGCCAAATCCTTAAAATAACCTCTTCACTCTCCTTGCCTGTTGTCTTTCGCGCTGCGGGAACAAGTCTTTCGGGGCAAGCGATCACTGACTCCATTTTGCTGGTAACATCACGTGATTGGAAAGGGATTAGGGTCAATAAGGAGGTCAGCTTAATTACAATGCAACCCTCCGTCATTGGCGCCGATGCGAATGCCTATTTGCTTCCGTATGGTAAAAAAATTGGACCAGATCCTGCGAGCATTGGTTCGGCTATGATTTCGGGAATTGCTGCGAACAATGCTAGCGGTATGTGTTGTGGTACAACTGACAACTCCTACAAAACGCTTGCGTCTATGAAGATTATCTTTCACGATGGAAGTGAACTTGATACAGGTTCATCAGAGAGCATTAAAGCATTTAAGCAATACCATCATGCACTTGTAGAACGCATTGATACACTTGCAAAAGAAGTAAGAGCCAATCCAGAACTTCATGATAAAATCGTACGTAAATTCAAGATCAAAAATACCTGTGGGTATGGTCTTAATGCACTTGTGGATTATGAAGATCCAATCGACATTATCGCACACTTGATGATTGGTAGTGAAGGTACACTTGGATTTATCAAAGAGATCACGTTTAAAACTGTTCCTGAGTACAAAGACAAAGCCAGTGCGTTGATGATCTTTAAAAATATCAAAGATGCCTGTGATGCGGTCATTGTACTTAAAACACAGTGCAAAGACAATGTTGCAGCGGCTGAAATGATGGACAGAGCAGGGCTTAGAAGTGTTGAAAACAAAGAAGGTATGCCAAGCTTTTTGAAAACACTAAGCCCTACAGCGACAGCCGTTCTTGTTGAAAGCCGTGCAGAAAACGATGGTAAACTGGATGAAAATATCGCCGTTATCTTAGAAAAATTGGCTCACATCGAGCCTGAAATGCCACTGCATTTCACCAAAGATGTTTATGAATATACGAAGTACTGGAAAATCCGTAAAGGACTCTTTCCTGCGGTTGGTGCAGTACGTGAGAGTGGTACAACCGTTATCATTGAGGACGTGGCATATCCTATCGAATCACTGGCGGATGCAACACTCGAATTGCAAGAGTTGTTTAAAAAATATGGCTATAACGAAGCCATCATCTTTGGGCATGCGTTAGATGGCAATCTCCACTTCGTCTTTACGCAGGCCTTTGAAGACCCTAAAGAGATTAAGCGTTATGAAGACTTTATGCAAGAAGTTGCAGAGCAGGTTGCCACAAAATACCATGGAAGCCTTAAAGCAGAACATGGAACAGGTCGCAATATGGCTCCTTTTGTTGAACTTGAATGGGGCAATGATGCCTATGTGCTGATGAAAGAAATCAAAACAATTTTTGATCCTAAAGGGCTTTTAAACCCAGGTGTTATCATCAATGCAGACCCGAAAGCACACTTGAAAAATTTTAAAGAAATGCCTAAGACGGATGATTATATCGATAAATGTATTGAGTGTGGATTTTGTGAGCCAGCATGCCCATCCAATGCGCTTACCTTAACGCCAAGACAACGTATCGTTGTCAATCGACGTATGACAACATTGAAAAATCAAGATGAAATGGAAGCATTTGAAGAGATGCAAGAGCTTTATCAATATGATGGTGTTGAAACATGTGCGACCTGTTCACTTTGCTCACTGGTTTGCCCTGTTGGCATCGATACGGGTGCTTTAACGAAAAAAATTCGTGCGCATCAAATTACACCAACACAACATAAACTTGCAAGCATGATTGCCAATAACTATGGAACCATTTTAGGTGTTGGTAGCTTTGTTTTAAGTGCTGTCAAAGGTGTCAATGCTGTTATTCCTGATGGTGTGATGAAAGCAATGAGCGCAGGTGTTACCGTACTCAGCGGCAATAAATTGCCACTATGGACAAGCAGCCTTCCTGGAGGACATACGTTTAAAGACAGTCGAAAACTCTTTGGTGTGGCTGAAAAAGTTGTCTATTTTTCATCCTGTTTGAATCGCACGATGGGAAATCCGAAACCAAAAGGCGAGGAGAAAGAGTTAGATGAACTCATCATCGGTATTTTGGAAAAAGCGGGTTACGAAGTCATCTTCCCTGAACATTTAAAACCGCTCTGCTGTGGTATGCCTTTCTCCAGTAAGGGTTATAAAGCAGAAGGCAAACAAAAATCAATGGAGTTAGAAGCTGCGCTTAATAAAGCAAGCGAAAATGGGAAATACCCTATCTTGTGTGATATGAGTTCGTGTACGAAAACGATGATGGAGTATTTTGATACTGGCTTAAAAGTTCATGATCCTATCGAGTTTATCCACGATTATCTTTTAGATAAATTAACGATTAAACAGATCAGTGAGCCTGTTGTCATTCATACCATCTGTAGTACCCGTAAAATGGGCTTAGCAGAGAAATTTGAAAAAATTGCACGATTGTGTAGCTCCAAAGTCACCGTACCTGCAGATATCACATGCTGCGGTTTTGCAGGAGATCGTGGATTTAATTATCCAGAACTCAACAAATCAGCCTTACGTCATTTAAAAGCATCGATTCCGAGCGATACAAAGTTGGCATTTTCAACAGGTAAGCCATGTGAAATTGGCTTGAGTGAAGAGAGTGGCTTAGAATATCGTTCGTTATTTTATCTGCTAGAACGCGCAATTTCGTAACTACTTCTTAAAAAGTAAGGGGTCAATTTGACCCCTCTTTTAACCTTTCAAAAAGCACTTTTTCATAGGTTTGATTTAATAAATAAAATGATAAAATACCAAAATTTTGACTATGTTTTTTAGTTAAATTTAAACAAAAAGGTTGCGTCTATGGAAGTTAATCTGATTGTGGAAACCTTGAAATTCTTGGTTCTTGGGATGTCCACAGTATTTATGTTTTTAGCTTTAATGGTGGTTGTTTTAGAACTTCAGGCTAAAATCATTATGAAATATTTTCCTCCCCCAAAGGAGAATAGTCTTGTGAGTAATTCTACGCAAGAATTATTTCAAAAAGGTAACTTCTCAGTTGTTGCAGCCATTGCTGCTTCTATTAGGTCATACAAAAAAAAATCAAAATAGTAAAAAGGGCAAAGTAAGATGGCTAAAAAATACATCGATGTGATGGATACGACGTTTAGAGATGGGTTTCAGTCGGTTTTTGGTGGACGTGTACTTATGGACGATTTTCTCCCTGCGGTAGCCGCAGCAAGAGATGCTGGTATTAGCCATTTTGAATTTGGTGGAGGGGCTCGTTTTCAAAGCCTTTACTTCTACCTTAATGAAGATGCTTTTGTCATGATGGACAAATTTAGAGAAATTGCAGGCCCAAATGCAAACCTTCAAACGTTAGCACGTGGTGTGAATACCGTGATGCTCGATACAGGCAATCGCGAGCTTATCGATCTCCATGCTAAAATGTTTAAAAAACATGGCACAACAACCATTCGTAACTTTGATGCTCTGAATGATGTAGAAAACCTTAAATACAGTGGAGAGCGTATTGCGCATCATGGACTTAAACATGAGATCGTAGTGACCATGATGGATCTTCCTCCAAAATGTGTTGGTGCTCATGATGTGGCATTTTACGAAAAGACTCTTCGCGAAATTTTAGATTCAGGCATTCCATACGATAGTATCTGTTTTAAAGATGCCAGTGGAACATCAAGTCCTCAAAAAGTCTATGAAACCCTAAAAATGGCGCGTAAACTTGTTCCTGAGGGAACACATTTAAGACTTCATACGCATGAAACAGCTGGTGTAAGTGTTGCTTGTTATTTAGCAGCGCTTGAAGCAGGTGTTGACGGTATTGATCTTGCGGCATCTCCTGTAAGTGGTGGTACCTCTCAGCCAGATATTCTTACAATGCTTCATGCGGTTAAAGGTAAAGATTATGATTTGGGTGGGCTTGAGCTTGAGAAAATTCTTACCTATGAAGATGTTTTACAAGACTGTTTAAAAGATTATTTTATGCCACCAGAAGCGGTGCAAGTTTCTCCTCTTATTCCTTTCTCCCCAATGCCAGGTGGTGCTTTAACGGCTAACACTCAAATGCTTCGTGACAATAACATCCTTCATAAATTCCCAGAAGTCATTAAAGCGATGCGTGAAGTGGTTGAAAAAGGTGGCTACGGTACCAGTGTTACGCCTGTCTCTCAGTTTTATTTCCAACAAGCGTTTAACAATGTTATGTTTGGACCATGGGCGAAAATTGCCGAGGGTTATGGCAAGATGGTATTGGGTTATTTTGGAAAAACTCCTGTGGCTCCTAATGCTGAAGTTGTGGCACTTGCGAGTAAACAACTGAAACTTGAACCAACGACTAAAAACGCTCTTGATCTTGCGGACGCTGATGAAACAAAATCGCTTACGCATGTAAGAAAAATGCTAGAGCAAGCCAATCTTGAAGTCACCGATGAAAATCTTTTGATCGCTGCGGCATGTAAAGAAAAAGGTATCGCTTTCTTAAAAGGTGAAGCTAAAGTTAATGTTCGAAAGATTGAAAAAGAGAAACCAGCATCCGTACCAACAAGTAGCTCAGAATTTACGGTAACGGTTAATGGTCAAAAATATCATGTTCAATCCGAAGGTAATGATACAACATTCTTAATTGATGGTGAAGTGTATATCATTGATGTACAAGAGGGTTGTGAAGAGGGCGTAACATCTTCTACTCCTACGGCGCTTAATGCAAGTGGTTGTGAAATTAAAGCAGGACTACCGGGTTCTATCTTTAAAGTGCTTGTTAATGTAGGCGATAAAGTCAAAAAAGGTCAGCCTGTTATTGTGATTGAAGCGATGAAAATGGAAATTGAAGTAGCTTCGCCAGAAGATGGCGTTGTAAGCAGTGTAAGAGTCAAACAAGGTGATACAATCGTTAATAATCAACTGCTTGTCACCTTATAAGGATTAAGATGAAAAAAATGATTGTGGGGGTGTTATTGCTATTGGGACTAGCGATGATTCCATTATCGCTGAGTGCTAGTGATGTAGCAAAAGAGAATTTAAATCAAGATTATAAATCAAAGAGCGTTACAGAGCTTTTTGTTTCGCTCTACGAATCTACAGGTATTAATGCAATGATTAACCCTGTTGAGGGCATGGTAATGCATGGTCTTCCTATCTCTACATTTAACCAAGGTGCAGGTAGAGTTGTGATGATGGGAATCTGTTTTCTTTTGATTTATCTTGCCATTGCCAAAGGGTTTGAGCCATTGTTGCTCATTCCCATTGCTTTTGGCGGATTTTTAGCCAATATTCCTGTCGCAGATATTGCAGGGCCAGAAGGGTTCTTAGGTATTTTATTTAACATGGGCATTAGCTCTGGGCTTTTTCCTTTAATGATCTTTATGGGTGTTGGAGCGATGACAGACTTTGGTCCGCTCATTGCCAATCCTAAAACAGCACTTTTAGGTGGCGCTGCACAGTTAGGTATTTTTGGAACGATTGTGGGAGCTGCCGTTTTAACCGAATATACAGGATTTATCAACTTTTCTCTTAAAGATGCATGTGCTATTGGTATTATCGGTGGAGCGGATGGTCCAACATCCATTTTCGTAGCAACCCGTTTAGCACCTGATTTATTAGGAGCAATTGCGGTGGCTGCTTATTCGTATATGGCGTTGGTACCTATTATTCAACCACCTATTATGAGAGCACTCACCACAAAAGAAGATCGACTCATCAAGATGGAACAGTTGCGTGAAGTCTCGAAAATTGAGAAGATTCTTTTCCCTATTACGGTGATGATTTTGTGTATTTTGATGTTGCCCGATGCAACACCATTGATTGGTGCTCTTGCCTTTGGAAACTTAGCACGTGAATCAGGGGTAGTAAAACGATTGTCTGATACGATGGAAAACGCGTTGATTAACATTGTAACTATTTTCTTGGGACTTTCTGTTGGTTCCAAGTTGGCTGCTGAGAAATTTTTAGTGCCTGAAACATTGGGTATTTTATTCTTGGGTTTGGCTGCTTTTTCTATGGGAACAGCGGGTGGTGTTCTTATGGCAAAATTGATGAATAAATTTAGTAAGCATAAGGTAAATCCACTGATTGGTTCCGCAGGTGTCAGTGCTGTACCAATGGCAGCTAGGGTTTCGAATAAAGAGGGTATGAAAGAAGATCCAACGAATATGCTTTTAATGCATGCGATGGGTCCAAATGTGGCAGGTGTCATTGGTTCTGCGGTTGCAGCAGGTGTGTTGCTGTCTATTTTTAAATAAATGTTTTGAGGATATAAATAATATGTCGAAGATTAATGAAATTGAAAAGTTAGGGTTAACCAATATTGGAAAGATACACTACAACCTAAGTTATGATGAATTATTGAAACATGAAATTGCAAACAATGAAGGTCGTGTTACAAATAACGGTACATTTAGTGTTGATACAGGAATCTTTACTGGACGTAGCCCAAAAGATAAATATTTTGTAGATCAAGAGCCTTCTAACAAATATATCTCATGGGGTAAAATGAACCAAAAGGTGAGTAAAGAGGTCTTTGATGAACTTTTTGCAAAAGTGAAAAAACAGCTTTCAGGTAAAGATGTTTATGTTCAAGATGCTTACAGTGGCGGAAGTCTTGCCAGTCGTAAAAGTATTCGTGTGGTAACTGAAATTGCATGGCAAGCCCATTTTGTCAAAAACATGTTTATTCGTCCAAGCGAAGAAGAACTAGCTCATTTTAAACCAGATTTTGTGCTTTACAATGCATGTAAAATGGCGAATGATGATTATAAAAAACAGGGTCTTCATTCCGATGTCTTTGTCGTTTTTAACGTAGAAGAGAATATTGCGATTATCGGTGGAACATGGTACGGCGGAGAGATCAAAAAAGGTATTTTCTCGATGATGAATTACTGGTTGCCATTAGAGGGTAAACTCTCTATGCACTGCTCGGCGAATGTGGGTGAAAAAGGTGACACAGCACTATTCTTCGGACTTTCAGGTACGGGTAAAACGACACTCTCAACGGATCCAAAACGAAAGCTGATTGGTGATGATGAACACGGTTGGGATGATGAGGGTGTCTTTAACTTTGAAGGTGGCTGTTATGCCAAATGTATTAACCTTGACCCAAGCAGTGAACCTGAAATTTATGGTGCGATTCGTCAAGATGCTCTTCTAGAAAATGTTGTCATTAATGACAACCATGAAGTAGATTATGCAGATGCTTCTAAAACTGAAAATACCCGCGTTTCTTATCCTATCTATCACATTGACAATCACGAAGAAAGCTTACAAGCAGGCCACCCTAAGAAAATTATTTTCTTAAGTGCTGATGCATTTGGTGTTTTACCTCCTGTATCAAAGCTCACCAAAGAGCAAGCAATGTACTACTTCTTAAGCGGTTATACGGCTAAAGTTGCAGGAACAGAGCGTGGCATTACAGAACCAGTAGCAACCTTTAGCGCATGTTTTGGTGAGGCATTTTTACCACTGCATCCAACCGTTTATGCTAAGCTTTTGGGTGAGAAAATTGCCAAACATAATGTTGATGTTTATTTGGTGAACACGGGTTGGACAGGCGGCAGTTATGGCGTTGGTAAACGTATGAGCATTAAAGCAACGCGAGCATGTATCAACGCAATCCTAGATGGCAGCATCAACGCATGTGAATTTGAAAGTATTCCTGTCTTTAACATCCAAGTACCAACTGCGCTTGAAGGCGTTCCAACTGAAATTTTAAATCCTAAAAATACATGGGAAAATAAAAGCCTTTATGACGCAACCAGAGATGAGCTTGCTGAAATGTTTATTGAAAATTTCAAAAAGTATATTACCGCTGATTCTGATTTTTCAAGCGCTGGTCCAAAACTCTAATTCTAACATTACACGTACAGGAGCTTAAAACTCCTGTACCTTTTTACAATCAAGGAGATTTTTCAATGTCAAAGCTATGGTCTGGCAGATTTGCCGCAAGCGGAGCAGCACTGCTCGATGAATTTAACGCTTCATTACCTTTCGATCAAAAACTATACGAAGAGGATATTAAAGGCTCGATCGCTCATGCGACAATGCTTGCAAAGCAGGGTATTCTCACTCAAGAAGAAGCGGATCAAATTGCAACAGGATTGCTACAAATCAAACAAGAGATCGAAGCGGGAACATTCGTTTTTGATATTGCTCATGAAGATATTCATATGTCAGTGGAGACAAGACTTATTGATCTTATTGGCGAAGCGGGCAAGCGCCTTCATACTGCGCGTAGTCGTAACGATCAAGTCGCGGTTGATTTTAGACTCTATGTGCAAAAACAAAATTTAGTGATTGTGCATGTTTTAGAAGAGGTAATCGCTGTTTTAATGGATATCGCTAAAGAGCATACTAACACGTTGCTTCCAGGTATGACGCATTTACAACACGCTCAACCGATTAACCTTGCTTTTCATCTTTTAGCGTATGTTTCGATGTTTAAACGTGATATTGAACGCCTTGAAAGTTCATACCAACGCAACAATGTCTTACCGCTTGGTTGTGCAGCATTGGCTGGAACACCGCATAATATTGACAGGGAGTATGTTGCAAAACTTTTAGGCTTTGATAGTGTTAGTGTGAATTGTCTAGATACTGTGAGTGATCGTGATTTTGCGTTAGAGATTCTTTTTAATATTTCAACCATTATGATGCATGTTTCTCGTTTTGCTGAAGAGCTTATTTTATGGTCAAGCTATGAGTTTAAATTTGTTACCTTAAGCGATGAATACTCAACAGGTAGCTCCATTATGCCTCAGAAGAAAAATCCTGATGTGCCTGAGCTTTTACGTGGTAAAACAGGTCGCGTAAACGGCAATCTTATCTCGTTATTGACAGTACTCAAAGGATTACCACTAGCTTATAATAAAGATATGCAAGAAGATAAAGAAGGTGTGTTTGACAGCGTTGAAACCGTTTACATGTCACTCAATATTCTCAAAGAAGCGGTTCGTACCATGACAATCAATGTTGAGCGCATGAAACAAGCGTGTGAAGTAGGGCATTTAAGTGCAACCGATTTAGCAGACTACTTGGTCCAAAAGTGTGATATTCCTTTCCGCGAAGCTCATTTCATAACTGGGCGTGCCGTCGCACATGCGGAGAGTTTAGGGATTGATCTGAGTGTTATGAGTGTTCCAGAACTTAAAAAAGTAGACGCACGCATTGGCGAAGACGTGAGTGAATACCTCTCTTTGGTTCACTCTATGAACGCACGAACCTCCCAAGGTGGAACGGCGGTAACTTCTACATGTAAACAGATTGAACTCTTTGAAACATGGATGAAAACGCGTCAATAAAAATAGAATGAAGAGGTTTTTACCTCTTCAATTGTATGTTAAAGAAATTTGTGTGAGTCAGTGTCACTAAGGTGATTCCACGAAAGTTTCGCACCACCTAAAAGATGAAAATGCAGATGCATTACCTCTTGTCCACCATCACTTCCATTATTGGTAATTAAACGATACCCACTCTCATCCAATCCCAAAAGTTTAGCAACTTTTTGCGTGAATTCTGTGAGCCCAGCCATAATTTTAGGATCAACTTCTTGAAAGTTTTTATACTCAACTTTGGGAATAATTAAAATATGAATAGGCGCTTTTGGGTTAATATCATGAAACGCTAAAAACTCCTCATTTTCAAGTACTTTGTTACATGGAATTTCGCCACTGACAATTTTACTAAAGATAGTCATCGCCTTCTCCTCTATTTTTTAGTTTTTATCGTGTTTAGAACCTATATGCTTGCCACGAGACTTGGCAGAATTTAGAATAAACATTAGATTTTAACCTTTTATAATTAAAGTTTGACTAAAATGAGCTTCCTAATAGACTTAAGAGCGCTATGAATGCTCATGAATGAAAGGTAACCCTTTGAAAGATATAGAAAATGCGATAGCAGCGTGCATGTCGCTTGTTGAATTGGAAAAGATGCGCGTCTCTCTTTTTGGTAAAAAAGGATATTTTGCGGCACAGTTTGAAGAGCTTAAAAAGCTTGATGGCGATGCTAAAAAAGAGTTTGCTCAAAATCTCAACATCAACAAAGAAAATTTCTTAGAACGACTCAATGAAAAAAAGAGTGCTTTAGAAGCAGTGATGATTGAAGAACAGATGCGTAAAAGCAGTGTTGATGTGACACTCTTCAACCAAGAAAGTGCTGCTGGCGCACTTCATCCTGTTATGGATACGATGGATAAAATTATTGAATATTTTGTCAGTATGAACTTCTCTATCGAAGAAGGACCTTTGGTTGAAGATGATTTCCATAACTTTGAAGCACTCAATCTTCCAAAGTACCATCCAGCACGTGATATGCAAGACACCTTTTATTTCAAAGATTCGATGCTCCTTCGTACGCATACTTCTCCTGTTCAAATCAGGACAATGCTCAAACAAAGCGCTCCGATTCGTATGATTTGTCCAGGTGCCGTGTTTAGACGTGATTTTGATATCACCCATACACCGATGTTTCATCAAGTTGAAGGTCTTGTCGTTGATAAAACGGGAAAAGTCTCTTTTGCTAATCTAAAATTTATTCTCGAAGACTTTTTAAAGTATATGTTTGGCGATGTCAAAGTACGTTTCCGTCCTAGTTTTTTCCCTTTCACCGAACCGAGTGCAGAAGCTGATATTAGCTGTATCTTTTGTAAAGGTGAAGGATGTCGCGTCTGTTCGCATACAGGTTGGTTAGAAGTTCTTGGTTGTGGCGTCGTTGACCCTAATGTTTTTAAGGCCGTAGGGTATAAAGATGTGAGTGGTTATGCCTTTGGACTCGGTGTTGAGCGTTTTGCGATGCTGCTGCATCAAATTCCAGATTTACGATCGTTATTTGAGGGTGATTTGAGATTATTGGAGCAATTTAGATGATAGTAACAAAACAGTGGTTAAACGAATGGATCGATCTTGGTGCGATTGATACCGATAAAATTTCAATAGCACTGAATGCCATTGGCCTTGAAGTAGATGGGCTTACAAAAATCCGAATTCCCGCGCATGTTGTGGTTGGTAAAGTTGTCTCGTGTGAGAAACACCCTAATGCTGATAAACTCAATGTGTGTCAGGTGGATGTGGGTGAGAGTGTTCAACAGATCGTTTGTGGGGCTAAAAACGTTGCTGCGGATCAAATGGTCGCAGTTGCACTGATTGATGCTGTTCTTCCAGGTAATCTTAAAATTAAAAAAGCGAAACTACGTGATGTAGAATCGTGTGGTATGATCTGTTCTTCTACAGAGCTTGGACTTCCAAAAATCAATGATGGCATTATGATCCTAGATGAGAGTATTGGAAAACTTGAACTTGGAAAGCCTTTATGCGAATATCCTCTTATCAATGATGATGTGATTGAAATTGGTTTAACGCCTAATCGTGGGGATTGCCAAAGTGTGTACGGTGTGGCACGAGATTTGAGTGTCTATTTTGATCTTGAAGTGAAAACACTTGGACATAAAGAGGAAGAAGAGAACCAACCAGGTGTTGGAAGAGTTCTCCATCTTCATGGCAGTGAAGCGCTTGATGGCTCTTACATGTACAAGGTTTTTGATAACAAAGAGATCCAAGTCCCATTGATTATTCAACTTCGCTTAGGTTTTGCAGAGATTGACAACAGCTGCTTATTGGGTAAATTGATTGATTATTCAACGTATGTTACAGGTGTATTGCTCAGAGCTTATAACCAGAGTTGTTTTGGTGCTAAAGATGAAAAAGCAAAAATTGCCATTGCTAAAGATGAAAATGGCTTAGATGCTATTTATGGATTAGGTGGGCAACAAGTAGCTATTACAGGTGTAGCGCAGATGGCTGAATGCAAAGCAACCGCTTTGGATGAGCGTATTATTGTTGAAGCAAACTATACCCATCCTGAGATTATTGCATCTCGCAGTGCCAATAAAAAATTAGGTGCTGATAAACATCTTTACCGTTCTTCAAGAGGAAGTGAACCTCACCTTGCGTTTGGATTGAACTATTTCTTTAAAATGCTTTTAAAACGTTCTAAAATCATGCCTTATGCAGATTCACAACAAATTACACAAGATTTTGAAGAAAAATTGATTAATATTCACCAAAGTGATCTCACTCAAATGATTGGGGAAGAGATTCCTAAAAATAAAATTATTAAGATTTTAAAACATTTAGGATTTGGTGTTAACTTTGCTTTTGAACAAGATGTTATTAATGTTAAAGTACCCCAATTTAGGTCTGATGTGCTCAATATGCAAGATATTTGTGAAGAGATTGTGCGTATTGTGGGCATTGATAATATCACCTCCAAGCCATATGTTTTTGCCGAAAAGCTTAAAATCAATCAGCCTTATCTTAATTTTAAAAAAAGACAAAAGTACCGTCACCGTGCTGTTTCAGCAGGCTTTTTTGAGACCTTACACTTTGTATTTGATGATTGTGAAAATGCTAAAAAATTCCACTTACCACTTTTAAATGAAGCGCTTGAAGTGGCAAATCCTATTACCAGTGAACTAAACACACTTCGCAGTTCCCTTTTACCGAATATCTTGAGTGCGGTTTCCAATAACCTCAAATTTGGTAAAAAACGGGTAGCACTCTTTGAAGTCGGTAGTGTGTTCGATAGTGAGAGAAATGAAAGTAAAAAAATCGCGTTTGTCTTCAGTGGTGAAAATGGCATTCCTGAGATTGCGAATCATGGTAAGCCAACTGAGATCGACTTTTTTGCGTTTGCCAGTAAAATTCAGAGTATTTTAGGTAATTTCACGTTGCAGCCACTTAAAGAAGTCAATGGACTTTGCAGCCCTTATGAGGCAGCCATTGTAATGATTGATAGTGTGGAAGCAGGTTATATGGCGCGTGTCAATGTTCAGGTTGAAAAAGAGCTTGATTTGGATCGTACCTATATTTGTGAACTTGATTTTGACGCACTTTCGTACCAACGCAAAATTGCAAAAGAATATTCAAAACTTCCATCTTCTTCACGTGATTTAAGTCTTTTAGTCGATGCAAAAATGCAGTATTCTGAGTTGGAGAGTTTCATCGCTTCCATCGCACCCACAGCATTGGTTAAATTTGCTGTGATTGATCGTTATGTGCATGAGAGTCTTGGTGATAAAGTAAGCCTTACACTCAAACTCCAATTCCAATCTATGGAAAAAACGTTTGAAGAAGAGGAGATCGCTTCTATGGTTGAAGCATTGCTTTCAAACATTCAAGAAAAATTTGGAATCACCATCCGATGAAAACATTACATGTAAACCCCAAAGCCTCTTTTGAGTTTACAACCGATCAAATCGCCAGCGACAAGTCTATCTCGCATCGCTGTGCGATTTTTTCACTTCTAAGTGACAAACCCTCTCGTGTCAAAAATTACTTGCCTGCTGAAGATACAATGTGTACATTGAGTATTGTCCAGTCTTTGGGTGCAACTGTTGAAACGGCTGAGGATGGAACGCTTACCATTACACCACCTGCAAGCATTGTAGAGCCTCCGCTGATTCTTGATTGCGGAAATTCAGGCACAGCTATTCGCCTTTTAATGGGCTTTTTGTCTTCATGCAAAGGCTTTTTTGTCTTGTATGGCGATAAATATTTATGCTCACGTCCGATGCGTCGTGTTGCAGACCCTTTACGTAGTATTGGTGCTCAAATTGATGGTCGAAACAACGGCAATTATGCGCCTTTAGGGATTCGTGGAGAGACACTCAAAGCCTTTCATTATGAGAGTAAAATCGCTTCTGCTCAAGTCAAAAGTGCGCTCATTTTAGCGGCACTTCAAGCTGATGGTGTTTCTACGTTTTCTGAACCCGAACTCAGTCGTGACCACAGTGAGCGAATGCTTCGAGGAATGGGCGCGAATGTTATTTCTGAGGGTTTAAAGGTGACGATTCATCCGCAAACGAAACCTCTTAATTCCCTTTATATCACGGTTCCAAGTGACCCTTCCAGTGGCTTTTTCTTTGCCGTTGCTGCTGCGATTAACATCGGAAGCAAAGTCACACTGCACAATATGCTTTTAAATCCTACGCGTATTGAAGCCTATAAAGTGCTTGAGCGAATGGGTGCTGGAGTAGAGTTTATCGAAAAAGAGAGTTTGTACGAGAGTGTTGGCGATATTGTCATTACGGGTAAAGTATTGCAGGGTGTGGAAGTGAGTGAAAACATCTCATGGTTGATTGATGAGTTGCCTGCATTGTCCATCGCTTTTGCATGTGCAAACGGTAAAAGTCTTGTCAAAAATGCGCAGGAATTGCGTGTGAAAGAGAGTGATCGCATATCAAGTGTTGTCAATAATCTTCGCCTCTGTGCCATTGCAGTGGAAGAGTTTGAAGATGGTTATGAAGTGAGTGGTGGTGTGCTTCAAAGTGCTACTATTAACAGCTTTGGAGACCATAGAATTGCGATGAGTTTTGCGATTGCTGGTACAAAAACAGCGATGAAAATTGAGGACATAGACTGTATTAACACCTCTTTTCCTAATTTTATTGAATTGCTTTCTCAAATAGGAAATGTGAACCAATGAAAATCAAACTAGCGACAAGTTACGGTTTCTGTTTTGGTGTAAAAAGAGCGATTAAGATCGCAGAAAATACTAAAAATGCCTCAACGATAGGACCACTTATTCACAACAATGAAGAGATCAATCGTTTGCGCGAGAATTTTAACGTTAAAACACTGCATGACATCTCAGAAGCAGAGGGTGTGGGGAAAGCAATTATAAGGACGCATGGGATTCCTAAAAAAGACCTTGAAACATTGTTAAAAAGCGATGTTCAAGTCATCAATGCAACGTGCCCCTATGTAACAAAACCCCAAGAAATTTGCGAAAAAATGAGCATGGAAGGGTATGAAATTGTCATCTTTGGGGATGCAGATCATCCCGAAGTCAAAGGGGTTGAGAGCTATGCCATTCATGGTGCCCATGTGGTACAAAGTGTCGATGAATTGGAAAAAGTGAAATTTAAAGGCAATAAAATTGCTGTCGTTTCTCAAACCACACGTAAAATCAATGAATTTTTAGAAATCACCAATTTTTTAGAGACACGTTACAAAGAGGTACGTGTTTTTAACACGATTTGTAATGCAACATTTGAGAACCAAGATGCGGCACGTGAGCTTGCTAAAGAAGCTGATGTTGTGATCGTCATTGGGGGAAAAAACTCTTCCAATACCAAGCAATTGCACAGTATTTGCAAAGAATATTGTGCGGATAGTTTTTTAGTGGAGAGTGAGAAAGATTTAGATCCAAATTGGTTTGTAGGAAAAACGCTTTGTGGCGTGACTGCAGGCGCTTCGACGCCTGATTGGATTATCGAAACAACTTTTACATGTTTACATGTAGCTAAATGTGTCAAAAATCAATCAAAAAGGGTATAAAATGGTAAATGAGGCGAACAAAGCTGTTCATACTGACGCCGTAGACGAACATGAGGAGATGGATTTTGCGGCTATGTTGGAAGAGTCTTTCAAAGATTCTGAGAGAGATGCACTCATCAATGGTGTTGTTGTAGCGATCAAAGAAGATGTTATCTTAGTTGATGTGGGCAAGAAGTCTGAAGGACGTCTGAACGCATCTGAGGTTACAGATGAAAATGGCAACATAACATGCAAAGTAGGAGATGTAATCCCTGTAGTTATTACAGGATTCAGAAACGAAAGACCAGCTGTTTCGCACAAAAAGGCCCTTCGTAAAGATCGTATTAAGTCATTTATTGCTGAATTTAAAGAAGAAGATGATGTGGTTCTTGATGTCAAAATCACTGGCAAAAATAAAGGTGGATTTATTGCTGAGAACAAAGAAGGTATTGAATTTTTCCTTCCACGTTCACAAGCAGCCGTTAAAGATATGAATGCTTTGATGGGTAAATCACTCAAAGTTAAAATCATTAAAATTGACACGGATACAGAATCTATTATTGTTTCTCGCAAAAAATTCTTGGATGATGAGCGCAAAAAACGCAAAGAGATCGTTCAAGAGTTGATTGACCGTGATGAAGTTGTAGAAGGAACCATCAAAAAAATTACAACGTATGGTATGTTTGTTGATGTTGGTGGAATTGACGGTTTGGTTCACTACAGTGAAATTAGTTACAAAGGTCCTGTAAACCCTGGTACTCTTTACAAAGAGGGTGAAGTCATTCCTGTTAAAGCAATCAAATATGACAAAGACAAACGTCATCTTTCACTTTCCGTAAAAGCTGCAATGCCTGATCCTTGGGATGAGATCAAAGATGAATTAGAGACAGGTGACTCTATCCAAGTTACCATCAGCAATATCGAGCCATACGGTGCGTTTGTTGATCTTGGGAATGACATCGAAGGCTTCCTTCACATCTCTGAAATTTCATGGGATAAAAACATCAAACACCCACGCGATTACATCGAAGAGGGACAAGTGGTTGATGTTGAAGTCATTGAAATTGATGCAAAAGAGAGACGTTTACGCGTTTCTTTGAAAAATGTTCTTCCAAAACCATTTGATGATTTTATGAAAAAATTCAAAGTAGGTGATGTTGTTAAAGGTGAAATCACCACAATTACAAACTTTGGCGCATTTGTTAAAATCGGTGGTATTGAAGGTCTTCTTCACAATGAGGATGCTTCTTGGGATCGTAACAACAAATGTAAAGAGCTCTTTGCTGTAGGTACTGAAGTTGAAGTTAAAATTGTAAAAATTGATGAAGAGAATGAAAAAGTATCTCTTAGTAAAAAAGAGCTTGAAGACAGCCCAATCCAAAAATATGCAAAATCACACGAGAATGGTGACATTGTTCATGGTAAAATCAGAGATATTAAAGAATTTGGTATCTTTGTTGAGCTTGAAGAGAATGTTGATGCCTTGATTCGTAAAGAAGATTTGGGTCAAGTGAATGAAGCGGATCTTAAAATTGGTGATGAAATCGAAGCGGCCATTACCTTTATTGATGACAAAAAAAATCGCATCCGTCTTTCTGTAAGACGCCTTTCAAAATTGAAAGAGAGAGAAGCGCTTAAAGAGATCAATAAAGAAGAGAAAATGACGCTCGGAGATATTCTTAAAGATCAATTGAAATAAGCGATGCAAAAAAAAGTACTTGGCGGACTCTTTGTACTCCTCTTCGTAGGTGTAGGATTTTTTCTTTCAAAACTCCTGCACCAAGAGGTGGATGTTAACGTTGAGGTCGCCAGATACGAACCTTACAAAACACAAGAAATCAAACAAGAAACATCGGAAAAAGTTTGGATCAAAGAGATGGCGCATAAAGACGCTAGGGAGTTTATTTTCCCTGTCAATGAGCTCTTTATGCAGATTGATGCGTATGGACAAAAAAGTGGTAGTACTGGTAAGTTAAAGTCTTTTCGTTTGGTGATTGATCGGGCGGATCGTTATTCACTTTTTTGTATCATACAGACACTCACCTCTTTGCGCCTGCCGTATATGGTGATTAAGGAAGATAAAATTCCTATTATCTATATAGAAGAGAAGAGCGAGAAACAACTGGAAAATGTTGTTTTAGAGCTTGAAAAATACGATATAAAATCAAAAATTGTCGAGGTTTGGTTATGAAACAGAAGAAAATCATTGTATGCGATGCTATTCACGAAAAAGGTTTTGAAATCTTACGTGCAGAGAAAGATATTGAAGTTATTGATGCTGTGCGTTTACCTAAAGATGAGTTATTGAAAATCATTGGTGATAGTGATGTTGCTATTACACGTAGTTCAACTGATGTTGATGAAAAATTTCTCAATGCTGCTACGAATTTAAAAGCGATTGTAAGAGCGGGTGTGGGTGTTGACAACGTCGATCAAGATGGTTGTAGTAGACGCGGTATTATCGCAATGAACGTTCCTACAGCCAATACCATTGCCGCAGTCGAGCTTACCATGGCGCATCTTTTAGGAACGGCTAGAAGTTTTGTGAATGCCAATAATCATCTTAAAATCGAGCGTGTTTGGAATCGTGAAAAATGGTATGGTGTTGAACTGTGCGAGAAGCGTTTAGGCGTTATCGGTTTTGGTAATATTGGTAGTCGTGTAGCGATTCGTGCTAAGGCATTTGGCATGGAAGTCATCGCGTATGATCCATACATCTCCGCTTCAAAAGTAACCGATCTTGGCATGACCTATACGGAAGATTTCAATGATATCTTAGCATGTGATTTTATTACGATTCATACGCCTAAAAATAAAGAAACGATCAACATGATCTCTCACGATGAGATCGCAAAAATGAAAGATGGTGTACGTCTCATCAACTGTGCGCGTGGCGGACTTTACAATGAAGAAGCTCTCTTTGAGGGTATCAAAAGCGGCAAGATTGCATTTGCGGGTATCGATGTTTTCTCAAAAGAGCCTGCAACAAGTCATCCTCTTTTAGATCTTGAAAATATTTGTGTTACACCTCACCTTGGTGCAAATACTTTAGAATCCCAAGAGAAAATTGCTATCCAAGCAGCTGAAAATGCTATTAGCGCGGCGCGTGGTATCAGTTATCCAAATGCGCTTAATTTGCCAATTAAAGCAGAAGACATTCCTCCATTTGTTGAGCCATACTTAGAACTCGTTCAGAAAATGGGCTTCTTAGCAGCGCAACTTAACCGTTCAGCGATTAAATCTATCAAGCTTGAGCTGGAAGGTGAGATTGGTGCATACGCTAAATCACTTCTTACGTTTGGTATTGTGGGGTCTCTCAAAGAGGCGAATGAAAACAAAATCAACTACGTTAATGCTGAATTTGTTGCTAAAGAAAAAGGCATCGATAGCAAGTTTTCAGTAGAAAGCAGTACCAGCGGGTATAAAAACATCGTCACGTTAACGCTTACGACAGAGAAAAATGTTGTGAGCATTAGTGGTACGGTCTTTGGTGAAGATGAACAACGCATCGTTGGTATCAATGGTTTCAAATTTGACTTTAAACCAAAAGGCAAAATGATTATCTTCAAAAACCATGACGTTCCTGGTGTTATTGCCAATATCGCTTCTATTTTGGCAAAAGAGGGCATTAACATTGCCGACTTTAGATTGGGCCGTGGTGCGCATCAATTTGCAATGGCGGTTATCTTGGTTGATACCGACATTGATAAGAAAATCATTGCAGAACTCAATAAACTTGATTCATGTGTTTGGGTAGAGTACGCAGTTTTATAATCTAGCACTAAATTTGTATAGGAGTTCTTCTTGAAAAAGAGGAACTCTTGTCTTCTTCTGTTAAAATATATTTAACTTATTTTTAGTTTAATTCTCCATTTAAAGCCTTGATAACCTTTTTAAAAAGTAAAATTTTATTATCTTTAGCTAAAACGATCTGCTTAATATTTTTCAATAAATAAATAAATATTATACGTTTGATAATATAATAGTAATAATAAAATAGCTGAAAGGTTTTCTATGCGAATCCTTCTTATAACTTTACTTGCATTTCGTCTCTGCTTTGGGGATGATGGACTCAGTTTAGATGATGCCATTAAAAAAGTGAAAGAACATAATAGTGAAATTATAATTGCAAAATTTGATGAAAGAATTAAAGCGTTAGAGCATCAAGCTTCACTTGGCGCTAACTATGGAAGTTTAGAGCTCTCTCAAGCGGCACTTCGTAGTAACGATGCTCTTAACATTTTTGGTTACAAACTTCAGTCACGTGAAGCTACGTTTGCAGATTTTGGCTTCAAACAGTTTACGGGCAGTAACTACATGCTTGCTCCTGAAGATCTCAATAACCCCAAAGATCGTAACCATTTTCAAACCAAAATAGAATATACCATTCCCCTTTATACGGGTGGAAAGTTAGAGCAGTATGGCAAAATCACCAAAGCATTAGAATCCATGAGTACATTGGATAGAGAAGCGTTGAGTTTGCAAAAAATTTATGAGATCAAGAAGAGCTTCTTTGCGATATCTCTTTTAGATGCGTATCTTTACAATCTTCGCCTTATTGCTTCAAATACCGCAAAACTTGAAGCAAAGACAGCGGCGATGATGGAAGAGGGGTATGTTAAAAAAGTGGATCTTTTAGAGATTCAGAGCAAGCAAGCTGATGTTGAGCACCTTATTCATCAAGCAGAAGCGAACAGAGCACTTTTGTACTACTTTGTCTCTTTCTTAGTTGATGAAGAGATTACAGCGATCAAAGGAAGCTATGAAGAAGCACAGACTTTTTTGAGCGCAGATGATCACGTATTGAGTGATAATATAGAGATCAAAAAAGCGGAGAAAGGAGTGGAAATCTCTCAGATGAACATTGCAGTGCAACAGAGTGCTTTTTTACCACAGGTGGGTGCATTTGCCAATTATGGTAGCAGTGACGATACGTACATGAACGACTTTGCTAAAAATGATGCTTATACTGTTGGGCTTCAAGTCAAATGGAATCTTTTTAATGGTGGAAGCGATAAGAATAACTTAGAAAAAGCGCGTGTTGAAAACCTTAAAGCTTCTCAGCAATTAGTGCTTGCAAAGAAAAATATTGCTTTGCATTTGAAGCAGATTCAAACGCAGATTCAAAACTATGAATATGAGGCAAAAAGTCTTAAAAAAGAGGTGGAGCTTGCCCATCTCATCTATGAAAATTATGCAGGCAGATATGAACAAAAACTTGTCTCCATTCATGAAGTGTTGATGAAACAATCTGAAGAATTGACCAAGGTACTTAGGCTCAAAGAGGTGCAAAATGCACGCAATGAAAAGATCTTTGAGCTTCAAAAATTAGCCAGTAAGGAAATGTAATGAACGCTTTCTCTTTAAGAAGTATTTTTGTCTCTTTGATAGCAAGTCTATCTTTGAATGCGGCTAGTTTGACGTTAAGTGGCAGTGTGATATCAGAGAATCAAAAAACCATTTCAAGCCGTTATATGGGCTTTATTCAAACGGTCAATGTCAATGAAGGCGATGTTGTGAAAAAAGGCGATTTACTCTACAGTATTGATTCCAAAGAGGTTGATACGGCATTGGCACAGAGTGAGCTTGCTATATCCCAAGCAGAGTTAAATCTTAAAATGTACCAAAACCAGTATCAAAATGCGGCGCTCAATTTAGAACGTTATCAGCGCTTGCTGGCAAAAGATATGGTTTCAAAGTATGAGGTTGAAAACCTTGAACTCTCAACAACCAATCTTAAAGCAATGGTTGAGATTGCTGGGAAGCAGATCGCGACAGCAAAGCAAAAACGTCAAGAGGTTCAAAACCAGTACCAATACCTTAAAATCAAAGCGCCCAATGAGAGTGTTGTGATCGAAAAGCATATCAAAGCAGGGGAAATGGCGCTTGCAGGTGTTCCTGCGCTTGTATTGGCCGATTTGAGCTCACTGAAAATTAGCACCGAGATTGCGGAGAGTTATCTAAGCAGTGTAAAAATTAATGATCGTGTACGGGTGGAAATCCCTTCGATTGGGTGTATTAGTGAAGGAAAGGTTGAAGCGATTATTCCTAGTTCCAATCCTATGGCACATACTTTTAAAATGAAACTTTCGTTTACTTGCAAAGAGGCTAAGGCGTACCCTGGTATGTACGCGGTTGTGGTTGTGGGTGAGTAGAGCATGAAATACAAAGAAAAATACCTTGCAGGCTACCTTGCGCGCCTTTTTTTACGCAATCCGCTTACCATGATTTTGGGTGTGACGCTTATCGTTTTAGGTATCGTAGCCCTTTCTTTGATGCCACGAGAAGAAGACCCTCAAATCTCTATTAGCGGAGGTGTCGTAGTCGTTTCAATGCCAGGAGCAAGTGCCGCTGAAGTGGAACAAGTGGTTGTTCGTCCTTTGGAGAGACGCATTAAGGAAATTAAGGGTGTGGAACACATTTATGGCGTGGCAAGCGATAATGTAGGCATCGTGAATGTGATGTACTACATCGGTGAAAATCGAGAAGCGTCTAACCTCAAACTCTACGATAAAGTCATGCAAAATATGGATCAATTACCCCAGGGTGCCTCAACCCCACTGGTACGTCCTTTTGACATTGACATCGATATTCCCATTCTCTCTATTGCTTTTTACGCAAAAACACCGCAAGGGGTTGATAACGTGAGCCTTTACAAGCGTGTAGAAGCGTTTAGAAATTCACTAGGGAATGTGGACAATGTTGCTAAAACAGAAATCAAAGGGGAGCATAAAGAGCAGTTTAACATCGAAATTGATCTTACTAAACTCTCTGCGTATCATCTTTCATTAGAGCAGATTGTAGGCTCACTTAAATCACTCACTGCCTCTTCACCTGAGGTGAAAAACAGAACACAAGAGGGCAAACTGATCGTTTTTGGTGTGAAAAATGCGCTAGAAAAAGTCGAAGATATTCAAAACCTTATTGTGGCGAATGTTGGTGGCTCCGCCGTTTATTTAAGGGACATCGCAGCCATTCATTTGGGGGATGATATACAAAATAAAAAGAGTGCTCAGATCAGCTACAAACAAGGCGAAAATTTTACACCTTTGCAAGATCAAGTCACCCTGAGTGTCTCTAAGCTTAAAGGTTCCAATGCCGTTGTAATCGCAGGTGATGTCTTAAAACGTTTGGAAGCCTCAAAAAGTGTTTTGGAGAGTGAGGGTATAGGTTACATTGTAACACGCAATTATGGCGAACGTGCCAATGAGGCGGTGAATGAACTGGTGTTCCACTTGCTTATCTCCATTGTGATTATTGCGTTGCTACTTATTTTTATCTTAGGATGGAGAGAAGGGCTTATCGTGACGCTTACGGTGCCTGCTATTTTGGCGATTACGATTTTTATTGCTTATATGAGTGATCAGACGATCAATCGCATTACGCTCTTTGCCTTTCTGCTCAGTCTTGGACTTTTGGTGGATGATGTGATTGTGGTCATCGAAAATATTCACCGCCATTTGCATGCTAAAGACGCTCATGAAAAAGAGATGGACGAACTGCTCATCGAAGCGACCGATGAGATTGGTGCTCCGACCAACCTTGCAACCATTGCGATTATTTTAACGATGGTTCCTATGGCATTTGTGGGGCAGATGATGGGCGAATTTATGAAGCCAATTCCTCTTAATGTTCCTGTGGCGATGCTCTCTTCTCTTTTAATCGCTTATATCTTTACGCCATTTTTAGCACGTAAATTTCTCAAAAAGCCAGATCACACGAAAGGAGAAGGTCATGCAAAAGTTTGAGCAGTTTGTTTACACTCTTTTAGTAGAAGAGCGTAAAAAAAAGTTAGTACTGCTTTTCACCCTTTTAGCTTTCATACTAGCTGTGTTGATGTTTCCCGCTAAAATTGTTTTAGCAAAGATGCTACCTGGCAAAAGCACCAATACCTTTTCTATTTATATTGATCTTCCCAATGGAAGCTCTTACCAAGAGACCAATACCGTGAATCAATGTGTTGTATCGCTTTTGCAAAAAGAGAAAGAGATCCAAAATATCGAAGTGTTTAATGGAATGGGCTCGCCTCTTGATTATGCAGGGCTTGTGAAAGGTTCTGGACTTAAAAATGGTGAACATGTCAGCGAAATCGTGGTTAACCTGAGTCCTATTCATGAACGAGATGAGCGCTCCTTTGCGATGGTACATCGTTTACGCCCAATGATTCAAAAGAGTTGTGAAGGCTTAGTGTCTCAAACTTCCATAAAAATGGTCGAACAGCCAGCGGGTCCTCCAACGATGGCAGCACTGGTGATTGAGCTTTATGGTGAGAATACTGATCGTTTAAGTACACTTGCCAAGCGCATCAAACAGGTGTTAATGCAGACGAAAGATTTGGTGGATGTGGATATTATGAGTGATGAGGTGTATGAAAAATATTCACTCATATTGGATAAAGAGAAAGTAAGCCACTCACGCCTAAGTATCGAGAAAATCAACGAATTGCTCTATCTTGCTTTTGAAGGGATGCATGTTGCTCATAAAAACAGTGAAAACTCACCTTCTCAAATTCCTCTTTATGTGGTGCTTAGTTCCCCTTCTAAGTCACTTCCAACTGCTTCCAAAGAAGAGTTAATGGCAAAAATCAGTGCACTGAAGTTACTTAATGCACAAGGTATGATGGTGCCACTCTCTGAGGTTGTGCGTGTGGAAAAAGTTGCTTCATCTCCAACGATTATGTCGAAGAACTTGCAAAAGATGGTCAGCATTGTGGCTGAAGCAGACTTGGTATCACAAGTCTATCCACTTTTAGAGGCACGTTCCAAAATGAAAGAGGCATTTGAAGCGGAATTTGAAGTGAGCAGAAGCCATCTTTTTGATCTAACCCTCAAAGACAAAAAGAGTGGTGAAGTGTTTGAATTGGTTTGGGATGGCGAGATGAAAGTCACAATGGATACCTTCCGTGATTTAGGGGGTGCATTTATTGCAGCGCTTATCTTGATTTTTTTATTGATGGTGGTTTACTACAAAAGCTTTGCACTCTCAGGCATTGTATTACTCGGAAGTTTTCTCTCTATTATTGGGGTGATTATGGGGCATTGGATTATGGATCTTTTCTCTTCCACGACGTTTTTCCTTACCGCAACTTCACTCATTGGTTTTATTTCACTGATGGGCATTAGCTCACGGAATGCACTTTTATTGATCGATTTTGCACAAACGTTGATAAAGCAAGGTGTAGGGAAAAAAGAGGCGATAGCACAAGCGAGTGCAACAAGGGCAAAGCCGATTGTTCTGACTGCTGCTGCGATTATTTTAGCGAGTACGCTTTTGGCAACCGATCCTATCTTTGGAGGGCTTGGTGTTGCGCTCATTTTTGGAACGATTGCTGCGGTGATTGTCTCTTTGGTGGTGGTTCCCGTTCTTATGGATAATACAAAGGCAATTTAAAGACACTTACATGTAAACGATAGGACAACTTATCGTTTTACATGTAAAAATTTTCGACGCGTTGAAACCAGCAGGCGCATCATACGATAGAGAAAAAGACGCTTGTTCATAACGCTAATCTTGCGGCAATTTTTATCTTTCAAACACTCAAACACCTCTTCTAACGCCAACTTCTCACTCACGGATAGATTTGTCATACCGTTCCTTTTTGCCCGTTTATCTTACGTACCAGTCTTACAATATCTTCATCTTTAAGCATCCCAAGCATATTAAAAACCACTGGAATTCCCATAGGTGCACTGCTACCAAGTCTCCACTCTTGATAGGTACGCATTGAAATACCAAAGTTTTCTGCCATCTTCTTTTGAGAAATTTTTTTGCCCATATTCTCAGCTTCAATAGCATTATGCAAAAGATTGATGATATCGCTTGTTTTCATCGTATGATTGTATTTAAAAACGTATTAAATATAAATTAAATTGTATAAAATATACTAATTAAATTATATTATAAACAATATTAAAGATATTATATCTTTTTTATTGTTAAATAGATTCTTTTAATTGATTAAAATATACAATATATTGTATAAAAATGAGCTATTTTGTTGTCTTGGTTTTTTTCGCTATAATGACGCAAACTAAAATTTAGGAGAATTTATGGCCTCTATTTCTATGGGCGACTTAAAAAAAGGGTTAAAGATCGAAATTAACGGTATTCCTTATAAAATCGTAGAGTATCAACATGTTAAACCAGGCAAAGGCGCAGCCTTTGTACGTTGTAAAATCAAATCATTTATCGATGGTAGAGTGATCGAAAAAACATTCCATGCGGGTGATAAATGTGAGACTCCACATCTTGAAGATAAAATCATGCAGTTTTTGTATGACGATGGTGAATTTTTACAATTTATGGACAGTGCAACGTATGAGCAAATCGCATTAACACATGACCAAGTAGGTGAGGCAGCAGACTGGATTATTGATGGTATGAATGTGGATATGTTGTATCACAATGGACAACCTATCAGTGTTGAAGCGCCTCAGTTTGTACAACTTAAAATCGTAGAAACACCACCTAACTTTAAAGGTGATACTCAAGGTGGTAAAAAACCTGCAACGCTTGAAAGTGGTGCAGTGGTTCAAGTTCCTTTCCACGTTGTTGAGGGTGATCTCATCAAAGTTGACACTGTTCGCGGCGAATACTTAGAAAAAGTTAAATAATCTTACATACACACACCATAGCGCAACAAACTTGTGCTATGGGCTTCTCCTCTTTCCCCCTTTAAGTGCTATAATAACCTCATAATTGAATTCTTTAGGAGGTTGCACCATGTTTAACAATCTCTCCATTAAAGCCCGCAATATTTTACTTGCTTGTGTCGTTCTTTTAGGACTTATGGCTATTCATACCACTGCAAAAATTTTTAACGATAAAGAGAAAGAGCTTTTGAATCTTCGAATGAATATCACCTCTTTGAAAGAAGATATCTTGATTTTGCGTAAGCATGAAAAAGATTTTTTGATGCGCAATGACACGAAGTATGAAAAAGCACTTCTTGACTCAGCCACGAAACTTACAGAACGTCTGAAATCAATCTCGACAACAGCAGATAAACAAGGCATCAAAACATCAGAGCTTGTCCATTTACAAGAAGTCATTCGTACGTATGTTTCTGTTTTTAATGAAGTGGTTGCTCAAAAAAAGAAAATAGGTCTTAGTCCAGAAGAGGGGCTAGAAGGAGCGATGCGTAAAGCCATTCATGAAGCCGAAAGTGGATTTAAAGAGCTTAAAGACTATAAGATGCAAACATTGATGCTCACCCTTCGCCGTAATGAAAAAGATTTTATGCTCCGTTTTGCACCAAAATACATTGATGAACATAGTGCAAATTATCAAAAAGCAGTCGAGTATATACGCAGTCGTGAAGAGCTTGGTTTCTCGCTTAAGCTTTTAGAAACCTACAAAGAGAGTTTTGGCGCGTTTGTGAAAGCCTATGAGGTACTAGGCTTAGATGAAAAGAGTGGGCTGAATGGAAAACTACGTGAAACGGTTCATCAAACCGAAGCGTTAGTTGCCTCTTCCATCACTAACATCGATCAAGAGATCGCTTCAACGCTTCAGGAAACGACAGTGGTTTATATCATTGTTGGCGGGACGGTTGTCAGTATTGTTTTGGGTTTAATTATCCTGATTATTCGCAGTGTTTTAATGCCTTTACGTGCACTCACCAAAGCGATTGTCTCGAATGAACGCGATTTGACGCTTCGTTACAGTACGCCTTACAATGATGAACTCAAAGAGATCGCCGATGCGCTCAACGCCTTTATGGAACGGTTACGCCAAATTGTCATGGGTGCCATTCATGCAAGTGATGAAAATGCTGCTGTATCGCATGAACTCTCAACAACTTCCAATAACATTGGTAAACGTGCAGAAGAGGAGAGCCGTATTGTAGCGCTTACAACCCAAACGGGCAATCAAGCACGCGATAAGATTGATAATTCTGTGGAAAACTCTAAAAAAGCTCAAATGGAAATTGCCCAAACCAATGAAGCGCTCATCCAAGCCAATCAGATTTTTGGTGTATTGATTGAAAAGATTGAGCATACAGGGACGGTTGAAAGTGAATTGCAACACAAAATGGTCACACTTTCCCAAGATGCGGATAAGGTCAAAGATATTCTCAGCGTGATCAGTGATATCGCCGATCAGACCAATTTGTTGGCCTTAAACGCGGCGATTGAAGCAGCACGTGCAGGTGAACATGGGCGCGGTTTTGCCGTTGTGGCGGATGAGGTGAGAAAACTCGCTGAGCGCACGCAAAAAAGTTTGATAGAAATTCATGCAACGGTTGGTGTGATTGTTCAAGCCATTGTCAATTCTGCGGATCAGATGGAAAAAAATGCGAGGCTTTTTGAAGGTTTAGTCGATCAATCTGCGGAAGTTTCCCATAAAATAGAAGCCTCTGTGGATCTTATGGGAAATGCGATCAATGTTGTCGCTTTAGCAACGCATACGTCTGAAGAGACAGGCAGTGAAATCAAAACGATTGTGGACGAGATCAATGAGATTAATCATATCACTTCGAGCAATGCTAGAGACATTGAAGAGATCGCTTCTGCGGCAGAGCATCTTCACAGTGTTACCCAAAAACTGAACGATCAATTACGCTACTTTAAAGTTTAAAACAAGGAGTTAAAATGAGTAAAAAAGTCATAGTCCCTTTAGCAGAAGGATTTGAGGAGATTGAAGCGCTAACCATTGTGGATATCTTAAGACGTGCCAATGTCGAGGTAGCTATGGCAGCTATCAGCTCTTTGCATGTCAAAGGAGCACATGGTATTGTTGTTGTGGCTGATATGCTTTTAAAAGAGTTAGATGGAAACAGTTTTGATATGATAGCCCTTCCTGGTGGACTTCCTGGAGCTACGAATTTAGCAGCGGATGCTACGACTCAAGCACTGTTAAAAGACTTTGATACAAAAGGCAAAGCGATTGCTGCAATTTGCGCAGCACCGTATGCCCTTAAAACAGCAGGTGTACTTAAAAAAAATTATACATGCTACCCAGGATTTCAGCTTAAAATTGGAGACGAAGGGTATAACGCTAATGATAAAGTTGTTAAAGATGGGAATGTCACAACCTCTCAAGGACCAAGTACCGCAATGTTGTTTGCTCTAAGCCTTGTGGAACAACTCTGCTCCAAAGAAGTTGCTCTTCAGCTCAAAAAGGATTTATTACTTAATATGTAATTTTATTAGCATTTTAAGAATCATGGCTTTATAATCAAGCGAAATTCATACGAAGGATTTGTAATGTTGCTTAGGACCATTAAAGGGAAACTAACACTCCTTTTACTTATATTGATTTTAGGCTTTGGAGCATTGGGGTATCAGATTGTGGAGCTAAGCACTAATGCAAAAGGAATAGCCGTACGTTTTTCTACCATTCAAGAATTGGAGTCACACTTTTTGCAAATGCGGATTGAACAGCGTAACTATCAAAATTATTATCGTGAAGAGGCTTTGGCTGCTTATCAACACCATTACGAAAGAATCCTTCCACAGATCGAAACACTTTCCCAGTTGTTTCGATCTAAAATCAATCAAGATAAGATTGCAGAAATTAAAAAGTCGATTGAAATATGGGCTGTTGCCAATGAACCTAAAAAAACGGTCGATAGCGGTTCTTTTGAAGATTATCAAGCCAGTAGCGATAAGTCCAAAAAGAATGTAAATACCTTTGAGTCAATTTTAGATAATATTCATGAGCTCTCTAAAAATATGAAAAAAACCAATTTTGATCGACTGGAAAATAATAAAATAACATCCCAGATCGTCCTTGGTTGTGTCTCTATTGTTATCTTGGTGCTCTTCTTTTTTCTCACACGCTCTATCAAATATTCTGTAGCTCAAGCACAATCCAAATGCGAGCAAATGCGCCAGAGTAAGGCATTAAATAGTTCACTGCAACTTGATACGCACGATGAGATCAGTGAAACAATGTATACCGTCAATGCTCTTCTTCAAGAAATTTCACATGCAATTGGTGAAGCTAAAGGAAATGCACTTGAGAATGCTTCTGTGGCAGAAGAACTCTCCAGTACCAGTTTGCAAATAGGTAAACGTGCAGAAGAAGAATCTTCTGTTGTGAAGCAGACAACGCAGGAAGCTGCTTTAGTTGCGTCCGAAATTGAACACACAAGTGATCATGTTAAACACGTCAAAGAGACAATTCATACGGCACAAAAGAGTCTTTTATTGGCTCAAGACTTATTGAATGAAACGATTGCTCAACTGGATGATATGGTCCATGCAGAGTCGAACATTAATGATCGTCTCAATCAGCTTTCACACGATACCGATCAAGTGAAGAGCGTTTTGGATGTTATTAGCGATATTGCAGAACAGACTAACCTTCTTGCCCTTAATGCTGCTATTGAAGCAGCGCGGGCAGGGGAACATGGACGAGGTTTTGCGGTTGTGGCGGATGAGGTACGAAAGTTAGCGGAGCGAACGCAAAAAAGTTTAGTTGAAACAAATGCAACGATTAATGTCATCGTTCAATCCATTCAAGATATTTGTGGGCAGATGAACCATAATGCGAAACGCATTCATGATTTAGGTGCGTTTTCTACTAAAGTGAGCACCCAAACCATTGATGCGGTGAGTTTGCTCGATGAAAGTGTGAGTGCAACCGATGAGGTCGTGGCAAAAGCGGAAGATAATGTTAAGCGCATTAATAGCGCCGTCATTCATAAAATCGAAGAGATCAATAGCTTATCTAGCTCGAATGCGAGAAGTGTTGAAGAAATAGCCTCTGCTGCGGAGCATCTTGCACGGCTTTCTGAGAGTTTGAGTACGACATTAGCGCAGTTTAAAACCGCTTGAATCTTGACATGTAAAGAGTGTTTTTCACTCTTTACTTCTCTTCGTAGTGGAGTTTGAGTCCTTCACTGCTCATCACAAAACCGCTAATTATAATCTTTCCTTCATGCACCATTTTATGGTGTTTCGCACACAGAGGGATGAGATTGTAGCGGTGGTTTTGGTGAAAATGCTCGATATTGCCGTTGGCATCGGCACTCTCTTGCGCTTTGATGTGATGCACTTCATCGACATACTCATCGCAGAGTGCACACTTGGAGAGGTAAAGGTTTTTATTGTATTTGCTGCGTTTTTTCTGCTTTAAAAGCTCTACTTCACCCAGTTCGCCTGCGAGGCTTCTTCTGATGTCATAGGCTGTTTTGATAAACTCTTTATCCATGTGTAAAGACTTGGCAAACTCCAAACCATACAATGAACTACCACTACCAATTTCGAGCTTACGGTTGTAAAGCAGTTTGTCATTTTCCTCATCATAGCTCACACCTAAATGCAAATAGATCACTTTTTTAATCTCAGCAATGATGGGAAGGTGATTTAGCTGATGCAGATGGGTCGCAAAGACAAAGAAAGAGCCTAGGGAGTGCATCTTTGTAATGGCACTTGCCACAATGGCAAGAGCGGATTCGGTCTCCGTTCCATGGCTGATTTCATCACCCAGTACGAGTGAAAATTCTGTGGTGCGGTTAAAGATATTTTTGAGCTCCAACATTTCGACGGTGAAGGTTGAAAGCCCTTTGTAGAGATTGTCGTGGCTGATGATACGTGTGAAGATTTTATCAAACAGGTTAAAACGCATAGAGGCACACGGTACAAAAAAGCCCGCTTGCGCCATAATGACGGCAATGCCAAGGCTTTTCATGAGTGAGGATTTACCACTGGAATTGATACCGTAAAGTAAGATGCCTTGCACCTCATTGGCGCTGCACGCTTCTAAGGTGACATGATCGTGGGTGATTTCAGCTGAAGCGTGACCTAGGAAAATATCGTTAGGAATGTAAATGCCATTTTCCTCGCGTGACTCAATGAGTGGATGGCGTAGTCCAATGGCTTCGATAAAGCGTTTTTCTTCTTGCATCGGTAACAGCTCAGGTCGTGTGTAGTTATAAAGCACCGCACATTTGGCATTACTAAGCGCAACATCGAGTGTGCCAACAAACGCGATTAAATGCTCTAAGGTGAGGGCGTAATGTGTTTCGATCTTCTCTATCATCTCATCGTAACGCTGTTTGACCAAAGCGATCATTTGAAGGTTACTGAGTGTGATCTCTTGGGAAATCTCTTCGATGAGGGATGCTGAAATCTTCACGCTGTTTTTAAGATGTCTAAAGGTAAAGTCTTTGAAAAAGTAGTGCTTCTCTCCAATGGTGATAAAGCTTTGCATAAGCTTCTCTTCAATCAGCGCAAAACGGTTTTTGCTGATGGAGATGTAGTGCCCCTCACTCTCCAACCACTCAATGCTCAGCGTCGTGCGGTTACTCTCTTCAAAAAGTGCTTCAATATGACGTGAGATATGCTCAAGTGCACTAAAACGCTCTTCTTTACTCTGTTCGATTTTATCGATTTGCGGATAGATCCCTTTAAGAAAAAGGTTTTCGCTGATCTGATCTTTGCGAAACTTGGCGCAGATATCCAGCACAAACGTACTTTGAAGCATTGTTAAAAGGGCTTCGCTCTCATCAAAAAGATCTTTGGGTGTCGGAACTTTTTTAAGTTCAGCCTCTTTCAAGATGCCTAAAATGGCTTCAAGCGAGGTGCTGAGATAATCAAGCTCTAAAGGGTGCAATTTTTTAAGAGCAATACGCCTTAAAATGCGTTCCAAATCATAGACTTGTTTGAGTGCAATCTCAAATTTTTTATACTCTTTAATGAGTTGGCTACTGAGATCAAAACGTTCGTTTAGCGTTTTTAGATCACAAATAGGATTGAGCAAGCGCTCTTTTAAAAGGCGCTTTCCAATCGCCGTTGACGTTTGGTCTATCAGATTTAAAAGGGTCATCTCTGAAGGGTTTTTAGAGATGATGTCGAGCTGTTCAAGGGCATTATTGCCGATGTAAAGATAACGACTGTTTCCGAGTAATATAGGGCGACTCATCTTCTCGATGATGTTGGCATCATGCTCGATGATAAAATCGCACAGAATGGCGAGTGATTCGCTCGCATAAGGGTAACGCTCGATGTCGAGGTATTCGATAGGCGAGAGGAGGGAGCGGATCGCGTAAATACGTCCAAACAGTTCGTTTTGATACGCCACTTTAAGACGCTCTTTGTTGATGCTATGCGCCACACTTGGTGTAATCTCAAGGTAGTTTTGCACCCACTCTTTATCGATGCTCTCCGTGTTAAACGTAAGCACGATTTCGCTGGTTTTATAGGTTTGTAATAGGTTGAAAATCTCATCTAAGGCATACGTTTTATCTTCTCTCGTGCCATGGACTTCATTGATGATGGTTTTGCCTGTGGTAACATCAATGGCACTGTAACCGACCGAATAAATAGAATGATTGCAGTCAACTAGCAATGAAACAAGATAGTTCTCGCTGGATTCAATGAGGTAATCAAAGTTTGTACCAGGGCTTATAATGTTTGAGATGTAACGCTTCACATGCGGTGGTTCACCTTTTTGGCGCACTAAAACGATGGTGTATTTTTTAGTCTGAACGAGGCGAGAAAGGTAGCGATCCAGTGAAACGGAGGGAATGCCTGCCAAAAGAGGATTTTGGAGTGAATTTTCTAAAATGGATTTGTTTTTTCGGGTGAGTTGGATGTTGAGTAGCTCTGAAACTTCTTTGGCTTTTCCGATTTGATGCGTTTCATTGTTGACTTCATAGGTTTCAAAAAAAGAGCCAATCTCCATAAAAACGATGGTATTTTTGCCATATTTTTCTTCAAAAAAGAGCTGAAGATCGAAGTAGATTTCAGTGAGTAATCTCTCTTTGGAACAGAGCATTTGAGCAATATTTTCAAGCATTCGTTTCGTTTCCACCTCTGTAAATTGAATAAATTATAGCGCACGAAAGCATAAAGTTTGGTTTGAGCTAAAGCGGTTGTTAGGGCGATTTAAGATACAATAGACTATCACTATTCAGAAAAATTCTAAGGATCGTTATGGAGATTGAGATTTCAACCCCCGCACTTTTATTTCCAGCCGTTTCATTGTTGTTACTTGCCTATACCAACCGTTTTCTAGCCGTAGCACAACTGATTCGCATGTTGCACCGCCAGTCATTGGAGCGCGATAATTGTGAAGAGTACAAACAAATTAGCAATCTAAAACACCGTTTGGAGTTGACCAAATGGATGCAATTTTTTGGAGTGCTTTCCATCTTACTCTGTACACTCTCCATGTTTGAACTTTTTTTGGGGCTCTTTGGCATCGGCAAACAGATCTTTGGGCTTAGTTTGATCGCAATGTGTCTCTCACTTTTCATCTCACTGTGGGAAGTAATGATCTCTACCAAAGCGCTGAATATGGAACTGAGTGATATGCACGACAAGTGCCAAATAAAATAAATAATTTAAAGAAGCAATAATGAATCAATATTTACTGGTAGGCGAGAAAAATCGCCTCAAAATCAACCGTTATACCGATAACGGCGTTTACCTGATCTGTGAAGATCAAGATGAAGTTCTTATGCCAAACCAATACGTCACCTATGCGATGAAAGAAGGCGATGAGATCGATGTCTTTGTCTATTTTGACTCGGAAGATCGCATCGTGGCGAGTACCACATTTCCTAAAGCGATGCTCGATGAATTTGGCTGTTTTGAAGTGGTGGATGTAACGCCTTTTGGGGCATTTGTGGACTGGGGTTTGCCTAAAGACTTGCTCGTACCTAAAGCGCTTCAAAAGTTCCCATTTTATGTGGGCATGAAAGTAATCGTGCAGGTCTGTTTGGACGATGAAACAGGACGCATTATCGGTAGTCAAAAATACCATGATTTTTTAAAGAAAGATCTCAAAGCGCTCAAACTCAAACAAGAGGTGAAGTGTTTGGTGCGTGAGCGCACACCGCTTGGATTTAAAGTCATCGTCAACAACCTTTACGATGGGCTTATCTTCCACAATGAAATTTTTGAGAACATCGAAGTGGGAGATGAAAAAATTGGCTACATCAAAACGTTACGCAAAGACGGTAAATTGGACATCATTTTACAACCTATCGGTGACAAGAGTGATGAAGTGGCTGCTTCAAAGATCGTTGAGATTTTAAGTCTTACGGGTGGTGCGTGTGAGATGAATTACAAAAGTACGCCTGAACTCATCTCAGAGCGTTTTGGGTTGAGTCGAAAAGCCTATAAACGCGCACTCACGAAGCTTATTGATGCGAAAAAACTTGAAGTGAATGATGAAGGTATGCGTCTGTTATGAGTCGTGTGGCTATCATCGGAGCAGGAGCTTCAGGGCTTGTGTGTGCCATCGAAGCGGCACGTAAAGCTCATACTGTAACTGTTTTTGAGAAAAACAGTAAAGTGGGTCGAAAGATTCTTGCCACGGGCAATGGTAAATGCAATATCTCCAATGAAAAAATTAATATAACGCGTTATCACGGTGAGACTCCTAGCTTTGCTAAAGAAGCGCTGAGACGTTTTGATACATTGACGTGTAAAGCCTATTTTAGGGCTTTAGGTCTTGAAATGCGCGAAGGCGAAGAGGGCAGACTATACCCTATGAGCCACCAAGCCTCTTCTGTGGTCGATATGCTTCTACATGAAGCTCGAAGTTTGGGTGTGAAGTTTTCCCTTGAGAGTGAAGTCTTTGAAATTAAGAAAAATGGTGCAGAGTTTGTTGTGCATACCAAAGAGCAAAAACAGACGTTTGATGCCTGCGTCATTGCCACAGGAAGTGTCGCAATGCCAACCCTTGGAAGTTCTGGCAGTGGTTACGCATTTGCTAAAGCTTTAGGGCACAGTGTGATTGAACCATATCCCTCCTTAGTGCAATTTATCAGCGATGAACCACACCTTAAAGAAGCTAGTGGGGTGAAGATGGATGCTATTGTGGAGCTTTACATCGCGAACCAAAAGCGTGCAAGCGTGCAAGGTGATCTGCTCTTTACCGCGTATGGAGTCTCAGGCAGTGCTATTTTAGATGTCAGTCGTATGGCTTCTAAAGCATTTGTAGAGGGAGAGACGGTACATGTTGTCCTTGATCTTCTGCCAAATCTTTCGCGTGAAGCGTTGACATCACTGCTTCAAAAAAGAGTGAGTGTGGCGAAAGACAAATCGCTTTCATTATGGCTAGAAGGGATGATCCCCAAAAAGCTAGCACACTTTATCATTCAAAATACTAAATTAGGGCACATCAAAGAAGCATCCATGCTGGGTGCAAAAGAGCTTAAAAAGATCGTTTTCGCGCTCAAAGCCTTACGTATCGGCATCGATGCTACCAAAGGGTTTGAGAGTGCGGAAGTGTGCGCTGGTGGTGTGGATGTTCGTGAGTTGGATGCTAAAAATATGATGTCGCAGAAGATGAAAAATCTCTATTTTTGTGGGGAAGTTTTAGATATCGATGGCGATTGTGGAGGCTTTAACCTCCACTTTGCTTGGGCGTCAGGATACCTTGTAGGACAGAGTATTTCATAGAGTTCTTGCAGAACTCTTGACACGTTTTCAAAGCAAAGCTCTGAAAACTACGTTAACACTGGGTTCTCTTTGGCAGAGTGCCCGCGCACCTTTGGTGCTTTTCCTTTGTAAGAAGTCTAATTTTTTTTATCTTTGTACGCAGGTTGTTGCATAATCATGTAAATGATAAAAGCAAACAGTGCAATGGTAATGGTTGTAAAAAGCAATGAAAACGTTTTAACCACAACATAGGCTACGATTAAAATCGAAAGTAGGGTTGGGATTTCATTGTACGCGCGGAAAAACTTACCACTACGTACACACTCATCTTTTTCTAATGCTTCTCTGAAATAGTCTAATGAAAATGAATACGCCGTCATAATAGCCACCACAACGAGTTTTGCGTAGAGCCATTCGCCTGTTTCAAATAAAACAGGGTTGATAATGAGCATTGCTGAGCCGCTTAAAAGCGTTCCCCAAAAGGCAGGAAGTCCGATGTATTTGTAGACTTTGTACTCTTGTATTTTAACGACTTCGACAAATTCACTTTTGTGAGCGTGTTCCACATGATAGACAAAAAGACGTGGCAGATAAAAAAGCATCGCCATCCATGACATAAACGCCATAACGTGAAACGTTAAAATCCAACTATAATACTCCATTTTTCGCTCCTGCAAAAATATGAGCGCATTATAACAAGTGTAAGAGGTTTTTTAAGGGATTTTTAACAACACTCCATTTCCGCTTTTTCCATCAATTCAATCCCTTTTTCAAATTCATATGCTTCGAAAAGTGCCGAAAGATAAAAGACATGAGAGCAGATATGATACAAAATGTCCTTAGAATCATGTTTTGCAAAAATAGCTTTATAATCTTTAGGAATAAGTGTTTCAAAACGAACCCACAAATCATCTTTAGCTTCAGGGTGAAGCTCAAAAAGTTCATACATCGCATCGAGCACTTGAGTCGCATTTTCGTAGCAGTCAATATTGTGAAAACTCACATAACGATCGCGTATCTCTTCCATGAAAGGCAGCCTTTTTAAGAGACTTATGCATGTTGTGTTCCGCAACATTACATGTAACCGTTTTAGTGAAGTTTTGCGCTTAAAAAAGAGAATGGTTAGCACGAGAGAAGCAGAAAAAAAACAACTTTTTTGTTATGGTTTCGCTAAAATTTTTACATGTAAAAAGAAAATAATAGAACCTAAAAAGTGGAAATTTCACCTTCTAAATTCAAGCCTTGGGCGTAAATTTTTTATTTTTTCCAAATAAATTAAATGTCGCCCACTATTTGGCCTACACTCTTTTAGAACGCAAATTTACTTTTGAGGTGCATGATATAACGTACACCATCCATCAGCACTTATGGTTCCGTCTACAACCTTACATTGTTTCTTCTCGGCTTCAAAATGCATACACTCTTTACAGGCTTGACCATTGTTAGGCTTGGATTGGTACTTCATTTGTTCTTGAGAACCTTTGGCATACAGTGGCATCGTTGAGAAAGTCAATAAACTCAAAAAAGCCATACTTTTAAAAAATACTCTACGCGGTAACGATTGGTCGAAACTTTTGATAGTTTCTTTAGATTCATGTATCATTGAAAATCCTTTCATAATGTTATATAAATTCAGAAGAGAGCTTACACTTCTTGGGTTAATTTATAGTTACTGAACTGTGATTAAGCTATACGTGCTGATAATAAGCCAAATTAAGATATGGCGTTTCATGAAGAGAGTATCAATGCCATTACGTTAAATCAGTAATGCTCTTTGATTGCTTTATGAAGAGGTTTTTGTTCTCTACGTTCTTTACATATTAGTGAAGCACTAAATTCTCCAAAGGCATAGGCTCACTCCACAAGTAGCCTTGAAAATAGTCAATTTCAAGCTCCTTGCAAGTGCGGTATATCTCCTCGTTGGCGACGAATTCTGCTACCGTTTGCATACCTACTTTTTGCGCAAAGGTGACGATGGCTTCAACAACGGCTTTGTGGATAGCGTTTTTATGGATGTTTTTGATGAGCGAGCCATCGATTTTGACGAAGTCTGCTTGGAGTCTCACGAGGTATTCAAAGTTAGAGTAGCCTGTTCCAAAATCATCTATGGCAATTTTTACACCTTGACTTTTAAGCAGCGTTAAAAATGAAATGACTTCGGGGTGATTTTCGATGCCTTCTCCTTCTGTTACTTCAATGGTTAGGCGCTCATTGACATTGTATTCGTACATTTTCTCCAACAAAAAATCGACTCTGTTTTGGTCTAAAATGTCACTGAGTGAGAGGTTTATCGAAAACTCTGCTGTTTTATTGGCAAAAAAAGCAAATGCTTTTTGAATGACGATTTTGGTGATATTGCCATATAAATTGGCACGTTTGGCGTGTTCTAAAAAAAGATACGGCGAGATGATTTTTCCCTCAGCGTTACGCAGGCGTACCAAGCACTCAAATTTTGGAATTTTACCCCCTTCAATGCTTTGAGCAAAGACTTCAAAACGGTCTTTCTTAAGGGCTTCACGAATGGTTTTTTCCCACTCTAAATCAGCTCTAGCATTGGACTGCGGGTTGCACAAAGAAGGGGTTGCTGCATCGTAAACCATCAAATCTTTACCGATGCGTTTGGCTTGTTTGATCGCAAATTCAGCATTGAGAAAAAGGTCGTCATAGCCTATGGCAACACCGATGCGAAGAGGGGTGTAAATTTTCTCATTGTCAACTTCGATGGGCGAGTAGCCAAAGTACCACAGGCAGGATTCAATATTTTGTAAAAAGTGCTCATGCGGTACCTCTTTTCCAGCGAGAATAGCAAAATCATCACCGCCTAGATGGAAAACAACAGCTTGTGCAAAGCGGCGCTTGAGTCGTTGAGAGATGGTTTTAAGGATTTGGTCTCCCACTTCATACCCAAAAGAGTGGTTGAAGTTCCAAAAGCCATTGACATTTAAGAGGGCAAGTTTGTTGGCGGTGGAGTTAGAAAGGGTATTGATAAAGCGCTGACGATCAGGCAGTTCGGTAAGAGGGTGAATCCTTCCATAACGCAGTTCATATTTAAGCTCTTTTCGCATACGCGCTTTCACCTTTTGTGTTATTTGTGTGATAGTTTTAAATAGTGCGCTTATTGTACCTTCACATTATTTAAAAAATCATCTACTGCTTTGGTATAAAGAGTATCTTCTCCAAGAAGTTTGTTAATATCTCGATGACTCATCTTCTCTTTGAGCAAGAGTGTTGTTGTTCCAAAAGAAGAGGCTTTGGCGAGAAAGCTTTCAGCTTGTGGGCATGAGTCGTCTCGCTTAGTTGAACAGACCGCAAGGAGTGGCATACGTTTCGAAGAGAGTTGATGGTAAGGGGAGAGTTTTTGCCAGTATGTTGGATCACTTCCAAATGCTTGGTCATATAAACGCAGATGTTTAGAGTGCATCAGCGTGGGTGTGTCCATAACCGCACTATCTAGAAAAACCGAAGCAATGGGCGGTGTGATGGCATGGGGCAACGATGAAGAAGCGGCAATCATCGCGATGATATGGGCCCCTGCGGAGTGTCCCATGAGGATAAATTTCGTTTTATCTCCACCCCATGAAGCGCTTTGTGCTTGTGCTACGCCTAGCGCTTTAACGACATCATTGACTTGTTCATTGACAGGGGCTTCTGGAAGAAGTCTATAATTGGTTGAAATGACAATATAACCTTTTTTAAGCCAAAAATTGACTTTATTTTCAACAACACTTTGATGTTTTTTATCGCCCATTTTCCAAGCCCCACCATGCACCATAAAAATGACAGGAGCAAGAGCTGAAGTGTTTGTCTGTAAAGGGGTATAGACATCAAAACGCTCTTTAGCGTTGGTACCATAACTAACATTGGCGATAAGGCGCACCTCTTTAGAAAAAAGGGCTTCTTTTTCATCTTCATCATCCAAATTAAGACGGTCTCGTAAGATACCAGCATGTAAACTTTGAAAGAATATGAGTGCGAAAAGAGCATAGAATAGTTTTTGAGTCATTGTAAAAACTCCTTGGTAAGCATTAGTGTATTGAGAAAAAAGTTGTTGGCATCAACAAAGTCTATTTGTTGATGCCAAGGCGTTACTTAGCGAAATGACCTAGAATTTCATCGGTTGGGGTTTTGGTCAAATCAAGCGCAAGATTGATGGTAATGTTTTTTTGAAGAGCAGGGGTGAGTGCTTCAACGATTTTATGATTGATCGTTTTAGGTGCAGCAAAATAACAGAGTTCATGCGGATACTTTTGCAAAGCTTCTGAAATTTGCTTTGAGAGTTCATGAAGGCGTTTTCGCTCCTCTTCTTCCGCCATATTATGATTTTCGCCACCACCTTGAACGCCCCATGCTGTTTCACAGTGCCCGAGTCGGTCGGAGAGTTTTTCACTTGGCTTTTGGTGAATGTCAAGAGAGTCAGAGCTTAGAAGACACTCAAGTGATTCCCTATTCATAGGGTCTGCTTTAACACGAAAGAGTTTAAAATGCTGTAAATCAGCAACAATGACCAGTTTGGATGACATGTTAACTCCTTTTTGCGCGTTTGTAGCGCTAAGATACTTCCATTATACTCCAAAGTTTTTCAAAAGATGTTACGTTTTTACAGTTACCTCAAAGATTAAAAAGCCCTCAAATAGGAGGTTTCTATAAGTTCTTTTCTCCCTTGTTCTTTAGCAGCAAAAAAGACAAAGTTAGGATTTCGTAACAATTCTCGACCATAAGCAACGAGATCGCAGGTTTCATCACCTAGAAGTTGTTCCCCTTCATTTACAGTTGTAATTAAGCCTACGGCAATGGTTGCAATGCCAGCCTCTTTACGAATGGTTTTGGCATATGCTGCTTGGTAAAGTGCTACAAGGGGTGGCATCGTTTGTTGTTCATGGTTTCCCCCTGCCGAGACGTGAATCAAGGCAACACCGACTTCTTTAAGTGCCAAAGAGAGGGCAATGGTATCGTGCACATTCCATCCATCCTTCATCCATTCATCGGCACTGACACGCACAATCAGTGGCAACGAAACAGCTTTTAAAATAGCTTCAGCAATTTCAACGACAAGCGCACAGCGGTTTTTCAAACTTCCACCATAACGGTCATGGCGTTTATTGGTCAGTGGTGATAAAAATTCGCACAAAAGATACCCGTGTGCGGCATGAAGTTCTAAGAGGTCGTAACCCGCTTTTGAGGCACGAAGTGCGGCTTGTACAAAGTGCTCTTTAACCTCTTCAATTTCCAAAAGAGTGAGTTCATGAGGTAGTTTAAATTCACTTTTTTCACTAAAACGTAAAGGGCTTGGTGCAACAGGTGTGCTCTCTTTGCAAATACTTTTGCGTCCAGCATGAGCCAGTTGTACTGCCATTTTAGCGTCATAAGCATGGCAATGTGAGATAAGTTTTTCATGCCCTAACAGCTGTGAGTCATCCCACAGTCCTAGGTCATTGTCAGAGATACGACCACGAGGCTCTACGGCAGTTGCCTCAACGATGATAAGCCCTACGCCACCCAGTGCGCGTGCGGTATAATGGGTAAGATGAAAGTCGGTGACTTTCCCATCATGATCCGCATGATACATGCACATGGGAGGCATTACCACCTTGTTTTTGAGATGGATTTTTCCTTGTTCGTATGGGCTTAACAGTAGGCTCATGGTCGCTCCTTTATTTTGTAGCTATAAGGTCACTCTCTCTCCAACCGCCACCCAGTGCTTTAAAAAGTTCAGCTTGAGAGGTAAGCAGTGACTGTTTGGTCGAAATGACATTTAAGGAAGAAGACAAAACTCCTTTTTGGGCATCTAAGACTTCAAGTTGGTTAGCAACCCCTTGGTTAAAACGCTTCGTAGAGAGGTCTAACACTTTTTGATACGCCTTTAGTTCCTCTTCTTGGAAAGAGAGTCTGCTTTTGGCTAAATTCTCTTTTGCAAGTGCATCGTGCACCTCTTTATAGGCTTTTTTAACGCTTTGCTCATAACTGACTAAAGACGATTGTAAGTCAGTTTCGGAGATGGAAACACGTTGTTTGATGCGTCCAAAATCAAAAATGGGCACACTGAGCGTTGGCCCAAAGCTCCATCGGTTTGCGGAGGATTTGAGGATGTTGTCAAGATCTGCACTTTGTTGACCGTAACTTCCTGTAAGGCTAATGGTAGGGAAATAGGCCGCTTTTTCAACCCCAATGAGGGCATTTTTACTTTTGAGATTTTCTAATGACTCTTTAATATCTGGGCGATTTTCCATCAAGCTCGAAGGCACTCCTTCTGGAATGACCAGTGCGCTTGGAAGCGTAACGTCTGCGGTTTGCATCTCAAACAGCGCTTGTGGGTTTTTACCTAACAAAATAGCCAGAGTGCTTTGTTGGAGTTTGTAACTCTCCATCAAACTCTCTTTTGAGGCTTGAACGTTATTGTACTGCGCTAACGCTTGGTTGGCTAGCACATCGCTGATGGTGCCCACTTTTTGCTGTTTGGCTCTAAATTCATAGCTTGCTTTATACGCACTTGCCGTTTGTTCGAGTATTTTCATACGTGCTTGCAGGGATGCGAGGTTAAAATAAGCACTGATAACATCGTGAATTAACGTATTGCGAACAGTCTCGCGAGAGGCTTCTGTGGCGAGGTAGAGTGACCAGTTAGACTCACTTTGGCTGGAGAGTCTGCCCCAAAAATCGACCTCATACGCAAGGTTTAATCCCATAGCGTTATCAGTGTATTTGGCGCGATTATGGGCGTAGGTTTCGTCACTTGTTCTCTGACGTGTAGAGTTGGCATTGGCTGTGAGGTTCGGCATCTCATTGGCTTCACTCAGTCCAAACGTTTGACGCGCTTTGAGTACTTTGAGTGCGGAGAGTTTTAGGTCATCACTACCGTTTAATGCCTCATCGACAAGAGCATTGAGCTTGGCATCGTTAAATGCTTTCCACCACTCTTTATTCACATTTAATGCCTCTTGTGTACTTTGAGGCGTTTGCATTTTGGGGACATTCAGCTCAGGCTTCAGTGAACATCCACCCAAAAACAAGGCAGCAACAAGTGAGAGAAGGGTGATGTTACGAGACATGAGCAGCTCCTTTTTTCGTAAACTTTTCTTTCGTTTTCATAATGAGGTAGAAAAAGAGCGGTACAAAAAACGTACCGATCAAGGTTAGGGTTATCATACCACCCACAACCGTTGTTCCGATGATATGACGACTATTGGCACCTGCACCTGTGCTGATAGCCAGAGGCAGCGTTCCTGCGATAAATGCAAAGGAAGTCATAACAATAGGACGGAAGCGAATACGCGCTCCCTCAATGGTTGCATCAATTAAGCTGTAACCCTCTTTGAGCTTGTGCATCGCAAATTCGACCATCAAAATGGCGTTCTTGGAAGAGAGCCCGACAAGCGTTACTAGTCCTACTTGGAAGTAGATGTCATTTTGTAAGTCTCTAAAATAGACCGAAAGTGCCGCCCCTAAAAGGGCAAATGGAACCGCAAGAACGATGGCAAAAGGAATCGTCCAACTCTCATAGAGTGCTGCTAAAATCAAGAAGACAAAGATAATGGCATAGATAAAGGCAGTGTTACCGCTTTTCTCTAAGAGTTTTTCTTGATACGATGTTCCCGCCCAAGCGATGGTATAGCCGTTTGGAAGCACACTTTTAGCCACCTCTTCGATGACACGAAGTGCGTCACCTGAGCTATACCCAGCAGAAGGTTGACCTGAAATCTGTGCCGCTTGGAACATATTGAACTTTTGAATGATGGATGGTCCAACAATGCGCTTAATCGTTGCCAAAGAGCTGATAGGAATGAGCCTTCCTTCGCTTGATTTGACAAAGACGTCATTGTAATTCTCCGTACCTTCTCTAAAAGTACTGTCACTTTGAACATTGACATGATAGGTACGACCAAAGAGATTAAAGTCGTTGGTATAGGTATTACCAAAGGTTGCTTGAATGGTGGTGAAGATGTCTGAAGTATCAACCCCAAGCGACTTGGCTTTTTCCGTATCGACGCTGATCAAAAACTGTGGAACGTTGGTGTTAATGGTCGAACGCATGGCAGCAAGCTCTTTGCGCTCAGCGGCTTTGGCTAAGATCTCTTTGACATAGCCATCGAGCACTTGGATATTCCCACCCGTTCTATCTTGAACGTACATCTCAAAACCACCTGTGGTACTCATACCCATAATTGGAGGAGGCGTAACGGCAATGAGCATCGCTTCTTTGTTTTGAGACAGGCCTCCCATCATCTTGCCTGCGATCGCTTGAGAGGTTTGATCGGCACGTGGTCTCTCATCCCAAGGACGAAGACGAATGAAACTAATCCCCGAATCCGTTTTATAGGCGTTGATAATAAAATCAAGTCCAGACATAGCCCCTACACGGATGACATCGGGGTTGGTAAAGGCAAAGTCACTTACCTCTTGGCTTACCTTTTGGGTACGGCTCAAAGATGCACCTGGCATAAGGTTGTTGATGACAAGGATCATACCTTTGTCTTCATTGGGAACCAAGCCTGTGGGGATGCGTGAAGTAATGAGAAAAATAGCAGCAATCATCACACCAAAGATCGCAACGTTCATTACCCCAAAGCGAATCGTTTTGCGAACACCTGTTGAGAAAAGATTTGTTCCTACCTCAAAGAGCGCGTTAAACTTTTGGATGAACCAAAAAGGCTCGCTTTCATGTTTGCGCAAAAGAAGCGCACACAAAGCAGGGGTGAGTGTTAATGCCACGATACCCGAGATGGTAACGGAGATGATGACGGTCATCGCAAACTGCTTGTACATCATACCGCTAAAGCCACCCATAAAGGCTGCTGGAACGAATACGGCGCAGAGAACCATGACGATGGCAATAACAGGGTTGGTAATCTCTTTCATTGCCTTAATAGTGGCATCCTTAACACTTAAATCTTCTTCACGTAAAATACGCTCAACGTTTTCGATAACAACGATGGCATCATCAACAACCAGACCAATGGCTAAGGTCAGACCAAAGAGGGTGAGAAGGTTGATGGAAAAACCTGCCGCGTAAAATCCTGCAAAGGTTCCGATGATGGAGACAGGAATGGCAAGAACAGGGATGAATGTTGCTCTCAGATTTCCCAAAAAGAGATAGATAATGCCCACAACAAGGGCGATAGAGAGTATGAGCGTAAAGATAACTTCATGAATCGATTCACGTACGAAAATCGTTGGATCATACGCCGTGTCTATTTCAAGGTCACTTGGGAAGTTGGGTGAAATCTCGGAGAGTTTCTGTTCCAAAAGATCAGACACCTCAAGTGCATTGGCGCCAGAAGCGAGGAAAATACCAATAGGAATCATCGGCTTGTTGTTAAAAATACCACCAAAGTAGTAAGACTCAACACCAAGCTCTACTTTTGCAACGTCTTTGAGCTTTAAAGAGGAGCCATCTGCATTGGATTTGATAATGATGTTGTCAAATTCGCTCGCATTTTTAAGACGTCCATCGGTTTTAACCGTGTACGTATAGGTTGGTTGTTTTGCCATCGGCTCTTGTCCGATTTGACCTGCGGCATATTGCTCATTTTGGCTTTTAATGGCGTTAATGACTTCGGCGGTGGTAAGCTCATACGTTGCTAGCTTGTCAGGTTTTAACCAGACACGAATCGCATAGTTTTTGTTACCAAAGATGGTGACATCACCAATACCAGGAATACGTTTTAAATCATCCACAATGTTCACCAGCGCATAGTTAGAGATGAATGTTGTGTCGTGTACATTGTCTTTGGATGTGAGTGTTAGAACTTTTAGGATGTCAGGAGAACGCTCTCTGGTTGAGACACCTTGTTTACGTACCGCTTCTGGCAGTTTGTTGGTGGCAATTTGTACACGGTTATTGACATCTACCTTTGCTTGGGCAACATCGGTTCCGATTTGGAAATAGACGTTGATGCTCACACTTCCACTAGGCGATGCTGTTGTGGTCATGTAGAGCATGTTTTGTACACCGTTGATCTCTTCTTCAAGCGGTGCAGCAACAGTGGTTGCGATGGTTTGAGCATCTGCTCCTGGGTAGGTTGCAGAGACGATGATCTGCGGTGGCGCAATACTAGGGTACTCTTGAACAGGCAGCGATTTGATCGCAATAACACCCGCCAAGATAATCACAATCGAAACAACGGTTGCAAAAATAGGGCGGTTGATAAAAAACTTCGAAAACATTATTTCGCCTCTTCGTTGATCACTTTATCAACTCTCACAGGAGCGCCCGCTTTGATTCTAAAGAAGTTATTGACCACAACCACATCACCTTCTTTAAGACCATTTTCAATGACGTAGTCATTTTCACTTGCTTCACCAACTTTTACAGGTTTAACCACTGCTTTACCATCTTCAACAACAAAGACTACCGTTCCAAGAGGATTTTGAAGTACGGCTTTTTGAGGCACTTTAATAACATTGTTTCGTGTAAGGCCTACAAGATTGACTTTGACAAATTGATTTGGAAGAAGCTCTTTGCCGTCATTTTTAAAGGTAGCTCTGGCTTTAAGTGAACCTGTTTTGGCATTGAGTGAACTGTCTAAAAAGTCAACCACACCTAGCTCTTTAAACTTAGCATCGCCAATTTGTAAAGTGGCTTTCAGTTTACCCTCTGTCGGATTTGACCATTTTCCGTTTTTGATGTTGTATTTTTGTTTCATTACATCGATATCAGGAATCGAAAACTCAACATGCAATGGTGTAATTTGTGTGATATCGACAAGCGCAGCCCCATCGGTAACCAGAGCACCCACATCGACTTGTTTAAGTCCTGTCATACCGCTCATAGTCGCTTTGATGGTTGTGCGGTCTAGGTTGATAGTCGCGCTTTGTAAAGAAGCTTTGGCACTGGCAAGGCTTGCTTTTGCTCCCTCATACGTCCAGTATGCGGTGTCTTTTTCTTGTTCACTTGACGCGCCTGATTCATAAAGCGCTTTGATTCGCTCCCAATCTTTGGTCGCTTTTTGGAGCTGCACATCAAGGGCATTTACGTTAGCTTTGGCGAGATTGTGTGCGGCTTCATAACTGTCTGGCTCGATTTTGTAGAGTACATCGCCTTCTTTAACAAAATCACCTTCGTTGAAGAATTTTTTCATCAAGATGCCATTAGCTCTGGCTTTTATGGTGACACTTTGAGAGCTTATGGTTTTACCAGGATATTGTAGGCTTAAAGCCTCTTCTTTAGCAGAAGCAATTTTATACACATCTACAGCTGGTGCAGGGGCATTTGTTGTAGCAGTGGTTGGTTGTTTTTTTGCCTCTTCTGCTGCATAGCTCTGCGTACCAAGAGCAAGACATGTAACGAAAAGAAAAATCTTCTTGTTGAGTAAAAACATCAGCATTCCTTGTATATTATAAAATGACTAAATTGTAACATAACGAGATAAATATTATGTAAATAGTCAAAATATTTAATCAGCTTTAAATCTAACACACTTTATACTCAAACCAAAGATGGATTTTAAGGATACACGAATGCAAACCTTGGGTGATGAGATTTTATTGGATGATACCTCTTTATTGGTTTCCGAAACGGATGCAAAAGGGATCATTGTTTATGCCGATGAGACCTTTGTTAAATTCTCCGAATATGCTTTAGAAGAACTGATTGGTAAACCGCATAATATGATTCGTCATCCTGATATGCCAAAAGCTGCCTTTAAAGAGCTTTGGACGACGGTGAAATCTGGCAACGTTTGGCAAGGGTTTGTGAAAAATCGCACTAAAAATGGAAAATTTTATTGGGTCTATGCAACCGTTTTTCCTTTTGGGAAAGACCACTACCTTTCTGTTCGTAAAATGGCGAGCCGCGAAGAGGTTGAAAAATATTCAAAACTTTATGCCACTTTGCGTGCAAGTGAGGGAAGATAAATGAGAGCGTTAAGTATTCAATTTAAAGTGACCATGTTAGTTGTGATCTCCTTAGTACTTACAGCAGTGGTTTCTACGTTGGTCGTTGTCTTTTTAATGAAAAACGAAGCCGTAGGGCGACTGGAAGGCATACGTGCCGTGATGACACGCGAAAAAGTGGAAGCGCTTTCGGATAAAGTAAAGATAGCATACCATGTTGTGAACTCCTTTTATGAAGCATTGCAAAACGATCCTGAAAAAGCAGACCCCGCTGTGATCAAAGCATATCAGGAAAAAGCAAAAACAGCGATCAAAAAGCTACGTTTTGGTGAAGATGGTTATTTTTGGATTAATGATTTCGCTCCTAAAATGGTGATGCACCCTATAAAACCTTCTCTTGATGGGGCAGATTTGAGCAAGTCCAAAGACCCAGCAGGCAAATTTTTATTTAATGAATTTGTCGATATGGTCTCAAAAAATGGCAAAGGTGTGGTGAACTATCTATGGGAAAAACCGGGGTTTAATACACCGCAAGCGAAGATCTCGTTTGTGGAAGGATTTAAGCCGTGGGGATGGATCATAGGCTCGGGTGTTTATGCTGATGACATCGATGCTTTGGTTGCTAAAGAGAAACAAAAGTTGGATGAAGCACTGTTGGACTTAATGATTCGCAACAGCATCATTCTCTTAATCGTTGTGACACTATTCTCGTTTATTTCGCGCTATCTGAGTCAAAAACTCATTGGACGTAGAATGGCGGATTTGAAGCGCTATGTTGAAGATTTTGGGCTTTATGTGACCAACAAAAAGAATTTAATTGACTACCGATTGGATGATCATGCCGATGATGAAATAGGCTCAACGGTCAGTGTTATCGATAAAACGTTCAAAGATTTTGAAAAATTACGTTTGGACGATTTGCGCGTGGTTGGAGAAGTGTTAATTATTTGCTCCAAGATGTCAAACGGCTATATGGAGAACAAAACATCGTATGTCTCTTCAAACTTCCTTACCAATCGGCTCTCCTATGAAATCGATGCAATGATCGCCAAAGTGAATGAAGTGATGAATGCAACGCTTTTATCTTTGAAAAATTTTCAAAACGGTGATTTTAGTAAGCCAATTTCGATTTCTACGAGTGGTGAACTCAAAGAGTTGGTGGAAGGAGTCAACGGTCTTGGAAGCGCACTCTCAGAGATGATCGCCGAAAATGCAGAACAGAGTGCTAAAATTCATGAGAGTTCCCAACAGCTTGCAAGCTCGGTAGCAACGATTAAAAATGAACCTCTCAGTGATCTTAATCGTATTGTCAAAAAAACGACTGCTTCGATGCAAGAGATGGGATCCATCCAACAACACCTTGCCGATACGTTGAGCACGTTGACGCAAAATGCCAAAGAGGCACACGATATTTTAAATATGATTGGTGATATTGCCGATCAAACCAATTTACTGGCACTTAATGCCGCTATTGAGGCAGCCAGAGCAGGAGAACATGGACGAGGGTTTGCCGTTGTTGCCGATAACATCCGTGAGCTTGCCGATAAAACCAACCATTCTCTAACCCAAATTCAAGCCACTATTGGAGTGATTGTAGGCGGTATTGTCGATAGTTCGGCTAAAATGAGTCATAATGCCAAAGAGATGAATACCTTAACCAGTGATGTTGAGGAGATTCAAGAAAAAACCAGTGACATTCTTGCTATTATGAGTAAACTTGGCTAATACCAACGTTACATGTAAAAAAACCTACATGTAACGCCTCTTTTTTCTCTTGACCATCTTCATTTTTTTTCACGCTTTCCGATATAGCTTTTGGGGGCAAATGAAAACAGAAGGAGATGGTCATGAACACCATTAACACATCGTATTCATCCCAAGTTCTGGTAGATCAAAATACTACCAGTAGTAGTTTAACCGTCGCAACTTCAGCAACTGAAGAAGAGACAACAACGAATTCTAGTAGCATTCCTGTCGATAGCGTTGAGATTTCCGATGAGGCAAAAGCATTAGCTTCAACCGCTTCATCTTCAAGCACAACACCATCTTCAGAGGAAAGTTCAAGTGAAGGCGAAACTTCCAGTAGTGCGCAAAGCGGGGGCGCAAGTGCATCTTCAGGAACCAGTAGCGCTTCAACAAGCAGCAGTAGCAGTATTGATGCACAAATCGAAGCATTAGAGAAAAAAATTGCAGCACTCGAAAAAGAGATAGCCGCTGCGCAACAAAGATCAAGTGATGATGAGCAAAGTGCCAAAGATATACAAATCAAACAGGCCATGATCGCTTCCTACCAAGCGCAGCTTGTAACCCTTGAATCGCAGGCTGCTGAAACATCTGCCTAAAAAACCTTTTTGGCTTGGGTAAAAGCTTTACATGTAAATGCTACATGTAAAGCTTTTAAGGCACCTCTTACACCCTCTTAAGTCCTCTTTAGATACAATAAAACCATCAGATTTCTTGCAAAATATAAGCACCAAGAGTGCATGGGCTTTCCGCTGAGGAAAACTACGTTAAGAGTTCTGCAAGAACTGTAATAAAAAACTAATAGTGATGAGAACTTATGAGCGAAATACCTTACACACATTTACATTTACATACCGAATACTCGCTACTTGATGGCGCTAATAAAATAGGCAAACTTGCCAAAAAACTCAAATCCCAAGGCGTGACATCGGTGGCTATTACCGATCACGGCAACATGTTTGGCGCGATTGATTTTTACAAAACCATGCGTAAAGAGGGCATTAAGCCTATTATCGGCATGGAAGCCTACATTCATAACCAAGATGACATCGGCGATAAAACCACCAAACAACGTTTTCACCTCTGTCTGTATGCTAAAAATGAGATTGGCTATAAAAACTTGATGTACCTCTCTTCCATGAGCTATATTAAGGGATTTTACTACTATCCACGCATTAACAAGCAGCTTTTAAAAGAGCATTCTGAGGGGCTCATCTGTTCGGGTGCGTGTCTTCAAGGCGAAGTGAACTGGCATCTCAACCTAAATAACAAACGAAACGTCCAATTTGGCGCACGTGGTTATGAGAGAGCCAAAGAGATAGCTCTTGAATATAAAGAGATTTTTGGTGAGGATTTTTACTTAGAGATTATGCGTCATGGTATCCCTGATCAGCATTTTATTGATGATGACATCTTACGTCTTTCTCAAGAGACAGGCATTAAACTTATTGCCACCAATGATACCCACTACTTAGAACAAGACAATGCTGAGGCGCATGAGGCTTTTATGTGTATTGCGATGAACAAAGAGTTTGATGATCCTAACCGTCTACGTCACTCAGTTCATGAGTTTTACGTTAAATCACCTGCTCAAATGAGCGATCTTTTTGCCGACATTCCTGAAGCGATTACCAACACGCAAGAGATTGTGGATAAGTGTAATTTAGAGATTAAACTAGGCGATCCAACCCCTCCAAAATTTAAGTTTATGAAAGAGTATGCGGACAAAGAGGGACTCAGTTTTGAGAGCGATGATGACTTTTTCGCTTACCATTGTCGCAAGGGACTTGAAAAACGTTTGGTGCATGTCGATGCAAGCAAACATGAAGAGTACAAAGCAAGGTTAGAGCGCGAAATCGGCATTATTTGCGCGATGAAATTCCCAGGCTATATGCTCATCGTTTGGGATTTTATCCGTGAAGCGAAAGAGCGTGGTGTGCCTGTAGGCCCTGGAAGGGGTTCGGCTGCGGGTAGTTTGGTTGCGTATTCGCTTTTCATTACCGACATTGACCCGATGCCCTACAACCTGCTCTTTGAGAGGTTTTTGAACCCTGAACGTATTAGTATGCCCGATATCGATATTGACTTCTGTCAAAGCAGACGTGGCGAAATTATCGACTATGTGGTTGAAAAATACGGTCGTTATAACGTAGCGCAAGTCATCACCTTTGGTAAGCTTTTAGCCAAGGGAGTTATCCGTGACGTAGCGCGTGTTTTAGCCATTCCTTACGCCGAAGCCGATGCTATGGCAAAATTGATTCCTGATGAACTGGGTATAACGCTAAGTGGTATTGGCGTAGAAGGTGAAGAAGGTTACAAAGGTGGTGCTTTTCAAAAAGAGCCGAAGCTTCGTGAACTCATCGAGAGTAGCCCTAAAATGCAGCGGGTGTGGAAGTTTGCTTTAGCGCTTGAAGGACTCAACCGAAACTCAGGTATGCACGCCGCGGGTGTGGTGATCAGCGATGAAGAGTTGTGGCATAAAACACCCCTTTATCAACCTTCTGGTGAAGACCATTTGGTCACGCAGTATTCGCTCAATTACCTTGAAGATGTTGACTTAATCAAGTTCGACTTCTTGGGTCTTAAGACCCTCACCGTGATTGATAATGCGCTTAAACTCATCAAATCGCGCTACAACAAAGAGATTAACTTTAACACGCTGGATATGAATGATCCTAAGGTGTATGAGCTGATCCAAAGTGGCGATACCGTAGGACTTTTCCAGATCGAATCCAGCGGTATGCAATCACTCAATGAGCGTCTTAAACCGACCAGCTTTGAAGACCTTATTGCGGTTTTGGCGTTGTACCGTCCAGGTCCGATGGAATCAGGCATGCTCGATGACTTTATCGACCGTAAGAATGGGCGCAAAGAGATCAGTTACTTCTTTGATGAATTTACCGAGCCACTTCGCCCTATCTTAGAGCCAACGTACGGGGTTATCGTTTACCAAGAGCAAGTTATGCAGATCGTTCAGTCGATTGGCGGATTTAGCCTTGGCGAAGCGGACTTGATCCGTCGTGCGATGGGTAAGAAAAAAATTGATTATATGAAACAAAAAGCAGAAGAGTTTGCGCAAGGTGCTGTCAATCAAGGACTCGATCGTGCCCATGCCATCGAGCTTTTTGGGTTGATTGAAAAATTTGCGGGTTATGGTTTTAACAAATCGCACTCCGCAGCGTATGCGATGGTGACGTTTCAAACAGCCTATCTGAAATGCTACTACCCGCAAGAGTTTATGGCGGCACTTCTCACCTCAGAGCAGGACAATACCGATAAAATCGTTAAGTACATCGATGAGGTCAAACGCTTAGGGCTTAAACTCTTACCGCCTTCCATTCAACACAGTTTGATCGAATTTAGCGCGATTACGGATAGCAATGGTGAAGAAGCGATTCTCTTTGGAATGGGCGCGATCAAAGGCGTTGGAAATGCTGCGATTAGCAAAATCCTTGAAGCCAGAGCGGATGCACCATTTGCCGATATGAGCGATTTCATCTCGCGCATTGATAGCTCCAAAGTCAATAAAAAAGTGTTGGAATCGTTCATCAAATCAGGTAGTTTTGATGACTTCGGTTACTCCAGACGTGCCCTGTTAGAAAGTATAGATGGGATTATTGAAGCGAGTGCTGAGTGCAGTCGTGCAAAAAAGATGGCAGAGTATTCACTTTTTGGGGATGCTGAAGAGATGACGACGGTGCAAGTGAACATTGAAAATATCCCTGAGTTTGATAACAAGCGTATGTTAGAGCTTGAGAAAGAGACCATTGGTTTTTATATTTCAGGGCATCCTTTGGATGCGTTTAGAGCTGAAATTGATGAGATGAACTACACGCTTTCCAGTGAACGTGATCAGATTGAAGATGGTTCAAAAGCCCTTTTTATCGGTAAAGTTGAAGGCGTTACTGAAAAAATTAGTAAAAAAGGTAATAAATTCGGCATTATCTCTTTAATGGATTTTCATGGTTCGATGGAGCTTACTGTATTTGAAAAACAACTCGAAGCGCTCTCAAAAATGGATCTTGAAAAACCACTCTGTTTTAAAGTGGAAGTGACCAATGATGGACAAAATGCGAAGATTCGTGTTATGAAAATTATGGAACTGAGTGAGGCTAAAAAAGAGAAGATCGAGACGAAAGTTATTGAAGTTCCTCTGGATCCTAAAGTGCTACTTCTTGATCTGAGTGATGACACCACGAAGCTTGATCTTTTATACCAGTTGGTACGTCAGAGTACGGGTCGTAGACCTTTGCATCTTATTATCACCTCCAAATTACAAGACGTGGTCATTGAAACAGGCTTTGGGGTTGATGATAGTTTGGATGAAAAAATCGCAGAATTGGCGTATGTAAAGGTTATCTAAGCCTTTACATACATAGTTTATTTTGGGATTCTAATTTCAAAACCTTTAGGCTCTTCGAGCAGATTGATCTTGCCATTGTGCGCTTGAATGATTTGCAAAGAAAGAGCCAGCCCTAGTCCATTACCTTTGGTTTTGGTCGTTTTAAACGGCTCAAAGAGAATATTTTTATTTTCGATAGGCTTTCCGTCATCCTTAACATGCAAAATAACACTTTCGTTATCTTCTACAAAAGCAATACTGACATTGCCGCTCTCTTTTTCGCACTCTTCAATGGCATCAATCGCGTTAAAAATAAAGTTTTGAAGCACTAAATTCAGCAGCTCAAAATCAGCTTTAATCTCAACATGTGGTAGATCAAAATGAAACGCTACATCTTTGGTGTAGGAGTAGTGTGAAATGGCTTGCTCGCACTCTTTAATTAAGCGATCCAGATAAAAATAACTGGGGTTGATTTGCACACTTTTGGTAAAAAGAAGGGTAGCTTTAATGATGCGCTCAACTCGCCAAATCGCTTTTTTGATTTCAGTGACCAGAGGTTTAACACTAGGATCTACTTTTTTAAGGAGTGTAGAGGCAAGCAGTGATACAGAGCCTATAGGATTGCGTATTTCATGCGAAAGATGTGCGGCTACTTGTCCCATAGAAACAAGGCGTTCTTGGCGTTTTCCTTCGGTAATGTCTGTAGCGGTAATGATCTTTTTATCACTTTTTGTGACACTTTTAATCAGATAAGAGCGTCCTTCAAAGTCAATCTCACTCTCCTCTTCAAGCGATAATCCTTCTAAAATTGCACCTATTTTTTTAGCTTCACTGTTTTGCAAAAAGATGGCCCCATCTTCATCAAAAACCCAAAGAGCATTGGGTTGTACTTCGATGATTTGACGAATAAAATCTTGCAAGGAGGTATACGATTCATTAAGCTTTTTATACTCATCTTCAATAACGTAAGTTTGGTTGATAAGATCTTCCAATCCTTGCTTAAACAGCTCTTTTTCTTTGGCACTGAGGCTGTTGAGTAACGTTTCATCAATCATATTTGATTCCCATCATCTCTTTAAATGTTTATAAAGGGTATAATACCCAAAAAATTTTGGATAAAGTAGTGCAAGCGATACGCAAAAATATCATCAAAGATAAAAATATTCTCTATTTTGACTACACCGCATCAGGACAAGGCTATAAACCTATTGAAAAGCAGATGCACGAAATACTCAAGACCTATGCCAACACCCATTCTGAGGTGGCTTCAAGTGCTATTAAAACCAGTGCATATTATGCAAAAGCCAGAAGCGATCTTAAAGTAGCGCTTGAAATTGATGAAAGTTTTTACATTTTCCCTTGCGGTTCTGGTGCGACGGGCGCTATTAAAAAGTTTCAGGAACTGATGGGCATTTACATTCCTCCTCGTACGCTAAAACGCTACTCTCATAAACCTGAAAATCTTCCCGTTGTTTTTGTCGGTCCCTATGAGCATCACTCGAATGAGCTGAGCTTTCGTGAAGGTTTATGTGAAGTGGTACGTATACCGTTGGATAAAGATGAAAAAATCGACATTAGTTTTTTGGAAAGTAAACTCGAAGAATACAAAAAACGTGAGATTATCGCCTCTTTTTCAGTAGCATCTAATGTAACGGGCATTATGAGTGATTACAAGAGTATCTATACGCTCATTAAACGTTATAATGGTATTTTATGCCTTGACGCCGCAGCTGCTTCTCCTTATTTAAATATTGATTGTAACTTCTACGATGCGCTTTTTCTTTCACCCCATAAATTGCTTGGGGGTGTTGGGTCATGCGGTATTTTGGTGATGAAAAAAGAGCTGTGCACTGAAAAAACACCTACATTTGCAGGCGGAGGAACTGTGGGTTATGTTTCTCGTACCTCACATAACTTTTTAAGTGATATCGAGCTTATCGAAGATGCTGGGACACCTGCCATTTTACAGTTTGTGAAAGCATCTCTTGCCTATAACCTTCGTAATGAAATCGGCCTAGAGAAAATTCATGCCTTTGAAGAGGAGTTGAAATTCTACTTTGGTTCACGTATTCGTGTTATTGATGGTGTTAAACTCTATTGCAAATATTCGCAAGATAAACTTCCTATCTTCTCGCTTAATTTTGAGGGCATTAACCCTTATGACATTTCACAATACCTCTCAGATCATTTTGGGATTCAAACCAGAGCAGGATGTAGTTGTGCAGGGCCTTATGGACACGATCTTCTAAAACTGGTTGATGGTCAAAATTTTGATGAAAAGCCAGGTTGGCTTCGCATTACGATTCATTATACACACACAAAAAAAGAGATTGATACGCTCTTGCAAGCGATTAAACACGCAGTAAAGGCTTTAAAAAAATCGCATTCTTAATCTTTAAATATAGGGTTTTGACGATTTAAAGTGTTATTTGAAACCTTATATCCTTCTTTCTTTCTTTTTTTTCTAAAATAATATTTAGGATAATTTAATATTGTTAGCACTAGAATAACAGCTTGCACTTTTGAAAAAATGGCGTAAAATGTTTCTCTGAAAAGAAGAGGATAAGTCTATATGACGTTAAAAGAACGTATTAAAAATGAGACGATGGTCATCAAAGCACTGGGTGTTGTGTATGGTGATATTGGCACAAGTCCTATCTATACACTGGCGGTTATCTTTCTGATTGTTCCCCCATTGCTCAGCAGCGTGTATGGCGTTTTATCATTTATTTTTTGGGCTCTTATTATTATTGTTACAGTTCAATACGCTTGGTTGGCGACAAGTTTGAGTGAAAAAGGTGAGGGTGGTACGGTTGTACTCATTCAAATGTTAACGCCATGTCTAAAGAGCGCTAAGATGGTGACAATCGTCTCTATTTTAGGGTTTTTAGGACTCTCTCTTATGATTGGTGATGGTGTTATTACCCCTGCTATTAGTATTTTAAGTGCAGTGGAAGGTATCTTATTGATTCCTGCCTATGAAGAGACACCACAAATAACGCTTTTAATCATGGCAAGTTTGATCGCTTTTGCCCTTTTTGTGGTTCAAAAAAAAGGCATAGAGAAAGTTGCTTCAGCTTTTGGTCCCATTATGGTGATATGGTTCGTGAGTATAGGTGCAGTTGGGTTTTGGTATGTTTCCAAAGACTTATCTATTTTTGCTGCAATGAATCCAATGTACGCAATTCAGTTCACCCTAGATCATCCTGCGATCGCTTTTATTATTTTAGCAGATATTGTACTGGCAACAACGGGTGGCGAAGCGCTTTACGCCGATATGGGACATCTAGGAAGATTACCGATAGTGAAAGGGTGGGCTTTTGCTTTTTTTGCGCTTGTTTTGACCTATTTTGGACAAGGTGCTTTTGTTCTCACACATCCTGATTCGGTGGGAAGTCCACTGTTTGAAATGATGCATGAATTTGCTCCTACGTTATACATCCCCTTCCTTTTTTTAACCATTATGGCAACCGTTATCGCGTCTCAAGCGATGATAAGTGGTATATTTTCAGTGCTTTACCAAGCGATGATTACCCGTATTTTCCCCCATTTTAGGGTGCAATATACCTCTCGTGAACTTCATTCTCAAATCTACATCAGTTCCATTAACTGGTTCTTGTTTACGTGTGTGATTATCATGCTGTTTGTCTTTAAAGAGTCCAGTAAACTTGCTGCTGCATACGGTTTGGCAGCATCAGGTGCTATGAGCATTACAGGCGTAATGATTACGATCATTTTTGCATACCGCAAAGCGTGGATTAAAATGATTTTTTCATCCATTTCTGGTACGGCAAGTTTGATCTTTTTTGCTTCGTGTTTACTCAAAATTCCTCATGGAGGGTATTGGTCTTTACTCATTGCAGCGGTACCTTTAAGTTTTATTGTCCTTTATACTCAAGGACAACAGCGCCTTTACTCCTCGTTTCACTCTATTGATAAAGCCTCATTTCTAGAGAAATACAAACAACATTACAGCCAAGAGTCTCACATCGAAGGTACAGCACTTTTCTTTGCTCGTAAAGCGGAAAATATTCCAGCGTATATTCCTAAAACGATGTTTCAAAACGGTATTCTTTACGAACGCAATGTTATTGTAAAAGTAAAACCAACGTATGAGCCATTTGGGATTCGTAAAGAGCTTAGTTCTTTGTGTGAAGGATTAGATCTTTTGGTAATTCATGTTGGTTACATGGAAGTTTTTAATGTTGAAGAGATACTCAAAGCACAAGGTATTAATGAACGAACCATCTTTTACGGTGATGAAGAAATCGTCTCAAAACACTTAGCATGGAAACTTTACGCATTTGTAAAAGATATGTCTCCAAGTTTTGTGAGTTTCTATAACTTCCCTCAAGAAAAACTGATTGGTGTGTCGCGTCGTATTGAAATTTAAAAGGAAGAAGTTTAAAACTTCTTCCAGAAATTGTGACTTAGCATCATAAAAACGGTATAACACTCCAACCTTCCTATAATCATCGCGGCTGAAAGCACTAACTTATCGTACCATGTAAAAAAGGCATAGTTTTGCGATGGACCCGTGAGATTAAGGCCTGGTCCAATATTGCCAATCATTGAAATCGAAGTACTAAACGCAGTTAAAAAATCAAAACCTCTTGCAAAAAGATACATCGTAACCAAAAAAGCGGTTAAAATAAAAAGTGCAAAAAAACCAAAGACAGAATTGATAATAGAACTTCTAATTTGCTTTCCATCAACGAAAATTGAGGTAATGACATCAGGTTGAATGGTTCGCTTGATTTCTAGCGCAATATTTTTAAAAAAGAGAACGTATCGAATCATTTTAATACCACCAGCCGTTGACCCTGCATTCGCACTCATCATCATCGCAAGAATGGCAATCATCATAGTAAATTGCCCCCATTTTTCATAATCCAATGAAGCGAACCCTGTGGTTGAGGCAAGGGTTGAAACCGTAAAGAAAGAGTGCATCAATGAGTTATAAAAAGAGTTTTGTGTTGTTAAGGTGTGTTCGAGTGCCATTGCAAAAGATAAAAAGAAGATGAGTCCAATATACCATTGATTTTCTTCAGTGTTAAATGCCGTTTTGTCTCCATTAAAAAAGCGAATATGAGCTAAAAAGTTGATACCCGAAATAACCATAAAAAAGATTGTTGTCCAAATAACACCATCGCTAAATCCAGCTAAAGAGGTGTTTTTTGTCGAAAATCCACCTGTGGAGATGGTGGCGAAGGCGTGGTTAATGGCATCAAACCAATTCATGCCAAAAAGCATTAGCAGTGCAAAATTAGCAAGCGTAAAGAGAATATAAACGGCCCAAATCCGATTAGCAGTATCTTTAATCTTGGGGGTAATCTTATCCATAGAGATGCCCGTAGATTCAGCCTTAAAAAGACTGATAGAACCGCTTGGATTAATCAGTGGCAACAAGCCAACACCCAATACAATAATACCAATACCGCCAATCCAATGCATAAGGCTTCTGTGAAAAAGGATGGATTTTGGAAGGATTTCAACATCGGTATATACGCTTGCTCCTGTGGTGGTAAAGCCACTGATAGCTTCAAAAAAGGCACCCGCAGGATCAATTTTAGTGTAAAGTACCATCGGAATCGCTCCACCAATCCCCAAAAGTATCCAAATAAAATTGACTGAAATAATACTCTCTTTGATACCCAAAATCATCTCATCATTTTTAAGAATTAAGAACGTTGAGAGATTAACAATGAAAAGCGCAAACATCGCGACTGCATAGATAAAAACATCTTCGTTGTAAAAAAAACCTACTATAGGGGGAATGAGGAAAAGAAAAAAGACAACCAATCCAACTGCTGAGACAAATTTTAAAATACTTTTAATACTCATGGCGCTCTTTTAGCTTAAGAATTTTGTTGAAGCCATTTGGCAACAATTTCGTAATCAGACTCTTTGGTGAAGGCAACAATGACATCATCTTTTTCAAATGTTGGAATAAGACGATACTCATAAATATCATTATCACGAATAATAATAAAATGACCTCGATCATCTACTTTGTCAGGAAGTGGGAGTTTTTCACCGATCAGACTGGATGCCGCATCAATTTTTCGCATAAGTACAGCACCTTCTCCGCCACAAAATTTCTTTTGAATGAAGTTACTGTTAGATTGAATACGTTCTAAAATGGAGTAGTAGGCATTAATTTTTTCCCCTCTGACCACTTCAATGTTAAGATTGCGCATTAAAGAGGAATAGGCAATGTCATTGTTGATGCCAATGATCTTTTTGATCCCTTTTTGTTTAGCTTCAATACATTTAGTGATGTTATACTCATCGTTTTTCGTTGCAGCGATAAACATGTCAGTATCAAAACGGGTTTTATTGACAATATGATCCGCATCGTAGGTTGTTTTAAGTACAGTTGCCTTGTTTTTAAGTTCAATATTGGCTTTACGACATAGCTCAATATTTTTGTCCATAATTTGAACATCTATTCCTTTTTTAAGCAGTACTTTTGCGATCTCAACACCGAGTGAATCAGCGCCAAAAATAACACAATTTTTAATAGGAGAAGATGGTTCATTTGTTTCACCGCATACCAGTGAACGAAGGGATAAAATAGCTGTAGGAAAGGCAAAAAAGTAGACTAAATCATTAGGAAGCATTGTTTCAACTGGCTTTGGAACAAAAAACTCTTTTCGACGCTCCATTCCCGCAACGGCAAGTTCACCATTAAGTTCGCCAATGAAAGTTGAGATCATTCGAGGCGTAAAATCATCTTTGAGCCTAATGGAAACTAAAAGGGCTTTCGTATAAGCAAAGGCTTTGGCATTGTGGGCATGTGGAAAATCAATAAGGTATTTGAACGGTTGTGCAGCTTCAAAAGAGGGAACAATGGTCTCATTGATGTTCAATTTGCCTTTGACTTGTTCACTCGCAAAGAAATTATTTTTAAGACGGATAATTTTACGCTTTACCGTGGCAATATTGTCGATAATTAAGGAGGAGAGTAGGTTGACTTCATCCGAATCTGTTACGGCGATAAAAAGATCAATTTGAGGGTTGATTCCAAGGTAAGTATGTGGATTTTCAATATTGCCACAAATACCTAAAACATCAAGGTTCTCATGGATGTTTTGGATAGCATATTCATTTTGATCGATGACGGTCACACTGTTGTTATGCATCAGGTGTTTGGCAATATTGTAGCCAACTTTCCCAGCGCCTGCTATTATCACTTGCATAGGGTTTTGTCTCTCATAAAGTAATTTTCAATGAATGTATAAAGAGGTATTGTATCACATTCTTGTAAAAAACAAGAGGCATTAAAGTAGGAGAATTAGGCGTCAAACAAGCCTCAACGAGGTAGCCAGAAATTACTTTCGGCTACCTGATTCGCTGTACTGCTTCATACTCTCAAAGTATGTATCGCGTAGCACGTTGACATACGCAGCAGCTTTTTTTGTATCGGTCATGGTAATGAGTGCTTCATTCCCAAATTTGTCACTGATTTTTGAAAGTTCATAATTTAGTTTAGATTTTTCATTGATTTTTTGAAGGGCTTTAAAAAAGCCTTCATCCATCTCTTTATTCTTGAGTTTATCGTTTTGGTAGAGGTAAAGTGCTACACGATACACTTCATCTTTATCGGTGCTGTAAACTTCAACATATTCGATTGCATTGTCTAAAAGTTTAATATTAAAATAATTTTGATCTTTTGTGACACAAGAAAACTCTGTACATTTAAAGCCATTAGCTTCTAAATACGTTTTGTCTTTACCAATAAGATCATCTAAAAAACCTGCGAAAAGAGAGATCTGGGAAACGAGTGCTAGAAAAAGAACAACTTTTTTCATAACATTTACCTTTGTGTATCAAATTAAACAAATTCAAAACTAAGAAGCGAGTGGTGGGTCCTGAGTGGCTCGAACACTCGACCACCCCGTTATGAGCGGGGTGCTCTAACCAACTGAGCTAAGGACCCATTTTAAAGAGTGAAATTGTACCTTTTTAATTGTTAAAAGAATATAAAAAATAGATGAAAAAAGAACGTTAAATAGGGCATTAGAGCGAATATTTAATCGAACGATAGGTTGGATCAAATCGGAACGCCAAGAGGTTCTCTAAAATGCCAAAAAGAGCGAAAAAAGTGATAAAACTACTGCCTCCATAACTGTAAAAAGGAAGTGGAACGCCGACAACAGGAGCAAGCCCTATGGTCATAGCAATGTTAATGCTCATGTAAAAGAAAATAAGCAAAGAGATACCACTGGTAATCACTCTGGCAAAATAATCCTCTTTAAGGAGAAAATTAAGACTTAAAAGGTGCATCACCAAAAAAGCATAGCAAAGGATGAGCCCAAGTGCGCCCCAAAAGCCAAGACGCTCTACCGTATAAGCAAAGATAAAATCGCTGGTAGCAATAGGTAAGAATTTATAGTGCGTTTGGGTGGCTTCACTACGCTCTTTACCTGTAAGTCCACCTGAGCCAATGGCAATAATGGATTGTTTGACATGGTAGCTTGGCTTTTCTGATACAAAATCTGCAATACGTTGTTTTTGGTAGTCGTGTAAACCATTGTACATAACAGGACTGCTAATTCCTACAACAATCGCAAGGGTAATCCAGATTTTTTTATTGACCCCAATGACAAAAAGTGTTCCATACCCTAGTAAAAGTAAGATCATTGCTGTTCCAAGATCGGGTTCTTTAGCGATGAGTACGAAAGGTAGTAAGATATAAAAGCTGAGTTTAAAAAAAGATTTCCAGCCATAGCCTTTCTCATCAGGAGGATTGTGCTTAATAAGGTACGCTAGCATCAAAATAAATGCGGGTTTGAAAATCTCAGAAGGTTGAATCGTAAAATGAACGAAAGGGATTTCTAGCCATCTTCTTGCTCCAAGTTTTGCGATACCAAAAAAATCAACACTCAAAAGTAAAATGATGGTTAGCCAATAAAAAAATGGGATGACCCACTCGATTTTCTTAATAGGGATAATAAAAAAAATAAGAAATGTGGCAAAACCAACGGTGTAATAAACAATTTGTTTGTTGGCAAGCATAACATTTGCTTCCGAGATGAGATAATAGGAGAGAACAATGATAGGAAGTACGAGTATAGGAATTAAAAAATCAAAATGTGTTAATATGCGCCTATCAATTTGAAACACTATATCCCTTTGGAAAGTTTTCGCAAAGTATATCAAAAATTAGAGGAAAGTAGGCTGGATGGAGTTTATATGTAAAGAGTCAAAAAGGCTGGATGCCGCCATGAGTGAAGCTCTGGAATTACCGCGCAACCAAGTTGAAAAACTCATTAAAAACATAGGTGTGTATGTCGATGGAAAGCTGACACATAAGTGCAGTTTCAAACTTGTTGAAGGCAATGTGGTTCAGTATGAATTTGTGCAAGCAGAAGAGAGTCAAAGTAGTTATGAGGTCGATTTTGATGTGCCTATATTGTACGAAGATGATGATCTCTTAGTCATTAATAAACCTCCTTTTTTAACGGTTCATGGGGCACCCAGCGTGAAAGAGGCAACATTGGTAGATTGGCTTAAATCCAAGGGCATCAATCTCTCGACTATTAGTGGTGAAGAGCGTCATGGTATTGTACATCGTATCGATAAAGAGACGAGTGGCGCACTGGTAATTGCTAAAAATAATGAAGCTCATGTGAGTCTCTCTTCTCAGTTGGAAGATAAAAGTATGGGGCGGTATTATCTTGCAATGATTGATGTGCCACTTAAAGATAATATGGTGGTCGAACTCCCCCTTGGACGCAGTGTCAATAATCGTTTGAAAATGGATGTTATCAAAGATGGGAGAATGGCAAAAAGTGCTTTTTCCAAACTCTTATTATCACGTGATGGTAAAAAAGAGCTTATCGCGGCAAAGCTTTTTACAGGGCGGACCCATCAGATCAGAGTTCATTTAGCAGCCCTATCGCGTCATATCTTGGGAGATAGTTTATACGGCTTTAAGAGCCAAAATGGTACAATACCAAGAGTTATGTTACATGCATATATTTTGTATCTTAAGCATCCAAAAACAGGGCAGTTATTGCAAATAAACGCTCCATTATGGGATGATTTTGATGCCTATTTAACACACCATTTCAGTAAGGAAGAGGTAGATGAAAAAATTACTTTGGATAGCATCGTTAATGGCTTTAAGTTTAATGATCAATGGTTGCGAAAAGACGCTTGAAACACCCAAAGAGCCAGTTGTTGACGCCTCTTTACCTCGTGTAGAGAGTATTCGAACCCTCCCAGGTTCTACCGAAGTTGGTTTTGAGTGGACACCTATTTACAGTGCGCAAATCGAAGGCTACTATCTGTACCGTCAAAGTGGTAACAGTATGAAAAAAATTGCCACCATCAAAGACAGATACGTATCGCACTATGTGGATACCGAGTTAAAACCTAATACCAGTTATACCTATCAGATGAGTACCTATTCAGCCGATAAACATGAATCAGGACTCAGTATGATGGCAAATGTCACAACATTGGCGCCTGTTGCTAAAACGGCAACGCTAGGCTCGATTGATTCTGTTTCATTTATCAATGCTATTTCAGATCTTCCTGCGCGTATTAAAATTATTTGGCGACCGCATTCAGTGGAGAATGTAGAGTATTACATTATTGAGCGCAACGAATATAAATCAACTTCATGGGATGAAGTGGGCAAAGTTAAAGGCAGATTAAATGCCGAATACATCGATAAAGATATTAAAGACAACTATGCTTATCGTTACCGTATTAAAGTCAAAACTTCTGATGGTGTTGTCTCAAAACCAAGTGATATGGTCGAAGCACATTCCAAACCACTTCCTCGAGGTATTACTGGAGTTCAAGCAACGTCAAATTTACCTAAAAAAATTATTGTGACATGGAATGCTTCTACAACGAGTGATTTTGCTTATTATAAAATTTATCGTTCACCAACATCCAGCCTTTTCTATAGTTTTTATGGTAAAACCGTCAATACCGAGTTTGAAGATTTAATTAACGATAATGGCAAAACCTATTACTATAGAGTTGTAGCAGTTGATGTGGATGGTCTTGAATCCAAACAAGAAGGCACAATTTCAGGAATGACACTCTCCGCACTGAATCCTCCTGTTGTGAGCTCTGCTAAGTACGATGGTAATGCCATTTATATTACATGGGGTGGCGATGAGAATGCGGTTAAATATACTATTACCAAAGAGTTTGAAATGGCTGGAAAAACACAAAAACAGAGTTTCACAGGTATTTTTGAAAGTAATTTTATTGACCAAGATACCGCTCGTGGAACAGAGTATAAATACAAAATTATTGCCATTGATAAGTACGGTATCGCTTCGAATCCTTCAGATAGTGTCATTATCACGATTCCAAAGGAACAAAAGTAGTTTATGCCAAATTTTCACACGCAAACACTAAAACCATTAAGCTACCCTTGCACGTATAAAGAGACCACCTTTCGTTATGAAGCCCATTCAAAAAGGGGCAATAAATTGGTAATGGCTTTGATGCAAGGAGAGAACGTTCTGATTCGTATTCATCAAAAAGAGGATGGAGGGCTTCTGGTTAAAGGCGATAAAGTTACCCGCCCGACCCAAGCCTCTTTTTTACAAAAAGTTTTGATGGATTTTAGAGATGTGAGCGAAGCCGAAGAGCTCTTTTCCAATATTGAGCCTAAAAAGTTTTTAGAGGTTAAGCATTCCCCTTATCTTAAAGAGATTGAATTCTTTGCAAATCACTTTAATGTAGAGCGTGAAATTTGGGTAGAGATCGGTTTTGGCAGTGGTCGCCATCTACTCCATCAGGCAAAGAAAAATCCCCATATCCAATTCATTGGTTTAGAGATTCATAAGCCCTCTATTGGGCAAGTTTTAAAGCAGTGTGAGCTTCAAAATATTGAGAATATTCTCGTTGTTGATTATGATGCGCGTCTGTTTATGGAGTTCTTGCCTTCCAATGTTGTCGGGCGTATCTTCGTGCATTTTCCAGTACCTTGGGATAAAAAACCACATCGTCGTGTTTTTTCGGCCGCTTTTATCGAAGAGGCTTTGAGAGTTTTGCGTGTCAATGGAACATTAGAGCTTAGGACAGATAGCCCACTCTATTTTGAGTTCACATTTTCTCAAATGATGCAACTCTCCAAGGCACATGTTTTGGTGAAGAAAAATGCGGAATTAGAGATTACGAGCAAGTATGAAGATCGTTGGCGTAAAATGGAAAAAGACATTTATGATGTGACTTTAACCAATGAAATTGCCTCTCTTCCTATTCCAAAACTGGCTACATTGCGTTTTGAAGAGGAAGTTGATTTTTCCAAAATTCGAGATGCTTTTAAAGATGACCTTTTACGCGGCGATGGCTTTTTTGTCCATTTTGAAGAGTTGTTTGAAATCGATGAAAAAAGCGGATTGATTCGTCTCTCTTTTGGGGCTAATGAGCGCAATGAAAAGTGTTATATTCAGATCCAAGAAGGAAAAGTTTCTTATCTTCCTGATGCGATTTTAGCAACTAAAAGCAATTTGGCTGCCCATACCTTAATTAAAGAGTGGTTCCATGGAATATGTGATTAAAGCCAATGGCTTAAATATTAGCTATGGCCGAGATGAGCCCATCATTACTGATGCAAGTATGCTGATAAAAGCGCAAGAATTTGTCTTTATTACAGGTAAAAGCGGCAGTGGTAAATCAACTATTATCAAATCACTCTATGGTGAGCTTTTCCCCAATCACGGCAATCTGAATGTCTGTGGTGTCGATTTTAAAAATATTAGCAGTTCCAAACTCAATCTTTTACGTCGTTATTTAGGCGTTGTTTTTCAGGATTATAAACTGATCGATGAGTGGACGGTAGAACAAAATGTCATGTTACCCCTTATTATTGGTGGATTTTCCAAAAGTGTCTGTATTAAACAAGCACATAAACTCTTAAAACATGTCAAATTGTTGCATAAAATTAACAAATATCCATATGAGCTCAGTGGGGGTGAACAGCAACGTGTCGCCATGGCAAGGGCACTTGCTCACAATCCTGTGCTTATTTTAGCCGATGAACCCACGGGTAATCTCGATAGTTATTCAAGCGAAGTGATTTGGAATTTACTCAAAGGGGCTAAAGAACACTTAGGTACAACCGTACTTGTTGTAACGCACAATATTCCCTCAACACTGGGCATTGATTATAAACACTATTTCTTAGAAGGTGGCGTGTTGCATGAGGTCAGTTAGTAGCCATTTTTCCATTATGATCTCTGTCTTTGTTTTACTCTTCTCTTTTCAATTTACGAATGTGATTAAGAGTATTGTGAATGATTATGCGACCAAAATTGTGAATGATTATGCGATTGTGGTCGTCTCTTCGGCAGAGCTTAAAGAAGATGAGCTTAAAAAACAGATCCCTGAAATTGAGAGCTTATCTGAAATAAGCAGCAAGAAAATTTTGGATCGTCTTAAAAATGATATGTCCTCTAAGAATTTATCGCTTTTGCAAGTGGCTCTTCCTAAGTTTTATTCCTTAAAACTTGAATCCATTCCTAATAAAAAAAGAGTGGAAATCATTAAGCAAAAGCTTATGAGTATTAACACCATTACGCGTATCGAAACCTTTGCTAAGACGCATGAGAAGATGTTTAAGATGTTGCAACTTTTGCAGGCCATGGTCTATATTTTTGCATTTTTTGTAGCGTTTGTTGCTGTTTTACTTATCTTTAAACAAATCCGTATTTGGACCTATGAGCACAATCGCCGTATGTCGATTATGACGCTATTTGGTGCCTCCTTTTTCATGAAAAGTGCTATGTTATACCGTATGACGCTCGTCGATTCGCTTTTCAGCTCCATTGTTGTGTGTGCCCTTTATACGATTGCTCCCAAACTAAGTGTTGTCAAAGAGTTTGCCGCGGAACTTGATATTGTGATCCCTGAGTTTGATCTTTTGTTGGAAGGTGGTACATTGATCGGTGCTTCTCTTTTGTTTGCACTGGTTGCTGTGACAATTGTTGCTCGTAAGATTGGACGTGTATGAAAAAATGGCTTTTAAGCGTGGCATGTTGTATGCCACTTGTCATTTTTGCGGCTCCCAATACAGCACAAAAAATTGACGAAAAAGCAAAAACACTCCAAGAAAAGCTTCAAACTGAAAAGCAAATTCACGGAAAATTGCAAGATATCGCCAATGATATTGTCAATGAAGAGAAAGATATTGAAAAAATCAAAGATAAGATTGAATATCTTGGCAAAAATATCAATGAGTCCCAAGAGACGGTTACTCGTAAATACGAATACCTTGATAAGCTGACCAAAGATACCCAACAACTCTCCTCACAAAAAAAAGATTTAGAGCAAAAAATTATCAAAATTATTGCGGAAGATTTCTCTTTTTATCTGGTTTCGGATAGTGATTATTTGGACAATGAAGATGGTATTTTAGTGGACGAAGTGCTCCAAAAAATGGATACCATCATGCGGAAAGAGTTTGGAAAGCTTGCCAATGATTATAAGCAGGTCAACGATCAAATCTACTCCCAAAGCCAAGAAATTAAAACCATTCATGGTGAAATTCAAAGCGCTAAAAGTAAAAAGGATGAACTAATTGCTTTAGAAAAAAAGCGCGAAAGTTCCATTGTGGCGCTTAATGCCAAGAAAGAGAGTTATAAAAAACAACTGGATGATATCCAAAAAGAACGTGATGAAATCCGTACAACGCTTGAGCAGCTTAAAATTATTAAAGTACAAGAAGAGAGTAAGCTTTTAGCAGAAAAAAATGCTGCTAAACGAGAGAAAGGACCTAGTACTGTGGGTGGTGGAGACAATAGCATCAGGCAAATTGGCTCTTCGTATCAAAACAGTAATGTCAAAAAATATGTTGGAGAACGTACAATCGCTCCACTCGATAGCTATAGCGTTAAGCGAAAATTTGGTGATTATGTTGATCCGATCTATAAGATAAAAATCTTTAATGAATCGGTTGTTTTAGCCTCTTCAACGCCCGATGCTACGGTAAAAAGTGTTTTAAATGGTAAAGTCATTTTTGCTAAAGATACCGCTTCGATGGAAAAAGTCGTTATTATTGAAAATAGTGATGAAATCCATACGATTTATGCACATCTCTCCAAAATTGCTCCAACCATTCAAGTAGGGCAAAAAATCAAAAAAGGGTATGTTATTGGTCGCGTTGATAATGACCTTACCTTTGAAGTGACTCAGAAGAATTTTCACATTGACCCGTTAGAGCTGATTGCAAAGTAACTTTTTAGGTCTTTTAGGATAGAATAAAGAAGTTTTCTATGCCTAAGATGCAGAAAGGTTTATACAATATGGAGAAGAGAAAAAGGGTTTTAGTTAAGTTCTCTGGTGAAGCACTTGCTGGTGATAATGGGTTTGGTATCGACACTTCTATTTTAAAATTTATTGCTGATGAGATTAAATCATTGGTGATTCATGAGATTGAAGTGGGTATCGTCATCGGTGGCGGCAATATCATTCGTGGTGTGAGTGCTGCAAAAGATGGTATTATCAAACGTACCAGTGGTGATTATATGGGAATGCTATCAACGGTAATTAATAGCATTGCAATGCAAGAAGCTTTAGAGCACGTAGGAATGGAAGTACGGGTTCAAAGTGCTATCAAGATGGAAGCGATTTGTGAAACGTTTATTGTAAGACGTGCGCAACGTCACTTTGAAAAAGGACGTATCGTTATTTTTGCCGCAGGAACGGGTAATCCTTTCTTTACAACGGATACGGCTGCAACACTTCGTGCGATTGAAATTGGCGCTGATATGATTATCAAAGCGACCAAAGTCGATGGCGTGTATGACAAAGATCCAAAGAAATTCCTAGATGCTCAAAAGTTGAGTGAACTCACATACGATAGAGCGATGGATGATAATATCAAAGTTATGGACGATACTTCTATTGCCCTTGCCAAAGATAACAACCTTCCAATCGTTGTGTGTAATATGTTTGCTAAAGGGAATTTACGAAAAATCATAGAGGGTAACTTAGAGAGTTGCTCAATCGTTAGAAATAAATAAGGAAAAAATGATGCAAAGAACAGAAGAAATTACAGCAAAAGCATTGGCACTTGTAGGACAAGATCGTTACAGATTGGTTATGCTTGTGTCAAAAAGAGCCGATCAACTCTCAAACGGTGCTGAACCATTGGTTAAAGCAGATAAAAACAAACAAAAGTTTACAGACATTGCGCTTCTTGAGATTTCAGAAGGCAAAGTTAGATTAGAATCTATTACTGATTTGTAGCAGTTTGAAACTTGGAAGAGTTAGTCGAAATTGTTAAAGAGTGTAAGCGCTCTGATAAAGCGGTTGAACTCTTATACAAATATATCAAACCAACACCTAATATTGAAAAAGCAGTTGCCTTTACGATAGCCAAACATCAAGGGCAGTATCGTAAAAGCGGCGAAGAGTACGTTATTCATCCTATCTTAGTGTGCGTTTTTGTGGCATACTTGGGTGGGGATGAGTCGATGATCGTCGCTGGCTTACTGCACGATGTCGTTGAAGACACCTCCTGTTCCACTGAAGAGGTTAAAGCGATGTTCGGTGAAGAAGTCGGGCATTTGGTGGATGGTTTGACAAAAATTGTGGAAATCCGTGATATTGAACTCATCCCATCTTCTTCCAACGATAAATTGGTTGCTTCGGCTCTGACGTTTAGAAAAATGCTTATAGCTTCTATTCGAGATGTACGTGTATTAGTGGTCAAGTTGTGTGACCGTTTACACAATATGCTCACTCTTGCAGCACTTGATCCTGTTAAGCAACGTCGTATTGCAGAAGAGACCTTAGTCGTTTATGCACCGATTGCCCATCGTTTGGGTATCTCTTCTATTAAAAATCTTTTAGAAGATTTAAGCTTTTTCTATGTGATGCCAAACGAATATAACAAAATTGATGGCTACATCAAAGAGCATGGACAACAACTCCAACTTCGTCTCAATCACTTTATCTCCAAAATCAAAAATCACATGCTCAAAGAGGGTTTCATAGAGAGCGATTTTACGATTCAAAAGCGCATCAAACACTACTACTCTATTTACATGAAAATGCAGCGTAAAGGTGTGAGTATTGAAGAGGTTTTGGATCTTTTAGCGATTCGTATTATTGTGCGAACGCCGATTGATTGTTACCGAGCGCTTGGTATTGTTCATCAGCATTTTAAGCCCCTTATTTCACGCTTTAAAGATTATATTGCGATTCCTAAAGAGAATGGTTACCAAACCATTCATACCACCGTTTTTGATGATAAATCCATCGTCGAGTCGCAAATTAGAACGTACGATATGAACAAAACCGCAGAATACGGTGTAGCGGCTCACTGGAAGTATAAATCAGGTGGACTCAATCCTAAACTGGATTGGCTCAATGAGTTAAACAACCAAAATGAAGATATTGAAAATATCGAAGATTTTTACGCTATTGCCAAAGATAACCTTTACAGTGAAGATATAGCAGTTTTTTCTCCCAAAGGTGATATATTTACACTTCCTCGTGGTGCAACGGTGCTTGATTTTGCTTATGAAGTTCATACGGAAGTTGGAACGTACGCGGATGAAGCGTATGTTAATAAACAAAAAGTTCCCCTGCTTAGTGAACTGAAAAATGGTGATATCGTCCGTATTGTGACCTCTAAAGAGCCAAAATACAGGTGTAGCTGGGTCAATAGTGTTAAAACAGGGAAAGCTAAAAGCACCATTCAGGCGAATTGCCGTCAGAAAATTAAAGAGATTAACCATAAAGTTTCCATTAAAATTCTTTCACACGCCTTTGGTGTGGCGGAGAATAAAGTCGAAGCGTGGGTAGAGCAAGAACACGCCATGAAAAAAATCTTTAGAATTGCTACCGATTCAATTTATTTACAAGATGTTTCAAACACCTTAAAACTTTATGCGATGCAAGATACACTGCTTTTCCCATTGCTTAAAAAAGATCGCTATCTTGTTAAAAAACAGAAATTTGAGAATATTGTCATTTACTCAAATCATCATATTGCCAATGTCTATTTTGACTACTGTTGCCATCCAAAACGTGGCGATGATATTGTTGGATTTCAAAAAGGCAATGATGTTTTTGTGCACCATAAACTCTGTGAACGCGCAGCGACACTTATGGAAGAGAATGAGCCGATGGTATTTGTAAAATGGACAAAAGAAGCGCCAGATCGTTACAAACTCATCGTAAGCTTAGAGAACAAGAAGGGTTCTTTAGCCTCATTTTTAGCTTATTTGGCTAAAATGCAGATCAATCTGGTGACCATAGAGCTTGGAAAAGCCGAAGATGAGGGACATGCAGACTATTTTGAGATGATTTTGGAATTGCCTGATAAAAATGTCAGTGCGGTACGTGAAAATCTCAAAGGACGCTACCGCGTGATCGAATTTGTTTCGGTCAATGATGCTTATAAATAATCGAAGAAGGAAATAAGAGATATGGATATGCGGATTCAAAATGCGCTTAAAGAGATCAAACGAGGTATTAGTGAGATCATCGATGAAGAGCGTGTTGTTACATTACTCAAAAATTATTTTGAAAAAGGCGAGACTTTTTTAGTCAAAGCTGGTTTTGATCCAACGGCTCCTGATCTTCACTTAGGACATACTGTTTTACTTCAAAAAATGGCATTACTTCAAAAATTTGGTGCAGTAGTTCAATTTCTTATTGGTGATTTTACTGGAATGATTGGTGATCCAACAGGTAAGAATGAGACACGTAAAAAATTGACACGTGAAGTGGTTTTAGCCAATGCTCAAAGCTATAAAGAGCAGGTGTTTAAAATTTTAGATCCAGAAAAAACTGTGGTTATGTTTAACTCAGAGTGGATCGAAGCTCTAGGTGCAGCTGGTTTGGTAGAACTTACTACCACATTTAACGTAGCACGTATGCTTGAGCGTGAAGATTTTGAAAAACGCTATAAGTCTCAAACCCCTATCTCTATTAGTGAATTTTTATACCCGCTGCTTCAAGGTTACGACAGTGTCGCAATGAAGAGTGACATCGAAATGGGTGGGACCGATCAGAAGTTTAACCTTTTAATGGGACGTCATTTACAACGTGCGTATAACATTGGCAAAGAGCAAGCGGTTATAATGATGCCTTTGCTTGAAGGACTTGATGGCGTCAATAAAATGAGTAAATCTTTAGGCAATTATATTGGTGTAACCGACACGCCAAGTGATATGTTTGGTAAGATGCTTAGTATCAGTGATGAGCTGATGTGGCGTTATTATGAGCTTTTGAGCACTCAAAGTTTAGAAGAAATTGCTGCTCTTAAAAAAGAAGTTGAATCAGGTGCTGTGCATCCAAAACATGCGAAAGAGATGATTGCTTTAGAAATTATTGAGCGTTATCATAATAAAGCTGATGCATTAGAGGCAAAAGCAGAGTTTGATCGGGTTCATTCTCAAAATGAGATTCCAACAGACATTGAAACATTTACATCGAATGAGTCTCCCCTTTGGATTGCGAAAGCTTTGGTGGATTGTGGATTAGAAGCATCAACGTCACAAGCAAGACGCGATATTAAGCAAGGTGCTGTAAAGCTCGATCAAGAAAAAGTGGATGATGAACAGCTACAACTGGCATGTGGAGAGTATATTCTCCAAGTCGGTAAGCGCAAATTTGCTAGGTTAAAGGTGCAATAATGTCACTAAACTCTCTTAAAATTGGCAAATATACGATTGAATATCCTATTGTTCAAGGCGGTATGGGGCTTGGTATTAGCTGGGATAAACTGGCTGGAACCGTAAGCTTAGAAGGTGGTTTAGGTGTTATTAGTTCCGTTGGAACGGGATACTATGACAACACACATTTTAGTAAGAAAAACATTAATGCTCGCCCTTTTGAAACAGAAAATTTCTACTCAAAATCAGCATTAACCGCAATTGTTGACAATGCACGTAAAATCTGTGGCTCTAAACCACTGGCTATGAATATTCTTTATGCTATTAATGATTATGAAAGAGTCATCAAAGACTCCTGTGAAGCAGGGGTTAATATTATCATTACAGGCGCAGGTCTTCCAACCAATATGCCTGAATTTACGGCAGATTATCCTGATGTTGCACTCGTCCCAATCGTCTCTTCAGCGAAAGCACTTAAAATTATCTGTAAACGTTGGACGCAACGCTATAACCGCTTACCTGATGCGATTGTTGTTGAAGGACCCCTCAGTGGTGGACACCAAGGGTTTACCTATGAGCAGTGTAGTCAAGAAGAGTACCAACTTGAGAACTTGATCGCTCCTATTAAGGAAGAGATTAAAGCGTGGGGCGATTTTCCACTCATTGCTGCAGGTGGCGTATGGGATCATAACGACATCTTAAAGATGATATCATTAGGCGCAGATGGCGTACAAATGGGAACCCGTTTTATTGGAACGCATGAGTGTGATGCCGATAAAAATTTTAAAGAAGTCCTGTTAAAAGCACAAAAAGAAGATATTCAACTTTTCAAATCGCCTGTTGGCTATCCTGCGCGTGGCGTTCGAACGAATTTGATTCGGATGGTTGAAAAAAGAGAAGGTCCCGCAATTCGCTGTATCAGCAACTGTGTTAGCCCTTGCCATAGAGGTCAAGAAGCAAAAGCAGTAGGTTACTGCATCGCAGATAGTTTAAGTGATGCGTATAGGGGCAAATTAGAAACGGGGCTCTTTTTTACAGGAGCAAACGGTTATAAACTGAATGAAATCATTAGTGTGAAAGAACTCATTGCAAAGTTGGTACATGGGGAAGCAAATTAGAGTATTTTTTGTTTTGCTGTTGACATGTATAGCGCTTTTGGGTGCACCTAATTACATGCAACAGCTTGAACAATATGATGCCCAAATGAAGGGTGCGAATAATGATGAGATGCTACGCGTCTTTCATGGACTCAAAGCAGTTTATATTCAAGCCATTATTGGAAGCGATGATACGCTTAAAAAAGAGACGCTAGAACGTCTTATTAAAACAGCAAAAATACTTAAACTCGATGCTTCAAAGTATGAATCTGAGCTTGCAACCATGAGCAGAGAGACAAAAAAAACAGCACCCTCAAAACCACTTGTTCCCCCACCTGCATCGGAAGAGAGTTTTGGCACATCCAGTAGTAGTTCTAATACAAATATTGCCTCAGCAACACCTTCATCAAGTGCTTCAACCATGCCAATAAGCAGTAGTAGCCCTGTCACAAAAGAGAGTAAAATAGCCATACCTCAGAGCACTACCACGTCGCACACTGTTTCATCTCTGCCAAAAAATTATAATGGTAAAAATGTACTACAACATGTGAAAACAAGTGAAGAAGAGATATTACTTGACTTTGGTTCTGCTGTAGCAGAGGGAAGTGTGAAAATTTTTGTCCTTAAAACGACCGATGGTTATAAAAAAATTATTGATATTCCTGCCATTATCATGAATGCACCACTCACTATTTCAACACCTAAAAAACTACAAAGCTTACGTATAAGCCAATACAATGCCAATACTATTCGTATCATTTTAGATGCACCTGCTGCCTTTGAAACATATGTGAGTGTTTTGGATACACAAGTCATTTTATCGCTTAATAAAAAACCAATCTTAACTGAAAAAAGAATCACACCACCTGTTGAAGCACCTAAAAAAGCGCCTACTGTAGCGACGCCAACGCCTGACGCTTCAAAATCTTCTATTGCGACTGCAACAGCTTCTCCTATGCCTGTAGAATCACCTATTGTTTCAAGTAAAGCTCCAAGTAAAAAAGGTCAAAAGCGCGACAAAACAATTGTAATAGACGCAGGGCATGGTGGTAAAGATGCGGGTGCTATTGGGTATAAGCAACGCATGGAAAAACATCTGGTACTGGATATGGCATTGCAACTTGGGAAAGAGCTCAAATCTCGTGGTTACAAAGTCTATTATACGCGTCAAAAAGATGAGTTTATCAATCTTCGGGACCGCACTAAAGTAGCCAATGATAAAAATGCAGATCTGTTTGTTTCGTTACATGCTAATGCTGCACCCAATGAAGCCAAAAAACTCTCCATGAAAGGACTAGAGACCTTCTTCCTCTCGCCTGATCGCTCGGAGCGCTCTAAAAACGTAGCCGCATTGGAAAACCAATCGGATATGGAAGAGATGGATTTTTATTCAAAAGAGACCTTCTTAAATGTCTTTAATCGTGAGAAAATTGTTCTTTCCAACAAAGTGGCAATTGATGTACAATCCAGTATGCTTAAAAGTGTCAGAAAAAAATACAGCGTTGAAGATGGCGGTGTTAGAGAAGCTCCCTTTTGGGTCTTAGTGGGTGCAACAATGCCTTCCGTATTGGTGGAATTAGGCTATATTAGCAATCCTGAAGAGTCCGATAACATGTTCAACCCTCAGTACCAAAAACACCTTGTCGATGGTATTAGTGATGGTCTTGATCAGTACTATGCTAACAATCCCTGATCGTTTTGCCCTTTTTAAAAACAGCATTTCTAAAATAGTGCGACCAGCGCTCTACTAAAGCTTGCTCTGGGTGAGCGAGGTAAATCTCAACAATACGTTTTTCCCCAACAAAACGAGGCAGAGATGAGAAATTAAGCTCTTTCGGAAGGGCTTCCATAATATCAATCAAATCATTTTCTGTTGATTCAACTACAAAGGAAGTGCTATAGAGTTTTGGTTGCATAGGAAAGTGCTTATCAAGGGCTTCTTTGACCATGGGCCAAGCCATTGATGGAAATCCTGGGGTAAAGAAGAAGCGATTAAAAAGTGAAAAGCCAGGTACTTGATTGATCACATTATGAAGTAGCTCTGCATGTGGTGGAAGCATTGCCATGTTGATACGATAAGGATACGCTTCTACTCCAAACTGTTTTTCAATGAGCTCTTTTGCTATTGCATGTAATTTTAAAGGCATTCCTGTAAAGACTTCACTAGCGATAGCACGAGTAAGATCATCAGGTGTTGCACCAATGCCTCCAAAGCAAAACATAATGCTCTTTGGATCTTGTAAAATCATATTAAAACAGTTTTGAATAAGGGCAGGGGAGTCTTCGATCACAAAGCTGCCTGCATGAGTGAGTCCACGGTCACGAAGTTCTTGATTGATAAAGTTGAAGTGTTTATCTACTCTGCGACCATTGAGCAGTTCAGAGCCAATGATAACAGAGTAGAAGTGGTGCATCAGATGTTGCTTTTAACGAAGCTTTCCATCTCGTTTACGATTTCTTCGATGGTACGCTCGCCGTTGATTTTATGAAGAAGGTTTTTAGCACCGTAAAATGCTTGAATGCCAGCTAATGGCTCTGTATAAACTTTCATACGGTTGTTGAAGACTTGAACGTTATCGTCAGCTCCTCTGGCACGTCCTAAAACGCGATCACACGCGACTTGCTCACTCACTTCGACTTCAATGACAGAAACCAGTTGAACGGTTGTCTCATTTGCAAGGATTGCATCAAGTGCTTTCATCTGCTCATCAGAACGTGGGAATCCGTCTATAAGAACGACGTTTTTAGGGCTATTTTTGATGGCACTTACGATGGTATTGATCACAATATCAAGAGGTACTAGATTGCCTGCACTGACAAATGAATCAATCGTTTTGCCAAGTTCACTACCACTTGCAACTTCATCACGAAGTAACTCACCTGTTGAATAGTGTGCGATTACATCGCTGTTTTTTTCTGCGATTAAACTCGCATCTGTTGTTTTACCACTGCCTGGGGCGCCAATAATCAAAAATAGTTTCTTCACGTTTACTCTCTCCTTTATTTGGTTTTTTCTCTAAGTCTAATGCCAAGGTCACGTAACTGATCACCCTCAACAGCACTTGGTGCTCGAGTAAGCAGACATTGTGCTTTTTGGGTTTTAGGGAAGGCAATAACATCACGAATACTATCACTTTTGGTAATGAGCATCATCAAGCGATCAAGTCCGATGGCTAAACCACCATGTGGTGGTGCTCCGAATTTTAGGGCATCGAGTAAGAATTCAAACTTCTCATGCGCTTCTTCATCGCTGATACCTAGAAGGTTAAAGACTTTTTGTTGGATCTCTTTTTTATGAATCCTGATACTACCACCACCAAGCTCAACACCGTTAAGAACGACGTCGTAAGCAACAGATTCCATCTCATCAATTGGTGTATTGTCAATATCTTTTGGCATGGTAAATGGATGGTGAAGTGCTTTAACTTTGCCATCTTCTACTTCGAACATTTCAAAATCAACGACCCAAACAAACTCAAATTTGTCTTTAGGAATAATATTCATTTGCTCTGCTAGGAAGATACGGAAACGTCCCATATAATCAAGAACAAGTTTTTTCACACCAGCACCAAAGAAGATAGCATCACCTACTTGAAGATTTGCGGCATCAACAATTCTTTGAAGGTCTGCATCATCAAAGAATTTTGCGAGTGGACCTTTGAGCCCTTCTTCTTTCATCTGAAAGTAACCCAGTCCTGAAGCGCCAAATTTACGAACATACTCTTCAAAGCCTTGCATTTGGCGTTTAGAGAAGATGTTGTCACCGTTTGGTACTTTAAGCGCTTTAATACGGTTTTTCTTTGGATCTTTAGCAATATTGCTAAAAATTTCATTTTTACAATTTGCAAAGATGTCAATTACATCGATCATCGAAAGATCATAGCGAAGGTCAGGTTTGTCTGAACCATATTTTTCCATTGCATCTTTAAAACGAATACGGTTAAATGGAGTGATGATCTCATGACCACATGCTTTGAAAACATCTTTTAAAAGATTTTCAGTGACTTTCATAACATCTTCTTGGTCGCAGAAACTCATCTCAATATCGATCTGTGTAAATTCTGGCTGACGATCTGCACGTAAGTCTTCATCGCGGAAACATTTAGCGACTTGGAAATAACGATCAAACCCTGCACACATTAACAGCTGTTTGAAAAGTTGAGGAGATTGAGGAAGGGCGTAAAATTCGCCATTGTGAACACGGCTAGGAACGAGATAATCACGTGCGCCTTCTGGCGTAGATTTGGTTAAAATAGGTGTCTCAACCTCTAAAAAGCCTTGAGCATCCAGAGAATTTCGAACCGCTACGGTTGCTTTACTTCTCAGTTTGAAAATTTCGTAAGCTTTAGGATTGCGAAGATCAAGGTAACGGTATTTTAGACGTACATCTTCACCAACGTTATTGTCACCAATAACAAATGGAACGGTTTCGCTAGCGTTTTCAACGATAAGCTCATCGACAACAATCTCGATTTTGCCTGTTTTGAGGCGTGGATTTTCCAACCCTTCACCTCTGGCTCTGACTCTTCCTTTGGCTTTGAGAACGAATTCGTCTCTCACAAGAGCAGCGATCTCATGCGCACTAACGCTATCCGCAGGATCGCACACCAGTTGAACAAGGCCTGATTTGTCACGAAGGTCGATAAAGATAACACCACCATGATCTCTGTTGCTATTTGCCCAGCCACACACTTCTACGATTTCGCCAATGTTGGCGACATCTAAATCTGTACAATAATGACTTCTCAATGTTTATCCTAAATGAAGGGTGCTTGGTTGTACCCTTTGAATGTCGTTTTTTAAAAGATATTAGTATAGCTAAATGTAGCTTTTCTTTAGTTTATTTTAGAAAAGATTGTCATCTTTTGTGGTACAATCATTCACTAGCTGTTTAAAAATTTCTTTAAATCTTGAGGTTACATGCATCCAGTTATGATTATCTTTGAGTTAGCATTACTCGTTATTGGTGCTCTTTTTTTAGTTCGCTCTCTAACGCCTATCAAACGATTGATTCTTGAACTTCCTGAGGGAAATTTGAAAAAACGTTGGAAAATTTTAAGTGTGCTTATCCTCTTTTTTATCATCTGCTACATTGTTTTTGGTTATAACCTATGGCTGATTCGTGAAACGCTGAATAGTCTTTCGATTGTTGTTTCTATCATGCTTCTCTTAGGTGGCGTTTTTGCGTATTTAGTGGGACAACTTGCTCTTCAAACAACCAATGATGTCAAAGATATGGCTATTTTACAGCATGAAAGCATTACCGATGCACTTACGGGACTTAAAAATAGGCGCTATTTTGATCAGAGAATTTGCGAAGAAGTGGCACTGTCCAAGCGCTATAAACTCCCTTTAACGTTGATGCTTTTAGATGTGGATTATTTTAAAAAAATTAATGACACCTATGGGCATACTGTTGGGGATGAAGTTCTGAGCAATCTTTCTAAACTTGTGTTGGAAGTCGTGCGTGATAGTGATATTGTGGCACGTTACGGTGGTGAAGAGATCGCTATTATTACCCCAAATACAGGCAAAGCTGAAGCAGAGCTTTTAGCGGAGAGATTACGTGGTAAGGTTGAAAAAACAACCGTTGCTATGGTGGGAGCAACCCAAGAGATTGTGCAAGTGACGGTCAGTTTGGGAATTTGCTCTCTTAGCCCTGTTATCACCGATAAAGAGGCTCTTTTAGAAGAATCGGATCAAGCACTTTACTTGGCAAAAAAATATGGAAGAAATAGGGTTGTTGTCAGTAATTGGTAAGAAGAGAGGGAAGAGAAAAACTCTTCCCAAAATAGTTACATACGTGTCAAACGTGTAACGATCTGATCGATACTATCGGCAAAAAGTGAATACAAGAAAGGCTCTAGATCTTTAGAATTGTACGATGGAGCGATCCATTTACTGCCTTTTTGTCTGAAGTTTTGGGTAATCACTTCATCTCCTTTGCGCACAACAACTTCAATTTCGATCTCACCTTTAAGATTTGCATCAAAGTTCTTATCATTGTAAATCATCTCAATATCTTTAATCGCAACTTCCACTACTAAGTTCGCTTCATTGGTTGATGCGTTAGTGTTAAAGCCTGCAAGATTAAGAGCATATCCCAAACCTTCTGTATATTTCTCAGCAAAATTTTCATTACTGTAGAAGTAGATCGTGTTGGCGCTTTTTTGATCAACATAACCAATAATATTTTTCTTAGCACGTAGATCTTTCACCGATCTTAAATAGACGATTTTCTTATCGCGGGAGAGTGGTCCTTGGTACTCTGCTTTATAAGATTCTAAACTCAGTGCTTCATTTTTGTAGGTACAGCCACTGAATAGTAACAGTGCAACCGCTGCCAAAAAGAGATGTTTCATTGTAGTACTCCTCGTATTTAACCTCTTCAAGAGGTCTGTCATATCGGCGAATTATAGCATAAACACTGATTAATAAAAGACACGCTAGAATGAGTTATCATGAAAATAACCAATCATACTCAAAAATTAAAGACTATTTCTACGGTTGGGCTTGTGAGCAAACCCAATGATGGCACACTGTGTGGCTATGTGCACGAGATTGAGACAGCACTGCATAAACATGGCGTAAAACTCCTTATTGAAGAGAAAAGTGCACAAGTACTTGGCTGTGGCAAGGGTGTCAGTTTTGATCAAATGTGCCAGCAGAGTGATTTTCTCATCTCATTAGGCGGCGATGGTACATTGATTTCCTTGTGTCGTAGAAGTTTGATGTATCACAAACCTGTCCTTGGTATTCATGCGGGACAGTTAGGTTTTTTAACGGATATTCAAACCGATGAGATTAGCCATTTTATTGAGGACCTTTTTATAGGGAATTACCGTATTGATACACGTATGATGCTTGAAGTTTCTTTGCATGTAAACGGTAAAGTGGAGAAAGTAGTTGCGTTTAACGACATCGTTTTATCGCGTTCTAAAATCTCGCACATGAGTAACATTAAAGCCTATGTTGATGGACAACTTTTTAATTCGTATTATGGTGATGGACTCATTGTCTCAACCCCTACAGGCTCAACAGCTTACAATCTCTCAGCGGGAGGACCTGTTGTTTATCCTCTCACGGAGGCGTTGATTTTAACACCGATTTGTCCACACTCTTTGAGCCAAAGACCGCTTGTCTTGCCTGTGGATTTTGAAGTTTCGTTTGAGAGCGATGGTGACACGGTGATTGTGGTCGACGGTCAAGACACTTATACGATGAATGAAGTTGAACGCGTCAGTGTGTGTATTGCAGAACAAGGTGCCGAGCTTATTCACAGTTTGGATCGTGATTATTTTGAAATTTTGAAAAAGAAATTGCATTGGGGGCATGTGTGATAGAGCGATTGTTAATCAAAAACCATCTCTCGTTTGCAGAGTGTGATATAGCGTTTGAAAAAGGTTTAGTGGTTTTTAGTGGTCCTAGTGGCGCTGGTAAGTCTGTATTGATGCAAGGGTTACTCTCGCTGTTTGGCTATGGCGAAGTTCATGCCGATGTTATAGAGGCTGTTGTGGGACAAAAATTGGGTCTTGATGCGTTTGGTTTTGAAGAGGAAGATCCGAATATTTTTAAATTTCTCAAAGCTAAAAATGCGCGCTATTTTATTAATACGCAAGCCGTTTCTAAAAAAGGGATGGTGGAACTCTCTCGTACCTTTGTGAATTACCTCTCTATGAAAGACAACAGTGAATTTGAAAATAGCCGTCTTTTGGGCTTACTTGATGGTGTTTGTGCCAGTAAAGAGTCAGACCATACTGAAAAAGTGAGTAATTTCGAAACGCTTTTTAACGAATATAAAAAACTCAAAGATGAGCTAGAGCAAATCGAAGCCGAAGAGAAAAAAGTCGAAGATCTTAAAGAGTTTGCACGTTTTGAAATTGCTAAAATTGACGAGGTTTCACCCAAGATCGGCGAAGATGAAGAGCTTGTGAGTTTTAAGAAATCACTCTCTAAAAAAGAGAAGATTGAAGCTGCAATGCAAAAAGCAGGTACTATCTTTGAACTTGAAGGAAGTGTCATAGAGGTCTTAAATCTCATTGAAGCCGATAGTAGCTTTTTTGATGCCTGTATGAATGAGTTACGCCTCGTATTTGAAAAGCAAAATGAAACTTTAGAGGCACTCGAAGAGATTGATGTCGAGTCACTCTTAGATCGCATTGAAAAGATTGCACAACTGAAAAAACGTTATGGTTCGATTGAAGAGGCTCTGGAGCATAAACAGAAGCGCCAAGAAGAACTTGCTCGTTATGAAAACATCGCTTTTGAGAAGAGTCAGTTGGAAAAAACAGTAGCTCAATATGAAAGGGCTGTAACAGAACAAAGCCATAAAATCAGTCAAATACGGAATAAATACCTACCTTTGTTAGAAGCACGTCTCAATGACTACCTTTCACAACTCTACATGCCAACACTGCATTTACACCTGCATGAGGGAACACTAAGTGAATTAGGTTTTGATACTTTGCAAGTAAACCTCGGTAAAGTGGACCTTAAAAAGATAAGTTCTGGTGAATATAACCGAGTACGACTAGCATTTCTTGCCACGCACAATGAGTTTTTACTCTCAAGAGGGGGTGTTCTCATCTTGGATGAGATTGATGCCAACTTGAGTGGCAAAGAGTCAATGAGTGTCGCTAATGTCTTAAAAACGCTCTCACATAAATATCAAATTTTTGCTATTTCGCATCAACCGCAACTCTCCTCTGTGGCAAACCAGCACTTTTTAGTGACCAAAGATACTTCACATATAAGTCATGTTGTTCCACTTCAAAGTGATGAGCGTATTGTCGAATTAGCGCGAATGGTCAGTGGTGAAAATGTCAGTGAAGAGGCGATAATGTTTGCCAAATCCCTTTTAGAGAGTGCAAATTTGTAACACTTTTTTTGCACCTCATTTCTGCTTGTTGTAAAAATCATACAAATATCATACCTTTTCTTTACTCTGCGTGTAGAGTTTACATTTAAGAGGAGGTTTGTATGCAAACTTGGCAACAAGTTTATGCGCCTATTGGTGGTAGTTTAGGGTTATCGGCATTGGTTGCGCTTATTCCAATTATTTTTTTCTTCTTAGCACTTGCAGTGTTCAGAATGAAAGGTCATTTTGCGGCAACGATTACATTAGCACTTTCTATGATCGTTGCTGTTGTAGCGTTTGGTATGCCAACAAATATGGCATTTGCTTCGGCAGGGTATGGCTTTTTATACGGTCTTTGGCCAATTGCTTGGATTATCGTAGCGTCGGTTTTCCTTTACAAGCTAACGGTTAAAAGTGGGCAATTTGGAATTATTCGTAACTCAATTCTGACAATTACCGATGATCAACGTATCCAAGTTATCCTCATTGGTTTTGCCTTTGGTGCGTTCTTAGAAGGTGCTGCGGGCTTTGGTGCACCTGTCGCGATCACAGCGGCTATTCTTGTAGGTCTTGGTTTCCAGCCGATCTATGCAGCAGGGCTTTGTTTGATCGCGAATACTGCTCCCGTTGCCTTTGGTGCTTTAGGTATTCCTATCTTGGTTGCGGGCAAAGTGACAGGTATTGATCCATTTTTGGTAGGCGCAATGGCAGGACGTCAGCTTCCTTTCCTTTCTATCATTATCCCTCTTTGGATTGTTGCAATGATGGATGGCTGGAGAGGCGTGAAAGAAGTATGGCCAGCAGCTCTTGTAGCAGGTGGTAGTTTTGCATTGTCTCAATATGCAACATCTAACTTCATTGGACCAGAGTTACCAGACGTAACCTCTGCCATTCTCTCTATTGTCTCTTTAACGGTTTTCTTAAAATTCTGGAAACCAAAGAATGTCATGAAAGGTCATGTATCAGCTGAACTTGAGAAAGAGACTCAAAAAGCACATACGGGTGGAGAAGTTCTTAAAGCATGGTCTCCGTTTATCATTCTCTCCATCATGGTAACGATTTGGACTACCAATGCCTTTAAAGCGTATTTCGCTAAAGGCGCTATTATGGCGGGTACCATTTTTAACTTTGAATTTACAAGTATTAGTAACACGATTTTTAAAATGGCTCCGATCGTTGCACAGCCAACAGCCTTTAAAGTTGTCTACACATTCAATCCTATTTCAGCTACAGGAACAGCAATTTTCTTTGCAGCGATTATCTCTATGTTTGTGTTGCGCGTAAATGTTTCAACAGCTATTAAAACCATGGGTGAAACACTCTTTGAGCTTAAATGGGCAATTTTATCGATTGGTATGGTTTTGGGCTTTGCCTTTGTGATGAACTATTCAGGTATGTCAACAACGATGGCACTTGTGCTTGCAAACACAGGCTTCTTGTTCCCATTCTTCTCTCCAATCCTTGGTTGGTTAGGCGTATTCTTGACAGGTTCCGATACGTCATCCAATGCACTTTTCTGCGGATTGCAACAAAATACAGCGCAACAGCTTGGATTGAATGAGACCTTGATGGTTACAGCCAATACAACCGGTGGTGTTTGTGGTAAGATGATTTCTCCACAATCTATCTCTATTGCGTGTGCATCAGCAGGTATCGTTGGAAAAGAGTCAGACCTCTTTAGATTTACTGTAAAACACAGCTTGATTCTTGTCACCATTATGGGCTTAATGACAATGGCACAAGCGTACATCTTTACATGGATGATTCCTTAAAATTTAGCTCCTAATAAAACACTATTTTCGGCGGTGGTTTGATCCTCCACCGCCCCTTCTTTAGAAAACTCCCAAAAATTTTATGTTACAATTAAAACTAACTTAGATACACCCGTTAGGATAATAGATGGCACGCGAAAAGATTTTAATTGTAGAAGACAACAAGGCACTTTCAAAATTAATCATTAAAAAAATGGAAGCAAGTTTGGATTTTGATGTGGATGCTGCTTATAGTTTTGAAGAAGCCCAAGCACTTGTTGAAAAGAATAGTGATTATTTTGTAGCCTTGCTTGACCTTAACCTTCCCGATGCCCCCGATGGTGAAGTGGTCGATATGATTTTATCGCACAAAATCCCTTCTATTATTCTCACAGGTTCCATGGATCAAGAAGTTCGCGAAAAGATTTTGAAAAAAGATGTGATTGATTATGTCTATAAAGGTAATATTGATGATGTGAACTATATCTTTACCCTTATTGAAAGGCTTCATAAAAACCGTGATATCAAAGTCATGGTTGTGGATGATTCCATGGCAACACGCTCTCAGATCAAATCACTTTTACAGCATCAGATGTTCAAAGTTCTTGTTGCAGCCCATGGTGAGGAAGCACTGGTCTTTTTACACGATAATCCTGATATTAAACTGATTTTGACCGATTATTTAATGCCTGTGATTGATGGCGTTGAGTTGACCAAAGAGATACGTAAACTTTACAGTAAAAATGAACTCTCTATCATTGCGATGACAGCCAGTAATCAAGAATTGATTTCTGCCAAATTTCTTAAAATTGGCGTGAATGATTTTATCAATAAACCCTTTACCCGTGAAGAGATTGCCTGCCGCATCAATAACTCACTCGATTCTCTAGAATATATCGCTAAAATCGAAGATATGGCACAGAATGACTTCTTAAGTGGACTTGCCAATAGACGCTATTTCTTTGATGCGATGCGAGAATATTTCAAAGAGGCAAAAAAGAAAAATGAGTCTTTTGCCTTGGGTTTAATTGATGTTGATAGCTTTAAACAGATAAACGACACGTTAGGACATAATGTTGGTGATGCCGTTATCGTAGAGCTTGCTAAAACATTGAAAAAACATTTAATTCATGCGCATTTTATTGCTCGTTTGGGGGGTGATGAATTTTGTGTGGTACTTAAAAATATTGATCAGAAGAAAGCGTTGGAATTTTTCTTAAAACTCAAAAATGCTATTTCGCCACTACATGTGAAAGTCAAAGAGATGCAAAATCTGAATGTAACGGTTTCTATTGGTGTGACCTTTAATGATTTAGAAAGTGTTGAAGAGATGATTAATCAAGCAGATAAAGCATTGTATGCTGCGAAAAAAAATGGAAAAAACAGGGTTGAGGTTGCTTGATGATCATTGATACGCACTGCCATTTAGATGATACTCGTTTTCGTGATGATGTAGATACTGTTATTAAAAATGCTTATGAAAAAGGGGTACAGGGTATTATTATTCCTGGGGCTGATATTGACGATTTAGGCTATGCTCAAGAGCTTTCACATCGGTATGAACATGTTTTTTTTGCAGCGGGTATTCACCCGTATCACCATGAGCAGTATGACGAAAAAATCTTAAGGTCTTTTTTAAGTGATGAAAAATGTATTGCTGTGGGTGAGTGTGGGTTGGATTATTTTAGATTACCTGAAGATGCAGAAGAAAAACATGCTGAAAAACAGGTACAACAAGCAATTTTTGCAAAGCATATAGCGCTTGCACGAGAACTCAAAAAGCCTTTAATCGTTCATATTCGAGATGCAAATGAAGATAGTAAGCGTCTTTTAATCGAAGAAAAAGCAAGTGAAGTGGGGGGTGTTCTACACTGCTATAATGCTTCAAAACATCTTTTAGATTTAGCACAGCATGGCTTTTATTTTGGCATTGGTGGCGTTTTAACTTTCAAAAATGCCAAAAATTTAGTAGAGGTTTTGCCTCTTATTCCAAAAGAAAAACTCCTTCTTGAAACCGATGCGCCTTACCTGACACCCATGCCATATCGAGGGGAGCGCAACGAACCAGTTTATACACTTTTGGTTGCGCAAAAGATGGCAGAGCTTTTAAATATAAGTGTCACAGAACTTCACAATTTAACCTCAAAAAATGCTTTTACACTCTTTAAAGCTTTAGAAAAGATAAAGTTAGCTACAATCTAATAAATACTAAAGCGATAAATATACGATAAAGGAGAGGCATGTATAAGGTTATTTTAGCCCTTTTTCTTCTGTTTCAGAGTCTCCATGCTTTTTTAAATACCGATAATAACTACGACAAACAACTTACCGCTCTTAAAAATTTCGATCTTCCAAATACCTTTTTGAAAGATTCCATCTTTATTTCTATGAAAGAAGATGTTGAAGTTTATAAGACGAAGCACTTTTTGCGTACGTTGGAAAATGGTGACCGTTTTGTTCCTATTTTGCAGAAAAAGATGCAAGAAGCAGGCGTCCCCACAGAGTTTTTATACCTTGCTATGACTGAATCCAGTTTTGATCCTTATTCCTCTTCACCAGCTCGCGCTTCTGGCATTTGGCAATTCATCCCCGAAACAGCTCGCCGTTATGGCTTGGTGAATAATGCGTTTGTAGATGAAAGACGTGATCCTATCAAATCCACTGAAGCTGCTATTGCCTATCTTAAACGTCTGCACGATATGTTTGGAAAATGGTATCTTGCTGCCCTTGCGTATAATTGTGGTGAGGGTGCTGTTACAAAGGCAATTGCCAAAGCAGGAACCGATGATATTAGTGTTCTCTTAGACGAGAATCAAAAGTACCTTCCCAAGGAAAGCAGACTTTATATTCGTAAGATTCTTATGATGAGTTTTATCTCCAGCAGTACAGATTTTATGCTCGATAATGGCTCTGAGTATTTACTTAACCGTGCTAATAATGCAACTTTTGTAAAAGTTGCTGTTCCCAATGGTACGCATCTTAAAGATGTCGCTGAAAGTATGGGAATCTCTGTACGTGAACTTCAATCGTATAATCCTCATCTGAAGCATGCTTTTACCTCTCCTATAGGTGAAAAAGGTTACTTATACATTCCTCAAGATCGTCAAGTTGCTTTTTCTCAAAATTTTGATCAAACCAAAGAGCCTCAAAAATATGCTGTATATACCAGCCAAAAAGGTGACTCGCTTCAAAGTATCGCTAAAAAGTATGGAATGAGTTATCAGTCATTGATGGACCTCAATAACCTCAAAAGTGCTGCATTGAAACCTAAAACGGAGCTTGTTGTACCTTTTGGTGCCTCAATGCCTGTAACAGCTTCTGTATCTTCTGCTGGAGCTGAGAAAATGTATATTATTAAAGCGGGCGATACTATCGAGACAGTGTCGAAAAAATACGATATTCCCGTAGCACAATTGCTCAAAGCTAATAAGAAAAAGAATGCACTTGTGAAAGTCGGAGAGAGTATTGTCATTCCAAAAAATTAGTGGATTAAGCCTTTGTGTCATCATGCTTTTGTCCTTTTACGGGTGTGCTTCAAAAAACGATAGTTATGCTTACCGTGGTCCAAGACCTACCCCAACAATGGCCGCACCTGATGGCAGTGGTGTTATTAATGACTCAGCTGCAATGCATAGAGCTACGATGAAACCTTATACCATAGACGGTAAAATGTATACCCCAACGATGGTGAGTGTTGGGGATTATTTTAGTGGAATTTCCAGTTGGTATGGTAAAGACTTTCATGGTAAAAAAACTTCAAATGGCGAAGTCTATAACATGTATGAAATGACCGCTGCGCATAAAACACTCCCAATGAATACCATGCTTAAAGTCACCAATCTTAAAAACAATAAGAGCATTGTCGTGCGCGTTAATGACCGTGGCCCTTTTGTTGGAACACGTATTATTGATCTTTCCTATACGGCCGCAACACGCATTGAGTTAGTTGCGAATGGCACAGGTCCTGTGGGGATTGAAGTTATCGGTTTTGCAGGTGTTGTTGCACCTGCAGGTGCGCCAAAACAGAGTGTTGTTGAGACAGATTACCTCATTCAAATTGGAGCGTTTAGAAGCAAAGATGGCGCAACACGCTTTGCTCAAAGCAATATGAATGTCAATAATCGCTACAATGCGATTATTAAAGAAGGAACCTTTGAAAATCAGCCGATTTACCGTGTATGGCTCAAAGGATTTGGCAGTGAAGCAGAAGCCTCTGATTTCATTGCAAAAGGGCTTCATAAAGGCTCATTTATCGTAAGGGAATAGTATGCAAACAGTACAACGCATCACCAAAGAGACACAAATCAGTGTTGAATTAGAAATGAACGGTACAGGTCAATCGCTCATTGAGACAGGCATTGGCTTTTTTGACCACATGCTCGAAGCATTTGCAAAGCACTCTTTAATAGATTTAAAGCTTACATGCAAAGGAGATACGCACATTGACTTTCATCACAGTGTTGAAGATGTTGGCATTGTTTTAGGACAGGCTCTGCGTGCTTCTATCTATCCAATTGAGCGAGTTGAGCGTTATGGCAATGCGGTTGTCGTGATGGATGAAGCAGCTGTAGAGTGCGCACTTGATCTTAGCAATCGCGCGTATCTCGTGTATGAAATCGACATGGAGGGCAAAGTAGGTGAGTTTGATGTAGAACTTGCTGAAGAGTTTTTCAGAGCGCTCATGGTGAATGCAGGCATTAGTGCTCATATTGTGGCACGTCGTGGAAAAAATAAACATCACCTTTTAGAGGCTGCATTTAAAGCATTCGCTGTAGCACTTCGACGCAGCCTTGTGAAAAATGAACGTGCTGGAATTCCGAGTACAAAAGGTGTATTGTAATGATTGAATTATTGGTTTTTGATGTGGATGGTTGTCTTACTGATGGAGGCATTATGTATGGAAACAGTGATGCTGAAGAGTTTAAAACCTTTCATGTCAAAGATGGTTTTGGGATTGTTTCTTGGATGAAATTAGGTAAAAAAACAGCCATTATTACAGGACGAAGTTCTCGTGTGGTTGAAAGACGTGCGAAAGAGCTTGGCATTACACATCTGTATCAAGATGTTAAAAACAAAAAAGCGGTGCTGCAAGAGATATTAGAAAAAGAGGGGCTTGCTTTTGAAAATGTGGCTGCTATTGGGGATGATTTAAATGATTTATCCTTGTTACGTTCTGTTGGGCTCTCTTTTGCCCCATCAGATGCCTTACCAATGGTTCTAGATGCTGTGGATGTTGTGCTTAAGAAAGAGGGCGGAAAAGCGGCGGTTCGAGAGATGATCGACATTGTTGTCGAAAAACAAAACTTAAGTGAGGCATTTGTAAACCTTTGGCTCTAAAACTCCTTGCATACGCAACATTGCTCTTTTTTGGCATGATGATTTTTTTAATGATTAAAGAACCATACACCATTGATGTCATGGATCACAATGGTAATTTAATTCCCGAAGTGGAACTTTTTAATGCTCAAAACTATCAAATAAAAGAGGGTTTAGTCGAGAGCATTGTTCGTGCAGAACGTGTAGCACGCTATCAAGATTTTGATAAGCTGTATGTCATTAATGCGGGCCATAAAACGCAAGAGGGCTTACGTGGTGTTCTAACATCTGATGAAGGAATGTTACAAGATAACATCATGCATTTTAAAACAAATTCACACTATTATAGAGATGATGGTGTCTCTCTTGATGGGGAAGATATCTTTTATGATCTTAAAAAAGAGATTTTAAGCAGTGAAAAACCTTTTATTTTTTCCCAGAAGCAGAGCCGTAGCCATGGGCTTTCATTTGTTTATCAGATGAAAGAAGGCACAATAAGTGCAACAAATATACACTCGTTTATACAACAAGTAGGAAAGAAATAGATGAAAAAACTTATTTTATTATGCCTCTGTATTTCGCAACTGCTCTTTAGTGCAGAAGTCGAAGTGACAGCCGAGAAATTTTTTGCTGATGAGAAGAAAAAAGTTAGTATTTTTGAAGGTCATGTTGTGGTCATCAAAGAGGGCGATAAACTTACCGCAAAAAAAGTTGTCATAGAGTTCGATGATAAGAAGCAGCCTATTCGCTATATCGCCACAGGTGATGCAAAGGGCAACTTGACGATGAATCAAAAAAAGTATTATGGCGAAGCAGAGAAAATGACTTATGAGCCAAGTAAAAGTCTTTATGTTTTAGAAAAAAAGGCATTTTTGCATGAAATTGAGACGGATAAAAAAGTGTATGGCGATTTTATTCGTGTTGATCAAATCAGTGGTCATTATGAAGTGGATGGGAAGGGAAGCGCTCCTGTTAAATTTATTTTCAAAGTTGAGGATAAAAAACAGTGATTAAAGTCAAAGACGCCTTCTTTGTGAAGTCTGCCTCTAAAATGGAGGAGACGACACCAGAAGGAATGAGCGAGGTTGCTTTTATTGGTCGTAGTAATGTGGGAAAAAGCTCAATCATCAATGCGCTCGCCAATAAAAAAGGACTTGCCAAAAGTTCTTCAACACCAGGTAAAACACGGCTTATTAACTTTTTCCAGATTGTTTTGAGCAAAGATGAAAAGACCTATCATGCACAACTGGTAGATCTTCCAGGTTTTGGGTATGCCAAAGTTTCCCATAGCTTGAAAGAAGAGTGGCAAAGAAATCTAACGGATTATATTAAAAAACGTGTTTCGATTCGTACTTTTGTGCATCTTGTCGATTCACGCCACCCATTTTTAGAGATTGATCAAGCGGTTCATAACTATTTGAGTGAAATTGTAAGACCTGATCAGGTCATTTTACGTATTTTTACCAAACTTGATAAATTGAAACAGAGTGAAATCAGTGTGATTAAAAAAAATTATCCTGATGCTATTTTGGTTTCAAGCAGTAGTAAAAAAGGCGTAGATAAGGCTTTGAATGCCATTTTTGAAACGCTTTTTGGAGAGCAATCATGATTACCTACACTAAAGCCAAACTCAGCGATATTGTTCAAATGCAAGATGTTGTTAAACCCGAAGTGGAAAAAGGCATTATCCTCTTTCGTAGTTCGGATGAAATGGCAACCAATATTCGCTCTTACATTTTAGCCAAAGAGAATGATCAGATTATTGGATTTGGAGCGCTCCACTTCCATGCAGATGATTTAGCTGAGATACGAAGTCTTGTGGTAAAAGATGGTTTTCGCGGTCGTGGTATTGGTAAGGGCATCATTCAAAATCTCCTGATAGAAGGGGAAACTTTAGGTGTTAAAAAAGTCTTTACATTAACCTATCAAAAAGCATTTTTTGAGTCCGTTGGTTTTACTGAAATCCCAAAAGAAGCACTGCCTGCACATAAAATATGGGCAGATTGTATTAAATGCAAACATTTTCCAATATGCGACGAAATAGCGCTGATCAAAACTCTTTAACCCTCTTTTGGATCAGTGGATGGCTACTTTTTGGCCTTGTAATGTCTTCACTCTATCCGCTTATTCCTTCTTTTGTAGGTGTTGTTTTTTGCTATCTTATTCTCAATTTTAATCACCATGAAGAGAATGCTACACCTCTCTTTTTGGCATTTCTTTATCTTTGTGTGTATGATCTTACAAAAGGATTTTATCTCTTTTCGTATGTGATTTTATTTGTCATTGTTTATAAGTTTGCGATTTATAAAATTCAAAATATTATTACATGTAACAACTGTATTTTGGCAGCTTACATTATGATTGCTTATCTTGGGCATTTTTTCTTGAATGCTTTTTTTGCTTATTTGGACAATGAGGCATTTCCCTACTTTTCAAATTACTATTTTTACTATATAGCTGTTGATTCGATACTTTCATTTATGCTTTTTAAGGTAACACGGTGAGAATTAAGATCGTTCTTGGTATTTTCCTTTCCGTGTGGGTTGCCTTATTGGTAAGGGTTTATTATATTAGTATCAAATCCAATGCTTATTATGAAGAGATTGCAAAACAAAATGCTGTTAAAGTTGATGAACTGGCTCCTTTGCGTGGGGTTATTTTGGATCGCAATCTGAACCCTCTATCTATCAATCGTTTAGGATTTTCTATTGGTATCAAGCCTAGGCTTAGCCTGAAAGCAAGTCGTGCGATTTTAGATGAAGAGATTGCTTTTTTAGCTGAAGCCTTACCTGATTTTACTGCTAAAGAGATGATCAAAGAGTATCTCAAAGCAGATTCGGCTTACAATCATGATTTTGTGGATGTTATCGGTTTTATCCCATACGACAAGCTCATCCCACAATTTGCTAAGATCGCTCAGCATGATAATCTTAGAATTAAAATTACGTCCAAGAGGCACTATCCGCATAGCTCACTCGCATCTCATGTTATTGGATATGTGGGTAAGTCCAATACACAAGATGTGGCAGAAGATGAGACGGCAAAGCTCGTAGGATTTTCGGGGAAAACAGGTATCGAAAAGCACTACAATACTGTTTTGCAAGGTATTAAAGGTGAAAAGAAAACCAAAGTAACGGCCTTTAACCAAGAGATTGAACAGGTCAGTAAAACACTTCCTGTCAGCAATGATCTTGTTTTAAGTCTTGATCTTGAATTGCAACGTTACATTGAGACACTCTTTGGGGATGACAGCGGTGCTGTTATTGTGATGAATGCTAAAAATGGTGAGATATTGGCGGCTGCTAGTTTTCCTGAGTATGATTTGAATAAATTTGTCAGTGGTATCTCACGCGAAGAATGGGCTGTTTTAGCGAATGATCTAAACCATCCATTCACCAATAAATTGGTAAACGGCCTTTATCCTCCAGGTTCTGTTGTAAAGATGGGTGTGGGTATGGCAATGATGAATTCAGGCATCATTAGTCCAACAACAACATTTGAATCAACGGGTACGATGGAGCTTGGGGGCAGGGTATTTCGAGACTGGAAAAAAGAGGGTCATGGGATAATCTCTTATGTACGCGCTATTCGCGAAAGCTGCGATGATTATTTTTATAAAGCAAGCCTTAAAACAGGCATTGATAATATTGCGCCATTTCTCTCTAAAATAGGCTTTGCTGCTAAAACAGGTATTGATTTACCGCGTGAATTTATGGGAACAGTTCCCAGTCGTGAATGGAAAAAAGCACGTTTTGGTAAAGGTTGGTCTCAAGGTGAAACACTGATTAGCTCCATTGGTCAGGGCTATTTCTTGGTTACGCCTATACAAGTCGCAAAATATACGGCTTTTCTAGCAACAGGCAATGGTGTCACACCGCATTTTGTGAGCAAAATAAACGATGTCCCTCTTGATTTTCCTGTTGATCCTAATATCGTGAGCGAGAGTGAAAAACGTTTTTTGAAAGTAACACGTGAAGGTATGTATGAGGTTGCCAATGTTCCTGGTGGTACAGCACTAAGGCATATTAATGTGACGGCACCTTTTAAGATAGCTGCAAAAACAGGAACGGCACAAGTTGTTGGCATTTCTCAAACGGATAAAAAACGTATGCGTGAAGAAGATATGGACTATTACCAACGCTCTCATGCATGGTTAACAACATATGGACCCTACGACAATCCTCAGTATGTTGTGACGGTTTTAGTCGAACACGGTGGGCACGGTGGCTCTGAGGGCGGTCCAATTGCGTCTAAAATTTACGATAAACTCTACCAAATGGGTTATATTACAGCTGATATGCCCAAGGGAAAATAAGAACACATTGAGATTCTACTAAAGGCATGTTACATCGATTTTATATTCAATTTTATCTGCAACTTCTTGCGCTACAGGCGCACTAAAAAGTTCACGTAGAAGGTAAAATCCTAGCTCCAAACCAGAGCTTACGCCTCCAGCAGTAATAATTTTTCCATCCTGTACCACTTTGGAAGTAACAACATTTACGCCATACTCAGCCAGTTCATCAAAAGCACTGTGGTAGGTGGTAGCTTCTCTGCCCAAGAGGACGCCTGCTTCTGCAAGAAAAAAAGCTCCTGTGCATACCGAAGTAAGATAGGTGAGCTCTTCGTAGTGTTGTTTGATGAAGTCTTGCATCAAAGGCTCTTTCATCCACTGTGTTCGCCCCTTTCCTCCTGGAAAAAGTAAAATATCTAACTTGGGGCAGTTTTCCAAAGTGAGATCGGGAAAAACTCTGAGTCCATTGAAAGCGTGTACAGGCTCAAGTGAGGGTGCAATTAAAAGGACCTTGGTACTATGTGCTTGTATTTTATTGATGTAGCTTAAGACTTCAAAAGGACCAATAAAATCGAGCTCCTCAACATTTGGAAAGATCACAATACCAATGGTAATCATGTACTACTCCTCTGTGCGAACAATCAAACTTTCTGGTAAATTATACTGCTTTATCCACGCTTTTTCCTGTTCTCTCATTTCTCCACTATCTATTTCATGATCAAAACCTAACAGATGAAGCATACCATGTATGAAAAGTAGAGTGATCTCTTCTTCTGTACTATGTCCTAACTCTTTTGCTTTTTGTTCGGCAAGTTCGTAATTAATAACAATAGAACCAAGCGGAGCATGGGGAAAATCATCCACAGGGAAACTCAATACATCGGTGGTTTTATCCATGCCTCGATGCTCTAGATTGAGCTTATGCATACTTTTGCCATCAATGATCACGAGTTCTACCTCTTTGGGTGTATGCTCTTTGCAAATGTGCTCTAAGATAGTGAGGTGTAAAGGGGTGTTGGATTCATTATCGATGAGTAACATGAAAACTCCTTTTAAAACAGGCTAGGTTGGGTTGTAAATGTTTTGATAAACAGAGGCTCAAAATCTTCTTTATCGCCTAAAATAAGGGCATATTGAAATGATTTTTGGCTTAAAATTGCCAGATTATCGAGCGTTTCAAAAAGAAGAATCTCCCCTTCAAAAGGGATAAGGTTTTGAGTGTCTTTGGGAAGACAGAGGATAATTTTTGAAGGATCAATCTGTGTTTGCAGGTAATCTATCAAGGTGGGCAATACATCAGAAAGGGGTTCAAAAATAAGTGCTTTTGAACTGCTGCCAAACTCTTTTTTACACAAAGTGTGTGTGACAAACTGCGGGTAAAAGTGTTCGCTAAATCCAAGGTGTTCTAATGTGTAAGCAATCTCATGGTTATCGCAAAATTCAAGTAAACAGAGCAACTCTTCGACAAAAAGAGCAGGGATTTTTTGCTCCGTATAATAGCGTTCATGATACGTAAAAGAGCTGAGAAATAAACCTTTTGGAATGATGGTTGGTTTTACTTGTAAAGTGTTTTCAACTTTATGTGCAACAGGCGCGATCTGTTCAACCAATGCGTTGTTGCTAAGGCAAAAATGCTCTTCATCTTTGGCATTTAGAATGGTTTTAACAATGCTAATAAGCTCTCCTCGTAGGCGTTTGATGGTACGAGGTGTTTGAATCATCTCCAACAGTGCTTCTTGTACAGGAGAGAGGAGTGTGATGTCAAGTGATTTTTGCGTAATCGTATAACGCAACAGTTTGATGAGTATCTGCTCTATAGAGTTTACTTCGATCCACGCGCACTCTTCATCTTCATTGTTAAAAGGAAGTGTTGTCACAATCGCGTAAGCCCCCTTCTCAAGGGCTTGATGGATCAGCTCACGTGATGCACTGGTATCGATGAAGAGATCTCCATGCGAAACACGAGAGGCTTCAAGGCAGATGGTAGCAAACGCATCGATGGGAGGCGTTGTGATAAGCCTTCCATCAATAATGCGGACAAAGTTGTCTATTTTCATCCAATAGAAGCGCCAGTTTGGCGTGGACGTTCAGGTCTTACAAGGCAAAGTCCTTCTTTGTCCTTCGCCGCTAAAAGCATTCCTTGACTGAGCAGTCCTTTGATGGTTGCAGGCTTCAAGTTAGCCACAACGCAGACTTGTGTACCCACAAGCTCTTCAGGAGTGTAATACTCACGAATGCCCGCAACAATTTGTCTAGGCTCCACTTCTGCTAGATCGACTTTAAGTTTTAAGAGACGATCACTTCCCTCTAAGATACTCGCTTCCAAAATAGTTCCAATTTTCAAAGAGGTTTCAAAAAATTGATCAATGGTGATGATGGATTCAGGTTTTGTCTCTTTTTTGCTACTTTTAACAGGCGCAACTTCAACCACTGCAGCAGCAGGTTGAGCCATCAACTCTTCTTCGATACGTGGGAAAAGCGGTGGTACTTTTTCGATGGTAAACTCATCTAAGAAGCTTTTTCTTACAACGTATTTATCGTAGTTGGCGGTGTTAATCTCAAAGCCTAATGCTTTAGCAATGGTCAGGGTCGTTTTTGGCATCACAGGGTGTAGAAGCACACTGACACGTGCTAAAATGTTAGAAACTAAAGCAACAAGTGCTAGTGCTTGATCGACTTTTCCTTCTTTGATTTTCACCCATGGTTCATGCACGGTAATCGCTTGGTTTGCAATACTGAGTGCTTTCCAAAGCTCTTCAAGGTAACGATTGGTTTGAAGTTCTTGTAGGGTGTTTTCGACATTGTTTAAGATCTCGTCAACCGCCGTGAGTTCGCTCGCATGGAAGGTGCTGATATCTTTAGAATTGATAACACCATTGCTGTATTTACCGCTCATACCGATGATGCGGTTTAGAAGATTGCCAAGCTCATTGCCAAGATCAGAATTGATGCGATCCATCAACGCTTTTTGGCTAAAGTCACCGTCTTGACCAAAGGGAACTTCACGTAGCATAAAGTATCGAAAGTTTTCCAGACCATAGGCATCCGCAACCTCTTTTGGGTTGACAACATTGCCTTTACTTTTACTCATCTTTTCACCATTACGTGTCCACCAACCGTGTGCCGCAACGTGTTTTGGAAGAGCTAACCCAAGGCTCATCAAAAATGCTGGCCAGTAGATGGCATGGAAGCGAAGAATGTCTTTGCCTACAAGATGCATGGTTGCAGGCCAGAAGTCCATATTTTTCTCATCGGTGCCGTATCCGAGGGCTGTTGTGTAATTTAAAAGCGCATCCAACCAAACGTACATCACGTGTTTATCATCGTTCATGCTTGCAGGTAGTTTGACACCCCAGTCAAAACTGGTACGGGTGATGGAGAGATCGCGAAGTCCTTGTTTGACAAAGCTGATGACTTCATTCTTTTTGCCTTTTGGAAGAACACATTTCTCATCGTTGTTGTACCATTTTATGAGGTCTTCTTGGTATTTGGAGAGTTTAAAGAAGTAGCTCTCTTCTTTAACGAGGCGTGTTAGTTTGCCGCAATCTGGGCATTTGTCTTCATCCACCAGTTGCGTGTCGGTAAAGAACGTTTCACAGCTCACGCAGTAGTGTCCTTCGTATTCACCTTTGTAGATGTCACCTTTGTCAAACATGACTTGAAATGCTTTTTGAACCCCTGTTTTATGCTCAGCATCGGTGGTACGAATAAATTTGTCGTAACTGATCTCAAACTCATCCCAAAGGGCGCGGAATTTGCCACTGATCTCATCCGCATAGGCTTGTGGTGTTTTGTTGCGTAATTTTGCGGCTTCTTCGATTTTTTGACCGTGCTCATCGGTTCCTGTTAAGAAGTAAGTCTCATAGCCTTTAAGACGATAGTAACGAGCCATGGTGTCTGCGATGATGGTCGTGTACGCATGTCCGATATGCGGAACATCGTTTACATAGTAAATGGGGGTGGTAATGTAGGCTTTTTGGGACATCGTTTTTCCTAGTTAAAATTAATATAAAGCACCAAAGGTGCGTGGGCGCTCTGCCGAAGAGAACCTAGTGTTAACGTAGTCTTTAGAGCTTTGCTTTAAAGACGTATTGAAAGTTCTAAAAGAACTTTTTTTAAATAGCTTGTTAAAACTCAAATCCGCCACCTTGTCCTTTTGCCATACTTTCGTAAACGGCTTTGACATAGGTTTTGCGGGTATCACACTCAAACATTTTTTCACAGTCACTGCAAGTCGTAACGTTTTTAGCATTCTGACACGCTTGTAGGATTGCTTTTTTCTCTTGTAAATCTTGCTCGTAAATATCGCTTACTTCACTACTCATAACACTTCCGAACACGTTCTATCTCTACTTTAGAGCCAAAGAAACACGGTGTGGTGTCATGTGGATGAGAAGGGATGAGATCAAGTACTCTTCGTTTGCCATCAATCGCTTCGCCACCCGCTTTTTCATAAACGAATGCAAAAGGGAAGACTTCAAAAATCATACGAAGTTTGCCTTTAGGTACATCGCTGGTTGCAGGATAAGAGAACAGTCCACCACCTTTGAGGAGGATTTGATGAAGGTCTGGCACCATGCCTCCAGAGTAACGCAAACGATACCCATCTGCAAAAATGGCATCAATGAGGGCTTTATGTTTAGGCTCCCAACACATTTGGGTTGAACCTGGAGCGTTGAGTTTACCTTTTTCTTTCAGCTTTATCTCTTTGATGAAAACAAATTCGTTGTTTTTATTGAGGCGGTACATCTTGACATCTTCTTCGGCAATGACCAACTCAACACGAGGGCCATAGACAACATAAACAGCCGCTTTGAGGTTGCTTCCTGCATAGCCACCTTCGTAAATGCCAAAGATGGAACCAACACTGAGGTTAACATCAATAAGGCTTGAACCATCCAATGGGTCATACCCAACACCGTAAATACCGTTTGCATGTAGAGGTGTTTTATCCTCTTTTTCTTCACTCACAATCTCTTTAATCGAAGCTACTTTAGCAAACTCTTCTTCAATGATTTGGTCGCTTTTGATGTCGAGTTTAAGCTGGGTATCCCCTGTTGAGTTGATGTTCTCAGAATAGCCTGTATCATCAAATTCAATCGCCTCACGAATTCGGATAGCGGAACGTTTTATAGCATCATAAATTTCTTGCATATTATTTCACTTTCTTAGCATTATTGAGTATCCAAGCAACAACTTGCTCAGGGTTATTGAGATCTAAAATTGCAATGTGTGAGGGGAGGTTATAATCTTTAAGATTGATACTCTCATCAACTGCAATCGCATCCGAACAGTCAAAATAGTCCTCATTGAGTTTATTGCGAAAAATCGCAATGCGAGGTAGTGGCAAATTTTTAAGCCCCTCGACCAACAAAAAGTCAAAATCACCTAGCATTGCGATGATTTCATCCAAACTTTTGTGATGTTTGGAAAAAAGTGTGGTACGCGTAGGGGATGTAACAACCACTTCAGCACCTGTTTGTGCAAACTTCCAGCTGTCTTTGCCTTCAACATCGAAGATGGCTTTATCGCTGGGGTCATTTTTAATGATAGCAAGTGCATGATCTTTTTTAAGAATGTTTGCAACTTTAAGGATCAGTGTTGTTTTTCCACTATCCGATGGTCCAGTAAATGCTACAGCCAAGGATTTCATTTTTTCCTGCTTTTTATGTTATTATCATAGTAATAATAGCAAAAAAAGATTTAGCTTTTGATGAGTTGATATGAGCAAGAGTTAAGAATGAGGAATGATGATGCGATATTTGGCAGTGATTTTAGTAGCGTTTTTGATGAGTGGTTGTGTTTCAAAGTTAGCAGACAATGAAGGCGAGAAGACACTGGATTATAGTATGGCTAACTCTAAAAAGATTGAAATTAAAAACTCTGAAACCTCTAAAACATTTGTCATTATCACTTATCTAAACCCTATCAATCATGAGCTAGTGACACAAGAGAGTGAGAAGTTTATTGTAGGAACTTACAAAGCATCAGGAGATAGCTCCTTTGAAAAAGTGACACTTTCAGGTTTTCAAGTTAATGGTTCCGATGAAAACATCACAGTTGAACCTTTACATAAAGACTTTCCATTGCTCAAGCTGGTTCCAACTGCCAATACTTGGACCAACTATGTGTTAGTCCAAGCGCCTAAAACAGATGAAATTAAGATGGAAATTAGTTTCGAAAACGATCCGTTACAGAGGGTATCAGTAAAATTTCAAAAAGATTTTTAATAGAGACATCTTCACCGAGAAGATGACGATAAACCACGTAATTTGCAAGCACTTTTTTGCCGTACTCACGGCTTTCTTCGTTAATCATGCTCTCCATACTCAAAAATGGCTCATAAGCGCCATCGCTAAATGCACCCGCTTGAAGATGTTTTTTGGTAAAGCCCATACCGCCATTGTAGGCATACGCTACAAAAAGAGGGTGGTATAAACTTTTCTCTAAAAAATTGAGATGAATATTCCCAAAAAGATACGCCATACGTGGATCAAACATCGCAGAGATGGAGAAATCTTCTAGTTTCTCTTTTTTAGCAATATCTCGCGCGACAAATGGCATAAATTGCATCATACCAAGAGCATACGAAGTCGAAACAACGGATGGTATAAAACGGCTCTCTTGGCGTGCGATGGAAAGCATGAGTGCTTGGCGATGTATGGAATAACTGCTAATCTCCTCAGGATAAGGAATAGGATAGTAGTTTTTGCTATAACGAGTAGCGCGCTCCATCAAATAGCTGTAGTGTGGTAATGTATTGGCATATTTAAACGTTTGCGCAAGTGCTTCCACCTCTTCACCGCTCATACGATATACTTTATTCATGACTTTGATCCATGCAAAAGGATCGCTTACATTAAAGCTAGGATGGGTACCTTCAAGAACAGGTGAAACTATGTTTTTGTAAGGAAGGTCTAGTATTTCATAGGCATAAAGTGAGTACATATTGATATCACTGCCTTCCACGATACGCTCTAAAATACGTTTATTTTTTGTGACTAAGTATTGCCAAAATAAAGCTTTGTCTTTTTCTTCACTTTTAGTCGCTCGCTCAACGGAAAGCTCAAAAAAGTAGAGCGCTCTCTCTTTTTCTTCATATTTGAGGGCATTAAGTCCTAAATAAAAGAGCGCTTTAGCCGTCACGCCCACAGCAGGAGTAACGCTTATAAGTGATCTTTGGACATTCTCTAGCTTATCATTTTGCACAACATTGTAGGCAAGTTGATTGAACTTTGGATAATGCGATAGCATGTCCATTTGCGCTTTTGGAATGATCTGTTGGTTAAAGATAGCGGCTTTATAGGCGGTAATACTGCCATTAAAAAGGGTTAAAAAGGTGTTGGCATCGCTATTAAGAGCTGCTTCATAAACATTTTCACTTTCCATTAGGGTGATGAGGTTTACAAGCTCTTTATTGTTTTTTAATCGAGGCTTGATCAGTTTAAGCTGCCCCTTTGCCATCGAGGTTACTTTAGCGATATTGATACCTATGTTTAGGCATTCATCATCTTCTTTCATTAATGCTGTGACATCAAGATCAATACATTTAGAGATTTTTTTATACTCAACGTTATCCATTTTTTTGGCAAAAAGGTGGAAAAAACGAATGTTCATCGTATGCACCATCCCAAAGAGCGCTTTGGCTTCTTTGGGGGTTAAGGCATCACTTTGTACGTATTCGTAGATATAAAAATCTTTCGCAAGACTGCGTGGTTTATCATTAAAAAAAGCAAAATTTACAGGCTCATCAGCGAACAGGTCAATGCAAATACAAAGGCAGAAAAAAAGGCCTAAAAAAAGTTTATAAAGCATTGGCAAGCGCAAAAAGAAGTTTAACTGCAAACAGATCGACAAATTGCAACGTCAAAATGACAATCAGCGGAGCAAGATCAATACCCCCAATCAAGGTTGGAACCATTTTGCGAATAAACGCATAGACAGGATTGGTTAAGCGAAAGAGAATCTGCACAATAGGATTGTACGGATCAGGACGCACAAAGGTAATAAGGGCTGCAATAATGATAACCCAGATGTAAATGTTAATCAAAGTATGCAAAATGGTGGCAAAAGCTTCAATAAGTGTTGCTAAAACGATCATCTAACAATCTCCTTCAGATAGTTTTTAATAAATGGATATAACAGTGGAAGTTCTGGACTATGATCAGCGCCTGTAAGCCAAAAATGAAGCGGTTTAAAGAAGGGCTCTCCTTTAAGACCACTTTTTTCACTCAAGTACGCTTGAAATTCATCAAAAGTTTCACAATAAGGTGCTTTGAGAATCAGCTCTTGTAAACATTTACTCTCAGCTTCAAACGCTGCATAAAATGCTTTTTTAGCAAAAAGAGCGTCTATTTTTTGTTTAATTTCATGGGTTGTATGTGTTTCTTCACTGTAAAGCTTCGCCAGTTTCCCAATGTTCTCACACGCATACCCAATGCGTTTTGAAAGTTCCATATCGGAAATTCTTTTGATATGTTCTCGGTTGATAACACCAAGTTTCTGCATGTCAAAATGCACAGGAGATTTTGACATCTTTGTAATGTCAAACCACGAAATGGCCTCTTCAAGTGTAAAAATCTCTCTTGGTGTCGGATTTCCTAAAAGTAGCAGATAGTTTACAATCGCTTCAGGCATAAATCCTTTATCCAAAAGCCACTGAACGCTCATGTCATTATCAAGCATCATCGGTAAATGCACGTAGTGCATCGCTTGATCGTAGCCTATGGATTGGCGGATGAGCTCTTCTTTAGGGCTACCCTCAAGATGCTCTTCGCTACGGATAATGTTAGTAACTCCTTGAAGCATGTCGTCACACGCACAGGCAAAAGTATACGTCGGGTACTTGTTTTGCGCCATAATGACGAAGCTATCATGAATAGGCTTTGTTTTCATTCGAATCACAAATGGATTTGGGTTATTTAAAACTTCGTCACTGCTCAAATTCTCGCATCTGCCATCGTAAGGAGCTGCTTTGTCCTCAGCGCAAAAACAGATAAAAGCTTTTTTCTGATCTAGCAATGTAGAGGCAAACTGAAGATGGTACTTGAAATTGTCACTTTGGTAATACAGATGCGAATAACTCATACCAAAAAGTGCTAACATCTCTAAAAGCTCTTGGTCTTTTCCATCGATGTTACAGGCTTTATCGCCATCTTCAACCCGTACGATAAGCTGTTTATTGGCTTGTTTGGAACAGATGTAATTCAAAAGCGCGATTCTAAGATCGCCTAGGGGCATATCACCCGTAGGGAAGAGGGCAACTCTATACATGCTTCAACTTCTCTGCCACAAGTTCATTGACCACCGTTGGATTGGCTTTCCCACCACTGCTTTTAAGCACTTGCCCTACAAAGAAGCCAAAAAGGTTGGTATTGCCTGCTTTGTACTTTGCGACATTGTCAGGATTTTTAGCAATGACTCCATCAATGAGCGGTTTGAGCTTTTCAGGATCACTCATTTGCACGAGCCCTTTTGATTCAACGATAGCCTTTGGATTTTCGCCCGTTTGTGCTATTTCTTCAAAGACTTGCTTAGCAATCTTATTGGAAATAACCCCTTCGTCCATCATCTTGACTAACTCAGCTACGTGTTGAGCACTAAATTTGAGTTCATTTGCTTGCTTAAGTTCACGTGCGACTTCATTGGCGACAATATTTGCAAGACTTACAGGGCTGTTTAGTATGCACAATGCTTCGTTATAAAATGCAGAGAGCCCTGCATCTCTTGCAAGTGTATTGGCGATTTCTGTGTTGAGTTTTAACTCGGTTGTGTACTTATCAAACAGCGCTCTCTCCATCTCGTTCATAGGAACTACTTCACCTTCGACATGTGCTTTTGGAACATGAGATTTTGGTGCACTCTCGGTTGACTCTGCCTTTTTAGACCAAGAGTCTTTAAGTCCTACAATTTTGTTAAAGACAGGCAATGCAGCGGTGTAATCCACAGGATCAGCGTAAAAATACCCTTGTCTCTCAAACTGGAATCTAACATCGGGCTTTTCTGTAATAACCGCTGGTTCTACGTAAGCATTTTTGATGATATGCAATGAATCAGGGTTAAGATCTTCTAAGCCCTCAGGTGCATCGACTTTGTAAAGCCTTTCATAAAGTCTTACTTCAACGTGCTTAGCATGTTTTGCACTGACCCAATGAATAGCACTTTTAACCTTAATACCACTCGTGTCTGAACCACTTTTAGAGTCTGCATGATACTCGGCTTTGATTTCAATGACAGCACCACTAGCATCTTTTACGACCTCTTTGACAGAGATGATATACGCATGTTTAAGTCTTACGGGTTGATTTGGTGTGAGACGATAGTAGTCTGCTGGAGGATTTTCCATAAAGTCATCACGCTCGATGAAAATCTCACGGGAGAAAGGAAGCTTGCGTGAACCCTCTTTGGGGACATCATGTGGATAGTAAGAGGCATCAATCGCTTCTTCGCCCTCATAATTTTCAATGGTGATTTTAAGAGGTTCAAGCACACACATCACACGTGGGACTTTTTGGTTTAAATCATCTCTGATGCAAAATTCAAGCTGTGCCACATCGACCATTGAGTTTGCTTTGGCGATGCCGATTTGATCGCAAAAATTTAGAATAGATTCGGGTGTATAGCCTCTTCGTTTATAGCCTGCAATGGTAGGAAGGCGAGGGTCATCCCAGCCATTTACGTAGTTGCCATTGACGAGTTCCAACAGTTTTCGTTTACTCATAACAGTATAGTTCATACCAAGTCTAGCAAACTCATGTTGGTAAGGGCGAGGAGGAGTTAACTCAAGTGCGTCCAGTACCCAGTCATAGATGTCACGGTTGTTTTCAAATTCAAGCGTACAGATAGAGTGTGTTACCCCTTCGATGTAGTCGGACAAACAGTGTGCAAAGTCGTACATTGGGTAGATGCACCATGTATCCCCCGTTCTAAAATGATGCGCATGACGGATACGATACAAAAGTGGGTCTCTCATTTTCATATTGGCGGCAGACATGTCAATTTTAGCTCTTAACACGTGTTCACCGTCTTTAAACTCGCCGTTTTTCATGCGCTCTAAAAGGTCTAGATTTTCTTCAATGCTGCGCTCTGCAAATTTGCTACGTTTCCCTGCTTCGGTAACCGTCCCACGATATTCACGTATCTCTTCTTCGTTTAGGCTATCCACATAGGCTTTGCCCAGTTGGACAAGTTTAACGGCATAAGTGTAGATTTGAGGAAAATAATCAGAGGCAAAGTACACTTTATCAGCCCATTTAAATCCAAGCCACGTTACAGCATCTTTCAAAGCTTCAACGTATTTCATGTCTTCAGTGGTAGGGTTTGTGTCATCCATTCTGAGGTTACAATGCCCGTGATAATCCCGCGCAATGCCAAAATTGATACAGATGGATTTGGCATGTCCAATGTGTGGAAAGCCATTAGGCTCTGGAGGAAACCTTGTAATGATATTTTTATACTTTCCTGAGGCTAAGTCCTCTTCGACTTTTGTGCGTAAAAAATCTTTACTCTCACTCATTTGATTCAAACCTTTATGATGTAAAACTCTTATAAAATTCTGTATTTTATCATGCACTAGATTAATTAACAGGATTTTATGGGTATGAGTAATTTTATCTTATGTGCGATAAGGAGTGTATTAAAGTATCGGAGATGAACGAGAGAGGCGATGAATGAAACACCTTATCGGCGATGTTTATCAATATAATGCATAATAAACATTGACCATGATATTAACAAGAGATTTAAAAGAATTATCAGCCAAAAGAATGTTTTCATATTCATGCCATTTCTCGATGATAGCCAAGAAGAGTAGGATAAAACTCTTCTTGGAAAAAGTTTATTAGCGTGCAGGTACGCGACTTGAAAGTGGCGCTGGTTTATACTCTGGCAAAATACGGCAATCACTTTGTGGATTCCATTTTGCATCAAGAGCGCTGCATTTTTGTACAACATCCTGAGGTGTTGGTTTTTTACCTGTATCAACCCATGTTAAAAGCGTACTCATTGCTGCCACATATTGGGCATCGCTGAGATAACTATGCTCTTTGTCGTTGGTGTAAAGTTGTACTAAATTTTTACTTCGACCCGCTTTTGCGACATTTTCTTCCCATGTGCTTGCAAGTTCAACAAACGCAATAGAATCATTAATACCACGCATCGTAATCATAGGCAATGCAATGTTTCCTGTTGGATCGGTATCTTTACCAAAATCAGCAACAGCGCTTGGGTCAGCTTTATAGCGGAGTACTTTTTTATTGAGCTCTTCATCATTGGATGAACCAACGTATTTGATCGTATCATTACCAAAAGGATTGCGACCATTTAAGCGGTTAAAGACGATGTCTTGAAAGTGATTGGTTGCCCAACCAAGATGACCTTGAATACTTTTTTCTGGGATTTTAATGACGTTGACAATGGTTTTAAGATTCTCTTTTTGTTTTTCAGAGCGTTCAGCTTCAGGTTTATTAAGCCCTAGACATTCATTGACTCTTTGGGTGAGATCTTCTTTACTCATTTTGGCATCTTTTGAGGCCAATCCTTGCCAGAGTGGGTACTGCATCTCATTGGCACGTGGATGATTTTCACACATAGCTTGCCATACAACCCTTAGATCGAGTCTAAAATCATATGATTTTGTGCCCCCTGCTAAAACACCGCTGGTGAGAAGAACAGCATCAATTTTGGGTTGAACTTTTGAAAGTGGACCACCCACTTCAGCTGCGCGTGCCGCAACACCGCCACCCCATGACTGGCCGTGTAAAATGACTTTTTTAGTCTTTCCAACGAGCTTCGATGCTATCGGTAAAAGACGTGCGGTATCTTCTGCGGCTGACATAAGGGCTACGCCACCTTGTCTGTAAGAGGTGACAGCTAGGGCATTACCACTTCTGACCCAAATAGACCAACGATCAAAATCTTCGATAGCACGTTCTGCTTTTGGAAGTTTTCCAAGGGCGGGTCCTCCGTGTGAATGTAAGACGAGATTACCATTCCACTCTTTGGGTTTTGCAACCCAATAATAGGCACCTGCTTCATCTTGTCCTGACCAACATGTCGTCCCAGATGGAAGGTTTTTCACTTCATCAGGACACGGTTGCTCTGTAGGTGCAGCAAAAGAAAAAGAGAGTGCGGTGCTTGCTAAAAGGCAGCTTTTGATTAAAATTGATGATAATTTTGGTTTAGATTTCATGATAGATTACTCCATATCGTTATGCTTTACACCCTTTGAGGCAGCCGAAACTGCCTCAAAGGAACTTACAAAAAGGATGTGTTAAAATTTATAGTTGGCTTTAAACCAAAGTTCTTCACCTTTACCTGTTCCTGCGGCTGCTGTTTTTGCAGACTCATCTCCTAAAATGGTATAAAGCAGTTCTGTCTCTAAGCCTTTAAGCGCACCAAGGAATTTGTAACTGCCGTAAAAATCAGTAATACTTTGATCATTTTGATCAGCTGCTTTGGACGCAACATCGAGCTGTGTATAGCGAGCACCTGCGGTTAGTCCAATTTGTTTAAAGTTGTAGTTTGCATCCACACTGTAACCTGTTGTATCGGAGCTATACGTACCGACTCTGATCTGTTTACCTTTGACATAGTTAGGTTGCGCACCACCACCAAGTCCTGCTTTAACACCTTTATTACCCGCATCATCACTGATAGAAGAGTAAGCAACATAGGTTTTAAAATCACCGTATCCAAGGTTAAGTTTTACACCGTACATGGTTGCTTCATCGTAATGTTTCCAGTCAGTATAAAGGTAATTCGCTGCTATACCATAGTCAAAATTGTTGTATTTGTTGGTGTACTCAGCTTCAAAGTAGTAGTCTTTATAGCCTTGAATACGACTGCTTGCTGTTGAGCCTTTTGCATCATCATCAAACGTTAAGTATTGAACAGTAAGTTCAACATTGGGGATCGATTTGTTGATCACCATCGCGGTATAAGCATAATCATGGTCTTTATTGAGCTCTTCAAATTGGCCAACGCCACCATCCCCATCGGTTCTATCTTGGAATTTACTAACAGCACCCACCATAATACTTGTACTAGGAAGATCTGTATTGGTTACTAACGCCGCTTCAAATGATTGTGTAATCATACGTGATGTGCTGCTTCCAACCAAAGGTGTTTTAATGAATTGGCGACCAATTTTTGCAGTTGTTTTACCAATGGTATAGTTAACATACGCTTCTGAGAGTTGTGTACCAGAGCCATAGAGGTCATCATTTTGGTTCGTTCCAAAGACCTCTTTTGCTTGATCATCTGCAAAAGGAGCCGCACTGGTTTGTGTTGTAAACCCTAGGCTAAATCCGTAAAAAGTGCCTGTGTTATAGCGTAACTGCATACCTGTCAAAAAAAGATCAGAGCTTGAATTGGCAAGGTCTTTGTCACGGTCAATATACCATGCACGAAGTTCTCCACTAATTTTACCCTCTTTAAATGCGTCAGCAAGGGTATCTGCTGCAAATGAACTGGTGGTTAAACCAGCAACGACAATAGCCGCCAAACTAAGTTTAGCTAATTTCATACCTTTCTCCTTATGTGAAATAATTCTGGGGACAAGAGAAGTGTAGGAGAAAAAAGTTTCTGGAAAGTCGCTTTTTGAACTTCTTAAAAAAATGGTTCCCTTGGGAGCTTTAAAAAGGATTTGATCTGTAAAAAAGTCACCACAGGAAACAAAAAGAGTCTTTAGGAGAGAAGAATACGATAGCCAACCCCTGAAATATTTTCAATGGCTTCTTTACCTATTTTAGTGCGCAGTTTATTCACTAGACTTTTAAAGGCACTTTCACTTCCCATATCCTCTTCCCACAAGGATGTTTGAAGCTCCTCTTTAGAGGTCATGCGGCTTTTGTTGGAGATAAGATGGTCTAAAAGTTTGACTTCTTTGGCAGTAAGTGGATGTGTTTCATTGCGAAAAGTGATACTTCGTTGTTGATAACAATAGATAGCACCCGTGATAAATTGTACGGTCACTGTTTTGTGCTGGACCACTTTTCGAGCAGCATTTTTCAATGTTTTTTCTAAAATAGTAAAGTCAATAGGTTTGGTAAGATAATCGACTAAAGAGAGTTTGACGGCTTCTAAAAGATACTCTTTATCGGTATAAGCAGTTAAGAGAAAGATTTGTGATGTTTCGTCAAATTGGCGTACCCATTTGACAAATTCAATGCCATTGATACCAGGTAGATTAATATCGCAAATAATAATATCGGGATGAAAACTTTCATACGCCTTCATGGCTTCTTCAGCAGATTCAACGGACAAGATGGAATCGCTAAAGTAATGAAGAACCTTGGTGATGGTCCCACGAATCGAAGCATCATCTTCGATATAAAGAATATGAAGCGATTTGAGGGTCGTTTGTAGGGAAAAATCATTTTCAACGTGGTACGACATAATTCATCCTTGTTTTTAATAAAATCCAACCATTTTCCACCATGCTAAACCCACCACAATGAAAATAAGTTGATTGAGCAGATTGATGGTAAATCCAGCACTCAACCACTCTTTTTTACTGACATATCCCGAATCAAACAGTATGACACCTCTTGCATGGGTATAGGGTGTGAGTGAACCGTATAAACTACTGGAAAAGCCCAAAAGTAGGGCTAATGGATAGATAGGAATACCCAGCTTGACACCAACGCCCAAAAAGACAACGTATAAAGCGGCTACTTGTGCGGTACCACTGGCAAAAAAGTAGTGGGTGTAGGTATAAATGGCATTCAGTACGACTAAAATAATGACCCAGTGCATAGAGGTCATACTGTAAAGATGCTCTCCAATCATAGCGCCAAACCACTTTGTAAAACCGAGTTTATGTAAAAATTCTGCCATCATTAAAAGCGCAGAGAGCCAGATAAGCGTATCCCATGCCGTTTTTTCACCTTTGACATCATCCCAACTCAGCACCCCTGTGACAATCAACGTCGAAAGACCGATAAGCGCTGTTGTTGTCGCGTGAATACCAAAACTTGCTCCAAAAATCCAAAGGACTAAAACGCCTAAAAACGTCATGCCCATAATGAGTTCATTACGAGAGAGAGCTCCTTTTTTTGCGAGTTCGTGTGTGGCAAAATGATGCGCTTCAAGTGTCTCTTCAATACGAGGTTTCATAATAAAATAAAGTGCAATTGGTACAAAAAATAAAGAGACCAATGCAGGGATACTTGCCGCAATAAACCAATCGCCCCAGCTTAGCTGAACCCCAAAACTACTGGCAAATTTAACAATGAGTGGGTTTGCCGCATAGGCTGTAATAAACAGTGTTCCTGTAATATCGTTGACATGGCTGATACACATCATAAGATAAGCGCCCATTTTATGGCGACTTGGATCATTGGGGTAAGATTTAAAAGTATGTGCTAAAGCCGTTGTGATGGGATAGATAACGCCACCCGAGCGAGCCGTACTGCTAGGCGTTGCAGGTGCTAAGATGAGGTCTGCCAAAGAGAGTGCATACGCAAGCCCAAGGGTACGTTTGCCAAAATAGCGAATCATTAAAAGTGCGATACGTTCACCAAGCCCTGTTTTGATAAATCCTTTTGCCATAAAAAATGCAATGACAATCAACCAAATAAGATCGCTATTAAAACCACTCAGTGCGTCTGTGACCGCTTTTTTCGATGAAATAGCACCCGCAGCTCCCGTGATCGCAAAAATAGTGATCCCCAAAATACCGATAGCGCCCATAGGCATAACGTTAAACATAATAGCTGTGATGGTACTAAGGAAAATAATGAGGGTATGCCATGAGTGCAATTCTATGGCATCGGGTCTAATAAACCACGCAATGGATGCAACAAGTGCAATGGTAAAAAGAGGGATGATTTTGACATTATCCTGCATCTTCGATCCTTACGTGTAAAAGAAGGTAGTGTTATTATAAGCAAAAAAAGTCGCTAATAAGCTTTTTTTTGTTTGTATGTTATGATAATTGCCATGAAGCGACTCTCCTATTTTGTTCTCACATTGGCTTTAGTGTCATCAACTCTGTTGGCTGGGACAGAAACATTTTTAAACAAAAAAGAGAAAGCCTACATTGATGCCAAACCTACTTTAAACGTTTACGTAGAGCCTGATGTCTATTTTTACAGCTACACATATGATAATTATCTCAATGGCTATGCCATACACTATTTACGTCTTTTAGCGAAAAAACTCGATGTTAATCTTAATTTTGTGACCCATATCACACGAGAAGAAGCAAAAAAGCAGCTTGCCTCAGGAATTTTAGATGTAGCACTGTTTCCTACTTTTGAGCCTTTGGATGACAATGCGTTTCAATTTAGCAAATTCCCAATAGGTGTTTTACAGCCCGCTTTGTTGATGCCAAAGATTTATCAACTCTCTCCCACATTAGAGTCCATTGAAAAATTACGCATTGTAATGCTCAAAGAAGATGCGTTTGCCTCCACCATCAAAGATAAAAACCCCGATGCTAGTATTGAAATTGTCAGTAGTGTGGAAGAGGCTGTTTTAAGGGTTGCTGAGCAAGAGGCTGATCTTGCCATTGGGTTGCATGAAATTTTTACAGCACATTTAGAGTCTAAAATGATCTCGACATTGCAAAGTATCCCTCTGCACAACAATGCAGATTTTCCAATGGTCAAGATGTTTTTAACCACGGCTAAAGAGAATATTGTTTTTATCTCAATTTTGAATAAAGCCATGGCAGAAATTGATTATAAAGAGTTGGTATTTGCAAGAAATCGCTTTTTCCCTTCCAATTCATTTCGTCAAACCAATATCAAAGTACCCTTGAGTGAAGAAGAGAAATTTTTCTTAATGGGACAACATATTTTACAGTTTTGTGCTATCCCAAACAGCCTTCCTTACGGTGATATTGTACAAAATCGCTACGATGGGATGGGGGCTGATGTCATATCCCTTTTAGAAAAAAATTTAGATATTCCCATCCAGCTTGTGCCAACACACTCGAAAGAAGAGTCCATTCAAAAGTTGCTGAGTAAAAAATGTGATTTTATTGCAATGTCGAGTGAAACATCAGACGCTGATTTGAAAATGGCGTTTACATCGGCTGTTTTACAGATTCCTCTTGTTGTTTTAACCACCGACGATAGGCTTTATGTTTCGGATTTTAAAGAGATTGCAGATCGCTCTTTTGTGATCCAAAAAGATCATCCGATGATCTCCTCTTTGCGCGCTTTATTCCCTGCGTTAAAGCTTACGTTGGTTCCTTCCGAAGTGGATGGATTGAGATGGGTAGAAGAGGGGCAATATTATGGGTTTATCACCTCTAATTTTACGGTTTCGCATCTCTTTGCACATCACATTGCCAATAATCTCAAAGTCTCTGCCCAAATTCCTCTTACGATGCCTGTTGGCTTCACCCTTTTGGCTGAAAATCAACTTCTCTATTCGATTTTAGAACAATCGACTCAGAGTGTTTTACAGAATGAAATGCAGCGTTTGATCCAAAAATGGATTCCTGAGCGTTCTCCCAAAGGGTTTGATTACAGTGTTGTATTGCAGTTGGTTCTCTTTTTTATTCTTTTCTCTGCCATTGCTTTTGCCCTTTATTTCGAGGTGAGACTGAAAAAAAGCCGCTTGGAAGAGGCAACGAAGTCTCTGGATACCCTCAATCATGAATTAGAATCACGCATTAAAGAAGAAGTTGAGATCAGTCGTGAAAAAGATATGGTGATGTACCGACAAAGCAGATTTGCAAGTATGGGCGAGATGATAGGCAATATCGCCCATCAATGGCGCCAACCTTTGATGGAGTTATCGGCCATTTTGATGGATTTGCAAGCGGCGATTCATTTTAAAACCAAAGTAACGGAACATGATGTGGTTGATACCATCGTCTCTTCAAACCGTGTTATTCAATTTATGTCTCATACGATTGATGATTTTAGAAACTTCTTTTCACCGCAAAAAGAGTTGAGTGCTTTTTGCATTAACGAAGTGGTGGCTGAAGCCATCAACATTATGAAAGCAACCCTGCATCATCACCGCATTACCTTAGAGGTGATAGAGCATCTTCCCAATGCCATGGCATATGGGCTCAAAAATGAGTATGCCCAAGTCATCATCAACCTCATTTCTAATGCAAAAGATATTTTGACTGTAAGAGCAGTAGCAAAAGGGCATATTGTCATTGAAATCGATCAAAACGCGGAATACTCTAAAGTTTCTGTCATTGATAATGCGGGAGGCATCAAAGATGAAGATTTTTCTCATATTTTTGAGCCTTTTTTCACCAAAGAGAAGAGCAATGGTACGGGCATTGGGCTATTTATGTCACGGATGATTATTGAAAACAATATGAAAGGCATTATTACGGTTGGAAATGTCGATGATGGGGTGGCGTTTTGTGTCACCGTTCCAAGACCTCATAATTTATGAGTGAAAGCAACTTTAACGCAACTTTTTTTGGCTATTGTAATCACGTTATGGTATGCTAAAAGCTTTACAGATAAGGATAGGTATGTCATGGACATTTAACCAGCGCATTGCCCTTGTTGCAGGCGTTTTACTCACGTTCTTTTTACTCCTTTTTGGCGGTGTGTCGTACTTCAAAATGAAGTTTTATTTGGAAAAAGAGATCACGGCAAAACAGATGAGCATTATGAAATCGCTTCAAACCGACATTAATGGATGGATGCAACCGAGTATGCGCCAAGTGCAAGATGTTGCCAAAGAGCTTGAGATACATGCTCCTTTCATTAAAGAGGAGATCGTTCCTATTTTGGCACGTTCTAAAAAAGCGATTAATGCCGTTCAGGTCTATTTTGGTTTGGAAGATGGGCGAATGATGTACGATACGGGAAAAGAGCTTAGTCGTGACTGGTATGATCCTCGTAACAGATCGTGGTATGCAGAAGGACTGGAGGCCAATGAAACGGTTATTTCAGAGCCTTTTGTAGGATTTGCCAGCAACCAACTCACGGTAACGATTATGACACCTGTATGGGTGAATGGTAAAAAGCAGGGTGTTGTGGCGGCATCCTTTTATGTCAATAAGCTTTACCGCAAAATTAAAGCAGTGCCTATGGAAGATGGCCATGCCTTTATTGTCAATGCACAGGGTAAAATTATTATCCATCCCGATAAAGCCATGATCAATGTGAATTTACAAGAGCAAAATCCCGCTTTGAAAAAAATGTACACGTATATGACAACCCATAAAGAGGGTTCATACACCTATGAGTTTGACGGGATGAAAGAGCTTATTACCTTTGGAGAATTACGCAATGGCTGGTTTAGTGTTGTCTGCGTTGCAAATGACAAAGCATATGCGTTTAATCATAGTATGTTAAAACTCTACTGGGTTATGGGTTTTTTGATGATTGTCCTTACTGTGATGATTTTGATACGTATGACTAATCAAAGTAGTGAGAATCTATAAATTATGAAAGTGTTTAGAGTTCTTTGCTGTTTCTTTGTGGGCGTAACGTGTGGTTATGGAACCGTTTCCGATGAGGTTTTTCAAGAAGCACAGACGATTCTGCAAACGCACCAAGAGAGCCATTATGATCATAAAACAGTTATTAATGAAGCTAAAGGCTATTACCGTGTGGATTGTTCCTCATTTGTAAGTTATGTTTTGAGTAAAAAAGCACCTTTAGCGCTTGCTTTGTTACCAATAGACGCTAAACATACCCGCTCAAGAGCGCAGAATTATTACGACTATTTTAAAGGTTTAGAGAGCCCCAATAGCCATTGGATGGCTATTAAAACTGTTGCTGAACTTGAGCGTGGTGATATGATCGCATGGAAATATGACCCTTCATTGCAAAAAAAAGACACAGGGCATGTTGTGATCGTTTCTGAAAAGCCAGTTCAAGAAGAGGCTCATCTTTACAGAGTTCGTGTGATGGATGCGTCAAAGGGTAAACATGCCAATGACACACGAGCTGAAGGAAGTGATGGAATTGGTAGTGGCGATATGTGGTTCCGTGTTGATGAAAAAGGCTTTCCCATAGGACTTTACTGGTCAAGTAAAGCGAAAAAAGAGAACCAACACCCCATTGCTATGGGACGAGTGCTAAAATAATCTTTTTTGGCATCATCTATAGATTTTTGGCAATTGCTAAAAACTCATGTGCTATCCTTGATAAGCGTTTGTCTTTGCGGTATGCTAAAACAACGGTGCGCGTAAGAAGAGGCTCATCAATGCTAAAAAGCATAAGTTTGTCTTCTTTATCTTCTTTAATAAACTGAGGCAGAGTAAAACAAGCACCAATGCCAGATGCTACAATGGAGTTGGCTATATCAAAGGTTTCTGTTTCACAAAAAATAGTGGGTTCATATCCTGCTTTTTTAAAGATAGCATCGTAGATAGCACGACTGCGTTGGCTATCTTTAGGGAGAATGAATTTTTCATTTTTGAGTTCACTTAAGGCAATCGTAGGGTAACCTTTCGCTTTTTTCTTTACCTTTTGAGCAAGAGGATGCGCTATAGGTAATGCAAGGCACACTTGTTCTTCCTTAATGATCTTATAACTTAATTCATCTGTATGTAGGGGCAAGATAAGCGTTCCGATATCAACATCTCCATCCAAAAGCATTTTTTTCATATTGAGTGTTGAAAAGACTTGTGTAATGCTCAGATCCGTTTTTGGGAATTTTTTAAAGAATGTTGATACCGCGTCATGGATAAAATGATAACCCGTTTGTGTGATCCCTAGCCTTAATTTACCATTTTCAAATCCCGTCACATCGCGCATTTGCACATTAAGATCATTGTATAGTTCTATGATGGCGTTGGCTTTTGAGAGATAAATCTCTCCCGCGTGTGTGAGACTGATGGGCGTTGTGCTTCGATCAAACAGTGGTACCCCAATATGTTTTTCTAGGATGTTAATACTTTGACTTAAGGAAGGTTGCGCAATCTTAAGCTTTTGCGCCGCCTTTGTAAAGCTTTTTAATTTTGCCACCATGACAACACATTCTATTTGTTTAAAACTCATCAAAAACTCCTAAAATACACTATTTTGTAGTGTTTTTTATCATAATAAAAAACCTATGACTATATGCGTAAAATCAACTTTGACTTATGGATGAAAGTGTATTAATATTTTGCTGTTATTAAATTTAAAATGTATTTGAAAAAAATAATTTTAAATTTATAAAATCATTTAGAGGAAATCTTATGAGTGAACAGTTTACCAGAAGAGAGTTTCTGCAGTCGGCCTGTATTACCATGGGTGCGTTGGCTGTAAGTACAACGGGCGCTGACAAAGCGTTTGCTGCAACTTCAACCTCTACACCCAATACATCAGGAATGCCAAGCTGTGATGTTTTGATTATTGGTTCAGGTGCCGCAGGTCTGAGAGCGGCTGTAGCAGCGCGTAAAAAAAATCCAAATTTAAGCGTTGTTGTTGTCAGTAAAGTGATGCCAACCAGAAGTGCTACAACGATGGCAGAGGGTGGCATTAACGGTGTTATCGATTTTAGCGAAGGCGACTCGTTTGAACTTCATGCGAAAGACACGGTTAAAGGTGGTGACTTCTTGGTTGACCAAGATACCGCACTTAAATTTGCTACCTACGCAGGTGCAGCGATTCATGAACTTGACTACCTTGGTATGCCGTTTTCTCGTAATGCCAAAGGTGAGGTTAATAAACGCTACGCAGGTGGTGCTTCAAAAATCCGCTGTAACTTTGCTTCCGATAAAACAGGACATATTCTTACCCATACCTGTTTAGACGATGCCCTAAAACACGGCGTTAAGTTTTTGATGGATCATCATATGCTCGATCTTAGCATTGAAAACGGTCGTTGTGAGGGTGTTGTTCTTCGTAACATTCGTACAGGCGACATCGCTCCTGTTCGCGCAAAATCGGTTGTTTTAGCCACAGGTGGTTACACCAGAGTATTTTGGAACAGAACATCCACTCCATTCATCGCAACAGGTGATGGTGCGGCTGCAGTCCTTCGTGCAGGCTTAGTGTTTAAAGACCCTGAGATGCTCCAATTCCACCCAACGGGTGTTTGCCATGGTGGTACGCTCATTACCGAAGCGGCGCGTGGTGAAGGCGGTATCTTGCTTAACAACCAAGGCGAGCGTTTTATGAAACGTTATGTTCCAAACAAAATGGAACTTGCACCTCGTGATATTGTCGCACGTTCGATTGAGACAGAAATTCGTGAAGGTCGTGCGTTTGGTCACGATATGGAAGCGTATGTTCTTCTTGATGTAACGCATTTGGGTAAAGAAAAAATCATGAGAGATTTACCTCAAATTCGTCACATTGGTATGTTGTTTGAAAACATGGACTTGGTTGAAAAACCAATTGCGATTCGTCCAACAGCACACTACTCTATGGGTGGTATTCACGTTACCAGTATTGATACGATGGCAACGCCTGCTCCTGGTCTTTATGCAGCAGGTGAAGCAGCGTGTGTTTCGATTCACGGGGCAAATCGCTTGGGTGGTAACTCATTGTGTGATGCAACCGTTACAGGAAAAATCGCAGGAACCAATGCCGCAGAGTACGCAGCTAAAGCAGACTTTGGTGCAGGTAAACGTTTGAATGATTTAACGCTTAAATGGACAAGTCATTTTAAAGAAATCACAGGCTCAGGTAAAGGCAATGTAAACGATATGTACGCACTTCGTGAAGAGCTTGGTGCTGCAAACTGGTATAACATGGGTATCTTTAGAACAGAGTCTAAATTACTTGAATTAGCAGACAAACACGCTGAATTCCAAGCCCGCTACAATGCGATTCGTATTCCAAATGCAAACCCAGTGTTTAACACAGCCTATACAGAGTATGTTGAACTTGGTAACTTGTTGCTTGCATCTCGTGCCGCACTTATGGGTGCTACGGCGCGTAAAGAGTCACGTGGTTCACATTACCGTGAAGATTATTTAAAACGTGATGATGCAAACTTCTTAGACTGGAAAGATGTTGTTGTCGGTCAGTTTAAAATTGAAGAGAGGAAATACTAATGAAATTTATCATTGATCGCTTTGATGGCAAAAAAAATTATCAACAAACCTATACGGTAGAGAAAAAAGATATTGAAGCGTTGACCTTGTTGGGGACGTTACTGTTTATTAAACAACATCAAGATATTACGCTTAATTTTACAGCATCATGCCGTATGGCGATTTGTGGTGCCTGTGGTGTACGTGTCAATGGACATGCGTATCTTGCGTGCGATACTAAAATGACAGAGTTGTTTGAAGAGTACAAAGATGCCGATACCTTTCGTATCTCTCCGCTCTCTAATTATACGGTCATTTCAGATCTTGCAGTGGATTGGGAGCCTTCTATTGAGAATCTTCGTAAAGTAAAACCAGGCTTGGTTGCAAAATCGGAATTTTCAGAAAAAGAGGGTTGCCGCCAAAATCAAGAGGAGTATGACCGTATTGTAGGACAATGGGATTGTATCTTATGTGGTGTGTGTGCGTCTGAGTGTAATAAACTCTCAGCAGATCGTAGTGATTACATGGAACCATTTGTCTATACACGAGCATGGAAAGTGGCAAATGATTCACGTACAAAAGATCCAATGATTCACGTTAAACCAACCGTAACCAATGGTTTATGGAACTGTGTTCACTGCCATGAGTGTACCAACCGTTGTCCAAAACACATTAGTGCAGCAGAAGACATCGCAGGACTTCGTGCGATGGCTATGAGAAAAGGTCTAAACTCTGGTGTTGGTCCAGCACACGCAAAATCATTCTACACAGACTTAGTGGAAGACTCAGGTCGCCTCAATGAGATTCGTTTGGCACTAAGAACAGAGGGAATGAGTACAGCGCTTCGTGCAGCTGCAAACAAGGAGTAACGTATGCAAAATGAATTTGCTTTTTTCCCTGGATGCGTGCTTACTCAAGCCGCTATTGAAGCGAAAATGTCTCTTGAAGCGATAGCCCCAATTTTAGGCATTAAACTGAAAGAGATCAATGGATGGAGTTGTTGTGGTGCGTCTCAAGCACAAGATGTTGATCCTCTAGCGACATTGGTTGCCAATGCACGTAATCTTGCTCTGGCAGAGAAGATGAACTTGCCTGTTCTTACCACATGCAGCACCTGTTTATTGATGTTACGTCGTGCAAAAGCGCAGTTAGATCATGGAGAAAAAGAGAAAATCAATACCTACCTCGCCAAAGGTAATATGAACTACAAAGGAACCAGTGAAGTCACAAGCCTTCTTTGGGTATTGGCACAAAATGCTGAGATGATTAAATCGAAAGTGAAAAAACCTCTCTCTGGTTTAAAAGTAGCTGTTTTTTACGGCTGCCACAGTGTAAGACCTGGTAAAGATCTTGGATTTGAAAGTTCAACCAACCCAACCAGTTTTGAAACGGTTGTCAAAGCTTTGGGCGCTGAGGTTGTACCATTTACAAAACGTTTGGATTGCTGTGGTTTCCACGCGGTATATCCTGCAGAGAAGTCAGTTATGAAAATGACCAGCGGTATAGTTAACAGTGCGGCGGAGTCAAAAGCGGATTGTGTGGTAACTCCGTGTCCTCTTTGCCAAATGCAATTAGACATCTACCAAGATGACGCACAAGATACCACCAAGTCAAAAGCACGCGTACCTGTGCTTCACCTCTCACAATTAGTAGGTCTAGCACTTGGTCTTTCTGCAAAACAATTGGGACTTGATTACAACGTCATTGATGCGAGTAAATTAGGATAACATTTTTTAAACCCGTTTGCTGAAAAAGAGTCTCAAACGGGTTTATCTTTTTAGAATAATGTCTATTATTGCTGGAAACTTTAATAATGTTGTGGCGAGCACAAAGAAAATATTTTATCATTTAAAGAAAGTTCTAATCATGCTTAAGTTAGGATAGCTTACTTTGATTGTAAAGGCTTTATATTATGGATAGAATTAGAAATGTCTCATGTTTTTCCAAACTGACCGATGAGCAGCTTGAAAAGCTTAAGAAGATTTCCGTTATTAAAAAGTATAAAGGCAAAGAGATTCTTTTCTACGAAGGCGATGCGCCTATCTACCTTTATGTACTCCTTCAAGGAACACTTAAAGTGTATAAAACGAATCACAAAGGGCAACAGATCTTTTTACACCAGTTTTATCCAGGTGGACTTGTTGCGGAGCTTGCTAATTTTGAAAACATTCCTTACCCAGCGACGGCAGAGTTTATGAGTGACAGCGAAGTGCTTCGCATTGACTACAAAGCCCTAGAAAAGGACTTTTTCAAAAACCCTGAAATCTCGTTTGAGATTATTAAATCCCTCATTGCAAAGCATAAAATCCTCATTGATGTCATTCAAAAAGAGGTTATTTTAACCGCTGATGCCAAAGTTGCGAAGTTTATTTTGGAAAACGGCGATTTGTTTAAAACGCTCAAAAATACTCAAGTGGCTTCCATTCTAAACCTTACTCCTGAAACGCTTTCTCGCACCCTTTCTAAATTCAAATCTTCTGGACTCATTGAGCTTGATGACAAGCATCATATTCGTGTGCTGAACCCTCAAAAACTCGAAGAGGTTTTATAACTTTTTTTCATACCTGCTTGACATAGGTCAAGGTTTTTTTTCGCCTTTCTTTATACAATACCCTATAGCTTTCACTAGATTATTAGATTAATTTAAAATTAATAATTAGGAGGTTGTAAGTCTTTTGGCGCACGATGAGTTTTTTATCGTGTATTTTGGGTCGAGTTAGGCGTTGTTGCTTTAGATGCAAAAAGAAGCGACAAAGAATATCAAAGGAGGAAATGTGAAAAATAGTAATTTCCTAAAGTACGCAGCACTTTTGGTTTTTGTAGTTGCCATAGGCTTTTTTGCCTACATGGTGCATACATCAAAAGCGTTGTCGTATCTCTCCAGCGATCCTAAAGCCTGTATAAACTGTCACGTCATGAATACGCAATATGCGACATGGCAACACAGTTCACATGCTGAACGGGCTGGCTGTATCGATTGTCACTTACCACGTGATAATATGGTTAATAAGTACATTGCAAAAGCACGAGATGGGTATAACCATAGTGTTGCTTTTACATTCAATACGTACAAAAATGCCATTAAGATTAGTGACGATGGAGCGAGAAGAGTACAGGAGAATTGTATTTCTTGTCATGCGAGTTTAACCTCACAAATGGTTAAAAATGCTGATGCAAATCACAATTATGATGATCCAAGCGTGGCAACGGGCAGACGTTGTTGGGAATGTCATAAAGGCGTACCGCATGGTAAAGTTAGAGGTCTTACAACAACACCTAATAATTTAGGTGTCAAAGAAGTTAAGTAAAAGGAGAGATGATGATGAAGTTCAAAGTGTTACTTGTTGGCTCATTAGTGGCTATCGGAGCAATGGCACTACTTGCTGGCAATATAACAGAAAAAGAGAAAGAGAGAGTCGAACTTGCTAAAGCTCCAAGCCAAGCAGGTATTGAAGGTAAAGCAAAGAGTGAAGAGTGGGCAAAATACTATCCAAGACAGTTTGATTCTTGGAAAAAAACAAAAGAGGGCGATCAGCTTGAAGATATGCTTTCTAAAAAGCCTTACCTTGCTGTTGCATGGGCAGGTTATCCATTCTCTAAAGATTACAATGCACCACGTGGTCACTACTACGCAGTTCAAGATAACATCAATTCACTTAGAACGGGTGCACCAACGGATGCAAAAACAGGTCCTCTTCCAACCGCATGTTGGACATGTAAATCTCCAGACGTTCCTCGTTTGATCGAAGAAGATGGTGAGTTAGAGTACTACACAGGCAAATGGGCAAAATACGGCTCACAAGTGGTTAACTCTGTCGGCTGTGCTACATGTCACGATGATAAAACAGCACAATTAAGCGTACGTGTTCCACACTTAAACCGTGGTTTACAAGCAGCTGGTCTTAAAACATTTGAAGAATCAACTCACCAAGAGAAACGTTCACTTGTATGTGCTCAATGTCACGTAGAGTACTACTTCAAAAAGACAGAGTGGAAAGATGCTAAAGACGTCAATAAAACAGCAATGGTTGTAACCCTTCCATACGCTAAAGGTTTGAGCGTAGAAGCGATGGAGCAGTACTATGATGAGATTAACTTCTCTGACTGGACAAACAGCATCTCTAAAACACCGATGATCAAAGCGCAACACCCTGATTGGGAGCTTTGGAGAACGGGTATTCACGGGCAAAAAGGCGTTTCATGTGCGGATTGTCATATGCCTTATACCCAAGAAGGTGCAGTTAAGTACTCAGACCACCAAATCCAAAGTCCTCTTAAAACGATGGATAAAAGTTGTATGAACTGCCATAGAGAGAGCGAAGAGAAACTTAAAGGCATCGTACATCAAAAAATGGAGCGTAAAGACTTCTTGATGGATATCGCGTTTGATAACATTGGTAAGGCTCACATTGAAACGGGTCGTGCGATCGAAGCGGGTGCAAGTGATACGGAACTTAAAGAGATCAGAACATTGATTCGTCATGCTCAATGGAGAGGCGATATGGCTATTGCAGGTCATGGTGCATTCTTCCATGCTCCTGAAGAGGTCTTAAGACTTTTAGGATCAGCAAACGATCAAGCACAACAAGCACGTATTAAACTTGTCAGTGTTCTTGCAAAACATGGCGTAATGGATTACGCAGCTCCTGAGTTTGACACAAAAGACAAAGCTCAGAAATTGGCGAAAGTCGATATGCCAGCTCTCATTGCTGAGAAGTTGAAATTTAAAGAAACTCTAGAGAAAGAGTGGAAAAAAGAGGCAGCTGCTAAAGGCAGACTTGCTCCAAATTCTGTAGCTCTTGATCCAGCAGTGGACAGCAAATCTTCTTACTTCGATAAAAACAAAAAGTAAGGTTTTCAAACAGGAGGGAGAAGATTCTCTCTCCTGCCTTATGATATACTAAAACTTCCAAAGGCACTTTTAGTGTGTCATCATAATAATTTTGAAATTCCAAGGAAAACGGTGCTATTTAAAATACTTAGCTCTTACAAAACGATGCTTTTTGTGCTCTTTTTGTTGGCACTTGGTGCAGCCATCGCGACCTTTATTGAAAACGATTTTGGCACAGCTGTAGCGCGCCATTATGTGTACAACGCCATTTGGTACGAAATGCTTTTAAGCTTTGCTGCGCTTAATATGGCACTGATGCTTTACCGATCTTCCATGATTTCACATATAGGTAAATTTGTCTTTCATGCTGCTTTTATTCTCATCCTTATAGGCGCAGGGATGACACGCTATTTTGGTGTGGATGGTGTGATGAAAATACGCGAAGGCGCAAGCTCCAATGTCATTTTCTCTACCGAGAAAAATGCCGAAATCATGCTTCCTTTTTCGGTGCATCTTAAAGACTTCGAGATGGAGCGTTACTACGGCAGTCGTGCACCTTCGGCTTATAACAGCGATGTGCGTATCATTGATGGCAACACCTCTTTAGATGCTCAGATTTATATGAATCACACGCTAACCTACAAAGGGTATAAATTTTTTCAAACCTTTTACGATCCCGATGAAAAAGGAACGATTCTCTCTGTCACCAAAGACCCTGGTGTGGAGGTGACTTATGTTGGTTATGCGCTTCTGTTTTTAGGGCTTATTTTAAACTTGTTTGATCCAAAATCGCGTTTTAGAAAGCTGATTGCACAGGTCAAAAGCAGTACGTTGATCGTTGCTTTTTTACTGTTTGCACAAGTACCTCTTTTCTCACACAGTGAATATGTGCAAAATTACTTAGATGAACACCAAAGTAAAAGTAAAGAGGTCAGTAACGCGTTTGGCAAACTCGTCGTACAATCACGTATGGGACGTATGAAACCCTTTGATACGCTGAGCCTTGAGGTGTTGTATAAACTGAGTGGAAAAAACAGTCTCTACGGTATGGATGCGATGCAAGTCTCTCTGGGAATGCTCTCCCATCCTAGTGTGTGGAAAAACTTGCCGATGATTCAAACCAAAACACCACGTCTGAGAGAATTTATAGGCATACCCAAAGAGCAAAAACTTGCCTCTTTTGAAGACTTTTTTGAAGGACATCGTTACAAGCTAGATGACGAGCTTCAAAAAGCGCTTGCAATGAAACCAAGCCAGCGAGGAACGTTTGAGAACGATCTTATCAAAGTCGATGAACGCCTCAGCATCGCCTTTATGCTCTACCAAGGGGTACTTTTTAAAATCTTCCCATTGCCGAATGATGCAAACCATACATGGCTAGCGTTCGAGCAGATGTTTGCGCAGTTAGAAGGCGTCGAGGCTGAAAAACTGCAAGAGAGTTCAACGGCTTTTATTGGGGCATTGTTCGAGCGTGATTATGCCAAAGCGCTCTCTTATGTCGCCATATTTTCAGCGTTTCAAACCAAGTATGGCACTGATATTATGCCATCACATACGCACATTGAGGTAGAAATACTCTTTAATAAACTGATGATTTTTGAGCGCTTAACGTTGGTGTATGTGCTGTTTGGTTTGGTACTTTTAGTCGTCGCTTTTGGGCGTGTTTTTGCTCCTCAAAAATTTTCAACAAAAATCGACAAAACGCTTTTTGTCATCGTCGCATTGCTGTTTGTTATCCATACCTGTGGTTTGGCACTTCGATGGTACATAAGCGGTCATGCACCTTTAAGCGACACGTATGAGTCCATCGTTTACATCGCGTGGTCGTGCCTGCTTTTTTGTATGCTTTTCTTGCGTCGTTCACTCTTTGCACTCTCAGGTTCGGTGATGATGGCGGGCATCTTTATGTTTGTAGCACATCTTGGGCATATTGACCCAGAGATTACCAATCTTGTGCCTGTGTTAAAATCGTTTTGGCTCTCGGTGCACGTTTCTATCATCACGGCAAGTTACGGCTTTTTAGCGCTGGGATGTGCATTGGGATTTTTCACATTGGTACTTTTTAGTTTTAGAACTTCCTCTAAAACTATTGCGACCATTAAACATCTTACATCAATCAATGAAATCACCCTTATTTTAGGGCTTTCTCTTTTAGTCATCGGTAACTTTTTAGGCGGTGTGTGGGCAAATGAGTCGTGGGGACGTTACTGGGGCTGGGACCCTAAAGAGACATGGGCGTATATTTCCATCATCGTTTACACGATTATTTTACATGTAAGACTTGTGCCTAAACTCTATTCTCATTACCTCTTCGCCGTACTCTCTCTTTTAGGTTTTGCTTCTATCTTGATGACCTATTTTGGGGTGAACTTTTACCTAGCAGGTATGCACTCTTACGCTACGGGCGATCCTGTGCCGATTCCTGGTTGGGTTTATGTTTGTACTTTTGTGGTAGCATTACTGATGATAATATCGTATAAAAATAGACAAATAAAGGAAAAAAATGAATAAAATGAAATTAGTAGCTCTTTCGTTAGCACTGATTGGTAACCTCCATGCGGGTGACGTGTTTGAAGGAACCGTTGTCGATACTATCAATGGCGGTGGATATACCTATTTGCAAATTGATGACACCAAGAAAAAATATTGGGTCGCGGTTGAGGGTATTAAGATTGAAAAAGGAACCGAAGTTCGTTTTACCGAAGAATTACGCGCTAAAAACTTTGAGAGTAAAGCCTTAAACCGTAAATTTGATGAAATCGTTTTTGCTTCTAACTTACAGCACCGCACCAATGTTCCTGAAAAAGGCAATTTAGAGCTGATTAGCGAGCAGGTTAAAGAGTCTCCTTACAAACAAAAAGATACAATGAGTATCAAAGAGGCATGGGAAAAACGTGCCAGTTTGAAAGACAAAACCATTGCCATTCGTGGTAAGGTGGTTAAAGCATCGCCCAATATTATTGGACGTAACTGGATTCATATTCAAGATGGTACGGGTGAAGGAAGTGAAGTAGGGCGCATTGTATTTACTTCAAAAGAGCTTCCAAAAGTTGGGGACATCGTGACAGCCTCTGGTGTTGTGAGCGTTGAGAAAGACTTTGGTTCAGGCTATTTTTACAAAATCATTGTTGAAAACGCTACCTTTAAACAATAAATCATAAAGAGGTTTGATGGCAAACGATTCTTTGGCACTCATTTCTTCATTGCCACTGTTCGATTCACTAGAGCTCGAAGATATCGAAAAAATAGCCTCATTTTGCAGTGTGCGTCACCATAAAGCAGGTGACGTACTCTTTTATGAAAAAGATACCAAAGATTCGATTTATTATATTATGAAAGGCTCGGTCAAGTTTTACAAAGTTGATCGTTTTGATAATGAAATCTTCCTCTACAAACTCTACTCAAATTCACTGATTTTCAATGTCTCAAAGCTCATTGATAGCTTTTTTATCAGCTGTTACGCCAATGCTGAATTTTTGGAAGATAGCACAGTACTTTCTATCCAGAGTGAGCCTTTTCGTGAGATGATCTATTCCAACCATCGTTTAATGACCAAGATTTTGGAAGAGTCGTTTAAGATGATCCAGCAGATGCAGTGTATCATTAGCCGCGATGTGGTGTTTGATGGAACGGCAAAAGTTGCACACATGCTGGTGAATGAACTTACCACGTTTAATCGCCTTAAAAAACATGAAATTGCCTATATGTTGCACATTCAGCCTGAGACACTTTCACGTATTTTAAATAAATTAACCCGTAATGGAACCATTGAGATTGAAAAAAACAGCGTTGTAATCTTGAATATTCAAGAGCTAAAAGATATTTATGAATAGGACATTTTAAAATGAAGCCAACTGCTATTAGTGCAAAGATGCGCCTCGCTGGGGGATTGTTGTCGTTTGTTATCATTTTTATCATCTCTTTAACCGTGATGATGAACCAGATGAGTAAAAAAGATTCGTATATTATCAACATTGCAGGTAAACAGCGTATGCTTTCACAAAAGATGAGCAAAGAAGTGTTCTTCATTGTGCATCGTCATACCAATGATTTTAGAGAACTCAATACGGCTGTCAATCTTTTTGAAAACAGTCTCAAAGACCTTTTATACGGTAATGATGCCAAAGGTATTTATGCCCCACAAAATGAGCGTATCAAAACCAAACTCGAAGAGGTTATGAGTCTTTGGCTCCCATTTCGTGAAGAAGTTGAAGCGTTAAAGTCAGGGATCGAAGAGGTACGCTCCGATATGGAAGTTCTCACACCTCGTATCGAAAAACTTTTAGTACTCTCTGACAACGTTGTTCAACGTATGGTTGGAGCCAATCTTAGTAACATTCACATAGACCTTTCGGGTCGCCAACGTATGCTCTCTCAACGTATGGGACTGTATGTAAACCGTTATTTACGTACCGCCAATGCGCAAGATTTACTTGTTTTTGAAGATGCTAAAGCCCTTTATAACAAAACCATCAAAAGCTTTTTGGACGATCCAGCGGTGAAAAGCTCCTCTGAAGTGTATGCTATTGTTAAAGAGACCAATGCGTATTGGGAAGAGTATATTCTTTACTTAGACCATATCATTAAAGAAGAGGGTGAAATCAATAAGCATATGGCGTTTGTGTATGAAAAAAATGTGCAGCTCCTCAATGCGATGGATGAAGCCGTGTGGCTTTACACCGACCACAGCGAAGCCAAAAACGACATGTTCCTCAAATTTCAATACATCGCTCTTTTGGTTGGTTTGATTATCATCGTCTATGCGTTTGTGATGACCAAAGAGATCATCGAGCATTTAGAGGGTTTTGTACAAAAAGCTAAAGAGCTAGCCCATGGCGATATAAGTAGCTTCTCAACTCAGCCTGTAACGCTCTCTGCCAACAGTGAAGATGAACTTAAAGAAGCCTCTTCGCATATTTCGCTCTTTGTTCAAAAGGTCAATTTCGCGATGAAAGACTCTGAGGATGCCCTCAAAAAAGCAGAAAATGCCGTTTCTCAACTGCAACAACTGGCGCTTGAAGTCGAAGATGTCATCGAAGATATGGGCATTGATGAGAATGAAAAGAAGAGGTTTGATAAAAATGTGAACGCTACCGAAGACATCGCTATTCAATCAGCGGAAAATCTCATCCATGTTAACCGTATGTTGCAAAAGTTGAAAAAAAGCCTCAATGCAATGGTCGAGAGCAGCAACCAAATGGACGAAAAAAAGGTCGAGTAACAATTTATTTAAACTCTTGATGTATCATAGTTGTAAAGATACTACAAGAGGCTAGAATGAAAAAAGTAATGGTTATTCATGGCTACTACGCTTCGCCGAATGAGCATTGGTTTCCGTGGTTTGTTGAAAAAGTCTATGCGGTGTATGGCATAGAGGTTGAAGTGTTGCGAATGCCAACACCAGAATCTCCTTATGTTGAGGCATGGCTTGAAAAACTTCATGACAAGATCGGTATACCGAACAATGAGATGTTTATCGTCGCGCACAGTTTAGGCTGTGTAGCCCTTTTGCGCTACCTTGATAGCCTCCAAGAGAGCTTTACGCTCGGTGGTATGATCTTAGTCTCTCCCTTTGATAAACCCCTTGAAGTTTTCCCAAATCTTGACCCTTTTGTCGATGTGGCGCTTGACTACGCAAAGCTCTCACGCAATGCCCTTCAAAAGCATGTCATCTTCTCTGATAACGATATGTATGTACCGCCTTCTATCAGCAAAACTTTAGGAGTCAAACTCGATAGTGCGCTTCTTGAAATCCCTCGCGGAGGGCATTTTCTTGGCATTGAAGGGTTTGAAACGTTCCCCGAACTTTATGAGATTTTTAGGCAGATGATTACAAAATATTCTTAACGTATTTTTATAAAAGCCCAATCACAATTGGCAATAAAACAGCAATAAATACGCCCACTAAACCCATCGCCAACGCTGCAAATGCCGCAGCATTCTCGCTGATCTCAAAGGCTCTTGCTGTTCCTACAGCATGAGAGATAAGCCCTAACGCAAACCCTTTTGCCGCGTCATGTTTAATGTTCAAGAGTTTAAAAACGAAAGTGCCAAAGAGTGCTCCCAAAAGTCCTGTAATCACCACAAAGCCCATCGCCAAAGAGGGAATCGCTCCGATGTCTTGCGCGGTGATGAGTGTAATGGGTGCTGTGACAGACTTCGTAGTCATGGAGAGCATTGTAATTTTCGAAGCATCAAAGAGCCACAAAATACCAAGTGCACTAAGTATCGTAAACACGCCTCCCGCAAAAAGAGTAATGAGAATAGGGAAAAAGTAGGCTTGAATCAGTTTAAGATTTTTATACAACGGAAGTGCGAGCGCAACCGTAGCTGGTCCTAGAAAAAAGTGAAGAATGCTCACAGATTCAAAATACTGTTTATAGGGAATTTGCGCCACAATGAGTATGGGTAACATAATGATATAAGCAATGACAATAGGTTGTAATAAAGCGTGTTTACCATTTTTTTCATAAATCAAAACGCCGATTTTATAGGCACTGATAGTGATGATAATCCACGTTAAAGGTGTGCTGGTCACATAAGCAATAAGTGCATCAATATTCATCGCTTTTCCTTTCGCGAGATCAAACTATCCATAAGTTTCGCACTAAACGCTAAGGCTAAAAATGTTCCAAAAATGAGCGATGCAAGAATGGCAAAAAGTTCATTGGAAATGGTTTCGACTTGGGTGATAATGCCCGCAGCCGCAGGAATAATGAAAAGTGGCAAATAACGTAACAACCAAAATACGGAACTATCAAGCGCATGAAAGCTTCCTTTTTTGATCACTAAAAAGAGCAAGAGCAATACCATGCCGATGATGGCACCTGGGATTTTAAGCTCAAAAAATTTACTGATACACTCTCCGATAAATTGAAAGAGTAAAAGGGTTAAGATACCGTGTAACATGGCTTTCCTAAAGTTTGATATGAGCGATTATACAGAATTTAGTTTCGATGCGTTTGATAGTATTGGATTAATTTTTCTGGCGAAAGACCTACACTATAGAGAAAACTTAAAACTCGGTTGCGAAGCGTCGTGTAAAGGATGCCCTCTTTATGCCATCTTCTAGCAGATGTTAAGACATTAGGTTTTAAAAGAGCGATCTTCTCACCTCGTTTTTTTAGGCGTTGCATCATCTCCACATCTTCCATCAAGGGAATGTTTGCGTAGCCGTCAAGACTTTTGAAAAAAGAGGTTTTGAAAAAATGGGCTTGGTCGCCGTAAGGAAGTTGGGTGATGGAGGTGCGAAGATTTGCCATCATTTCGATCAACCTAAGTGCCGGGTGTTTATCATCAATTCCAAGTGAAAATGCTCCTGCTGTATGATGCTGTAATGCTTCTTCTACGTATCTATCCCAGTGCTGTGGTGTTCGCGTATCGGCGTGTAAAAAAAGCAGTATTTCACCGCGCGCTTTAAGTGCACCTTCGTTCATCTGATTGGCTCTGCCTTTTTTGGCGTAAGCTAGGTGCACATTTTCAAGCGTGAAGCGGTGTACTGTGGTAATGGCATGGGTATCAACGACAATAATTTCATAAGATTGGGTGTAAGCCATAGCCCTTAAATGCGTTATGGTGAGAAGCAATGTTTCATCTTCATGGTATACAGGGATAATCACACTGATTTTAGGAAGTGCCTTTAAAGCGTGTTTAGCAAAATCACACAAAGGGCTTGAAAATGCAGTTTTTAAAAATGTACGCAAATCGTCTAACGTGTCAATGTCCCGAAGCATAACACCTTGCGCTACACGTAGATGTACGAGTTTTAAAAGGGTGTTGGCATACACATCGCTTTGGCTATACGCAATGCCCTCAAATGCAGCTTTGCAAAACGTCTTTTGATGAAAGCCGATGAGGTAGTACCCACCATCGTGTGTTTGGCTAAGAATCGCATCGTTTTGAGCAAGTAAGGTAAAGGCTTCGTCTAAAATGCGCTCATCTACTTCGGGGATGTCAGAACCCACCAAGATAGCGCTCTTATAGCCTTGAGCAAACACCGTTTCAAAGGCGTTTTTCATCCGCGCTCCCAAATCATCACCCGTTTGATAAAAAAGAGGTGTTCCTTCTAAGTAAGGAGGCAAAGAGGCTCTTGCTTCATCATCATAAGCTACCATAACATCGCTGTTGTGTGGCAGCGTGAGGAGGTGTTCGCACATCAAGCGGTACAGCGTGGTAGCAGACTCCTCGCCAAGGCTTTGCGCAAGGCGTGTTTTCACACGACCAAGCACGGGAGCTTTCATAAAAAGAATCAGCGCGTTTTGACGCATAAATGCCGCTCCACAAGGCTGATAAAATCTTCCACGCTTTTCATCTCTAAAAAGCGCTCAACCATTTCAATGCTGAGTTTTTCACACACGGTATAAGCGTTGGTTTTTCCTTCCAACGTGCGTATAGCTTCAAGAGGTTTGGCTTTAGCAGGGACTACCAAACGGCGTGAAAGCTCCGCTCCACAAAACCCAACACTCTGCTGCACGATGTGTTCAGGAACATTGCCAATACTCTTTGCAAAGGTTTTCCAAAGGGAACGAATAATGGGCTGAAACTGAACAGGTTTTTTCTCAAAGCAGTTGTAAATCTCACCAAAAATGATGTGCGCAAAGAGTGTGCCGATGTCAAATCCCAAAGGGGCAAAAAGTGAAAATTCGGCATCAATAATGGCAAGACTTTCATGCTTGATCATCACCGAACCTGTGTGGAAATCGCCGTGAATCAAACACTCTTTTTCCGTTTGAAAAAGATGTAAGAGCTGTTCAATGTTCTGCATAAACAGAGGACTTTTAGGCGAAGGCGTAAAATGGGAAGGAAGTATCAGAGCAGGGTGATTTTCAATGTATGGAAAGATAAAAATATACTCTTCACTGATGCGTTTTAGGGTTGCGTTTTCATAGTAATGTACTTCATGCTTTGGTGGAGGTGCTTTGGTATAAAGGGTTGCTAAAAACGAGCCTAGTTTGGAGTACACGGAGGGGGCGATAAACTGATCGAATTGAGCCGTTTGTAAGAGCTGATAACCTGCTAGATCTTCCATGGTAAAACAAAACGCCTCTTCATCGAGGTGATACATACGAGGGATGAATGCAGGCGCAATGCTTTTAAAATAGGTTAGTGTGTGCATCTCGACGCAAATACGATTTTGCGGGAGAGGAAAATCTTCACCCAATAGCCTAAGATAGGGCGCTGCGTATTTGAGAATGAGTGAAGCTCCACTTTCGTCACGAATGCGAAAGATAAAATTTAAGTTACCATCTCCAATCTCTTCTACACGCAAAGGAGGGCTTTGGAAAAAAGCTTTTAAAGCAGGTGTATTATCGATATATTGTAGAATCTCATGTTCAGTTTTCACGATTTAAGTCCTTACGCGTCAAAGCGCTATTATAGCAAAAGTAGTCAACAAACATTGACCGTGTTAACCTTTTTCTAAGTCACAAAAGCTTATCATACCACCTAACTCATGTAATGGCTTAAGGTTTAAGCGTACATCAAAAGTGACATGAAACTGCTCTTTTTGATACATTAGACTTCTTTCATAACCCCTTGAAAAAGAGTGTTGCTGATAGCCCATCACTTTTTGAAACTAAAAACATCGCCATAGCTTCAGCTATGACTCAATTTTGAGTTTCAAAAATTAATGCACTCTGAGCAAACTCTTTATCTTTTCAAGGGTTATGAAAGAAGTCTATTCCCAAATCCTTACATGAAAAAATTTCCTTTAGGAGAATCGATGAAACTCTCTTCATTGTTAGCGTTACTCTTTGCAGCATTATTGCTCATTGGATGTGGTGGAAAAGTTGAGCCAAAGGCTAAATATAACTATATTGATGCAGAAGCGACTGCAAAATTGATGCGTGAAGACGCCTCTAAAATCGTCTTGGTGGACATCCAAGAGAAGAAAGATTTTGAGGAAGAACACCTCAAAGGTGCGCTTGATACCTATGCGTATCCTGTCAAAACGGATGATGAAAAAGCAAGATTAGCGGCTATTATTCCTAACATCAAGCCTGATCAAAAAGTGATTATCGTCTGCCCAAGAGGCGGTGGAGGAGCAGATAGAGCGTATGACTTTTTCTTAGAAAAAGGGCTCAAAAAAGAGCAACTTTTAACGCTTAAAGACGGTCAATACGGTTGGCCACGCGATAAAATCAAAGACGTTTTAGCCGTTAGCAAATAATGCTCAAACCTTCTAAAATCGCGATACTGCTTTTAAGTAGTGTCGCGCTTACCCTCTTTTTCATCTGTCCTCAAAGCAGAAACTATTTTTTTGAATTAGTGGCGCTGTTTCAAAGTTTGGACATTGATAAAATCAAAGAGTACATCCTCTCGTTTGGTATACTCGCACCTCTCATTTCGTTTTTGCTGATGGTCTTTCAAGCCATACTCGCACCTTTGCCAGCGTTTCTCATCACCTTTGCCAATGCCGCACTGTTTGGTTGGATGTATGGAGCTGCTCTTTCTTGGGTAAGTGCCATGGTTGGGGCATTGTTGTGTTTTTACATCGCCAAATTTTTGGGGCGTGATGTGGTGGAAAAGCTGACCAGTAAAATGGCGTTAGAGAGTGTTGATGCCTTTTTTGAAAGGCATGGCGTTTATGCGATCCTCATCGCAAGGCTGCTTCCGTTTATCTCGTTTGATGTGGTGAGTTATGCTGCAGGACTCACGTCGATGAAACTTCGCTCATTTTTATTGGCTACAGGTGTGGGACAACTGCCTGCAACGCTTGTGTACTCCTATGCAGGAGAGATGCTCACAGGTGGGGCAAAGACCATTGTTTACGGGCTTTTGATTCTCTTTTCTGTTTCTATTTTGATCTATCTTATCAAGCGGGTGTATCGTGGACGCTAAGATCAAAGCGTATGAGCGTGAGTGTTTGGATTGTAGGAGCTGTATGAAGGGCTGTCCGATGCTCTACAGTTTTACCATTTCACCCAAAAAATTGCTTACAAAATTTACAACAGAACTTCCAAGTTCGCAGATGGCGTTTGCGTGTGCAAATTGCGGGTTATGTGTGCATATGTGTCCTAAAGATATTGATTTTGGAGGAGTGTTTACCGCTTCTAAAAAGAGTTATGCGGAAGATAAAAAAGTGTTGAAAAAGTATGGGTATGGTGGCGTAATCTTTCACCAAAAAAGTAGTTTTTCAAAACTTTTTTCTACTACAAAAAAGTTTACCAAAGGAGAGTACACCCACATGGCATTTATGCCAGGATGTGCACTTAGTTCGTACTCTCCGAGTCTTGTTCATACGGTATTTAATTATTTACAGACCAAATGCTCAGGTATTGGCATTATTCAGCAGTGCTGTGGTACCCCTACGCGTATGATGGGTGACATGAAACAGTTTAACACATACCACTCACAGCTTGAAACAGACTTGGCAAGTATGGGCGCAACTACCGTTGTAACGGCGTGTGAGAACTGTTTTATGAGTCTTAAAACCTATGCGCCACATATCAAAATCATTTCACTCTATTCACTCTTAAAAGAGATTGGACTACCTGTTAGTGCAAAAGAGCGTCATAAAAACACTCCTATGATGGCACTGCATGACCCATGCCCGACACGTTATGAAACAAAAATACACGATGATGTTCGAGCGCTTTTAGACGTTTTACAACTGCCCTATGAAGAGTTTAAAAATAACCGTGAAAAAACCTTGTGTTGTGGTAGTGGCGGCATGTTGGAGTCTACCCATGCGGCATTGGCACATGAACAGATGCGCACACGCGCCCACCAAACGGAATGTGAAAGCATCGTGAGTTACTGCCAAAGTTGCGCTGAGTCCATGAGCAAAGGGGGCAAAAATGGCGTGCATCTGCTTGATCTCATTTTTAACCCTGCATTTGAGATGAAACAAGAAGAGCAGGGCACACTTAAAAAATGGTACAACCGTTTTAGCTCACGTCAGATGATCAGCGCCTTAAAGGATAACGCATAAAAAAAGTCATTCTTTTTTTAGCCTTTGGGCTTTTGATGTTTGTTTTTTATAAAAATGGTATTCTCTCCTTTTCACACGTCGAATCGATCAAGACCTTTGTGCTTAGCTTTGGCATCTACGCACCGCTTATCTTCATACTTCTTTTCACATTGGCACCACTTATTTTTTTTCCTGATGGCATTTTAGCCCTTGCAGGTGGGCTTATTTTTGGCTTTGCGTGGGGAAGTCTTTACATTGTTTTCGGCGCACTGTGTGGCGGTACGTTGTCATTTTACCTTGCACGACTTTATGGGAACAAAATGCGTGAAAAATTGGCGCATGAAAAACTGATTAACTTTCAAACTCGTGTCAAAAAGCATGGTTTTGTGATGATTTTACTTCTTCGTCTTGTGCCACTCGTTCCTTTTAATATCATCAGTTACAGCGCAGGATTTTCAACGATTCGCTACCGTGATTTTTTCTTCGCAACGCTTTTGGGCATGTTTCCAGGTGTTTTGGTATATGCCAACATAGGTGCGCAGTCGCTGAGTTTTGGAAGTAGGGAGTTTTACATCTCAGTTGGGTTATTGATAGTACTTGTGGTGGTGTCGATGGTTTTAAAACAACGTGTCAAGAAGAGGTTAGAAGCGTATGAAAAATAACTGGCAAAGAATGGTTTTTGAGGGATGCTCTATTTACGTGCATCGTCACAGTGCGGACTGGTTTGTGCCCAATGCGAGTGCGGATGAGTTGTTGCAAAATGGTGAAAATACAGTGGGATATCAGCAGTTACAACACCGCATCTCTGCACCCAATCCTTTAGTGTATGTACCAAAAAAACCCTCTCAAACAACACTCCAAGAGTTTTGGATACACCTGACCAATCGTTGCAATCTTACCTGTTCACACTGCCTTTTTAGCTCTGCACCCACAGAGAAAGATATGCTGAGTTTGGAAGAAATAATTGTACATGTAAACGAGGCGTACACGCTGGGGTGTCGTCTTTTCATCATCAGTGGTGGTGAACCGTTGGTGCATCCTGATCTACTTGCTTTAACCCAGATGATTTTAGCACTGAGCGATACCGAAGTGGTCATCTTGAGCAATGGCATGTTGCTTGAAAAAGTCTTTAGCCAACAAGCATTTCCCACATCGCGACTGCACTTTCAAATCAGTCTTGATGGACTTCCTTATGAGCATGATGCGATTCGAGGTGAGGGGAGTTTTGAGAAGTTAGAGCGAAACATTGCTTGGCTTCAAAAAGCGGGTTATTCGTTCTCTCTTTCCGTTTGTTTGCATCCTTTAAATATTCAGAGTTTAGAAGAAATTGTAGCATTATCAAGTGAGCTTAAAGCGGGGCATTTGCATTGCTTGTGGTATTTTTCGCGCGGACGTGGTGAAAATGAGGGCTTTATCGCGCACGATGTTCTCTTTAAAACCCTCATCAACGCGTATCAAAAAGCGCAAAAATTAGGCTTAGTCATCGACAATTTTGAAGCGCTCAAAACACAAATCTTCGCCCCGAAAGGCACGGTACACGATGGCTCTAGCTCGGGACGCAGTTCCATTGCGTTAGGGTACGATGGGCATTTTTACCCCAGTGCCGCGATGGTTGGGGAGAGTGCGCTTTTAATGGAAGGAAAAAGCATTACTGAAGCACTGAGGAGTAAGGTGGCTAAAGCAATTGCTTCACAGTCCATTACGTCACTGACTTCGCCTCTTCGTTTTTTACTTGGAGGTGGCGACTTAGACCATAGCTTTGCTCATGCCAAAACCTTTATGGGCAATGACCTGTATGAGCCACTTTTAGAGAAACTTGCGTTATGGCTGATTTGTCAAGAAGCAAAGCGTTACGATAGACTTGAAAAACCTGCTTTATGCCTAGAAATGGGCGACATTTTACAGAGTTGTGGGGCAAATGAGGGTGTGGCACATACCCATGCGAATTGTCTGCTTGCTCCAGGCGAGAGCGAATCGTTGCGATTGGTAAAAGCTTTTTACCATGACGCGGCATTGGCGGACAAAGAAAGCATCCTCAATCCTGCGTGCTACGAAGAGCAGTACCTTTCGCATATTCCTGTGCATTTGCGATTCCGTGGGTATGGCTGTGGCAGTCCCATCTTAGATGCGAAGCTAAAGCAGGGCGAGTCGATGTTAGACTTAGGTTCTGGCAGAGGCATTGAGTGTTTCATCGCCTCTAAACTGGTAGGTAAAAGTGGGCGTGTTGTCGGAGTCGATATGTTGGATTCCATGCTGAAAATTGCCCGAAGTGGCACGGAAGAAGTGGCACAAAGCCTAGGATATAATAATCTAAACTTTAAAAAAGGCTATCTTGAAGCATTGCCAGAGGAAGATGAGCGTTTTGATGTCATCACCTCCAACTGCGTGCTGAACCTTTCCAGTCACAAACGCAAGCTGTTTGCAGAAATCTTTCGAGTCTTAAAAAAAGGTGGAAGGCTTGTGGTTTCTGATGTCATCTGCGATGAAGAGGCGAGTGCCATCATTCGCAATGACGCGAAACTAAGCGGTGAGTGCATCGGTGGAGCGCTTACGCAAGCCCATCTTTTAGGGCTTCTTCGTGAGAGTGGGTTTGAAAATATTTCGCTTATTAAACGTTTTTTTTACCGTGAAGTGCAGGGGCACACCTTTTACTCGCTCACGTTTGAGGCGCACAAGCCAAATGCGCAAAAACAGGTTGACGTGATCTTCAAAGGAATTGCCGAAAGCCTTACCTTTGAAAATGGTATCACACTTTTTAAGGGCATTAAAACACGCATTGATGAGGCTTTAGCCAAACGGTTGGAAAGCGAGCTGTTTATACTGGATGCCAAAGGAGATGTGCGTAACCAAGAGGGGCAGAGCTGTTGTTGTGCGACACCTCCTGAGGCAAAACCGAGCCTTTTCCTGAGTCCCAAACCAACGGTGAAAATTTCGTTTGGTTTAACACCACCAAAACAGAGCCATAACTGTATGGTGTGCACATCGGAGCTTGTGTATGAGGCGACATTGCAAGAAGCTACATGCTACTACTGTGGCAGTGTGAGCCACCAAAGTGTGACATGCAAAGCGGGACATTATGTGTGCGATGCGTGCCATGCTAAAGAGGCGTTAGTGGTGATAGAGCATATCTGTAAAACATCTAAAGAGCGCGATATGCTTAAACTATTTCAGCAGATCCGAGAGCATCCTAGCATCCCCAAACACGGACCAGAACACCATGTGATGGTGCCTGCTATCATTGTGACGGCGTATAAAAACAGTGGTGGCAAAGTCAGCGAAAGCGCTCTGAAAACAGCGCTTTCAAGAGGTTCTAGTGTGATGGGTGGATCATGTGGATTTTTAGGCATTTGTGGAGCAGCCAGTGGTGTGGGCATTGGTTTTGCCATTGTGTTAGAGTCTTCACCTGTGGCAAAAAAAGCACGAAGCCAAGCGCAAAAAGTCACGTATGCAGTGCTTGGAAAAATCGCGGAGTATGAAGCAGCTCGTTGTTGTCATAGAGAGGTGTGGACAGCGCTCAACATCGCTTCATCATTGTCTGAGACGTTTTTAAATGTCAAACTTTTAGCGGAGATGGAAACAAAATGCGATCAGAAGAAATTTAACCAGTATTGCTATGGTAAAGAGTGCCCGATCTTTTAATGAGTGTTGGAGGAGAAGTGGTTGAAACTAAAGTCTTTAGCTTCAACCACTTTTAGACTAGCGGTTACGAACCAATGTATTAAGCATCTAAAACGATGCAGCCTTCTGTTGGACAGGCTTCCATACATGCAGGTGATGAATGGTGACCTACACACTCAACACATTTGTCTGCATAAACATAATAAATATCTGCACCTGTTGGATTGTCGCTATCATCTACAATAGCTTCTACTGGGCACTCATCGATACAGGCTCCACATGAAATACAGATATCTGTAATTTTTACTGCCATAACTTCTCCTAATTTTGGGTTTTGTGAAAAAATATTACAACAAGTTCGTAGCATGAAAATAGCTTTTAAAATAAATTCATAAAATTAATTATTTTCTTTTAGTCTATGTGCAAAAGAGTACCTAGTTAGATACATTTTCGTTTCTTCTAAGCAATTGTATAGCAAAAGGAGACTATAAAGTGAAAATGAAAACAGAAGGAGCTGTATGCAAAACAGTAATGAACCTGATGTATCTGCATGGACAGATAAATATTTTTCCAATACCAAAGCGATCATCGAACATTTTGGTGATACCGAAGTCACGTATGCTTTCTTTTTACGCCGTCCTGTCCTTTCTGCAACACGCCTAGCTACCGAATGGGCTCAAGCACAAGCACAAAAGCATGGCATGAGCGTTACCATCGAAGTGCTGCACGAAGAGGGCGAATGGGTAGGGGCTGGGGAGCCTCTGTTTTATCTCAGCGGTTCTTTTGCTTTTCTGGCGGAGCTTGAAACACTCATTTTACAAAAGTTAGGTTCAGCGTGTGTCGCCGCTTACAACGCGTATGAGATGTGCCAAATACTTCCCCACGTCGCTTTTTTAGCGATGGACGCACGCCATTGCGCAGGAACAGAAATGGCTGAGATGATGGCGTATGGCGCATCGGTCGGCTCAAAAGTTGCGCAAAGTAAACTGGGAGCGGTCGGTTTCATAGGTAATGCGACCGATGCAACGGCGCATTTTTTTGGACGAGAAAAAGGTCTGGGTACGGTTCCTCATGCGCTCATCGGCTATGCAGGCTCGACACTTAAAGCTGCTCAGATGTTCCATGAATGTTTCCCAAAAGAAAATATCCCCATCTTAGCAGACTATTTCGGACGTGAAATCACCGATACCCTAGAAGTGTGCAACGCTTTTGCTACTTTAGCGCAAGAGGGAAAAATAGCCGTACGCCTCGACACCCACGGTGGACGTTTTTTAGAGGGACTTGACACCCAAAAAAGCTATGATGTTTTAGGTCGCCATGCACCTGACGCTGTGCGTGACTACCGTACCGAAGCGGAACTGCACGATCTTATTGGCACAGGCGTTTCTGCCGCAGCTATTTGGAGTATGCGAGAAAACCTCGATAATGCAGGTTTTTCAAAAGTGCGCATCATCGCATCTTCGGGTTTTACACCGCAAAAGTGCCGTTCGATGGCATGGGCAAAAGCTCCTATCGACATCATCGGTACAGGCTCATTCCTTCCAGATCGTTGGAGTGAAACCAATGCTACTGCCGACATCATCGCTTATGGAAGCACTCCAAGAGTTAAAGTTGGACGGGAATTTTTGTTGAAAAAAAACCGCTAAATTTTTCTGCCGAAGAGGTGGGATAAGCTAAAAAGAAAAATTAAAAGTTTATCCCATCCTCCTACTGACTCCTTATATTACTTCACATTCATCTGCTCAATCACCATATTGTGACCCATCTATCGCATAATGAAACCTGTTAATATGATTCATAGGAGAAAACTATGCGTAACCAAAAAAGTACAATAGATACATCAAAATTTGACAACGTGCTAGGTAGCTCACAGACCTTCATAGAGCACGAACCCGACTCTAGCAAAGAGATACAGCGAAATACTCCCCAAAAAACGATGCCCTTTTCGGATCAAATCGGAAATTACCAACGAAACAGAGGCATTCCTGCCTACTCTTACGATGAGTCTAAGGTGTATATTGTTGGCAGTGGCATTGCGGGATTGAGTGCTGCTTTTTATTTGATACGCGATGGGCGCATTCTGGCTCAAAACATTACTTTTTTAGAAAAACTATCGATCGAGGGCGGCTCAATGGATGGGGCTGGCAATGCCACTGGGGGTTATATCATTCGAGGTGGACGCGAAATGGATATGACCTATGAAAATCTTTGGGATATGTTTCAAGATGTTCCTGCGGTTGAATTACCCGAACCTTACAGCGTGCTGGATGAATACAGACTCCTCAACGACAACGACTCGAACTACTCCAAGGCTCGCTTCATCCATAACAAAGGACACATTACCGATTTTAGTAAATTTGGATTGTCTAAAAAAGATCAATTAGCCATTATTAAGCTCTTATTGAAGAAAAAAGAGGACTTGGATGATGTAACGGTGCAAGATTATTTTTCAGACTCTTTTTTAGCCAGTGATTTTTGGACATTGTGGCGCACGATGTTTGCGTTTGAGAATTGGCATAGCGTTCTCGAGTGTAAACTCTACATGCACCGTTTTTTACATGTACTCGATGGTATGAAAGATCTGTCGGCATTGGTCTTCCCCAAATACAACCAATACGACACCTTTATATCCCCATTGCGAAAATTATTACAGGAAAAAGGGGTGCAGTTTCAGTTTGATACGTTGGTGGAAGATTTAGAAATTACGATGACACATAATGAAAAAATAGTCGAGAATATCGTGACGATTCACAATGAGAAAAGTGCTAAAATCGCCGTTGGTAGAGATGATTATGTCATCGTTACGACGGGTTCTATGACCGAAGATACCTTTTATGGAGACAATCATACCGCTCCCATTATCAGCATCGACAACACAACGAGTGGGCAAAGTTCGGGTTGGAAATTGTGGAAAAATTTAGCGAAAAAATCAGAAGTTTTTGGCAAGCCAGAGAAATTTTGCAGCACCATAGAGCACTCCTCTTGGGAGTCAGCAACGCTTACATGTAAACCCTCAGCCTTTGTGGAAAAATTAAAAAAGCTTTCGGTGAATGACCCCTATTCGGGTAAAACGGTTACGGGTGGCATCATCACCATCACCGATTCTAATTGGTTGATGAGCTTCACGTGCAACAGGCAACCTCATTTTATAGGACAACCTGATGACATTTTGGTGATTTGGCTTTATGCTTTGTTTATGGATAAAGAGGGAAATTGTGTCAAAAAAACGATGCCAGAGTGTAGTGGCGATGAGATACTCACAGAGCTGTGCTATCACTTAGGCATCAAGGATGATTTGGAAAATGTGTTGAAAAATACCATTGTTCGTACCGCATTTATGCCCTATATTACCTCCATGTTTATGCCAAGAGCCAAAGGTGACCGCCCAAGAATCGTCCCAAAAGGATGTAAAAATCTAGGCCTAATCGGTCAATTTGTCGAGACAAACAATGACATCGTTTTTACGATGGAATCGTCCGTAAGAACGGCAAGAATTGCGGTTTATACGCTTCTCAATCTCAACAAACAAGTCCCTGACATCAACCCACTTCAGTACGATATACGCCAACTACTCAAAGCCGTTAAGGCTCTTAATGACGATCAACCGTTTATCGGGGAAGGCATTTTACGCAAATTTTTGAAAGACACCTATTATGAGCATATACTTCCACCGATGAGCAAAGAGAGTGAACAGGAGTCCTCTTTTATGGAGCATATCGAGAAGATTAAAGAGTGGATTTTGAGATGAATCTATTTTCATGTCATGTATTAACTTTTTAACCAAAAATTGAAAGGCTTCGCTCTCTTAAATAAAATAATAATAAAAGGGAGCGGAGCTAAACTTTGAAACAGATTATGACAAGACCACGTTATTTTCAGATTAGAATTTATAGCTTAAAGTGACCATGGTAGCCGTGTTCAAATCTTTTTTTGTGAGTGGACTATCCGCAGCATCATCTAAAAATTTATCTGCCGTGACCATAGCTCTTGCTTCCCAACTTTTAGTTATCGAATAGAATGTACCGATTGAAACTCCAGCAGATTTAATACCTGATTTGGCCTCATATTGGTTATAGCCAGAACGCATTGATTGTGCTGGAGAAACGCCAAAATAACTTTGCATATGCTCTTCATCCGCCCATGTATTACCCGCAGCAACCTTTAACTTAAGCTTTTCTGTCAGTGCGAATATCTTGCCTATTTCTAGTTTTGCCGTTGTTCCATATTCTTTATCTCCCTTTGAGATTTTGCCTGAAAGTTTCATAGGACCAAAATCATATTCTCCAAGAAGATTGACTACTATTCCCGTATCAATATCGCCCATGCCTCGTAGATTTTCTCTATCATCCTTTTCTTTTCTACCAAAAGAGGGGCTTATTGAAGCACCGATTTTATAGTTTTCTCCGTAAATAGGATAGCTTCCGATCCCATTCCAATTTGCAAAAATCAAACCGTCTTTATACCGAGCTGAGATATCAGGGATAAATACAGCATGGTAATTGTCCGAACCTTCATATTTTGCTCTATACATCACGCCACCACCAAGTGCAAAAGCCCAGTTTTCCTCTGCAAATAACGAAGATGTAACCTGCTTTGTTTGTATAGGCTCAGGACGACTTGGAATGCTTGTACCAAAGGCATTTATGGTTAACATTGTAGTAAGTATAGCCAGACTCTTTAATGAGATTAAACGTGAATTGTATGGCATAGTATAGCTCCTTTTGAGTGTGATTTTCTTGTTTGGAAATATAGCGGATTATTATATTTTGCACATCGGTCTAAAGTATGAGATACAACCAATAATGACGCATCAGACTTTAGACTGATGTATTTTTTTGAAAATTATTTTATAATGAAGGTATGAAAAATTTATTCAACTATTATCTGACTTTTATGAATCGTTTGTGGTGTCAGCTTGCGATAAGCTATGCGTTGCTTTCTTTTTTTGCCATAATCTTAATTGCCATAATGCTCAACAGCATAAACAATTACACTAATTTTCATACAGCCATTACGCTTGAAAATGTTGAAAGAATAATAGACAGTGAAGAGCTTATTGTTACACAAGCCATTCTTGATACGAATAGCGTCGAATGGTTGAACAAAGCTCGCAATAATATCCGTGAAAAATTGATAAACTTGGAGCAGGGTAGCGGTTCTTCGATTTACCGTATTACGAGCTCTAGTTCTCCTGAAGTGTATATCGAGATTATCGATAAAAACGGTTCTCTCGTATTTTCGGATTTTGATAATTTTTCAAACAAAATATCACCTTATCTTAGTAAAATAAAAAGTCAGTACGCAGTAAAAAACAGTGTTCAATGGCTAGCAAAAAATGGACCTATTTTAGCGGATAAGGAACTCATAAAGCATGACAATGAAGAACGCATCGGGCATTTACGCATTGTGTATATTGCTGAATTTGATCCATGGATACAGTTTAAGAGTGTCATGCTTTTTCTGTTTCACATATGGGGTAAGGTTTTATTGCTTTCGGTGCCGATAGGTATTATCTGTGGACTCATTGCATCTCGTTATGTAACGAAGCAATTGCAAAAGATGAATGAGATTACTGAAAGCTGGCGGCAAGGTAACTTTCAAAAGAAGATTTCTCTGCCAAATGATGATGTACTGATGCGGCATAGTGAACATCTTAATAACATGGCACGGGATTTGGAGATGTATCTGAATTTGAAACAAAATCTTGCCATAAGTGATGAGCGAAACCGTCTGGCGCGTGAACTTCACGATACGGTAAAACAGAAGCTCTTTGCTTTGGGTTTACAACTAGCAACCATCAAGACTAAGTCAGCCGCAATGGAAATTGCTGGTGAACATATCTTTGAGGCGGAAGCCATCACGCGTGAAGCACAGCATGATCTTATGGAAATTATCACGCAACTGCACCCCACCGAAGGCAATAACACTTCATTTTTTGAACGTATCGTTATGATTGCAGAAGATTTCAAGCGCCGTTTTGGCATAAGCATAGAACTAAAGTATGCTGAACTCCTTCAGTGTAATGCATATACGGAGCATCATATTTTACGCATTGTTCAAGAATCGCTCATCAATGCAGTGCGCCATGGTAAGGCGTCTAAGATCGTGATCGCAAGTGAAAGAAACGACGATACTATTACCCTTACGATTACCGATAACGGAGTAGGCTTTATGACTGCGCAAAAAACAGGAGGACTCGGGCTTGTTTCCATGCATGAACGCGTACAAGAGCTGCCAGATGGAACATTAGACATTCAAAGTACCGTAGGTGTGGGAAGTCAAATCACCCTTTCATGGAGAAATGAATCATGACTGAAAAAATCACACTTATTCTTGCTGACGACCATGCAATGGTGCGCAAAGGGCTAACGGCCTTTCTTTCCACCGCCGAAGATATTCAAGTGATGGCCGTTGTGGAATCGGGTATGGAAGCGGTGAGTGCTGCGATGCACTATGCTCCTGATGTTGTATTGCTTGATCTATTTATGCCCGATAAGCCAGCCGTTGAAACAATACGGCAGATTAAAAAAGTGAGCCCTCGTAGTCAGATTATCATGGTAACTTCACACGAAGGTGATGAATATGTGGTGCCAACAACACAAGCAGGAGCTATTTCGTATATACTCAAAGATACAACGCCTGAAGACCTTATTCGTACCGTGCGAAAAGCGGCACGAGGAGAAAGTATCATAAGTTCGCGTGTCGCTAAAGCTCTCGAAAAGGTTGTCACACTAAAAATGGAAGATGAACAGTTCCATGAGGATTTAACAAGTCGCGAAATGGAAGTGTTGCATTATATTGCAGAAGGATTGTCAAATATGGATATTGCAACGCATCTTAATATCTCAGAAAAAACTGTAAAATCGCATGTTAGCAATATTTTAAGTAAACTCTATTTAACGGATCGAACCAAAGTTGCGGTATATGCATGGCGTCAGGGGCTTGTAAAGAGATAAGACAGATTTTATCTTACCCCTTTACAAAATGTCACGCTTAATCAGCCAATAACTCTTTAGCATAAGCAAAGTAATAATGCCGTCCGTTTGCACTTGTTTCCTTGTGCGCTAAGATGATAAGACCTTGTGCTTTATACTGTTTAACAGCCTTATTGTTGCTCTCTACCGCCAAAATAATATCTGCTAATTCAATAGCCCACTGTGCATCTTTTTTATTTAAAGCATCTTGTATCGCTCTCATGACAGTTTTTTTACCACCCATAAGTGCAATGGTCTTTTGAGCATGCTCTTTTGCGGGTAAAGGATGCAGTTTTGTTGGGTTGCCATCAAACCACCCAATATAGCCAGTAAATATACCCCGAACAGTCCACTCAACCGTTCCATAATATTCACCAAGGTAAGGAAGTTTAGCCCATTTCTCGGGCAATTTAACCGCTTCAGCGACTTGGTCTATACTTAGACCTTGATTGATAGATTTAAGCGTTTCGATAAAGACAAACTCAATAGCATCATGGTAATTTGTGAGAACTTCTTTAACATTAGACTCACCCATAAGTGGACGCGTATGCCCAGGTAAAACATACTTGGCATTATACGAGAGCATTTTTTCTAACGTATCAATCCATGCACTTATATCACGATATTGACCACCGCGAATTGGAGAGATATTTGGCCAACAACCATAATAATTATCGCCACTGAAAAGCACTTTGTAGGAAGGTAGCCAAATTAAGAAATGATCATCTGTCTCCCCAAGAACGCCATTTAGTTCAAAGGTCACACCGTCAATTTCACGCACTACTTTTCGCTCCGTAATAAGAGTGTTTGGTGCAACAAAAAGTTGTTTATCGCCTTGTTTTGTAGTGATGCCCTCACGGATGCCAATGCCTTGAGAGACCGCTTCTTCATCACTTAACGCATAGCCATGTTGCCTGATGCTCCGTAGATCAAAGACCTCTTTTAAAGCATTCATTTTTCCTAAAACTGGTTTGAGTGGAGCAGCCGCAATAATTTCTGGCTGAGTATCCATAAAAACCCCAGCACCGCCTCTATGATCGGGATGACCATGGGTATAAATAATCGTTTTTACAGGCTTATTGGTATGCTCTGCAATAATTTTCTTCAACATCATCGCTCTTGATTCCGAATCAAGTGTATCAATTAAAATAACCGATGTATCACCAATGATAAAGCTCGCATTACTGTGTGCATATCCCATGACATGATAGACTTTATTTGGGATGATTTCTGTGACTTGCTTTGGATAGGCTGTCGATGAAAACGTTTTTAAGGATTGTTCATCACCTATTTTGATTGATTCTGGTGCTGCGAATAGACTACTAGCCATAATGGCTAAAGTGCATAAGAGAGTATATTTCATATCTTTTCCTTTTAGAAATTTATTTTTGAGTGTGATGCATTATTGTATTGATGAAAGCAATATCTTTTGCATCAGATATAGTTTTATATCTAATTAATTGGCACCATGCTACTAAGTTTTCACTTGTAATATTGCAGAAATTATAATTAGATATCTAACTAAAGTCAAGCTGTAAATCTTTTTTTTCTTCTGAACTTTTTACTGTTAAATATTTAACACCTTATATTTTTTAAAATAGTCTTAAATTTCTATGCTATTTTCATGCTATACAGTTGATGTAAGATTTTGACAGACTTCTTACATAACTTAGCTCATTCTATTGCATGAGGGTATGAGAGAAGTCTAATCTGCATTTAGGAGGCAATATGAAATTAGCTAAACTTAGCTTGGTGGCTATCGTCGTTGCTGGACTCGCGTCTAGCTCATTCGCAGCAGATACACTTGCTGATGCATTTAAGAACGGTAAAGTAACGGGTGAATTAAGAGCTTGGTATTTCGATAGAGATACGGGTGATCAAAATACGAATACACTAGCGAAAGGTAACGCTGACATTTTCTCTACAGGTGTTATGCTTGGTTATGTCACAGATTCATTGTATGGTTTGAGCCTTGGTACGACATTCCAGTCAAACTATGCTCCTTTTGCTGACAGTAATGCAAAAAATCTTTACGGTACAGATATGTACGGTTCAGGTGCAGTACTTTCAGAAGCATATGTTACTTATACCATTGGTAAAACAACGGCTAAAGTGGGTCGCCAATTTATTGCAAGTCCACTTGTAGCAAGCTCTGGCTCACGTATGTTCAAAGAAGCGTTCCAAGCAGCTGTTCTTATTAACACAGACCTTCCAAACACAACCTTAGTTGCGGGTTACTCTGATAAATTCCAAGGTAGAACATCGGATTATGACAGAAGTGTTGCGGGTGCTGATTCAGAGATGCCTAGCTTTAAAAAAGAAGCAGTATTCTACGGAACAGGCACGACTGCGGGATCAAACGTTTTTGGATTTGATGGTGCTTACACAGCTGCTGCGATTAACAAGTCTATCACAAACTTAACCTTAACAGGTCAATACCTCTTTGTTAATGCTGTTGAATTCACTGATGGTGGCGATGCCAATGTTTTCTACGCAGAGGGTAACTATGTATTGCCTTTAAGCAATGCAAAAGTGCTTTTTGATGCAACATACCGTGGTTCTAGAACATCAAATGCTACATTTGATAGTTTCCATGTTGAAGGCGATATGTACCAAGGACGTGTTGGCTTTAAAGAGCTAGCAGGCTTTAATGCATCTTTTGCGTATAGTACCGTATCGAGTGACCAATCTGTTCTTTTAGGTGCAGGAAATGGCCCAACAACCTATACAGCTCCACTCATCAAAGGTGCGGAAGTAACTTCTGGAGCAAATACAGATGCCTACAAAGTTGAAGTAGGTTATGACTTTTCAAAAGTCGGTGTTACTGGTCTTAAAGTCTTAGGTCAATATGCAAAAATCAATCAAGACAGACCAACGGTTACAGGAACTGTATTGAACGGTGCAACTGCTGATACAGAGTCTACGTACTTAGAAGCACAAGTTTCTTACGATCTTCCATCTATTAAAGGGTTAACACTCTCTTTAGAGTATGAAGATGGCAAAGTAGAAACAGCATCTACAAAAAATACAAGCGATATGAGATTTAGAGCGAACTACAAATTCTAATTCTCTCCTCCGCCTCGTTTGAGGCGGAGCTTCTTCTTTTAACTTTCTCTATTCTTCCCAAAAATGTCATTAAATGAGTTGTATTTGTACTACGTTTGTGGTACAATTTTACAAAAAAGGAGATGTCATGAGAACCAGTACGAGCGTTCGCATCGATGAAGAGACAAAGCTTATTGCCTCGGAAGTATTAAAGCAGTATGGTATGAGTTTGAGTGAAGGAATTAACCTTTTTTGTAAGCAAGTCGCTATGACGTATTCTATTCCTTTCGAGTTAAAAGTGCCAACAGAGCGAATGAAAAAAGCACTCAAAGAGTTAGAAAAAAGAGAAGGAAAATCATTCGATTCTATCGAAGCATTAAAAGCTGATCTTGAGTCATGAAATACGCCATCTTTCGTACCTCTTCGTTTAAAAAAGCATACAAAAAGCTTGCTTCATCTGAGCAAGAACTTATTTTAGCTATTGTTGTAAAACTTGCTAATGGTGAAAGTTTGGATGAAAAATACAAAGATCATTTTCTGATAGGCAACTATAAAGGATGTAGAGAGTGCCACATCAAACCTGATTTACTACTCATCTATAAAATCAATAACGATGAAGTAGAGTTGGTTTTGGTGGAAGTTGGCAAGCATTCTAAATTGTTTAAATAAAAAGTTAAAAGTTTAGCCCTGACCCCTAGGCTTCTGTTCTTCTTTAACACCTCAAGCCTCACATTTTCTTAAAAGGGTGCAAGGCTTAGATTCTATAATTTAAAAGTTTAGCTCGGACTCCTTAATCTACTAATGCCTTCACTTTTTCTGAAAACAACTCTTTTGTTTCCTCTGAATTATACTCATAGGCATCTATGATTTCTTGAACAGTAAAAGTCTTTTGTTTTAATCCGTAAACAAAAAAGCCTTGTAAAGAACTAAAAATTTCTTCAATATCCACATTATGTTGCATAAAATCTTGCTTATTTGACCAATATGCATATTCGGTAGAAGTAATAAATGCTTTTCTTGATTCTCCTATGCCAATGTTTTCTGGTAAAAAATTACACATTAGTTCTACGGGTAATATATCATTATCAAACGTTATTCTAGAGTTTTCAATTGTAGTGATATTATGAAAGGTTGTACGAAAGGTTTTTATAAAGATATCTGTATTTATAAAACTACAATTATTAAAATATGAATTAATAATAAAACAATAATTAAATGAGATATTGTTAAAAATTGAAAAGGAGAAGTCTACATTATCAATTTTCAGATATTCAGCAAGTATACGTTCCTTATTCTTACTAGTATTAATTCCTTTTAAATATCCGTTTGCCCACTTTGGAACAGCAATATTGTATGAATAAAACCAGTCTTTCATCATATTAAAAAAAACTACGGGAAACCTTATAGAAGCATTAAAAAATATTTTATTCTTTTCATCGTTTTTTAAAATATTCCCAACAAGTAAAGCCAACCATTTATCAATATTATGAGGAATTCTATTTAATTTTTCATCTTCTATTGCAAGAACTTCATTGTCAAAAAGGGCTTTACAAGTATTAGATTTAGCCGTTAAATATTCTTTTTTTGATTCTAATATAGATTTAGAAAGTTCAATAATTTTCAATAATTTTTCATCATTAATACACCAATTGTCAATTAATTCATTTGGATAAGATGTTAAATTATCTAGCTTGACTGGTTTTAACCATTCATAAAACAGACTATTACATCTAATTCTTTTATTGTGCTTTTCGGTCGCCAACGAAGCTAATAGTGGAAAAAGAAGGTTTCTCTTTTCTTTTTCATTACTTGAACAACTATTTTTTAACAATTGCAACAGCTCTTTAAAAAAGCTTATGGTTTGTTCTGTTGGTTCGCCTAGATTAAGTAAGATTCTTGCATCTTCAATTTCTATGCCATCATCTAGTGCATATTTTATAAATATTTTTAAATAGTATTCCGCAAGTAGCATTTCTGCAAAAGATTGATGCTGAAAATGAAGTAAATCATCCTTCGCTCCAAAATACGAATGAGACAAGAACTTTATATCAGATACATTGCTATTTATATTATCTTCTAAAACTTTTGCGTCGTTATCGTTTATTTTTTTACCTTCAAGAACTCTAAAGATATCTGCTTTTTTTAATGTTCCATGCTTTCCTTGTTGTTTTTCATACATCCAAAGAGCAGCAATTGAGTGCAGAATATTTCTTGATTCTATTTCTTCTTGAAGATTGAATTGGCAATCAGCGTCTTCCATATGCTTTGCTTCTTTTGTTAAAAGATTTAAAAATGATAAATACACACCTGTCTTACCTATTGTAGAAAAATCAATATTGTTTATGATTAGTTGATAAATCATATAAGCAAATATTGGTCTTTTTAACTCTTCTTGAGTAAGTGTATTATTTTTAATAAGTAAAGCATAAATATCAATTTTTTTATTGTTTTTTACATTATCTACAATTTTTTTTGTAAAATCATTTGTTTTAATATCATGTTTTTGTAAATAATCTTTTATACTATTTGTAATCCAATCATTAAATTGTTCTTTTGTAAATCCATGCACTGATATGAAATATTGGATTTTATCTTTATCTGTATATGGTAGGCTATTTTTAATATGAGTATTAAGTCCATCTTCAAAAGGACGAGAGGTTATAATTATTCTATTATTTCGACAGCATGTAGGATCTATATTTTGTATCTCTTTTATTGAACTGATTACATTATCAATTGTATGTTTATTTAATTCCCCACTTTCATCGAGAGAATCAATCAAAAAAATATACTTTTTATTTTTAAACTCATCACTAGTAATTTCAATTCCATAATCTTTTCTCAAAAATTCTGCAATTATTCCTGCCGTTGTATTTGACTGATAATTTTTAAAATTTCTCAGATTAAAATAAATTGGGAAATAACCATCAAGCGATTCTATATACTCTTTGGCTAGTTTTGATGCATAATGCCTTAGAAAAACTGATTTACCTTTCCCAAAATCAGCTATTATAAAAACAATCTCTCTTAACGTAATTTTATCTTTTGATTTATAATATTTTTCTATTAAATCTTCTACATGAAGTAATTGATTTGGTTCTGTATTTCTAATAAAATCATTATGCTGAGAATCATATTCTTGTAATGGATTAGGAGAATAAAGTTTTGATATGTTTTCCCATTGTCCATATGTATCTTCATATTTGAGATTTTCTTCATCTTTAAATCCAATTTTATTTAGGGCAAACATATCTGATAAAAATTCTGCTTCTCGCTCATTCATTATGAATTGCTGCACTTCTTCTTTATGCTTTTTATAAGCATCTTGACCAAAAGTATTTATGACAGTATTTTCAATGTTTTCATTAAAATTTTTTAAAAAACTGTTGTAGAGGGAAGACGTAAATCCAAATTCTAGAAATATTTGTTTAACACTATTTTTAATAAACTGCATTATTGGATGATATTTTGGCTGAAAAATTGTAATTGTATTATTGATTTCAAATTTTTCAAATTTAGCTGAAATAATATCTTGAATATGCGTAGAAATACTATTATCGTTAGTATTAATGCAAGTTTCATTTTCTGAAATTGTTTCATTAATTGATTTTCCAGCTTGTAATAATGCAGCTTTTAAGTACGTTGCCAATCCAAAATCTTTTAATTTATTATTTGTCTTTTTATCAAAATACTTATCTACACAATCTTGAGCAAAAAGTTTTATCAAAATACCAACAACACCATTAGCATTATCTAAGGCTTCTTGTCCATTTTTGTCAAAAGAATCTTTGACATAGTTCCCAACATTTTTTAATATATCTGGCATCACTTTTAGAATATCTTGGATTTTTTCTTTTTTCATTTTTTCTCCAGAATTTTTTAACTAAATTTCATTATAAAATAATTGAGCTCAAAAAATATTAAAAAACTAAAGGGAATGGAGAGTCTGATAAAGTACTTTAACCTGTCCCAATCTCACACAAGCCTACAACAAAATTCAACAACCCTTTTAACTACAATGCCCAAACTAAGGCAAACATTAAAATTTATAAATTAAATTATTGACTTAAGTCATAGATTGGATTTTCGCTAAGTGATAGAATGACCTCGTAACTCAAATCAGGAGGTATCAATATGTCGCTTTCAAGAAGAGACTTTCTAAAAACAACTGCCGCTGCTAGTGCTGCTGCTGCTGTGGGCATCAGTGTTCCAGCCGAGCTTAAAGCCGCTGGTGAACAAGCAGAAGCTGGTTGGCGTTGGGACAAATCCGTTTGCCGTTTCTGTGGTACCGGTTGTGGTATTATGGTTGCGACCAAAGAGGGTAAAATTGTCGCAGTTAAAGGTGATCCAGCAGCTCCAGTAAATCGTGGACTTAACTGTATCAAGGGCTATTTTAATGCCAAAATCATGTACGGTGCTGATCGTTTAAAAGAACCATTGTTACGTATGAATGACAAAGGTGAATTTGACAAAAAAGGTCAATTCAAACCTGTTTCATGGAAACGTGCGTTTGACGAGATGGAAAAACACATGAAAGCCGCAATGAAAGCGGGCGGTCCAGAAGCGATCGGCGTGTTTGGTTCAGGTCAATACACCATTCAAGAAGGCTATGTTGCTGCAAAATTGATGAAAGCGGGCTTCCGCTCTAACGGTATCGACCCCAATGCCCGTCACTGTATGGCTTCAGCGGTTGCTGGTTTTATGCAAACCTTTGGTATCGATGAGCCATCAGGCTGTTATGATGACATCGAACTCACTGACACAATTGTGACATGGGGCGCGAACATGGCTGAGATGCACCCAATTTTGTGGTCACGCGTCAGCGATCGTAAACTTTCAAATGCTAACGTAAAAGTTATCAACCTTTCTACGTACACACATAGAAGTTCTGACCTTGCCGATGTTGAGATTATTTTCTCACCAAGTACGGACTTAGCGATTTGGAACTACATCGCTCGTGAGATTGTTTACAATCACCCAGAAGCGATTGATTGGGATTTCGTTAAGAAAAATACCATTTTTGCAACAGGCTTTGCAAACATCGGTTATGGTATGCACACCGAAGCGGCTGCTAAAAAATTGGGCTATTCTGATAAAGAACTTGAAATCATCAAAAAAGAAGATGCAAAAGTTATCTCTGAGAAAGAAGCTCCAGGTCTTGCACACTTAGGTGTCAAAGCGGGCGATACCATGAAAATGGACAAAGCTGCTGCTGCGGGTGTTCACTGGGAAATTAGCTTTGAAGATTTCAAAAAAGGACTTGCTCCTTATACACTTGATTATGTTGCTAAAATTTCTAAAGGTAATCCAGACGAGAGCCTTGCAGACTTCAAAGCAAAACTTCAAACACTTGCAAACCTTTACATCGAAAAAAGTAGAAAAGTAGTCAGTTTCTGGACAATGGGTATGAACCAACACCAACGTGGTACGTGGGTCAATGAACAAGCGTACATGGTTCACTTCCTTCTTGGCAAACAAGCAAAACCAGGTGATGGCGCGTTCTCACTTACAGGACAACCAAGTGCATGTGGAACAGCGCGTGAAGTTGGTACCTTTACACACAGATTGCCTGCGGATATGGACGTTTCGATTCCTAAACACAGAGAAATTACTGAAAAAGTATGGAAGTTACCTGCGGGTACTCTAAACCCTATGGGTTACCAACACATTATGAATATCCACAGACAAATCGAGAGTGGAAAAATCAAATTTGCATGGGTCAACGTATGTAATCCATACCAAGATACAGCCAATGCAGAGCACTGGATCAAAGCGGCACGTAAAGAAGGAAACTTTATCGTTTGTTCAGACGCGTATCCTGGCATCTCTGCCAAAGTATCTGATCTTATCTTACCTTCAGCGATGATCTATGAGAAATGGGGCGCTTACGGTAATGCAGAGCGTCGTACTCAGCACTGGAAACAGCAAGTTATCCCAGTAGGCGATGCGATGAGCGATACATGGCAATGGGTTGAGCTTTCAAAACGCTTTACCATCAAAGATGTATGGGGCGAGCAACCGATTAAAGATGGCAAGCTTCCAAATGTGATTGAAGCGGCAAAAGCCATGGGTTATAAAGAGACCGATACCCTATATGACGTTCTGTTTGCCAATGATTTCTTTAAATCATTTAAACCAAAAGATGCTATCGGTGAAGGTTTCGACAACACTGAAGTATTTGGTGACAAACGTGGTGTGATGGGCAGTGATGGTAAAGAGTGGAAAGGGTATGGCTTCTTCTTACAAAAAGCAATTTGGGAAGAGTATCGCCAATTTGGTAATGGTCATGGACATGATCTTGCTGACTTTGACACCTACCATAAAGTAAGAGGACTTAAGTGGCCAGTTGTGGATGGTAAAGAGACCCAATGGCGTTTTAACGCGAAGTACGATCCGTATGCGGTTAAAGCAAACAATGGTGAGTTCGCATTCTACGGTGATGCTGCAAAAGCACTCAAACGTGGCGATCTTGTTAAACCAACCACCGAAGAGACATTCTCTTTGAAAAATAAAGCGAAAATCTTCTTTAGACCTTACATGGATCCATGCGAGATGCCTGATGCGCAGTATGATATGTGGTTAAGCACAGGTCGTGTTCTTGAGCACTGGCACAGTGGTACGATGACGATGAGGGTTCCTGAGCTTTACCGCGCTGTTCCTGAAGCATTGTGCTATATGCACCCAGAAGATGCAAAAGTCAAAGGCTTTAAACAAGGTGAGCTTATTTGGATTGAGAGCCGTAGAGGTTCATGTAAAGCACGTGTTGAGACTCGTGGACGTAACCGAACGCCAAGAGGCTTAGTCTATGTTCCTTGGTTTGATGAGAAAGTGTTCATCAACAAAGTGTGCCTTGATGCAACATGTCCGATCTCTAAACAGACAGACTATAAAAAATGTGCGGTTAAACTCTATAAAGCGTAACTAAAAAAATGGAAACAACAAATAAAATCGCAATCACCGAACGCAGAAGATTTCTAACCTTGTTAGCTCAAGGTGGTGGTCTGGCAGCACTTGGTGGTCTGGTTTGGACAGGGTACTTGGAAGAGGCAAAATCGGCTCCGCTGATTTTAAGACCTCCTGGGGCTGTTGCTGAGGTTGACTTTATGCGCTTGTGTATCAAGTGTGGGCAGTGCGTTGAAGCCTGTCCGTACGATACGCTACATTTAGCCAAACCAGGTGATAGCAAACCTATGGGAACGCCTTTTTTCAACCCAAGAGAGGTACCGTGTTATATGTGTACAGACATACCCTGTGTGCCTGTATGCCCAACAGGAGCGCTTGATGCAAAGAGTGTTTCTAAAATCACTGAAGGTGTCAAAGAGTTTGATATCACCAAAGCGCGTATGGGACTTGCCGTCGTTGATGTTGAGTCGTGTATCGCATTTTGGGGCATTCAGTGTGACGCATGTTACCGAGCGTGTCCAATCATGGATAGTGCGATCAAGTTAGAGTATAGACGAAATGAGCGAACGGGTAAACATGCCTACTTAACGCCTATCGTCAACAGCCTCACCTGTACGGGATGCGGTTTGTGTGAGAGGGCGTGTGTCACTGAGAAAGCGGCGATTCATGTGTTGCCTTTGGAGATTGCTAAAGGGGCTATTGGTTCGCACTACATCAAGGGCTGGGAGCAGGGTGATGAGAAGCGTTTAGAAAAAGCGGGCAGCGATGTCACGACGCATACCAAACGTAGCGAGAAGTCTGCACAGGACTATCTTAATACGCACGAGGAGTTGTTCAAATGAGAGAATGGATACGAAGTCATCGTTTTATGATGGCACGACGCTTCACTCAGCTGGGCATCCTTGGGTTGTATGTGGCAGCCAATGTCTATGGCTTTATGCTACTAAGTGGCAATCTAAGCTCCTCTTTGGTCATGAAAAAGCTTCCTCTAGCCGATCCGTTTGCACTGTTGCAGATGTTCTCAGCGGGGGCACTTTTAGGACTTGATGTTCTCTTAGGCGGTGCATTGATACTGCTGTTTTACATCGTCGTTGGTGGACGCGCTTTTTGTTCATGGGTCTGCCCACTCAATATGGTGACCGATGCGGCAAACTGGACACGCAGAGTCCTTCTTGTGGATAATGCAACTCAGAAAAAGCTCTGGCTTAGCCGTAATGTAAGGTACTGGGTTTTAGCCCTTACGCTTATGTTGTCGTTCATCACAGGTGTTGCAGCATTTGAGATGGTAAGCCCCATTGGAATGTTAAGTAGAGGCGTCATCTTTGGCATGGGCATGAGCGTTGCACCTATACTCTGTATTTATTTGTTTGATCTTTTTGCTGTGAAAAATGGCTGGTGCGGACACATCTGTCCTTTGGGAGGTTTTTACTCTCTTGTGGGACGTTTAAGTCTGATACGTGTTAAACACGATCACACAAAATGTACGTTGTGCATGAAGTGTAAAGAGATTTGCCCTGAAAAACAGGTTCTTGGCATTATCTCCAAACAAAGCGGTGCGATTGTTTCAGGAGAGTGTACGAACTGTGGCAGATGCGTTGAGGTGTGTGAGAGTGATGCACTCTCTTTTGGTGTGAGGAATTACATTAACACAAATGTAGGAGAAAAAGAATGATTAGTACAAAAACGTTGATAATGGTTTCTTTGTTAGGCGTTATGGTAGCCAGCGGATGCGCGGTGTCTCAGTCATACAAAGAAGAGGAATTAGGGCTTAGAAAGGTGGATCTCTACAGCGAAAAAACCGTTGTAGGTGAACCAACATCGTACTCTACGGTAGCCGCAGGTGAATCAAAAATGATTCAAAGATCGTTTGAAAACGCGCCACCGATGATCCCGCATGATGTCGAAGGCATGATGGATATGACGAAAGATAGCAATGCGTGCACAGGATGTCACTTACCAGAAGTGGCTGAAGCAGTGAAAGCAACTCCGATTCCAAAGTCGCACTTTTTCGATATGCGAACGCAAAAAGTGCTCACTGAGATGAGTCAAGCTCGCTACAACTGTTCAGCATGTCATGCTCCACAATCGGCAAACGAGCCTTTGGTTAAAAATGAGTTTAAACCAGAGTATCGTAAAGAGAATGGATCGGCTCGTTCTAACCTCATTGATAACCTTAATGAAGGCGTGAGATAACCATGCAAAATGGCAGCAGAAGAGGGGTTCTTACCTCTCTTTTTGGTATGAAAAAGGCGCAAAAAATTCAAAATGAGTTGTGTGTAGTGCGCCCTCCATACCATCAAGAGGGGTATGCGTTTTCTGAACTATGCGTTACATGTCAAGAGTCACTTTGCGTGAACGCCTGTGAAGAAAACATCATCTTCCTTGATGCTGCCCATACACCTTGCTTAGACTTTACCAAACGGGGTTGTACGTTTTGTGAAGCGTGTGCAAGCGCTTGCCCTAGCGGTGTTTTAAGCCTTACCTGTAAAGATCAAAAAGAGTTGCATGTCAAAGCAGAGATTGATATAATGAGCTGTATGGCATGGCATCAAAGTTTGTGCAACAGCTGTTTGGATGCGTGTGAGCCAAGAGCTATTTTATTTTTGGGACTTTTTCGTCCACACATAGAGATGGATGCGTGCAATGGCTGTGGTATGTGTATAGGTATTTGTCCGAGCAATGCGATTGCTATCAAACGTGAGGAGCAAGTATGAAGTATTTTCTACTTTTCGGTATGATGTTAAGCACTCTTTTAAGCGCAGAACTCAGTCCACGAAGCATCATTCAAGCTGGTGGAAATGTACAACAAATAGCGCTTGTGGATGGTAAAATCATCGCAGGAACAAGTGTTGGAACGCTTGAGATGTATAAATTAAGCGACGCAACAAAGCTCTCAAAAATAGAATTTCCAAACATCAAAGACTTTACAGGTGATGAGGTTGCCCCCAAAATCTTCTCAGTCGATATGATAGACAACACGCTTCTAGCGGTGGTTCAAGCCAGTAGTGGTGCACGTGAGCTTTACCTTGTCGAAGAGGGCAAGCCTAAGGTACTCATTGACGCACATGCCAATCTTTTCATCTCCAAAGCCAAATTTGTCGATAAAAACCATATTTTAGTCGCACTTCTCAGCAATGAACTGCTGTTGTGGGATGTTAAAAACAAAAAAGAGATTTACCGCATACAGCCCAATCCATCGCACTTTAGTGACTTTGCGTTGAATGAAAACAGAACGATGGTTGCCAGTTCGTGCGAATCAGGTGAAATCACTCTTTTTGAAGCCCTTAGTGGCAAAATCATTAAAGTACTCAAGGGTGGCAATGTCGATAATGTCTATAAAGTGGACTTTAAAAAAGATGTTGTGCTGTGTGCAGGACAAGACAGGCGAGGCATTGTTTACAACGTACAAAATGGCTCCTATGAGCGCTTTGATGGTTCCTTTCTGATCTATGCGGGTGCACTTAGTCCGAGCCTAAAATGGGGCGCATTTGCCTTTAATGAACAAAATGATATTGTCCTTTTTGATCTTGTAACCAAGAACAAAGCCCATACGCTTAAAGGGCAAAGAAGTACGCTTAATACCATCGTTTTTGCTAGTGAGAAAGAACTTGTCAGTAGCAGTGACGATCAATTTATTATGATTTGGAGACTCCCATGAATATTTCAAGTATCGTGATACAAGCAAAGCCAGAGTATGTGGAAGAGATCATCGCCGTGTGTGAAGCGAGTGATTTTTGTGACTACCATTTTCACGATGTGGAAAAAGGTAAGATCATTGTAACCATCGAGGGTGAAAACATCGATGAAGAGATGTCTAAGATGAAAAAAATCGAGCAGATTCCTCATGTCATCTGTGCCGATATGATGATGGCATACAGTGAAGACGAGCTAGATGCGGAGAGAGAAAAGCTGGAACGTGCAGAGGTGGTTCCTTCCATCTTGAATGATGAAACCGTTGCGCTTAAAGACATTGTCTACAAGGGTGATTTGAAAAAGAAAATACACTAAGGTTAAAACATGCAAACAACGTATCAGATGTTTACTGAAACCATTGTTCCTAGCGATGAGCTTATCGTCTCACGTACCGATTTAAATGGTAAAATAACCTATGCCAACGAAACATTTGCGCAGATTTCGGGCTATGAAATCGACGAACTCATCGGTAAACCCCATAACATCGTTCGCCATCCCGATATGCCTCACTCCGTTTTTAAAACACTTTGGGAAACGCTGGAACGAGGTGAAATGTGGAAGGGGTATGTCAAAAACTTGCGCAAAGATGATGGTTACTACTGGGTGTATGCCGAAGTTTCGGGTGTTTATAAAGAGGGTGTTTTGGTTGAGTACAAATCCCTTCGTGCCCCTATGGACGATGAAATGAAGGCAAAAATGCAACGCATCTACGATGAGCTTAAAAATAAAGAAGAAAATATCAGTCGAGCAGTCATTTACATGCAAAGTGATGTGGTTGAAAAAATCGAAAAATTAGCGCATGAAAAGAAACGCTCACCTGATGACATTATCAATGAGATTTTAAACGATACACTCTTCTAACTTTCCCTTTAGGATTGAAATGTGAAAGCATTTCAATCCTCCTCTTTTAATCTATTTTCTCACGATCATTTTTTCTAAAGATATTTTTAAATACCACAAACTAGCCCTATTTATTTATACTTTTCTAATTAATAAAAGTATATTCTTATAATTATATTTAGTATAAATTATAATTAGGAATAAAAATGGATGAAATTCTTGCATGTGAAAACAACCGAGTAAAATTTTTTCCCATCATGATGTACGCGATGGTTATGGGCATGAGTGGTTTGACGATTATGTACCAAAAAGCAGCACTTTGGCTAGCATTTAGTGAGAGCATTGGAATGGTTTTGATGGTACTATCAACCGCACTTTTTATGGTAATCTCTTTGATCTATTTTGGAAAATACATCAAATACACTTCCGTTGTTAAAAAAGAGTTTTCGCACCCTATCAGGCTTAATTTTTTTGCGGCGATTTCCATTTCGATGTTGATGTTAGCGATTATTTATAAAGAGGTCAATGTAAGTGTTGCAGCACTCTTTTGGTATGGTGGTGCTATCCTTCATTTTTATCTCACCATGCACACCATCTCTTTTTGGATCAATAACAATCAAGAGTTAGACCACTCCAATCCTGCATGGTTTATTCCCGTGGTGGGCAATGTCCTTGTCCCTGTGGGTGGAATAGGGTTTGCGAGCCAAGGCGTGCTCATGTACTTTTTTAGCTGTGGTATCTTCTTTTGGGTGATCCTCTTTGCCATTTTGCTCAATCGCATTATCTTTCATCATCAATTAGCCGTGAAGTTTATGCCAACAATGTTTATTCTGATCGCCCCGCCTGCGGTTGGGTTTATTGCCTACTATAAAATGTTTGGGGTGATTGATTTTTTTGCAACCATGCTCTTTAATCTCGCACTCTTTTTTACACTTTTGGTTGCGTTTATGTATAAAAATTTTGTAAAAATCAAATTTTTTATCTCATGGTGGGCATTTGTTTTTCCCCTTGCAGCTATGGCTATAAGTTCGATGCTGATGTACCATGAAACCAAAGATGCTACGCTTTTAGCGCTTTCGTACGTGATGGTAACGGTGACAACGGTGGTGATTGCGATTGTTATTTATCAAACGGTTACCCATATGCGCAAAGGCGAAATTTGCGTGCAAGAGTAAGTTTATATAGTATTTAAAAGGAAACAGATATGGAAAAAACAGTGTTTATGGACAAATATCCTATTCATTCGTTGACATTACAGAAAGAGAAACTTCGCTATAAGGGCATGGCGCAACTGGTTGAGTACTTTAAAGAGAAAATCACCACCCATCCCGTAGCGCACTTTATCGCTATCTTTGACCACTATGCGCATACAAAAGCACTTGATGGGGAGATATTAGACGGGTTAAAAGATGTAAAAAACATTGTTTTTTGTTTTGGAAGTGCCATTCCGAGTACTAAAATGGTTGCAGTCCGTCCACGAAGTATAGGCATCTGTGAGTTTGAAGATCGTTTTGTAATTGAATTTATGGAAGCACCCAAAGAGGAGCTGCACGCAGTGATGGAAACTTGGGCAAAGTCTTTGGTAGATTAATCTACCAAAGGGCTGTTATCGCGTTATCGCTTATCTCTTCTTTCAAAAGGACGGGAATGCCTTTTGAGGAAAGATTGGTTTTAAATCCTTGTCCTATGGTGCCTGTTATAAAGACATTCACCCGATGATTGACAAAAAGCTCTGTTAAGACTAAAGAGGGTTTCATCTGATTGGAAGTCAGGGGATTTGGAATCATCTGGTGTTCGCTGATCTGATGGTTTTCCAGTGTGAAAAAATGAATGTACTTGCTTTTAGGGCTTAATCCAGCGTAAGGTGAGGTTTCATTTTCACTGCATACGGCAACGACATAACGCTCTTTTGTGCTTTCAAGATGTAATGTTTGTCCTCCAAGAATGGCTAAAGCGACTTTGTGTCGCGCTGATTTTATGATGCGCGCAAAGGTAGGGCGAGAAACTTCCATCTTTGATGCGGCTTCTTCTTGATACAACTCCAACAAATCCATCAAATAAAGTGCTTCGACCTCTTCAGCTAAAAGCGTGATAGACTCTTGATGCGGCTTCAAATTATGAGGGTTAAATTGACAACACGGTGGTCTGAATGACGTAAATCGTTTGCATTTTTGCCGTGGCATAAATCCCCTTTACATGTAATGTGTGCATTATAACATGATTTAAAAATACTTGACATATGTTCATTATAAGAGTATTATTTTGGACATATGTTCATATAAATAGTCTATTGAATGAAAAGGATCGAAAATGACGATTGTATTTCCAACCATGAAAGACGAAGGTCTTGGGGCAAAAAGAGGCGCACACTTTGGTAAAGCAACGTTTTACACAGCAGTGACTGTTGAAAATGGTGTGGTTAAAGAGGTAAAAGTACATAAAAACCCTGGTCATGTAACAGGAGGGTGCGCTAACGCGGTGGCAAATATACAAGCCCTTGGGGCAGATACACTGGTAGTTTCAGGCATTGGTGGTGAACCTTTGAAAAAGTTTTTGGCTGTTAATGTTGCTGTCTATTTTGATGACAAAAATGACATAGTTGAAGAGGCATTAAGCGATTTTCTCGCAGGAAAAACGGTTAAGATTGACCCAAATCATACCTGTTCCCATCATTAAGGATAAAATTTCCCTTTTATTTCGCCTCAATCATGATATTGAGGCGTTTCGTTTAATCAATATTAGCTATTTCTTATTATAATAAGAAAAAAAGGTTATAAAAATGGGCTGGCTTAAACAGATCATTTTTTTCTACAGAGATGGATTTAAACAGATGCGCGTTGGAAAACAGCTCTGGGTAATTATCGCTATTAAGTTTTTCCTTTTTTTTGTCGTTTTAAAGCTCTTTTTCTTCCCCAACATTCTCCAAACACACTTTTCAAATGACACACAAAGAGCAGACTTTGTGCTTGAACATTTGATGAAACACTAAAAGGCATTCTCATGGATCACACACTTCTTGTTGAGTTATCACGTGCGCAATTTGCGCTTACGGCTTTGTATCACTGGCTTTTTGTTCCTTTGACGCTGGGACTCTCTTTTCTACTTGCTATTATGGAGAGCATCTACGTTAGAACCAAAAATCCTGAGTGGAAAAAGCTGACGAAATTTTGGATGACACTCTTTGCGATCAATTTTGCGATAGGTCTTGCCACAGGCATTATCTTAGAGTTTGAATTTGGAACGAATTGGTCAAATTATTCATGGATCGTGGGTGATCTTTTTGGCGCCCCTTTGGCGATTGAAGGCATTATGGCGTTTTTCTTAGAATCGACCTTTTTTGCCGTGATGTTTTTTGGCTGGGAAAAAGTATCGCCCAAAGTGCATTTGCTCTCCACATGGCTTGTCGCGATTGGCTCGAACCTCTCAGCGCTTTGGATCCTCGTAGCGAATGGTTGGATGCAACACCCCGTCGGAATGGAGTTTAACCTTGAAAGTGCACGGTTTGAGATGAAAAGTTTCGCAGATGTTCTGTTCAATCCCAATGCGATTTCAAAATTTTTACATACAATCGGTAGTGGCTATGTGATGGGTTCCCTCTTTGTAGTGGGTGTAAGCAGTTGGTTTTTACTGAAAAATAGACATAGACTCTTTGCCAAACGCAGCATTATCGTGGGCGCCTCTTTTGGGCTTTTAGCCTCACTTTTTTTACTAGCAACAGGCGATGAGTCTGCACATCGAATCGCACAAAGTCAGCCAACGAAACTCGCAGCGATGGAAGGCTTATACGATGGAAAAAGGCGTGCGGGCATTGTGGCAATTGGGCAGTTGAATTCTCTCAAAAAGATTGGCGACACTCAAGATGAATTTATCTGGTCGATCGAGATTCCTTATGCACTCTCTTTCTTAGGCTTTCGCAATATTGACGCATTTGTACCTGGCATTGACGACCTTGTCCTTGGAAATGAAAAACTCTCCATTGAATCTGCTCAAAGTAAACTGGATAAAGGCAAAATTGCACTGGATGCTTTGCGTGATTATAAAGAAGCGCAACACATTGGAGACATCCCACGCAAAGAGGAAGCTTTAGCGCTTTTTCGCTCTCATGAGGCCTATTTTGGGTATGGCTATTTAGACAAACCTGAAAAAATCATCCCACCCATTGCGCTGACCTTTTACAGTTTTCACATTATGGTGGGTTTAGGGAGTTGGTTTTTAGCGCTCTTTTTCTTCGTGCTCTACTTTAGTATGATCGGTAAAATTGAGACGAAAAAACTACTCTTGTATGCGGGGCTTTTCTCCATTCCTTTGGGCTACATTGCAGGCGAAGCAGGGTGGATCGTAGCGGAAGTGGGCAGGCAACCTTGGGCAATTCAAGGTATGCTTCCTGTGGGTATGGCAAGCTCGCATATTGATGCAGTCTCTGTCATGATTACATTAGGGCTTTTTGCCATTATTTTTACCGCATTGCTCATTGCCGAGGTGAAAATCATGCTTAAACAAATTACCATTGGACCTGAGGAGGCATAAGATGTTTGGAAATTTATCGCTATTAACGCTTCAACAGTACTGGTGGTTTTTGGTGAGCCTTATTGGAGCTCTTTTTGTGTTTATCACCTTTGTTCAAGGGGGACAGACACTGCTGTATAGCATCGCCAAAGATGAAAAACAGCGCAATGTTTTAGTCGGCTCTTTAGGTCGTAAGTGGGAGCTTTCCTTTACCGCGCTCGTACTCTTTGGCGGCGCTCTTTTTGCGGCATTTCCTCTTTTTTATGCGGTGAGTTTTGGAGGAGCGTATTATGTTTGGATGGCGATTTTATTCTGCTTTATCGTTCAAGCTGTCTCGTACGAATACCGTGTGAAACCCAATAACTTTTTAGGAAAACGCACCTACGAGCTTTTCTTGTATATCAACGGCAGTGTGGGAATTATCTTAATCGGGATAGCGCTTGGTACGCTTTTCACAGGCGGAAATTTCGTACGCAACAGCATGAATTTTTCGGCATGGACACTGCCTACATATGGGCTAGAAGCGGTCATGCACCCTTTTAATGTAGCGTTTGGATTGACACTGTTTTTCTTGGCGCGCGTGCAAGCAGCGCTTTATTTTATCAACAATATTGATGAAGCTCTGATTTACGCCAATGCCAAAAAACAACTCTTCAAAGATGCGATTTTGTTTATCGGATTTTTTGTTTTACTTGTAGTGATGCTCTTAGTGATGCATGGCTTTTCCTACCATGGGGGAATTGTTGTTCAAGAATCTCATAAATTTTTAAACAATTTTTTAGCCACACCACTGCTTGCAGTAGCCTTCTTAGCAGGAACACTCCTTGTGCTTTACGCCATCTTTATCACGCTCTTTAAAGCAAGCCGAAGAGGCATTTGGTTTAGTGGATTTGGAGTGATTTTAGTCGTGACGAGTTTCAAGCTCCTTGAGCATTGAAAACAGCTCTTCTTCACACTACACGCTTACCGCAATGAGTTATGTCTCTTTGGGCGTTCCGTTTGTCTTGGGTTACATCTATCTTGTGTGGCGTGCTATGGATAAAACAAAAATTACATCGGCTGAAATCGAAGCTGATTCACATCATTACTAGGAAGCATCATGGAAGTAATCAATTACACCTCAGGTTTTTTGTGGCTTTGTGTATGGCCCATCACGATTTACGTCTCGTATCGCTTCATTGTGCTCAATATAGACCATTTTGAAGAGTATTTAAAAGGGAAATAGTCTTTACCTGTAAAGACTAACCCTATCCCATAGAAAAGCCTTTTATTGCGTGTGTGTCAGTTTTTAAGACGTTTTAAGGTAAACTTGAACATTCAAAGTTAATTATAAAGGTCAATCTATGGGTTTAGGTGTCGGTATCGTAGGACTCCCCAATGTCGGAAAATCAACCACGTTTAATGCGCTGACTAAAGCGCAAAATGCAGAATCTGCAAACTATCCTTTTTGTACAATAGAGCCAAATAAAGCCGTTGTCCCCGTTCCCGATCCTCGTCTTGAAGAGCTTGCAAAGATCGTCAATCCTGAGCGCATTCAGCACTCAACGGTGGACTTTGTGGACATCGCTGGTTTGGTTAAAGGTGCGAGTGCGGGTGAAGGTCTTGGCAATCAATTCTTGTCCAACATTCGTGAAGTAGAAGTCATTTTACACATGGTGCGTTGTTTTGAAGATGAGAACATCACGCACGTTGAAAACAGCATCAATCCCCTTCGTGATATCGAGATCATCGAGAGCGAGCTTATTTTTGCGGACGTACAACAGTTAGATAAAAAACTTGACCGTCTTAAACGCCAAGCCAAACTTGAAAAGGGTGCGCAAGCATTAGCAGAAATTGCTACAGAACTTCGCGCACACCTCGATGACATCAAACCTGTCAGCACCTTTGCACGCAAAGATGATGAAAACTTCCAAGCACTTGATAAAGAGCTACGATTTCTTTCTAACAAAACCATTATTTATGGTGCAAACGTCGATGAAGCAGGCTTACTTGAAGAGAACGAGCATGTAAAAGCCGTTAAAGCACACGCAAAAGAAGTTGGCGCGGATGTCGTAGTACTTTGTGCCAAAGTTGAAGAAGAGATGATCGCCCTTGAAGAGGAAGAGGCCGAAGAGTTCTTAAAAGAGCTTGGCATCGAAGAATCAGGTCTTAAACAGATCATCCGTCTAGCGTTTGACAAACTAGGACTCGCTTCATACTTCACCGCTGGTGTCAAAGAAGTGCGTGCGTGGACCATTGAAAAAGGCTGGAAAGCTCCAAAAGCGGCAGCCGTCATTCACAACGATTTTGAAAAAGGTTTCATTCGTGCGGAAGTCATTGGTTACAATGATTTTATCGCCTATAAGGGTGAGGCTGGCTCAAAAGAGGCTGGTAAAATGCGCCTAGAGGGTAAAGAGTACATCGTTCAAGATGGCGATGTGATGCACTTTAGATTTAACGTATAAAACAATACACTCTTTTACAGGCAAGAGCCTGTAAAAGAGATCTTCTTTTTATTCTCCACTCTCCGTTTCCCCATCATACGCCATAATCCCATATTCAAGATTGAGGACGGTTTTAAATCCCATATGTTTTAAAATACGTTGACAATACGCACTTCGGCTTCCGCTGTAACAGTATAAAATGACAGGTGTGTTTTCTTTGCCGTTTAACTGTTCCATGGCATTGTGAAAGCTGGTTGTCGGGATCAAGAAGTCTGTGCCTTTGATGCGGTTGCCTATCCATTCCATCCATTCGCGTGTATCGACAAGGTTGAACTTCACACAGCCTTGTTCTCTGGCTTCTAGGAGCGCTTCAAGTTCACTGCCATCGAGTTGCTCTTTTTTCATCAACACCTCACACTCTTCTTGGCTTAAACCTCTGGTGTGCGTATGTACGGCTTCTTCTGCACTCTCTTCTTGTGCGAGTTCACGTGCATGTTCAGGGGTGCAGAAAATTGTACAGTGGCATTTGCCATGCTCTGGAATTTCAACGCTGAGTGCGGGTGTGCAAGGACACAAGCGATTACCTGCTTTGGCTTGCTCTTCGGGTGTGCTTCCTATGACCATAAAACAGGGGCAGTAGCGCTTTCCATAGATGAGTTTATTGCGCGTTAACCCTTGTTGTATGGACTCTTTCACTTCCGTGAGCGGGGTGTAAGCAAAGCCAAATTGTTCGCAGACCTTGTCAGTAAAGGCTTCCGTTTTTTCAAATTCTGCTAAAAATTCTGGTGAGTTCATATCTATTTTAGTTATCAAATATATTCCTTTTTTTTATTTTTACCATTATAGAGAATTTGTATTGGAAGAAAATTAAAAGAAATGTTTACCTGCAAATTTTTCTAAAATGTCAAAATTGTACATACTCAAATCCTTTTTGCGATTTTTTTGCTCTTTTTTTGCTTTACCATTTCTTCAGTTTGTTAAAAAAATAAATTAAAAAAAGAGTTTAAGATGCAAACGACTTCAAGACTAAACGACGTTAAACACCTTCGTGATATTTTCAATGCTCAAAACTCTAAAGCACTTAAAGTTGCGTTTGATGCACTGAATTCTTCCATAGAAATTTCGGAAGAGGATTTGGAAGTGCAATTCAATCGTTATTTTGTAGGTCCGATGGAGCCTGTCGCAGACCCATTTGCTTCGGTTTATTTGGACAATCCTGATGTCGTGATGTCTCAAAGTACCTTGCAGGTAAGAGAACTCTACGAAACCATGGGCTTTACCTATCCTTTAAAAAACGTCATACCAGAAGATCATCTGGGCGTTGAACTCGATGCGTATTACCAACTGCTTTATCTTGAAGAGGCAAAAGAGATAACCTATTTAAGTGAACTTCGTCACTATTTTTTACATGAACACATCCATCTGTGGGTACCTCGTTTTATCGAGAAAGCCTTAAGAGAGAGTGAACATGACTCTAAAGCCATTACCTTTATTTTATTACAGCTCAAATCGTTATTGATAAGAGAAACAACTACACAAGGAGTTACCGCATGAGTTACTCAAAGGAAAACGTTGAATCCATTGTGAACAATGGGATCAGCCGAAGAAGTTTTTTAAAAGGGCTTGCAGCCAGTGGTGTGTTGTCATCATTTCCAGGAGGTATCCTCCAAGCCAATGAAGACCTCAATACTAAAATACCGTATTTAGGTGAGAAGAGCTATCAAACATTCCGCAATGCCTGTCCTAGGAACTGTTATGACACCTGTAGTATTAAAACCTACGTCAAAGATGGTGTTATGCAGTTTATCGAAGGTGCACAAGAATCAACCTATACTAGAGGCGGATGCTGTGTTAAGGGTAATTCGTACGTCAAGAGAGTTTACTCCGCACGTCGTTTAAAATACCCAATGATGCAAGTGGGCGGTAAAGGCTCAGGCAACTGGAAACGCATCTCTTGGGATAATGCGATCGATATTATCGCTAAAAAGCTACTCGAGATGAAAAAAGAGGATGGCACACTTTTAGGTGCAGCCCTTACAAAATACTCGGGTAATTTTGGTATCACACATTATGGCATTGAGGGTATGTTTAATTCTATTGGTTATACCACCAGACTTGCGGGGACTCCTTGTTGGCCAGCGGGAATTGATGCGCAAAACCTTGACATGGGCGATATGTGGTGTAATGACCCTGAAGAGATGAAAGACAGTAAATTTATCATCCTTTGGGGTGTTAATCCTGCTGCAAACTCTATTCACTCGATGAAATACATCTATGAAGCGAAGAAAAAAGGGGCAAAAGTCGTTGTCATCGATCCTGTTTTTACGGAAGCCGCTTCCAAAGCGAGTCAATACATTCAGATCAAAGCAGGCACCGATGGTCTTCTTGCACTTGGTATGGCGAAGATCATCATTGAAGCAGGACTCCATGACCAAAAATGGTTGGATGCGAACTCCAAAGGGTACAAAGAGTACAAAGCGTATCTTGATAAAGAGATCAAATTAGAGAACGTTTCCAAAATCACAGGCATTCCTTTAGCGATGATTAAAGAGTTGGCTTTATCGTTCGCCAAAGCAAAACCTGCGACCATTTGGATGGGGTATGGTATGCAACGTCACACCAATGGCGGTTCGATGATCAGAGCGATTGACGCCTTTGTTGCTGTGTCTGGAAACATCGGCAAATACGCAGGTGGAGCACGTTATGGACACCTGAGTACGTGGGGCTTTAACTATGCTGCGCTTTCCATGCCAAAACCAGAAGGCAGTGTCGGATACACTGGACCTGAGGGCGCAAAAGGGGATGTTGCGCAAGGTAAAGATGCAAAATCAAACTATACCGACCGTTTCTTGAACATCAACAAAACCGCGCGCGAACTTTTAAATGCAAAAGAGCCAAAAGTAAGACTTCTTTGGGTGGCATGTAAAAACGTTTTTGCGCAAGATTTTGACCGCAATCAACTTATCCGTGCTTTCCAGCAACTTGATCTTGTTGTGGTTGCAGACCAGTTCTTCAATGAAACCGCCAAATGGGCAGACATCGTTCTCCCTGTTGCGACGCAGTTTGAAGAGTACGATGTCAACGTCTCTTACTGGCACTATTGGCTAACACTCAATGAGCAAGCGATCAAACCTCTGTTTGAAGTCAAATCAGACCTTGAAATTGCAGCAATGCTTTCAAAACGTATGAATCAACTTCAATCTGGTTCATGTACCTTCCCTCAAAGTGTTGATACCAAAGCGATGATGGCTAAAGAGTTTAACCCTGGCATTTACGAGCAATTTGGCATCAAATCATGGGAAGAGCTCAAAAATGGACCTGTTAAAGCCAAAGCGGTGATCCCGTATGCCGATGGCAAGTTTAAAACACCAAGCGGTAAGTTTGAGTTTTACTCCGATAAAGCCTTGGAGCTTTTTGGTAGTGCTTTACCAGCGTATCTTGAAGTGCGCAAGCCATACGATAAATTCCGTATGACTTCACCTCACAGCAGATGGAGCCTCCACTCTCAGTTCCAAAACTTAGAATGGATGGAAGATGTACATCCTGAACCATACGTTTACATCAACCCAGACGATGCTGAGGCGAAGATGGTCAAAGAGGGCGATACCGTAGCAGTCTTTAACAAACAAGGACTTTTAAGACTCAAAGCAAAGCTTACGGACAATGTACAAGCAGGTACACTCTTGATGTACGAGCAATGGTATAACAACAACATTTACAATGTCAATGAACTGGTCGATGACACGAGCTCAGACATGGGTGCATTTAAAACAGGTGCTCCTGGTGTTGCCTTGCACGATACCTTTGTCAATTTTAGAAAACTATAACAGGAGATTGTGATGCAAAAAGCTTTTTTAGTCGATGGCAGTCTTTGCCTAGGATGTAATACGTGTGCAATGGCCTGTAAAAATCAGTACCATCAAGATAAAGGAATTTTGTGGCGCAAGGTGCGTGAAATAGGCGCGGAGGAGTATCATAACGATAATAATAATATTCTGCCAACCTTAGTCTCGTACCAAAAAGCACCCAAAGCGCAAATGCCTATGGAACGTTTCTATTTTTCATTGGCATGTAATCACTGCGAAAATCCAGCATGTGTGGCAGTTTGCCCTGTTGGAGCACATACGAAAGACCCTGAAACGGGCATTTGTAAACATGACCAAACCATTTGTATTGGGTGTGGTGGTTGTGTAAAAGCATGTCCATTTGGTGCTTCAAAGTTCAATGAAAAGATGAATCAAGCCGAAAAATGCAGTATGTGTTGGGAGAGACAAGCCGATGGTAAAACAACAGCGTGTGTACAGTCTTGCCCAGTTGGAGCTATTGCCATTATTGACTTGCATGATCCAAAATACAAAGAGTATGCCAATGCTGCGCCTATTGGTATAGACTACGCGATCAATGCGGAGACAAAGCCAAGTACGCGCTTTATTCATCCAACGATGCCAAAAGAGGTCTATAGACTTCCAAAAGGATAACCCCATGAGAGCAACACTGCTTATTTTAGTGTTCGCTTACAGTGTTGTGTTTTCTTACGCTTGGGGGAATCCTCCCCCGAGTACCTGTAGTTTTGGAGACCCTCATTTTGAGGCATTGTCGCATCAAAATGTTACGCTGATAGAGCCTAAAAACTACGTGGTAGGCGAAGAAAACTTCGTTATAATACAGCTCGAAAAGGCTGAACTTCCCTCTGGCTATATGGTAAGTGTTTTTGTGGATACCCTAAAATCACCTAAAGGTGAGCCTGAAGTGCAAGGCTGGTACCCTAAAACGAGCATTAAGCTTTTAGATGAGGGCGTTTATGAGCTGTCGGTTCGCGTGAACCTGATGTATAAGGGAAGCTGAGGCGGTATTTTGGTTGCAAGTCTTGCAAATACAAAGATTCGTTTTACCGCAAGAAAGTCAAAATAATAACTAGATTTTCTGCCTCATTTGAGGCAAGCTTTAGCGCCACAGCGGCTTAGCGTAGGTTTTTCAAGGAAACTTTGTTTTGGGCTTTGCCTAAAAACCGTGATAAAAGAGTTCTAAAGAACTCTGCTTTAAATAGGGAGCATCAAACGTGGATAAACTTTTTTTGGAACGATTGAAAACGCTCAAAATTCTTTATGCCGAAGATGAAGAGGGTATACGAAAAAACATTGCGGCATCGCTTCGTTACTACACCAAAGAGGTCATCGAAGCGGAGAATGGTAAAATTGCCCTAGAACTTTACAAAACTGAACATCCTGACATTGTGATTACCGATATTTTAATGCCTGTCATGAACGGTGTGGATCTTGTACGAGAGATTCGTAAAACCGATGAAATGACGCCACTGGTGATTATCTCTGCACATACCGATAGAGAGTATCTGCTCAAAGTGGTTGATCTGCATTTAGAGCAGTACATCATCAAGCCTGTGACACTCAATGGTTTGTTAGAAGCCCTTTCTCGCTGTTTAAAGCGCATTTCTCAAACGCATACCATTGTCTATGAACTTCCCTGCGGTTACATGTACGATGTTGACCATAAGCATTTGACCTATGAGGGTGAGACCATTCATCTCAATAAAAAAGAGTCGGGATTTTTAGAGTTACTGCTTCATAACAAACAACGCATCGTCACCTATGATGAACTCCAAGCCAATGTATGGCAAGATGACGTCATGACCGACAGTGCGCTTCGTTCATTGGTGCGCAATTTACGCAAGAAGTTACCGAAAGATTTTATTACCAATTTATCGGGAGTGGGGTATCGATTTGAGATGTGCTAGAGTCCTGTTTTTACTGCTGGTTTTTATAAGTTTTGGTTATACAGAGGAGTGGAAAAATCCTTTTTATTACCGCAGTGATGATACCGCATCTATGCTCATGAATGAACGCGTTTCTGGCTCTCACATCAAAGTTTTTTTACCCACTATGCCTTATCTGTACGTCTCAAAACTCGTCAATGGCACACTGGTGCGTTCCAGTGGCAATCGTGAAGGGTGGGAGTATATGATGGCAACATCGTATACGAAGATAGATGAACTTACCTATGAATTTTCCTTGCGTAAAGGAGTCCTTTTCCAAGATGGAACGCCCTTTAATGCGGACTCAGTGGTGGAGAATTTTGCCTATTTTATGCAAGATCCTGTGGTGTATTCAGACATTCATAAACGGCTTCGTGGTGTAAGCAAAGTGGATGAGCATACCATTCGCATTCATCTGCATAAGCCCTACGGGCTTCTTTTTAGCGATCTTACCTCTATCAATCTTTATACATCTGCTTACCTCAAACGTTATGGTTGGAGTACGAAAGAGGGCTCTACGTGTAACAGTATGCAAGCTCCAGGTCCTTATGGGCTAGGACCTTACATCCTTAAACAAGGGTATGCAACAGGGCGGTTTCAAACGCCTATTTTAGAGCTGAAAGCCAATCCCAACTATTATGAAGTAGGCTTGCCGTACATTGAAAACATTACCATCTATACAGAGCTTACCTCAAAACAATCGGTCAGTATGGCATTGGAAGAGGAGCGTTTAGATATAACGCCCATTCCGTTCAATAAAAAAGTTGAAACCGTACTTTCCAAATACGCAAGGCTCTATACTAAGCCTTCAACGCACAGTATTTCGATCTACTTTAACCTTCTTAAGCCTAACAGTAAACTCAAAGATCAAAACATTCGTATAGCGCTGAACAAAGCACTCAACCAAGCTAACTTACTCAACTTTGTCTATAAAAAAGAAGGTGAACTCGCACCCACAGAAGCTTCGGTGAACTACCGCTCTGTTAAACGAGCGACTGAGCATCTTCAAACATGGGGTGAGCGCGCTCGTCAAAATCCTGAAGAAGAGAAAGAGCTTAAAAAGATTTTGAATGGCTTGGAACTGGATGTCATTACGATGGACCGCTTTATGTTTTTGTGGCGAGGCATTGAGCATCAGCTTAAACAATACGGCGTAACGCTTCGCTATACGACCACACCCAATGAAAAAGAGATTTACGAGCAACTTTTAACCAATAGAGCATCGCCTAAAACATGGGATATCTTAACATGGGGCAATGATGACTGGAGTAGCAATAACCCTTGGACAGCCTTTTTTGCGTATCGCATCTCTGATAAGTGGTCGGCAATTGATAAAGACGATGTGATGCAAGAATACATCGAGCGTTTTTTTGACCTTGAATTTCAAAGTGAAGCGTTTGATGAGGTGGTTTCAAAAATCGTGAAAAGGGCGTATGAAAAGGCGTATATGTTGTTTGTACCATCTCCGAACATCGTTTTAGCGGTTAATAAAGAGGTGCGTTATGAGCCTTCATCGGTTTTGATGATGCCTTTATGGAAGGCAAAGCTGACTAAATATCATTGGTCGATTCGAAACAATACACAGTATCCTAAAGAGCGTGAAGCACCGATGCTTCCATTAAGGTTTGATTATGATTAAGTATCTTTCCATGCGGTATAAATTTTTTCTGATGGCGTCATTGGGTATTTGTGCGATTGTCACGCTCTCTTTTTTAGCGTTTGACATTACCAACAAAGGTGTGGTGAATGTCAACAACGTTTTTGAAGGCTCCAAGCGGGTACAAACCATTCAGCAGACCTACATTTTGCCACTCTTTAAGCTTCGAGAACAGTCACTTTCGCTTATCATGGCGCCGAATGAAGACTTGCGTAAGGACATTCTTAACAAAATCAATGAAATGCACGCTCAAATGGAAGAGCCTTTTAGCAAGCTTCCAGCAACCGTTTATTACCAATGGAAAAATTATGTGGCACTGATCTTAGCCAATCAAGCCTATCTTAAAGATGACTTCGAAGAGGGGGCGTTTATCAATGCCAATACTGCGGAGCGTGACCAGTTTTACGCACTCATGGATTCGCTTGAAGTGTTACAGCAAAATGAACTGACCCATTCGTCTGAAACATTTGCAAAAGCCAATAAAGAAGCCATTAATTCCCGCTATTTTATTGCAGTTTGGTTGATTATTATTGTTCTTTTAACGTTTTTGGTGGGCTTTTTTATTGCGAAAAATATTGTGGATTCTATTTTACATGTAAGACGTGGGCTTAGAGAGTTTTTTGATTACTTGAAGTCTCCTTCAACGGAAGAGGCTACACGCATTCATATCCCCCTTGCCAATAAAGATGAACTGGGCGATATGGCACGACAAATCAATCAAAACATTGAGATCATTCAAGCCAATTTAGAGCAAGACAGTAAACTCATCGAAGATGCGACCAATGTGGTTGAAGACCTAAAACTTGGCAATCTTGATCGAAGGCTTGTGGCTTCTGGAAACTCTGATCAGCTCAATCTTCTCAAAGCAGTCATGAATGAAATGCTCGATAACCTAGAACTTCGCATTCAGCAAGAGATCGATGAGCGAACACGTCAAGAACAGCTTCTCATCCAACAGAGTAAACTGGCAGCTATGGGCAATATGATCGGCAATATCGCCCATCAATGGAGACAGCCTTTAGGCGAAATCAATGCCCTTTTGATGATCATTCAAGTGAGGCAACACTTTGATGACTTTAATGAAGCGTTTTTAACGGAAAAGATTGAAGAGTGTAACCGCATCACCGCGTATATGTCTAACACCATCAGCGACTTTCAAAACTTTTTCAAACCTTCCAAAGATAAAGAGATTTTTGAGATCAACAATGCGTGTGAGCGGGCAAGCTCCATCATTCAAGCCTCGCTTCGCTACCACTCCATTGACTTTTCGTTTAATGCCGCCGATGAGATCAAAGTGCTTGGCTACCCCAATGAGTTTGCTCAAGCGCTTCTGAACATTCTCTCTAATGCTAAAGATGTTTTAACAGATCGCAACATTGAAAACCCTTTTATTCGCATGAGTGTCAAAAATGGTGAGAAATACACACTCATCAAGATTGAAGACAATGGTGGTGGTATTTCGGAAGAGTATATAGAGCGTATCTTTGAGCCTTACTTTACAACAAAACACGCTAAACAAGGCACAGGGATTGGACTTTATATGACGAAGATGATCATTGAAAACAACATGAATGGTATTGTCACTGTTAAAAATACCGAAGAAGGGGCGCTCTTTACAATCAAGATAAGGCATCATTAACTTAAAAAGAAGAATTAACTTCTCTTTTTCATCTCAGCACATTTTTTTGCCACTTTATTTCACTACTATTTCCTAAAATTAAAAAGGAGAGTAGATGAAAATCATCACAAAATCACTTATTATTGCTACCACATTGGCGATTGGCGCACAAGCAACACCACTTTATACCAAGTGTGTTGCTTGTCATGGAACATCAGGTGAAAAAGCCGCGTTAAACAAAAGTTTGATCATCAAAGATATGAGCAAAGCAGACTTCGTAAGCGCAATGAAAGGCTATAAAGATGGCTCATACGGAAAAGATCAAAAAGCCCTTATGAAAGCGCAAGTAACAACTCTTAGCGATGCGCAAATTGAAGAGATTGCCTCTTTTATCGTAAAAAAATAATCAGGTATAAAAATGGCTCAAACTAGACGAGATTTTATAGGAATGGCACTAGGAGGCATCACCGCAGTGGGTGGTGTCTGTACGCTTGGTGCAATGAAAAAGAGTTGGGATCCTCTCCCAAGTGTCCAATCGGCTGGCTTTGTAACGGTGGATGTTTCCACCATCCAAGAAGGCGAAGCGCGTAGTTTTCAATGGCGTGGAAAACCTATTTTTGTGTTACGTAAGAGTGCCGATACTCCCAAAAATGCGAAACGCGATGTGGTCATTGGCGAAAAAGTCTTTACACTTGTCATCGGATTGTGTACACACCTTGGGTGCATTCCATCGTATGATGCGAAGCAAAAAAGCTTTATCTGCGCCTGTCATGGCGGTGTGTTTGATGCAAGCGGTATCAACACCTTTGGTCCACCACCCAGACCTCTTGATATTCCTCCCTTTAAAATTGCAGGCGAGTCTTTAGTCCTCGGTGAAGAAGGCGAAGAGTACAAAAAATTAACCGCGAAAAAAGCGTAGGAGTAAGGCATGGCTGAAATTAGAAAAAGCGAAGGCTTGATAGACTGGCTTGACCAACGTCTAGCGGTGAAAGCGTTTATGCGTGTGATGATGACGGAATACTGGATCCCTAAAAACATCAATTTCCTTTGGGCAATGGGCGTTGTTTTAGTAGTGCTTTTTGGTGTGTTATTGGTCACAGGACTTTTGTTATTAATGTACTATAAACCTGATATTAACTTAGCGTTTGACAGTGTCAATTACACCATCATGCAAGAAGTAGAGTATGGCTGGTTGTGGCGTCATATGCACGGTGTTGCTGCGTCTGCTACGTTTTTGATTATCTACATTCACCTTTTTACAGGTATTTACTATGGCTCGTATAAAAAAGGGCGTGAGATGATCTGGATAACGGGTATGGTGCTTTTCATCGCCTTCTCCGCAGAGGCGTTCAGTGGTTATATGCTCCCTTGGGGACAGATGAGTTACTGGGCAGCACAGGTCATTACCAATCTCTTTAGTGGTATTCCTGTTATTGGGGATGATGTGGTGATTTGGATACGTGGTGATTATGTGGTTGCGGATGCTACCTTAACACGTTTCTTCATGCTTCACGTGGTGCTTTTGCCCTTAGTTATTATTGTAGTGATTGCGGTACATTTTTATTCCCTTCGTTTTCCGCATGTCAACAACCAAGACTCCGAAGAGCTTAACTTTGATGTGGAAGCGAAAAAGTTTTTAGATGGACGTAAAAAAGAGTCTAAAGTAGTGCCTTTTTGGCCTGTGTTCCTCTCCAAAGATTTCTTTGTTGTAGGTGCTTTTATGACATTTTTCTTTCTCCTTTGCTGTTATCACTTTGACTTTGCGATGGATCCTATTAACTTTGAACCTGCAAACTCGATGAAAACACCAGCACATATCTACCCTGAATGGTATTTCTTGTGGAATTATGAAGTGCTTCGTGGTTTCTTTTTTGACATTGCAGGCATTGCTGCGATGGATATTGGCTTGATCGCATTTGTGATTGCTAACATTGTTTTCATGGTCTTACCATTCTTGGATCGCAACCCTATGAACACAGCACCTGCTCACAAACGCCCTTTGTTTAAGTATTGGTTCTGGATATTGGTTGTCGACATGATCGTCCTTACGGTCTATGGCAAACTACCGCCAACAGGGGTGAATGCGTGGGTAGGGTTCTTTGCAGCCATTATCTTTTTAGGGCTTTTTATCGCCTTACCGTTTATCACCAAACACGAAGCGAAAGGAGATGTACAATGAGAGAGCTTAAAATTTTAGCTATTGTGATTTTCTTTACCGCTGTGACGTATTGGGGAGTTGAACCTTATGCGCATTCGCAAATGCACCCGCATGTTGCACCAGCGGATTTTAATTTTAAAGATATACAACCCTTGGCGCTTAATGGAAACAATGAAAATGGTAAAACACTGGTCGAAGCGAATTGCATTGCGTGTCATAGCATCAAAAGCTTAGGGCTCGAAGCGCCAATGAGCAATGACGATGCGGCAAGTGCGTACGGCGTTGTTCCACCCGATTTAAGTCATGCAGGTGTCATTTACGATAAAAACTACCTTGCAGGTTTTTTAAAAGACCCTGTCAATGCAACCAAGCTTTCACATAAATTTGGTGATACAAAACCTTATGCGATGCCAAGTTACAGTTTTTTAAGTGACCAAGAGATTGCCGATATTGTGGCGTATCTTAAAAATGTTGTCGCAACAAAACCTACCGATAAAATGGTGTTTGAAGAGGCGTGTGGAAGATGTCATAGTATGAAATACGATAGTTTTAAAGCACAGACATCAAGCACATTTATGAAAAACTATCTGGGCGCTGAAGCACCTGATCTATCAATGATGATTCGCTCCAAAAAAGCGGAATATCTCACACCATTCATTAATGAACCGCTAAAGATGGTTGAAGGCATTGCAATGCCTCGCGTAGGGCTAACTGCGGCATCTCAAGAGCAAGTGATTGCGTACATGGAAAACGTGGGTGATCGCAAAAAAGCAGAGCGTGAAGATTTAGGTCTTAAGCTCATTGGATTTATGGCTATTTTTACCCTAATAGCGTATGCGTGGAAAGTTCGAATTTGGAAAGAGGTGGCGTAAGCCGCCTCTTTATTTCTTTCATTTATCTTCTCTGTTTCTCCCATTTTTTTCGTCAAAAAACTCTTTTGTTCTGCGATTATTTTGCTCTTTTTTTTATTTAAAATTTTCTTGAAGCTTCAAATTAATTCTTAATATAACGGGCATATCAAAGGTATGGGCAGATTGGTTTATGGATCTGCCCATGATACGAGTTAACGTATCATTATTGGCATAAATTAACGTCATAAATACTTTACATATAAAGTGTTTTACTACGAAGGAGAAACGTATGAAATTGGCAAATCTTAGCTTGGCAGCCCTTTGTGTTGCAGGCCTTAGTACCTGTTCTTTTGGCGCAGATACTTTAGCGGATGCGTTTAAAGAAGGAAAAATCAGCGGTGAATTAAAAGCGTTTTATTGGGATCGCGATCGAAATCCAGCCATTCCAAGTGCTTCTATTTTTAATACGGGTGTTACACTGAACTATGTAACAGGTTCACTCAATGGATTGAGTTTAGGACTCACAGGTCAAACCAACCATGCCCCTTTTGCAAGTTCCAACGCTAAAACACAGTTTGGTTGGGATGAGTACGGTTCAGGCGCACAACTCTCCGAAGCTTATTTGGCGTACAGTGCAGGTAAAACAACCGTTCAAGTCGGACGTATGTTCCTGAACACTCCACTCATTGCCTCTTTAGGCAATCGTATCGTCAAAGAGTCGTTTGAGGGTGCAAGCATTGTCAATACAGACCTACCAAACACCACGTTGACCGCTGCTTATGTGCAAAAATTCCAAGCGCAAACGAATGGAAATGGAGGCATTGGAGAGTTCACAACCTACAGTAATCCCTATGGTACTTCACCACTCTTAGAAGATGGCGCTTATACCTTAGTTGCAGTCAATAAATCCATTACAGGATTGACGTTAACAGCTGCTTATGCAGAAGATATCAACACCAAAGGGGCTATGGCGTATGCCGAAGCGGCGTATGCCTTTAGCGTCAATGCCCTAAATTACGGTCTTGCTGCACAATATTATTACAACGATAAAGACATTACAGGAAGCAAAAGCTCTGATCTTTTGGGTTTAAAAGCCAGCGTGGGTTATGGTGCGCTTAGTGGCTATGTTGCTTACAGCACTGTGAGTAAAGATGCAACGGTTACTCCAGGTATCGGTTGGGGTGCAGACCTTGCGTATACAGGAACCATCATTCTCTCTAGCAGTTACCCTGCCAACACCGATGCTTATGCCATTGGCTTAGGCTATGCGTTTAGCCCAACCACAACGATCAATGCTGCGTACACGGTAACAGATGATGACGACCTCTCTTATGGTAAGGCTTCTTATGTGTCTCTTACAGGCAACTATGCCTTTTCTGGGGCACTTAAAGGGCTTAATTTCCTAGTAATGTACGATAAAGAAAATCGCGATTTAGCTGGGGCTAAAGATAAAGACGAGTTTCGTTTTAGCGCAAGTTATAAGTTCTAAAGCATTTGACTCTTTGGCCTATCAAGCCAAAGAGTCCTAAAACATCTCAGGTCGCCCGAAGTAGTACCCTTGTGAATAATCAATACCCATATCTCGGACAATCTCATAGATAGCTTCATTCTCAACAAATTCAGCTACTGTGCTAAGGTGTTGTTTTTTGGCAAAGAGTATCATCGTCTCAACGATATGCTGGTTAATTTGATTGTTGTGAATATTTTTAATCAAACTACCATCGATTTTAAGAATATCAGGCTCGTAAGAGAGGAGTCTCTCAAAGTTAGAATATCCTGTTCCAAAGTCATCTATAGCGATTCTAACGCCTTTAGTCTTCACGTTTTGAATGAACTTTTTGACCAGAGCAAAGTCTTTGATATCTTCACTCTCCAAGAGTTCAAAAATAATGCGGTGTGCCTCACTTTCGTGTTGTAGAAGCAGTTTTTCAATGTAGGTAGTGATCTCGTCACGCTCAATATCATGCACCGAGAGGTTGATGGAAATTGAGGCTTCTGGAATTTTATAGAGTGCTGCAAAGGAGTTTTCTAAAACAATTCTCGTGATTTTTGAGTAATAGCGACCTTTTTTGGCTGTTTCTAAAAAATAAAAAGGTGTCAGAAGTTGTCCATCTTCGGTTACAAGACGCACTAAAGATTCGTATTTTTCGATTTTTTGAGTTTGATTGTTGACGATAGGCTGAAAGTAGGAGATGATTTTTCGATTGTCAATGGCTGTTTTGATGATGTGGATTGTTTCGATATTTTTCAGTGCGTTGTCATACTCTATGCCAGAGAGTCCATCGGCATAGACGATAGGCTGTTTCGTTTGGATCGCATTTTCAATGCCAATTTTGGCATCTTCAAAGATTTTAAAAATACCATAGGTAAAGCTACAAATTGCGGAGATGTCATACTCGATAGAGTCTATTTTAACGACATACTCTTTCACATTGGTGAGAAATTGCTCTAGCACTGCGTGAATCTCTTCTTTACTCGCTTTACAGTTTCGTCTATCAATGGCAAAAGCATACAACCCATTTCCAAGGTGATACACTCTCTGGAAACCCCAACGATTAGGCATAAGGTAGAGCATATTTTTACCAAAAGCATCTTCGATTTTTTCAACGCTGGCTTTATCGTAGAATTTTTCCAAGATGTTATAGTCTTCTATCTGCACCAAAATAAGCACAGAGAGACGATTGGCTTCTAGGAAGTCAAAGAGCTGTTTTTTATCGCTCATGATGGCCGTGATATCGTGGCGCAACGAGATATACTCTTCCACATCCCCATCAGGATTTAAGATGGGCTGAACGGTCGTTTTGACATAGTAGGTATCACCATTTTTAGCACGGTTTTTTACGATGCCTTGCCATGTTTTTTTCTCATCTTTGATGGTTTTCCAAAGATCTCTAAAAGCAGTCTTTGGCATATCAGGATGACGGATGATGTTGTGCGACTTACCTAAAAGCTCCTCTTTACTAAAACCAGAGATTTGACAAAACTTGTCATTGACAAAGGTGATGACCCCTTTCGCATCGGTTTTAGAGATGATAGAGCTGGTATTGGTAATGTTCTCGTACTGCTTCAGCAGAAGCGAATTTTTGGTGTTTTCATAGCGTAAATGCAGTTTTTCAACCACTTTCCCAATCGTTCGAATCAGCTGCGTGACATTGAGTGGTTTGAGCAAGTAACCATCGACACCAGCTTCGATGGTCTGTGTCAGAAAGCTTATCTCATTGTGTGCAGAAAGTACGATGATGGCAACTTCAGGATTGATCTGTCGAATATTTTGGATCATCTCGATGCCGTTCATTCGTGGCATCGTAATGTCTGTAATAACGAGATCGATTTTGTTATGGTGAGATGCATACAAGCGTGCACCATCCTCACCATCAAATCCTACGATGACATCGTCAAAAAACTCTGAAAAGAGGCTGTTTGCAGCTTCTCGTGCTTGAGGATCATCTTCAATGTAAAGAAGCGTCATCCCCTTGCTCATCTGTTTCAGTGATGCTATCTGCGTGCGCTCCATCCTTTATTCCCCCTATTGGTTGTCCAAACTTGACATGAGAGATTCCTTCAAGATCGAGATTGATGGAATCTTTTTCAAAAAGCATAACGATGGTTGAACCCATCTCAAAGTGACCCAGTTCTTCTCCTTTTGAGACAAAAAGATCGTCATAAAGGTAACACTGCTGAAGGCTTGCTTTGGCATTTGTCTGGATTTTTTTATCAAATGTAAATGCCATTTTACCAACATTTAAAGCGCCAACAAAGACCATGTAAAAAAGTCTGTTTTCTTTGGTGTAACATTCAAGCACAACTCGTTCATTTTCAACAAAAAGTCCTTCTATTTTTCGAAGCCATGTAAAGTTAACAGGGTAGAGTTTTCCAGGTATATGTACCGCTTTAGCGATGCGCATATCAATGGGTGCATGGTAACGGTGATAATCACGTGGAGAGAGGTAAAAGTTGACAAACTTCCCACCTTCTAAACGATCTTTTGTATTTTTAGTGATGTAATCACCCAGTAAGTTTCTCACATTGTAACTAAAACCCTTAATCTGTAACGCAAGGTTGTTTTCAATCTTTCCATATGCACTTACAAGACTGTCGCATGGCGAGATGAGTGTTTTTTCGCAAATATTAAAAAGACGACGTGTTTTGAAACGTCTAGTAAAAAGCTTATTCAAGCTCTTGTAGGAGGCAGCTTCTTCAAATTCCATCAAATCAACTTTCATCATTGTGGTGTAGGTTTGGTTGATGGTGCGTTGTATTGGGCTTGGGAACTCTTTGGATGCAAAAACACCAAAAAGACGTGACGCAATAGAACTTTTAAAGTTAGGGTAGCGTTGCATAGGACTCTTTTATAGGATGAGATTTTGTAAAGAATAGATTATACCAAATGAAATAACTTTTTTGGTGTTCAAAGAGCAACCACGTTAAAATTATGCTAGGATTTTATCTTTTATTCTTAATACTTTTTTAAAAAAAGGACAAAGCAGCGATGGAAAAAGTGACAGGTTTTTGGCAGCGTTTTGTGCAATTTATTACATTTGTGAATCTTCCGATTCGACAGAAATTTCTTCTCTTTGAGCTAGGAACTTTCTTTTGGTTTATGCTTATTGGCAGTGTAGCCGTTGCTTCACTTAGCTTCATACACTATCGGTATTCACAAATTACCCAAACAACACTCCCCTATATGAAAGTTGTTTTTACCATTCAACCTGAACTCTCGTCTTTAGAGAGAATGCTTGCGAACAAAGAGGTCGATAGCAATTTTTTGCTGCTAAAAGGGCCTATTACTCAGATGAAAAACAGACTCGCTGAGTCTTTAATGAGCAGTCAAAAAAGTAACAACAATGGCAATATCTTTGAGATGATTATCCATTCTCTTTCCAAAGATGACACTGAAAGCATCCGCGCATTGCAAGCCATTTCCAATGAAATCAACGCTATGGAAGAGACCATTCTTTCTTTGCAAAAAAAGCGAGGTAATGTAACGACTGCTGATACGGATAAAATGAAAGAGTTTTTAACGTTACATGTGGAGACAACGCAAGAGATGACCCAAGAGCTCTCGAACCGTATCAATGGGCTTTACCAAGGCTATAGCCAACAAGTCGCAGATGCGATTCGTTTATCGATTAACACAACAGCCGTGGTTATTTTAGTCGCCATTGTGCTTTTGATGCTCTTTACGCGATGGCTAAGAGAAGCCTTTTCAAAGCCGATTGAGTCGATGATCCATCAGATTCACTCTATTGGGACAGGTGAAGTTGATCTGAGTAAAAAACTCAAAATAAAGTCCAAAGATGAGATAGGTACACTTTCCCAAGAGTTTAACAAACTGGTCGATACGGTCTATGGTGTTACTGTTTTCAAAAAAGTCATTGAAGAAGACAGCTCGCTTGAAGTGGTGTACACAAGACTTGGTGAAGTTTTTGAGAAAGAAGCGGGTATCCATAACTACCGTATTTTCGATGTGAATCCAGCCAAACAAACGATGAGTGTGGTTTATCCGCATATTACGGATGAAAAAGAGTTTTTGGTCTGCAACGAAGAGATCCAGCATAACTGCACTCTTTGTCGTGCCCAAAAAACAGGGCATAAAGTCTCATCGTTTGAGTACGAAGGTGTGTGTCGAGAGTTTATTCACGATGGAAACAAACGACATGTGTGTATTCCGCTTATCGCTTCAGGTCATGCGGGCGCTGTTGTGCAGTTTGTGTTTAACAAAGAAGATGCCGAACACATTAACGAAAAGATATTTAAAGCGGAGAGTTACATCAAGCATTCACTCTCTGTGATCGAGACAAAACGTTTGATGAATACGCTGCGTGAATCCTCACTGGTCGACGGGCTGACAGGGCTTTACAACCGCCGTTTCTTGCAAGACCACAGCAACCAAATCATCGCAAGTACACTCCGACGTAAAAAACAGATCAGCCTTTTGATGTGCGACATGGACTACTTTAAGCAAGTTAATGATAAATATGGACATGATGTTGGAGACAGTGTTTTAAAAGAGACATCACACATTCTTAAAAAATGCGTGAGAGAGTCAGACATTGTCATTCGTTTTGGTGGCGAAGAGTTCTTAATTTTGCTCATCGACACTGAGGTCAATTATGGCGTAAAAGTTGCTGAAAAGATTCGCCTAGCCGTCGAAGAATTTAATTTTAAAGCAACCGATGGCATTCTCAAAAAGACCATTAGTATGGGTATCAGTGACTTTCCTCACGATACCGATGGTTTCTGGCAAGCGATTAAATTCGCCGATGTAGCACTGTATAAAGCCAAAGAGAGTGGACGCAACCGATGTGTGCGTTTTACCACTGAACTTTGGGATCAAAAAGCAAATTTTTAACAAAGGTATTTATGTTTAACGCGTTTATCACTGAGCCAAAAATGCTCCAAAACCTCAACGATTTAGGTTATGTCACTATGACACCGATTCAAAAAGCGTGCCTTCCTCTCGCTATTGAGGGAAAAGACCTTGTCGCTAAAGCCAAAACAGGCAGCGGTAAGACCGCCGCGTTTGGCTTGCCTCTTCTTTTGAACTTGCAGGTGAACTCCATGCGCATCCAGTCGGTCGTACTGTGTCCTACACGTGAGCTTGCCGAACAAGTGAGTGCCGAGCTGAGACGGCTTGCCAGATTTGCTCATAATATCAAGATCGTTACACTCTGTGGTGGTGCACGTTTTGTGCCTCAGTGCATCAACCTAGAGCATGGCGCGCACATCGTCGTGGGAACGCCTGGGCGTATACTGCAGCATTTACAAGAGAAAACCATCAACTTTGAACATATCAAAACGCTGGTACTCGATGAAGCCGACCGAATGCTTGATATGGGCTTTTACGAAGACATTGAGAAGATCATCGCCAAAATGCCAAGCAAGCGTCAAACCTTGCTTTTCTCTGCAACCTTCCCTAAAGAGATCGAGCGCATGTGCAATGAAGTGCAAACGGATGCCATTCGCATCAGCATCGAAGAAGAAGCACACACCTCCCCGAACATCACGCAAGTGTGCTACACCGTAGAGCCACGCGAAAAAGAAGCAGCGCTCAAAGGTGTTTTACTCGAAAGTGACGCTAAGTCAGTCATCATCTTTTGCAAAACCAAAGTGGGCGTTGCCGAACTTCAAGGCTATCTCTTAGATGAGGGCTTTGACGCGCTTTCATTGCATGGTGATTTAGAGCAAATCGACCGTGACGAGCACCTGCTTCTCTTTGCCAATGGCAGTGCCCAAATCCTCGTAGCGACTGACCTTGCCTCACGCGGACTGGACGTCAAAGATGTCGAGATGGTCATCAACTACGAACTCCCTCAAACAATGGAAATCTATACTCATAGAATTGGTCGAACAGGACGCATGGAAAAAGAGGGGTTGGCAGTAAGCTTCGTAACGCCACGAGAAGAGGGCTTTTTTGAAGAGCTCAAAGAAGCCAATTTCAACTTTACATGTAAAAGCATTAGCGACTTAAATCCAACCCTTTCAAAGCCTAAAAAAGCCCTCTACATCACGCTCTGCATCGACGCAGGTAAAAAACACAAAATGCGCGCTGGCGATATACTAGGAACCCTTACCAAAGATTTAGGACTCGAAGCGAGCGTCATCGGCAAAATTGACATTTTAGAGAAATTCTCTTACGTCGCCATAGCAAGAGACTATGCCGATAAAGCGTTTGAAGGACTGTGTGCTACGACCATTAAAAATAGACGGTTTAAGATATGGAAGTTGGGGTAAGTTTTTATATTGAAAGCGGTGAGTTAACTCCTCACCGCTTTCAACCAATTATAAATCGTAGCCTTTGAGACATTTAACACCGAGCAGATATACCCCACAACATTGCGAATGGCGAAGATGCCTTCGCTTTCTAAAAAAATCACCAACTCTTTTTTATCGTCGCTTGAAAGGCCCGAAAGAGCGATGTTTTTACTGCTCAAATACTTCTCTATCGTCTCATCCGTATGTTCTCTCCAACTTTGTGAAAAAAGCACCGGTGTTTTTGGCTCAGAGTCGTTTACATGTAAAAAGCCTTTAAGCGATTCAAACAGCGATGCAATAGGCTCAGTATTGTAGTTGATGCAGATCATCCCAATGGGTTTTTCATCGACGTCTCGCACGATGATACTCACCGCTTTGAGGCGTTTGCCTTCACTGCTGGTTTTATCGTACGGTCCAACCCAGTTCTCTTTGATGCTGTTTAAATCTTTGAGTTCGCTAATCATCGCATCACCCACGCGACGCTTAGAGAAAGCATTGACGATGTGCACCAGTTTTTTGGCTTCCAAGTCGTGCATCACAACTTCAACATTGGGGTAAAATAGTTTAGCAACGGCATCGCATAGTGCGACGTATGGTTTGAGTTCTTTTTTCATAGGGAAATCATAACACAACTTTTTGAAAAATTATATTGATAAAGTGTCTAAATTAGACTATAATTCTAAAAATTACCACAAGGAATAAACATGGCAATCGGTTTTATAGGTCTAGGAAATTTAGGCTCAGCCATCGCAAAACGTTTAGGAAGCATGGGCGAAGAGGTTATCGTTTGGAATCGTACAAAGTCAAAAGCAGAAGCAAAAGGCTTTGTCTGTGAAAGTTCACCTAAAGCGCTTTTGGAGAAGTGCGACATAGTGCTTATGTGTCTGTTTGACTCTGATGGTGTACGAAATGTCTTAACGATGGAAAATGGACTTTTAAGCGGTGCTTTAAAAGGCAAAACCATCATCGATCTTAGTACCAACCATTTCAACGATGTTATTGAATTTCATGCGATGGTGGAAAAACAAGGCGGCAATTACCTTGAGTCACCTGTTTTAGGCAGTGTAGTACCTGCGAGCAAAGGCGAATTGACCGCTGTTTGTGCAGGTCGTGAGAGTGTCTTTCTTACATGTAAACCTCTTTTAGAAAAATTTGCTTCGACTATTTTTCATCTCAAAGAAGCTGGATTTGCGGCGAAGATGAAGCTTATCAATAATCTTTGTTTGGGTTCTTTTATGGCGACCATTGCTGAGTGTACAGCTCTTGGAGAGGCATGTGGCATTGATAAAAAAGAGCTTTTAGAGATATTGGGTGCGGGTGGCGGAAAGTCACTCGTACTTGCGGCTAAAACACAAAAACTGATCGATGAGGACTTTAGTCCGCATTTTAGCACTTCAGCCATTACCAAAGATTTGCATTGTCTGCAAGACTTGGCATACAGTCTGAACCGTCCGCTTTACACCGCAAGTGTCACCAAAGAGCTTTTTTCCAAAATGAAAATGATGGGCAAGGGCGATGAGGACTTTAGTTCTATCTATCAGCTTTTCCGTTACAAATTTTCTTAAAGGAGACCCGATGGCAACTTTTATATCCCATCAAACCATATACCAACCTCAGACAATAGCGCAATTTTCTAACGCATCTGTCCTCGTCGTCCTCCTCCTGAAGCTCCGTTAATACTTCACACTCACCCCATTTATTTTTCACTGTTCATTGTTTAAATTGGCTTTTTAGCCCAGAGGATACCTCTACCTAATCAGCACAATTTCATACATTTTTCATTGTTGTTTTCTTGCAATGGCGCAAGATTTTTCTGCCTGATTTTAGGCACATTTGAGCATTTTGGCTCATTATAATAACTAGGATAATACTATGCAAAATACACAAACATTTAAAAAATACAAACCGTACCCATTGGTGCCTTTATCTCACAGAGAGTGGGCGAGTAACATTATCACAGGAGCACCCATTTGGGTTAGCACGGACTTACGTGATGGCAATCAAGCTTTAGTAGAGCCTATGAATGCGACCAAAAAATTGGCGTATTTTCAAAAATTGGTTGAGATGGGATTTAAAGAGATTGAGATCGCCTATCCGAGTGCTTCACAAACCGACTTTGATTTTTGTAGAATGTTGATCGATCAAAAATTGATACCTGAAGATGTACGCATCAGCGTTTTAACACCTTCGATTGAAAAACACATCAAAAAAACGTTTCAAGCTATCAAAGGTGCGAAAAGAGTAACGATCCATCTTTACAATCCAACCGCGGACAATCAACGCAAAATTGTCTTCAACAAAAGCAAAGAAGAGATCATCACTTTAGCGTTAGAAGGGACACGCATCATCAAAGAAGAGGCGACAAAATTTAAAGGCGATGTGATGTTTCAGTACTCTCCTGAGAGCTTTTCACAAACAGAGTTGGAATTTGCACGTGACGTTGTGAATGCGGTTATTAGCGAGTGGATGCCAACCAAAAATGCACCGATGGTTATTAACTTGCCGAACACCTTAGAGGCGTGTACGCCCAACATCTATGCCGATAGAATCGAGTGGATGAGCAAACAGATGTTGGAGCGCGATGCGGTTATCTTAAGTGTTCACCCACACAATGACAGAGGCACAGCGGTTGCAAGTGCGGAGATGGCGATCTTGGCAGGGGCGCAAAGAGTTGAGGGCACCTTGATGGGCAATGGCGAGAGAGCAGGCAATGTTGACTTAATCACGATGGCGTTTAATCTTTATTCGCAAGGGATTGACCCGATGTTGGACATTTATAACATCGATACGATTTTGCAGGAGATCATCACATTGACACACAGTACCATTCCTCCCCGTCACCCTTATGTAGGTTCTATGATTTACACGGCTTTTTCGGGCACGCATCAAGACGCAATAAAGAAGGGTATGGAGTATCAAAAGGTGGTGTTAGATGGCTATTGGCACGTGCCGTATCTTATCATTGACCCAAAGGACATAAAGCGGGATTACCGCGATGTGGTGCGTATCAACTCGCAGTCGGGTAAAAGTGGCGTGGCGTATGTGCTTAAAGAGTTTTATGGTATTGAGACGACCAAAGCGATGCAGATCGAAATCGCCACAGAAGTGCAAAAATTGTGCGATGAAAAGGGCATAGAAGTGAATGCTGAAGAGATTTTCAAAGTCTTTAGACAAATGTGTAAGCTTTAAATTGAAGGAAAAACAATGAGTAAAAAATGGAAAGCAAGTGACTATGCGTCCAACTCAAAAGGGCAAGCTGTTTGGGCACAAGAATTGATTGAAAAGATGGAGCTTAAGGGTGATGAATCCATTTTAGATATAGGTTGTGGCGATGGAAAAATCACGGATGCCTTGAGTCAGCTTACAAACGGTGAAGTAGTAGGCATCGACTTTAGCAGCGATATGGTTGCGTATGCAAAAGCTGCTTTTTCTAAGCCAACGTTTATGCAGATGGACGCACAAGCATTGAGTTTTCATGAACGCTTTGATGTGGTCTTTTCCAATGCCGCCTTACATTGGGTAAAAGACCATAAAGCTGTACTTTTGGGCATCTATAAAGCCCTTAAGCCCAATGGTAGAGCGATTTTACAGATGGGAGGCGAGGGCAATGCTCAAAAAGTTTTTGAAGCATTTGAGCAGGTTAAGCCTCAGTATGCGGATTACTTTGAAGGGTTTACGTCGCCTTATACGTTTCATTCGGATAAAACCTATGAGGCAATACTCCGCGATATGGGGTTTAAGACCCATCATGCAAGCTTAGTGTTTAAAGATATGGTGCATGAAGGTGTGAAAGCGTTTCAAGGATGGCTTGAGACAACATGGTTTCCTTTTATTGAGTGTGTGCCAAGTGATAAAAGAACAGCGTTTATGGAGGCATGGATTAGGGCATACTGCACGATTTGTCCGCTGGATGATGAAGGAAAAGTGCATGTTGCGATGATGCGTCTTCAAGTGGAATTGAGCAAGTAAAATTTTTATATGTAAAGAGTTTTGATACATATCAAAACAAAATGGAGCATGTTGTACTAGAATATGCGAAGAAGATCAAGGAGTGAGCATCATGGTAAAAATACTCTCAGTACAAGTTGGGCGTGCAAAAACGTATGGCGATGCACAGTCGAAAGATTTTTTAGAAAAAGAGTGGCAGAGTGCTTCGTTTAAAGAGGTAAGCCATACACCTCTTTTTGCCAATTTTACGGGTTTTTCTGGTGATGAGGTCGCCGATACAATTCATCATGGTGGCGTTGATAAAGCCATCTTTGCCAACAGCTATGAAAATTATGCCCATTGGGCTTCTTTTTTAGAACAAAAAAGCCTGCCTTTTGGGGCATTGGCTGAGAATTTAACCATCACGGGTTTGCATGAACAAAGCGTGATGTTAGGTGAAGTGCATCAGATAGGCACAGCCATACTGCAAGTCTCACAGCCACGCAAACCATGCTGGAAAATCTCACGAAGATGGAATCATAAAGCCTTTACCAATGAGATTTTTACCAGCGGGCTTACAGGATGGTATTATAAAGTGTTGCAAGAGGGTCTGATAGGTTCGGATGATGAAATCAAAGTGATACAGCAAAAGACACCTCAAATATCCATTTTAAAAGCCAATGAAGCCTTTCGTGAGCCTGAGAAGTATCAGAGCATTCTTGAAACGATTTTAGACATTCCTTCTCTTGCTAGCTCTTATCAAGAGAGTATTGTAAAGCGGCTCAAAAATGAGAGTGACCTTGGGTACATGAAAGCAGAATAAGCCTAATGTGATAATCTGTGATAAAATTGCTTTATCCTTTTATGTTGGAGCTTTTGCATGATTAGCTTTGAATTTCTTATTACCTCATTGATTGTTGTGCTTATTCCTGGCACTGGCGTTCTTTTTACCATATCAACGGGTTTGGTGCAAGGGCGAAAAGCCAGTGTTTATGCCGCACTAGGGTGTACAGCAGGGATTGTTCCTCACCTTTTAGCGACGATTTTTGGACTAGCAGCCATTATGCACACGAGTGCGCTTGCGTTTGAAGTGTTAAAGTTTGCAGGTGTTTTATACTTGTTCTATCTTGCGGTGATGACATGGAAAGATAAAAGTGGTTTTGAAGCGCAATCTTTACCAACACGCTCAAGCGCACTTTCCTTATCGACCAAAGCGTTTTTACTGAACATCCTCAATCCAAAACTGACCATTTTCTTTTTGGCGTTTTTGCCGCAATTTGTAAAGCCAGAAACGACATCACCATTGGGAGATATGTTAATTTTAAGCGCTGTGTTTATGCTGATGACGTTTGTTGTTTTTGTAATTTATGGTCTTTTAGCGCATGGCTTTCGTCACAGCGTTATGGAATCGCGTCGTGTACAAATGTGGTTACAAAAAGGTTTTGCATTGACCTTTGCGGGGCTTGGCGTGCAGTTGGCTGTAACACAGAAGTAAGAGAAGAGGGCTTTACGTGTAAAGCCCTAAAAAAGGTTATCCGATATTGGTGTAAACGGCTTGAACGTCGTCATCATCTTCGATTTTTTCGATGATTTTTTCAACATCCACCAGTTGTTCTTCGCTAAAAGTTACAGGAGTGTTTGCGATGCGCTCTAGGTTTGCTTTGGTTAGGGTGATGCCAAGGCGATCAAAGGCTGCGTTGAGTGTTCCAAAGTTTGTGTAGTCGGCATAAACGAGTACCACGCCTTCTTCTTCCTCGATCTCTTCAAGTCCCGCGTCGATGAGTTCAAGTTCTAGCTCTTCGATGTCCATCTCTGCTGTTTTGGCAAATTCAAAAACCGCTTTGCGTGAGAACATAAACTCCAAAGAGCCGTTGTTCAGCATCTCTCCACCTGCTTTTTTAAAGGCACTCTTGATGTTTGCAACCGTACGGGTGTTGTTATCGGTAGCGCACTCTACAAAAAAGAGTGAACCATGAGGACCTTTACCTTCAAAGGTGACTTCACTAAGGGTTTGTGCATCTTTGCCAAGCGCTCTTTTAATTGCGGCATCGATGTTGTCTTTAGGCATGTTTTCCGCTTTAGCGTTGAGGATCGCTGTTCTGAGTTTTGCATTACTCTCAGGGTCTCCACCGCCTTCTTTGGCTGCCATCATGATCGTACGGCCAAGTCTTGGAAATACGCGTGACATATTTCCCCATCGTTTCATTTTTGCTGCTTTTCGGTATTCAAACGCTCTTCCCATAGGGGTATATTCCTTCTTGTGTGTTATAAAATTTATCTTATTATACCTTGTTGAAAATAAGAGTATTATTTTGACAAAAAATTGAAGGAGATAAGATGATGGAAGCACTGAAAAAAATATATAAAAAGCATGGTTTTGAGCTGATTTGTGTCCCTAGTCAAGAAGAGGCACTGAGTGTTGCAATGAGTTTCATCAAACCACATATGAGTATTGGCTTTGGTGGCTCTACGACGGTAAAGCAAATTGGACTGTATGATTATGTTACTTCACGTAAAGATATCACACTTTTTAATCAGTATGAAGCAGGCATTAGCATGGAGGAAAATGTTGAGAGGAGACGTAAAGGTTTGATCTCTGATCTTTACATTTGTGGCACCAATGCGCTTACTAAAAACGGTGAATTGGTCAATGCTGATGGTAGTGGAAACAGAGTTGCTGCACAGATTTTTGGACCTAAAAAAGTGCTCATTATCGCTGGCATTAACAAACTGGTTGAAAACGTGGAAGAGGGCTTTAATCGTATCCGTGACGTTGCGAGTCCTAAGAACATTGAGCGTATGAATAACATTGCCATTAGTATGGGCAAAGAGCCACGTCATAACATGAGTAATATTGGTAAAAAATTTGCCTACATCAACGGTGATGAAGAAGGGCGTACGACGATTATTCTTGTGGATGAAGCGCTTGGCTATTAAAATGTTTCTCTACGAAGCATTTTGCCTGTAAACGATTAAAGGTGTGACTTTTTTAGATTCTCCAAGGAAATTTGCATTAAAGTAAAATTATAAGAAGCTTATTGAGTGTCGATCGTTAGAATTAAGACTAACGGGGCTTAATAAGCCTTTACTGTAATATCAAAATTTCACAAGGAGCAATCGATGAGAAAATCATTTTTAGTAGGTGCAGCAGCAGTATGCTTGAGCGTTTCCGTATACGCAGCAGAGTTTATCAATGTTCTGACAGGCGGAACCAGCGGTATTTATTATCCTCTAGGTGTTGCGCTTTCGCAGATGTATGCCAAAGCCATTCCCGATTCTAAAACGGCGGTGCAAGCGACCAAAGCGAGTGTTGAAAACCTCAACTTACTTCAAGCAGGACGTGGTGAAGCTGCCATCTCTTTGGGTGACTCTTTCTCCGATGCGTATAAAGGCGATGCGGATGCTGGCTTTAAAGCCCCATTGGATAAGCTTCGCACCATTTCAGCACTTTATCCAAACTACATTCACTTTGTTGCAGCTGCGGATTCTGGTATCAAGTCATTTGCAGATATCAAAGGCAAACGCATCTCTGTAGGCGCTCCAAAATCAGGTACGGCATTGAACTCTAAAAAGATTTTAGAAGCAGCGGGTATTAGTTATAAAGATTTCTCCAAAGTTGAGTACCTCTCTTACGCTGAGTCTGTGGAGCTTATGAAAAATAGACAGCTTGATGTCACACTGCTTTCATCTGGTGCAGGCGTTGCAGCACTTCGAGATCTTGCGACTTCCCAAAAAGTGGTTTTCTTGACCATTCCTGCTGATATTGTGAAAAAGATCGATGATCCAGCGTACCAAGTTGGCATCATTCCTGCGAACACTTATGAGGGGCAAACGGCTGATGTTCAAACCGTCTCTGTTCAAAACTTCTTGGTTACACACTCTGGGGTGTCTGAGAAAACCGTTTATACGATGACCAAAACAATGTTTGAAAACTTAGACCAGATGGTCGCAGCACACGCCGCAGCAAAGGGCATTAGTTTAGAGAATGCGGCGAAAAATCCTCCTGCACCATTGCACCCTGGCGCTGAGCGATACTACAAAGAAGTAGGCGTTATTAAGTAATTTAAAGCCCTATTTTAGGGATTTTTGAATGTGTTAGATAAAAATGTTGAAGGAATGAGTATGTCTGCTTTAGTAAACGAAGAAGTCCATGAAGAGGCTTCCGATTTTGAAGAGCACGGGCACCAGCGCCAGCTTTTAGGCTGGGCATCACGTTTGGTGATGTTTGGTGCGCTCGCATTTTCTGCGTATCAGATTTCTGTTGCGGCGTTTCATCCGTTTTCAAGCTTGATTATCAGAGCGTTACATGTAAGCTTTTTGATGTTTTTGATTTTTATGCTTTACCCTGCAACGTCAAAAGGACGTACACAACAAAGTATCCCTTGGTATGATCTGTTGCTTTCCTTGTTTGGTTTTGCGCTTGGTTTTTATCATCTCATTTTTGAAGCCGATCTCATCGAGCGTTCAGGTGATCCTACAACGATGGACCTTTTTGTAGCAACGGCTGCGAGTATACTTGTTTTTGAAGCGGCACGCCGTGTGGTGGGTTGGGCGCTCACACTTGTCTGTGGAGCTTTTTTAGCCTATGGCTTTTTGGGGCAGTATTTACCTCTTTCCATCGCACATCGTGGTTTTGGGTTTGATCAAATTGTAGGGCAACTTTACCTTGGAAGTGATGGTATTTTAGGTACTCCAACGCTTGTTTCGGCTACGTATATCTTTTTGTTCATTCTTTTTGGAACATTTTTAGAACATGCAGGCATGATTCGTCTTTTTAATGCGCTAGCGCTTGGATTGGTAGGGCGTGCGCAAGGAGGACCTGCTAAGGTTGCCGTTATCTCTTCAGGGCTTATGGGTACGATTTCAGGCTCAGGTGTTGCCAATGTTCTTACCGTTGGGCAGTTTACGATTCCCTTGATGAAACGCTTTGGCTATACCTCTATTTTTGCAGGTGCGGTTGAAGCGACAGCTTCGATGGGTGGACAAATCATGCCTCCTGTTATGGGTGCAGTTGCATTTATTATGGCGGAGACGCTAAATGTGCCTTATTCGGACATTGTTATGGCCGCAATTATTCCAGCACTTTTGTATTATTTTACTGCTTTTTGGATGGTGCATCTTGAAGCAGGTAGGCTTAAACTGTTAGGTATTCCCGCCGACCAATGTCCGAATCCTTGGAAAGAGCTCAAAGCAAGCTGGTATTTAGCACTTCCTTTGGCTGCTTTAGTGTATATGCTTTTTCACGGATTCACCCCTATGTTTGCGGGTATGATGGGCTTAACGCTAACGTCAGTGCTTATTTTAGGTGCAGCGATTGCAGCGCGCATTTCACAAACAGCGTTGCGTTATGTCTTTTGGTTTGCCCTTGGTCTAAGCGCTGCCTCGTTCATCGAGTGGGGCATTGTTCCTGTTTTGGGTGTTATTGCTCTTTTAGTGGTGGTTAACTTTGTGATACAAGGTGGTCGTGATACACTTAGAACAATGAAAACTGCGCTCATTGATGGGGCAAAACAAGCTCTTGGTGTGGGAATAGCATGTGCGATTGTAGGCGTTATCATCGGTGTTTTAACGCTCACAGGAGCGGCATCTAATTTTGCAGGGTTTATCCTTGAAGTAGGGGAGAAGAGTCTCTTTCTTTCACTGCTTCTTACGATGGTAGCGTGTTTGATTTTAGGTATGGGCATTCCGACTATTCCTAACTACATCATTACCAGCTCTATTGCAGCACCTGCCCTTTTAAAACTTGGTGTTCCCCTTATTGTGAGCCACATGTTTGTTTTCTACTTTGGCATTATGGCAGACCTTACACCTCCTGTGGCTCTTGCAGCCTTTGCAGCAGCTTCTATTGCTAAAGCTTCAGCTATGAAAATAGGTTTTAAAGCGACACAAATCGCTATTGCAGGGTTTGTCGTACCTTTTATGGCGGTATATGACCCCGCATTGATGCTTCAAGGTGATCCGACATGGACGGCAGTTGTTTACATTGTCGTAAAAGCACTTCTTGCAATCTTTTTATGGGGCTGTGCAGCGATTGGCTATCTGTGGTCACCGCTCCATATGTTTGAACGTGTTATTGCAGCTTCAGTGGCAGCACTTTTGGTTGCAGCGATTCCTTTGACAGATCAAGCGGGTTTCGTTTTAGGCGCTTTTTTTATTGCATGGAATTGGTGGAAAACCCGTAAACCATGATGTCTTTATGTCTAAGTGCGGGAACAGTGTCTGTGACACTCTTCTTGCACTCTTTTACCCTTGCTTGGATGCATTCGGTGGAAAAAATTCGCTGGGAAGAACAGTGGAAAATCGAGGGTAACGTTTTACAGCTAACCCATGCCAGTGTGCGAGGAAGTGGAGCAGGGATGGAGCCACCACCTGATGCTATCTTTAAAGAGGGTGCTTGGCATTATTCACCGCATGTTCCACCCCTTCAAACACTCAGGCTTTCGCATTCATCTTTTACCCAAGAGTATGAACTCTGTTTTGATGGCAGATGCACACCTTTAAATGACTTTTTCTTAACTCTTCCCGAAATCGACACAATTGTTCTTGAAGCCTGTGAACGCTAAAATAGCGCCAATTTTTACAGGTAAGGTACTTTCTTGAAATCAGAACTCAAAAACTACAGTTATATTTTTATAGGCTCACTCTTCTTGTCGTACGGTGTCGTCTCTTTATTTATCCCCAATGCTCTTGTAACAGGTGGAACATCGGGGATGGCGATCTTAGGGCATTATATTTTTAAACTTCCCGTTGGAATGCTCATGGTGCTAATTAACGCACCGCTTTTACTTTTGGGTACAAAATATTTTGGTAAGCATTTTACCATTCGCAGCATTATCGCCATTGGTTTTACCTCTTTGTGTATTGATGCGATGATTGAATTTTTACATGTAGGCGCACTCAGTCATGATGTTATTTTAGCGGCTATCTTTGGTGGTATTGCTGTTGGAATAGGGCTAGGATTTATCTTAAGCGGACACGCTTCTGCGGGCGGGTCTACCATTATCGCGAAAATTATTGCATCTAAAACAAGCATAAAAGCTTCTTCAGTGATGCTCGTTATTGATATGCTGATTATTATCTCAATTGCGTTCATCTCTAAAAATATTGATTTAGCGCTGTGGAGTTTGGTAAGCATTTATATCAGTGCGAAGAGTATTGATATGTTTTTAACCCGTGGACCTTCTAAAAAAGTAGTACACATTGTTTCTACAAAAATCGAAGAGCTTTGCGCTCAAATCGTACTTCATTTGGGCAAAAATGGCACGATTGTACAAGGCAATGGCATTTTTGAGCAAGAGAGTAAACGTATGATCTTTTTAGTTGTGGAAAATGGCAAAGTTCCTCGTTTAAAAGAGTTGATTCAAAAAGTGGATGATGAAGCGTTTATGGTAGTTATGGAAGCCTCAGAGTTGTTGGGGCGTGGACACTAAAATTTGCTTTTGAGGTTGAAGATAAACTGATCGTTTTGTTTATCAATCCCTGTTTTGTCATACGAAATACCAAAATTAAGCCCTTTCGCGATCTCATCAAGTGCAAATGTGCTATAAACTCCTGTGTAAGAGAATGTGCTTTGCATATCATTGGCAATGACATAGCGAGAACCTAGAAGCACATCTTTGCGTGGGGCGTAGTTGAGATCCAGCGCATACGCTTCTGTGTTGGGTGCGTAGTTATTTGAGCTCAGCACTGAAGATGTCGGCAAAAGCTGATCTTTCCCTTCCAAATCGCTGTAAGCACTGTGGCTTCCATTGAGTACTTTTGAATAGGCAACATAACTTCCAAAATTATCATAATGCATCTGTGCTTTGAGTCCAACGGCATTGGTGGTGCTGAGTTCACTTTGTGCTAAGCTCTGACGATAGGTATCGGCATAGTAGTTAGCACTGAGTCTGTAGCCCAACATATCCGCTTTGCCATCGTAAAGGGCTTCCGTGTAATAGAGCGTATTGTCTGTGCTACTTTGACGTGTTTCGGTAGCAAACGATTGTGTGGCAACTTCGAGTCTTATGCCTTCCATTGGGGCTGTTTTATAGTGAAAAAGAATTTTTTGAGTTTTTGTACTGGAAAAGGGTGTCTCTTCTTCCGTCCCTTCATTGTAGTTTGCATTGATTTTATGGGTTAGATTGCCATCAAGTAGGGCGTCAATAAGTGAATCTACTGCAAAAAGTGTTTGAGAGAGAAAGATGAGGCTAAAGGTAAGTTTTTTCATGGTGATTATGAAAGCGTAAAGCCACCGAAATGGCTTTACAGATAGCAGAGGGAATGAATTACATCATTCCGCCCATGCCTCCCATTCCGCCCATGCCACTCATGTCTGGCATTGAAGGCGCTTTATCTTCTTTAGCGTTTGTGATAGTTGCTTCTGTTGTTAAAAGTAAGCTTGCTACCGAAACAGCATTTTGAAGTGCGATACGTGAAACTTTAACAGGATCAACAATACCCGCTTCAAACATATCCACATACTCACCTGTTGCAGCATTAAAGCCATAGTTTGCTTTGGTGCTTGTAAGAACATTGTTTGCAACAACACCTGCGTCAAAGCCTGCGTTCTCTGCGATTTGTTTCAATGGTGCTTTAAGAGCGCGTGTTACGATCTCAGCGCCGATAGCTTCATCGCCAGTGAGGTTTAGTTTGATTTTTGCATTTGCAAGCAAGAATGCAGAACCACCACCCACAACAATGCCTTCTTCAACAGCCGCTTTAGTCGCTGAAAGTGCATCATCAACTCTATCTTTTTTCTCTTTCATTTCAGTTTCAGTTGCCGCGCCAACTTTGATAACCGCAACGCCACCGCTTAGTTTTGCTAAACGCTCTTGGAGTTTTTCTTTGTCGTAGTCACTGCTTGTTTCAGCAATTTGTGCTTTAATCTGTCCAACACGTGCATCAATTCTAGCTTTTTCACCATTGCCATTGACGATGGTTGTGTTGTCTTTGTCGATCACGATGCGTGCTGCTTGACCAAGATCTGCCAATGTAGCACTTTCAAGTGTGCGTCCTAGCTCTTCGCTGATCACTTCGCCACCACTGATGATAGCAATGTCTTCAAGCATCGCTTTTCTTCTATCACCAAAGCCTGGTGCTTTAACCGCAGCGATGTTGAGAACACCTCTGAGTTTGTTTACTACTAAAGTTGCCAATGCTTCACCATCAATGTCTTCAGCGATGATGAGTAAAGGCTTACCTGTTTTTTGAACTTGTTCAAGTACAGGAAGAAGGTCTTTAAGGTTGGAAACTTTTTTGTCATACAATAAAATATAAGGATGCTCTAAAATCGTTTGCATTTTCTCAGGGTTGGTTACAAAGTAAGGAGAGAGGTAACCACGATCAAATTGCATACCCTCAACAACGTCTAACTCGTCTTGAATACCTTTAGCTTCTTCAACGGTAATAACGCCATCTTTGCCTACTTTTTCCATCGCTTCAGCAATTAACTCACCAATAACGGTGTCAGAGTTTGCAGAAATGGTTGCAACTTGTGCGATCTCTTTTTTATCTTTAACCGCTTTTGCCATCGTTTTAAGCTCTGCGATGATTGCTTCGGCTGCTTTGTCCATACCACGTTTTACTTCAACCGGGTTTGCGCCAGCAGTGATGTTTCTAAGCCCCTCTTTGAAAATAGCATGTGCTAAAACCGTTGCAGTGGTTGTACCATCACCCGCTTGATCTGCTGTTTTTGAAGCAACTTCTTTAACCAGTTGAGCGCCCATGTTTTCAATCGTATCTTTAAGTTCGATCTCTTTTGCTACAGAAACACCGTCTTTTGTGATGCTAGGAGCGCCAAAACTTTTTTGAATTAACACATTGCGACCACGTGGTCCCATTGTAACTTTTACAGCGTCATTAAGTTTTTTAACACCTTCGTAAAGTGCATTGCGTGCGCTATCTGAAAATTGAATCTCTTTTGCCATGTTTATTTCCTTTTTCTATTATTGATTGATTATAAAACGCCTAAGAGGTCGTCAACGTTCATTACAAGGTAAGGTTTACCCTCTAAAGTGAGCTCTGTACCTGCATATTTTGCAAACATAACTTTGTCTCCAATTGAAACAAGACCTTTTTCTGCAACTTTTGGACTTACTGCTCTAACAACACCGCTAAGAGGTTTTTCCTTAGCATTGTCAGGGATGATAATACCTGAAGCAGTGGTAGTCGCTTCTTCGATTCTCTCAAGAAGTACTCTTTTTCCTAATGGTTTGAAAGTCATTTGTATGTCCTTTTGACTAAAATTTTTTAGCACTCGCTTATTTCGAGTGACAAAATTTTACACAAATACGACTCAAAAGTCAAGAAAAAAGTGGTAAAAGTTTAGTCTATTGTACTCAATGTTTTTTAGTTTTTTTTCAAGTTTTAGGAAATGAGGTATAATTAACCAAAATCTAAGTTTTATGACTATATAATGCCAACCTCTTTTAACCATGTCAAGGTAGCTCAGCTGGTTAGAGCGCTGGTCTCATAAGCCGGAGGTCGAGGGTTCGAGTCCCTCTCTTGACACCACTCAAACTTCACAAACTATTACTACAACGAACTTCCAAACAACTCAATCATAACTTTTAATTATTGTCTCTGGAGTCGGAGGTCTTAAATTTTGACCCATTTTTGGCACAATTTGGCTCACTTTTGGCTCAGAATAAGTAATAGTCTTATTCAATAAAAGTTTAAATATATTATTCGTTCGACAAAGATAGCGTTTGATGTCTAGAATAATACTTATTTGTATCTAGATCAATCACTAGTCTAATTTTATTTGATAGTTTCTGACAATATCTGATTTCAAAATCTTTTCGCTCTTTTTTAAGATAAGCATCTTTGAATAAGCCAAGAACATAGTCAGGGATAACTGATAAGTGATTTTGTTTTGTTATTTTTTGAATATTTATTGAAATAACCATACTTGTTTGATTATTCAATTTGTCTTTTATATCCTCGACTAGATCATCAATATCAGCTGTCTTGATTTTATTATTTTCTTCATAATATATATGCACAGTACAATCGTAATTTTTATGAATTCGGTCAAATAAAACTTTATAAAATATTTTTAAATAATCATCTTTGGTATAAGAATTGGTTTCGAGTTTTGAGAAAACTATATAAGCCTGAAAATCACATTTTCTAAGCCTATCAACAATTTGTCCTCTGACATCATGGCTGTCTTCGCAGTAATGAAAAATTCTTCCTTTCTTAGGGATCAACTGGTCTCCACTCAGTTGATCATAAAAAGTATTTAAATCATTTGAAATATCTTGGTGGTTTTCATCTTGAATGAGAACACAAGACATGCCAAAATAATTTTCATATAGCGTCTCATCAAAGTATAGATGAAGTTCTTCTTTTCTTTTTTCTTTCTTTCTTAGTCTTTTGTTGTATTCATGAATATCAGTATAAGCATCTGTCATGAGAATTTGATCTTGAAACTTCTTTGCTAATTCCTTTTCAATTGCATGACAATATATTATCCAGCCATTTAGGCGTTGCATTCCATCATACAATTTCTCTTTTTTGTTCATAAAATGATCTTCAGCGCCATATTTTTTGATGTAATATAGTTCTTGACGGATTTTTTTCTTCATTAATCTTGGAATTCTTGGAAACTCTGGATTGGATACACTTAGCCCAGTAACATATTGTGGTTGCCCTTTTTTTGATATACGAGTTTTTTCATTATTTAGAGATAAGTTAGATTCTTTTAATATCGCTGACACTTCTTTCTCTAGTTTTTTTACGTTTATATCTTTGAAATTAGTCGAGAATGTTATATCATCGGCATATCGGGTATAAAGACAATCATGTTTTTGTGCTAGTTCGAAAAGCTGTATATCCAAATCGTAAAAAAATAGATTAGCTAACACAGGACTTGTATGTAGACCCTCAACCAAAGAAGTATTGACTGTCGTTAAAGATGTTAAAATGGACGCTATATCGTCATTCTTGCAAAGCTGAAAAAATATTTTTTTGATATTTTCATAATTAATTGATTTAAAGAAGTTTTCAATGTCAAATTGAACTAAAATTTGTCGATTAAGATGTATTTTCGCATTATCAAATGTACTTTTTCCTTTGACAAAACCATAAGCACAATCATGTACAAATTCTTTTTCTAATTTTTGGAGAGAAGTTGATAAATTTTTATGAAATAAGCTTAATGACTTATTTATTGCCTTATATACAAGTCGATATCCTTTACCATTTTTTTTAAGGATAAACATTTTTTGATAAAATTCACTTCTTGTGGGTGATTTGAGGATAGATTCTAAAAATTCTAACTTTGTATTAAATGTACTAGCAATAGAACGCAGGTTTGAAAGTCCACTAAAATCTACAACTTGATTCATTTTAAACTTTTTCAGGAGTATGTTAAGCCGAAGAAATAGGAATAACAACTAATTTACTCTGTACCAAATGTGACTCACACTTGCAAATTATTTCACTCGGCTCTTAGCTATTATAACACAGTTTATATTCGGTATTGAAATTTTTATATAATAGGGGGGCGAAGCTAAACTTTTAACTTCTAAATTTACACTTTGCTTCATCACAACCCGTCAGAACTCTACATCCAACGGGTCAACGGGTTAACATTTCCAATAAAAAATCCCTACCTTACCTACGCAAACAATCGATCAATCCCCTTGTCAATATTTGCAACATCCATCAAGCCATTCTTAACGTAGAAGTCCATCGTAGTAGAGAGCTTTTGATGTCCTAAATACTTTTGAGCAAGAGTAATTGGCATATTATTCTCAACAACTGAACTTGCAAAGCTGTGACGTGTTGCATATAGCGTTTTGTAAGGTATGTTTAAACGCTCTAAAAGGGGCTTTAAATACGTTTTAACGATAGGACGAGACTCGAAGTATGGTTGTAAGGTTTGCTCGTTAGGAAAGACCCACAAGTTACTCTTTGCAGTTTGCTTGTGAAGTTGTAGGGCTTCTTTAACAGGAGAGGGCATGTAAACAGTATTGACAATGTTCGTCTTTGTCTCTTTCAATTTGCCATGCCTTTGGCTACGTTGTATCGTGATTGTGTTATTCTCGAAATCAACATCACCCCATTGTAACGCTAGAGCCTCACCCGTTCTAAGTCCTGTATTGAATGATAATGTGAGGAACGCTTTAAACCATCCTGTGGCATGTTCAAGGATACGTTGCACTTCATCTTTACTGTAATACTTCTGGGAAGAATCACTTTTGCTTTTGCTGAACTGTTTCGATTTTTTATCCACAAGTGCTAATGGATTTTTATCAATCATTTCATTCACAAGGGCATAGTTCCAAATGAAGTTAAACGTGCGATAGTATTTATTGAAGCGTGATTTGCTGAGTTGGTGAGATTCAATCAAGTTGTTCTTCCAAGCCTTTAAGTCAGTTACCTTGATCTCTGCCAAGTGCTTATTCCCAAAGTAGGGTTTAATGTACTTGGTGTAGATTTGGATGTAGTCATTATGCGTATCTTCTGCACGATTGTGTCTATCTTCATTTAATGCTTTTAAGGCAATATCATCAATCGAGTAGTTACCATCATTCACTTCATTGTTTGAGAGAAAATGCTCCAGTGCTAGTGCATATTTTTCTCTCTCTGTTCGTTGCATGTTTAAGGGTGTATCATCAAGCTTTAGACTAAAACGAATACGCTCCTTGCCATCTTTTCGGTATTCATCTAAAAGTCGATAATCTAAGCACACCTTGCCACCTTTGCTATACACTCTAACACTTTTTAACAAGTCTTCATGCTCATTAATAAAAATATGGGTTGGCGCTAAACTTTTAACTTCTTCCAGCTAAATATGGCACGTATTTGAGGTATATTCGAGCCAAGTTTGATTAAAATAACCCATCGAGAAGTCATAGTGGTCTCACGTGAACAGTAAAATTAAGCAAGCATTCTTAAAAGTATGAAGTTCTATTTTAGGTGCTTAAGAGAATTGAATATAACTGAATATGCACTTCGTTTCATACTAGTAGTTTTTAACCCCTAAAACGCAGAATATCAGTGTACAATACGGCATGAAATATTTCACATTTGTTGACAAAGATACCTTTATATATTCACGTTCAAAGATTTGGGATACCGTCTTAAATGTGACAGCGTGGCCTCAGTTATGGAAGCATGTCAGCAAGGTGCACGTGCATACGCAAGGAGAGATTAGTTCAGATTCTAAGATCGAGTGTTATTTTAGGCTTTTTTATCTCTTGCACCTGCGTTTTGACATTCAGATCTTACGATTACAAAAACCATTCTATGCCTCTTTTACTATAGGAGGTGACTTTTCAGGACAGGGTAGATGGATACTGCGTGAGCATGAGAAGGAAATTTTATCAACACTTTACCTGCATCTAAGTACACACCATTTTCTTCTTAGGTTTGTCTCCTCCCTTCCCTACGGAAGGAGTCTTATAGCGTACAGCCACAGACGTGTCATGCTTGAGGGAAAAAAAATGATTGTTAAAGGGCTTGTAGTATAATCAAACTAAGGAATTAAAAATGATTGAAAATAAGAAAAAAATGTATCGTTTAGCGCTTGCTTCCATGTGTTTTGTTTCATCAGTTTTCGCAGAAGAAATTGGCTCGGTCGATACAGCTTTTGTTTTTCTAGGAGCGAATCATAAAATTGTTATTGAAGCATTTGAAGATCCTAAAGTATCTGGGGTGTCTTGCCATTTATCTCGGGCAAAGACGGGAGGAGTCAAAGGTTCTTTTGGTATTGCTGAAGATACCGCTGATGCATCTATTGCGTGTAGGCAAACAGGACTTATCACGTTACCTCAAGATATTCAATCTAAAAAAAATGATGGTGAACGTGTTTTTAAAGAATCAACTTCTTTCTTATTCAAACATATTCAAGTTGTCCGCTTTTACGATGCAAAACGTAATACTCTCATTTATTTAACGTATTCAGATAAGCTCATTGATGGTTCACCAAAAAATGCAATTTCAACCGTACAAATTACGAATGCACTCTTTGAAAAATAAGAATATCGTATTTAGTACTTCGTCTGAGGCTTTTCAAAAGCGGTGATTATTGATTGACTAACAGCTCTTTCAAAATACGTGGACACTCCTTTTCCATCACAATATCGTGGGTGGATTCAACTCTATCTATAAAAACTTTCCCTAAGAGATGATCCTATTCATGTTGAAAAATTCTTGCTACAAAGTCATTGAATTTTACAATCTGTGGATATGCATTTGTATCCATATAAAAAACATCCTAGTTCTCTCCTCTTCAAATAATTAAGAAATAGTAAGGCTTAGCTTTGATTTCACCAGTGATTTTAGAGGTCTACTCCATTTTAATTCGTTTTTTGCTTAATAATAATGTTTACTTTTCTGCGAAATTTCCTATAGAAATAACGATGAGATATTTTTTCTTCATTCGATAAACAACGATTAATTCAGAGTTCTTATAAATACTTTGAGTAAGAAGTGACATTTTTAACTTTAAAGTAAATTTTTTATACATATCTCACATTAAATATCACAGTTAGTTATTAGAATTAAGGCAGAAATAAAAAACCATTTCAAAAAGGAGTTATACAATGAGTCAAGAGAAAATGTCCAGAAGGGACGCTCTGAAGTTAGGTTTTGTTGGAGCAGGTGCCGCAATGTTAAGTGCAAGCCAAGCAATGGCAGCAGCACCAACTGAAAAAGATGTTAAGTTTGATGAAGAGTACGATGTTATCGTTATTGGTTCAGGTTTTGCAGGTTTGGCAGCAGCAGCTAAAGCAGCAGAGAGAGGCTATAAAGTTCTTATCTTAGAGAAAATGGGTCGTGTGGGTGGTAACTCTGTTATCAACGGTGGTGCATTTGCCGTTCCTATGAATAAAGACCAAAAAGCATTTGGTATCGAAGACTCTAAAGCACTTTTCATTAAAGATGCTTTAAAAGCGGGACTTGGTATTAACCACGTTGAGATGCTTGAACTCATCGCTGATCGTGCACAAGAAGTATTTGACTTTACCGTAAAATGTGGCGCAAAATACCAAACAGGTAAAAAACCAACCCATTTTGGTGGCCACTCAGTAGCTAGAACAATTGTTACAGAAAATATGAGCGGTTCTGCGATTATTCAACCAATGGCAGCATTTGTAGAGAAACTCCCAGGTTGTAAACTTGTAACCCGTGCGAAAATGGATGACTTTGTTATGAGCAACGATGGTACAACTGTTATTGGTGTAACTGCGCGTATCAACTACCGTTTTGACAACAAACTTTACAGTGATGACATTGAAAACAAATCAGGCGAGAAAAAAGTTTACCGTGCGAAAAAAGGTGTTATCTTAGCCAGCGGTGGTTTTGCAATGGATAAAGAGTACAGAAAAATTCAAGACCCACGTATGGCTCCAGATATGGATGCAACAAATCATGATGGTGCAACAGCGGGAGCACTTTTAAAAGCTTTCCAAATTGGAGCACTTCCTGTACACATTAGCTGGATTCAAGAAGGTCCATGGGCAAGCCCAGATGAGAGAGGCTTTGGTGTAGCGCCACTTCTTACACAACAAGGTTTATTTGTAAAAGGTGTTTGTGTTGATATTAGAAACGGTAAACGTTTCATGAATGAAATGGCAGACAGAAAAACAAGAGCAGACGCACAGTATGTTATCTTAAGAGAAGATCCAAAAGCATACCCAGTTGCAATTGGTACTTACAATACGTTTGATGAGCAAATCTATGCAGCGATTGAAAAAGGTCTTCAAGGTGGCGTAATGAAAAAATTCGATACCCTTGACGCACTTGCTGCAAACTACAAAATCCCAGCAGCGGCATTAAAAGAAACCATTGCAAAATACAATGAAGATGCTAAAAACGGTGTTGAAGATCAGTTCAAAAAACAGACGCTGAAAGATATGAAAGGTAAAGAATGTATTGAAATGAAAGGACCTTTCTATGCAATTCGTACAGTACCAAAACCTCACCATACTATGGGTGGTGTAAAAATTAACACAAAAGCGCAAGTTATCTCAGCAAATACCAACAAACCAATCGCAGGTTTATTTGCCGCGGGTGAAGTCACAGGTGGAACACACGGTGCAAGCCGTTTAGGTAGTTGTGCGATTGCTGACTGTTTAGTATGTGGCTTTGTTGCAGGAGAAAACATCTAATCATGCGTAGCAAAAAAACTCTTTTAGCATTAGGGTTTTTTCTCATTCTTGGAGTGATGTCTTTGGTGGGGAGTGAAGTGAACGCTTCTTCTCCTCAGCTAAAGATTACGCCTGAGCTTAAAGAAAAATTTACTCTTAAGCCTCATCATGAAAAGTTGTCATTTAAATGTGTTGACTGCCATGAAGGACAAGGGGATGACCCAGAAAATTTTAAAGCGATCGACGATAAAGGGTGTTTATCGTGTCATAAAACAAAACAGTATTTGGCAGATAGACTGAAATTTATGGATAACTTACATACAAATCCACACAACTCTATTCACGATGGTCCTAAACTTTATTGTGATGAGTGTCACTTTGAACATAAGAAGTCGGATAATATGTGTTTAAGTTGCCACAGCAATGATGTGAAACTTTGGATGAGGCCGACACCATGATCAAAAAAATATTTCTCATCATAAAAAACAACATGCTACTTACGGTTTTAGTAGGTGTTTTGGTAGGGTTACTCAGTTCATGGATTCTTTATGAAGGTCTTCATCGAACAAGCGATGATAAGTTTTGTGTTGTGTGTCATGAGATGAAACCAATGGTTGCAGCGTATCACAATGACGTTCATGGAGGGGCAGGTAAAATAGGCATTAAAGTTACCTGTGTAACCTGTCACTTACCTCATGATAATGTTTTTGCGTATATTGCAACAAAAGCTAGAAACGGTGCTGTAGAAGGAGCGATTCACTTCTTTGGTAATGTTGATGCCATTGATTGGCAAGCAAATCGTGCCAACAGAGCACACTTTGTCAAAGATGAAGCGTGTGTGGGATGTCATACCAACTACAAAACCAATGAAGCGATCAGTGAGCAAGGTCGTAAAATGCACGCGCATTACGATAGCTTGAAAGACACAGCCAAAGAAATTAGCTGTGCTTCCTGTCACGTAGAAGTAGGGCATAAAGGGCTTAGAAGTATGCTCAATTACTACAAACCTGAGTATGAGTATTACAAAGGTAAGTTAGATAAGAAAAAAGAAGAGGCTGAGAAAAAATTAGCTGAAGAGTTGAAAAAGTAAGGGCAAATTAAAGCTCCCGTTTTAAGCGTGCGGATGTTTCAAACGGGAGAAACACTTAAATCTTTTTTGCATTTAATGCGCAAGATGGATTCTAAAATAACGATAAGGAAGAAAGATGAAACTCGTTAAATTATCCTTAGTAGCCTTAATGACACTCAGTAGCGTTGCCTATGCAGCGGATACTTTGGAAGAAGCGTTTAAAAACGGTAAAGTAAGCGGCGACTTGAGATTTGTTTATACTGCTGGTTCTCACTCAAGCGCAGATACCCAAACAGCACCTGTAAACAATGTTAATGTTGGCTCTATCGCAGCAGAATTGCGCTATGTAACCGATAGTTTTCAAGGATTTAAACTTGGCTTTGGTTTCCAAGCTGCACATGACTTAGACTGGCATAAAAGTGATAATGCTGCTGGAGCATATCAACCTAATACTGAAGATGATGAGCGTAACTCTGTCAGTACCACCTTACTTTCAGAAGCGTATATTCAATACAATTTCTTAAAATCAAATATTGCAATCGGTCGCCAAAAAATTAAAACACCTCTTATTATGACAAGTTCAGCATTTGCCCTTGAAGACTCTTTTGATGCGGCTATTTTAACCTTCAATGAAATCCCTCAAACGATGATTAAGTTAATGTATATTCAAGATTGGCAAATGCGTTATGGTGATGATGCAAGAAATACAGCAACACAACAAGATATGCATTTAGAAAAAGGTATCTATTCTGTTTTCTTTAAAAATACAAGCATTACAGGCTTAACCCTTGATGGTCAATACATGACAACCAATGAAGATAAGCGATTTTATGATGCTCCCGTTTTTGTAGGTACTGGTGGGTATGACCAATATTACCTTCAAGCAGAGTATAAACTTCCGATCAGTCATCCTCTCTCTTTAGCAATGACCTATGCTGGGGCAGATTATGATAGTAGAGTTTTTGCGACTCCTGCTCCTGGCAGTGAAGCAGGTGGTGATGAAGCACGTTTGTATGGCTTTAAAGTTGCAACCGAAATTTCAGGTGTCAAACTTAATGCCGCATATACCACAATGGATGATGAAGCAAACTTCCCTGGTACTTTAGGTCATGTTCCTGATACTATCGCGTATACCGATATGCTCACTAACAATGCTATCTTCGCAGGTGTAGATGCTTATTCTATTGAAGCGATTTATGGCTTTGGCATTCCTGGCTTTAGTGCAGGTCTTAAATACGCACATTATGACCAAAGTGATGAAGGTATCTTAAACAGTGGATCAAGTGCTGCAACAAGAATGAACCTTGATGGTGCGGATGAAATCAACATCGACCTCAAATACGCCTTTACTGGAGCGTTAAAAGGCTTCCATACACGTCTATGGGCAGGTTATGGTACTTATGATAATCCTACAACAAATGCGGCTAATACAAGTAATGATGATGACTTCCTTTATGGACGTTTCTATCTTCACTATAAATTCTAATTGCTAGAAAACGAAAGAGGCTTTGCAGCGTTAGTGTGTGTGAAGTCTCTTTTAATAGAGTTCTTGCAGAACTCTGAATACGCCTTGAAAGTAAAGCTCAAAACGAAGTTTCTGTGAAAAGACGACGATAAGACGGGGTAATCCAAAGCAGAATAAAAAAGAGTTAAAATGAAGATTTTTTTTCTTGATCCTGATCTAAATTTACAAAATGAGATCGATATCTGTCTTAATCAGTGTCGCTTAAAAATAGATGTCAAAAAAACACAAAATGAACATGATATTTTTGATGAAGAACTCTTCTTGGAAGAGTATTCTCTTTTTATTCTTAACCTTAAAAATCCAGCAGATACCAAAATATTAGACTTTATCAGAACAAATGGAAAACTAGCACCTGTTCTATTGATATTAGAACCTACACTATCCCCACAAATATTTCAAACACTCTCTTCTTTCTCCTATAACGATATTATTATTAAAAATTTTTCAGTCGAAGAGATCGTTTATAGAATTTATAAATTATGTCACATTTGGAATGATAATATTTTTTATTTGGGCAAAGGAATATGTTTTGATTTTCGAAAAAGGATGTTTATCTTTAATGACAAACATATACTTCTTGGTAAAAAAGAAGCATTACTTCTTAAATGTCTGTTTTTAAAATTTCATGGTGTCACGACGTGTACTGAAATAATCTCTTTTGTGTATCAAAATGAGGTGGTCAGTCAAGAAAGAATTCGAGCACTTGTAAAACAACTTAGAGATAAGCTTCCTTACGATTTGATTAGAACATTCCATGGAAAAGGGTATCAAATTGTAAATGATTTGGTGAAATAACAAAGTGCTAAAACATTCAAAAAGAGTCATCTCTCATTCGCTTCACACCTCACAAAAAAGTAAATTTCTTAAATAATTCTTAAATAAAAAACTAACAATAAATATCACAGCTGGTTGATATAATTTAAGTTGAAGTAAATAATATCATCTTATTTTAAGGAGTTATACAATGAATAAAGAGTCAATGTCGAGACGTGACGCTCTGAAGTTAGGCGCTCTTGGTACAGCAGGTTTAGCAATGCTTAGTGCAAGCAATGCAATGGCAGCCGCACCAACCGAAAAAGATGTTAAGTTTGATGAAGAGTACGATGTTATCGTTATTGGTACAGGATTTGCGGGGCTTGCAGCTGCGGCAAAAGCGGCAGAGAGAGGCTATAAAGTGCTTATCTTAGAGAAAATGGGACGAATTGGCGGTAACTCTGTTATCAACGGTGGTGGTATGGCTATTCCAAACAGTTCATGGCAAAAAAAATATGGTATTGAAGATTCTGGTGAGCAATTTATCAAAGATTGTTTAAAAGCAGGTCTTGGTATCAACCATGTTGAATTACTTGAGACGATTGTTAAACGATCACAAGATGCACTTGATTTTTCTATCAAATGTGGTGCAAAATGGCAAGATGTTAAACCTGCATGGTTTGGTGGTCACTCCGCTCCAAGAACACTTGTTACGGACAATATGAGTGGATCAGGCGTTATTAAACCGATGCATGAATTTGTCGAAAAACTTCCTGGTTGTAAAATTATGACACGTACCAAAATGGATGATTTTGTGATGAGCAATGATGGTCTGAGTGTTTTAGGTGTCACAGCTCGTATCAACTACCGTTTTGATGTCAAACTTCTGAGCGATGATGTGGAAAACAAAACAGGTGAGAAAAAAGTTTACCGTGCTAAAAAAGGTGTTATCTTAGCCAGTGGTGGTTTTTCTATGGATAAAATCTTTAGAAAAATACAAGATCCACGCCTTGTAGAAGATATGGATGCGACCAACCATGATGGCGCAACCGCAGGAGCACTTTTAAAAGCATTCCAAATCGGTGCACTTCCCGTGCATATTGACTGGATTCAACAAGGACCATGGGCAAGTCCAGATGAGAGGGGTTTTGGTGTAGCACCACTTTTAACACAACAAGGCTTGTTTAAATTTGGTGTCGCCGTTGATGTTAGAAATGGTAAGCGATTTATGAACGAAATGGCAGATCGTAAAACAAGAGCGGACGCTGAGTATGTCATCTTAAGAGAAGCTCCAAAAGCTTACCCCGTAGCCATTGGCACATACAATACGTTTGATACGCAAATTTACCCTCAAATTGAAAAAGGTCTTCAAGGTGGCGTTATGAAAAAATTCGACACACTTGACGCGCTTGCAGCCAACTACAAAATTCCGCTAGATGCACTAAAAGAGACCATCAAAAAGTACAACGAAGATGCTAAAAATGGGGTTGAAGATCAGTTCAAAAAACAAACGCTTAAAGATGTAAAAGGTAAAGAAGCGATTGAGATGAAAGGACCATTTTACGCGATTCGCTTGGTGCCAAAACCTCACCATACCATGGGTGGTTTACATATCAATACAAAAGCACAAGTTATCTCCGCAAATACAGGCAAACCAATTCCGGGTCTTTTTGCTGCGGGTGAAGTCACAGGTGGAACGCACGGTGCAAGCCGTTTAGGAACGGTTGCAGTAACCGATTGTTTAACATTTGGTATGATCGCAGGCGAAACGATCTAATTTTAAATATAAACAGGGCTTTACAAGTATCTTTTAAAGCCCTGTACTTACATTATTATAGGAGTTTCAGTTTCAAGATGATAAACTGACGAACAAATCACGAAAAAGGAGTAAAGTGAAAGTTTTTCTTCTTGAACCAGATGAAGAGTTAGCCGATAGTATTGATACGTATTTAAACCAGTTACGCTTAAAAATGAAAATCAAAAAGGTACAAAAAGAAGAAGCCATTTTTGAAGAAGATGTTTCGTCATTATCTTCTTATGCTCTTTTTATTCTCAATCTTAAAAATCCCATAGACCCTTCTATTATGCATTACCTAAGAGAAAATGGTGTGGATGTTCCCATCTTACTTATTATCGAATCAAATTTTGATCCTAAAAATTTTAAAACGCTTTATTATCTCTCCTATGAAGACATCATTGTGAAAAATTTTTCTCCACAAGAGATTGCATTTAGAATTTACAAATTATGCGATATTTGGAATGATGATACCTTCTTTGTTACAAAAGACATCTATTTTGATTTTAAACATGCTAAATTTATGAATCATGAAGAAGAGGTTGTTTTAGGGAGAAAAGAGGCATTATTGCTTAAATTACTCTTTATGAAATCACATCATATTGTCTCTTCTCATGAAATTGAATACTATGTCTACCAAGATGAAGCAGTCAGTGAAGAGCGGATTCGGTCATTAGTGCGACAGCTAAGGGCTAAACTACTGCCTTTTCATTTCATCGAAACGGTTAAAGGCGAAGGCTATAAAATCGCCAATTCCAAGATAGAAGAAACGACCCATACTTCCAGTGGTACCATTATGAAATTTTGCTTACCTTGGTTGTCTATGGCTGATTGCTGCCTTTTGCTTTTGTAATTGATACCATTTAGTGGTACATAGCAAAAACAATATAGAGTGTAAGTCCACGTTTAGAGATGCCCTTATTTAGGGCATCTTTTGTAGTAACACATCCTGTAATATCTTCATGACATTTGCTTTTACCTCATAAAATGCTCATCTATCAGTACTCTTTTCATCAGAATATCAAAGGAAATGTTCAAAATTTTTTTTGTGACGCAAACTGTGACACCTTTGCGTTAAAATTCAAGCACACTATGTTAAAAAATGAAGGTAGCTTGTTTTGCTGTGTTTTTTAATTTAGCAGACATACAGATGAGCATAAAACCTATTTAATAGAACAATTTTTTGTACCTATTGAATAGGCAATTTAAGAGGTTGATTTTTTCACTAAAGGCTTAAAATAGAGCTAAAATGGGAATAAATCTTTTGTAGAAAAGGAGGATAAGGTTTTAAGACTTATAATCCTCATCTTTTCTTGTAGTTGAAAAAAGAATATGATACAATGAGTTCAAAGAGTAGATATATTCGAGTATCACTTTAAGATCCAATGAAGGAGGAGATCATGAATCTCACAAAAGTATTATCTTTGGTGGTCATTAGCCTTCCAGTAGTCGCTTTTTCCTTAACCTTAGAAGAAGGCGCAAAAACAATTCTCGCCTCAAGCCCTAAAGTGAAAGAGAGTGTGGAGAATTTTAATGGTGTGAAAAAGGAGTATAACATTGCTGAAAATGGATACCTTCCTACGCTGGACTTGGTAAGTTCCTATGGTCATGAAACAATTGAAAATCCTGGCTCTAATAAAGTTTCTAGCATGACAGATGAGACTTCATTGGTTTTAAATCAAAATCTTTTTAATGGTTTTGCAACAGAAAATACTATTAAACAACAAAAAAGTAGGCTTGAAGCAGCATCGTTTGGAGTAACTGAAAAAGCAGATAGAACGCTTTTATCTTTTACCAATGCGTACATTATGCTTTTAAAACATAAAGAATTGCTTGCTTTAGCGAACGAAAACGTCAAAACACATGAGGCGATTTACAAACAGATTAAAGAGCGTTCGGACTCAGGTTTTGGGCGACTTTCTGAGACACAGCAAGCGGGTAGTAGATTTACACTGGCGCGCTCTAACCTCATTGCGCAAGAGAACAACTATAAAGATGCTGTGTCAACATTTGAAAAGCTTTATGGTCAAAAAGTGGATGCAGAGGAATTGGTCAAACCAGACTTTGCAACAGCCATTCCTGCTAACTTTGAAAAAATAAATGCAAAAAGCTTTACGTGTAATCCTTCCATTAAAGTGCAAGAAGCCAATGTAAAGCTTGCTAACGCTTTATATGAAGGTTCTAAAGCGGCTTTTTATCCTAAAGTAGATTTTGAGCTCGCAGGAACGGTAGGGCATGATGTTGATGGTGTTGATGGCCGAACAGAAAGTACATCTGCTCTTTTAAAGCTTCGATATAACCTTTATAATAAAGGTGCTGACATGCTCAACAAAGAGAAATATGCCATTTTAATGATTAAAGAAAAAGAGACTTTAGGTACGCTTGAGCGCGATCTTAAAGAGAGTGTGAAGTTCTCATGGGAGAGCTACGAATCCACTCAAAAGCGTATAGAGTTCCTCAAAGAGCACAAAGATTTTAGTAGAGAGACTTTAAATGCCTATCAACAAGAGTTTGCGATTGGTAAGCGCGATCTTATCAATCTTTTGGATGCGGAGGGTGAGTACTATTCAGCACGACAAGCTTTAGCTGAAGCTGAAGCAACCTTAATGTATGCAAGATACAGACTTTTAGATAACATGGGTGTCTTGACAGACTACTTTGAGCCTTCTTTTGCGCAAACGTATGATGTGCAGTCATGCTCTCATAGAAGTGTCTCATTCTAATGAGCATATTTTAGGAATGTGGCTAAAGCCATTTTAAAATAGATGTGTAGGAAACTCTTTTTACTCATAGCGTTAGTCGTTTTAACGCTCTATGCTGGACAAGATTTCTTTGCGCAAGAAGTACTTAAAAAAGTTGAAACAAAGTATGGAGGGCAGGCGAAGCGACGAGTAGAAGCGCTAAATGGGCTGATGCTATCGCTTCAAACCTCCAACGAATCTGAAAAAATTGAAAAGGTAAATGCCTTTTTCAACCAGATGCAGTTTGTATCCGATGAGGCGCTTTGGAAACAAAAGGATTATTGGGCAACACGTATGGAATTTATCGGCAAAGGTGCAGGGGATTGTGAAGATTTTGTGATTGCTAAGTACTTTACATTAAAGCAACTGGGCATTTCCACAGACAAGCTTTTCTTTACATATGTCAAAGCCGTTAAATTTCAACAAGCCCATATGGTGTTGACCTATTTTGAGACACCAACTTCTGTTCCTCTTGTTTTAGACAATATCAATTTTAAAATTTTACCTGCGACACAAAGGGGTGATCTGATCCCTGTATACAGTTTTAACGGTGATGCATTGTACCTTGCAAAACAGCAAGGATTAGGACAAGTCGTACCTTCAGGTATGCAAAAAAATAAAAAATGGTTTGAGTTGGTAGATAAGATTAGGAGAGAAGAGTTATGACACTTTTTAAGCAGATAATTATTGTTTTATCCATTTTTCAGACATTGATCTTTGGTGCTGTTATGTGGTTCAATTTTAACAGTTCTAACGAATATGTTAAAGAGCAAGCTTACACGGATGCCTTGCATACAGCCAATTCTCTTGGATTGTCCATTAGTTCTGTGGCTTCAGAAGAAGACACCTCCATGGCTGAAACAATGATTAGCTCTGTGTTTGACAGTGGTTATTATGAAAAAATTCTTTTAGAAGATATGAAAAAAGAGGTTCTGGTTGAAAAAGTCCAAGAGGTTATTGTTGCTGATGTGCCTGATTGGTTTGTGAAACATATCAAAGTAGAAACGCCGATAGCAACGTCTCAAATCATGCTTGGATGGACACCTTATGGTGTCATCTCTGTGCAACTCAACAGTGGTCATGCGTATCGTCAATTGTGGACGATTTTTAAGGAGGTTTTAGCCGTCTTTATCGTTGCTTCTGTCATTGGTTTTTTCTGTTTACAACTCATTTTGACTATTGTTTTAAAGCCACTCAAACGTGTGAAAGAGCAAGCCGAAGCAATTTTAGAGAGCGATTTTATTATTCAACATGACATCCCTTTCACTAAAGAGCTCAAAAACGTTGTGTTTGCGATGAACAGTATGGTTAAAAAAGTCAAAGAAATTTTTGAAAAAGAGGCGGATGCCGTACGTCGTTACCATGAGCTTTTATATCAAGATACTGTCACCAAAATGTACAATCGTCGCTACTTTAACATCAAGCTTCAAGAGTATCTTTCCAGTGAAGCCAAGAATGCTCAAGGGGCGCTTATTTTAGTCTCTTTGAATGATTTTGAAAGACTCAAAGGAAAGCTTGGTTATCAAAAAAGTGAAGCGTTTATTAAAGAGATGGCATCGTGTATTACGACTGCGATTGACAACCAAAAAGAGTATGTAAGTGCCAAACTCAACGACACGGATTTTGCAATTCTCGCACCTGCCTCTTCACAAGGATCGTTTGATCTTCTGTGCGAAGAGATCAATGCGATGGCCAAAAACCTGACTAAAAATTATGAATTGAACGAGAAAGAGCATTTTATTAACATAGGTTACGCCAAATATTATGCGAAATCAGACTCCAAAGAGCTTTTCTCTAAAGCAGACTTTGCGTTGACATCTTCTAAAGCTAAAGGCGCCTTTAGTATCAACAGCTTTGTGGAACAAGCAGGCGATAATCAGCTTGTGCTTGGTAAAGAGGCATGGACGCAAGAACTTAAAAATGCAATGGATCAAAAACGCTTTAAACTCGCGTATCAAAATGTGGTTGCCATTCATAGTGTGTCTGAAGTTTTCCACAGTGAACTCTTCTTAAGGCTTCAAGATTACAATGGACATCTCCACAATGCGGGCTACTTTATGCCGATGGTTATGGAGTTAAAGCTTGGTGCGTTACTGGATCATTATGTGATTGCTCGCACCATTGAAGTTTTAAGAGATAAACTCCTTGTCTCTAAAGCGGTGTGTATTAACCTTGGAAAAGATATTTTTATGCAAAGTAACGACTGGGCATGGTTGGAAGACAGTGTTGAGGGCTTTAAAAAAATTGGAATTGAAGAACTCCATTTTGAGATGCCAAGTTCTGTGGATATGCCCATTGAAATTCTGGTCAAATTTTCTAAGTATCTACGTAACTTTGGTTATGGCTTTGGTATTGATAATTTTGCAATAAACAGTGAGAGTCTTCATGCGATTCAGCAGATCAATCCTGATTATATTAAAATTCAAGCTTCCTATATGATCGATCTTTTTGGTGAAAATGGATTGGACGCGCCAAATCGAAGCCTTGGCATTATCACCGATAGTATGGAGATCAAAGTCATCGCAACCAATGTTGAAAACAGTGAGCAAAAAGAGAAACTGGAAAAAATGGGTGTTAAATATATTCAAGGCAGTTTTATTGCTGAACCTAAGATCATAGGATAGTTATGGAATCTGAAATCGAAGTCAAACATACCTATAAACAAGATCCGTTATTATCGTGTTTAGTGCTTTTTACAAAATTGCACAATGTACCTTACAGTGCTGAAGCGCTCATCGCAGGTTTGCCCATTGAAAAAGGGTTTAGTTCTGTGGAGCTTTTTTCTCTTAAAGGTGGGTCAAAGTCACTTTTTTCACGTGCAGCAAAGCGTGCAGGGTTCCTCACTAAATTGGTGCAAAAAGATCTTGAGGATCTCTCTCCGCTTGTTTTACCGTGTATCTTAATGCTCAAAAACCGTTCAGCGGTGATTTTAGAGAGCTTTGATGAGGCCCATAGGAAAGCCAAGATTATTCATCCTGATATGGGTGAGGGTGAAAGCTGGGTTGACTTAGAGACATTAGCGCAAGAGTATTTGGGCTTCTGTTTTCTTCTTAAAAAAGAGTTTGTATCTCAAGAAAGCAGAGATAAAGTTTTAGATAATGCTGGAAACAGTTGGTTTTGGGGAACGTTAAAGCGTTCTAAGCAGATCTACATTGATGTTATTTTAGCCTCTTTGGTGGTGAACCTTTTTGTCCTTGCCAGTCCACTGTTTACGATGAACGTGTACGATAGAGTTATCCCCAATAATGCGATAGAAACATTGTGGGTACTCTCTTTAGGTCTTTTTGTTGTTTATGTTTTGGACATTGTCTTAAAGTTTGTACGCTCTTATTTCCTTGAAATTGCAGGTAAAAAGAGTGATGTAATTATGTCATCCATTTTGTTTGAAAAGGTCATGGATCTTAAAATGGCTTCTCGTCCAAAATCTGTGGGTGCTTTTGCAAGCAATTTGCGTGATTTTGATTCCATTCGTAATTTCTTTACCTCTTCAACACTCAGCGCCATTATTGATCTTCCTTTTGCGATTATCTTTTTAGTTATGGTTCATTTTATTGCAGGGATTTTAGTCTTTGTGCCTTTGACACTGATGTTTTTGATTTTGGTCTATACCTTCATCGTTAAAAACCCATTGCAACAAAGTATTCAAAGTACCTATATGGCTTCGGCAATTAAAAATGGTATTTTGATTGAGAGTCTTAATGCGATTGAAACGATTAAAACACTCTCCGCAGGGGGACATGCGCAATGGAAATGGGAAGAGGCAAGTGGTGAGATCGCCAATCGTGGTTTAAAATCTAAAATTTTATCAAACTCTATTACGACCATTACCTCCTTTTTGGTTCAGCTCGATACCGTCATTGTCATTTTAATTGGTGTTTATATGATTAAAGAGGTTGAATTAACGATGGGTGGGCTTATTGCCGCTGTTATTTTATCTTCACGAGCGATTGCTCCTATGGGACAGGTTGCCGCACTCATTGCTAACTTTGAGCAGACACGCACAGCCTATAAAGCGCTGGATGATATTATGAAACTTCCTGTTGAGCGACCTGAGGGCAAAAAATTTGTTAGACGTGAACGTTTTGCAGGACGAATTGAGTTTAAAAATGTCTCATTTGCGTATCCTGAGAGTACAAAACATGCTTTAGAGAATGTCTCTTTTAAAATTAATGCAGGTGAAAAAGTGGGTATTTTAGGGCGTAATGGTTCGGGTAAAACAACGGTAGAAAAGCTTATTTTAGGGCTTTATGCGCCCGATAGTGGTTCTGTACTTGTTGATGGTATTGATATTAATCAAATCGACCCTGTTGATTTGCGTAAAAATATCGGTTATGTGCCACAAGATGTGGTGCTGTTTCATGGAACGGTGCGTGAAAACATCGTCTATAAAGCGCCTTATGTGGATGATGAGACGATATTAAAAGCTGCGAAGATTGGTGGCGTTGATGAGTTTGTCGATGGTCACCCCTTAGGCTTTGATATGCCAGTGCTTGAGAGAGGTGATGGTGTTTCAGGAGGACAGAGACAAAGTATTGCTATTGCAAGAGCTTTTTTGGTGGATGCTCCGATTATGCTTTTGGATGAACCGACCAACTCCTTGGATAACACTTCCGAGAGCCGTATTAAACATCTCTTACATGAAGCAATCAAAGATAAAACGGCTATTTTAGTCACACATAAGATGTCACTTCTAGATTTGGTGGATCGTTTGATCGTTGTCGATAATGGACAAGTTCTCTTAGATGGTAAAAAAGAGGATGTTTTAGCCAAATTGAATGGAGCAAAACATCCATGAAAAAGTATTATGATGACCAAGATTTAGAGTTTATGTCAAGCCTCAGCGAGGCTGTATTGCAAAAGGCTCCAAGCTCTTCTCGTAAAATTCTTTGGGTTATTACGATTGCGATATTTTGGATTATATTATGGGCAAGTATTGCAGAGATTGATGAGTTAACAAGAGGCGAAGGTAAGGTTATCCCAACGCAACAACTTCAAGTTATTCAGAATTTAGAGGGAGGCATTGTCTCAGAGATTTTAGTCAAAGAGGGTGATCATGTTCAAAAAGGGCAAGTTCTTCTTCGCATTGATGACAAAAATTTTGCAAGCTCGTACGGTGAGAGTAGGCTTAGGTATGTTGAGCTCAAAGCAAAATCGATGAGGCTTGAAGCCGAAGCCAATGCACAGCCTTTTGAAATTTCTTCAGAAATAAACGAAGAGATGCAAAAGCAAATTGTGTATGAAAAGAGTTTATATGACTCAAACCAAGAGCAACTTTCCAAAACATTTCAGATTCTTAACGAGCAAATTAAGCAAAAAGAGAGTGAACTCACTGAGCTTGAGTCCAAAGTATCACAACTGCAAAACAGCTATAATTTAGTAAGAAAAGAAGTTGAGATTATGGAACCGTTGGTTAAAAAAGGACTTGTTTCTGAGATTGAATTTTTGCAGTTGAAACGTCAAACCAATAATATTCAAGGTGAACTCCAAACAACAAAACTTGCGATTCCTAGGGTTCAGTCAGCTATTTTAGAGGTAAAAAGCAAACGTGGTGAAGCTGAGTTGAATTTTAAAAATAGAGCTAAAAAAGAGCTCAATGAAACGGTTGCTGAGATGTCCCGTTTACATGAAGCTCATACCAGTTTGGAAGATCGTGTTCAAAGAACATTGGTGCGTGCCCCTGTGGATGGTACGATCAAGCAACTACTGGTCAATACCGTCTCAGGGGTTGTTCGCCCTGGTATGGACATCTTAGAGATCGTTCCTACCGAAGACACTTTACTTGTAGAAGCAAAGATAAAACCTTCTGATGTCGCTTTTTTAAGGCTGGGATTAGATGCAATGGTTAAGTTTACCGCCTATGATTTTTCAATTTACGGTGGACTCAATGGTAAATTGGTCTTTATCAGTGCGGACACAATTACCAACGATAAAGGCGAAAGTTACTATTTAGTACACATTAAAACGGATAAAAATCATCTTGGCACACCCGAAAAACCACTTTCTTTGATGGTAGGTATGACGACAACGGTTGATATTTTGACAGGTAAAAAAACAGTTTTAGATTATTTACTCAAACCAATTTTAAAAGCAAAACAGAATGCATTGAGGGAGCGTTAAGATGATCATCCTTTACTCTTCCCATGCAGAAGTGATCCAATCATGGCAAAGTGCTTTTAAATCTGAGGAGATTCATATTTGTCATCATGAAAAAGCACTCTTGTCTCTTTTAGATACAGTGCATACAGAGGTTGTTTTACTTCTTGAGGAGCGGCATTATGATGATGATGGCATTGAAGGTTTTTTAGATCTTTTGCAAACAGAATATCCCAATGTTAAAACGATGATTTTTAGCCAAAAACCAAACTTTACTCAAGGCTCACTTTTTTTAAAATTGGGCATTAAAGCGTATGGCAATACCCATATGGCGCCTATTCATCTCAAAGAAGCCTTGCAGGTTGTAAAGAATGGTGACATTTGGCTCTATCCAGACTTTATTCAAACGATGATTCAAACGCTCTCATCCCAAAAAACATCGTTACATGTTAGGCATGATTTACTTGAAAGGCTCTCTCATAAAGAGCGCGAAGTGGCTCTTTTGATTAAAGAAGGGTTAAGCAATAAAGAGATCGCAGCACGAGAAGGTACTACTGAGCGCACCGTCAAGGCACACCTTAGCTCTATTTATGAAAAAATAGGGGTTAAAGATCGTTTAGCGCTTGCATTGCTTCTCTAATAATTAATATTATAAGTTTAGATTTTCATAAGATTTTATTACCCATTGGTACAATAGACGGCGTTTTTCTTTTGTGTTAGTATGTTTACTATAACAATCAAGGAGGCAATTATGGCACTCTCTATAGGAACAATTAAACAAATAAGTGGACTTGTGATAGCACGAAATGCACAAGGAGATGAGCGTGTTTTAAAAGTGGGTGATGTTGTCCACTTTGAAGATACCATCCGAACGATTGGTGCAGGTTCTCATGCCATTTTAGCATTGGCTGATGGACAAGAAATCTCTTTGGCTGGCAACGACGATATCTTTTTAGATAAAAGTGTCTACGTTGCAGAAGGTTTTGGAGAAGAAGCCGTTGTAGCAGCTAAAACAATGGATAATGTGGTCTCAGGCAAAAGTGTTGAAGAACTACAAGCTGCTTTATTAGCAGGTAAAGATATTAATGAGCTTCAAGAAACTGCTGCGGGTGAAGGTGGCTCTCCTATCGGTGGTGAGATGTCAACCAATGCTATGGCGCGGTATCTTACAGGTGGTAATGAAAGCAATGTCACAGCAGATTTTCGTACGCTTGGGGGATCAGGCGCTGGCGATGTTACCTATACTCCTCCAACAGGCGTTATTGCTCCAACCGTAGTTGCTGTTAATGATGCCCCTTTAGGCAGCGACTTGGAAGTCAGCACAAATGAAGATCAAAGTATTACAAGCGCACTTCCTTTAGCGACAGATGCCAATGGTGATGCGATTACCTATGCTCTTGGCGATGGTACAACCAATGGTAGTGTTGTGGTAAATCCCGATGGTTCTTATACCTATATCCCCAATGAAAATTATAATGGACCAGATAGTTTTACCTATACGATTACCGATGGAAATGGCGGGGAAAATACCTATACTGTTTTTATTAATGTCAATCCGATTAACGACCCTGCGATCTTAAGCAGTGCCACCGAAACCCTGAGTGAGACCAATGACGTTCTTAGCACAGGAGGAATTCTCAGTGTGGCAGATGTGGATGAAGGTGAAGCCGCGTATGTGCCTCAAACC
>JAGDMU010000025.1 GCA_017860615.1 Pseudomonadota bacterium | reverse complement strand
CGTCATTCCGCTGCTCGACAGCGGCGAGCTGATTTTCGAGCGGCAGTATCGTTACCCGCTGCAACGAACGCTGCTCGAGCTTCCCGCCGGCAAGATCGATCCGGGAGAAGAAATCCTGCAGACGGCCAAGCGCGAGTTACTTGAGGAGACCGGCTACCGCGCCGGCGAGTGGCGCTATCTCGGGGTGATGCACCCCTGCGTCGGCTATTCGAACGAGCGCATCGAGATCTTCCTGGCGCGCGGTCTGCAGCTTGATGCGGGCGGGCAGCAGCTCGACCACGGCGAATTGCTCGACGTCTTCAACCTGAGCCTCGACGACGCCGTGCAGGCCGTTCGCGACGGCGAGATCACCGACGCCAAGACCATCACCACCTTGTTCTGGGCCGAGAAAGTGCTGCGCTGCGGCTGGTAGGCGCCGGGCGCTGAAGAGGGCTGGAGTGGCGGGGCGCTGACGTGCTACGCTGGGGGCGTGACAAAGCATCGCCGAATTTAAGGACACCGCGTACGCAGACACTGACCGAGGGGATCGCCATGTTAGACGGAACGATTGAAGGTGAACGGCGGGAAACGATCGACGAATTATCCGACCTGCTGATCGTCGTCCAGGAAATGGGCCGCCGGCTGGCCGACGAAACGCACGGCGACGCCTATGCCGGCGTCAGGGAGCTCAACGAGCTGCTGCATCAAGCGCGCGTCCAGTTGCAGAAGATCAGGGACGACGCGATCAAAGGCGCTTAGCCGGCGCACGCGGCTTGCGTGTCCAGCGCGATGCGCTGACTGGCGACGAGCGCCGCCGTCTCGGCGTGCGGCCTGGCCAGCCCGGCTCTGGCGCGTCACCCGCTCATGCTCCCGCGCGATGCTCGGGAAGGCCCGTGCCTACTGACGTCCACGGCAGCGATGCCAACCTCGCCTGACGCATCCTGTGGTGGCCGCACGTCAGTCCGAGCGAAAGCTGCGTCGCGCAGCTGGCGCGACGTCCCGGCCGCTCGCCGCAAGACTCCCGGAGCGCTGAACTTGCCTGGCCATGGCGTGCGGATTTCCATCCGCGCCGCGCCGGCGATTCTGGAAACCTGCACGGCTGAACGCCTGGGCGCAGCTCTGGCTGTCCGCCAATAGCCCGTTGTTTCAATGGCTTGTCGAATATGTTGGGCAGCGATCTATTCGGGAACGAGTTGTGCTTTGCTAGGACGTCGGGGGGCCACAAAAGCGCGTTCTGCAGATGGCCGACATATAAGTAATGGCGAATTCAGCGAAGCTTGAATCAGTTCATCACAAACCACAGGAGTCAAACCCATGAAAGCCTTTCTACGTAAGACTTTGATCATCAGCGCGGCAGCCTGTTTCGCTGTTTCGGCGCAGGCCGCCGAGTTCATCAACATCCTGACGGGCGGCACCAGCGGTGTTTACTATCCGCTGGGTGTTGCCTTGTCGCAAATTTACGGCAAGGCGATCCCGGATTCAAAGACGTCGGTGCAGGCGACCAAGGCCAGCGCGGAAAACCTCAATCTGCTGCAGGCCGGTCGTGGCGAGGCGGCCATCTCGTTGGGCGATTCCTTGTCCGATGCCTGGAAAGGCAAGGAAGATGCCGGGTTCAAGACGCCGCTTGGCAAGCTGCGTACCATTGCGGCGCTTTATCCGAACTACATCCACTTTGTCGCTGCCGCCGATTCGGGCATCAAGTCGCTGGCCGACATCAAGGGAAAGCGGATCTCCGTCGGCGCACCGAAGTCGGGGACCGAATTGAACGTGCGCGCGATTCTCAAGGCGGCGGGGCTGAGTTATCAGGATTTCTCGCGTGTCGAGTACCTCTCGTATGCCGAGTCAGTCGAATTGATGAAGAACCGCCAGTTGGACGTCACCCTGCTGTCATCCGGGCTGGGCGTCGCCGCCTTGCGTGATCTGGCGACATCGCAGAAGGTCGTCTTTCTGACCATCCCGGCGGACATCGTCGCCAAAATGAACGATCCGGCGTTCCAGGTGGGGATTATTCCCGCCAAGACGTACGAGGGGCAGGACGCCGACGTAACGACGGTGGCGATCCAGAACTATCTGGTGACGCGTTCGGGCGTGTCGACCGACACCGTTTATACCATGACCAAGTCGATGTTCGAGAATCTCGATCAGATGGTTGCCGCGCACGCCGCCGCCAAGCTCATCAAGAGGGAGAACGCGGCCAAGAATCCGCCGGCGCCGCTGCATCCGGGCGCCGAGAAATACTACCGCGAAGTCGGCCTGCTGAAATAGCCGCGACGCCTGCTGCAATGCCGATCCGGCCGCCGCCTGTCGTGCGGCGACCGCGTTTTCCATATCGAACAACGAAAGAAATACTATGACCGAGACTACTCGTGGTCTGGACTCCGCACATCCGGACCCTGCTGATTTCGAAGAGCATGGGCACCAGCGGCAACTGGCTGGCTGGGCAGCCCGCATCGCGGTTTTCGCGGCGCTGTGCTTTTCGGCTTTCCAGATCGTCGTTGCCGCGTTCCATCCATTTTCGAGCCTGGTGATTCGCGCCATCCACGTCAGCTTCCTGATCATGCTTATTTTCGTCTTCTACCCCGCGCGCAAGGGGAGGAATATGAAAGCGATTCCGTGGCACGACGTGCTGCTGGCGCTGATCGGTTTCTCGCTGGGTTTTTATCACTTCATTTTCGAGGGGGACCTGATCGAGCGCGCCGGCGATCCGACGACCGCCGATCTGGTGGTCGCCACCATCGCGTCGGTGATGGTTTTCGAAGCCGCCCGGCGGGTGATGGGCTGGGCGCTGCCGCTGGTTTGCGCCAGCTTTCTGGCCTACGGCCTGTTCGGTCAGTATCTGCCGGCGTCGATTGCCCATCGTGGCTATGGCTTCGACCAGATTGTCAGCCAGCTCTATCTGGGCAGCGACGGTATTCTCGGGACGCCAACGCTGGTCTCAGCGACCTACATCTTCCTCTTCATTCTGTTCGGCAGTTTTCTCGAACACGCCGGCATGATCCGCCTGTTCAACTCGCTGGCGCTCGGGCTGGTCGGTCAATCTCGCGGCGGGCCGGCCAAGGTGGCGGTGATCGCGACGGGAATGATGGGCACCATCTCCGGCTCGGGGGTCGCCAATGTGTTGACGATCGGTCAGTTCACCATTCCCTTGATGAAACGCTTTGGCTATACGCCGGTGTTCTCGGGCGCCGTCGTCGCCACCTCATCGATGGGCGGTCAGATCATGCCGCCGGTCATGGGGGCGGTCGCTTTCATCATGGCCGAAACGCTCAATGTGCCGTACGCGGACATTGTCCAGGCGGCGATTATCCCGGCGGCGTTGTACTACCTCACCGCCTTCTGGATGGTGCACCTCGAAGCCGGACGTCTGAAGCTGCTCGGCCTGGCCAAGGAGGACTGTCCGAATCCGTGGTCGGCGCTCAAGGAGCAATGGTATCTGGCGCTGCCCTTGGCGGCGCTGGTCTACATGTTGTTCAACGGGTTTACGCCGATGTTCTCGGGCATGATGGGGCTGGCGCTGACGGCCATCTTGATTCTCGGTGCCGCGCTTGCCGCGCGCATTTCAGCCACCGCGCTGCGTTACGTTTTCTGGGTCGCGCTGGGCATCGGCGCTTCGTCGTTCGCCAAGTGGGGAATCGTTCCGGTGCTCGGCGTCATCGGCGTGCTGACCGCCGCCAATTTTCTTGTCAAGGGCGGCCAGCAAACCTTGCTGACGATGAAGGCCGGTCTGGTCGACGGGGCCAAGCAGGCGCTGGGGGTCGGCATCGCCTGTGCCATCGTCGGCGTCATCATCGGCGTTCTGACGCTGACCGGAGCGGCGTCCAATTTCGCCGGTTATATTCTCGACATCGGCCAGACCAGCCTCTTCCTGTCGCTCTTCCTGACCATGATCGTGTGCCTGATTCTGGGCATGGGCATCCCGACCATTCCGAACTACATTATCACCAGTTCGATTGCTGCGCCGGCGCTGCTCAAACTCGGCGTACCGCTGATCGTCAGTCACATGTTCGTCTTCTACTTCGGGATCATGGCCGATTTGACGCCGCCGGTGGCGCTGGCCGCCTTTGCCGCCGCATCGATCGCCAAGGCGCCGGCGATGAAGATCGGCTTCAAGGCGACGCAGATCGCGATCGCCGGTTTCGTCATTCCGTTCATGGCCGTCTACGACCCGGCGCTCATGCTGCAGGGCGATCCGACCGTCCTCTCCGTGCTCTACATCGTGTTCAAGACGACATTGGCGATTCTCCTCTGGGGAAGCGCGGCGATCGGCTATCTGTTTGCCCCGTTGACGCTGATCGAGCGAGCCGTCGCCGCGGTGGCGGCTTTTTCGCTGGTGGTCGCGCTGCCCTTGACTGACGAGATTGGCTTTGCCGCGGCTGCCGTGTTTATCTTCTGGCATGTTTTGCGCAGCCGGAAAAAATGCTCTCTTTGTGCCTGAGCGCCGGCAGCCTTTCGGCCTCGCTCGCCATCCAGGCCTTTACCCTGGCCTGGATGCACTCGATCGAGAAAGTTCGCTGGGAGGAGGATTGGCTGCTCGTGGCCGGCCAGCTGCACCTGGTCGAGGCGCGTATCAAGGGCAGCGGTGCCGGCATGGAGCCGCCCCCCGGCGCGGTGCTGCGCGACGGGTTCTGGCATTACCGGCCGGCGGTGGCGCCGCTGGACCACGTCAATCTGGCGCATTCGCCTTATACCAAGGGTTACGAATTGTGTCTGGTCGATGGCTGCCGTCCTCTGGCCGGCTATTTGCCGGGGATCGAAGCAACTGCCGTGATCGTGCTCGAGGCCTGTCGCGAGTAATATGCTGTCCAAGCCCGCCGGCCCGGAGACGCCGGGTGATTCTATTCCGGATCGAAGCGCATGAGTCTGTCTGTCGCATTGCCTTTACACCCCGCCCGCGCCTGGATCCGGCCGGTTCTGCGCATCCTGCTGGCGATCGTCGTTTGCATCGCTGCCGGATGGGGCGTCAGGAATGCGGTGTTGTCGCGCCAACTGGATCTGTTGAGCGAGCAGTCGCGACAGCGTGGCGAGTTTTATCGCCGCAGCCTCAATTTCCTGCTCTCGCGCAATGAATCCCTGCCCAGGATCATTGCGCTGGAGGATCGGCTCAAGGCGCTTCTGCAAAATCCGGGGCAGCAGACATTGCACCACAGCGCCAACAATTATCTGGCGAACGTCAGAGATGGCGCTGGCATCAATACCGCTTACCTGATGGACAAGCAGGGCTTGACGCTGGCGTCGAGCAATTTCCGCTCGCCCGGGTCCTATGTCGGCCACAACTACGGCTATCGGCCGTATTTCCAGGAAGCACTGAAGGGAAGGCTGGGACGTTTCTACGGCGTTGGGGCGACTACCGGCGAACCGGGATTCTTCCTGGCGGCGCCGATAGAAAGCGAAGGCGCGCTCCTCGGCGCGGTCATCGTCAAGATCAGTCTGGAAAACTTCGAGTCGGCGCTGGTCCGCAGCGGCGATCCGGTATTGCTGGTCGACGCCAATGGCGTGATCTTTCTGGCCTCGGTTCCGGAGTGGAAATACCACTTCCTGACGCCCCTCGAACCCGGCGTTTTGCAGCAGATCGGCTTGTCGCGACAGTATGACAACCAGAACTTGCAGCCGCTGGGCGTGAATTTTGGCCTTCAGGACGAGCCGAAAACGGTTCGCGTCGCCTTGCCCGGCGGGCCGGAACAGGACTACCTCGTGCAATCGATCAAGACGGGAACGCTGGGCTGGTCGATCGTGTTCCTGTCGCGGACCGGGCAGGAACGGCAGAACGCCGACCTGGCCGGCATCGCCGCTGGATTTGCCGTCGCCCTGCTGTTGTCGACGCTGGTCTTTTACCGCTTGAACGTCAAGCGCTACAAAGAGCGGCGACAGGCCGAAGTGGCGCTGCGTCAGGCGCACAAGGAACTTGAGCAGCGCATCGCCGAGCGTACGGCCGATCTGCGGGCGACCAATGCCTCGCTGGAAGAGAAAATCGACGCGCTCAAAACAACCGAGACGATCCTGCACGAAACGCGCGACAGTGCCGTGCAGGCCGGCAAGCTCGCGGTGCTCGGCCAGATGGCGGCGGGCATCAGCCACGAAGTGAACCAGCCGCTCACCGCCTTGCATACGCTGACCGATAACGCGGTCGATCTGCTGGGTCGCGGACGGCTCGAGGAAGTTCGCGAAAATCTGGGTTTCATCAAGCAGATGGCGCTGCGCATGGGGCATATCGTCGGCGAAATCAAGACCTTCGCGCGCAAGTCGCCGCTGGAGCGCCTCGCGGTGAATCTCTCGGAGGTGCTCACGCAGGCGCTCAGGATGGTCGAATCGCGCCGCCGGCAGATCGGCGCGCAGATCGACGTCGAGGCGTTGCCCGACGACCTCCGGGTGCTGGCCGACGTGCAGCGTCTGGAACAGGTGCTGGTCAATCTGCTGCTCAATGCGCTCGATGCCGTTGCCGAAGGCGCCGAGCAGCGCATCGCGATTGGCGCTCGCTGCGAGAGCGGACGGGCGAGCCTCGTTATCCACGACAGCGGTCCCGGCATCGCGGACGAGGTGTTGCCGCATTTGTTCGAACCGTTCTTCACGACCAAACTGTCGGGGCAGGGCTTGGGTCTCGGCCTGGCCATTTCGCGCATGATCGTCGCCGAGCTCGGCGGGAGAATCGATGTTTGCAATCACGCGCTGGGTGGCGCCGAATTTACCGTGGCTCTGGAGGTGGCATGAGCGCGCGTAACGAAGCCGGGGACTTGCCGGTCTATCTGATCGACGACGACGAAGCGGTCTTGCACGCCTGCCAACAGACCTTGACGCTCGCCGACATCACGGTGCGCACCTTCCGCAGTGCCAAGAATGCGCTGGCCGCTTTCGATCAGGATCGTCCCGCGGTCATCGTCAGCGATGTGCGCATGTCCGGCATGACGGGGCTTGAATTGCTCGATGTGATCCAGCAACAGGATCGCGATTTGCCGGTCATCCTGATCACTGGCCACGGTGACGTGTCGATGGCGGTTCAGGCCATGCGCGCCCATGCCTATGACTTCATCGAAAAACCGTTCAACTCGGCGCGCCTGGTCGATGTGGTCCGCCGCGCGCTGGAAAAACGCGCGCTGCTTCTGGAGAATCGCGCGCTGCGCGAGCAGCTGGGCAGCCTGCGCGAGCAGCCGCTGATCGGCCCGTCGGAAAGCATCCAGAAGATCATTCGCACCATCGATTCGCTGGCGGGCACCGACGTCGATATCCTGATCCTCGGCGAGACCGGTACCGGCAAGGAGGTGGTGGCGCAGGCGCTGCACGACCGGAGCGGTCGCACCGGGCCGTTTGTTGGGCTCAACTGCGGCGCCTTGCCCGAGTCAGTTTTCGAGAGCGAAATGTTCGGCTATGAGAGCGGGGCGTTTACCGGCGCCAACCGGCGACGCATCGGCAAGATCGAATACGCGACCAACGGGACCTTGTTCCTCGACGAAATCGAGTCGATGCCGCTGGCACTGCAGGTCAAGCTGCTGCGCGTGCTGCAGCAGCGCAGCGTCGAACGGCTGGGCAGCAACGCCAGCATCCCCGTCAATTGCCGGATCGTCGCGGCGAGCAAGACCGATCTGAAGCGCCTGTCCGGGCAGGGGACTTTTCGGGCCGACCTCTACTACCGCCTCAACGTGGTGAGCATCGAGCTGCCGCCACTTCGCCAACGGCTCAACGACATCGGGCCGTTGATGACCTATTTTCTGTCGCAGGCCAGCCGCCGCTTCAAACGCGAGACGCCGACCTTCGATGCGCAGGATCTGGGTCGCTGGCAGCGCCATGACTGGCCGGGCAACGTCCGCGAACTCAAGGCCGTTGCCGAACGGCTCTGCCTGGGGGTCGGTGACGGACTCGAGTCGATTCAGGCCGCCGCCGTCTCGCTGGCCTCTCGTCTGGAGAATTACGAATACAGCCTGATCCGTGAGGCGCTGCGCAACGCCCGCGGCAATGTGGCCGAAGCGGCCGAGCGACTGAATCTGCCGAAGAAAACGCTCTACGACAAGCTGGCGCGCCACCAACTGGATGCCGAATCGTTCCGTTGATGACCGCGAGCTTGCGGAAATCGAGCGATTGCTGATCGACGGCGAAGCCTGCCCGGCCGGCTGAATGCCCGTCAACAGGTCATGGTGGCGGGGTGTGCTCTGGAAGGCGCGTGGCTATTGGCGTGCACGGCTGCCATACCCTTGATGCCCGTCGTGCTTGGCTTGCAGCACGTAGGGGCGAAAAATTTCATTTGCGCATGTTGGAAGCGCGGGTCGGACAGCGAGCGTGGCGATTGAGGCGGGCATGTTCGTCGTGATGCTCAGCATCCCAATGACTATCGACTTGCTGACCGTTCATGCCATCGTGCCGCCGCACCCGGTAGTCACAGCGGTGGCAATCGGGTTGAATGCCGATATCGCTAGGGTAATCCTGTATGGCTTGATCGTCGGCTTTCCTGCCGCAGCGATTGCCCGGCTGGTTGTCGGAAAAATGATTGATAACAAGTTCAAGTTGAATGCCCCTGAGCGCTTCTTAAATCTGACGGCAAGGCCCGACGACCAGTTGGCGGCGTTCTGGACGACTCCCTTTGCCATCTTGTTTACCCTCATCTTGATGATCGCGAAAACCATTCTGGAAGTGCTTCTGGGAAAAATAACCCGGCGATGGCGTACGTCAACCTCCAGGGAGATCCGGCGATGGCGCTGTTTCTAGACGTTTTTCTGACCTGCTGGAGATTGGCCCTGAATTGCGGGAAAAGCATAAGGATAGGGGGATTGGCGCAACGCTCAAAGCGGTTCTCGCCACTTGGCATATCAACCCACTCGTTCTGTTCTGGTGCATGGCTTCGGTGATGCGCTCTGCCGTAGGGGCGCGACGATCGCCATGGTCGCTGCGGTCGGCTTGATTAGTCGGATCCTGCCGATGTTTCCCGATCTTGATCGTGCCTTGGTTGCCGTTGCTATCGGAGTTGGCGCCATCGGCTGATGGCATGTGAATGACCCGGGCTTCTGGTTCGTCAAGGAAGGCTTCGGCATGTCAATGGGTGATATCTTCAATACCTACACACTCTCGACGACCATCGCCTCGCTTGTGGGCTCTGGGGGGGCTGCTGGTACTCAGCCTATTCGTTGCTTAATACCCAATACGATTTTGTTAAGGAGCGTTGCAATGAAAGTTACTGTGGTGATCGACAATTACGTTCCTCCGTCATTGCGCGGTCCATTCCTTGCCGAACATGGACTCTCCCTGTTAATTGAAAGTGACGGCAAACGAGTCCTCTTCGATACCGGTCAGAGTGGTGCGGTGGTACACAACCTGAGTTTGCTCGGGGTCCATCCGTCAAGCCTGGACGCGATTGTCCTCAGCCACGGACACTATGATCATGTCGGCGGTCTGATGAGTGTCTTGCAGCATGCCGCCAAGCCCCTGCCGGTCTACGCCCACAGCGAGATCTTCCAGACACGACTGTCCGTCGCCGGCAAACAGCACTATGTCGGAATCCCGTTTTCCAAGCCGCAGTTGACCGGGCTTGGCGCTCAGTGGGTTTTGTCGGATCAACCGACGGAGGTTATCCCCGGTCTCTGGTTCAGCGGCCAGGTTCCGCGACAGACGGACTATGAGAAGGGGGATTCCCGACTGTTTACCTGCCAGAGCGATGGCTGCTGTGTTGAGGATTCCATTCCGGACGATGTTTCGCTTTTTCACGCGAGCGAGCAGGGATTACGAGTGGTCGGCGGCTGTGCCCATGCCGGAATCATCAATACGATCCGCCACGGTCTTGCCATCACCGGTCAGACACGGCTGCATACCTGGATTGGAGGGACCCACTTGGCGCCGGTCTCGGCTGAACAGCAGAGTGCGACTCTTGATGCTCTTGAACAGCTTTCGCCAGAGTTGATCGCGGCTAACCACTGCACCGGGTTTGCCATGATGGCGATTCTGCGCGAACGGTTTGGGGCGCATTTCATCCCAGCCTTTGTTGGAACCGTCTTTGAGTGGTAAACAGATGCCATGCCTTCGCCGTCGATTGAAGTTAAGCATCGGCGGCGGGAGAGTCCCTTCTTGCCGCATCGGAAGATCGCGCTCAGACCGTATCTGTAGTGGGCCGTGGTCACCGGCCTGCTATCTATAAGCCGAACTGGTATTTGATCGTCAGGGCGATGGAGATCGCGTTACTTCCGAGAATGCGTGGGCGAGGTACCGCGCCCGACGCCGTGCGCACTGCTTTCACGGCATCGGCGTCCAGTTCTGTATTGCCGGAACTGCGCAGTATGGCGACGGATGAGAAGCGCCCATCATTTTCAATAACGACGCGGCAGAGGGCGTTGCCGACCAGATGCCTTCCCGCATCAGCGATGCGGCGGCGGGCATGGACTGATTCAGAAACCTGATCCAGATAACGCGTCATGGCCTCGCGTCGTCGCTCCGCGTCTGCGGCGTTCGGCGACGCCTTCTCGATCGGCGCTGCCGGCAGAACGCTTTGCTCCAGAGTGATCGACGTGGCCAGGCTGATGCCTATTTCCATGCCGCCGTTGTCGACAACGACGATGTCGTCTGTCTCCGCTCCGTCTGTCGTCGTCGCGTCGGGCTTCCATCCGTTCAGGAACAGCCAATGCAGGGCAAGAGACAAGACGACAGCGGTGGCGGTGCGTTCGCCGTCGGTCACGGTTTGTCGGCGGCGGCGGGTTCGGCGGCGATGACCAGGCGGTCGCCGCCGTTGTCGCGGATCGCGCCGACCGTTGCCATGAAATCACCGACGCTCGCCTGGCGGTCGGGGACCAGCAGAATCTGGCGGTTGCTGCTCTCGCCTTTGGTGTTGTTGCGGACCAGGAAGGCCACGTCGCGCAGCGTAATCAATTCGCCATGGTGGTGCAGGGTACCGTCGGCGGAAAGCTGGATTTCGATCGGGTGTCCGGCATAACTGCTGGCGGCCGATGATTTCGGCAAGCGCAGATCGACACCATGGATCGCAAAGGCTGCGGCGATGACAAAGAAAAAGAGCAGGATGAACACCGTGTCGAGCAGCGGCGTGAGATCCGGCAGCGGGGTTTCTCGATGGCGAGGTTTAAGCGAAATCACGGCGTCGCTTCGGCATTCTTGCGTGCCAGAGCCCGGTTGGCGAGACGAGCGAGCGAGAAGGCAACGAATTCTTCGCGGCGCAGGAAGGCGTGGTGTGCGAACACCGCCGGAATGGCGATGAAAAGTCCAATGGCCGTGGCGATCAAAGCCTGCCAGATCCCTTCCGCGAGCGACGACATATCGACCGCGCCGTGCAACGAGGATAAATGGGAAAAGGTCAGGATGATTCCCAAGATGGTGCCGAGCAGGCCCATCAGCGGAGCGACTCGCGTCGCCAACGCCAGAACGCCGAGATGGCGGTCAAGCGAGCGAACCACTTCTTCGACGCGGATT
>JAGDMU010000018.1 GCA_017860615.1 Pseudomonadota bacterium | reverse complement strand
TGATGTAAAAGCGGTTGTTGTTGAACAATTAAATGTAAATCCTGACGAGGTAAAAGAAGATTCAAAATTCGTAGAAGATTTGGGTGCAGATTCTTTGGACGTTGTAGAACTCGTTATGGCTCTCGAAGAGAAATTTGACATTGAAATTCCAGACACTGACGCTGAGAAAATCGTCACTGTAAAAGATGCTATGTCTTACATTGAAGCACATAAATTTTGGATAAAGAGAGTTCTTTTAAAGCTATCGTTGAAGGTCAATGTGGCATTAAAAGCATTAGTTCGTTTGACACAACCGAGCATTCTGTTACCATTGCTGGCGAAATCACCGACTTTGACCCTAATACGATTATGAACCCCAAAGAGGTTAAAAAAGCAGATCGTTTTATTCAATTAGGACTTGCAGCTGCTAAAGAGGCGATGGCCGATGCAAAATTTGAAGATTTTGAATCTGAATCATTTGGCGTTAGTTCAGCTTCAGGTATTGGTGGCTTAGTCGTTATTGAGAAAAACTCTGTGATTGTTAACAGTGCAGGTCCACGTAAAATTTCTCCTTTCTTTATTCCTTCTGCACTTATCAACATGCTTGGTGGTATGGTTTCCATTGAATACGGACTCAAAGGTCCAAATCTTTCATCGGTTACGGCATGTGCAGCGGGCACGCACGCGATCAGTGATGCGACTAAAACAATGATGACAGGTGGCGCTAAAAAGATGCTCGTTGTTGGTGCAGAAGCAGCCATTTGTGCAGCAGGTATCGGTGGTTTTTCTGCTATGAAAGCACTCTCTACACGTAATGATGACCCGAAAAAGGCTTCTCGCCCATTTGATGCAGAGCGTGATGGATTTATTATGGGAGAAGGTGCAGGCTCTCTTGTTTTAGAATTTTATGAAGACGCGGTAGCGCGTGGTGCTCACATTTACGGTGAGGTAGTTGGATTTGGCGAGAGTGGCGATGCAAGTCATATTACTGCTCCAAGTTTAGACGGTCCACTTCGTGCAATGAAAGCAGCGTATGAGATGGCAGGACGTCCTAAAATTGATTATATCAATGCACATGGAACCAGTACACCAGCAAACGATAAAAATGAAACAGCAGCGATTAAAGAGGTTTTTGGTGCAAATGTACCACAAATTAGTTCTATTAAGGGTCAAATTGGGCACTGTTTAGGTGCAGCGGGTGCCATTGAAGCGGTTGTTTGTTTGATGGCAATGCGTGATGAAATTTTACCTCCTACCATTAATTTAGAAAATCCAGATCCTGATTGTGATCTTGACTACATTCCAAATGTAGCACGTAAATGTAGAGCAGAATATACCATGAGTAACTCGTTTGGCTTTGGCGGAACGAATGGCTCGGTTATCTTTAAGCGTGTATAAGGAATTCTAGTGGCGACTTATTTGGATTTTGAGAATGGGATTAAGCAGATTGACGAGGATATTTCCAACGCCAAAATCAAAGGCGATAGCCATGCTGTTGAGATTTTAGAAAAAACACTTTCTAAAGAAATTTCGAAGACCTATAAAAATTTAAGTGAATATCAAAAACTTCAACTAGCACGTCATCCTGATCGTCCTTATGCACTTGATTACATTCGTGCTCTTTTACGCGATAGTTATGAAATTCATGGCGATCGTAACTTTGCGGATGATGCTGCTATTGTCTCTTATATCGGCTATATTGGGGAACGCAAAGTCATTGTTGTTGGCGAACAAAAAGGCCGTGGCACTAAAAATAAAATCAAACGAAATTTCGGTATGCCCCATCCTGAAGGCTACCGTAAAGCACTCAGAATTGCTAAAATGGCAGAAAAATTTGATCTTCCGATTCTTTTCTTGATTGACACTCCAGGTGCATATCCTGGAATTGCAGCAGAAGAGAGAGGTCAAAGTGAAGCGATTGCTAAAAACCTTTTTGAGTTAAGTAAGCTGAATACCAAAAGTATCTCTGTGGTTATTGGAGAAGGTGGAAGCGGTGGAGCTTTAGCAATTGGTGTGAGTGATCGCGTTGCTATGATGCGTTACTCCGTATTTTCCGTTATCTCACCAGAAGGGTGTGCTGCCATTTTGTGGAATGATCCCAGCAAGCAAGAAAATGCGACAAAAGCAATGAAAATTACGGCTGAAGACTTACATCAGCTTAATTTGATTGATGCGATTATTGATGAGCCACTTATTGGTGCTCATCGCGATAAAGAGAGTGCAGCAAGAGCACTTGGAGATTATTTTTTAAAATCTTTAGAAGAACTTGATAAACTGAGTCCCGAAGAGCGAATGGTGAAGCGTTATGAGCGCATTGTTTCTATTGGAGCTTATGAGGAGCGCTAAGAGAAAAAATCTCTTAGCGTTTTTAATTTTCTATTGCTTCTTACCAACCACGAACAAGTGTATGGCAATCTGTACAGGCATTTACCATATCTGAAAAGGCACTGTGTGCTTTTTTCATCTGTTTAAGTGCTAAGTAACTTTTCATCTCATCCGCAGCATTATCAATCCGTTTAGAGGTGATGAGTGCTAAATTTTCCATCTGTTTTTTACTCTCAGGCAAGATAGATTTCAAAACATCTCGGTTGTGGTAGGTTGCATTCTCTTTTTGAACAAGATCAACACCACTCTTAATAAGATCAAGATTGTTGTACAAAAATCCTTTTTGAATGTTTGCTAAACCATTTTCCATATTAAGCATAACCATTGCATTGACTTTTTCAGCCTCAGAGGCGTGAAGAGAGCTGCATAGAGCAAGAGAAGCAAGTATTAATGTGTATTTTTTCATAGTATCCTCCTTTTTAAAAACCATTTTTTCGGCGTTACATGTATGAACTCTATAGTATCAATTCTATACAGAAGGCATGGACTCTTAGGTTAAATAAAATAACCTAAGAGTCAAAAGAGGCAGTGTGAAGGCGTCTAAAAATAAAATGCAGAACTCTTAGTGAACTTCTCTCCAGATTTTAACTTTCCAAGCATAGGCTAGAAGTGTAAAGAGGACCATGTAACCAATGAGTTTATACCCAAGGTCTTCTCGTTCAGCTTTTTTACGATCACCGACTTTTTCCATATATGCAACCACTTGGTTTTGAGCTTTTTCAGTCAAACCAACGCGAGGCATAGAAGTGCCTGCAAGTTGTTTTTGTGGATTGTTGATAAACGTTGTAAGATAGTCTTTACCTTTTGAGCGAATCATCATGGAAAGATCAGGTGGTACTGTTCCCATATAAGCCATTAAAGCTGTTTTATCGGTTGTACTCATAAGCTTATCATACTTCATATCATGGCATCGTTGGCACGCATCTGCATACACTTGTTTGTCATCCATTGGAGCAACAGGAGCAATGCTTTGAAGGTACGCAACAATGTCTGCTACTTCTTGATCAATATCGCCACCAAGACCAAAGAATGCAATCATAGGATGTGGGCGTGTTTCATTGAATTTATGTTCAACTTTAAGTGCTTTGGTTGGATCTTTAATAAGCGCTGCAAGATAGTTTTTATCATAGATCGCACCAGCACTGCTAAGATCAGGTGGTGTAACACCAAAACTTGCAGAAGCACTTGCATTATCCATAGGTGCAGGCATGTTTTGAGAGCTTACACTGTGACAGCCAATACAACCTGCACTTAAAAAGGTTTCAGCACCTTTGGTTGCATCCCCTTTTTTTGCAGAGACACCTAGGTCTTTAAATGTAAAATCAGCAGGTGCAACATGAGGATGCATTTGAGAATGTGCAAATGGCTCTACGCCCCAATAGACAACAGCTGTAAAGAAGATTACAACCGCTAATATTTTTAACTCTCTCATTTGCAACCTCCATTATTACATTTAGCTTCCATTTTTGTAATAATTGGAAGAACGATAAACAGTGTGATAAAGACAATCGTTGCACCAAAGCCAACCCATGCATTTGCACCTGTTGGAGGGAGCTTTCCATATACGGTTAGAACAATCATGTCAATAAGCAGTAACCAGAACCAAACAAAGAATGCTGGACGTTTATGTGCTGGAGCTACATTATCGGTATTTCGATCTAGGAATGGGAACACCATAAAGATAACGTTTGCAAAGCCAAACGCTGCCAAACCAATATCCATAGCCGCAATTCCACCAATATCAAAGAAGAAACCACGAAGCACTTCATAACTCCATAAGAAGTACCACTCAGGGTAGATGTGCGCAGGTGTTTTCATATTGTTTGCAGGTTCAAAGTTAATAGGATCCATTGCAAAGTTAAAGTGGAAACAGACCAAATAGAAGAAAATGGTGAGTGCTACACCTACAACAAAGAAATCTTTGGAGAGGAACACTGGCCAGAATGGAACCACTTTAGATTCTACTTTTTTACCATCAAGGTATTTTTTAGCTTCTACATCAAAATCTAACTCTTCCGCCTCTTGGTTATTGACATGAGGTATTCTTAAAGAGTAGAAGTGAACGGCAATGAGTAAGAGAATAACCAGTGGCAATAAGAGTACATGTAACATGAAAAAGCGTGTTAATGTAGCATCTGCAACCAAGAAGTCACCTCTGATCCAAATAACTAATGATTCACCAATGAAAGGGATACCGCCAAAAAGGTTGGTAATAACTTGGGCTGCCCAGTAGCTCATCTGTCCCCATGGAAGCATATAACCACTAAATGCTTCTGCTGAGAACATACCAAAAAGTGCCATACCGGTTAACCAGATAATTTCGCGCCCTTTTTTGTACGAACCGTAATAGATACCTGTGAACATGTGAATGTAAATGACAAGGAAAATGACGGAAGCCGAAACACCGTGGATATGACGCCACAACCAGCCGTACTCTACCTCTTGCATAATGGTGTAATTCACACTGTCAAATGCCAGTTTAATGTCTGGTTTATAGTACATTAAAAGGAAGATCCCTGAAACAATAAGAATCATAAAAAGAACCATTAAAACAACACCCATTGCCCAAAGGAAGTTGATGTTTTTAGGAATCCAATATTCTGTCATCATAACTTTGATGAACTTGTTGACTGCTAGTCGCTGATCGAGCCAATCGATAAGGCCAGTTGCTTTTTTAATTTCTGCCACGTTTGTCTCCTTTACGCTTTCTTAGCTACCAGTTTTTTATACTCTGGTCCTTCTTCACCAAGAACAAGCTTCGCTCCGTCTATTTTAAAGGGAGGAATGTCCATTGGTCTTGGTGGTGGTCCAAACGTATTGACACCACTTGCATCAAACTCGCCACCATGACAGGCGCATTTAAATTGCTTGGTTGTTGGTGTCCATGTTGGAATACATCCTAGATGGGTACAAAGTCCGATCATAACTGCATAGCTACTACCACCAGCTATAATGTCACGTTTCTCATTTTTTGGCATATCTGCACTTTTTTTCAAGATGAAAATAGGCTTGCCCCTCCATTGGATCGTTTGCACTTCTCCTTCTTTCATTGGAGAGAGATCAACGGTGATGAATCCAGCAGATTGTACACTTGGAAGTGGGTCCCAAGTCTTTTTCATAGCGCCAAGGGCTATTACACCACCTGCCGCTGCAAAACCGCCGAATGCCATGCCTATAAAGTCTCTTCTGCTTGTCTCAACAGCCATTCTTTTTCCTTTCGTGTAGTTTAATTTGTGACAATTTTATCGCATATTATATTAAGAATCTATGATATATGTCATTAGTTATTTGTTACAATTTTATTTTTTATTAAAAATTTTAATATAGACATGTAAGATATCCAGTGCTGCTGGGGTGATACCACTAATTTCACTGGCTGCAAAAAGTGTTGGTGGATTGAAACGTTGTAGTTTCTCTACCACTTCATTACTGAGCCCTGAGATGGTGCTAAAATCCATCATAGGTGGAATTTTAACGTTTATCATCTCTTTCATTGTATCGATCTGGTCTTTTTGCTTTTCAATATAATTTTTATACTTGGCTTCAATTAAAATTTGCTCTTTGGCATCTTCACTAAATCCCATCACTATCGGTGCGAGTTTTTCCAGTTTTTCTACGGTAAATTCAGAACGTGCAACGATCTTCTGAAGCGTCACTTTATCGGTAATTTTCTCTTCGCCAATACTTGCTAAGAAAGCATTGTTTTCATTGGAAGGGGTGAGCGTTGTCTCTTCTAAATAGGCTAACCCTTTATTCATTTGCATCTGTTTTCTAACCACGTTGTCATGGGTTTGCTCATCAATCAAACCAATTTTATAGCCATACGGTGTCAGCCTTAAATCCGCATTGTCTTCACGAAGCAACAGACGATACTCGGCACGACTTGTAAACATACGGTATGGTTCTTTCGTGCCTTTGGTGACCAAATCATCAATCAAAACACCAATGTAGGCTTCATCACGTCTTAAGATCAAAGGTTCTTCATCTCTTAAGCTCAAAGATGCGTTAATACCTGCCATCAAACCTTGTGCAGCAGCTTCTTCGTAGCCTGTTGTTCCATTGATCTGACCTGCGCAGTAAAGACCTGAGACTTTTTTGGTCTCTAACGTATGGTTGAGTTCGGTAGGATCGACATAATCGTACTCAATGGCATATCCAAAGCGGACAATCTTTGCATTTTCCATTCCTTCCACAGAGTGAATCATGCCAAGTTGCGTATCGGTTGGAAGTGAGGTACTAAATCCGTTAATATAATACTCGGTTGCTTCGCGTGTCTGAGGTTCCACAAAAAGGTGGTGACGCTCTTTGTCACGGAAACGGTTGATCTTATCTTCAATACTTGGACAATAGCGTGGTCCTATACCATTGATCTGTCCCGTAAAAAGGGGAGCACGATGGAAATTGCTTTCAATAATGGTGTGTGTCTCTTCGTTTGTGTAGGCAATGTAACACGGAAGTTGAAAGGGTTTAAAGGTTGCGCGGTCGGTTCTAAAGCTAAATGGCAGAGGATTTTCATCGCCTGGTTGAAGTTCCATCTTGGAAAAATCAATCGTTTTGGCGTCAATTCTAGCACATGTTCCTGTCTTGAGTCTTCCCATGTTGATACCCAACGATTTGATGGAATCTGAGAGTTTAATGGACGGAAACTCACCGACCCGACCCGATTCATGGGTGTATTCGCCGATGTGAATCAGTCCTTTTAGAAATGTTCCAGTAGTGATAATAATTTTTTGTGCATGGTAGTGGTTACCCATTGCGGTAATAACGCCTGTAACTTTGCCTTCTTCGGTGAGAATTTCTTCCGCAACTTCTTGTGCAACACTGAGATTTTCAGTGTTTAAAACGATGGTACGCATGTAAATGCGGTATCTATCCATATCAATTTGAGCGCGACTGCCTCTGACCGCTGGGCCTTTGGAGAGGTTGAGGGTACGAAACTGAATGCCTGCATTATCCGTGGCAAGTGCCATCTGTCCGCCAAGAGCATCAAGTTCTTTTACCAAGTGTCCTTTGGCAAGTCCACCAATGGCTGGATTACAGCTAGCCGCTCCAATTTGCTCCGCTAAAATAGAGATAAGAAGGGTTTTATGCCCAAGTCTTGCGGACGCTAAAGAGGCTTCAATACCTGCATGTCCACCACCAATTACAATCACATCATATTTCATAATACTCATACCTTCATTACATACATAGTTTTTATCATTATACTATGAATTGTCTGTATATTAGGCGTAAAGCTCACTTTAAAATTGCTACAATAGCTTAAAATAAATATTGGGTGTGCTATGTTCAAAGAGAAGCATTTGGCTAAACTTATTTTTTTAACACCGATTGTCACTATTGGCTTATTGACACTTTTTACACTCTCTTTTTTTATCTCGATTGAGCGTGCGAATTTTAATGTTGAGAGTCAAGCCTTAGAGCAAAAGCTTTTGCAACAGCAAAAAGCGACATTGGTCAATGAGATCCAAAAGATTTTTAACTACTTTGAGTACCACTTAGCCATGATGCATCGTACCATTGATTTGGAGCTCAAAGATAGGGTAGATGATGTCCATATGATGGGCATCAATCTTTTTGCAAAAGGGGAAGGTAAATCTTTGCAGGTCTTACGCCAAGAGCTACTTTTGACACTTTCTTCTTTGCATGTCAGTGGTCATCGAGGTTACTATTTTATACTGGATGCCAAAGGAGATATACTCTATCCCTTAGAAGAGTTAGGTGATCGCATTGGGCTTCAAAGTGCGGTACATGAGGCTTTAAAACATGAAGGGTATGCTACCAGCGAAGTAGGGCGACCAAGGCGCGTGTATGTCAAATCATTAGCGCCTTATGGATGGAGTATTGGAGCGGCGGAGTATCTGGATATTGCTACTTCAAGGCTAAAAGATGAGATGATCTCTTGGAGCGAGTCTTTGCGGTATGGTGAGGGTGGTTACATGTGGATACACAATACAACACATACACTTTTAGCGCACCCTTTTAGAGAAGAGAGCATTGGAAAAGATGACACACTGCTCAAAGATCAAGCTGGAAAGGCGATCATCCAAACGTTTGTCAAAAAAGCTTTGGAAAAAGAGGATCAAGGTGCTTTTGTAGAGTATTTTTGGCGTAAACCTTATGCGGAGACACCTTCTAAAAAAATCTCGTATGTGGCACAGTTTAAACCATGGCATTGGGTGGTTGGGACGGGTGTGTATGGGGATGATGTTCAAAAAGAGATTGCTTTGAAAAAAGAGGAGATGAAAGCGAAGATGGATCGTTATATCTTTGGTGTGATTGTGATAGCACTTGTCTCTATGCTGTGCGTGGGGTTTATCTCGTACTTGGTGACGAAGCAGATTAATCGCGCCCTTGAGAGTTATCGTGAACGGGTGCGTCATAAAACCGAAGCACTCAAAGAGTTTAATGCCACACTACGCTTTAAGATCAACAAGGCTCTCGAAGAGTCAAAGCAAAAAGATATGGCATTGCTTCAGCAGTCGAGGTTAGCGCAGATGGGTGAGATGCTCAGTATCATCGCGCACCAATGGAGGCAGCCTTTGAGTGAAGTTTCAGGTATTTTTATGGAGCTAGAAACCGCTTCAAAATTTGGAAAAGCAGATACGCAACTGATACAAGAAAGTGCCAAGGAAGCGGATAAACTCTTAAGTTATATGTCTCGGACAATTGATGATTTTAGACATTTTTTCAAACCTTCCAAAGAAAAAGAGAGTTTTTGGATTCAAAAGGCGTGTGAAGAGGCATTTAGCTTAGCGCAAGCGGTTTTGAAAAACTCCCATATCGCTTTACATGTAAAGATTTTTGATTCGCCTAAAATTGAAGGATACCCCAATGAATACGCCCAAGTTATTCTCAATTTGATCCTCAATGCGAAAGATATTTTAATAGAGCGTAAAGTACCAGAACCGCAAATTTGGGTGGAGATAGGCCGCACACCAGAGGGCAACGCTTTAGTCTGCGTGATGGACAATGGTGGAGGCATTAAGGAGAGCAATCTCAAAATGGTTTTTGAACCCTACTTTTCGACTAAAAAAGCTTCGAAAGGTAGTGGGCTGGGGCTTTACATGGCAAAGATGATTATTGAGCAAAATATGGGTGGAAAGATCGAAGTGGAAAATGACGCTTTTGGGGCAAAATTTAGGGTAGAGGTGTCGTGATGGAAGCATCCTTAGAAGCATTAAAGTCTATGAGCGTTTTATGTGTTGAAGATGAGGAGGGCATTCGTGCACGATTGGCAAAAACACTCTCCTACTATTTTGGGACCGTCTATGAAGCACGTCATGGATTTGAAGGATTAGCGCTTTATGAGGCGCACCACCCCGATCTGATTATTAGCGATATTGGGATGAATGGCATGAGCGGCGTGGAGTTGGTTGCAACCATTCGTCAAAACGATAAACAAACCCCCATTATTATGCTGACCGCGTACAGTAAAGAGGAGTATTTGATGGAGCTGATTAATCTTAAGATTGATCATTTCATTCTCAAACCTGCCAATGCTGAGCGCCTTTTAGAAGGGATTAAACGTGCACTGGATGGTAAATTACTTGGGCGTATCAAACTAGGCCGTGATCTTTTGTTCTCTCCACTAGAGCGAAAACTGTTTTTTAAAGAGTCTGAAATTAGCCTCAACAAACGAGAAAAAGATTTTTTACTTTTACTGCTACACAATCAGAAAAAAATTACAACGTATGCGCAGATCGAAGATACCCTTTGGGAGGGAAAAGTCATGAGCAGCGAAGCCCTTAAAACGTTTATTAAAGAGTTGCGTAAAAAGGTAACAATAGAGTTTTTAGAGAATCTCCCGCAAGAAGGGTATCGGCTTATTTTTTAAGCAATATAGCTCTTTTTTCCCCACTTTTTCCCCACCGCACTCTGTTAAGATGTGTTCAAAACTTTTTTAAGGAGTGCAGTATGTTACGAAAATTAGTTCTTCTTTCATGTACGGTTGGCGCCTTGATGGCGGCCACGATTAAAATGGATCTTAACGCCATTTATGGGGCAAATAACGTCCATACAAAAGGTGCTGAACAGTTTGCAGCGTTGGTGGATGAGTACACCAAAGGCAGTGTGAAAATCACGGTTCATGCGGGAGGCTCTCTGGTGAAAGGTAGTCCGCTTCAAGCGGTGAAAGATGGCACGGTTGCCATGACCGATATGTTCATCCCTTTCACAGCAGGTGGAGGTAAGGTATTTGGTGTTTCTGCGTTACCGTTTGTAGCAAATTCGTATGATGACGCATATAAACTTTATCAAATCTCAAAGCCTGCGTATGAAAAAGCCGCCGCCACATGGAATCAAAAAATGCTCTACACTGTCTCTTGGCCGCCGAGCGGACTTTACACCAAAAAACCGATGAATACTAAAGCGGATTTTAGTGATCTTAAAACCAGAACTTACGATAAAAACTCAGCTGATTTTATCACCATGGTGGGTGGAAGTTCTGTGGCATTGCCCTGGGGTGAAGTTTATTCAGCGCTTAGTACGGGTATGGTAAATTCAGTGGTCACCTCTTCAGCTTCTGGAAAAGATGGAAAATTTTGGGAAGTTTTAAGTGATTTTACAAAAATTAACTATGCCTATCCATTGCAAGCCGTGACGATTAACCTCGACTACTGGAAAAGCTTAGATAAAGCACAACAAGAAGCACTTCTTAAAGCGGCTGAGACAATTGAAAAAGCGCAGTGGGAAGCCAGTAAAACAGAAGATGCAGTAGCGTTAAAATTGATCTCCGATAATGGCGTTAGGATCACAGAGGCAAGCCCTGAGCTTAAAAAAGAGTTGGATGCGGTTGCTCAAAAAATGCTGGATGCGTATCTGATGGATGCTGATCCAATGATTAAAAAAATCTTTACGGAATATAAAAAGCAATGAGACATTTTTTCATTGAGACTGCGCGAAAACTCTCCCTTGGGGGAGTTTTTATCGCTTCAACATTATTGATCATGCTTGTGGCTTTGATCTTGGTCGAGATAACCTTGCGTTATTTTTTTAACACCTCGACCATGCGTGCGGATGAGTACAGTGGGTATCTCTATTTAGCCCTTGTCTGTTTTGGTTTTGGGCATACGTTTTTACGAGATGGGCATATTCGTATTACTTTTCTAACGGCTAAGTTATCGACCAAAGCCTCTTCTTGGGTTGATATCTTTGCTGGTCTGAGCACCGTTGGGTTACTTTTGTTTATTTTTTATCGTACAGCGTTGCTGACATGGGATTCATACCAAACAGGCGTTGTTTCTGAGGGTGTATCGGCTACCCCACTTTTTATACCCCAATTGGCACTGCCTCTAGGTTTTGCACTGTTTAGTATTGCTGTGATTGCATTTATACTCCAAAGGATGGGACATCATGATTGCTGATCCACTATTATTATCCGCTGTGCTGATTGGTGTTATGTTTCTCTTTTTACTCTCGTCTATTTGGATTGGGGCATCACTTTTTCTCACAGGTATTTTTGGAATGCTCATTTATGACCATCACCTTCCTCCTGCCATTAGCATTATCAACAAGATAGGCAATTTACTTGCGGGTTCTATTTATGATTCCATGAATTCATGGTCGCTTGCATCCTTGCCGATGTTTATTTTAATGGGTGAGATTTTGCACTACTCTTCTATCTCGAACAAACTTTTTAACGGTTTGGTCCCTTGGCTTAGCAATGTTCCTGGGCGATTATTGCACATCAATGTGGCGGCATGTTCCCTCTTTGCGGCTGTCTCAGGCTCATCGGCGGCGACCACAGCAACGGTTGGAAAGATTACATTGGATGAATTGCATAAAAGAGGCTATAGCAAATCTCTTGCCCTTGGCTCACTGGCTGGCAGTGGAACGCTAGGTTTTTTAATTCCTCCTAGTATCATTATGATTATTTACGGCGTTTTAGCGGATGTCTCTATTGGTCGACTGTTTATCTCAGGCATTATTCCTGGTCTTTTACTGGCAACGTCTTATTCTTTGTATATTATGTTGGTGGCATTTTTGGATAAACGCGTTGTTCCTGCCAGCAAAGAGCACTTTACATGGGCGCAAAGAGTGGCATCTCTTCAAGAGCTTTTTCCCGTATTACTCCTCATTACCGTGGTGATTGGAAGTATCTATGCTGGTATTGCGACACCGACGGAAGCAGCGGCACTTGGCGTTTTCTTTTCAATGATACTTGCGCTCTATTTTAAAAGCTTTAGTTTTGCCATTTTCAAAATAGCGCTTGCCAATACCATTAAAACCACGGTAATGATCAGCTTCATCATCGCAGGGGCAGGCTTTTTATCGCAAGTCGTCGGTTTTTTAGGCATTGCGCGTGCTATCAGTGAATTTATCGCTTCTATGGGATTAACGCCTTTGATGCTTATTGTGGTTATAGCGATCATGTATATCATTCTTGGGATGATGTTAGATGGCATCTCCATGGTGGTTATGACACTGCCTATTGTCCTTCCTATTGTCACGTTAGCAGGGTTTGATGCCCTTTGGTTTGGTATCTTTTTAGTTTTTATGGTGGAAATGGCACAGATCACGCCGCCTGTTGGCTTTTCACTTTTTGTTATTCAGAGCATCTCTGGTGAAAAAATAGGCTTTATTATTCGAGCAACAATTCCCTTTTTCCTTATAATGGTTTTAATTACGGCTATGGTAACATTGCTCCCAGAAATAGTCTTTTATTTACCCAATAGGATGATAGGATGAGTATAAAATTAAATTGTGATGCAGGCGAGAGTTTTGGTTCTTGGAAGATGGGGCTTGATGAGTCCATTATGCCTTATGTCGATATGGCAAATTTTGCCTGCGGCTTTCATGCGGGTGATCCTGTGATAATGGATCGCTCCATTAAATTAGCCCTAAAACACGGCGTTACCATTGGTGCGCATCCTGCCTACCCTGATTTGGTGGGCTTTGGTAGACGAAGTATGGTCTGTTCTCTTGAAGAGGTTGAGTCCATGGTCATCTACCAAATTGGAGCATTGCAAGGCTTCGTAACCGCCAATGGTGCGACACTTTCGTATGTCAAACCGCATGGTGGACTCTATAACGATATGATGAAAGATGAACGCATTTTCAAAGCGGTAGCAACAGCCGTTGCACGCGTAAATCCAAAGCTTCAATTGATGGTTCTCTCCATGGTTGATACGTCAAAGCAAGAAATGATTGCTAAAGAGCTTGGCTTAGAGCTTATTTACGAAGTGTTTGCCGATCGCGCCTATGATGACAGTGGTCTTTTAGTCCCTCGCACGCAAAAAGGGGCAGTACTTCATGATGTGAATGCCGTCATTGAGCGCTTAAAACTGCTTCAAAAAGAGGGCGTTTTAGAGACTATTTCAGGCAAAAGAATCGCTCTGCGAGCCGATACGTTGTGTGTGCATGGCGATAATGAAGAGGCGGTTACTATGGTAGAAACCCTTAGGAAAAGCATGTGAGTAGAAGCTACACCATTGCCTCAGAGTCGTCTGTTATCGTCTATTTTGGAAGCACCATTGATCCTTTGATCTCTCAAGAGGTGCAAAAAGCCTACCAAGCCCTTAAATCAGAAGCCTATGAAGGGTTTTATGAGATTATCCCTTCGTATGCCTCTTTGATGGTCAGTTATGATGTCATGCGTTTTGATTTTGATGCGGTCTGTGAGATCATCGAAACGTGCATTCATCATGCCGAAGCGATTACGATGGATGAGCCAAAAATTGTCACCATACCTGTTTATTATGGGCTTGAAGTAGGGCTTGATTTGGAACTTCTCAGTGAGGAAAAAAACCTCAGTGTTGAAGAAATTATTGCTTTGCATACGAAAGAGCTTTACAGTGTTTATGCGATCGGGTTTGCCCCTGGGTTTGCTTATTTGGGAGAAATAGATGAGCGTTTGGCGACATCAAGGTTGGCAAGTCCCCGCAAAGCCGTTCCTAAGGGCAGTGTGGCGATTGCTGATCGTCAGAGTGCTGTTTATCCGACACAAAGTCCTGGTGGCTGGAAAGTGTTGGGACGAACGCCCATAGCGATGTTTGACGCCTCTTATGATGGGCTCTCCTTATTACACGTGGGCGATCATGTGAGGTATGAAGCTATCTCCAAAGAAGAATTTCTAAGACTTGGAGGTGCGCTATGAATGGCTTTATTGTCGAAAATGGCGGTGTTCAAAGCTCTATTCAAGATGCAGGACGTAGAGGATTTAGCGATATTGGTTTGACCCAAAGCGGTGCGATGGATGAGTTAGCCTTTGGCTATGCGAATTTCTTAGTAGGGAATGCGTTTAACACAGCTACCATTGAAATAGCGCTGGGTGGGGCTTCTTTTAGAGCTAAAAGTGAGATGTGCATTGCGATTTGTGGGGCGAATATGCAACCGACGTGTAATGGTCACAGCATTGCTTTATGGCAGACGTATCAACTCAGACGCGGGGATGTGATTGCTTTTGGTTTTGCGAATGAAGGACAATTTGCTTACATCGCTGTTGCGGGGGGATTCCTAACACCTTATGTGTATGGCAGTTATTCCACCAGCCTCAAAGAAGGTTTGGGTGGGCTTGAAGGGCGCAAACTGAAATCTGGTGATCTATTGTCTACGTTAGGTGCAAGATGTCCTGTGGATAGGCGTAAGTTGGAGCGAAAATTCATCCCAAAATACCCTGAAACCATTACGTTACGCGTTGTCAAAGGCTACCAAGAGGCGATGTTTGATGAAAAATCGCACGAGACATTTTTTAACAGTGCGTATACCTTCAAAGGCGAGGGTGATCGCATGGGGTATCGCTTAAGCGGTGAAAAAGTAGTGCCAAGCGCTACAGGGATTCTCTCTGAGCCTATTTGCTATGGGGCGATTCAAGTGCCTAGCCATGGTGAGCCCATCGTGCTTTTAAAAGAGCGACAAACCATTGGTGGGTATCCTAAAATTGGTTCTGTGATCGCTGTAGATTGTTTTAAACTAGCACAACTCAAAGCAGGTGGAAAGGTGAAATTTAAAGAGGTCAGTTTGAGCGAGGCGCAAAGGGCAACCAAGGCCTTTTACACCTTTTTCAAAGAGCAAGAAGCCTAAAGCTTCTTGCCATTACGTTCTAAAATTGCCTAAAACGTTGTTAAGCTTCTCGGTGAGATCACTGAGATGTTCTGTTGCACCGCTCACTTCTTCCATACTGCGAGTATTGCTAATCGTAATGGTGTTGATCTCTTCAATTTTGGTGACAATAGCATCTACTTTTTTGCCTGTCTCAATATAATCTTTCACCGTATTTTCACTTGAAATCGTTGCATTATCCATAATAACGGCTGTCTCGTTGATATTTTTTTCCACCTCAGAAGCAATCTTGGTAAGGTTTTCCATACTTTGTGAGTTGCTGTTCATATGATCGCTCGCATCGTTAATCGCTTGGACAATCACGTTGATGGTTGCATTAATTTCGGTCAGGCTTTTTTGGGTACGTTCAGCTAAGTTGCGTACTTCATCGGCAACAACCGCAAACCCACGTCCATGCTCTCCTGCACGTGCTGCTTCAATCGCAGCGTTGAGTGCGAGCAGATTGGTCTGATCGGCAATGTCGGAGATAACCGTTAGAACGCCTTTGACTTGGTCTGCGTCAGTACTGAGTTGTGAAATTTGACGGGCAAGTTCCACTTCGGTATGCGCACTGGATTGGACTTGATCTGCCATTTTAATAATTTGATTTTTTGCATTGGTCAGCTTTGCATGAGCCTCGGAAATCTCAACTTCGGATTGTTTTGCTTTTTGCAATGAAAGAGAGAGTTCATCTTTAATGTTGCGTGACATTTGATTGGTTTCATTAACGATAGAAGAGGTCTCTTCTGCACGTTTGCCTACTTCAAGAGCGGTAGAACTTAGCTCATTGGCAACAGAAGCATTTTCACTGCTGGACGATTTTGCCATGCTGACGGTGGTACGCACTTTATCGATGAAGAGGTTGAATGCAAGAGACGCAAGTCCTATCTCATCGCCACTTTTGATCTCCATCTTTTTCGTGAGGTCACCATCGCCACTGGAGAGGTTTTCTGCACGAACCTTAAGCTCTTTTACAGGATCAATAACCGATTTTTTAAGCGTAATAACCAGCATCGCCATAATAATTGTTGTGATGATACACATGATGATAAGCTGTTTTACAAGAACGTATTGTGCTTCGTGAACAACGGCTTTAACAGCTTTAATCTCTTTGGCAATTAAGACCTCACCTGCACGCGTGCCATCAAACGACTTAAGCTCATCTCTGACAACAAAATAGGTTGGTGTCGAGAAACTGCCACCTTTTGTTGTCAGATCAATGTCCTTGATCTCTTCAAACAGTTTCATATTGGTGATCTCTTTCTTTTGGGAAAGAGCGGTATCTTTAGCCAAAAGAGCATCTTTCGCTCCAGCACTGAGGTTGAGAAGTTTTTTGTCGGTTAAGAAGATAACGCTTGCGCCTAAATCTTTTTGCGCGTTGATTGCAACGGCATCAAAAGAGTCGATAAATTCAACAGAACCTAAATATTCTCCCTCTTTGAGGATGGGAGCGACACCTCGAAGTGACATACCTGCAACGCCCATTTCGATGGCTGTAAGAGGCTGTTTTGTCTCTTTGACACTTTTAATCGTTTGACGAAAGCTGGAGAGATCATCGCCAAATTTGTTCGGCATCCACTCTCTCACAAAACTTTTAATATCTTTCGTGTGGATATGAATTTGAGCCTCTTTAAAATCGGTCTTCTCTTTGTAGAGCTTTGTGAGTTCTTTAAGCCCTTTGATTGCGATGGAACGATCATTGTTTAAAAGTGCTTCAATGACGTAATAGTTACCTGCAATGGTAATGGCATTGGTGAGTGCGACATCGTATTGTGCTTCGAGTTGATTTTTGACATAAATCTTTAATGCCTCTTGTTCGTTTTCATAAACATCTTTTTCAATCCCTTTAATGCTTAAAAAGGAGGAGAAAAGAATGAGAATAAATCCTATAATAATTCCTCCAAAAAGAGGAATGTAAATTTTCTGTGAAATTGACCAGTTGTTCATTGAATCTCCTGATGAAAAATTAAATTATTATACTAATATAATTTTAATCCAAACTTTCTGTAATGCCTTTTTTAGGGCTTTTGCTCTCTTATGGATTATCAATCCTAAAAGCGTTATAATAAGACATACAAATAGTAAAAAGGTTAAGCATGTTTACAGGGTTGATTCGAGAATTTGCAGAAGTGGAAAGCTATGCTAACAACATTTTAATGCTTCGTGCGACGTATAAACCCAACATTGGTGATAGTATTGCGATTAATGGAGCGTGTTTAACGGTAATTGCTCTTTTTGAGGGTGGCTTTAGTGTGGAACTCTCTTTGGAAAGCAGATCTTTGCTCGCGGTTGAGAACCTCAAAGGGAAAGTGCATATGGAACCCGCTCTTGCTCTTGGAGACCGCCTAGATGGGCATATGGTACAAGGGCATGTGGACTGTATTGGCGTGATTGAAAGCTTTAAACAACGAGAAAATGGACTGGATATTGAGGTAAGTATTCCTGCAAAACAACTCATGTTTGTGATTCCCAAAGGGAGTATCACCATCGATGGGGTAAGTTTGACGGTGAATGATGTGAGTAAGAAGGGATTTCGTTTAACGATTATTCCGCATACGCTTGCAAAAACACTCATTGGAAATTATAAAGTCGGTCAAAAAGTCAATGTTGAAACCGATATGTTTGCACGCTACCTTCATCACATGTTTAGCAAAAAAGATGCACTTGATTGGAATGGCGTGGATCGCATTATGGCGATTTATTGATGCAGTATCGTTTTACGACACGCTTTGGCGGTGTAAGTCAAGCACCCTATGAGAGTCTCAATCTTGCTTATCATGTGGGCGATAATCCCAAATGCGTTAAAAAAAACCGAGAGCTTTTGCAAGAAGTTATGGGTGTGTCCAAACTGGTTTTTATGGATCAAGTCCATGGGGATAAGGTTGTTGTGATCGAAAATGGTGATGAAACACCCACCTGTGATGCTATGATAACCCAACGTTTAGATATCGCCCTTGCCGTTATGGTTGCCGATTGTATTCCGATACTGTTTTATGACGCAGTCCATCAGGCTATTGGTGTTGCACATGCAGGACGCGTGGGAAGCCAATTACGCGTCGGACAAAAATGTGGACAGGCAATGGCTGAACATTTTGGAACCAAAATGAGCGAACTGCGTATATTTATGGGACCTTCCATCCATGCGTGTTGTTATGAAGTCGGTCAAGAGGCGATCTTAGGGTTTGAGCAGTTTACGCATTTGAAAAATGAAAAATACTTTTTAAATTTGCAAGCGTACAATCGTGAAGCTTTTTTAGCGATAGGTGTTAAGCCTGAACATATTGAAATTTCAAAAGAGTGCAGCTCTTGTGGTGAAAACTACTTTTCGTATCGAAGAGATAAAATAACAGGGCGTTTTGCTGGAGTGATTGCATTATGATATCGAGAGGATTATCCCATTACCAAAGTGTGCAAAAGTGTGGAGTGGAGCTTGAAAATAGGGCATTTTTTGAAAAGATTATGGAAAGAGCAGGATTGTATAATATTGCCTTTTTACAAAACAGAGCACTTTTAGAGACAATTTTAGAGCTTCCAGATGAGCAAGTGGATGCGCATATGATGCAAAAAGTTGAGAAGCTCCTCTTATGGCTTGAACAGACACAAGAGGAAGCAAAACTGAGTTAAAATGCATTCAATGAATTAGCGAGCGCCACAACCACATGTGTGTCCGCTTGGAGCTGCTGTTTCTTTAAGAGCACAGAGTGCTGCTTCATAGTTTGGTTCTTCGGTAATTTCAGGACAAATCTCTTTGTAAACTACTTTACCTGCTTTACTAACGACAAAAATAGCTCTTGCACTAAGACCCTTAAGTGGACCATCTGCAATTAAAACGCCATAAGCATTGGCTAAAGCTCTTTCTCTAAAATCACTACCGACTTGAAGATTTTCAATACCTTCTGTTGTACAGAAACGTCCCATTGCAAAAGGAAGGTCCATAGACGCGACAATCACTGTTGCATCTGGAGTTGCAGCAGCTTTTGTGTTGAATGTACGTGTCTCTTGAGCACAGACCGCGGTGTCTAGTGAAGGAACGATAACGATGATTTGAGCTTTATCGCTTGCACCACCAACTTTGATCTCGCTGAGGTCTTTTGCTACAAGTGTAATTGCAGGTGCGTTATCGCCAACATTGATTTCACTACCTGCGAGTGCGACTGGATTGCCTTTAAGTTTGGTTGTTGCCATGAGTTGTGTCCTTTTAAAAAAATGTTATGGAAAATTATAGCTAACTCGGATAAATAAACTCTTAATTTAAAAAGTTAGAGAATTTGTACTTGATTTCGACCGTTTCGCTTGGCTGTGTAGAGTGCTTGGTCGGAGCGCTTCATGACGTCAAATACCTCTTTATCCTCTTCTTTAAGAGAGCTAATGCCAATACTCACTGTAACTGCTGGTAAACTTTGGGAACTTCCTGTGGCTCGCTCAATACGTTCTCGTATTTTCTCCGCTAAAATACGTGCACCTTCAAGCGGTGTGTTTTGAATGCAAATAGAGAACTCTTCGCCACCAATGCGCCCAAAAAGGTCACTCTGTCTGATAAGCTCTTTGATGTTTTTACAGAAAAATTTGAGGACTTCATCGCCCATAGCATGACCATACGTGTCATTGACGTGTTTAAAAAAGTCAATGTCTAAAGAGAGAATATGCAGTTCCATCTGGTTACGCTTGGCGGTGTGAAAGTATTGTGTTGCCATCAGTAAAAAATGCCTACGATTGTCTATTTTGGTAAGTTCGTCAGTATTGGCAAGATCTTTCAGTTTGGAATTGAGTAGGCTGAGTTCATAGGTTCGCTGTTGCACCTCTTGTTCAAGTGTTTCATTAAAGTGTTGCACTTCATTGGTACGCTCAAGGAGTTTTTTGTTGAGGTGTTGAATGTATGCCATAAATGCCAATGAGATTACAAATGTAATGAAAAGTCCTAGAAAAATGTATCGGTATTTGAGAAGCACATCGGTGAGTGTAAACGGTTCTTGCTCGTAAGGATAGATGTTAAACTCTTTGAGGATGGTATGCACTTTTGAGTAATCCAGCGGTGTTTTAAGACGAAATGCTTGGGTCACTTTGGGTGATGAAGAGAGTTTTAAAAGGGTGCTGAGTACTTCGTTGGTGAGGTATTCTGATGTGTGCGGTGTTTTGGCTAGAACCCATTCTGGATAGAGTTCAGTACTCACAAGAAACGGAAAATTAGGATACTGTTTTGCCCCTAAAATTTTGATCTCACTGAGTTCTAGCAGTCCATCGTCACTCATTTTTTCTAACACGTCGGTGCGAATCATCCCTGCATCAACCTCTCCACTCAAAACGGCATTGACCACATTGTAATGAGTGTTTAAAAAGACGACATTCTGTTTCAAAGAAGGGTTGGCTAGCTCTTTCATACCCAAAAGATACCCACCAAAAGAGTGAGACGATACAGCCCCTATCTTTTTATTTTTAAGATCACTGTAGGTTTGAATCTCTTTGGTCGTAGCTTTGGTAAAGATAACACTGCCATATTCGCTGTAGTAGTGATTTTTATAGCGAGGGCTTAGTGTCGCAATACGGCTTAATCCATAAGAGTGCTCTAGTTGGATGGCGTACATTGGGTTGGTAATGATAAATTCAACATCTCCCTTTTGAACGCTGCGTTGCATCTCTTCAAAATTTAAAGGCAAGAGTACAAATTGATGAGATGGGAAGAGTGCACTGAGGTATTGGGCACTGTCACTCCATGTTTTAGGGATAACATCACTCTCTTCACGACTGGCTAAAATGCCAATTTTGACCATATCTTTAGCAAAATGCAGTGGATCAACGAAGCCCTCTAATGAGGTCTCTTTTTTTAAAAGGCCGCTGATTTTATAGATATTTGCAATATCTTCAAATTTTTTAGCCTCAATGACACCAAAAGGTTTTCCCTCTTCAAATGCAAGACTTTTAAGAGAATATCCTTCATAGATGAGCGCAGAGAGACTTTTGTTTTGTGTGTTGTATTTTTCATAGATGAGCTGTGCAGTCTCTTCAATATGCTCAAACGCCCATTCCCAACCTTGTTTTGTTGCTGTATAAAAGCGTTTTGCGCGTTCTTTATGTGCGGAAATTTCCTCTTCCGTGGTAAAAAGAATATCACCATAAAAGTCAAAGCCATACTCTTTAGGATTTAAAATCGTGTGGGAGACATTGCGTTCATTGAGCAGAAATGGCTCATTGGAGATGTAAGATGCCATGGCATCGGTTTTGTGGTTAATGAGATCATCAATCTTAAACGTAGGATCTTGTAAAAAAATATCATCTCGTTGAATGCCATGGCTCATGAGCATGGAAAGAACGGCAGCAGCGCCAGACTCTTCAACGCTCATCATAACAAGGCGGTTGTAGAGATCTTTTGGGGTTTTTATCACAGGATTGGTGGTAATGAGTACCGAAGGAGAGTGTTGGAAAAGTGCCATTAATGCAACAACAGGTTTACCTTGACTGCGATCAATAATCAGTGAGGATTTGCCAACGCCATACGTACTCTCTTTGTTCACAATGGTGTTTGCGACATTCATCCCTTTTTGGTATTCTTTGAATGTAACATTTAAGTCTAGTTCTTCGTAAAAACCCTTTTCTTTAGCAACATAAAATCCTGCTGATTGGAATTGATGAAGCCATGCAAGTTGCAATGAAACAGATTCAACTGCGTGACCTGCAAAAAGTGTCGTGTAAAAAAAGAAAACAAAGATAAGCACTCTCATGGGACTACCCCTTCTTTGAACACAAATCAATTAATTTTATCACAATCTCCCCCAAAAGAGTGAACAATAGCTTATTGGCTTTTATATAGGACATTAAGGATGTGACACTTTTTCATAACACGTCTCAAGATGAACCGCAATTTTGTGTACGATGGTTGCATCAAGTTTATGTTCACCCACCATTGCTTCCAAAGCTTCGTACGCCTCTTTCGCACTTAAGAGAGGATGCATGTTGTCTTGATGGATAAGATTTACAAACGTGTTGGCAACAGAGACAATACGCGCTTCCAGTGGAATTTTTGCTTCGCCAAGAGAGGCTGGATAACCTGTTGCATCCAACATTTCATGATGCATTGAGACGATTTGAGTCATCTTTTCAAAGCCTTTGATTTGCCCTAAAATAATCTGCGCATCAAAACCATGCCTTTTGATTTGCGAGCTCTCTTCCTCTGTAAGCGATGTCATTTTCAAGAGGGTATCATCAGGGATACGAAGCTTTCCTAAATCATGTAAAAGAGCCGCGATCTCAATGCCTTCTTGTTCTCGTAAAGAGAGCTCACATAGCCCTGCGATGTAACGTGCTAAGGTTGCTACACTCAAGGCATGTCGCTTTTGATCTGGTATTTTTTCATCAACAATGGTTGCAAACATCAAGGCTATTTTTTTGAGAAGATCAAATGTTACCGTTTGGATTTCCCCTTGTTCGATCCAATCTCTAAAATAGTAGTGAATCGCCTCTGGTTCTAAGTAATACCAAAAGAGATTTGTTTGAGAGATGTGTACAAATGCTTCAGAGAGTTTTGGCGCAAACATAGAGGGTGTTTGTTGCTCAATAATTGTGCGAATATACTCTTTTTCATGACTCAGATGCGCGCCAAATTGTGAACGCAGAGCATCAATACGATCACTGAGGTAAATAAGATTGGCATAGAGTTTTACTTCTTCGTCAATGTGCGGTAAAAAGTGTTCCCAGTGGGTATGATGAAAAGCAATGACATCGGCAAAATCACTGTAAAGAGGAACCTCTTTGAGTAAAGTAGCACCTTTGGCACAGTGAACTTGTGAATCTTCCCAGTCCAGATGATGAATGATGGAGCGATGGATTTGGGTTGAAGAGACACCACAATCATGTAACATTGCCATAAGCATCACTTTGTCCAGCTTTGATTGTCTCCAACCCAATTTTTTGCCTATTTCGCAAGCAATGTATGCTACACGTTTACCATGCATAATGTCATCAATGCCTACATAGTCGAGTGCATAAGACAGAGCGTAGGTGAGCTCTCGTAAATTAAGTTGATAGTACACGATGAATCTCCTTGAAAATCCTTTTTCATATAAGAGTTCTTATAAGGCTCTTAATACGTTTTGAAAGCAAAGCTTCCAAATTACGTTAACACTAGGTTTTCTTTAGCAGAAAGCCCACGCACCTTTGGTGCTTCGACTTCTTGCAAATTTCATTTTTAAGAAGGCTAATGAAATTGTATAGCGATTGTGTTGCAATGGCGTTATATTTGTTATAATCTCACTTCATGACAAAGGATGAAAATGCAGGTGTATGTGCTTTTAGTATTGTGTGTGTTCTTTTGGTCTGCCAATTTTGTACTGGGTCGTTTTGTTGCAGGTGCGATTGAACCATGGGAGTTAGCCTTCTTTAGGTGGTTTGGTGTTTTTGTGGTCACACTTCCTTTTTTACTGTTACATATCAAACGCATTTGGGTAGCGCTGAAAAGCCATTTTGGTATGTTAGTTTTACTTTCAGCCCTTGGTATTGCGGCATTTAATACACTTTTGTACATCGGCTTACAGCACACGACGGCTACCAATGCACTGCTGATTAACTCGTCTATTCCTATCATTATTCTTTTTCTCTCGTTTATTATTCTTAAAACGCCCATTTCCACAAGGCAAATTGTGGGTATCGTCCTTTCAACCCTTGGTGTTATCTTTTTAGTGCTTAAAGGCGATGTACAAAGTATGCTTTCTTTACATTTTAATTCGGGTGATTTTTGGGTGATTGCTTCTTCTTTGTGTTGGGCAAGTTACAGTGTTTTGGTTAAATTTCGACCGCCCACACTGAGTAGTTTTGAGTTTTTTATAACGAGTGTAAGCTTGGGTGTTGTGATGCTTCTACCGTTTTATTTGGCACAAGGTTATACGTTGGAGCGCGAAGTGATGATCTTACGTCAATATGCTTGGATAATCGCGTACGTCGTTCTTTTTACCTCCATTCTTTGCTACTATTTGTGGCATAAGGGTATAGCGCAGATTGGGGCAGACAAGACAGGGCAATTTACCCATTTGATGCCACTGTTTGGTAGTTTTTTAGCCTACATTTTTTTGGGTGAGCGTTTGGAGTGGTACCATTTAGGGGGAATTGTTTTAATCTTTGGGGGTATTTATCTCTGCTTATTTGCAAAGAAGGTTAGTGTGCGTTTGTAGGCAACTCTGGTTTAGGCTTGCCAATATGAAAGCCTTGCGCATAATCAATGCCGATCTCTTTCACACAGTTAAAGACTTCATCTGAGTGAACATACTCTGCAATGGTTTTGATGTTAAGCTCTTTGGCAAAGTTAACAATCGTTTTGACGATAATCTTTGTCTCTTCGTTTTGATGGATATTTTTGATAAGACTTCCATCGATCTTGATAAAATCAACCCTCAGTTCTGTAAGGCGCTCAAAGTTAGAGTAGCCTGAGCCAAAATCATCAATGGCAATTTTGGCACCATACGACTTTACTTGATCGATAAATTTCGCGATTGCTTCATAATTTTCAATACCATCGCTTTCTAAAATCTCAAAAATAACCCAAGGCCCTACATTGAACTCTTCGAGCTTTTCGATGATAAAAGTGGTTGTGACGATGTTGGTCATATCCAGATAAGAGAGGTTGATGGAGAAGCCATTGGAGGAGATTTGAAAGGTTTCAAACGCCTTTTGAATGAGTGACATCGAAAGCTTTGAGTAGATCTTGGAGTGTTTGGCAACATCTAAAAATTCCGCAGGCAGATAGTAACTGCCATCCCCTTTTTTAATACGCATTAGCGTTTCAAATTTTTCAATCTCATTGGTGTGAAGGTTAAGAATGGGTTGGAAAAAAGGTATGACATAATCTTTAGCAAGCGCTTCTTTCAGGGTATGGTTCATGGTCATATTGTGGTGATACTCTGCCTCTTTATGGCTACTTTTATCATAAATCATATAAGAAAGGCGCTTGTTTTTTGCCTCTTTGCAGGCAATGGAGGCGAGTTTAAGCAGACTTTTTTTCCCTTGATGCGCACCAATACTCAGTGTAGTGTCAACTTCGACTTCATCACAAATAATGCGATCTTTGGTAATTTTCATCGAGATTTTTTTGAGGTATTTTTTGAGATTGTATTCGCTAAAAGGAACGCGAATGAGAATAGCGTAAATATCGGCTTCAAATTTATAAAGCGTGGCGTCAATAGGCGGAAGGTTATGGGAGAGCCACTCTGCAATGACTTTGAGAAATTTATCGCCGAAATTGTGTCCGTAAAAGTTATTGGTATTTTGGAAGGAGTCAATATTGATGATGATGAGTGTTGAATCAATACTTGGATCAATCGTTTTATTGTCTTTTAAGAGTTTGAGGCGGTTGGGAAGCTTTGTATTGAGATCTATGTAGAGATTTTTACGCAACTCATTTTTAAGTTTAGTATTGCTTTTAAGTAATTTGGTAACAAAATAAAACCCCACACATGTCACAATGGTGAGAAGTATGGATGCAAGAATGGGTTGGTGATACCACATTGAAATGTAAATAGGACACAATGCCAAGGTTAGGAAAAGTCCTGCTTTAACATAGAGCCTTTTAATATTCTCCACTACTTTCCCTTGAGCCATAGATGCTTACATTTTCATGTAGGGATCGCACTTTAGCACAAAGGTTTTGAAAAAAAAATTAAGCACACTTTAGTATCAGGTTCATCACAAAAAAGTCACGCTATAATGTTTTCTGATAAGTAACTTTATGTGAAAGATTAATATGAGTAAACAACGTTGCGATCACTGCCATTTAGAATATGACTCTTCTGTGTTACTGCAAGATAAAACTTTTGAAACTCCTCATTTTTTTTGTTGCAAAGGCTGTCAAGGTGTTTTTCACCTTTTAAAGGATGAAGGGCTCGATACATTTTATAAAAAAATGGGCGACACAACTTTGGAACCTCCGAAAGAAAGCATGGATGATGCCAGTCGTTTCGACTTGGATGGCTTTATCTCTAAATACGTTAAAACTACGAAAGATGGGTTTAGTGAGATCGCACTGATTATTGAAGGGATTCATTGCAGTGCGTGTGTATGGCTCAATGAAAAAGTACTCTCCAAACAAGAGGGCATTGTTGAGGTGAGCATTAACTATACCAATCATAAAGCTAAAATTGTTTGGGATGGCTCTTTGATTAAGCTCTCACAGATTATTGAGACGATTCGAAGCATTGGGTATAACGCGTATCCATACGATCCTAAAAGTGGAGAAGAGAGAGCAACAGCCCAGCGTAGGGAGTATTATTCAAAGTTATTGGTGGGGATTTTTGCAACGATGAATGTCATGTGGATAGCGATTGCTCAGTATGCGGGCTATTTCACAGGTATGGAAAGTAACATCAAAAACATACTCAATTTTGCGGAATTTATTTTAGCAACTCCTACACTGTTTTACACAGGTTCTGTCTATTTTAAAGGGGCTTATTATGGCATTAAACATCGTTATGTGACGATGGATTTTTTGGTTGCAACAGGTGCGACACTGACCTATGTTTTTTCACTCTATGCGATGTTCTCAAGGAATGCTGAGGTCTATTTTGACTCGGTGACAATGATCATTACCTTTGTCTTCGCAGGCAAATACTTAGAAGTCTTAACAAAGAAAAAAGCGATCGATACCCTTGATGCCTTTGGAAGTGCAATGCCTTCTGAAGTCACACTCATCAAAGGGGAAGAAAAGATTTTAACGAGCGTCGAAAGCGTTGAGGTGGGTGAAATCATTGAAGTAAGGGCTGGCGATAAAGTAGCGATTGATGGCGTTATTCTAGAAGGGGAAGGCTCTTTTGATCTTTCACGTCTGAGTGGAGAATCAATTCCTCAATTGGCTCAAAAAGGCGATAAAATCTTGAGTGGTTCGATCTGTCTAGACAGTGTTATTCGTTATCAAGCAACCAATACATTCTCCTCTTCTATGCTCTCAAAACTCGTTACATTGCTTGAAGATGCGATGAATAAAAAGCCTAAAATTGAAAAATTGGCGAATCAAATCTCTGGTTACTTCTCTCGTACTATTTTATTTTTGGCTTTTTCGACATTACTGTTTTGGTTTTATCAAAGTGGTTCGTTTGAAACAGGCTTAATCATTGCTATCTCCGTCATTGTGATTGCGTGTCCTTGTGCCCTCTCTTTGGCAACACCTGTTGCAACGCTTGTAGGGCTCGGTTTGGCTGCAAAGCGGGGTATTTTATTTAAGGAAGCGGGATTTATCGAGAGTATGGCAAAGTGCGATACGCTTGTGCTTGATAAAACAGGTACGATTACCAAAGGCAAACCTGAAGTGGTTGAACATGCGTATGTGCAAAGTTTTGATCATGCACTGTTATACGCTTTAGTCAGTAGTTCAAGGCATCCCATTAGCCAAGGGATTGCAAGTTTTTTAAAAGGCTCAGAAGTATTTTTAGTGCCAAAGCATTTAGAACAGATCAAAACGGTGGAAGCTAAAGGGGTAAAGGCTTTTTTTGAGGGGCATCAACTCCTAGGTGGCAATGCTAAAATGATGGAAGAAGAGGGCATTGAAGTTCTTATGCCTCATAATCTTGATACATTAAGTCACTATTTCTTTGCCGTTGATGGTGTGCTGGTTGCGATCTTTGGGTTGCGAGATAGCCTAAAAGAGGGTGCTTATGAGAGTATTGCTGCACTTAAGGCGCTTGGATTAGAGATCATTATGCTTAGTGGTGATCATCTAAGAGTGACGCAAGAGATTGCTAATGAAGTAGGCATTGAGGTCTATGAAGCGGCTCTTTTACCGCATGAAAAAGCAGCATACATCGAAGCGCTACGTCAAAAAGGTAAAAAGGTGGTGATGGCGGGGGATGGTATTAACGATACACTCGCCCTTTCGCAGAGTGAAATAGCCATTGCCATGGGCAGTGGTGCCGATGTTGCCGTTGATGTCAGCGATGTTGTCCTTACCAACGATAGCGTGAACAGCTTGTATGAGGCATTTGTGATCGCTCGTAAGAGTTTACGAATCGTGAAAGAGAATTTGCTTTTTTCACTGCTTTACAATGTCATTACCATTCCTTTGGCGATGAGTGGTTATATTATCCCGCTATTTGCAGCACTTTCAATGTCTTTGAGTTCGCTTGTGGTGGTTGGAAATTCAATGCGTATTAAAAACGTTTTAAAAAGGTCGTAGAGATGGATGGTTGGATTATTGCAATGATGCTCAGTGCTTCTACGCTTTTGGGCGCTTTTGGTCTTTGGGCACTTTTGTGGGGTATTCGTAGTGGGCAATTTGATGATCACAAAAAATTTTTAGACGGTACACAATTTGACAGTGAAGAAGCGCTTAATGACGCGGTGATGATGGAACATAAAAAAGCAGAGATTTTAAAACAGAAAGAAAAAAGAGAGACGAGATACGCTCCACCTGATTGATGTAGCTAGGAGATTATTATAGAAACCAAAGGGAAAGTTCTGCCTCAAAGAGGCAAGCTTTAGTGCCCCAGTGGCATAACGTAGCTACAGGAGCTTTGCCCCTGTAGCGTGTAGAAATTTACTTATATGAAGCGATGGTTGCTGCTACAGCTTTAAGATCTTCATCACTCAAACCAGATGCGATAGGTTTCATAACACCTTTCATTGCGCCACCGTAACTGCCATCTTTATAGCCATTAACAGAAGCAACGATTTTTGCTGCATCCCAACCTGCAATGACTTGAGATTTATTGAGTGCTACCTTAGAAGCTTTCTCTCCATGACAGGAAAAACATTTTGATTGGTAGATCGCTGCGCCATCGGCTGCCATCAAACTAGAGACTGCTGCAATTGCTAAAATTGTGCAAACTTTTTTCATTTAGATACCCCTTTTAAGTTGTGTGGGAAAAATTATAACTAACCTTACTTTAACCCTGCTTAGTTTTTCTAAGGTAGTTAAAAGTTCTATTTTCATTTCCATAAAACTTAGGTATAATCCAGCAATTTTACATTTGTATAGGGGTTCATTTGTTTCGCGGAATGATAGCATTTTTATGTGTGTCAAGCTACCTTATGGGCGCTACACACAGCGTTTGTGAAGTAGAAAGAACAGATACGCTAAAAGCTAAAGAGACAATTGAAGCCATTTTAGTGGGAGAACCAACCAATACAGTATGTATGCTTCAACTTGCCAATATTTACCTCAAACTCGGCAAAATTGCTCAAGGATTTGATCTTTTAGTCAATGCTTATTCGATTGATCCGCATAATGTTCAAAATAGCCGCATAGCAACCGTACTCCCTTTTGCGCTCAAAGTTACCAATCTCAAGCAACAAGCAGCGAAAACCAACGATAAAGAAACATGGAATAAATTGGGCGATGGATATTTTGAGATGGGAATTTTCAATGAAGCTGCACAGATGTATAAAAAAAGCCTCTTGGTAGATGGTATGCAGCACATGATACGTCTCAAACGTGCTCTTGCGCTTCAGAAAAACTTACAAATTTACACTGCTATTGAAGAAGTGCAAAGTGTACTGGCGAAAGATCCAAAACACCTTTATGCTAACTACTACATGGGAAAATTTTTAGCCTATGATCTTAAAAATCGAGAAGAAGCAAAAATCTTTTTCGCCAAAGCAAAAAATGCTTTAATATCTCAAAAAGATGCGTTTGGTTACTTAGAATATACCAATTTGCTCAGTGACATCACGAAAGAACTTGGAGAATAGGTGCAAAAAGCAATCTTCTTAGATCGTGATGGTGTCATTAATGTTGACAAGGCGTATGTGTATAAAATCGAGGATTTTGAGTTTTGTGAAGGTCTTTTTGATGCGTTAAGACATTTTCAAAAACTAGGATATCTGCTTATTATTGTCACCAATCAGTCAGGCATTGGTCGAGGCTATTACAGTGAAAAAGATTTTCAGACATTGAGTACTTGGATGTGCAAAGAGCTTTTAGATGCAAACATCAAAATCGATGCGATTTACCACTGTCCTCACGCACCTGAAGTCAATTGTGAGTGTCGTAAGCCTAAAAGTGGCATGTTCCAATCCGCCATTGAAGCATTTGATATTGATGTTGAACATTCATGGATGATTGGTGATAAAAAAAGCGATATTGAAGCTGCCCTTGGTGCGAAGATAGAAAATACGATCCTCCTAGGAGAAGATCAAAACAGTGGGGCTAAATATTGCGTTAATTTTGTTTTGGATACAATAGACCTTATTCAATATTAAGGTCTTAAATGCGTTATACTCATATTGATTTTAATCTTAAAACACTCCTCATTACGGGGGGAGCTGGTTTTATAGGAAGCAACCTCGCTTTTTACTTTCAAGAAAATTATCCTACATGTAAAGTCGTTGTCTTTGATATTTTTAGAAGTGAAGCTACTTTTTCTAACGGCAATCTCAAAAGCTTTGGACATTTTAAAAATCTTATAGGTTTTAAAGGCGAAGTCATTAGTGGTGACATCAATGATGAAACCGCCATAGCAAAGCTTACCTCTTATAAATTCGATTATATTTTTCATGAAGCTGCGATTTCCGATACGACGGTTTTAGATCAAGGTATTATGGTCAAAACCAATGTGAATGCGTTTAAAAATATCTTAGAACTTGCCAAAGTTAACCATTCCGTTGTAGTCTATGCCTCTAGTGCTGCCACATACGGTGATGCCGCTTCTCCTCAACGTGTTGGATATGAACAACCTCAAAATGTGTATGGTTTTAGCAAACTTGCTATGGATCACTTAGCACGTGAAGTTTCAAAACAAAATCCGACTATGAGCATTGTAGGGCTACGTTATTTTAATGTCTATGGCCCAAGAGAATACTTCAAAAATACAACAGCTTCTATGGTACTACAACTAGGTCTTCAAATTTTAAGCGGTAAAACACCGCGTCTTTTTTATGGGTCTGATAAAATTGTACGTGATTTTATTTACATCGATGATGTTATTCAGGCAAATATTAAAGCAGCAGTTTCAGACAAAAGTGGTGTTTACAATGTAGGAACAGGCAATCCTAGAAGTTTTCAAGATATTGCAGATATTTTACAAAAAGAGCTAGAAACGACACTTGGAACAGAGTATTTTAACAATCCATACCGTGCGTATCAGATGCATACGGAAGCAGATATCTCTGCAACACGAGATGATTTAGGGTATGAACCTAACGTGAGCTTAGAAGAGGGGATAAGAAATTATGTTCCTGAAATTAAACGTATTTTTAAAAGCGAAGTAAGCCATGGATAGATTAAGAGCGTATCAGCCTTCCATCTTGGTCATTGGCGATTTGATGTTAGACCACTACTTGTGGGGAAAATGTGAACGCATTTCACCTGAAGCGCCTGTGCAGGTTATTGACGTTCAAAGAGAAAGCACGGTACTTGGTGGGGCTGGCAATGTGGTCAATAACCTTTTAAGTTTGGGCGCAAAGGTCAGCGTTTTAAGCGTTGTGGGAAATGATGAAAACGGCAAAGAGCTTTTGTGTATGCTTGAGACGTTGGGTGCGGATGCCAAAGGCATTGTCAAGCAAGAAGGGCGAAAAACAAGCAAGAAAAGCCGTGTCATAGCCTCTCATCAGCAAGTGGTACGTTATGATAGCGAATCCAAAGATGATATCACTCAAGTTTCTGTAGATGCACTTTTAGCACAATGCGAAACCTATATACCTAACGTAGATGTTATTTTACTCTCCGATTATGGTAAAGGGGTTTTAACAACAACCTTTACAACCAATGTTATAGAACTTGCAAAAAAGCATAAAAAAGCTATTTTAGTGGATCCCAAAGGGGATGACTACCGAAAGTACAGCGGTGCGACACTTATTACGCCCAATAAAAAAGAGGCGAGTATCGCTACAAAGATAGCCATCAAAGATGATGAAAGTCTGCAAAAAGCAGGAAACTTACTCAAAGAGAGTTTGGGGCTCAAATACGCCGTTATTACGCTCTCTGAAGATGGTATGGCGATTTTTGGTGAGCAGTTTCTCAAAATGCCAACTGTTGCACGCGAAGTCTACGATGTCACGGGTGCAGGAGACACGGTTTTAGCAAGCCTTGGGTATGCGCTTTCGTGTGGTCTTAGTATGCAAGAAGCCGCCTCTTTTGCCAACTCTGCAGCAGCCGTTGTGGTTGGAAAACTAGGTAGTGCAACCGTGAATTTAGATGAAGTCGATGCGTACGAGCATAGCTTACGTGCCGCTACAGCGGAGAGTAAAATCAAAACGAAACAAGAGATGATTCATCTTTTGCAAACCAAGAAAAATCAAAAAATTGTCTTTACCAATGGTTGTTTTGACATTTTACATGTAGGGCATGTGAAGTACCTAGAAATAGCGAAAAGCTTTGGCGACATGCTCATCGTTGGGCTTAATGCCGATGATTCAATTAGACGTCTTAAAGGTGAAAGTCGCCCCATCAATCCACTGGACGATAGAGCATACATTTTAGCAAGCCTTGAGTCTGTGAGTTATGTGGTTCCTTTTGAGGAAGATACACCCTTTGAGCTTATCTCTGCCATTAAACCAGACATCTTGGTTAAAGGGGCTGATTACGAAGGAAAAGTGGTTGTAGGAAGTGATATTGCTAAAGAGGTACGTTTAGTTGAGTTTGTAGAGGGCAAAAGTACAACAAAGATTATTGAGAGGGCTCAACAAAAATGATGGAAATGATAAAGCGTGAGATGCTCGCACATCAAGTCGTGATTGCTAAAACGATAGAGAGTTTACAAAGCCATATTTATACCGCGTGTATTATTGCAACGGAAGCACTTAAAAATGGGCATAAAATCCTTTTGTGTGGTAATGGTGGTAGTGCGGCTGATGCACAGCATATCGCCGCAGAACTCAGCGGGCGTTATAAGAGCGAGAGACGAGGGCTTGCGGGGATTGCATTGACCACGGATACATCGGTTCTTACCGCCGTAGGCAATGATTTTGGCTTTGACCGTATTTTTGATAGGCAAGTGGAAGCATTGGCTCGAGAGGGAGATGTACTCATTGGCATATCGACCAGCGGACACAGTAAAAACGTCGTGCGCGCTTTAAGTCTTGCTCGTAACATGGGATGCAAAACAATAGGCCTGAGTGGACGAGATGGTGGTGTGATGAATGAATTTTGTGATATTAACATTGTCGTCCCGAGTGACGATACCCCTCGTATTCAAGAGATGCACATTATGATCGGACATATTTTGTGTCAAGCCATTGATGACAGTTATGGAAAATAGCAGGATGGAAATTTTAGCGATTCGTTTTAGTGGTATGGGCGATATTGTTATGTTGCTTCAAACATTTCAAAAGCTCAAGCAAAAGTATGCAAATGCGCGTATAACGCTTCTATGCGATAGTACCAATGTTGATATTGCAAAAAATAGCGGTGGTTTGATTGATGATGTGGTGACACTTAATCGTGGTGTTTTTAAAGCAAAAAAATTTTGGGCGATTTTAAAAGAGATTACACATCTTATTACGCTTCGAAAAAAGCAGTTTGATCTCATTATAGATTTTCAAAATTTTGGTGAGACTGCCTTGATAACACATTTTTGCAAAGCAAAAGAAAAACGTGGTGCTCCCAAAAAGAAGAATAAAGAGTATGCCTATACTACCATTGTTCCAAGAGACGAGAGTGGTCATAGAAGCCAATTTTTCAGTCGCATTGCTGGAGTGGATGATCGCTTGGATTTTTCAAAAATGGTTCTTAGTGAAACGGCGAAGGCGTATCGCACTCTTTTGATGGCAAAACTAGATCAAAGCAAAAAAACGATTGGTTTAAATCTAGGCTCTACGCAAGAAAGCAGGCGTTGGTCAGAGAAGAACTTTGCAGAGTTTGGTGAGTACTATAAAAACGATTTTAATGTGGTTGTATTTGCAGGAAAACGCGAAAAACAGTACCTTGATGCTTTCTCAAACGATGTTATAAGAGTGAGTGATGTGAGTGTTGATGAGCTTTGTGGTGCCATAGGTGCGTGTGATTACTTTGTGAGCAACGACACGGGACCTATGCACGTTGCAGCCGCTCTTGGCATTCCTACATTAACCTTTTTCTCAACAGGGTTAGACGCCAATACGGGAGCGTTAAGTGCTCAAAAAGTCTTTTTATGCAACTTTAATGATATTAACGCACTTAGTGTGCAAGATGCAATAAAAGAATTTGAGTCGCTTCTTAAAGGTGTGCAGTAATCATCAACACGATGCGTTAGTGATTTTGCTCAAGCACGCCTTTAAACTCTCTTTCCAATACGGAATCGTTATCCCAAATGTTTGTTTGATTTTCGCTTTATTTAAAAGTGAGTAATAGGGTCGTTTAGCAGGCAATGGATAGTGCTCTGCGGTAATAGGCTCTATTTTACATGTAAGGTTGGAGAAAGAGATAATTTCATTTGCAAAGTCATACCAGCTTGCAACACCCTCATTGCTATAATGATAGATTTCAACGGTTTTAGTATCTATTTTTGGAAGAATCTCAAGAATAGTATGTGCCAAATCTTTGGCATACGTTGGTGTGCCGATTTGATCATAAATGACATTGAGTACTTCACGCTCTTTGGCTAAACGAAGCATGGTTTTGACAAAGTTGTTACCGTAAGAGCTGTAAACCCAACTGGTACGAATGATAATGGCATTTGTAGGGTTGACCTCAAGTAAGGCTTCTTCCCCCGCACGTTTTGATTTTCCATAAACCGAGAGGGGATTGGTTGTGTGGTTTTCACAATAGGGCTGAAAATGCGTACCATCAAAGACATAATCCGTTGAAATATGAATAAGTTTTATAGCGTATTGTTTGCTCAGGGATGCTAAGGTTTTAACGGCATTAGCATTAATCGCATAAGCCTTTTCACTTTCACTTTCAGCTTTATCAACGGCAGTATAAGCGGCACAGTTCACAATCGCATTAATAGCATGTGTAACAATAAACGTCTCAAGTGCGTCTGCATCGCTAATATCAAGCCCTGTTCTGTCCATAAAGAAAAATTGGTAAGGGTAGTTAGTGGAGAGTTCACGTATTTCAGAGCCTAATTGACCGTTGGAACCAGTCAGAAGAATGTTAAGCATAATAGTTTATTCCGTACTCAAAGAGATCAGCATTGCAAAGATTAGGTTGCTTTTTATCTTTTTCTGATAAACGCAATTGTGACGTAGCAATTTGCCAATCAATGTCTATATCTTGGTCATTAAATGCAATGCCTCTGTCACATTCTGGACTATAGTAGTTATCGACTTTGTATGCAAAGGTACAGACGTCACTGAGCACAATGAAGCCATGTGCAAAGCCTCTTGGGATAAACATCTGTTTTTTATTGTCACCACTGAGTTCAACGGCGACATGTTGGCCAAAAAAAGGCGAGTTTTTGCGAATATCAACCGCTACATCTAAAACAGAGCCTTCAATGACGCGAACAAGTTTCGTCTGCGCATGAGGAGGCAGTTGATAATGAAGGCCTCTTAAAACACCGCGAGAGCTTTTTGATTCATTGTCTTGGCAAAAATTGATGGGATGACCTAAAAATTCTTCTAGTTTATTGGCTCGAAAGGTTTCAACAAAATATCCACGTTCATCGCCATGAATTTTGGGTTCTATGATGAGAACATCGGGAATGGTCGTTCGTGTAAAAATCATGCGTTAGTATTCTCCTTCATTTGCTTCCTAATTTTACGATAAATTGTCTAAAATAAGAGACATTCGATGCTGATAGCTATGCTCTAAAAGAGTTCTTTGCATACCTTTTTGGGAGATAGCATAAAATAATTGAGGGTTTTTTTCGATCTCTTGGAGTAAGGCATTGAGCTCTTTTGCATTAGTGTAAACTAAAATTTCTTCATTGGGGACAAAATGTTTTTCAATATCCGCTACATTGTCATGAATCATCAAAGCGCCACATGCGGTTGCTTCAAAGCTTCTCATATTAAGACCATTTTTGACATTTGCACCTTGTTTCATATTTAAAACCGCACGACATGATTGATATAGGGGCACGATTTGGTTTAAAGCAATATTTTTAGCAACTATAGTGTGCAAAGCTAAAGGGTGTTTTTTCCATGCGGACCCGATGAGCGTAATAGGTGTTTGAATACTCTTTAATATTTCGACTCTATCAGGTGCGGGACTTCCGATAAATAGGGTGTCTTTGCGTTGCTCATTCTGTAGATTTGAGGGAAAAAATATTTTGGGATTATAGGCTAAAGGAAGGTACTCAACGTTTTTCCACCCATAGGTGGACTGTGCAACGTCAACAAAAAAACTGTCTGTACAGTAGAGCTTATCTAAAATGTGAACCAATGGGGCAACATCTTGATTAAACGCATCGCCACTCCAGCCTATGACATAGGGCTTTTTTGGTAAATTCTTTAAAACATCATAAAGGGATTGAGGCATAAAAAAAGCACTAATCAACATAATAACATCAGGTTTAAATTCATTGATTTTTTGATGAAAATAGTGTGCTAAAAGTTCTTCAGATGAAAGTTTCTTGAACTTCTTGATAATGCTTATGAGTGTATCACTGAAAAAACCTAAATGATTGATCAAAAAAAGATCATTCTCATAGCCCATATCGTCTAAAGCATCACAGACATTTTGTGGCCAATGCAACATCGTATCTTTACCGACAACGAGAATTTTCATCTTAGTTTTCTTTGGAATAGCGTTCAATAAAAGCATCAATGTTCTCATC
>JAGDMU010000004.1 GCA_017860615.1 Pseudomonadota bacterium | reverse complement strand
TTTCATAGCTCACTTCATTTTACATGTAAAGGTATGAAGATGATGCGTAAACAACTCACAACAGGATTATTTGTATTTATTTGTTTGGTTTCTGGGGCGACTGCTGGTGAGCTAAAAACACAAGTACAAAAAGAGTCATACAGTATTGGTGTATCCACTGGAAGCTATATCTCTAATCAACTTTTTGAGCAGTCTGAAATGGGTGCAAAATCGGATATTAATGCGGTGATTGATGGCTTTATCGACGCTTTGAAAAAACAGCAAAAGATCAAAGATGAAGAGATCATTACATACCTGAATGATCGAGCAGAGACGCTCAATAAAGTGAGTCAAGAAAAATTCAAACAAGCACTGGATCAAAACATTGCAGAGGGTAAAAAATACATCGCAACCAATGCAAAAAACAAAAATGTCAAAACAACCAAATCAGGATTGCAATACGAAGTGCTCTCTTTAGGAGCAGGAGAAAAACCACAAAAAGAGAGCGTTGTGATGATGAACTATAAGGCGTATCTCACCAATGGCACGGTGTTTGATGACACGTATGCACGTAAAACACCTTCGCATCTCTCCATGATTAATATTATCGATGGTTTGCAAGAGGGCTTGATGCTTATGCCAGAGGGTTCAAAATACAAGTTGGTGATCCCCAGTGAATTAGCTTATGGCAATGCGGATATGCAAGAGATTCCTGCTGGTTCAACGGTGATTTTTGAAGTTGAGTTAGTCAAAGTATTAAAGCCAGGGGAACTTGCCAACAGCGCAAAACCACTGAGCGAAGAAGCAATGAAACAAGTCCATGGTGGTATTGAGAAAAAGAAACTATAGGACTTTGGTATTCATCTACACGAATTGGAGGCGAAGATGAAAAATGACGGGAAACGAAGAGCTTTTCTAAAAGTGTTAGGTCTTGGGTCTGTGACATTGGGCACTGCGGGTTACAGTGTTGCCATTGAAGCGGGCAAAACAGAAAAAAAACCACATTATGGGATGATTTTTGATCAGAACAAATGTGTGGGATGCAGTGATTGTGAAGTAGCGTGCAGGAAGGTCAATGAAGTTCCACAAGGACAAGTACGACTGTATGTTGAAAATAAAACAGCTCCTGAAACGCCGATGGAAAAGAAGTATGTACGTGTTTCATGTCAGCAATGTGAAGATGCACCGTGTGTTGCAGTATGCCCTAGCAAAGCGTGTCACAGAGATGCAAAAACGGGTATTGTTACGATGAACCCCGATGATTGTATCGCCTGTAAATACTGCATTGTTGCCTGTCCATACGATGTACGTTTTATCAATCATAAGACCAAAGCGGCGGAGAATTGTAACTTTTGTCTGAACACCAATATGGCAAAAGGAAAAGAGCCAGCATGTGTAGAGTCATGTAAGTATAAAGCCCTTGTATTTGGAGATCTTAACGATGAGAACTCGTATATCAATCAGATTTTGCAGGTGAAGGATGCTGTGCGTATGAAGCCAACGTTTGGAACAAAGCCGAGTTTGCGCTACATACCTGTTGTAAAGGTGGGGGTGTGATATGAATGGTGCGATTAATTTTACCTACGGATTTTCACATGGCGTTGAGTGGGGTTGGCCGATTGCGGTTTATCTTCTGCTTGCGGGTATCTCAGGCGGTGCGCTCATTATCGCTTTGTTGGTACGTTTCTATAAAAAACAACACGAGGATACATCCCTTTTGAAGGCTGCTTCGTTGGTTTCATTTTCAACGATTGCCTTTGGTATGGTGTTTTTGGTGGGTGATTTGGAAAAACCACTCTATTTTTGGAAAATTCTCATCAACTATAACTTTGCTTCGGTGATGTCCATCGGTGTTATGGCGATTTCGGTTTATATTCCATTGACGTTAGTGATGTGTTTGTATCTGTTTGAAAAAGAGATTTCAGCTGTGCTTGCCAAAAAAGCCCAGCTTTTGGGTTATTTTGAAATGGTCATGGTGCTTTTGAAAAAAATACGCCCAATGATTGAGGTATTAAGTGTCATTTTTGCTGTGATTATTTGTGCTTACACAGGCTTCTTGATCTCTGTTTTAGTACGTTTTCCGATTTTAAATACTGCTATTTTACCTGCCCTTTTTGTGGTTTCTGGACTTTCGGCAGGAACGGCGTCAGCTGGTATGGTCGCTTCGTATTTTTTCAAAGAAGATGCGCACTCACCTGATCTTAAAACCTTGCATACGATTGAGTGGCCTATTATGGCGGTTGAGATTATGTTGATTGCGATGCTCTTTGTATCGCTTTTAGTGGGCAATGAGTTTCAGCAAAGCACTACTATTGCTTTTAAAAGCGGTATCTATGCCAATCTTTTTTGGTTTGGTGTGATGGGCGTGGGTTTTGGGCTTCCGTTGGTGCTTAATTTTGCGTTAGGCAAACACGTAGCGCATTCTCACGCAGCGTTTTACCTCTCAGGGATGGCGAGTGTGGCGGGTGTTTTATGCCTTAGGATGTTTATTATCTACGCAGGACAGACATTTGGCGTGTAAGCAGTACCGATTTTATTTTAGAGTAAAGGTTTAGCATGAAGTATATAGCCATTTTAGGAAAGCACTTTTTTTCATATACATTTATCCTCTTCATGTTATTTGTCTTGGGTTTAGGTGCAGGGGTGGCTACGTTTATCGAAAGTGCTTATGACACACAGAGCGCTAAAATAGCCGTCTATGATGCTTTCTGGTATGAAGGGGTGATGCTTTTGCTCACCCTCTCTTTGATCGGCATTGTTTACAAAAATAGAATGTGGAAAAAATTTGGTGCTTTTGTTCTTCATATAGCCTTTGTTGCGATTCTTATAGGAGCAGCATTGACGCGTTACTTTGGGTATGAAGGAGTGATTCATATCAGGGAAGGGTTGAGCGAAAATGAGATGCTCACTGTGAAGTCTTATTTCACCATCAAAACAAAACAAGCGTTTGCAGAGTATCCACTCTCCTTAGGGCAAATTGGAAATAACGATTTTTCATATGAAGTTATGGTGGAGGGCAAAGTTTTACAGATAAACTATAAAAGCTACCATGCAGGCTCCAAAGGTAAACTGAGCACGCTTATCGTAGAAGCACGTTACGATAAAAAACTCAAAACGGTTAAAATCGAAGGCGGTGCAGGTTGGATAGAACCTCCTGTTGTCGTGCATTTCGATGATGTTGAAGTTGAACTTGCATGGGGTTCTAAAGTCATAGCCCTTCCTTTTGCGTTTAAACTCATTGATTTTGAGCTACAACGTTATGCAGGCTCTCAAAGTCCTTCTTCGTATGCAAGTGAACTTGAAGTAATCGACAATAGCGCTTCGTTTGCGTATCGTATTTTTATGAATCATCCACTTATGTATAAAGGGTACACCTTTTTTCAATCATCTTATGATTTAGATGAAAAAGGCACCATCTTAGAGGTCAACAAAGACCCTGGCAAATGGCCAACCTATTTTGGATATTTTCTACTCTGTGTTGGATTTGTGGGTAACTTTTTTACCAAAGGAAGTAGGTTTTTAAAGCTTCGTGCCTTTTTGCAAAAAAGCGCATTAGCCTTTCTTATGCCACTCATACTCAGTTCAACCACACTTTTAAAAGCAGACACCTCAGACTCACTAGAGCAGTTTCGTAAAAACTCCTACACACATTCCAATGGCGCTTTTAGCTCTTTGTTGGTGCAAGATTATAGAGGGCGCATTAAGCCTATTAGCACCGAAGCCGTTGAAATAGTCAATAAAATAACAGGAAAAAGCTCTTTATTTGGCTTGAGTCCTGAGCAGATGATCTTGGGTATGAGCTCCAATGCCGCACTTTGGCAAGAACTCCCTATCATCAAGCTCTCTAACGCGAGCATTAAAAAAGTACTTAATTTGGCAGCTGAAACCGAGTATGTGAGTTTTGCCTCCATGTTCGATGATGAAGGCTACTATAAGCTGGCAAAACAGGTCAGCGCTGCCAATCAAAAAGCTGGGTCCAAACGCGATACGTTTGATAACGATGTGATTAAATTCGATGAAAAACTCAATATCGCTTATCTGACTCTCAAAGGGGTCTTTTTTAAATTTATTCCAATTCCTAATGATGCGACGCACACGTGGGTCGCTCCTAACGATGCATTTAGCAATCCTTTGGTGAGTAGTGAAATCAAAAGCACACTCAATGACTACTTTGTTGCTCTTCAAGAGGGCATTACAACCAATCATTGGGAAAAAGCCGATGCGGCACTCTCTAAACTTAAAGAGAATCAACGTCTTCTTAGCGCAGAGATCATTCCAAGCGAGACACGTGTGCGTGCTGAAGTACTTTACAATCATCTAGGGCTGTTTCAAAAACTTATTGGATTTTATTTTCTGCTTGGATGTGGTGCATTTACGTTAGCGCTCATTTCCATTTTCAAAGGCAAAAATTACCCTACAGTAGAAAAAGGGATTTTGTCTCTTTTTATCGCAGGTTTTATCGTACACAGTTTTGGTCTAGCACTTCGTTGGTACATCTCAGGACACGCACCTTGGAGTGACTCTTATGAGTCGATGGTGTATATCGGTTGGTCTGCTGGCTTTGCAGGTGTGATGGTCTTTCGCAAATCCATTCTCTCTCTTTCAGCTGCTGCCATACTTGCTGCTATTGTTATGCTCGTGGCACATATGAGTTTTGTAAACCCTCAAATTACGAACTTAGTACCTGTCTTAAAATCGTACTGGCTTACCATTCATGTTTCGGTTATTACGGCAAGTTATGGCTTTTTGGGTATGGGCGCATTACTAGGTTTAATGACCTTAATGTTAATGATGCTTAAAAATAAAAAGAACCAATCGCGCATGAATGAGCAGATCAGACATCTGGTGGCGATCAATGAGATAAGCCTTATTATCGGGCTGTGTATGCTTACCATCGGCAATTTTTTTGGAGGTATCTGGGCGAATGAGTCATGGGGACGTTACTGGGGATGGGATCCAAAAGAGACATGGTCGTTTGTCTCCATCATCGTTTATGCGCTCATCTTGCATCTTCGTTTTATTCCCAAATTGAACTCGGTGTATCTCTTCTCCATAGCCTCACTTTTGGGGTATAGCTCGATTATGATGACCTATTTTGGGGTCAATTTTTACCTCACAGGGATGCACTCGTACGCGGCAACAGGCGAACATGCCTCTGTGCCAAGTTTGGTTTATTATGTTTTTGCAGCGATATTTGGGTTATGTGCCTTGGCGTATCAAGGCAGAGATGTTAAAACGATTTAAAGGATAAAGAATGAAAAAAGAACTATGTGCTCTCATTATCTGTGCAGTCATGGCACAGGCTGGTTTTATCAAAGAAGGTATGGAAGCCAAAGAGAGTGGTGACCATCAAAAATTGGTTGAAGTGTATGACAAAGCGTGCAATGAAGGCAAAGCCTCAGGATGCTATAACTTGGCGGTTCTATACGCAGAAGGGACTGGCAATGTGGCTAAAGACAATGCCAAAGCCGTTAAATTGTATGAGAAAGCGTGTTCGGCTGATTTTGCAACGGCGTGTTATAACTTGGGGTTGATGTATGCCGATGGTGTTTTGGTTAAACAAGACTTTGCTAAAGCCAAAGAGTTGTATGAAAAATCGTGTGCACAGGATGAAGGGTGTACCAATTTAGGGCTTTTATATGCCAATGGTGCAGGCGTGCAACAAGACTACACTAAGGCGGCAGAGTTTTATAAAAAAGCGTGTAAAAACGAAGACCTCATGGGTTGTAATAACTTAGGCTTTCTTCATGCGCAGGGACGTGGTGTAGCACTTGATACGAAAAAAGCGAATGAATACTACCAAAAAGCGTGCGATGGCAACCTTGCCATGGGATGTGACAACCTCGCTTTCATGTACGCCGTAGGCAAAGGCAATGTGCAAGACTTCAAAAAAGCAAGTCAGTATTATGAAAAAGCCTGCAACAGTGGTTATGAAAAAGGGTGCAACAATCTGGGCATTTTATACGCCGAAGGCAAAGGGGTGAGTGTGGATAACACCAAAGCCAAAGAGCTTTTTCAAGGCAGTTGTAACAAAGGTTTAAAAGAAGCGTGTGAGAATGCTCAGCTACTCGAAAAAATTACCAAATAATGGTTTAACGTCAAAGGATAAAAAATGGTTTTTCGCGTTATTTTAATTCTCTTGTGCTGTTGGAGCTTTTCAGTCGCGGAGATGTTTCAAAGCGTTCCCGAAGCCAAAGCAACACTCATTCAATCAGGCAAAGAGAAGTATTCATGTCCTAATTGTGGAATGCATTTGGTGAAATTTTACAAAACAAGCCATACCCATGATAACCATCAGTACTGCTCCATTCACTGTCTTTACGAAGCAACACAGGGTGTCATTCCTGAAGATGCCAAAGTGGTCGATACCATCACGCTAGAGTTGATTGATGTGAAAAAAGCCTTTTACGTCGTGGGAAGTAAAGTGAGAGGTACGATGACACGTACCAGTAGTTACGCGTTTGGTTTGGAAAAAGATGCACTCTCGTTTGTCTCGGAAAATGGCGGTAAAGTGATGAGTTTTGCCGAAGCTTATGCCGTTGCAGCGGAGGATTTTCCCAAAGAGTTTGGTAAGCAAGCGGCTTCAAAACTAGCGCCTATCACGAAAATAGAGGTTCCAAAAGATGCAAAATGCCCTATATGTGGGATGTTTGTAGCCAAATACCCTCAATGGGTTGCCATGTACGATGGCGATAAAACGTTCTATTTTGATGGCGTGAAAGATATGATGAAATACGCCTTTGCTCGTAAAATAGGCGGCGATAAGCTCTATGTAAGTGATTACTACAAGCTTGCAAAACTAGAAGCCACAAAAGCCTTTTATGTCATTGGCTCCAACGTCTATGGCCCGATGGGTAGTGAACTCATTCCTTTTGCAAGTCAAGAAGAGGCTCTTAGCTTTTCACGTGATCACAATGGCCAAAAAGTTATCTCGTTTGATGAAATCACCGAAGCGATGGTCAAAAACCTATGAAATTCCTCGCCATGCTTGCCACCTCATTTGCTGCGCTTTACCTTGCCTTAGTGGCACATGCGCTCTCCTTTCCAACGCAACAAAAAAACCAAGAAATTGAAGCGCTCTCTTTGCGCCTCAAAGATACCAAGCCTTCTTTGAACTTTCCAACCAATGCGTACCAAAGGTTTGTCTATGCTTTCTAAAAACTTTGTCGAGTATGCGATATTACTGCTTTTTAAAGACAGAAATGACCATCTTTTTAGTTTTTTGATTTTTTCATTTATCGTTTTTATCTTAAGTGCGGTGCTTTTTATCTCCGATTCGTTGCAGTATGATTTGACGCAAAGCATTAAGTCTCAGCCTGAAATTGTCGTGGAAAATACAAGGGCTGGCAGAGCCTATCAGATGCACGATGGGTTTATTTATGACATTTCTCAGATTACAGGTGTGAGCAGTGTTGAGGGCATCGTAGATGGTTACCATTACTTTGCGCAAAAGCGTCTATGGTTTCACATCATCGGCGATGCCACTTTGGCAAAAGATGAGATGATCATAGGGCAGGGTGTTCAAAAAGCGATGGCGGAGCTTTACTACGAAGATGAGTTTAACTTTTTTACCGAAGAGCGTATGATACGGCTTAAAATCAATAAACGTGCTCCCAAAGGTACGAACATCATTTCCAATGATGCGATCTTTCTTCACCCCAATACGGCGCGTGCTGTACTAGGGATGGAGATGGATGAGTACTCCAAACTCTATGTTTCTGTGCCCAACCCAAACGAAGTAGGCAATGTATCGCTTAAAATCGTAGAGATTTACCCCAGTGCCAAAGCGACTACACAAGAAGATGCCATGAGCGCGGTGCGCCATCTGTACTACTATAAAGGGGGGATTTTTATGATTTTGTATGTCATCGCATTAGTCTCCTTTTTTATTTTGCTTAAAAATCAGATCAGCTTGGTGTATGGCGAAAAGAAAAAAGAGATCGCAATTTTGCGCAGTCTTGGCTTTTGCATCAAAGACATCATCGCGCTTAAATTTATCCAAAATACCGTAGTCTCGCTCAGTGCCTATCTTTTGGGCGTTGCAGTAGCGTACCTTTATGTATTTGTCTTTAATGCACCCTATCTTCGCAACATTTTCTTAGGCAATACGCTTGAAAACAGCATTACTTTTACCCCTGTGGTCGATCTCAATCTGCTCTTTTTGATCTTTTTATTTGGCGTTATTCCCTTCTTAGCGTTTGTCATTTTACCTGCGTGGAAAATCGCTATTAGCGACATGAGCGAGGCGGTGAAGTCATGAGTAAAATAGCCATTCAAAACTTGAACAAGCTTTACAACCCCAACAAACCAAACGCTTTTTACGCGCTTAAAAACATTAATCTTAGCATTGAAGAGAGTGAAATCGTGATCTTAAAAGGGGTGAGTGGCAGTGGTAAAAGCACACTGCTTTCACTTTTAGGAGGACTTAGTAAGCCAAGTTCGGGCGAGATTTTGGTTGATGCGCACAACATCGCTAAACTGCCCGACATCATGAGTTCTGCTTTTCGCCATCAAAAGATAGGCTTTATCTTTCAGTCGTTCAATCTTTTAGAAGGTTTGAGTGTTTATCAGAACATTTTAGCGCCTTTGGCTTTGACAAAACTAGGCAAAGAGGCGATGCACGAAAAAGTAAGTCTGGCGATGGAACTTGCCAACATTGAGCACAAAAAAGATCAAAAAGTGGGCAGTTTAAGCGGTGGTGAGAGACAGCGCTGTGCGATAGCAAGGGCGGTGGTGATGGAGCCTGAGATCATCCTAGCGGATGAGCCAACGGCGAATTTGGACAAAGAAAATTCGCTGATGTTCATTAAGATTTTGAAAAAATTCAAAGCACTTCATAAAACAGTCGTCATTGCCACACACGACACGCTGTTTGACGAGCTTTCGTGCATCAACAGGTGTGTACAGATGCGTGATGGTGAGCTTGTACTATGAGTATTTTTCTCTCCAATGAGATCATCGTTTTTTTGCTGATTGAGGTGATACTCATCGTCTTAATGGCGATTTCTCAGGTGAACATCGTGAGCATTGTGCGCCATTGGGATTTTGACGCGACCACACCCTTGCAGTATGCGCTGGAGAAAAAGAACTATCTTATCAACACCATACTTTATTTTACCGTTACCTGTAAAGTCATTTTATTTCTCTTTTTTATCCAGTCACTCAATGCCCTCTCAGGCATCGTCCCTGGAGCCATGTGCTCCGCAGGTGTTGTGGGGGCAAACCATTATGGCAACGCGCTACTCCTTTTAAAACTACTGCTGATTTTTGGATTTGGACTTTGGCTGATTGTCAATAAACTTGACCTTGCTTCCATCCTCTTTCCCTATTTGAAGCGTAAATACCTTCTGTTTACCTTCCTCTTTGTCGGTGTTTTAGGTGAATTTGTACTCGAAATTCTCTACTTTTCCAACATTCCACTCACGGTTCCGGTCTTTTGTTGCAGTGTTGTTTTTCAAGCGCCCAAGCTTCCTTTTGGCTACACCCAAACACTTTTGGTGCTCTTTTTTTACACGCTCTTTGGGGTCATTGTGCTTTTCAACACACTCAAACAGACGATGGCAAGCTTTACATGTAATCTGCTTTTTTTGTTTATCGCTTATTACGCCATTACCTATTTTTTTGGGCTTTACGTCTATGAAATGCCCAACCACAAATGCCCGTACTGTATGCTTCAAAAGGAGTATTATTACATCGGTTACTTCATTTGGGGCTCTCTCTTTTTAGGCATCTTCTTTGGCATCATGCCTTTTTTGATTGAGCGTATTACGCAAAAATCATACGTTTATCTGCTCAAATACTCTTCCTTTTGCCTTACCATCACCGCACTGATCTGTAGCTTTTACGTGGTGCGCTACTACCTGATGACAGGAGTTTTTCTATGATGAAATCCTCCTTTGCCACTGTATTACTATTAGGTGTGCTTGCCTTGCTCATTGTCACCATGGATATCAGTGAAAGCCGTGTGCTTGTACGTTATGGAAACACCCAAAAAAAGCCTTTGGAGATTGTTTTAGAAAAGTACATCTGCATCGAGAGTCGTGTGCCTATCGTTGATTTGTTCAACTCCGCTCAAGCCATTTTGCCCAACGGCGACACCTACTTTTTTAATGATGTTGGCAATGTACTTTTATGGTTAGGGCGGCAAAAAGATCCCGAGAAGATCGTCGTGTGGGTTTACGCGCAAGATACTGAGCGTTACGTTCTCGCCAAAGATGCATGGTACTCACGGGTTGAGATCACTCCCATGGGATATGGCTTTGGAGCGTATGAATTCCGCCTTTATGGCACAGCGGACTATTATTTTAACGAAGTACAACGCTTTGCTCTGCGTGGCGAAACCCTACTGCACCCGATGGTCAATGCACTGTTAACACACAATAAACTCTAAAAAATAGCCTCTTTCTTTAACATCTTTTTTAACTAAATTGCGTGATAAATAGGGTATTGTAATGATTTATTACACAGGAGTTTAGCCAATGAAATCATTTTACGGATACTGCTTAATCGCAGTAGGTTTCTTTTTCTATTCAATGGCACTTTTTTTGATGGGTATGCATATCAATTTTTCTTTCATAGGGCTATGGAACGTCATAACCAATCCTGCTTTACTGGTACAGATTATCATACAGAGCGTTTCTGTTTTTGGACTAGGCATTCCTTTTCACTTAGTGGGTCGCAGGATGGTGCGGCAAGCTCAGAAACGCTCCTAAAGAGAGATCATTTATGTACGTTCATTCTGATATTTTTGAAAAAAAGCGATCAGGTCGTTTTTGCACAAGGGTTTTGCAAAGTAGTATCCTTGAAATCTGTCGCATCTAAAAGAGGTGAGTAAGGCTCTTTGCTCCTTAGTTTCAACCCCTTCTGCTAAAACATGCATGTTGAAATTTTTCCCAATCGCGATAATATTTTGAACCATGGTTTGAGCGGTTTCATCTTCGACGATGGTGTCTATGAAACTTTTATCGATTTTGAGCTCATCTATAGGCAATTTTCGTAACATATTGAGTGAAGAGTAGCCTGTTCCAAAGTCATCCATTGAAATCTGTATGCCACACTTTCGTATCTCATTCAAAAGAGGAATGATATAGTCAATATCTTCGATCAAAAGATTTTCGGTGATTTCAATGGTGACAGCTATTTGATTCATTTTATTTTCTTTGATGGCTTCTAGGAGCTGTTCCAAAAAGGCTACTTCCATAAATTGACGCACAGAGATATTGATCGATGTTTGAAAGTGTATGCCTCCCAAGGTTGTCTGAACCTCTTTTATCTCTTTGAGTGTACGAGCAATAATAAAATGACCTATTTTGACCATTTGCCCTGATGTTTCAGCGACGGATATAAATTGATCGGGTGGGACCATGCCAAGTGTGCTGTTTTGCCACCGTACTAACGCTTCTACCCCGTAAATGTTACCTGTGTGATCTATCTGAGGTTGGTAGACCATGGAGAGTTCATCATGTTCTATTGCTTTTCTCAGCTCATGTTCTATCTTTATATTTTTAAGATAGCTCTCTTGCAGGGTGTCGTGAAAAATGTGCGCATGGTTATGAACTTTTTTTGATTCATACATCGCAATGTCCGCTGCACGTAAAAGAATGTCTATAGACTCACCATGATCGGGGTATTTTGAAATGCCTATACTGGCGCCAATAATCAACGTTAATTGATTGATATAATAGGGTTGTGAAATTGTTTCGATGATGGTATTTGCAAGGTTTAAAAGGTTTTCATCGTGTGTGATGTAGGTGAAAATAACAAACTCATCTCCACCGTGTCTCACTATCGTTGCATCGTGTGGGGTGACTGCTTTGAGCCTTTTTGAAAGTTCTACTAAAAGATAATCGCCATATTGGTGTCCAAAATTGTCATTGATATTTTTAAAATGATCTAAATCGATATAGAGGATGCTAAAAGAAGGTAAGTCTTTATAGAGCCAATCATTAATATTTTTTTGAAGGTAACTTCGATTGGGAAGGTTTGTCAGTTGATCGTGGGTTGCTTGAAAAATAAGATCAGCGTTGCGTTTATCATCGGCTTTTGCAATGGTTCTAAAGAGGAAAAAGAAGATAGCACTGATAAACATAAAGATAGTAGCATAGATGCTAAATCTCTGTAAAAAATCTTTAATGATGATGTTTAAAGGGATACTCGCACTTATCCACAGTTTGTATGTTTTGTCATATTGGAGTGAGGTAAGAAACTGCTTGCCACTTAAATCAGTGTTGACAAACGAGACAAGGTATTCATGTTCTCTAAATTGATCCATTGTAAAATGGTGCGTCTTCATTATGGCATTTTGGATAGCTTCTCGCTCTTTGAGTGGCATAGGGGCTGAGTATGCTACAGTATTATCGATGGCATCGTTGGAAATATATTGAAAGTAAAAATCTTCATCTCGAAGAATAGCGATATTGTGTTTATACTCTTTGTCCGAATTAACCCCGAAGCTTCCAAATGAGTCTTTCACCCTAAGCGCGGCAGTAATAATCGTTACAATGTGACCATTTTGATCTCTAATGGCTTTACGAATAGGGGTTATCCACTGCTCAATTGGTTTAAAATAATAGGTTCGACCAAATACCATCTTTGTGCTTTGAAGGGTCGCCAAAAAAGAGTCTCGACTGGCCTTTTGTTCTAGCAAATTTGGAAATTTTGTGACATCATACCCACCACTTACGAACGTCATAGTGCCATTAGGTTTCACAAGGGCAATAGCATCGATGGAAGGGTTGTCTATGAGTGTGGCATTGAGTGTTGTCATGGCTCTAGGGTTGTTTTTATAGTTTTCATCTTCTAAAAAACGGTTTCCTACGATGTTTAAAATGGTTTCTTGTGTTTTAAATAAAGAGCGTGTGGAATCAGCTATGAGTTTGACCATATTTTCTTGTGTTGTCTGGTAATCTTTGTAAATATTTTTCCAGCTCAAATACGATAATGTAGCAAATAATATGAGAAAAAAGAGGGTGAATACATAAAAAATAAGCCAAATATTTTTCTTTATAAGCGCCATGGAAAATCCTTCAATAATGCTATAACTCTAAGATAGCATCATGTGAAAAAATGAGAATCACTCGATCTCTTTTTTTGATAATAGAAATAATAACAAGCGAGTGTTGCAAACGCGTTACAAATCAAGAAGAAACTGAAATGGATGGAAATAGATAGCTATACATGAGATGATTTTTGGGATGATTGATGAATAGAGTACGGCGAGAGGGTGTAGGAATCGAACCTACCAAGAGACAGTCAACTGCCCCTCCAATCGGCTTTGAAGGCCGTGGTGCACACCAGAGTCACATACCCCCCGCAAAAGGAAAAATATTCTAACCAAGATATGCTTTATAGAGAATAAAGTTTGCTTCCTTTATAATGAGAAACCGTTCATATTCAAGGAGGTACTACAAAGTGTTTCGTTTTATTGCACTCGTCTGTTTGCCTTTTTTTATCTGGGCAGCACAACCAAATCAGGGCGAAAATATTTGGGTCAAAGTAGGGCAGATTTATGGCATTGAGCCACGTCTTTTGTACTCCATTGCTAAAGTTGAGAGTGATCTTGACCGTTATGTCGTGGCGTTTAGCGCCGATAGGATGACACCAGAACAAGCCCAGAAGTTAAGTACATTTTTAAGGCAAAAAGGGATTGAGAGTAAGCAGCATACAAAGGTGATTGCGATTAAGAGTAAAAACAAGTATGAAGCCAGCCATGTGGTGCATTTTCTCTATACCAACAACTACCCGCGTTTTGACATGGGCATCATGCAGATCAACTCCATTCACAAGCCACTTTTGGATAAAGCCAATATCTCATTGTACGACCTTTTTGAGCCAAAGATCAACATTCAAGTCGGAGCCTACATCTTAGCGACCTGTTTTGCGAGACACAAAAATAACAAAGATGCCATCAACGCTTACAATGGTAAGATCAATGACAATCCTTATTCAGCAAAAGTTTTTAAAGAGTTCCAAAAACTTTACAGCTCGTACCAAAAAGACAAAACAAAGCTCTATTACCGCGATCCATCATAGCTCGCCCAAACGGTAGCCTACCTCTTTAATCATCTCTATAGCACCATCAGGAAGCTTTTTGCGCAAACGCTTAATCAAGGCTCGCATATTTAAAACACTCGTCTCTTCGCCTTCCCACACATACTCTTCGAGTTCACTAAAAGTGATGACACGATGACGATCCTTGATAAAAAGGTCTAAAAACATCCCCTCTTTTTTAGCCAGTTTGATCTCTTCATTATTGGGGTCAAACAAGCGGTGATTGACATAGTCATAGCTATAGCCAATCCATAAAGCGATCGTAGAAGAAGGTTTGTGACACAGCTTCTTCACTTTTTGCACCAACTCATAAATGAAAAAAGGTTTTTTGAGATAGTCATCGCAGCCGATCTCATAAGAGGCTTGAATTTTTTCTAAGTCATGGTTGGAACTGATGATGATGGCAGGAATCTCTTTATGGTAAATGCGAATCGTCTCCAAGATAGAAAGCCCATCAATGGAAGGAACGTTAATGTCTAAGATAAAGCAGTGGTAGCCGTGGTTCAGCGCATCCAGTGCTTTTTCGCCATCCATAAACAGATCAACGTGATAACCCTCTTTGATGAGGACACTTTTGATGACATTGGCTAAACGTTCGTTGTCTTCTAAAACCAAGATTTTCATGATACATTTCCTAGTGTAATAGTAAAGCAAGCACCTTCCTGTGTATTGTGCGCTCTGATTTTTCCGCCCATTTTATCTTCAATAATGAGCTTTGACATGTAAAGACCGATACCGTGCCCTTGCTCTTTGGTCGTATAGTATGCATCAAAGATGTTCGGTATCTTTTCTATAGGAATACCTCCGCCGTTATCACAGATTTCGATGATGACTTTTTTAGTGTGGTTGTAAATCTTAATGGTAATGTTTCCTCGTTTAATTGATTTGGCATCACGTGCTTCTTTGATCTGCTCTTTTGCGTTGTTGACGACATTGAGAAGGGTCTGCATAAACTCATTTTTGTAACCACTTACCATCAAATTGCGTGCCCCTTGTTTGTCGATGCTCACGTCAATGTAGTTGTATTTGATGTTATGGCTGATGATTTTCATCATGGTTTCTATGGCTTCACTCACATCAAAAACCGTTTTTTGGGTAGAGGGCATAATGAATTTTTGAAAATCGTTAATGGTGTCGGTCATGTAACGTACTTGCACCATAATGTCATGCACATACTGATTACTTTGCTCATTTCCGCCATCTTCAGAGCTATAAAAATGCTCTTGTGTAATGGTTGCTATCTCTACGAGGGGGTTTTTCCATTGATGTGCGATGGAAGAGAAGATCTCACCAATTTCGGCGAGTTTGGACTGCTGAATGATGAACTGTTGGTGTTTGTTTTTTTGAAGCTCAATTGCTTTGAGCTCTTTTTCACTGCGAATACGCATATAAATATTGTGAATAAGCCCCACAATCAGAAAGAGTAAAAAGGGTGAAATAAGGAAAACAGCATCAATAAATTTTCGGTGCTTATCAAAAAAGGTGAGAGGAGCGTTGACCAGATCAAACTCTTTGACACTGGCATTGGGGTAGATCTCAAACTGCTTAATTTTTTGCACATCGAATTGGTATTTGTACTCGACCAATGTTTTTACGTGCAAAGGCTCTAGCTTTTTATCGAGTACCTCGATGACCATTGCACCTGTTGTGAGTCCTACGTTTTTAACAGGAACAAGTTTACCGCCAAACGCTCCTTTTTCAATAAAGAGCGTATCGGTGATAAAAACAGGCAAAGCGCTTTTGTTGATCATGGAAGCGATTTGACTGTTTTTATAGAGGTTGCCGTATTTGTCGTTGTAAAAACGGATAAAAAAGACTGCTTCTTCTTTGTTCGGTTTAGAAAAGCGTTCTTCAAGCTCTTCGAGAGTTGAGGAGCGGATGTATTCAATTTTAAATTTATCGTTATGTTCTTCCATCGCTTGGCGAATAAATGGCTCAGAGTCATCACCATTGGCGCTGGCATCATTGACGATGTAGAGTTTTTTAAGGCTAGGCATCATTTTAGCGATCATAGGGATGGTCTCAGGAATGGCGCGTTTTTCTAAAATACCATAAAAACGATCCTCTAAGCCTTGTTTTTGGACATCTTCAGGATTGAATTGCTCTAATCCTGTGAACAAAACAGGTTCATTGGTAAAAAGTTCATGGTAATACTTGACAATAAAATCATAGGCAAATTTATCGACTGCCACAATGAGATCGTATTTATGATTTTGGAGCTGCATTTTATAGAGTTCGCGAAGCTTTGCATAGTACTCTTCCGAGCTAATGCGCTTAGAATCCATGTATAAAATATTCGTGGTAATTTCAGGATGATTGTAAAAAATCTCTTCCATACCTGAGAGTACATCATCGCTCCATTGAAAGCCTCGGTGGTAGGAGTTGATAATAAGGATTTTTTTATCGTGTGCAAAGAGAGAGGGGGAGTAAAAGAAAACAAAAACCATCAAAAGCAGCGCTAATTTTTTCATCGCAGTGTTCTCTTTTTTTATTTGAGTTCTTTATATTACGCCTTTTAGGCAAAGCCCAAAAGACTACGCTAGCCGCTGTGGCGCTAAAGCTTGCCTCTTGCGAGGCAGAATTAGCATTATAGCATACAAGTTAGGAGGCTCCATCTCCCCGCCAAGAGAGATGGAATACTTTTTTAGTACTCTAAAAACATCTTTTGAAGAGCAGCTTTGTCGGATGTTTTGGTTAAACCTAACATCAAAAGAACTCTTGCTTTTTGCGCATTGAGGCTATCAACGGCAATAAAGCCAAATTTCTTATCATCCACTTCACCTTCAAGCGTAGTGCTACCTGTTGGAACACGTGAACTACGTGCGACAACAACACCTTTTTTAACCGCTTCACCAAGACCAGCTTCAGTAGCTGGGAATGGATTTCCATTACCCATACCTGCATGGATAATACCTTTAGCGCCACCAGCAACAGCAGCTTTTACAAGGCTATCTGTATCTTCTGGGTGAGCAAAAAGAATGTCAACACGTGGTAAATCTTCCAATTTACTAACGTCAAATTCAGAGTTTACAGTGTGTTTACGTGTTGGTTGCATCAAGTATTTAACGTCACCATAGTAAACGGTACCGATTTTACCAGCATTTGGAGAAGCAAATGCGTTGACAGAGCTTGTATTGATTTTTGTAACTTCACGTGCGCTGTGGATTTCGTCATTCATAACAACCACAACACCTTTGCCTGCTGTATCTTTGTTGGTAACAACATTAACAGCATTTAAAAGGTTCATAGGACCATCCGCACTCATTGAGGTACCTGAACGCATAGCACCCACTAAAACAACAGGTTTTTTGCTTTTAACCGTTAAGTCTAGGAAGTAAGCAGTCTCTTCCATGGTGTCTGTTCCATGAGTGATGACAACACCATCGATGTCTGATTGTGCTAGGAGTTCATTGACTCTTTTAGCCAGTTTCAACCAGACTTTGTTGTTCATCTCTTGAGAACCAATGCTGGAGATTTGCTCACCTTTAACCGTTGCGATGTCATTGATTGCTGGAACGGCTGCAAGAAGTTTATCGACTGTTACAGCACCCGCTGAGTAAGAACTTTTGATCTCAGAAGTTCCAGCACCTGCAATGGTACCGCCAGTGGCTAAAATGGCAATATTTGGCTTTGCCATTAAACACGAAGATGCACCAATCAGTGCCAACGCTACGATAGATTTGTTAAAAAAATTCATACAATACTCTCCTTGTAAAAAGTTGTTTGACATATAAAACAAATCGGGTCTATAAAAGACCCGAGCGAGAAAGCAAAATTAACTCTGCCTCGAAGAGGCAAGCTTTAGTGCCATAGTGGCTAACGTAGGCTTTGGAGCTTTGCCCCAAAGCCGTTATCAAAAAAGACCTACAAGGTCTTTTTTATAGGATCATTCCACCGATAACAAAGGCAAAAGCAACAGAAAGGGCGATAGCCAAAACACCAGGGATAATGAATGGGTGATTGAATACGAATTTACCAATACGCGTTGAACCTGTATCATCCATCTCAACCGCTGCAATCAGTGTTGGATACGTAGGAAGTACGAAAAGCGCACTAACCGCTGCAAAAGAAGCAACAACGGTAAGAGGTGAAACGCCAAGAAGCAATGCGCTTGGAATGAGTGCTTTAGCAGTTGCCGCTTGTGAATAAAGCAGTGTACTAGCAAAGAAAAGAACCACAGCAAGCATCCATGGATAAATATTGAGTAGATCGCCTGCAAATGCTTTGATTTCGTTGATGTGATTTGCAACAAAAGTATCACCGAGCCACGCAACACCAAGAACACAAATACATGCACTCATACCTGATTTAAAGGTAGAAGAGTTCAAAACTTGTGCCGTATCGATACGTGTAAAGGCAGAGATAAATGTAGCTGCTGCAAACATGAAAAGCATAATCGCTGCATCACGACCAAGGACTGGGTTTTTAATAAGACCCACTTTACCGCTGATAAGCGTTGCATAGGTGATAACACACAAAATGGCAACAAGGAAGATCACAACTGAAAGTTTTGCACCTGGTTTAATTTCTACTTTTGTAGTACCTCTTGTTTTAACAAGACCTTTAGCAAGTCTATCTTGATACACTTCATCATCTTTAAGATCTTTACCTAAGAAGTTAGCAACAACCGCTGCACACATACAAGCGAGAAACGAAGAAGGGATACAAACCGCTAGAAGCTCTAAGTAACCAATGCCTTGTTTTTCAAGTGCACCACTGACAAAAACAACCGCAGCTGAAATTGGAGAAGCTGTAATAGCAATTTGAGAAGCAACAACCGCAATACTTAAAGGGCGAGATGGGCGAATGCCTTGCTCTTTAGCAACTTCTGCAATAACAGGAAGTGTTGCAAATGCTGTATGTCCTGTTCCTGCAAAAAACGTCATAATGTAAGTTACAACAGGTGCTAGAAACGTGATTTGTTTAGGATTTTTACGTAAAATCTTTTCAGCAATACTGACCATATAATCAAGTCCGCCAGCCACTTGCATTGCACCAATAGCCGCAATAACAGACATGATGATCAAGATAACATCAATAGGCATAGCGCCTAATTTTAAACCCATTCCCAGCGTTAAAACTAAAACGCCTACGCCGCCAGCGTACCCGATACCAATACTACCTAGTCTTGCACCAAAAAAGATGGCGGCAAGAACAACGATAACTTCTAACCATAACATGGTAACTCCTTTATCTAAGTTTCATAAACTTCTCTGAAGGCTTTTTATCAAAGCCCTCAAAGCAATCAGGTACCACAAGAGAGAATGTGGGAGAGGAAGGAAGTTGTATCTCTCTCTTATGGCACAAACTACACAATCAACTTAGAGTTCACTAAGAACCCTTAACGTAATTTTCAAAACTTTAAAAACTACGTTAACACTAGGGCTTTTCAGTGCGAAAAACCCTAGCAAATGGAAAACTTATTTTTTATCGTATGTACGAGGCTTAATCATGTTTTCTGGTTTGATGATGTCATCAAGTTCCGCTTTCGCTAAAAGACCACGAGCAAGAACGATGTCATAGACTGAACCGCCTGTCTCTAAAGCTTCTTTAGCAACTGAAGTTGAGTTTTCATAGCCGATAAATGGATTAAGAGCTGTAACAAGTCCGATACTGTTAAGTACAAGTGCTTTACATCTCTCAGGATTTGCAGTAATGCCATCAACACATGTTGTTGCCAATGCTTCAAATGCGTTTTTCATCATGTTAACAGAGTTGAAAAGGTTGAAAGCAATAACAGGCTCAAATACGTTAAGTTGAAGTTGACCACCTTCACATGCCATCGTAACCGCAACGTCTGTACCGATAACTTGGAAACATACTTGGTTAACAACTTCAGGCATAACAGGATTGACTTTACCTGGCATAATTGAACTACCTGGTTGCATTGCTGGAAGATTGATTTCGCCAAAACCTGTTCTTGGTCCTGAGCTTAACAAACGAAGGTCATTACAAATTTTTGACATTTTGGTAGCTACACGTTTAAGAACACCAGAGATTTGCACATATGCACCTGTATCTTGGGTTGCTTCAACAAGATCACCAGCCGTTACAAATGGACGTCCTGTTACTTCTTGAAGTTTTGCTTCGACTGTTTTTGCATAGTCAGGGTGAGCGTTGATACCTGTACCAATCGCTGTTGCACCAAGGTTCATCTCACGCATCAATTGTTGAGCTTCGATAACACGTTGAATGTCTTCACCGATCATAACGGCATACGTTCTGAATTCTTGCTCAAGTGTCATAGGTACAGCATCTTGAAGTTGAGTACGACCCATTTTGATAATATCTTTAAACTCAAGTGCTTTTTTAGCAAATGAATTTTTGATAATACTCATAGAAACCGTAAGCTCGCCTAGTTTTTCAAAAAGCGCTACGCGAAGTGCTGTTGGGTAAGCATCGTTTGTTGATTGAGAAAGGTTAACATCGTTATTTGGGTGAAGGAATTTGTATTCACCTTTTTTGTGACCCATTTTCTCAAGTCCAATGTTTGCGATAACTTCGTTTGCATTCATGTTGGTTGAAGTACCTGCTCCACCTTGGAACATGTCCACAACAAATTGATCATGGTATTGACCGCCGATGATCTCGTCACATGCTTCACAGATAACATTTTTTTTGTTTTCAGCTAAAAGGCCAAGTTCATAGTTTGCTAAAGCAGCCGCTTTTTTAACTTTTGCTAGGGAAGTAATAAACGTTGGGAATTTTGCAAGTGTAATTCCAGTAATGTGGAAGTTTTCAGCCCCGATTAGATCGTGTTCCATTCTAGTTGACATTTTGTCTCCTTAAGATTTAAAGGTGATGGAAGTTTAAACCTCTAAAGAGACTTGAAAATGACTTTTTGGAAAAGATTTTAAAAAAAGATTGAAAGAATGGAATTAATTTGAAGATATAAAAATTAAGTGATACGAGAGGTTACATATAAGGGGAAAATAGGGGCTTTCACCCCTGTTTTCTTAAAGTTTTACAAACTTACTTTTTTCAGAAAGTCCGAAATTATGGGGTTGGATCATGTTCTCTGGCTTGATAATCTCATCGAGTTGCTCTTTTTCAAGCAGGCCTTTGGCTAAAACGATGTCATAGACTGATCCACCTGTTTCTAGGGCTTCTTTGGCAACCATGGTGGAATTTTCGTAACCTAAGTAAGGATTGAGTGCCGTTACCAGTCCAATGCTGTTCAGTACCAAAGACTTGCATCTTTCAGGATTGGCGGTAATGCCATCCACGCAAGTATAGGCTAAGGTCTCAAATGCATTTTTCATCATATTGATAGAGTTGAAAAGATTGTAAGCGATGAGCGGTTCAAAGACGTTGAGTTGCAGCTGTCCTGCCTCACATGCCATAGTAACCGCAATATCCGTACCAATAACTTGAAAACAGACTTGATTGACCACTTCAGGGATGACGGGGTTCACTTTGCCTGGCATAATGGAGCTTCCTGGTTGCATCGCAGGCAGATTGATCTCGCCAAAACCTGTTCTTGGACCTGAGCTTAGAAGTCTAAGGTCGTTGCAGATTTTAGACATTTTGGTGGCAACGCGTTTAAGAACACCCGAGATTTGCACATAAGCGCCTGTGTCTTGTGTCGCTTCGATGAGATCACCCGCGGTAATGAAAGGACGCCCTGTCACCTCTTGGAGTTTGGCTTCTACTGTTTTGGCATAATCAGGATGCGCGTTGATACCCGTACCAATCGCCGTTGCTCCCATATTGATTTCACGCACTAACTGTCTTGCTTCATGCACTCTTTGAATGTCCTCTCCAATCATAACAGCGTAGGTTCGAAACTCTTGCTCCAAGGTCATCGGCACGGCATCTTGGAGTTGGGTTCTCCCCATCTTGATGACATCTTTGAATTCCGCAGATTTTTTGGCAAAGGAGTTTTTAATGATTGCCATCGACTCGCCCAGCTCTCCCAGTTTTTCATAGAGTGCTACACGAAGAGCGGTTGGGTAGGCGTCATTGGTAGATTGAGAAAGGTTGACATCGTTGTTAGGGTGGAGGTATTTGTATTCACCTTTTTTATGCCCTAGAATTTCTAAGCCAATGTTGGCGATGACCTCATTGGCGTTCATGTTGGTCGAAGTTCCAGCTCCTCCTTGAATCATGTCAACGACAAACTGGTCGTGGAATTTGCCCGCAATGATGGCATCGCACGCCTCAACAATGGCATTTTTCTTATTCTCCGCTAAAAGTTCTAACTCAAAATTGGCTAATGCAGCGGCCTTTTTGACTTTAGCAATGGATTCAAGAAAGGTAGGAAAACTTCCAAGCGTTACACCTGTAATGTGAAAATTCTCGACAGCACGCGCCGTTTGAACACCATAATAACACTCGTTTGAAATTTCTTTATCGCCGATTAGATCATGTTCGATTCTGGTTGACACGCTTTAGCTCCTTTAGGAAAGTCTCATTTTATGGGCAATTATAGCACTTAGCGACTGCAAAATCTTTAGAGGAAAAGATTACTTTTTAGCTTTTTGGAAGAATGAGTAGAAATCCCTAAATCGTTCTTGTTGTTTTATTCATTTAGTGTTTCAAGCCCCGAAAGTGCAGCACCCACAGCGCCCATGAGTTGGGGGTGTTGAGGAATGATGATGGAGCGTTCTAATTTACGCTCTAACATATGGTGCAAAAAAGGATTGAGAGCGCCACCGCCCGTAAAAACGATGGTTTTATTCTCTTTGATGACAAATTTTCGAGCCATCGAAGCCAAACGTGAGGCAATAGATTCGTGGACACCGTAGCAGATGTTGGCTAAACTCTCTTTTTTAGCGATGAGGGAGATGACCTCTGATTCGGCAAAAACGGCGCACATGCTGGAGATGGTCAGCTCTTTGTCTGCATCAAAGCCCGCGTTGGCGAAGGTTTCCATATCAAGCCCCAAACGATTGGCGGCGATTTCGAGAAATTTCCCCGTTCCAGCCGCGCACTTGTCGTTCATGCGAAAGTCGGTAAATCCGCCAAGCTCACCCATTTTGATGACTTTGCTGTCTTGTCCGCCTAGGTCAATGACGGTTTTGACTTCGTTGTGGAAAAAATACGCTCCTTTGGCATGGGCTTTGATCTCGGAGATGACGGGCGCTCCGTGCGAGTCTCCTAACATATGTCGTCCATAGCCTGTGGCAACGAGCATTTTGACCTCTTTGTCTGCCAAATACTCGCCCACGATGACGTCTTGGTTAAAAATGGTTGGGATCACCACATGATGGGTGATCTCTTTTTCGCGTCCGATACCGATGATTTTTGTATAGGTTGAGCCTATATCTACGCCCCAAAACATTATTTGTTTGCGAACGCTTCGGCTTTTTGTTTAAACGTGATGCTCTCCAAAAAGGCTTCAACACGAGTTTTGATCTGTCCTGCATCTTCAGGGGAGTAATCCGACTCAATGACGAGGCATGGGATGCCTTCTTTGGCGAGTGCTTCGGTCACAAGGTGCGACTCAACATTGTACGTGTGGCAAAATGAGAGTGTGTAGTAGATAACACCATCGGCTTTGCGGTCTTTGTACATTTGAACGATTTTGTCAGTTCTACCTGTGTTTGGAGTGAAACAGGCGCAGTCGATTTTGGAGTAGCGTTGCATCAAACGCGCGTAAAGTTCATCTTCATCTTGAACGCCTTCGATGTCCACATTGTCTTTAAAATAACGATGTCCGATGCACCCTTCTTCGTTGATGATGCACGCACCAGAACCCTCAACTGCCGTGTGAAGTTTCCAGTTTGGTGGAGCAATTGGTGTGCCTAAAACCATGATACGAGGCGTATTTTTAGGGAAAACACTCACTTTTTCTTTGATGCGAACATCCAGTTCATCGCAGAGTTCATTCACTTTTTGCGTAAAGCGTTTTGGGTCATCTAAAAAGCTCATTTGGCTGATGAAAAGCGCGTCTTTACCGCTGATAGGCATGATGTCTGGGTGCATACCACGAAGCGTGTCAAGGCGTTTCATCGCGTCACGTTTGGCATTGATGACTTTAACACCTTCAAGCATCTCTGCAAGGCTGAGTTTTCGCTCACTGACCTCTTCAATGTGCTCTTTAAACTCTTTGATCTCCTCTTGCCACATTTTAAGATCTTTCTCACGCTTCATGTGCGGAATGTTCATGACATGCACAGGGTGGTGTTTGCCCAAAAGTTCCCATGTTTTTTTCTTTGCTTCACAGGTGGTCTCACCGTAGATAAAATCAGCCGATTGTGTATAGGCACAGGTGTGTTGGAGTTTAAAACCGTAAGCAGATTTGATGAGGGGGCAGATATTGCGAGGCAGTTCGGTTTCGGCGTCTGCGATAGGAGGATTGGCTCCACCACACAGTCCAAAACACGCCCCTCCAGCGCCTACAACAATTTCTTCAGGAACGAAGATACAAAAGGTTCCCACCGCAGGTTTCTTTTGCGCTTTAAGCGCGTTAATCTCAGCAATACGCTCTGCTTGGATTTCGCTCATAAACCAGTCAAAATAGGCCATTGCTTTTGGACGGTTCGGTTGGCTTATAAAACCTGCTTGATAGCCTGCAAGTCCCATACCCATCATCTTTGCATGACGTTCAACGTCAACACCAACACTACTTAATAAATCTTTGTGGAGTTCAACACCCATTGTTTTTCCTTAATGTGAAAAAGTGTAGTGCTGTGGGGTTTACATGTAAAGTGGTTAGCAGAAAAAAAGAGTGCTACTTCATGTATGTCTAAGCCTTAGACTAACAGCATTTAATGTATTGTATAGCACTCAAGATTAAAGTTTGGTAAATTTTACTTTACCAAATTAAGAGATAATTTCTCCGTTTAGTGTTACGTATTGAGAGTTTTCTCAAAATATAATATGGCTTATGTTACAATCATTTTTTATTTTACATGTAGGACTTTTTGTGGATATTTTTCAATCAATTATCATGGGAATTGTAGAGGGCTTTACCGAATTTTTGCCTGTTTCATCAACGGGGCATATGATTGTTATGGCAGATTTTTTAGGCATAAAACAAGACAGTGTGACTAAGGCATATGAGATTATCATTCAATTTGCGGCGATTTTAGCGGTTGTTTTGGCATACAAAGAGAAATTTACGTTTAGAAAAATTGAGCTTTGGAAGAAAATCATTGTTGCCTTTTTACCGATTGGTATGGTTGCATTTTTATTTTCTAAGCAGATCAAAGCGCTCTTTAGCGTTGATGTTGTTGCAACGATGTTTATTATTGGTGGTGTCATTTTTTTGGTTGCGGAGAAGTACTATAAACCTAAAGAACATTTTGTCAACGATGTGGAAAAAGTGAGTTATAAACAAGCATTTTTAATTGGCTTAGCCCAATTAGCAGGTTTAATACCAGGTACAAGTAGGGCTGGTTCGACTATTTTAGGCGCTATGTTTGTAGGCTTAACCCGAAAAGCCAGTGCAGAGTTTTCATTTTTACTTGCATTCCCTGTTATGACTGCGGCAACAGGCTATAGCATTGTTAAGAACTATCATGAATTTAATGCAGACAATCTTCTTATTCTGGGTGTTGGTTTTGTGGTTGCTTTTATTACGGCGTATTTTACGATCAAACTCTTTTTACGTTTTTTGGAAAATTTTACATTTGTCAGCTTTGGAATTTACCGCATCATCTTTGGTGTAGCACTTTTAGCATATTATTGAAATCATGTTTATAACTTCTATTAGACTTTTAATTTAAAGCATATGAGGTAAAAGTAGCTCTATTTTTGCCTCTTAAATGTTAAAGAGTGAATGCTCTTTCATTGGAAAACATTGGAAAAAGTAAATCGGTAACAAACTATACGTAAAAGCCTTAAAATTGAGCAGTTCTCTTTTCTTCTAACGTAATATTCATGTTATAGTAACACTCTATAATGGCATAACTTTCCAAGCGGAGTCACACAATGTTTTTTACGAAAAAAGAGCCTGAAGAGCTTAGTGCCTTACGAAGCGAAGTTGAGAGACTCAAAGCAGAAAATGAACAGCTTTTAGTGCTCTCTCAGTTTTCTCAAGAAGAGATTATTATCGTCGTGGATCGTTCTAAAAATATTGTGATGCAAAATGATAAGGCGAAAATGATCATTAAAGAGCCTCAAAGGCTTGCCTCAGCACTGAATGAATCTATGGAGAGCATTAGTATGGACGGATGCCAAGGCTCTGTATACTCTAAACGGTTAAACAATGAGCTTGTAGCGTACAGCATCATCAAAACCGATATCCGCAATGCCAAAGACAGTAACATCTTAAGCTTGCATCAAAACTCCATTACAGGAGCGCTTAAAAACTCCCAGTTAACGTTTACACAAATTTTAGATGATCTTAAAATTATGAAAGAAGAGTCTTTGCAAATCTCTCAAGAGTCTCGCGAAGGGCTTAGTCTTGCCAGCAGCTCTTCTGTTGCAATGGATAAGCTCAGTCTTTTAATGAGCGATGTTGTGAGCAATGCAAAGTCACTTTTAAGAAGAAGCCAAGAGATCTCAAGTGTGGTGCAACTCATCGAAGATATTGCCGATCAGACCAATTTACTAGCCCTTAATGCTGCCATCGAAGCGGCACGAGCAGGGGAGCATGGACGTGGTTTTGCTGTTGTGGCAGATGAGGTACGAAACTTAGCAGAACGTACTCAAAAAGCGACCAAAGAGATCGCGATGGTGGTTCAGACGATGCAGCAAGAATCCTCCCAAACCGAACGAAGCACCGAAGAGGTGAGTGAGATCGCACGAACCACCAAAGATCAGACGGATGATCTCAAAGTTAAGATTGTCTCTTTTGAAAAAAATGCGACCAGATCGATGTTTGAAGTAAGCCATTTGAGTGATAAAATCTTCGCATCTTTAGCCAAAATTGACCATGTGATTTATAAAAACAATGTCTATGCGCTCTTGTTTGGTGAACACAATGAGTTCAAAGCGACCACACATCACGAATGCCGTTTGGGTAACTGGTATGAAAGAGGCATCGGTAAAGAGGAGTTTAGTAAAACGACTTCGTATGGTAAGCTTGAATCGCCACATGCCAAAGTCCATGAGATTGCCAACCGTTTAGCCAAAGAGTGTGGCGATGAAAAAGCCATCTGTTCTAAGGCCGAAATTGAAGCGATGGTAAGAGAGATCGAAAATGCCAGTGCAGGTGTCTTTGAAACACTCGATGCGATGGTGGATGAAAAAACAAAACTATTGATGCTTGAAGCCAAAGAGCATCTTTTTGATAAACAAGTGAGGGTATAAGATGATGAAAAAGATGATTAAAGTTGCTGTGATTGATGATGAGCAAGAGATCTTAGATATGATCGAAAAGTATCTCAGTCGTACTTCAGGCTTTGAAGTCACCACCTTTTCAAACCCACACAATGCCATTTCACGCATTGATAAAAGTTATGATGTCGTTCTTTTAGACATTATGATGCCACAAATGAATGGTCTTGATGTGCTTAAAACCTTGCATGAAAAAGCGCCAGAACTTAAAATCATTATGATGACAGCCTACTCCACTCTCGATAAAGTGCTTAAATCGCACCGCGAAGGGGCAACGCACTACATTATGAAGCCCTTTTCTTCGATGAAGGCGTTAGAAGAGAAGATTTACGAATTGGTTAAGTAGCGTCATTGATGAAAGATTTACTGGCAAAGATCAAAGATCTTGAGCAAGAAATCGATGTTCTTAAAAGTCAAAATAGGCGCATTTTAGAGTGTGCCATTGCTGAAAAAAAAGAGTTAGAACAGCTTGCCAAAAAAGCTAAACTTTACTTTAATAACTCTGATTTAGCGTATGTTGTCTTAGATACTCATCAGCATATCGTGGATGTTAATGAGACGTTTTCATCCCTTTTTGGCTACAGCAGCGAAGAGATCGTAGGGTTGCATGTCAGTAAGCTTTTTACAACGTCTAGGCGTTATGAAAAATGGTGGAAAGAGCATTTGAGCGATGGCGCATTTGAGCATGTCAGTAACTTAGAGTACCGTCTTCGTAAAAAAAGCCGTCATACTTTTTGGGCGGAGCTGTTTGGAAAAAAATTTGAAGATGATGAGGGTAGTTTTAGTATCTGGAGTGTTCGCGACATTTCACTTCGCGTTAAATCACGCAACACTATTGCTAAACTCAATCTAAAATATCAAAAACAACTTCGCGACATTGAAGCGATTTTAGACATCATTCCTGTTCCTGTTTTCATTAAAGATCGCTATTTCCGTTACATTGGATGCAGTCGTGCTTTTTGTAATTTTCTTAATTTGACGAAAGAGCAGATTTTAGGCAAAACCGCATTTGATCTTTTCCCTTTAGAACTTGCCAATATCTATCATGCCAAAGATCTAGAGATGCACGAAAGTAGCTTTCAAATCTATAAAATTACGATCGATAAGCATCGTAATCAGCAGGAAATTACGCTGGAAATCCAAAAAAAACGCATGATGCGTAATGGTGTTTTTGATGGCTTTGTGGGTGTCTTTATCGATATGACGGAAGCAGAAAAACAGGAAAATTATCTGCAAAGTCGTATTCGCGAAGAGCTCGATAAAAACCTCAAAATCCAAGAAATCTACCAAGAAGAGATGGTTCGTAATGCTAAATTTAGTGCGATTGGTCAAATGGCAGCAGGCATTACGCATGAGATCAACACGCCATTGACGTATGTTAAGGGCAATTTTGAAATGCTGGTTGAAGACATCATTGCAGTCCTGCCTGATTCAGCGCGTAAAAATTTGATGCTCAAAGATAGCAAGTCCATTCAAGATGGCATTGAACGTATTGAGAGTATTATTGAGACGATGCGCGAAGCATCGCAAAAGAGCCGTGAACAAAAAGAGTATGTCAATCTTTATGAACTGCTTCTCTCCTCTTTAGCACTCTCTTATAATCGCTCTAAGCAGATCGTCGCTATTCATATTAACGATAAAACGTTTGACCTAAGCCTTTCGAAACAAGAATATACGTTTATGTGTTGTGTCCAAAAACAGCGCATTGAGCAAGTATGGGTCATCATTTTAAATAACGCATTGGATGAGCTTATAAAGCTTGAGTCTTTTGAAAAACGCTCGTTGATCGTCAAGATTTTTAAAGAGAACGATACCGTCGTTGTGCAGTTTAAAGATAATGCAGGGGGCATCGATGAGAAGATTTTGCCACGCATTTTTGAGCCATTTGAGAGTACAAAAGAGAGTTCAGGCATTGGCATTGGACTCAATATTGCTCAACAGATTGTGACACAAAACAGCGGTGAAATCAGCGCATACAATGAGCATGATGGTGCAGTATTTGAAGTACGACTTCCTTTGGCAAAGGAGCCATGTTATGCCTTATGATTTTCTAAAAAGTTTTTACAATTCGATGCGAGAAGGACTCTATGCCTTTGATGATGATGGAAAGATTACCCATTTTAATCCCTCTGCTCAAAAGCTTTTAGGCTACGATGAAGAAGAGCTTCTGGGTAAAATCGGTCACTTTGTTTTTCATGCACATCACGGCAATCAAGGACTGCTTCAATGTTCACTCTATAAAGCGTTTTTACAAGGCAAACCCTATGAGAGTGAAGAGACTTTTTTAACCAAAGAGGGAAAATGGATCGATGTTTGTGTCCGAGCCAATCCCATTTTTGACAATGAGGTTAAGCAAGGTTATGTGGTTATTTTTTGGGAAATAGATAAAACATCTTATCTCGAAAAAAATGAGACAACGGAAACGGCAAAAAATCATTTTTTTTATGAAGAGAGTGAATTAGAGGAGAGTGAGGCTTTTTACGAGCAGATTTTTGAAACTGCCAATCTGGGCATCGCTCTTTTGGATAAAGAGGGACGTTTTGTAGCGCTCAATCCTGCTTATAGCAAGATTTACGGCTATTCTGAGGCAGAACTCATTGGAAAACATTTTAACCTGCTTGTTCCTGAAGTGTTGCATGAGATAACCCAAGCACATCATGAGACCTTTTTGAGGCATGAAGCGATTGCGTATAATGGAGAGATGGAGTCTTTATGCAAAGGGGGCAAACGCATTTATGTGTATGCTACAGAGGGGCTTTTGGAACAGATCATCGGAGGTCCTTATAAGATAATGACCGTTTTTGATATCACGTTGATGGTTGAAGCAAGACGTGTGCAAAAAGAGCAAGAAGTCATGCTCGTTCAGCAAAACAAACTTGCAGCAATGGGTGAGATGATAGGTCATATAGCACACCAATGGCGTCAACCGCTCAATGTCATGAATATGACCACGCTTGATCTGAAATTTAAACAAGAACTAGGCTCGCTCAGCGATGAAAAACTGAAAAGTGCTTTGGAAGTCATCGAGTCTTTGAGTGATCAGATGAGCAATACTATCAATGATTTTATGAATTTTTATAAGCCGAACAAAGATAAAAAAGATTTTTGCTTGTATGAAACGGTGTTGTACGCCACCCAGATAGTCAATGTTCAGTTACAAAATGTTGGTATTTCACTTTCGTTAAATATCGATCCAAGCTTAAAAGTCCACGGTTTAGCAAACGAGTTGCAACAAGTCATTCTCAATCTTCTAGGTAATGCCAAAGACGCCTTTGTCAATAAACCGATTGAGCCTAAGCAAATTTGTCTGGTAGCATGGAAGAGTGAAGAAGGGCTTTTCCTTGGTGTGGAAGACAATGCTGGTGGAATTGATGAGGGATTGTTGGAACGCATTTTTGAGCCCTATTTTACTACCAAAGGAAAGATGCAAGGCAGTGGCATAGGGCTTTACATCTGCTCGATGATTATGAGAGAGAGTTTTGGTGGCAGCATCAAAGTAGAAAATATAACCCATGAAGACGCTGCCATTGGGGCAAGGTTTATACTTGCGTTTCCACACGCTTAAAGTGTTTGGACTTTGAGATCCAGACACAAAATTTTTTCATGCCCTGCTAGAGCGAATTTTTGGGCAAAGGTTCGACACATACGCCCTGAGGCACGTGAGATGTATTTTTGACTGAGGTAATTGCCACGTTTGGACTCTTTGGTGATGTAAAAGTACTCTTTCAGCGCGTGATTATCGCCATGGCGGGCAGGTTGAAAAAACTCGTTGGTATCGGCGCTGATGAAGGTATCTCCTTCTTGGATGCCTGTGTTGGCGTCGATGCAGTAGATGGCTTCGATGATGTCAAACTCTTTTAGAAAATCAAACAGATCGGTTTTTTGGGTTGTTTTAATGGCTTCAATAATCGTGTGCGTATAGGCTTTTGCACTTTCAATGAGAAGCTCTTTATGTTGCATGGAGGCTTTGACATTTTGAGTGTGCTTTGCCCCAATATAGGCAATCTTGTCATCTAAAAGGGTTTTGTCATAAACGGTTCCACTGGGTCTTGCAAACCAAAATCCCTGAAAAAGGTCAATGTCGAGTTTTAAAGAGCGAAGTATTTCCTCTTCTTCTTCCACACCTTCGGCAAGAACGAGTGCGCCGATGTTAAAGCACATATTGGCAATGGACTTTAAAATCTCTTTGTGAATGAAGTTTTGATGCACATTAAATACGATGGAGCGATCCACTTTCACGATGTGTGGACGAACGGTGGAGATGCGGTCAAAATTGGCATTGCCAGCTCCGAAATCATCTAAAGCGATCAAAAAACCACGTTCTTTGTAAAAGTCACAAAACTGTTTGAGGCGATCACTGTCTTCGATCTGATACTCTTTGATCTCTATGACAATGCGTGAAGGAGGAATCCCTAGGTCATTTGCAAGAGCCCCAAAAGCGAAGTCATGAAAGCTGATCTTGCTATCGAGCAAGTGTGATTCAAAGTTGAGGAAGAGCAGAAGCTCTTTGTTGGCTTCAAGAAGCGGTTTAAAACTCTCTAGCGCTTTGGTTCGGACATATTTATCTAACTCAAACGAAAGATTCTCTTTTTTAGCTTGGTCGAAAACAAAGATGGGAGAAAGAGGTTCACGGTTTTCATCATGGGCACGCATCAAAGCTTCAAGTCCAATGACTTTGGCACTGCGAATAGAGACAATCGGTTGAAAATAGATGCAGATGCTGTTATCTTGGATAAGTTTTGAAACCACAGTTTTCCCTTAGTTGGTGTAAAGTTATTATAACATGCACACATTTTTACCGTTGATTAAAAAAAAGGCAATGATTTTCTTTAAAAAAATGCTTTTTAGAGGTTTAAAATGCTCCATGTTGTAAGGAGCTTTTCGAGTGAAAAAGCTGCATTAGCGGGGCTCGTGGAGGGAAGTTTGATGATGGGTATGCCTGTAGTGTGTTCACAATACGTTTGATAGAGCTTTGCCGCTGTTGCGCCATTGGCAAAGATGCGCTTAATTTGGCTTTGCGCTAAGATGGTTGAAAAGTCCATTGGCACAACATTTTTAATACTGCTATCGCTTGAACCTGTGATATCACAGCTGTGAATGACATCCCAAATCGCAATACCATGTGTTAAAAGAAGCGCTTTTTTGGCTTCAAGGGTTGTGGGGAGTTCGCTCTTGGTGAGTGCGGCGATGACTTTCCAAAAACGGTTTTGTGGATGCCCATAGTAAAAGCTCTGCTCGCGTGATTTGACAGAGGGAAACGTGCCTAAAATAAGCACGTTTGAGTTAGCATCATAGACGGGTTCAAAAGGGTGTAGCATAACGTGTCACTTTGCTTTTAAGATAACCTAGTATAGCAAACCTTAGCGCAGGATGTCGAGGTTTGGCTTGTATTCTGCTGTTGTGATGGCGAAGCGCCCCAAGAGGGTATGAAAGAGATTGTCGTGTGAAAAACGCTCACTGGCTCTCAATGCTAAATGCTCACGCGTTGCCTTTTGTTTATCGCTAAAGTAGAAGAGAGCAGGGACGTGTTTTTGTGCCTCAGGGGCTATCATATAAGGAAGCCCATGCAGATACACACCGTTTTCACCCAGCGACTCCCCATGGTCAGAGATGTAAATGAGGGTTGTCTCATAGTTGTCTTCATTGGCTTTGAGCAGGTTGATGGTCTCATTGATGATGTAGTCGGTATAGAGAATGGTGTTGTTATAGGTGTTGACGATCTGCTCATGACTGCATTTATCTAACTCTTGGGTGTCGCACGTTGGAGCAAATTTTTTAAAGGCGTCAGGATAGCGCTTAAAGTAGGTCGGTCCGTGGCTTCCTTCTTGGTGTAAAACCACAAAGGTGTCTTCATAGGCTTTATCAAGGTTGGCTTGAAAATCGTTTAAGAGAACATCATCAAATGCTTTTCCTCCGTATTTCACAACATCGCTGATGCGCTTGGCAAGCGCTTTATCGCCACCTGAGTTGTTGTCTCTCCAAATGATGCGCACTCCTGTTTTGGCTAAAACATCAACCACATTTTCATACGACTCTTTCTCCTCCGACCAGTCATTTCTTCCAAATTTAGAAAACATACAAGGAACTGAGATCGCCGTTGCAGTGCCGCATGAGGCGAAGTTGTTAAGAAAAACGATGTCGTTGCGCTTTGATAAAAGCGGGTTTGTGGGCACATCATAGCCCGAGAGGGAGAAATTTTGCGCTCTTGCTGTCTCACCCAAGATAAACACGACCAATTTTTTCTTTTCACTGCTCACTCGCGTAGCATCCATAGCAATAGCTCTAAATTCAGGCTTTGGCTGAATCTTGGTGTACATAAATTTCACAAAAGAGGCGATAGGATAACTTGGGTTGAGGTACATCTTAAGCTCATGATGGTTCCTAAAAAAAGCGCTATAGGATTTGCTAAGGCTCATGTAAAGCCCAGAAATAAGCATGAGTGAGACGATGGCAACGAAAGCTTTTTGAGCGAATTCTTTGGTATAGCTTGAAAAAGAGATAGGTGACTTGAACAAGACCCAAAAAGCGATAAGTGCTGCACAGCCAAGATAGAGGAAAAGCTTAGGCGTTAAGAGGTCAAGCACTTCAGCACTGTCGGTTTGCATGGCATTGGTGTACATATTGGCATCAATAATGGTGCCAAATGTGTCCATAAAATAACTGCTCAGTGCTCCTGTAAAAATCAAAACAATAATAGTCCATTTGAAAAGGGTTTTATGGGTGAAGAGTAAGAGAATATTTAAAAGAGCAATCAAGATAAGTGTAAGGATCAATGGCGCACTAAACGCTAAAAAATAGTTCTGTTCATTAAAAGCATAATGAAACAGTTTTGAGAAAAACGTGATGTTGCATAAGGTTGCAATTCCTAGAGCGACCATGAAAATGGCTCTTTGGCTTTGAAATGAAAAAAGAGATAAGAGCATATGGCTCTCCTTATCTAAAAAAGATAAGGAGATTTTAGAGAATGAGAATGAATGGAAGATGAATTAAAAGGCGATGCTAACGCGTGTTCCTTTTCCCTCAGTACTTTGCACCTCAATGGTGAGATCATGCAAATCAAGAATATTTTTTACAATAGCAAGTCCCAAACCACTGCCTTTTGTGCTCTCTTTGCTTCGTGAACTTCGGTAAAATTGCTCAAAAATATGCTCCATCTCTTCTGCACTCATGCCCATACCTTCATCACGAATGGAAAGTTCATGCGACCTAAGCACTATATGAATGGTTGAAGCAGCGGGTGAATACTTGATGGCATTGTCGATGAGGTTAGCTATGGCTATTTTTAAGAGGGTGGCATTTCCTCTAAGATTTTGTGCCTCTAGGGTTTCAATTGTGAGTTTAATACTTTTTTGCTCTGCAAAAGAGCGTTTTTCTTCGATAGCCTCCAAAAGGACTTCGTCCAAATAGAGTTCATGAAAATGTTTTTTCAGATCATTTTTGGTACTACTGGATAAAAAGAGAATCTTCTCGATGACTTCATGCAAGGTGCCAACTTCTCTGCCAACTTTTTCCAAAATTTGCTCGTACTCTTTGGGAGTACGCTCTTTGCGTAGTCCTACTTCCACTTCCCCTTTGATGATAGTAAGGGGTGTTTTGAGTTCATGCGAAGCATTTTGCCCAAACTGTTTCACTTGTGCGTAAGCGTGTTGAAGCTCACGTAAAAGGGTATTGAACGTTTCGATGAGATCATCAATTTCATAAGCGATATGTGATTTTGGAATACGTGAATACTCCGTCTCTCCACGCATAGCCTTCGCTATATTGGTGATATGTTGGACGTTGGAGAGCGATTGAGCGATAAGTACATAGGCTAAGCCAAGAACGATAAAGAGTAAAATGAAAAGTCCTATCCAAAGTATCTCGCTCATATCTTGAACCTGAGGGGTATGTTTATCGTAGGGTATAGCACATTGCAAAAAGAGCATTTGGTATTCTTTTTGCGCTAAGAACATCGTACCCATATAGATTTTACGCTTGGGATTATTGGGGTCTTGTGCTATTGAAAAGACGATGTCATTGGGATGCTCAAAGATTTTCTGGATGATAGTAGGCTCAATGTTAAGGCTCTGCTCTTTAAGATCATTAGATCGCGTAAGGATATGCGGTGTATTGGACATGCTATCGTATGCAACAACTTGTGTCAAAAGAAGAGGGATTTCAAACTCCTCTTTCGTCTCATTGAGCGATAACTCTTTTTCGGGGTCTTCTGAAAAATCGTGTTTGATGTCTTTTAAAACGGTAAATAACGAGGCTTCAAGACTCTCTTTGTAGGAGTTTTGCAAGGTATGAATCACAATATAACCAAAGCTGTAAAAAAGGGCAAACAAAATGAGACCAAGGGCTGTTAAGAGGCGAAATCTAAGGCTTTTAAAGAACGTTTTCATTGATAGCATATCCTAAATTGCGGTGTGTTTTGATGAGTTTTAACTCGAAATTTTTATCGATTTTGCTGCGTAAACGGTACATATAAACATTGACAATATTGCTGTTGATGTTTTGCTCGCTGCTAAAAAGCTGTTCTTCCAAGGTTCTCTCTTCGATGATAGCTCCTTTATGGCGCATCAGGTACTCTAAGAGCACATACTCTTTAGCGGTAAGCACTATCAACTCACCTGCTCGACTGACACTTTTGGTAAGAGGGTTTAGCTCCAAGTCAGCTACTTTTAATAGAGACTCTTTAGCATTGCTTTTGCGCAGTTGCACATGAATGCGCGCAAGGAGTTCATCAAAACTAAAGGGTTTGGTAAGGTAGTCATCGGCTCCGAGGTTGAGCAGGCTTACTTTGTCGCTGATGGTACTTTTGGCACTGAGCATAATGATGGGAGTAGCCAGTTTTTTTTCACGAAGTTTCTCACAAACATGATCGCCATGAGCGCCTTTAAGCATAATATCTAAGATGATGATGTCATAAGCGTTCACTTCTGCTAGGTAGAGCGCATCTTCACCATTGTCGCAGATATCGACACAAAAATACTCCTCTTCCAGTCCCTTTTTGAGAAACGAGGCGATTTTAACATCATCTTCAACGACTAAAATTTTCATTTAACCCTCTTTTGAAGCTCTTTTTTTAAAGTACCCATCAATGCTAAAAATGGCAAGCGCAATCCAAATCAACACAAAACTGGTCAGTTTTTCTGGAACTAAAACTTCATCATAAACAAAAATAGCTAACAAAAAGGAAACCGTTGGACCGATGTATTGAAAAAAGCCCAAATGTACAAGTGAAATCCGTGTCGCTGCGGCATTAAACCAGAGCAGTGGTATAACGGTAATCACACCCGCTAAAATTAAAAGCCATGAGATAGCATTGGGTGGAAAGACAAAGGCGTTATGGTTGGTGCTCACAAGGTAGCCAAAATAGAGCAGTGCCACAGGAAAGAGTATGAGTGTTTCGATGTAAAGTCCTGTCATAGAAGGCAGATTGATCTGCTTGCGAATCAGTCCGTAAAAGGCAAAACTAAAGGCTAAAAGTAGTGAAACAATGGGCACAGAGCCTAGTGTAATGACTTGATAAAAAATAGCGATAAACGCTAAAGCAATAGCAATTTTTTGCCAAAAAGAGGGGCGGTCTTTAAAAAAGAGGATGCCTAATGCAAAATTAACAAGTGGGTTGATGTAGTAGCCTAGGCTTGATTCTGCAATCATATTGTGACCCACTGCCCAGATGAAAACAAGCCAGTTGAGTGAGACTAAAAAGGCAGAGAGAACAAGGTATTTGATTTTGTGAATATCTTTGATTAGTAGTCTAAAAGCTCCAAATTGGCGACTCAAAAACATCATACCAAAGAGTAATACCACCGACCAGATGATGCGGTGTGCTAGAATCTCTGTGGCTGAAACAGTGGAGATCAGTTTAAAATAAATTGGCACTAAGCCCCAAAAAACAAACGCTAAAACAGCGTAAATGTAGCCTTGTGCTTCTTGTGAGAGATTGTTCATAGATTCCAACTTGTAAAAGAGTGGTGTTATTATAGAGCAATGATACTTACATGATTAAATTAAAACCATCAATTCATTTTTATTTGTTACCAAAAATTGTTATAATCTAAAAAATAAGGAATATAAGGAAGTCCGAATGCGTCTCAAAGGGAAACTGTTTACCTTTATGTTTGCACTTTTTATCTTTTTCTCTTTGTGTGTTTGGTCTTATTCAGAGATTTTATTTTCTAAAATCAATGAAAAATGGGCAGAGCGATTTATCAAAAAGCAGATCATTTTCGATAAAAATCGAACACTGCTTCCGTTGCTTCATGAAGTTGAAATTATTCAAGAGATGATTAAAGAGCCTGCTTTGCTGGCTATGGCACTGGATGACACCAATGAAGTAAACCGTCAAAAAGGGCTAGCTGTTTTAGAGTCGTATCGACAAAAGTTCCAGAGTAAAAGTTACTTTGCCGCATTTGTGAAGAGCGAGAATTACTATTTTAACGATGCGAAAAACAGTTATGCAGGTAAAGAACTGCAGTACAAACTCTCTGCTTCAAGAAGCAATGACTCTTGGTTTTATGCGGTTCTTTCTGATAACAAAGCGTATCAGATCAATGTTGACACCGATGAATTTTTGGGCAATACGTATGTATGGCTTAACTACGATATAAAGGTTAATGACCAGATTGTGGGTATCGTGGGTACAGGAATGGATTTTACACGCTTTGTGCGAGAGTCTGTGGGTATTGAGCAAGAAGGGGTGAGAAATTTTTTTATTAACCGCCATTTAGACATTCAGCTTGAGCGTGACATACAACTCAACACTTATGAAAATCTTCAAAAAGCGGATGGAAGCCATAAAAAAATTAATGCGTTATTTTTGCACCAAAAAGATCGTGATGCCATTAGTGAAACCATCAAATATTTGAGTGAACACCCTCATGAAATTCGTACATTTTGGGTAGAGTATGATGGCAGAAAACAACTGCTTGGCATGAGTTACCTTCAAGAAGTGGATTGGTTTAGTTTAACGCTGATTGATGAGAAAGAGCTTGAGATTATTAAAGATTTTTCGATACTTCCTATGCTGAGCATTCTTTTTTTAGTGGCACTCTTTGCAGTGAGTATAGAACTGCATACGCTCATTCTCAATCCTCTTAGTAAGCTCAAAAGGTTGATGCAAAAAATTGAGCATGGACAATATGAAATTGATCTAAGACCCATTGGCACAGCTGAAATTGAAGATCTCTCTAAACAGTTCATCTCGATGATAGAGTATGTCCGTTCCAATAAGATTGCACTCGAAGAGATAGTGCAAGAGCGTACCAAAGGGCTTTTACAAAGTGAAGCTAAACTCAATACCATTTTAGACAGTGTTGAAGCATATATCTATATCAAAGATGCCCAGTATCGTTATCTTTACGCCAATAAAAAAACATGCGATCTTTTCGGTGTAACGCTCGATGAGCTTATAGGGCATGAAGATCCTGAATTTTTTGATGAAAAAACCGCTAAAAATATCCGTAAAGTTGATAATGAAGTCATCGAATACGGGCGTAAAGTGGCACTTGAAGAGACCAATACCGATAAACAGACAGGTATTTCAACAACCTACCTTTCAACGAAAATGCCTTTAATGAATGAAGATGGAAGTATCTATGCGTTATGTGGTATCTCTACGGATATTACGGAACGTAAAAAAACAGAAGAGCTCATCAAAGAATTAGCGTTTCATGACCCATTAACAAGACTGCCCAATCGAAGAATGTTTGATGAACAGTTTACTTTTTTCTTGGCGCAAGCAAAACGTCATCATCATTGGGGTGCACTTTTAGTCATTGATCTGGATAATTTTAAGCCACTCAATGATGCTTTTGGGCACAAAGCAGGCGATTTATTGCTTACAGATGTCGCCGCGCGATTGAATGCGTGTGTGCGCCAAAGTGATATTGTGGCGCGTTTTGGTGGCGATGAGTTTATTGTCGCACTTGGTGATTTAAGCAAAGACGAAGAGAGTGCTAAAGCTGAAGCGATGAAGGTAGCTTCTAAAATACTCTTTCATGTGAGAGCTCCTTATGTTCTTTTATTGGATGAAGAAGAGAATGAAAAAGTAATAACCCATGAGTGTACTGCCAGTATTGGTGTAGCACTTTTTGGGTATGATAAACAGCACAAAGAGCACATCTTTAGTGAAGCCGATAAGGCGATGTATTGTGCCAAACAAAAAGGACGAAATCGCATTGAAATAAACAGTGTGATCAATTCATAAGGAGAGTGTATGATTAAAGTGTATGGTATTACGACGTGTGGCAGTGTAAAAAAAGCGATAGCATTTTTTAAAGCGAAGGTGGTTCCTTATACGTTTGTTGATCTTAAAAGCACACAAATCAGCGAAGCAAAACTTACAGAGTGGCTTAGTTCTCAGCCTATGTCTATTCTTTTCAATACCAAAGGAACGAAGTTTAAAACCTTGGGATTAACCAAAGAGATCAGTGATGTTGAAAAAAGAAGCTGGCTTTTAAGAGAGCAGTTGCTGTTTAAACGCCCCATCGTTGAGTGTGAAGATGGAGCGCTTTTAGTCGGGTTTGATGAAGAAGTTTACACCAAAAAATTTAGTTAAGCGCGTTTGGCAGTCGAGATAAAAAAGGCTGCCAAGAGTAAAAAAGCACCTGTAAGTCTGTTTTGAATCTGAATCGCACGAATGGATTTGATGACATGTTTGAGCTTTGAAGCCAAAGAGCTATAGCCTGTCATCACGATGATGTCAACGCCAATCAATGTGGCACAGATGATGACAAACTGCCCTAAAAGAGGCTCATTTGGATTTAAAAATTGGGGAATGAATGCCACCAAAAAAACCGTTGCTTTGATGTTGGTGAGGTTAATCAGTGTGGCTTGAATAAACGCTTTTGAGGCGGAAAACGCCTTGATATTAGCCGTATCATCAGGCAAGTGTGGCTTTTCGATAAACTTCATCACGCCTAAGAAGACCAAATAAACAACACCAATCCATTTGATAATGTTAAAAAGAAGCAATGAGCTCATAATGAGTGAACCAAGTCCGATGACTACGACAAACGTTTGCACAAAAAGACCTACTTGAAGCCCCATAATAGCAGCATAAGAGCGTTTCAGTCCGTATTTAAGTCCATAGTTCATCGAAACCACCGCACCCGCTCCTGGGGAGACGCTAATCAAGATAGATGCGACAAGCATCGTTAACCAAATATCAAGTTCCATACCTATCCTTTAAAACACGTTTTGTCTGTTTATTGTATTCCAATACGCCTTAGAGGGTATTGATAAAAGTGCCCTGCTGTGGTACAATCTTCTCTTAGGTTAAGGAGAAGTAATGCACGCTAGATACACGTTTTTTGCACTGTTATTCATGCTTGGTGTCACATTAATGGCACAGGTATTTTACTTTTCTTCCGCACACGCATTAAGCCCAGAAAAAATAACACAAAAAGAGACCTTAAGTGGACTTGTAGGCTTACCCGATTTAGCCCTTGTGAATGAAGCACACTATGTGCGTCATCGAAGCCTAAGTGGAGTGTTTGCCTACTTTAACGAATCGCCTGAACTGTTAGAGTATTTTCCCTCTACCTTTGTCTATCGTTATGCGCCTTATATGCATCCTTCAAGGATAGAACGTGTTTTTTAAACCTAACTTTCTCCTGCTTGATTACGCCATCCGCTCTTTAATGCGCCGCTTTGGCAAAAGCTTTTTCATCTTCTTTATCTTAAGCCTGCTTATTTTCGTCCTCGCTTCGGTTTTGATGATTGCGGATGCGATTAAACTGGAGCTAAACACCACCCTTAAAACCTTACCCCAAATTACTTTGCAGCGTTTTATCGCTGGCAAACAGAGCGATGTACCTTTAGAACGAGTAGAAGCACTCTTAGATATTGAGGGTATTTCAGCCGTGACGCCTCGTGTATGGGGTTACTACTACTTTAAACCCGCAGGCGTTAACTTCTCCATTGTCGGCATTGATGCGTATGAAGAGCAGTACTCCGCAACACTCTCTACACTCACACAGCGTTTTGACATCAAACTGCTTGAAAAAGAGAATGGCATGATCATTGGTGAGGGTGTTCAAAAGATTTTGAGTGAGAATTACTACACCGAGTTTTTTAACTTTATCACCAGTGAAGGTAAATGGCAAAGAGTTCATATCGCGGGTGTCTTTCACTCTGATTTGGCGTTAGAATCCAATGATCTTATCATCCTTCCTAAAAAGCTTGCCTACGCTATTTTTGGAATGGATAAAAGCAAAGCCACCGATATCATCGTTAAAGTTGCCAATGTCAAAGAAATCCCTACCATCGTGCAAAAAATCAATGAACGCTATCCTGATATGCGAGCCATTACCCAAGATGACATCAGGGTGAGTTACCAGAATATTTTTGATTATAAAAGTGGCTTCTTTTTAGCGCTCTTTAGCATCTGTGCGTTTGCCTTTTTTATCATCATTTACGATAAAACCAGTGGGTTAAGTTCTGAAGAGAAGAAGGAGATTGGTATTTTAAAAGCCATTGGTTGGAGCAGTGATGACATTTTAAAAGAGAAGTTCTATGAGAGCTTTACCCTCTCTTTGAGTGCATTCTTTGTGGGCATTACCTGTTCACTTTTTTATGTGTATGCTCTGCAAGCATCGTTTTTACGTAACCTTTTTATGGGCTATTCTGCATTAAAACCCTCTTTTGCGCTTCCCTTTAGTGTGGATGTTTCGATGCTGATTTTACTCTTTTTGCTCAGTGTGCCCATCTACATTGCAGCCACACTCATTCCTGCGTGGAGAGCTTCAACACTTGATGCTGACGAGGTGATGCGATGATAGTCCTTCACGAGGTATGCAAACAGTTTATGCAAGGGGATGAAGAAGCCCATGCGCTTAAAAAGGTCTCTTTGGAGATTAAAAAGGGTGAATGCGTGGTGCTTAAAGGCTCAAGTGGCAGTGGAAAGAGTACCTTGCTCTCCCTCATTGCAGGACTGATGCAACCAAGCAGTGGAACAATCAGTGTGGAGGGTAAAGAGATCTCTAAATTACCTGAATCCTTTAGTGCGCAGTTAAGGCGTGAAAAAATTGGGTTCATTTTCCAAAAATTTCATCTTATCCCTTATCTCTCAGCACTTGAGAATGTGATAGCCCCACTGATTCCTGAAAATTTGCCTGTGCGCATTTTAGAAGAAAAAGCCAAAATAGCCATGGAGCAATGCGGTATCGCTCATAAAGCCAAAATGCGGGTTAACCGTCTCTCAGGGGGCGAACAGCAACGCGTCGCCATTGCAAGGGCTTTGGTCAATAACCCTTCCATCATTCTTGCGGATGAGCCAACGGCGAACCTCGATGAAACACTTTCACGTGAACTCATAGCCTCGCTTGAAGCATTGAAACACAGTGGCGTGACCTTACTCATTGCAACGCATGATCCGCTCTTTTTTGAACTGCCGTTTGTAGATCGCATTATTGAGATTAAAAATGGTGAGATGATTTTATGAGCTTGACGCCTGAGATTATCGCACTCTTAACACTAGACACCATTTTCCTTTTCTTTGGTGTGATTGCTTTTTTTCTCTCGTTTAGGCTCGCACTGTATTGGAATAATGACGCAAGTACACCGCTTCAGTACAGCCTTACCAAACAGAGCTATCTGGTTGCGACCATCATCAAATACATCTTTATGCTCAAACTGCCTCTGTTCCTCTTTTTTATCTACACCTGCGATAAGCTTTCCAACATCATAGCAGGGGCGATGTGTGCCAGTGGTGTTGTCAATTCGGTGGATTTTGGGCTTTATCTCACACTTTTTAAACTTTTCAATCTCTATCTCTTTGGGTTTTGGTTACTGCTTCATTATGCGGATATGCGTTGTGAAAAGCTACCCTATACACGGCTTAAATTTATCCTTTTTGTGGCGTTTTCTTTTCCTTTATTTGTGGAAATTGGGCTTGAAATAGCTTTTTTTGTAAGTCTTAATATCAGTAAAATCGTGAGCTGTTGTGGCACGCTTTTCTCCGCTGCCAGTAGTTCGTACATCTCATTGCTCTTTGTGGTGGATGAATTGCTGTGGGTTGGCCTCTTTTATGGTTTTTTTGCGATGAGTTTACTGGCTTTTTGGCTGAAACATAATGTGTTAATCCTCTTCTCCAATGCGATGTTTCTTATCTTTGCGATTATCGCTTTGATTGTCTTCTTTAGCCCTTATGTGTATGAACTTCCTACACACCGCTGTCCGTTTTGTTTGTTGCAAAAGGACTATTATTATGTGGGGTATCTGCTTTACACATTGCTGTTTTTAGGAACCTTTTATGGGATGGGTGGAGCGATGTTATCGCTTATTTCCAAAGAGAAGATGCGTTTTAGTAAGCTCTCTGTGGGCTTTAATACGCTCTATGTTGTCATCATTTCACTCTACCCGATTGTTTATTTTATACGTAATGGAGTCTGGCTTTGAAAAAAAATATTTTAATTGGCATTCTTATTGTGTTTCCACTTTTAGCGCTGGGGGGACTTTTTTACACGCTGCATCTTAAAAATCAGCTACCCACAGACATTACCAATAAAGAGAGGGTTCCGCTAGACTTTAAAGACAATACGGTGCAATGCCCACAGTGTCATATGTACCTTGTGGGTAAAAAAAACACAGCCCAAATTATAACAAACGATTTAAAAACTCACTTTTTTGATGATATTGGGTGTGCCATTTTATGGTTAAAAGAGCAAAAGATAGAGCCACACACCATTACGTTTTGGGTGTTTAGTAACGATAGTAATCGTTATATTGATGCTTTAAAAGCAAGTTATAACAGTGATGATGAAACGCCGATGCATTATGGATTTGGAGCGTATGAAAGTTTAAAAGAGGGTATGATAGACTTTAATGAAATGCGCCTTCGTATGCTCAGGGGTGAAAATATGAGCGACCCAAAAATTCGACACCATTTAAAAGGACACTAAGATGAAAGTAGCGATGAGTGGGGCAAGTGGATTTGTTGCCAATGCGTTAAAACAGAGATTTCCTGATTTTGTGGTCATTGAACGTGGTGATGATGTTGAAGCGATTCGTCAAAAGCTTGTAGGGGTACAAGCGGTGTTTAATCTTGCGGGTGCTCCGATTGTGGCCAAGTGGGATGAAGCGTATAAAAAAGTGCTGTACTCAAGCCGTATAGATACAACCAAAAAATTGGTTGAGGCGATCAATCAAAGTGATGTGGAGCATTTTATCTCTACTTCTGCGGTGGGCATTTATCCTAACAACATTCCATGTGATGAAAGTACCCAAAAATTTGGGGAAGATTTTTTAGGACAACTTGCCCTTGCGTGGGAGCATGAGGCTCAGAAATGCACAAAACGCACAACCATTTTACGTTTTGGTGTGGTTTTAGGGCGTGATGGAGGAGCACTGGAGAAGATGCTTCCAGCCTTTAAGATGGGGCTTGGAGGCATTATAGGTGATGGAAGAATGGTGACCAGTTGGATTGACCTTGATGATTTGGTTTCCATCTATGCGTTTGTGTTAGAGCAAAAGTGTGAGGGCATTTTTAACGCGACGGCTCCAGAACCACTTACCAATTTTCACTTTACCAAAATCTTAGGAAAAGTACTACATCGACCAACGTTTATTCCTGTCCCTTCTTTTATCATCAAAATGCTTTTTGGCGAAGGCTCAACCGTGCTACTTGATAGTAAAGAAGCTTATCCGAAGGCGCTTTTAGAAAAAGGGTTTGTCTTTCGATACCCTGATTTAGAGAGCTCTTTGAGAAAGATACTCGCTTAACGCTTTTCTAAAAAAAGTCGGATGCCAAGACCTATCATAACGATGCCAGAAATGGCATCGAGACTTTGGCGTACGTTTTTTTTCGTGATAAAACCATTGGCTGAAACAATCGTATAGATTAATATCGCTTGCCAGAGTGTTGCGATACTAAAATGTAAGAGCGCTAAAAAAAGTGACTGCATCAGCGCTGAATGTTCATGTGAGATAAACTGTGGCAAAAATGCCATGTAAAAAATAACTGCTTTAGGATTAAGTACGTTCGATAAAAAGCCCTCTTGCAAAGAGATTCTAAAAGAAAATACTTTTTGTGCAACAGGTGTTTGATGGACTCTTTTTGCATTCCAAAATGATTTTAAGGAGCTAAAGCCTAGCCAGAGTAAATAGAGTGCCCCCAATGTTTTTAAAAAAGTAAAAGCAGTTGCAGAGTAGAGTAAAATCGCTGAAATACCCACTGCTGAAAGTGTCGCGTGCACAAAAAGACCTGAACAAATCCCTAAGCTTGACACCAATCCATCTTTCACTCCACCTCTTAGTGTGTTGCGAATAACAATCATCGTGTCCGCGCCTGGGGTCATTGTAAGCACGGTAATAGCGATTAAAAACGTCCAAAGATCCAGTGGCATAACGGCTCCTCATAAGTAAAAAATATATTTTACAGCGAATTGAATAAAAAGATATTGACTTCTTATTTGAAAACGGTTATCATTTCAAAAACAAAAAGAGGTGACCGATGTCCGAAGTGCATTCAACCCTACACGAAATCAGTAAACGTTTTGATAAAGAAGATTTGGCATTGCTTGCAAAGCATCCCAATCTTTGTTTTACCATCAACAGTTATGAGCTTTTTACACACCATGTGTTTAGTCGCGTAAAGCGTCAAAACCCTGACAAAGCGATTACGCAAGAGAGCTCACGCATTGTGATTCAAAGTGAGGAGTGTGCAGAGGCATTACACTTATATCCAACCTGGAAAACCATAGAGCATAGGGTTGATCTTGAAGCACATGAAGAGATAAACCGTGCGATTGATCTGCTCGCATCGCAAGAGTGTAAGCACATCTATCTGCTCTTTCCTAGAAATGAAAATTTCAGAAAACATGTGCCTATTCGTAGTCCAAAACTCGATGCTTTAGGCATTGAATACACCCTAAAATTAGTCCCTTATACTATCTACTAAATCTTAATAAAGGAGAATGAGTTTATGAAAATAGCTGTTTTTTACGGAAGCACCAATGGTAATACTGCTGATGCGGCTTTGAAAATTCAAAAACATTTAAATACGGATATTTACGATGTGGGTAAGTTAAAAAATGGTGATGATCTTGCCAAATATGACATGCTCATTTTAGGCACATCTACATGGTACGATGGTGATTTGCAAGATGACTGGGATAGCTTTATGAGTCATCTCAAATCAGCAGACCTGAGTGGTAAAATCGTAGCACTCTTTGGGCTAGGGGATCAAGAAGGGTATGGAAGTGATTTTGTAAGTGGTATGCGTCTTATATACGATACGGTGGTCGAAAAAGGGGCCAAAGTCATTGGCGCATGGGAAGACAAAGGCTACTCTTATGACAGCTCAGCTTCGGTGATTGACGGTAAATTTGTAGGGCTTGCCCTTGATGAGGACAATCAAAGTGAACTGACAGACAGTCGCATTGCAACATGGTGCGAACAGTTAAATACTTCACTCAAGGAGTGCGCATGAGTGCGTGCGAGATGGCTTATGCTCAGTCCAAAAATGAGCGTTTAGATCAATCAAAAAAAGGTGAAAAGGTCGAAGCATCGACTCAAAAAAGTGCAAAAGAGCGTCTGCTTTTCTGCAAATGCACGTGCTAAACGAAGAGAAGGCAAAATGCCTTCTCTTTACTCTTGGACAACGACTTTATACGCGTAGTAAAAGTCCGCGTCGTAACTCTCCACTTTACATTTAATACCATCAGAACAGTGCAACCACTCTTTTTTGACAATGAGTGCAACATACATCTCCGCATCGTAAAAACGCAGTTCATATTTTTTAAATTTTGGTTTGGGAATCGCAAAGGTATAGATAAGCTTTTTGTTCTCAAAAGAGGCGTTAAATTCGATAATGCGTTTAAGATCAAACTCATCTTTACCATCGGACATATGAGTAAAGTAGGTGTAAGGCTCTAATGTTCTAAAGTGATCTTTCTCCATAAAAGCCACTTCATCAGGATCGAGTTTTTTATTTTTGTTTTTATCGTAATCGTCCATAAGCATAGCCGAACTCATCTCATCAAAACTCCATGTCAAAACGATCTTTTCTGGCAATACATTTACCTTGGTGTCGATAAAAACATGCGGATGCGCCCCTAAAAAGGTGCTGAGACAACAGGCGAAAACAATCAAGCGAAAAAACACATCTGCTCCTTAAGCAATGAGTAGTATGAAGCCAAGACCTAACATAATGGCAAGACTGATCATCTCGCTGTAGATAAGTATTTTAGGGCTTTTGGTTTGAAAACGATTTTTGGTAAAGACTGCGGCTAATGAAGTAAGCGCGATGACACAGCTCATTCCTAGACTCATGCTTAGAGCTGCTAAAAAGCCTAAAAGATAAGCTCCCGTATTTAGCGCAAAAATAAAAATCGTAATAGTCCCAGGGCAGGGAATGATGCCAGCACTAAGAACCACGCCCCAATCGCTGCTTTGGGATTTTGGTGAGCACGCTGAACAGCGACACGCAAAGGGATGTGCTGAAAACGAGACAATTTTTGGGGTACTTCGCATTGCTTTGATTTTCCCCAACACCAAATAACCCTCAATACCCATAATGATGAGTGCAGAGAGTTTGGTCGCATAGTAGGTGACATTGATAAAAAAGGCATTAAAGAAAAGATCGAACAAGGCGTAAATGACAAGGGTGAGCAAAAAAGCTGCAAAGGTATGCACGATGCCAATGAGTGCTGCCATGCTGAGCGCTTTGCTGTAGCGATGTTTGGAGGCAAAGAGGTAAGAGCTGACAAGCGCTTTACCGTGCCCAGGTCCAGCGGCATGAAGCAGACCGTATAAAAAGGAGATGCCCAAGAATAGGGCATAGGCTGTGAATGTACCTTTCTCTTTTAACGTGGTGATGGCTTCTTGGATGTTTTGTTGCATGTGCATAAGGCGTGATTGCAACCATGACATTGAAGGTGGTAGCTCTTTGGGTTGCTCTTGTGGTTGTGGCGTTGTGACTTCTGTGTGTTGCTCTTTGGGTTGTAAGGTTTGTCCATTGGTTATTTTGGTAAAAGCGATATGGTTAAAAAGGTTAAATTCAAGCGCAAAAGGCTCAGAAATCGTATGTGTCACGGTATGGACTAAAAATTTAAAATACTCTTCTTTATCTTCAATGACAAACGAAAGCTCATCGCCTGTTGTAAGGTCTTGGTTGACCTTTGTCGTGAAACGAAAAACCAGTGTATCCGCTTCTTGCCAAAACGATTTACTGACGATTTTAAGAGGAATTTTTTTGACTTCGGCTTGCGCACTCGCACTACTCACGTATTCAATATTGGTAAGATAATGACGTTTTGCAATGTAATTTTCCAAAATGATTTTAATGCGCTCCAACTCTTTAGGATCAAGCTTTTTGTTATGGTTTTCATCGTAACGCTCTAAAAGGGTATTGATGAAATCTTGGCTAAAGGTCCATTGAAAGGTTATCGTCTCTATCTTAGTAGGTGTGCCTTCTAAGTTGATGCTCACCGTTGCAGAGGGTGTATACAGCGAACAGAGTGCACAGGCATAGAGCTGATAGGGTAGCATTAAAAATAGAAAGGCTAAAAGAAATTTTTTCAACATGAACTAAAACGCTCGTGTGGACATAGGATTGAGTAAGAACCAAATCCCTAAAGCGATGACACATAAAACACCTATAAAACGCAATGCCCAGAACCAACGTGGTTGTGTTACGATAGGACGTGCTTTTTGAAGGGTGTTTATCAGCAATCCTGCCAGTGAGATAGTGAGTCCCATGCCAAGGCTCATAAAGACAGCTGCGATCATACCAATGGTGATGTGCCCTAATGTAATGGCAAAAAAGCAGAGGGTAATCACACCAGGGCAGGGCACAACGCCTGCTAAAACTACAACACCAAAACGACTTTTCTGAGGGCGAATACTCTCTTTAGTGATACTTCGTGAACGCCACACATCATAGAGTAACCAACAACCCATAAGAACAATGAGCGCTCCTGAGATTTGAAATAGCGGTGGATTGACTTGGCGAAAAAGTTTCATAGCGCTGATTTGGATGAGATACGTTGCTGCCAGTGTTACGACAAGCGCAGAGAGTGCATGAACAATGGCGATCATAAAGCCTATTTGAAATATATGAGAGCGTTTGGTAGGGTTGGCTAAAAGATAACCCGCTACAAGAGCTTTGCCATGACCTGGTCCTATGGCATGAACGACACCATACCCAAAGGAGAGTGCAAAAATAAGCAGCATTGGCATAAGGCTACCTTCATCAATAGCTCGAAAATGTGCAGAGAGTTCGGTGTTAAAATAGCGATTGGCTTCGGCAAATGTAAGGGCAATGGAAGAGAGTGTCATGGTAGCTCCAAAATAAGTAAACGTTATTTTAGCGAACTCCCATTGTAAAAAGGATAAAGGGATTTTTTTGCATTAACTGATAACTATTCTCAAATTTAAAAGAAATTAAGGTTAACTATCTTATTATTTCAATAATAATTATCAAAAAGGAGAAGTGATGTCAGCAGTACTTGTCATAGGTGGCGATAAAATTGATTCCATAGCCTCTGTTTTACAGGATTTCTCTTTTGAGAAGGTTACGCACTGGGATGCGAGAAATCCTTCTGTGGTAAAAAAAGAGATTCCGCAAGATGTGACGTTGGTGATTATGCTCACCAATTTCTTGAACCATAATGCGATGAATAAATTCAAAAACGAAGCCAAGCGTAAAGCGATTGAATTTATCTGCGCGAAACGAAGCGAAAGCTCTGTCTTTTGTGAACTCTGTAAAAAATACAATCCTAACGGCGGATGTATGCTCGAAAAATAAACGCTTCAAGTGAGTCCTAACGTGCATTAGGACTCATTTTAGCTATTTCCAAAGGTTTTATGATGTCTATCCCTACAACTCCTACATACGAACAACTGCTTAATTACGATGATATCTGCAATATCATTGAGACACAAAGTTTTTGGGTTGAGTATGAACCCATCATCGATATGAAAAATGGCGATATTTACGGTTACGAAGCATTGGCTCGTTTTGTTTTAAATGGCAAACAAATCCCTCCAACCCCCATTTTGCAAGTAGCGCACCAAGTCAAAGAGCTTTTTTTCAGGCTAGAGCGTGCCTTAAAAATCATGCAATTAGCCCATCGCCCCCAAGAAGGCGGTATGTTGTTCGTCAACATCGATCCACATAATTTTAGCGATAGTGAAAAGATCGCGTATTGGCATGATCTGTTTGAAGAGGTGCAGGATATTTGCATTGAAGTCACCGAAAATACGGATGATATGCAAACCACACTGCTTTCACACTGTTTAGATGAGATTCAAAAAAGCGGTATTCCCATCGCACAAGACGATATTGGCAATGATAAAAAACCGTTTTGCTTTGACCTAACTAAAAGGGCTCAGTTTTTAAAATTTGATCGTACATGGCTTTCAAAAATTAGAGCATGCGAGGATTATCAAGAAATTCTCAAAGGCTTTTTAGCCTTTGCCAAAGCACAAGGCAAAAAAAGTGTGCTAGAGGGGGTTGAGAGTGAGGAGGATTTTAGAATTGCAAAGTCTTTAGGCGTTGATTTTGTGCAAGGCTACATCTTTAAACATCTCAATCTTACCTCAAAAGATGCCCTATGAAACTCTCCGAAGCCAAGCTCAATCAGAGCTATACCATTACCAAAATTACAGCTAAAGCGCCTCTGAGTTACCGTCTTTTATCCATGGGTTTTTCCTTAGGCTCTCCCATCACGCTTTTAGCAATGACCATTGCCAAAGGAACGTTTGATGTGCGTGTGGAAAGTACCATTGTAGCGCTTCGTAAAGAAGAGGCTGAAGCCATTTTAATCGAGCAATGCGCATGAGCCAGACGATTCGTGTGGCGCTCGTTGGTCAGCCGAATGTGGGCAAAAGTGAGCTCATTAATGCCATCTCAGGGGCTAGTTTTAAAGTAGGCAATTTTGCAGGTGTGACGGTTGAGAAAAAAGAGGTGCATGTAACAAGGGGTGGGTATGAGGTTATCATTACCGATTTGCCAGGGATTTACTCGCTTAACGCTTATGCTCCCGATGAAGAGGTGACGAAGCGTTTTTTATTGCAAGGTGCGTATGACCTCATTATCAATGTCATCGATAGTAACGCGGTGAGTAAAAATCTTGACTTAACTCTGCAACTTTTAGAACTCGATACCAAGGTCATTTTGTGTTTTAATATGATCGATGAGGTTGAAAAAAGTGGTGGTTCAATTGATAATGTGACGCTTTCCAAGGCACTGGGTGTTCCTGTGATGTTGGTCTCTGCCAAAGAGACACGGGGCGTTGATGTGCTGGTGCAGAAGATTTTAGAGATGCACGCTTTTGGCGAAGCCAATCACAATCTTGTGTATGACCGCAATATTGAGATGGCTTTAGAGCGCTTATGCGCACTTTTGGAGAAAGATGAAGCGTTAGCGCCCCATAAACGTTTTTACGCGCTTCGTTTGTTAGAAAATGATAAAGACATTTACCGACTGATTCACGATAAGCGCATCTTTTTAGAGTTTTACGAAGTACTACTCCATGAACAAGCCAAACTGGGCATTCTTGAAGCAGAAGAAAACCATGCTTTTGTGATGGCATCGGCACGAAGTTCCATCATCAAGTTTTTATGCTCTATCGCTGTCAAACAACCATCCTATGATGCACTGAGTCGCAAGATAGACACGCTTTTGATTCATAAACTGTTTGGGTTGCCACTCTTTTTTGCCATTATGTGGCTTCTGTTTCAAGTCACATTTGTGATAGGTGAAATCCCTATGGCATGGATCGAGGAAGTCGTTGGAGCGTTTGCGGATGTGGTGAAAAATGCACTGCCTGAGGGTGTGATAAACCAAGCCATCAGCGAAGGGGTCATTCCTTCTATTGGGGCGGTGATAGGATTTTTGCCCAATATTATCATCTTGTTTTTGGGTATCAATCTGCTAGAGCAGACTGGCTATATGGCACGAACGGCGTATTTGCTTGATGGGATATTTAAACGCTTTGGCTTGCATGGGAAGAGTTTTATACCCCTTGTAACAGGCTTTGGATGTTCCATCCCTGCGTACATCGCAACTAAGACACTTAAAAATCCCAAAGATAAACTCATTACGATGTTGGTCATTAGCTTTTTTTCATGCTCCGCAAGACTACCTGTGTATGTGCTGTTTGTAAGTGCTTTTTTTGAGCCTGAAAATGCGGGCAACTTGCTGTTTGCTATCTATGTGATTGGTGCTATTTTGGGGCTTGTCGCAGCGCGCATCTTAAGAGGGCTGATCTTCTCAGGGCAAAGTGAACCCTTTGTCATGGAGATGCCAAAATACCGCCTGCCTTCTTTGTTTGCGCTTCTCAAAGAGCTTCAGATTCGCTCCATTTTGTTTTTAAAGCGCGCAGGTCTTTTTATAGGCAGTGCTTCACTGGTGATCTGGTTTTTAAGTACTTATCCCCTGGATGAATATGGCGTTTCTGTGCCGTTAGAGCAAAGTTACATCGGAACCATCGGCAAAGCGATAGAGCCTGTTTTTGAGCCTTTAGGGTTTGATTGGAAGATGAGCATTGCCGCTATTACGGGGCTTGCCGCCAAAGAGGTCGCGGTAGGCACTTTGGCTGCGCTAAATTCGGTGGAGATGGAAGAGAGTGAGCCAAGTGAAGGCTTAATTGCGGTGGTAAGAGAGTCCATTGACTTTAAAGCGGGTGTCGCTTTTTTGATTTTGATGATGGTCTATTCACCGTGCTTTGCGGCGATGGGCGCTTTTTTTAGTGAAGTTAAAGAGACAAAATGGCGTCTGTTGTACCTCCTTTTCCCCAATATAACGGCATGGGTTTTAGCCTATAGTGTTGTTCATCTGCTTGCCTTTATAGGATACTAAACGTGCGCACTAAAAAAACACCTCTTTTTATTGGGCTTAGCCTCTTTTCTCTAGGCGTTGCAGGCGCAGTTCTGAGCAAAATAACGCCGATGATAAGCCATGATGAACGAGGTGCTTTTTATGTGTTGCTCATTCTTCTCATTCTTTTTTTAAGCCTGTGTGCTTATATGCTTTTTTATGCGTTTGGGCAGAAATTTATTCTGTTTCAAACCATTTTTGAACACTCCAATGATGCTATTAGCATTGTGGATGAGGCAGGTAATTACATTTGGCAAAATAGAAGCCATCACGCCTTGTTTGGACTTGAATTAGAAGAGCTTCAAAACAGGCAAGCTTCTTTTTATATCAATACCAAAGAGGTATGGCTCAAAGAGGAGTTAGACCGCATTAAAGAGTTTTCGGGCATCTTTAAAAGCACATCCAAGCAAGGCTATAAAGATGTGTTTATCTCGGCATTTCGGGTTGAAAATGACCTAGGTGATACGCTGTGTTATGTGCAAATGAAACGTGAAGCTAAAGAGTATCTACGCATCATCGAGAAAAGCCAGAGTGAGAGAGAGCGCATTTTAGCGCTTGCGCAAAAAGACCCCCTAACGCAACTGTTCAATCGCAATGGTTTTGATGAAGCCCTTCAAAAGAGGCTTCAAGAGGGTAAAAATGGCTGCATTATTTTTGCAGACATCGATAATTTTAAAACGATTAATGACACCTATGGTCATGATAAGGGCGATAAAGTATTGCAAGGCGTGAGTAAACTCATCCAAGCCAATCTGCGAGGAAGTGATGTGATAGCACGTTTTGGTGGGGAAGAGTTTGTGATGTGGGTGGAAGCTGAGCTAGAAAAGAGTGCTGATATCGCTGAAAAAATACGTCAAAGTATCGCAAACACTGGTATCGAGTCATTAAACATTACATGCAGTTTTGGCGTGAGTGCGGTTGAAAAGAGCGCTTTGGAAGAGGCGATCAAACGAGCGGATGAAGCGATGTATCGCGCCAAAAAAAGTGGTAAAAACCGTGTTTGTATCTCTTAGAATGACGAAAAATAAAACACTATAATTTGATAAGAGTTATTAATTTCATAGGAAATTAAGCTCAAAAAGTCTAACATTCTGAGAATGGTTATTATATAACTGACTGTGTGCAACGTTGCAAAGCGAGTACACGTCTGTTAAGAAGTAGAGGAAAAATGGAAAATATCAAACTTGCCGTAGATTACGGTGCATTAGGGATTTTGCTCTTGATGAGCATTTTGGTTGTGGGGTATGCGATAGAACGCTTTGCCTTCTTTAGGGCATTGCAGGTCAAACAGTATGAGAGTAAAAACAGGCTTGAACGCGATGTTTCAAAGAACTTGACGATCATCTCGTTGATCGGCTCAAATGCCCCTTATGTAGGGCTTTTGGGAACTGTTGGTGGCATCATGGTGGTCTTTTATGAGATCGGTATGAGTGGCGGAGCACTCGATACATCTAAAGTGATTGTGGGGCTTGCCTTAGCGCTTAAAGTAACGGCGGCAGGACTTATCGTAGCGATTCCTTCGACGATGATCTACGGCGCATTTTTACGTAAAGTCGATGTGGCAGTGAGCGAGTGGGAAGATGAGAGCATTAAAAAGAGTTGAGGGGATCAATGTCGTCCCACTCATCGACATTATGTTAGTACTTCTCACCATTGTTTTGACCGTCTCTTCATTCATCGCCCTTGGAAAAATAGAGATTAGCCTTCCGCAAGCGAGCAACTTCACCAAAGTGGAGCCTAAATTTTACGAGATTGGCATCACTGCGGATCATCAGTTTTTTATCAACGGTGAGTTTACGAGCAGGGATGTTTTAGGGGCGAAGTTTGAAAGCCTTACCAAAGAAGACTCTGTTGCTATCAGTGCCGATAAAATGGCGGCTTACGAAGATTTTATCTATGTGATTGATCTTTTGAAACAAAAAGAAATTGAAAAAATTGGCATGGTAGTCAATAAAAATGAGTAACAAGTACAGCAAGGTAAAAACCTACGAAGGTCGCTCATTAATTTTTTCGATCCTTTTACATGTCAGTGTCATTGGCTTTTACCTTCTCTTTTTACACCAAAAGCCATTTGAAATCATACAAAGCAAAACCGTTGTATTAGAAATTTCAAACATCGAACGTGTCGCACCAAAGCCTATTGAACCAACTCCTCCTGCACCTGTGCAAGAGGTGAAAAAGGTTGAACCTGTAAAGCCCATTGAAAAAGTAAAACCGCTTCCAAAACCCATCGTCAAAAAAGAGGTGGTAAATCCTGAGAAGGTTCATGAAGAGGTACTCACACCTCCCATACCTGTGCAAGCAGCACAGCCTAGCGTGGTACAAGAAGCAGCACCTGTAACACCAACTTCGACCAGTGCTGAGCCGTATGAGCGAACCGACTTTGAGATTATCCGCGATAAAGTCCTCTCACGTTTGATATACCCAAGCACGGCACGCCGTATGGGCTGGAATGGTGTGGTTCAGGTAGCCTTGGTGATTGATACCAATGGAAGGTTAGTGAGTGCAACCATTCATGAAAGTTCAGGACGAGGGATGCTCGATGATGCAGCATTAGAGGCAGCGTTAAAGCTCAAAGGTGACCAGTTGCCGAAACCTAAAAGTTTGAGTACGGTTATTTTGCCTATTGCTTTTAAACTTAGATAATTGTGATGTTTGAACGCTACTACAAAGAGTTGGTAGGCTACTTTAGCAAAACTCTGGGTGACACGGAAGCTGCTAAAGATGTGGTGCAAGAGACCTATCTTCGCATTAGCGCTATGGGCGAGAGAGCAGACGCAGTGTTAGAGCCGCGTGCTTTCTTGTACCAGACGGCTAAGCGTATCATTATTGATGAGTGGCGTAAAAACAAACATTTTACCTCTGTCGCACTGCATGAAGCAGAACACGTGAGTCATGAACACGAAGAGCCTTTAGAGCATCTGCTCTCTTCTAACCGCATGAAAACCTTGCATCAAACCATTAACGCTTTACCTCCTCGCGCTCAAGAGGCATTTAAACTCCATAAATTTGATGGGTATTCACACAAAGAGATTGCCGAAATGATGGGCATTAGTAAAAATGCGGTTGAAAAGCACATCATTAGAGCGCTTTTGGCATGCAAACAGAGCGTGGATGCCATGCAAAAGGAGGAGTTATGAGCCAAGCGTGGATCGATGAAATGGCGGCTTCGTGGTTTGTTAAAGCGCAAGAAGGCATGAGTGTGTCTGAAAAAAATGCGTTTGAGAGATGGTTGCGCGTGAATCCAGCCCATCAAAAAGCATACCAAGCCTTTGAAGTGTTATGGACAGAACTCGATGGGCTTGCTCCAAAAACCTGTAATAAGGCAGCTAAAAAGCCTTGGTGGGGCTATGCCTGTGTTGCCGCACTGGTGTGCATAGCAGTGGGTATTTTCCAATGGAATACCTTTTCAACACGTCTTGAATTAGCACAAAATGTTACGACACCCATTGGCGCTATGCGCGAATATACACTTAGCGATGGTACAAAGCTCTTTTTAGACACCGATAGCAATGCTACCATTGAGTACTACGTACATAAACGTCTCATCAAACTGCATCAAGGGCAAATTGCATTGTATGTCAGTAAAGATGCTGCACGTCCTTTTTTTGTGGATGCTAAAAATGTTCAAGTGCGTGTCACAGGAACCATTTTTGAAGTGCGTCATGTGGAAGATGACGTGCGCATCAGCGTTGAAGAGGGCAGTGTGGATGTTTCTTACAAACGCCCTTTTGATGGGGATCTCATCAAACTTGCTTCTTTGCGTGCAAAAGATCAGATCACCTTAGATGAGAGAGGTTTTGTGCTCTCTTCTACAAAGATGCAAAATGACTCCGTTGCTCCTTGGCGTGGTGGTCGGTTGGTGTTCGATAAAACATCCTTAGAAGATGCGTTGTTTGAGTTTGAGCGTTATGGTGCCAAGCCAGCGCTGATTGCCTCAGCAGAGCTTGCTTCCATGCCTCTTTCGGGTAGTTTTGAAATTGAACGTTTCGGAAGTTTTTTAGAACTTTTGCCCAAAGCGTTGCCTGTAAAAGTGACTCAAGAGACTCATGCGGTTGTCATTGAGCGAAAATAATCGAAAAAATCTCTTTTTTTGATAACCGATGTCAGGTTTATAGTTTTTTTTACGTCTTCTCTTATATGAAAACAATTATCAAATTAGGAGAAAGACCCCTTATGAAATTTCGTCACCTTTCCATTGCATTAGCGTCAGCTTTAGCATTCACATCCCCTCTCTTGGCGGAGAGTACACAACCTTTGCAACTCAACATTGCTTCCCAAAATCTCAGCTCAGCCCTTGGCGAATTTGCCAAACAGTCTAAATTACAACTGGTTGCTGACTCAAAACTGTTGGAAGGTAGAAAAGCACCTGCCCTTAAAGGAGCTATGAGCTTAAAAGAAGCCCTTGCAAAATTGCTCAAAGGAACTGGTTTAGAGGCTTCCATCGAGGGCGATATGATAGTTATCAAACCACAGAGTGAGTCTGAAGTGGCACTGGGTGTCATTACGATTCAAGCCGAAGAGCAATCTGGCAGAACCGAAGGTACAGGCTCATACACCAGTAAGAGTATGAGTACGGCTACAAAACTCAATCTTTCCAGTAGAGAAACACCCCAGTCTGTCACCGTCCTTACGAGCCAAAAGCTTGAAGATTTAGGTGTAACGTCGTATCAAGAGATGCTCAATAACGTCACAGGTGTTTCGTTAAACCGTTGGGATGAGAGAATTTACCCTACAGCACGCGGTTTTGATGTGGATTATTACCTCTTGGATGGTATGCCGACTTATGCTATCTCAGACAGTGCTGCGAATGACATTGACCTCTCGATTTACGATCGTGTGGAAGTGGTTAAGGGTGCGAATGGTTTGATGACGGGGGCTGGAAACCCTGCAGTGGGGCTTAATTTTGTGCGAAAACACGCAACCTCCAAAGAGGTCAAAGGCAATGTTGAAGTAGCTGCTGGTTCTTGGGATGCGTACAGCTCTTCCATGGATGTCTCATCACCACTCAATGAAGAGGGAACGGTTCGTGGCAGAATGGTCGCGAAACATGAAGATAAAAACTCCTATATGAACGGTTATGAGAAAACAAACGATGTTTTTTACGGTGTTGTCGATATGGACATCACCGAAACCACCTACCTCTCTTTGGCGGCTGAGTATCAAAAACTGGATCGTAGTGGCATTAGGTGGGGTGGTTTGCCTGCGTTTTACAGCGATGGAACACGCACTAACTTTAGCAGATCGCAAACGGTGAGCGAAGACTGGACGTATTGGAACAGTGAAACGAAAGCGGCTTATTTAGATTTCAAGCAGTATGTCTATAACGATGTCTCTTTAAATCTTGCCTATTCGTACCGTAAACTTTACAGTGAAACATCCTTGCTCTATTTTGGAGGAACGGTTGATGCGGCGAGTGGGGTCGGTGAAGGGTATGTGTATCGTTATGCCAATGATGCGCTGACCAATGAGCAAAATATCGATCTTTATATTTCTGCACCGTTTAAATTGGGAGGTTTAGAGCATGAAATGGTGTTTGGTGTGATGCGGAACACAAGTGACATGAAGTATGACAATTGGGGTATGGACTTTCCCATCTCTAGCCTTGCAACTCCTGTGATTAATTTCAATAACATCAACATCGCCAATCCAAACCTTGCATTAAGCAGTGCGACTACACCGCATGAAACCACACAAACTGGAACGTACGTGGCAGGTAAATTCTCTTTAAGTGATTCGCTCAAACTTATTTCTGGGCTTAGGGTATCGGATTGGAAATACACCAGCGACACAGGCACAGGAAATCGCTCGTTCAAAAATGAACTTACACCGTACGCGGGATTGGTCTACAACCTCAATGACAACCATTCGGTGTATGTGAGCTATACCAGCATCTTTAAACCGCAAGATAAACAAGATGCCAGTGGGAGTTTTTTAGATCCTATTACAGGGGACAATTATGAAACAGGTATTAAGGGAGAGTATTTTGACAAACATCTCAATGCCTCACTTTCTGTCTTTAGAATTGAACAAGAAAATGTTGCAGAAGAAATCGCTGGCGTCTTTGTCCCAGGTTCTACGGATTCAGCGTACAGAGCCGTTGCAGGTGTTGTGAGCAAAGGGTTTGAACTTGATATCAACGGTGAAATTACCGATAACTGGAACGTGGGCTTTGGCATTGCCAATTTTGAAGCGGAAGATGCCAATGGCAACAAAGTCGAAACCAAATCTTCACGAACCATGGCAAACCTCTTTACCAAGTACACCCTTGAAAAATTTGGTTTTGGATTAGGGTTTAATTATCGAAGCAAAATTTATACAGGAAGTGGTGCGACTGAAATCACACAAGATGCGTATGTGCTCACCAATGCTATGATCTCGTATGCGATGGATAAACACACCAAACTCCAGTTTAATGTCAATAACATTTTTGATAAAAAGTACTATGAAGGCATAGGCTCTGATGGCATGGTTTATGGTGCACCACTGAACGCGATGTTTAGTGTGAAATACTCGTTTTAAGAAGTTTAGGAAATGAAAGAACGCTTTAGTTTCAAATGGCATAGTATTTTAGGCGTTGCGATAGGGGTTTTTATCCTTATCGCAGCGCTTAGCGGTTCGGTGATAGCGTTTTACCATAGCTTAGATGCCAAGATGAACCCATGGCAAATCAGCTCTCCAAACCAAGGACAAGGTGCGAGTGACCCTCTTTCTCACATAGCCAAAGTTGAGCAGAGTGTGGCAGGTGGAAAAGTCGTTTGGATGAGCCTTTCTTTAAGCCATGAAAGCAGTTGGCACTATTTTTTAGCACCGCTGAGTATGGCAAAACCCATTGCAAACAATGAAGTTTATGTGGATCCTTACAGTAGCGACATCAAAGGGATGCGTTCATGGGGAGATATCATGCAAGGGTGGAAAAATCTGCTTCCATTTATCTACAAATTGCACTATTCGCTCTCATTAGGTAGTATCGGTGTTTTGGTAATGGGATTAGCCGCATTGTTGTGGCTGGTAGTTCTCGTATGTGGGGTTTGGATGACCTTTCCTAAGTGGAATAGCTCTTTTGTGAGTCAATGGAGAAAGAGCTGGAAATGGCGTTTTAAAGGCGATTTGAGATCAAAAAACTATCTGTTGCATAAAACCGCAGGGCTGTGGTTTTTACCACTTCTCCTTCTGATCGCGTGGTCTTCATTTGCCTTGAATTTGCATGATTTACACGAGCGCTTACTTGGCTCCGTGATGCACTTTCAAACCGAAAGCGACAAAATCAAAGAGCTTAAACGACCTCGTTTAAAACCAACGCTTGGCTGGCTAGAAGCCCGTGATATTGGGCGAAGTTTGATGCAAGAGCTCTCCATCAAAGAGGGGTTTGAAATTTACGAAGAATCTTCCATCATGTATGATGCCCTTAGGGGTGTTTATTCGTATAGTGTGCGAAGTTCACGCGATATCCAGATCGATCATGGTGGAACAACAGTCTATTTTGATGGCAATTCAGCAGCATACAAAGCCTCTTTTATCCCTACTAAAAAAGCCAGTGGCGATACACTGAAGCAGTGGCTGGAAGGGCTTCATAAAGGAAGTATCTGGGGATTGCCACATCGCATCATCCTCTCCATCTTAGGAGTGGTGACAACACTTTTTGTGCTGAGTGGATTTTACTTATGGTGGAAGCGAAAACATAAGCTTTCTTTGGCGAAAAAATAGGCAAAAAACAGCTTTAAAAAAGAGCAAAATAGACTATACTCCATCAAATAGTCTTCAAGGAAGTACCATGACGTTTCTGATTGTGGCAAAACTAATACACATCGCCTCTGCCATACTGTTTATCGGGTGTGTCTATTTTCGCACCCTTATCTTACCTCGTGCACGTTTTGCGCTTGATAGCGCTCAGTTTGAGGCGATGGAGAGTGCACTCTCTCCTCGCACACGTTTGATTGGTAAAGTGAACAATACGCTTTTACTGCTTAGTGGTCTTTTTTTAGCACACACATACTTTGAGCCAAGCAACGTGTTTTTACATATCAAAATGACATTAGGGCTTGTTGTTATCGCGATGTTCTTTGGCGCACCTCTCATTATGCATCGTTTTATGGGAGCGAAAAAGCAAAAAATAAAAACGATATACCATCACACTATGTTTGCATTGATGGTTGCCATCGTCATTCTCTCCCAAGTGATGTTTACGCTGTAACTTCTCTGCAAAACCGAAAGTAAAAGTGCGCCCCTTCTTTGTTTTCATAAGCGATTTCACCTTGCAACTGGTTGGTAACGATGCCTTCTATGAGCTGCATTCCCAGTGTGGTATACGTTTTGAGCAAAAATGTTTCGCCTAGGCCTTTACCTGTGTCGTGGATTTCTAAAATGCACGCTTCTTGTTTACAGCTAAAGAGGATGTGAATAGCTCCTCCATGTGCATCAAAAGCATGTTTGATGGCATTGGTCACGCACTCATTCATCAAAAGACCGCAAGAGAGGGCTTGTTCAATGCTCAGTGTCACAGGCTCTATCGTCACATTGAGCGAAATATTGGCATCATCGGTTGCGTATGTGTGGCGCATATTGTCAACAAGGCCTTTGACATACACATCAAAATCGATGTGGGTAAGGCTTGTGGACTGATAGAGCTGACGGTGCAGGAGTTCAATCGCATAGATGCGCTCTTGAAGTTCGAGTAACAGCGCTTGAGACTCTTCACTTTTGGCTTGATGCTCTTTGAGCTGCATGAGTGCGATGATGATGGAAAGGTTGTTTTTGACACGGTGGTGAATCTCTTTTAAAAGCACCTCTTTTTCACTGAGCAGTTGTTCCAACTCTAGGGTGCGCTTCGCAACTTTGGTATCGAGGGTTTGAATGTTCTCTTGCAGCGAGTCTAACATGGTGTCAAACGTGTGTGCAAGCAGGCTGATGTCATCCTCCCCCGCGAGGTGGCTTCGCTCTTTCAAATTTCCATTTTTGATGGTTTTAACAACGCTTAAAAGACGGTCTATCTTAGAGGTAAATCCCCTAAAAAGAAGCCATCCCAATCCAAATGCCGAAAAAATGGCGATAAGAATGGCAGGTAAAAACTTCATAATGATAGGATCAAGATCGCGGTAAATCTCCTCTTCATAGAGGCTTGCCGCAAAGATAAAGGGGTACTCTCTACTTCCCTTAAAATAGCGCACCCATGTCAATGCTGGGTAGCGCTTGCCACTAGGGTCATCCACTTTGGTTAAGAGATGGTGAATGGGCTTTCCTTCTTTGGCAGCGTGAATGTAATCAGATGTTTTGAGGTTTCCCGTAAGGGGTTGGTCGGTGGGGGAAGATTCACTGACACAGCAGGCGGTATTGAACATTTTGGCACGTTCATCGTGGCTTTTGCGAAAGGTAGCATTGTGGTCACATTGACGCTCGCTCCCATCGATCCACATCATATACGCAAACCCCGTGCTTTCACTTTTAATGGTTTGAAAACTCTGTTTGAGCATAGAGCCGATGGTCGCTTCAAATTCACTGCGGCTTTTGAGAAACTCTTTACTCTGGCAGAAGAGGGCGATGTTATAGGGAGTTTGCGGCAGGGCTTTTACGTAGAGGTACTCTTTATCGCTTGCAGGGCAGATGTTAATGCGTTTGGTTTTATCGTGCACATTCCACTGATCATACTGAGGGATAAAGGTTGAAAAAAAGGGTATTTTGCTATCTAAAAGTCCTTTTGTACCATAGATGAGCTGATTGTTTTGTGTTAACAACGCATTACATGCAAAATTTGAGAAGTGTTTATCGAGAAGTGAAATAATCGTTTGTTTCTCTTTCTGAGGTGCTTCTCTGTAAGCATCAAAAAGTTCGTGCAGTCTGTTTTGCATCTCCAAATTCATCTTTTCCCAATACGAAGCACTGTAGAGGGAATTGACGTGAATGGTAAGGAGTACTTGATTTTCCATGTTAGACAAGAGACGATCAATGGTGTCGGTTTCGCTCTGCAAGCGTTCATCTTGCCATGTGGGAATGACAATAGCCATCATCACCCCAAGGATACACAGCACAATAGCACACAAAGAGAGGGCGAACTTGGCGGAGAGTGAGAGGGGGCGAAACGTGTTAAACATTGAGACGATACCCAGCTTCAAAAATATTTTCCAACAAATGCGCATCTATCTTTTGGCGAAGCCTATAAACAAGATTGCGAAGTTTTGAGAGGTCGTTAGACTCTTCTCGATAAATATACGTACTGATATGCTCAAAACTCACGGTATTGCCAGCTGACTCACTTAAAATTTGAAAGAGTTTAATCTCGTTTCCTGTCAGCTTCACACTCTCATCATGGCACGTAAGCACTCCACTCACGCGGTCAAAAACATAGCCACATGGTAGTTGAATTTTTGGGTTTGCGGTACGTGCAAGCTCTAAAGTAGGGTGAAAGTAGGAGTGTTTGTACCATGCTGCTTGGAGTGTTGCTTTAAGATCATTGGGTCGAAAGGGTTTTGAAAGATAGCCATAGGGTTCTGATTCCATCGCCATTTTAAGGGTGGTGTTATCGCAATACGATGTCAGATAGACGATGGGAATATGGTGGTTCTGCCAGATGTAACGCCCCGCATCGGTTCCACTTTTTTCGCCTTTAAGATGGATATCAAGAAGCACCATATCGGGCAGATGAGTATCGACATGGCGTATGGCATCATCGGCACTTGCTTCAACACCGCTGATGCTATAGCCAAATTTTTGCAGGTTCATTTTGAGTTGCAAGGCTAAAATGGTTTCATCTTCTACTACTAAAATTTTAATTTCTTCATTTTTTTTGCGCATTTCGCTTTAGTTTCCTCACATTGTGATTTTGATATGATTTCTTTTGACTATGATAACAGATATCATTTAAAAAGAGTATAAAGGAATTGAAAATGGCTTTTCAAAAAGGAATCAAAAAGAGTTTAGGGTTATCATGGGTCGCAACCGCTCTTTTATGCAGTGTGGCGATTGCCGATGAGCAAAAACTTGAAACGGTTGAGGTATGGGAAACCCAAGTTACCAGTTCATCACTCAACCTTGGCAGTAGCTCCATCGAGACCAAACAGGCTGACCATCTGAGTGATTTACTCCGAGATCTACCAGGTGTGGATGTGGGAGGGACAAGTTCTATCAATAACCGTATCGCCATTCGTGGACTTGAAGATGAAAACCTCGATATCAGCATCGATGGCGCAAAAGTGTCCAATGTCAATATGTTCCATCACATCGGTAATTTACTGGTCAATCCTGACATCTTGAAAAAAGCAGATGTGCAAGTGGGCAATAACTCGGTTGTAAACGGAGGACTAGGTGGTTCGGTTGCATTTGAGACCAAAGATGGTAAAGACCTATTGCAAGATGGCAAAGAGTATGGTGCGCGCATTCAAGGCAATTACAACTCCAATGATAGCCTTGGTGGATCGGTTGCCGCGTATGGAAAAGTGAGCGATAAAGTTGATCTTTTACTCTATCATCATTATGTGGACAAAAACGAATGGGAAGATGGCAGGGGTGAAGAGAGTTTTGGAACCGCGGGCGATGTTGGCAATACTCTGATCAAAGTAGGCTATGACATCAGCGATGTTCAACGCATCACGCTCTCTTACGATAAACTCAAAGATGAGGGCGATTATGCGCCACGTCCTGATTTTGGAAAAGCGTATAACCTCTTTGCCACAGGAAATTACCTCTACCCTACTGAGTACACCAGAGAGACGATTACCCTGAAACATCAAGTGGATTTAGGCGATAACCTCTTTTTGCAAACCTCTCTTTACAGCAATGAAAACGAGCTAGAGCGTTATGAAAAACGCGATGGTGTCACCCAACGCGTTAGAGCCGTCCCTACTGGTATGAACCCGTATGAAGGGCTTTTGGATGGTGTGGTTAAAAACTACGGTATCAGCACCAAAGCCCAATCCAATGTCGCGATGGCTGGGGTGAACAACACTTTTACCTACGGAGGTTTGTATGATACGCAAAGCAGTAAAGTCACATGGAGCGGGCAACAATACGGCGAAAATGAGAAAGCCAAAACAGGCGCACTCTTTGTGGAAGATGCCATCACCTTTAGCAATGGCTTAATCCTAACACCAGGCGTTCGTTACAACAACTATAAGTATGATGGTGTGTATGGAGAAATTTCGGACAGTAAATTTACCTACGGCTTAGCGGCGGAGTATCCTCTAACAGAGACGTTTAGCTTACTTGCGAGTGCGACAACGCTGTACAAAGGGGTTGAGATGGTAGACGTTTTGGCAAGCAACCGTATGTATGTCAATGACAACACCGATCTTAAAGCCGAAACGGGCATCAACAAAGAGGTTGGGTTTAAATACCATAACAAAAACAGACTGGGTGCAAACAACATTGGCTTTAGTTTTAAAGTCTTTGATACACGCATTGATGACTACATCGTGACCACATGGCCAACGAGTACCAGTGCCGAAATCAGCAATGGCGGTACACTCGATATTCAAGGCTTTGAGGCAAGTTTTGTCTATGACATCGGCGCACTTAGCTCTTTAGTAACCTATTCACACTCTAACTCTAAATTTAGAGAAACAGGGCTTTCAACGCAACGAGAACCAGGCGATAGCTTAAGCATTAACCTTGATTATGCGTTTATGAAAAACCTCTCACTCTCATGGGACTCTTTGTTTGTGATGAAAGAGGAGCGTAAATACATCGCAGCGCAACAAACCAAAGAGGCGTACGATGTGCACGATATCGCGGTCAAATGGAAACCAAGCGCTGTGAAGGGCTTAACGTTGATTGCAGGTGTTGATAATATCTTTGATGAAACGTATGTCTCTCATGCGTCTGAAAACAGACTCTTAAGCGGTGTTTCACTCTCTGACTACGAGCCAGGTCGCAATGTGAAGCTCTCTTTTTCATATGAGTTTTAACGATGCGTTTATGGACATACCTTTGTGCGCTTAAAACGACCATCGGTTGGGTGCACGGGGTCGTAACGCTTTTAGGAGCGTATGGACTGGCTTACCTAAGTGGGATGAGTCTAAGCTTAGTGTTCAAAGGAGACGCTGCCATGCGTCTTCTTCCTTCCATGTTGCTCACACCGCTACTGGTGTGTTGTTTTGGCTTTTGGCTCTTGTTTTCTAAAACGCTTTTAGATGTCATAGTTAAAATTGCATTGCTGGCATTTATCAATGCCTGTATTATCGCATTTTTCTAGGAGTGTGTATGCTTGAGAAATCACTTATCTTCAAATACCTTTATCGCTCGCACACCATCATCGGTTTACTTGTTCTGTTTCTCTTTTACATGAGCACCTATTTTGGGACTTTGACCTTTTTTATGCCTTACCTCAAAGTGTGGGAGTCGCCATCACGCCATTTTGCGCCACAACACAACCATGCGTTTAACATCGATGCTCTTTTGGATGAGGTGCTTGAAAAGCACCATTTTTTAGGCGATAAACCAGTGGAAATTACGCTTCCAAGCTTTCGTGATCCCTTGCTTAAAATCTCTTCCGAAGCGCAAAACAGCCTCTACATCAACCCCGTAACCAACGAGGTTCTCAAAGTCGCCAAAGAGGAAAATCTCATCTCAACATTTTTTAACGAACTGCATACGGGCATCGTGATACCCCTTGTTGGGATGCCGCTGATGGGTATGATGAGCGTAGGCATTTTGTTTCTCACATTTGGAGGGTTTTGGCTCTATTTACAAAAACGAAGCCATCGCACTTCATCAAAAGCGAGTTGGAGAGCGACATGGCTTTCATGGCATAAAATCACAGGGCTTGCCATCATTCCTTACGCTCTTGTTTTCGCACTTACAGGAGCTTTTTTAGGCTTAATGCTCTCTTCATCGCAACCCTTTGCGTGGAGTATGACGCATGGCACGGTGAGCAATATGCGCACCCTTGTAGCACCCATTCTCTTTGCTCAGCCAAAGTATAAAGGAGGCGAAACCACCAAGCAAATGCTTCCTTTCTCAACCTTGCAAGCCTTAGCGCAAGAGCATTATCCACAACTCTCCATTACCAACGCTACGCTGTATCATTACGGTAAAGAGGGCGCAAAAGTTCGTTTTAGAGGGTATGATAAGGAAAATGTCGCCCAAAGTGGGCGTGTGAACCGTCCGAGCATTACGCTGGATGCAAGCAGTGGTGCTGTGGTAGAACACAAAACATTAGATAAAACACATGGCATCAGCAGAACACTTTCAACATTTTATTTCTTGCATTTTGTGCCCGATGAGACACTAGGACTTCGTGTTGTTCTTGCCCTTTTTGGGGCTATTTTGGCCATCTCTTTGGCGAGTGGTTATCTGTTGTGGGCGGAGAAAAAACTACACCAACAAGGCTTTTTGGCTGATCTAACCAATCGTGTGAGCATTGCCATCCTCATTGGCATCATTCCCTCAAGTGCGCTTGTGCCTTTTTTGCATTGGGTTTTGGCATACGAACTGTTCGATAAAGAGATATGGATAAGAGGCACATTTTATGCCTTTTGGTCTTTTTGGCTTTTTTATACGGTGTTTGAACGCTCCATTGTCATGATTATCTCCCGTATGCTAAAGAGTGCTGCGTGGCTTTTACTCCTTTGCGTGCTCTTTCATGGTTTAAAAAGTGGGTTCTTCTTTTGGCAAAGTTTTCATCAAAAAGCATGGATACTTTTTTACATGGATCTTGCATTGATACTAAGCAGCATGGTGTTGTTTTATATGGCAAAGTGGGTAGAGAAAAAAGAGCTCTTTTATCGGTATGAGCGCAAAGGAGTTTTTGATGGTTATTAAATTTTGGTTTATTTTCCTGCTCTCTACACAGCTCTTTGCGCATAAGATAGAAGGCTTAAACCTCATTATAACGCCCATTGAAAGCGACACGATAAGCATCGAAGGGAAGATGAAAGGTTCAGGCAAAAAATTAGAAGGCAATAAAATCGCACTTATCTCGATGATCGACAAACGCATACTTGAAGAAGCTTTCTTGGAAGGAGGCAAACCTTTACAGCTTAAAATTCCACAAGAGTCGTATTGGGTCTATCTGTATGTGGGGGATCAAGACGTCGTGGAAGAGGGGCCTGCCCCTAAAGAGGGCTTTAAAAAAATAGTCACCTCACAAAAAGAGCGCGCCTTTCGCACCATGGGCACACTCTGCCTTGGCTTTATAACCCTCTTTCTCACCATCAGCGGATACCGCATCTATGGCTATAAAAGGAGAAAAAAAGCCGTTTCACTTCGTTTCTAAATTCTTCAAAAAGGCTACGGTGCAAGAGCGTGCTTTTACATGTAAAACATTCTCCAAAGCGTAGCCTTTCTTTTCTGCAAAATTTCACCGACAAAATTGACATTATTGTTTACGAGCGTTTTACATGTAAAAGTTGGTATGCTTTCAAGGAGAATAAGAAAGAGAAAAGGGCGGAGTGGGTAAGGTTAAAAGTTTAGCTTGAGCCTTTTTGCTTACAATGTCTTAAATCAGTTTTTTGGAATTTCGGCTCGCATTATATAGTTATTAATTTTAGCTGTATCGCCCAAAGCTGCTGTAATAAAAACAATCCTTTTTTAAAATTAATTTATGGAATAAATCAGAAAATTATTTTTACCATCTTCGTACTTGTATTTTAAGGTATGACCATGTTTTTTAAAAATTTGATTTGCTATATAAAGTCCAAGACCCAGCCCTGAATTTGACGCCTCTACCTTTCTGTTAAAAGCCCTTTCAAAATCAAGTCTTTCTGCCTCAAGCTTATCTCCTATGCTACTTATGCAGACCGTATTTTTATCTATGCTTACAAGAACTTTGCCACTAGAGTATTTTAAAGCATTGTCAATTAAATTTTTAACGCCAGTTGTGTAAAGTTCAAAATCAACCTCTACCGCACTTATTTCGTTGTCCGCTCGCACTTCTATGCGACTCGTATCTTTTAATAAAAGTAGATCTATTGAGTGATCAATGATATCTATGACTCGGTGTTTATTTTTTTCAAGTCCCCATTCATTGGATACAAGTTTTTCTACCTTGACGACTTCGCCCAATATTATTTCAAGTCGTATAAAAATTTGTTTTAATATATTTTTAAATTTATCATCTTGTAAGAGCTCAGCTATCATGTCCGCCATAATCCGCCCCTTCATTATCGGGTTGCGAAATTCGTGCAAAATATTGCGTAAAAATACTGCTCTGGCTTCCTTTATTGTATTTATTTTTTGCATTGTCGCATTAAATTCGCTGGCGATTTGGCCTATTTCATCAGTTGCTTCTATTTTTATCGGTTTAAGTTTATCTTGTTCTCCTGCTTCTCTTATCAAATTTTTTAAATTTCTAAGTTTTAGCAGCTTTCTTAAAACGGCTATAAAAAAAGCCGTCATTACGATATTTACGACAAACCAAAGTATCCAAATTCTATGTGAAGAGAGTTCTTTTAAATTTTCTAAAGGCACCCCGTTCCTAATGATACTACTTCTTGATGGGGCAAGCCCTGCCGCAGCCATAATTTGAGATAGCATTTCAGGATCTACAGAAAAAAATCTAGGCACAAAATAAAACTTTTTATTGTATCTTATCATATCAGCATATGAATCGCTAAAAATTTTCTCACCGTTTTGCCTAATCTCACTAGGGTTAAGGCTGCTGTCTTTAAGTCCGATTTGCTCTAGCTGTTGAGTTATATTGCCGTCTTCTTGTCCGCGTATGCGCATACCTAACATAAAGCGCTGGTAAGTAAAGTACTCCGCATCTCTTATTTGTCTATCGGATTCGATAAAAAATGCCGAATTTACTATAATTAGAGCTGCAAAAAAGAAAAATGATATTAATTTGACTATAGATATACTACGCATTGATAAATTTATACCCTATACCGCGCACAGAGTGAATAAAGCGTGGATTTTGAGGATCATCTCCAATTTTTTGGCGTAGGCGCCCTATAGCTACATCAATACTTTTTAGTCCGCTTTGAAATTTTGACTGACCCAAATGTATCAAAATATCTTCTCTTGGTATAACTATTCCCTCTTTTTCATAAAGGTAGATAAAAATATCAAATTCCAATTTTGTTGGTTCTATTTCCTCTTTATTCTTTATAATGATACGTCTTTGTTTATCGACTAAAAAAGTTTTGGAGTCATTGCTAACCAGTATCCCTCGGCGTAATATGGACCTTAGCCTAAAAGCAAGTTCTATGGGCTCATACGGCTTTGTCACATAATCATCTGCCCCAAGCTCAAACCCTTTTATCTTATCTAGTGTCTCAGTGCGAGCCGATGATATAATTATAGGTAGCGACGGATAGGTCCGCCTAACATTTTTGCATACTTCAAGACCGTCCATATCGGGCAAGCCCAGATCAAGCACCAATGCATCGAAGGTACTTTTTTCGTTTAAAATGTTAAGTCCTTCAAGCGGATTTGTGGCTATCGTTACGCCAATCTCACTTTTTGCCAAAGCATATTTTAAAAGCTCAGCCAGATCAAGATCGTCTTCTATAAGTAAAATTTCTATCATAGTATCGAAGGTATTTTTTTCGTTTAAAATTTTAAGTCCTTCAAGTGGATTTGTGGCTATCGTTACGCCAATCTCACTTTTTGCCAAAGCATATTTTAAAAGCTCAGCCAAATCAAGATCGTCTTCTATACGTAAAATTTCTATCATACGTAGTAATTATACCAAAATCTTATCAAATTATAAAAATTTAAAACTAAAAAAATATTTTTAGAAATGTTACCAAAATGTTACCAAAATGTTACCAAAACTTATCAAATTCTAAAAATTTAAAGCTAAAAAAATATTTTTAGAAATGTTACCAAAATCTTGCCGTTTTTAATAAACCTACGCGTTAAAATTCTAAGTCTTGTTAATAAATCTAAGGAGGATATCAAAAGTTAAGGGGGTAAAATTTTTCGTAACGCGGTATTGATCTTTGGCGCTCATAATGATAGCCCGTTGCACCGGGCTTCAAAACAAGTGGCATTATTAAACAAACTGAGCTTACGGCTCTCTTGCAAAATGTGCCCAAAAAAAATTAAAAAGGTTTATGATGTTAACATGTTTTTTGACAAAAGGCAAGGGTAAGCTTGCTCTTAGTTTAGCTACACTTATGGCTACTGGATTCTGTAGCGTAAATGCTAGCGATAGCCTTGCAGAGGCCCTGCAAGCAAGTAAGATGAGTGGAACTGTATTTACATACTATGATATGGACTCAACTGAGTACTTTCCACCAGCTAGCGCAACAAATAGAAATCGCCAACATATCAGTGGCATTGGCGGTGAACTCAGATTTTTGACTGGTTTTTACAATGATTTTAGGATAGGTCTTACAGCTCAGGGCTTAGCAAATTTTGCTCCATCAAGTGATGCAAAAGATTATTTCGCATACGACTGGAATAGCGAAGGTGCAGCATTATCAGAAGCTTATCTAGAATACAAACGTGACTTCATTGACCTTAAAATCGGTCGTCAGTACTACAACTCAAAATACACTGGACTCGTACCACCACTTGTTGCTACAAACACAGATGTAGGCTACAAAGAGGCATTTGAGGGCGTGAGCACTCGGATAAAGCTTGATAGTATGGATACTGTTATTGGTTTGGCTGACTTTTGGAAATTTGCCGGTAGATCAAATGCTGTAACAGGCGTATCCAGCGATGATGGTGCACCAGAATTTAAAGATAAAGTTATCATCGGTGGCTTTGGACCTTATGCTTATAAATTTGATAACATCTTTAACTCATTTGTAACATATAATGGAGTTCCAAGCGTCTCGCTCACGGCTGCTTACGCAAATATATCGGGTCTCGAATATGACGCTAATTCAAAGGGTGATATAAACTTTTACTTTGCAGCAGCTGGCTACAAAACGCCTGCGCTTTTTGAAAATGCAGTGGTTGGCATAAACGCTATGTATAAAGGTTCAAGAACAACCGACACTTTAAAAGAGAATTATGACTTTAATGGCGACTTCTACACAGGCATGGTGGGACTTTATAACGCTTATGGCTTTGATTTTGGATACGCATACTCAACTGTTAGCAAAAATCAAACCGCACTTCAAGGCATAGGCAACGATTGTGGGGCATTTACAGCCACTCCGATTTATGGTCCATTTTTGTTTATGTCCTTTGCGGGTATGGAGTTACATAAGCTTAGCGCAGGCTACGATCTTAGCAATGTAGGCGTGAAGGGGCTTAGGCTAGATGCTGACTACTGGTATGGCGAGCAACATAACGGCAGCAACGTCCGCTCAGGCGGTTTGCATGGTCAAGCACCTGGCACAAGGATAGATGTAGAGGGATGGGATACACAAGTTACCTACAAAGTCCCTGCGGTCAAAGGCTTAAAGGTATCTGCTATTTATGAAACTTTGGATAGAAAACTAAAATACACTAGCGGTGGCTCTGATGGCAAAACGACAGACGAGGAGCTTTGGCTAAGAGTATCTTATGACTTTGACATATTAAAATAAAATTTTAAGAAAGGAGTATAAAATGATAGAAGAAAATGAATTATCACGCCGCACATTTTTAAAGCGTAGTGGTGTGCTCACACTTGGTTCGGTTGCAGCCGGATCGGCACTGCTAACAGGCTGTGAAAACCCAAACAACCACCTTATCCCTCCAAAAAAGGAGGTCTCAAAAGGACCTGAGGTGCCAAAGTGGCTCGGTACTGAGCCACAAATTTCAGAAAAAGAGATCAAAGAGACACTTGATACTGATGTGCTTATCATCGGTGCTGGCGCCTCTGGGCTCCATGCTGCGCGCGCTGCTAGTGAAAAAGGTGCAAGAGTCATCGTGATAGAAAAAGCTGGTCGATTTCAGGTTAGAAGCGGTCAGTACGGCACTCTTGGAAATAAATTTCAAAGACAGTTTGGTATAACATATGATAAGCATGAAGCCATAAACGAGCATTTAAAACAGATGGGATACCGCGCCGATCAACGTGTATGGAACTATTGGGCGGATCACAGCGGCGAGGACTTTGACTGGATGATAGACCTTGCACCAGCGGTGAATTTTATGGTTGAGACTGATACGCAGATTGATAGAAATAAGATAAATTTGATGCTCATGCACTATCCACTCCCAGCTGCATACGATCGAAGCAAAGAAAATAGTCCAACGTATCCAACCGTTATGACATTTTTGCCTAGTCAAGAGCCAATGATGGAGCTAGTTTATAAAAAGTCTATAGAGCAAGGCACAAAGTATATCTTTAAAACTCGCGCACAAAAACTGCTTCGTGATAAAACCACTGGCAAAATGCAAGGAGTAATCGCACAAGATATGGCTGATGGCTCATATATCAAGATAAATGCTAAATCGGTAATTTTAGCCACAGGCGATTATATGAATGACCCTGAGATGGTAAAAACGTTTGTGCCGCATGTGGCAAATTTCTTCTGTCCATTTCCAAACGTAGATTACAAAAACAAGCCAACAAACACAGGAGACGGACACAAGCTAGGCTCATGGATAGGTGCAAAGCTAGAAGACGGACCGCACGCACCAGTTGCTCACACTCTTGGCGGACCACTTGGTGTTGATGCGTTTTTGCTTACGAATGCAAAGGGAGAACGCTTTACAAATGAAGATATAAGCGGACAGCAAATTACCCAGCCAATCTCTCGTCAGCCAGGAGGCTTTGGCTGGCAGGTGTTTGACGCTAAATTTCCAGAGCAAGTTGAGTTTATGGGCGTATCGCACGGTAGTGTAAATCACTGTGTAGCACCAGAGAAGAATCCAAAACTTCCACCTGACTGCCAGTGGGCAATAGGCAAAACATCGTATATATCGGTAAAAGATCTTGAAGAGATGCCTGATGTCTTAAAAGCAAACAGCATAGAAGAGCTTGCTAATATGCTCTATCCTGATAACAAAAAGGCACAAATGCAGTTTTTAGCGACTATAAAACGCTACAACGAGCTATGCGACAAGGGTCATGATGATGACTTTGGCAAGACTGCCAAGAGAATGTTCCCAGTCCGCCACGCGCCGTTTTATGCTGGCAAGATGGGTGTGGGTGCAAGCCTAGTTGTCATGGGTGGTTTTACTGTTGAACCAAATACCGCAAATGTACTAGATACTGACTATAGCGAAATTTCAGGACTTTATGCCTGCGGCAATGTTATGGGTGGACGCTTTTTGGGGGATTATCCAGTAGTTTTAGCTGGTACTAGCCATGCAACATGCCTATGCTACGGACGCTTAGCAGGCTATCAGGCTGCGGCAAACGCAAAAGGAAGAAGAGCATGAGTGAGAGAAGAATATATATATTAATAGGGCTAGTAGTAGCTGCTATCGTGGGTTTTCTAGCGTTTCATCAGGTAGAAAAAGCTAGTCACAAAGCTGGATTTTGTATCATGTGCCACAACATGCAGCCAGAGTACGACTCTTATATAAAGGGAGATATGCTTGCCAAAAAGCATAATGACGCAAATGTAACATGCCATGGTTGTCACGTTCCAACTATAGGAGAGCAACTAAATGAGCTTAAGATGTATGCAACTGGCGACTTTAAGATGCCAACAGAACAAAGAGGCTTTAAAAACGAGCAGTGCATAGGCTGTCATAAGGTAGATGAGATCAGGAAAAAGACCTTACGCTATGATAAGTCTAATCCACACGAAAGCCATCATAATAAAGACAATGAAATGCTAGAATGTCAGTCATGTCATGCCGTGCATCATCCGCAAAAGTTAAACACTTGCATGTCTTGCCACCCGATAGACTGGAAAGTAAATAGTAGCTGGAAGATGCATTTGCCAGATCAAAAATAATCTCTAATCCGCCTTGCTTAGGGCGGATTTATCTCTTTTGCAAATATAAATTTACATTCAAGTTAGGTTAAAAACTTCTAAAGGAGTTTTTAACCTTTATACTTCAAAAAATAGGGGCTGGGCTAAACTTTTAACCATCATAGTTTACATGTAAAACATTCTGCAAGTGTAGTTTTCTTTTCTGCAAAATTTCTGACGTAGCGTTCACAAGCGTTTTACATGTAAAAGTTTCATGATGTCCTAAAGAGGAAACAATCAACGCAAAACAAAACCAATCTTTAATAAGATGATAATAACTATCATGTTATTAAAGATTAAGCTCCATTATCTTAATATTCGATAACAATTATCAATAATTAAAAAGGAGATAATGGATGAAATTGGTCTATTCGCGTGTTCTTGCGGCAATGGTTTTGGGCAGTTCTATTGGGTTTGCAGCAGAGGCGACAAATTTAGAGGAAGTTTTCACACAAGGTGAACTATCAAGTACTGTAGGTTGGTTTGGACAGCATGTAAATGCTAAAGGCGACACGCCAAACAGTGGTTTTTCAAATGGTTATTTAAATGTTGGATTTGAAACAGCACCATTGCATGGCGTTAGTGTAGGTATTTCGGGCTGGGGTAGTGTTAAAACCAGTGAAAAAAATGATGATGACTATAAAAGTGCTATCGCCGATCAAAGCGTGCTTTCTCAAGCCTATGTGAAAATCGAACATGAAGGTATGGGGAAAGCGGTTTTAGGTCGCCAAGAAGTCGATTTTAATTGGCTAACGGACTACATAGATGGTGTGAGCGCAGAAATCAGTGCGGTAGAAAACCTTGTCATCAGCATGGCATGGGCACGTAAATATGCCGTTATAGACATTGATGAAATTTCTGAGGAGTTTACCAAGCTCAATGGCAGCAAAGGTATCTATATGTTAGATGCTAAATACACGCCAATCGAAGCACTAGAGCTTAACCCGTACCTTTACTATGGTGATAATCTGTTAAGTGCCTATGGTCTTAAAGCAACGCTTAATTTAGAGTTGAGTGAAGAGATCAAAACAAGCACGATGGCGCATTATGTCACGATTAACAGTGATGTTGGAGGTACCAAAGATGGCGCATTCACACAAGTGGAACAAGGCGTGGAACTTTTAGGTGCACAACTGGCATTGGGTTACATCAAGGTTGATAAAGACGGCATGGCAGGGCTTGGAACCTTTGGTGATCAGTTGCCATTTGAAGAGGGCAATCATGCGATGGATGCAGATGCTAAAACGCCTTACATCAGTGCAGCGTATGAGATCGAAGGTGTTACGTTAGCGACTATTTACGGTCAGACAAAATATTTAGATAGTACATCAGGTGATAAGCTGAAAGAGAAAGAGTTTAACTTCTCTGTGGGTTATGAGTTTATGAAAAATCTTGAAACCTCTTTAATGTACGTCAATGTTGACAATGATGTCAAAGATGACAGCTACAACGCCATTAAAGCACACGTTGCGTATAAGTTCTAAGGAAAACCGTTGTCTAACATGCCGTTAGAAGAGCAAAAGGATTTTTGCTCTTCTTCCTTTGAACATTTTTACAGCCACTTCCAACGCTTAATGCACAAAGCAGGGATTCGTTACTCTAGCAAACGTGAATCCTTGCTTCGTGCGTTGTTCCTTTGCGACACCTATCTGAGCGCAGAGCAGATACAAGCGAAACTGTACGACGAGAGTCACCTCAAAATTTCACTGGCAAGCATCTATAAAATCTTGACGTTTTTTGAAAGCTTGGACATTGTGAGTACCGTTATAAATTACCCAAACAAGATGAAAAAATACAAACTCAAACGAGCAGTCCATCACGACCATTTGGTCTGCCTTAAGTGCGGGAGCATTAGCCGTTTTTTTCATCCTACCATTGAAGCGATACAAGATGAGATCTTAGATGCACATCATTTTAAAGGAACACATCATACTTTGACATTGTATGGCGTTTGTGAACAGTGTCAGTATCAAGAAGAACTATCAATATTTAAAACTGATAATAATTCTTAAAAAATATTAAGCCAATCCTTATTCTATCCACTTAGAATTCAATATATCAAAGGATAAAAATGAACGTTACGGCAGAAAAACTCATTGAACTTGGAGCGTATTTTTCCATTGTTCATCATATCAAAGGACGCATTCGTTTGCGTGTGAGTCCTAAAATTAAAGAACATAAGCACCATGTGGGTATCGAAGATATCGAAGCATTGCCTGCTCGCATTAATGGCATTAAGTCTATTAAAATCAATAAAATCATTGGCTCTGTAACCGTTGAATATGACCACCATGTTTTCCCAGACCATTTATGGGAAAATTTAGTCAAAGGCAAAGAACTGGATGAAATTATTGCCATCATCGACACACTTGTAAAGGAGATCGTCTGAGATGAAAACGACTCAAAACGTTACCGAAACTCTTAGTCTCGAAGCGGCATTACAGCGCGCTTTTGATGATGAAGTCAAAGCGTACGCAACCTACAGTGCGGTTGTTGAAAAATTTGGCGCAGTTTTTCCTTTTGTAAACATCATTCAAGCAGAACAAACCCATCAAAATGCCCTTATGGCAGTCGCTACAGCACGTGAAATCACGCTTGTCCGCAATGAGCCAGAGAGCATAAATCTTCCTAAAACACTTCAAGAGTGCTGTGAACTAGGTGTGGCGGCGGAGATTCAAAACATTCAACTCTACAATGAACTTCTTTTATCGGTCAGCGAATATCCAGAGGTACAAGATCTCTTTTACAGACTTCAAGCCGCTTCGTATAATAATCATCTCCCAGCTTTTAGAAAATGCGTGATTTCGTATACTACACCTTCTCATAATGAGGCTATGGCTAACCCTATGGCAGCACTTGAAGGCATGATGGGACAGTGGAGCGAGTTTAGCCAGATGGCACAAAAAATTGCCAAAGGTGAGGTCAGCCAAGAAGAGATCACCAAACTCTTAAGCTCCAATTTTTCATTTATTGCAGGCGCCCTTATAGGCGTTGTAGGAGCAAGTGTATTGGGCGGAATGATTCAGCCAGAAGAAAAAAAAGACGAACAAGAAGAAGCGTAAGCTTCTATAAATCCAAGGAGAAAACCATGTTACCATTTATCGTAGGCGCACTTGCAGGTGCAGCGACTGTGATTGCTTTTAGTAAGAAAAAAGAGCTTAAAGAAGGGCTTGAACAAGGCGTTTGCAAAGCAAAAGAGGTTGCGGGTGAGGTTAAAAAAAGCCTTGATGGAACCATCGAGTGTATGAAATCCAAAAAAAGTACCAGTACAAAAGTTAAAAAAGAGGAAATGCAATGACGCCTAACATTACAATCAATACAGGCACACCCCGCAGTGTAACGGGTAACATTGTCAGTGGTGCATTGGCTGCTGGTATGGTCGCAACGGCTCTTGCGTATACAAAGTACAAGCAAGGTGAGTTAGGCAAGGAAGAGGCGATTAAGCAAAGCCTCAAGCTCTCCGTTCAAGGTGGCATCGCTACAGGAAGTGCTATTGCTGCGGCAAATGCGCTTGGTCGTAGCAGTTGGCTTGGCGTTTTGGGCTCACTTACGGTAGGGGTTGCAGGAATTTATGGTGTTGAAAAACTTTATTCTAAAACGTATGCAAAAGAGACAGAAGAGGAAGCGAAATAATGGAACTATTAAATTCATTGGATAAAAACCCTTACATTGGTGGAGAGCCTGCGAATGAGGCAAAAAATGAGGGTGGTATGATGGCGAACCCTGAGCATCTTTTTGGCGCGTTCAATACCAAACAATTTGTCGTTGGAGCACTCATCGGTGCGGTTGGAGCGTATTTGCTTACCAATGAAAAAGCGCAAAAAAATCTTTTTAAAACCATTGCGAAAGGGACAGAGATGTTTCAAGCAGGCATTGAAGAGATGAAAGAGCGTTTTGAAGATGCCAAAGCTGAGTTAGCGGCGAAAGAAGCGTAATTTTTCATGCACACAACACGCCTGATTCACCAAACACCCCAGCGTTTGCGCTATGTGAGCGCGGCTTTGAAGCACATCAATGCCCACGCGCTCAGTGCTGATCTTAAAAAAATAGAAGGGGTGAACGAGGTTCGCATCAACGCTAAAATCGGCTCTGTTGTGTTTGAAGGTGAGCTGAATGCAGAAGCGCTTTTGAAACATCTTCAAGAGCTCGATATTAGCGCGTATCAAATCTGCGATGCTTCGATCAATGCGTGTTTTAACGACCATGATGAAAAGCCCAGTATCAAGGGCATTGTACGTTCAGGTATGGCACTGGCGTTTCAGCCATTTATTCCACAGCCCAATATCAAATTAGCCGTGAGCACGCTTGCGAGTATTCCTTTACTCAAAGAGGGCGTTGTTGAACTTTTCAGTGAAGGCTTAACCTCCAAAGTCCTTGAAGCGATGGCAGTGGGTGTCTCTTTGGCACGTCGCGATTACACCGCAGCCAATAGCACCAATGTTATGCTTGAAATCGGCGAGTATATCGAAGAGACGACGGTTCACAAGAGCGATGATCTCATCAAAGAACTTGCAAAACCCAATGTGGAAGAGGCGTGGATAGAGGTTGAAGTGGATGGGAAAATTACGCAAAAGCGCATCAGTACCTCGGAGGTCAAAGTGGGTGACATCGTCATTGTAGGCTCAGGCGATACCATCCCTATTGATGGGCATATCATCGATGGAACAGCCTCCATCAACCAAGTTTCCATGACGGGTGAAGCAGAGCCTGTAAAAAAAGAGCGAGGCAGTCGCGTTATCTCTGGTACGGTTGTTGAAGCAGGACGCATTCGCATCTGGGCAGAACAAGTAGGCGATGACACTGCAACACAGCGCATCAGACACTACATCAAAAGCTCACTCGATGAAAAATCTGCCATTGGTCTTAAAGCCACTAGGCTGGCGGACAAGCTTGTTCCCGTAACATTAGGACTTGCGGGGCTTTCCTACCTCATTCGCCGTGATATGGCAAGTGTAGCAGCGGTACTTCAGGCGGATTATTCGTGTGCCTTGAAGCTTGCAACACCAGTTGCTTTTAAAAATTCGCTCTCGATTGCTGGACATCATGGTATCCTCATCAAAGGGGCAAAAGCTTTGGAAGCGCTTTCGCATGTCGATACGTTCATCTTCGATAAGACGGGTACGTTAACCCATGGAGAGCTTGAAGTGGTTGAGATTTGCTCGTTCGATAAAGCTTGGAGTGAAGATGCCATTTTAAATCTCACCGCCAGTGCGGAAGAACATTATTTTCACCCCGTTGCTGAGGCAGTTGTCAAAGCGGCGAAAGAGCGTGGTTTTGTGCATATGCACCACGAAGAGGTGGAGTTTATCGTAGCACACGGTGTTCGTACCCAAATTAACGGGAAAGAAGCGATCATCGGCAGTCGTCACTTCTTAGAAGAAGATGAGCGAGTTTCATTTACGGAACACGAAGCGAAAATCAAGACATGTATGGAAAATGGCAAGATTTTGCTCTATATCGCGTATAACAACAAGCTTTTAGGCACGATTGGCATGGTGGACCGTGTGCGTGAAAATGCTAAAGAGGCTCTTTTGAAACTAAGAACTCTCGGTGTCAAAGAGATTGTTATGCTTACAGGCGATGTGGAAGATAAAGCCCAAGCTTTAGCCAAAGAGCTAGGCATTGACACCGTGTATGCAAGGCTTTTACCCACCGATAAATCAAGCATCGTGCAAGCACTCAAAGAGAGTGGAAAACACGTTGCGTTTGTAGGCGATGGCATCAATGACGCACCAGCACTCATGAATGCCAATGTAGGTATTAGTATGTATAAAGGAGCGGATATCGCTAAAGCAACAGCCGATATTAGCTTACTCAAAGATGACATCGAAGCCGTAGTAGAGGCAAAAGTGCTCGCTAATAAAACAATGGCGCGTATCAATAGTAATTTTAACGCAACCGTTGGCATCAACAGCATCATTTTAGCGGGTGCAGCAACAGGGCTTCTAAGTCCTGTCAAAACAGCTTTTTTGCACAATGGAACGACGATTGGATTATTACTCAATTCCATGCAAAAAATTCGTATTGAGAAAAACTAAGCAGAGTCTTAGGGGAGAGGTTTTATAATTATGATAACTTATATCATAAAGGATATCTATGCCTCTTCTCTTTCCCCTTGGAATTGCCGCGGTCTTAACCTTGGCATTAACGTATGAGACAGGAAAAAATGCGAAACGAAAATTTGACAAAAAAAGAGCTAAAACGACCAAGCTTTAAAACGTGGGACTTAGACACCAAAAAAGAGGTCGCTAAGATCGGTATGACCGCTTCTATGGCAATCGTCGTAGGAACGTCATTTGGTATGAAGTCTAAAGTGATGAAAAACCTTCACATCGGTGCAGGTGTCGCACTGGTTGGATTTTCTCTTTGGCATCATATGCTCTACCAACCTGCTAAAAAAAGCGTGGCGAAAAGTACGCAAGAAGATGTTACTGCAACCGAAGAAACGCTTCCAACAAAGCCCAAAAGACGTACAAAAGCCAAAATAAAACCAGCTTAAATCAGACCATTTCCACAGCATTTCTCTTTTTAAAGATGCTATCCAAGAAGGTAGCATCTTTTAGCAGCATCACTTTTTTACGGGCTTAGGCACTACAAATATCTTTAAAATTTGCTAAAATTGAATAAAAGTGCCTACAGCGCTTCTCTTAGTCTTTAAAAGATCAAATCAAATGCAAAAATGACTTAAAGGTATTTATGGGAATGTTGTCTATGAAAATAGTAATCTTAGTGATACTTTCATCGCTTGTATTTGCCAGCCCCATACGCATAAATACCGAAGTGCCTTTGTATGATCTCTTGCCTCATGCTGAAATTTACATTGATAAAACGCAGTTACTCACACTCAAAGAGGTTCAGACGAAAGAAGGCGAATTCCTTAAAAATGAGAAAAAGCTTTTAGGGTTTGGCTATGCTCCAAATTTCGATGTTTGGGTGAAATTTACACTTAAAAATGAAACCGATAAGACCATGGTGAAAATACTCGAATACGACAATACCATCACCTCTGAAATCGAACTGTTTGAAGAAAGTAACCTTACAAGCTCTAAAGAAGGGCTGTATTACATCAGTAGTGGGCGAAAAACCATCAATCCTATTTTTAAGATTTCGCTCGCACCCCAAGAGTCAAAAACTTATTATCTCAAAGCACGCTCTTATGTAACAGCCCTTATTATGAAACTGAATCTCTGGGAACGTGAGCACTTTTATGAAAAAGAGATTTCGCATCAACTTTGCCTTGCACTCTTTTTTGGAGCCATGAGTATTCTTGCAATTTACAATCTTTTTCTCTTCTTTTTTACCAAAGATGTGAGTTACCTCTACTACGTTCTTTATATCGTTGGGGTTATGGTTCACCATGGCATTTATGTGGGGCTTGCCAATATTTATATCTTAAATCAAGAATGGATTGTACGATTGATTGGCTTATCCCCTTTTATTGTCGCGTTTCCTATCGTCGCGTTAGCACTCTTTTCGCGCTCGTTTTTACGCATACAACAATACCCTTTGTTGGGAAAAATACTCAACATTTATCTCATCGTGTTTACGCTCTTTCTCTTTGCGACATTGTTCACAAACACCTTGCATCCTTATCGCAATATCTTTTTTATCTCGTTGCTTGTGTATCTATTTATCGTGGCGCTTTATGCGGCAGTGAAGAAAAACAGGCAGGCTTATTTTATTCTCTTTGGGTGGGTGACGATTTTAATAGCCTTTTTCTTTATGTATCTCTCCAGTGCAGGTATTTTTAACATTTATGAACATATGCGTTATTTTATTGAACTCTGTATAGTTTTAGAAGCATTGATCTTCTCTATCGCCTTAGCTGATAGAATCAAACAGCTTCAAAAAGATAAAGAGATCGCCAATGAGACGCTAATGCATCAGCAAAAAAATGAGCAACAGCGCTTAGAGCTTAAAGTTAAGGAAAAAACAAAAAATCTTAATGTTGCGTTGGAAGAAAAAGAGTTGCTCCTTAAAGAGTTAAACCATCGGGTTAAAAATAATATGCAGATGATTGTCTCACTGGTCAGACTGCAAAAAGATGAAATCAGTGATGAAACATTGCAAGATATTTTGCAAACAGTTCACAACCGAATCAATGCAATGAGCCATCTGCACGAACTTTTATATAAACAAGAGACCATCTTACACGTCAATGCGTATGACTATTTTTCGCTTTTGATGGAAGAGTTTGAAGATAGCTCTGAGAAAGATATAGCCATTCACTTTGACATCAAAACAGATCTGAAAATTGATCAAGCAATGTATTGTGGGCTGATTCTCAATGAGCTGGTGACCAATGCGTTTAAATACGCATTTCCAAATGGGACGGGGAATATCCATATACTATTAGACAAAATGGGAACGCATTACCGTTTGCGTGTTTACGATGATGGTGTAGGATACAATGAAGAAAAAATATCGAATTCTCTAGGGTTGGTATTGGTTAAAACGCTTGCCCTTCAGCAACTCAGAGGGGAGATGCGTATTGATTCAACGCAGGGTGTGAGAGTCGAAATTATCTGGAGTGAGCATGACTAAAACACAATTATTGATTGTTGAAGATGAAGCTATTGTCGCACTTGATATTAAAAATGCGCTGCTTAAACTGGGGCATGAAGTGATTGCCTGTGTGACTAATGCGGATGAAGCCATTGCGTGGATTGAAAAAATTAGACCTGATATTATCATTATGGATATTCACTTAAATCATAGTAAAGATGGTATTCAAACGGCTGAAGAAATTCAAAAAATAGCCAACATTCCCATCCTCTACCTTACCGCATATGCCGATGATGAGACCATTAGTAGGGCAGTTCGTACCAATCCTATTGGCTACCTCATTAAACCGTTTAAACGAGAAGAGCTCAAATCAACCATCCAGCTTGGACTGCACAAAAAAAATAGAACCGATCACACCATCGTAGATACCAGCTTCATCGTCTTAGGGGATAACTACAGTTACGATTTGTGTAGTGAGCAACTTTATTACAGCAATATACCTATCAAACTGAGCATTAAAGAGAATTCATTCTTAAAAATATTGATTGAAGCCAAAGGGAAAGTCATCTCTTTTACGGAATTGGAGTACCTCATTTGGCCTCATAATCCTATCAGTAGAAGTACCCTTAGAACATTGATTTATAGAACCAGAGCCAAATTAGAATACAAAATTATCGAGACGATTCCCTTTGTGGGATGCAAGCTCACCCCTGCATCCTAGGTTTGATATTACCGTAAAAAGCATTTTTTGAAAAAGGCAGAGACTTCTTGAATGTTCCATGAAAGCACTAAGATAGCTTTGTCAAGATTACCATAAGCATCGAGCTCTTTTTCGATTTTCATGCCTCCAAACTTCGAGTACAAGTCATAATGATCGCTGGTGATGGCAGCCAAAATGAGACTGATCTTCTCAGGGTTTTGCACTGCAAGCTCATAGATACCTTTGTAAAAATTCTTAAATTCCAAACCTAACCCTTTATCACTCTGTTTGACCACCTGCCTTGATAATTCCACCAGTTTATGTTTTCGTAAATAGTCCAATGAAACATTTTTTTCAGTAGGAAGAAAATGCTTCTCATCAAAAATAAGCCGTATGGATCCACTTATCTCCTGTCCGCTTTGGTAGTAAAAAATAGCAGAGTGTGTATCGTAGGTATCAAAATTGAGCCCTTCAATTTCATCTTTAAATTCACGCTGATACCCTTTGGTTGCATAGACTTCACTGCGTAATTTAAATACTTTGATGAGCTCTTCAGCGGTGGTGGTAAGTTTGAGCACTTTCTGCTCATTGTTCCATGACAATTTTTTATTAAAAGCGATGCTTTCTTCAATGATCTCTTCTAAAAAAAGCCTTTTGTGAAAGAGTCCTAATGCCCTTTCTTGCCTAGATTCTAAGTGATGCAATGCATACTCAGGACTGTGCAGGTGTGCACCTTCACGCACTAACGCTTTAAGCTGTGTTAATGCACCGTTTTTGTTGAGGTAAACCATATTCGCTCCTTTAAAGTTGGGATAAAACATCCTACAAAAAGTGCGTCACAGTTTGCGTCACAGTTAATGTCACAAAAACTGTGACGCAAACTGTGACGCGCATAACTTATAATGGGTGTAATGTTTACTATAAAAGGGGTTAGAATGAAGCTTGAAGTAAAAAGAACCATGTTAGAGACCATGCAAGATGTAATAGATCTGCTACCACCAAGTGTCATTAAAGAGGCAATTGCAACGACAATGTCAAGCAAAAAAGAGAGCTTCACCGCAATAGAAGCTATTTTTAGAAAGATCTGTTCGAAAAAATATCCCGATAAAACATTGAGTTTTTTTCTGAATGGCTGGAAAGCGACGCATCTTAAAATGTTGCCTATTTATGGGCTTTCTTGCAGACTTGACACGTTAGCTTTTGAGTGCAAAAATCCCAATCAAAAACTGGATTATTTGGAAGCTTCAGCCTTTAATGCGAGTACAAGCCATGAAGATTTAGGTCTTGGTTTTGATGCCATTTCGCATGGAAGGTTGTACGATGAGTTTGCCTATGCGATGCTCAAAAGCGATGAATGGAAACTAAGCTGTTACGACACCAAAGAGGCAAATGAGTTTTCAGAGTGGGTGTATCGCAGTATGCTCTTAAACGCTATTCCGTATGCCCTGTGCATCAATATGGTCTCTGAGTTTTACAACCATGCAGAGTATGCGTACAGTTACCAAACGTTCAAGTACAGCATGGAAAAATTTTACGACTTAGAGGGGAATGCACTCGAAGATGCGATACGTTACATTGACGTGCATAACCAGTATGAGACAGAGATTCATCACTTTTTAGCGGTACTGAATGCCATGCAAAAATATGAAGATGCTTCGGGCGAAAAAATAACGAAAGAGTTGATCGTTGAAGTGATTAATACTTATGTTGACTTGATTTTAGTTGCGTTTGAATCCATATCTAAAAAATTTGGTAAAGATGTATAACGAGGAGTGCAACGATGTCACAATCGCCTACTTTAGCATTTAATACCACACTCTTCAATAACTCAGAAGAAATTATGCGCTATTTAGATGCGTATATTGATCGTTTGCATCAAGAGGCTGAATCCCTGAAACAATCCAATCAAAATCCTGTCGATCAATGTTTCGGATCAGGACTCTTGACGTACATTCCTTTAGGTGGTGGAAGCCATAGTCATGTGCTTTTATTGGGGGGAATGGGACCTTTGGCAGGAGCCTATGGAATGAAAGAGTGCTTATCTTTTTTGGAAGATGAATACTCAATCACACTTTTTCAAGCCTGTTTTGTTCCTAAAAGAGACTCTCAGAATGATATTGCAAAAAGTTTGTTCAAAGCACTTGAACTTGCAGTCGCCCAATGCCCTCAACATAAAAACATTGAACTGATTGTTTTATGCAATAGTGCACATCCGTATATGGAGATGGCGCTAAACCATTTTTACAATCATAGTTCTTATAAAGAGCGAAAGATACGCTTTCATTCCCTCAAAGCCTCTGTTGATAAAAAAAGTGATACGTTTGGAAAGCTTAAGTGTATTGCACTGCAAACGACTTTTGCTGCTCAAATGGGGGTCTATGGAGACTCTAAACATATTTATTCCATGAACACTATTCCTTCTTTATCGAATTATCAAAAACATTTGACCTTAGCCATCGAGGGCGTTAAATGCTTTGATAAAAACAGCATGCTTTTAAATGCAATCAAAGTTTTTCAGGCATTAAAAGATTATGGGGCTAAGAGATTGTTAATGGGCTGTACGGAAATCCCTGTTATTGTGGAGTCCCTTAAAAAAGAGGCACCACATGACATACAAGAGTATCTCTGTTCTATAACCCTTTTTGACCCTTTGATCCTCACCCTTCAAGAACTTACAGCACTAAGGAAGTAGATGTTCTCTATTATGGATTATTTACACAAGTGGGCAAAACTAGCGCCTAATGCACCTTTTTTATATGAAGATGATACCTGTTGGAGTTTTAAAGACTTTTACGAGGATAGTTTAAAATTGGGTACGTTGCTGAAAACCAAAGGGATCATGAAAGGTGATTATGTGCTGGTGCATGTTGAGCAGAAGAGTCAGCATCTTTTAGCCTATATGGCGCTTTTAAACATGGGCGCTATTTGCGTTCATCTCTATCCTGAACGTGAGCACAACTACATCACCTTTGCAGCCAAACATTGCAATGCTAAAGCCATCATTAGTACAACCTTTAAAGAGCGTTTAGAGGGCTGTGTTGTTATTAATCGACTTGATTATCACGAGTATAAACCGTTACATGTCAAAAGTAACGATAGATCTGAAGTTGCTTATGTGATGTTTACCAGTGGCACAACGTCTACCCCAAAAGCAGTGCAAACAACCCAAGATAATATCCTTTTTGTGACGCAAATACTGATCCGTGTTGCCAAGATGCAAGAACAAAACGAGAAAGAGGTCATCTTTATGCCTTTAGGCTCCACAGGTGGTTTGGGGCATTTTCACGCGTGTTTAATGTTGGGTAATTCCATACGTCTTCTTCCTGGGTTTTATGCTCAAATGAACTCGGATAGTTTTGAGCGGTTATTGGATGTCATTGAGCATGAAAATATCACTGGAGTGTTGCTCACCCCTGGCATTATCATGAAGCTCTTAAAAGAGCACAAAACACGTTTTGCGGTTGTGGGGCAGAGGCTTCGCTATATACTTGCCAATGTAACGCCGATGCGAAGGGCAGTCATTGAGGAGCTTTTAGCCTTATTTCCCAAGCTTCGTTTTTGCACCTATTATGGTTCTACCGAAGCGAGTCGGTGTATTGTCAATGTATGCCGAGAAAATGTGGGGTATGAGCATTTAACAGGGAATGCTGTGGAGGGCGTTGCGATTAAAATTGACAACGCCAATGCACAGGGTGAAGGTGAAATTCTCATCCAAGGACCTAATGTGATGAGAGGGTATCTTGGAAGAGGCGATGAGGGTTTTAGGGAAGGATGGTTTGAGAGCGGTGATGTGGGAAAAGTACATGAAAACGGTTTGATTCAGGTGCTTGGGCGCATTAAAGATACCATTAGCATTGATGGGTTAAAAATCTTCCCAACCGAACTGGAAAACCTTGTTCTCTCTCACGCTGGTATCAAAGATGTGGGTGTCTGCTCCCTTGTAGATGAAATGTCTTACCACCAAATAGGACTTGTGGTTGTTCCCCATGCCCCATCCGATAAAGAACAGTTAACAGAGGAGATTTACCATCTGCTCAAAGCCAAATATAAAGTGGATGAAACGCCCTTATACCGTTATAAAATCCCAAAAAAAATCTATTTTGAAGAGAAAATACCACGAACTGATTTGGGCAAAGTCAAGCGAGATGATTTAGCCAAGCTTTTAGACACAAATGCTAAACCCTATTTCATAACATTGGATGAGTAATGCAAAACGAATACAAAAAATTTTACAATGACCATTTCACAAAAGCACGTTATATGCAGTATCAAAAAGAGTTTGAAGCCCAATCGGGCAAGTTGTACAACCTCTCAACAGCGCCTTATTTCGTCAAATCATCTATCGCAACAAAGATCAAAGACGAAGTTTTACCCACACTCATTAAACTTTTAAGCTCGAAGGCCTATCAGGAGAGTGTGTACCGAAGAGGATGGTTTTTACCTAAAGTTGCTATCACGCAAGAGGATTTTGTGGGGTGTGCGGACTTTCACATTAAGGGTGATGAGGTTAAATTGATTGAGTTAAACTTCTTTTTGCCTGGAAACATAGGATTTGTAGAGCTTTTTCCTAAGCTTTTCTCTCAAAACTTTGATTACTCTTTTGAAATTTTTGCCGATGGATTTGAGCAGAAGTTAGCTACCTTTCTCAAACAAAGATTTTCGGGTACTAAGATTGCCTTGGCGGTCAATCATTTGGGACTGAGTGTTCATTACTTTGAGCACTATAAGTATCTGGAAAAGAGTTTGAATAAGCATGGCATACACGCCAAAGTGGTTTATGCCAAAGATGCTGAAGTCTCCTCATCGAACAAGCCTATGTGGGAGAATGAGGAGTATGATGGCGTTTTTAACATCGTCATACCGCGGATTTGGGAGCACAATAGCGAAGCGTTTGCTAATTATACAAAGCTTTACACAAAAGCATCTGCTCTTTTTTTCCCCAATCCATGGTGTTGGACGATGGGCGATAAGCGATTTTTGACGTTGTTACCTAAGCTTCATACGGGAGATTATGGTTTGGATGAACACGATGTGAAAATTTTAAAAAGCATAACCCTTAAGACCTATCTCATGAGTGAGTTTTCAAGTGCTAGAGAAGTGTGTGAAGCATTTAACAATACCAATCGTGTGGTTTTAAAGCCGATTGACAATTTTCATACGCAAGGTGTTTACATTCAGCCGACACTGCAAAAAATAGAAGAAATTCTCAAATATGAGGCTGATCGCTATGTGGTACAAGAGCTTTTTAATGCGGAAGAGATCTATTATGAAGATGAAAATTCTATGCCAATTCGTCCTTGGAGAGCGCAACTAAGAACAGAATTTTTCGATGGCAAATTTTCCAATTTTAGAGCCTATGGATACAGTGATCCTTTTGGATTAAGTCCTATGATGCCTGTGGTTGTGACACCCGTATAAAATGGAAAAGCATTTTTTAAAGACGGAGCCTTTTTATTACAGCAAAAAATACGCAGTGCAATACGGATGTGATCTTGCCATTCCCAGCTGGGCAGCCCTTGGAACCATGGTGGTCTATACACGGTTGATTGAGGCTTTTGCACTGCGTCTTGGAAGACCTCTGAAGATTTTAACAGCACCCCATTTCTACACAGAAGAGAGTATCGCCATCAATGAGCGTTATTATCCCATTTTAGATGAAAACCCTTACATCAAAGAGATTGTCAATGCTGATCTAATTGATCTTAAAATCATGCGTCATGTCTCACGCGAGATGGATAACTTCCCTCAACTAGGGCATATTACTGAAAATATTTGCGCACCTTGGGGCTTAAAACCACGCAAATTACAGGGTGATCTGTACCTTACAAAAGCAGAAAAACAGAAGGCTCTTGAGACGTTAAGTCCTTTGCCTCGCCCTGTTGTGGCACTGTGCCCTTATGGTAATTCTGCTCCTTTGCAAGAAAGCGATTGGCACCTTAGAAAATGGATCATGCTTATTGAAAAACTTAAAAATCATGTGAGCTTTTTTCAAGTAGGACACGATAAATTTAACCACAAAGCATTGCCTCTTTTTACCCCAGAGCATACAACCGTGAGAGAGATGATGGCGCTCATTTGGGCATGTGATGTGTATGTGGGTTTTGATACGGGTCCATCGCATATCGCAGCAGCGTTTGAAAAACCTACGATGGTCATTTGGGATGCGGTACGAAAAACAAAGCTTGAAGAGGCAAAAGAGCGTGGATACGCTCTTGCAACGCTTGGAAGATGGACTTATCCACATACGAAAAACGTAACGCTACTCGGCGAGAGAAAAAATGAAGGCGTTGATTGGATTGTTGATTTTATTGTGACGCAAACTGTGACGCGTACTTTATATAATTTTAGGTAAAGCGTAAAAATACATATGTCTTGAAAATGGCTGAATACCATAATAAACAAACACAAGGAGCTATCATGACCATGGTTAGAGGAGCACATTTGAGTCGTCAGCGTATCGTTAGGGAGTTTGTCAAAAACAAAAAAGAGCCAACGCAACCGTTTACTTATCATTTCACTATTACGAAATTAAACGATGTTTACAATGGAAATAATGAGCTTCCAAAGAGTATTACTCTCATAAGGCAAAATCCTAATGATGCCACAAAAGATCTCTTGTTTTTTGATAAAACACCTATCTCGAAAGACATTTGGCATTATGATAAACATGATAGAACATTAAGATGGAGTAAATTGTTTGGTGGAGGGATTTTATATTTTTCACATGATGGAATAAGTGCAATAGGCAATATTGGAGAAAGTCATAATTTTACATCGGTGGCGGCTGGTGCTAGGGCTTCTTTTAATTGTAATGTTGCGCAAAACTGCGGTATTGAGTATGTCACTTCAGGGAGTATTATAGAAGGTTTCTCATGGGATACAAACTCTGCATCTTGGAAAAATGCAAACTGGATAGACAATAGATTAACACTAACCTATACCGTAGAAAAAAAATCCCCAATGGAACCACCTACGTTTAGTTTTGAATTCGACGATAACGAAACACTCTCCGTTCCCTATACTCCAAATGTTCCAACGGACGGATATGGCTCATTAAGTTTAGATGATCAGAACCAATGGGTTCTTGTTTTTAAAGCGCTAGGTCAACCCACAGCAGATATACCCATAGTAGCGCCTACGGGTCCAGATAGTGTATTTCCTTATTGGCTTGAAGCTTACGAAGATGCTTTTGCAACGACTATAAACGGTGCAATGCAGATAGATGACGTAGCTCCCAAAGGACAAGTCATAGGAATTCAAGGCGTTAGGGCCAATCAAAACATACAAGGCTACTATAAAGTCTCCGATAGCCATGCCCCATTTGCGCTTTTTGATGGCAAAATGCACATCAATGGGAAGGCGATTAAAGGCGCATATATTGAAGGCAATACACTCAAATGGAATCATTTGGAAGAGGTGTATCAAGAAAGAACAGGGCTGCAGGAAAATGGAGAGATTAAGCTTTCAACATGTGGCAGCATAGGGAAATGCCAAGATAAATTAATGAAAATTAGAAGATTAAATACAGATGAGGCTATACAAGGAATAAAAGAGCACTATGATCTTCACCCTCTTGTCTATGATAATCTCATGCTTGCCACTACAAATAATGCAAGCCCCGATATTTATGGGCTTCTTTCAATGTCACCCTTTGTCAAGGATGATAAAGGCGCATGGACTGATATTATTCAAGAAAAGGTAAGAGGTGATTTGACTGAAATCATGAATAGCTTTATGGACCCTAAAATCTGGAAGTTATTATTCCCAAATCAAAAACAACCAGTGCTCAGCGGTGAATTAGCCATAGTCGCAAACTCGCCAGTTGAAGGTGTCAGTAATCCAATTGATTGGTACAAAAATCTGAGCACGGCAGTAATGAGCCAAGGATTATCCTCTGGCGACGATAAGAATTGTAAAAATCTAAATGGTCCAAAAGCCGCGGCTTGGCTACAGGATCAAATAGGTGTATCTGCCGTATATAACGCACATGGGCAAAAACTCTTCCAATATGAGTGGGCTCAAAAATTTCCTATGATAGACGTTTATTTATCGGATCAAGCCGATCCTAATAATGCGAATAAGTATAACAGTGCTATTGATGTTCAATTGCAAGCTTCAATCGCTGATATCAATAAAAATGTTTTGACAGATTCTTCTTCTACTCCAGATATGAAACAAAGCATGATAAATCAGGTGAGTGAGAGTGCAAATTACGCTAAGACGGGATCTCTTTATTGGGCATTTTATTACTATACATACAACACGTCTGCTGCAATACTGGCAAATATTCAAATCCAAATAGCCATGAACACAGGCTCTGCTGATGGAACAGCGTTGTCTAGAATGATCCAACAAAATGTAGCGGTTCTAACAGCACTGGATCCTAGTGGGTATTTTGCAAACGAATACAATACAACGCTCAATACGTTTATGACAACCAATGTGTTAATGAATATGTATGACTTCAATGGAGATTCTCAAAGCATCGACATGATGAAACTCTATCTGCAAACTTTTATAGCACAAAACATAAATAGCGAAGTCAAAGAGATAGCAGATGCAGCAAAAACTATACAGGAAATGATTAACCAGATAGGTATGGATGAACTCTTAAAAAGTTCCATAGAAATGGCAAAAGAAGTTGCCTCTTTGGTACAAGACACACTGGCTCTTCCATATATTGCCAATGGTTTTGTCGCTAAATTTTCAGCAAAATACCCAAAATGGTCAAAAATTGGAAGTACTTTTGGTGGACTTTTTATGGCAGGGTTAACAGGTCTTGCTATTTTTAATCTTGTGAACGCTTACAAGAGTTGGGATAGTCTAAGCCAAAAAGAAAAAGATGAAGTAATTTTTTCTACGGTGCAATTTGGTATACAAATAGTAAGCGCAATGGTTCAAAGAGGTGTTAGAATATATGCCGTTTGGGGAGTAGAAGGATTAACTGCGGCTCAAAGAACAGGTGCAATTTTTGACATAGCCATAAGCGGGACAACAAAATCTCTTAATGGAGCTATGGTCGATGTATCAAATTCTATGGCACGCTGGATAGGTGACACTGAAGGGTCTATGGAAATGAGGGCAGAAATTACGGCCATTATGAATATAGGTGCAAATGATATAGCCGCCGAAGTAACTTGGACAGCTAAAATATTTGGTAAGAATTTAGATGAGTTCATTGCTACTAGGCTTGGACCTGCCTTAATTATTATTAGCATTGGTCTTAGTATATACCTCATGGCTCAAGGAGAAAGCGGGGTTGAATTAGCTTCTGAGATACTGAATGTTGTCAGTGGAAGCTTAATGTTGTTTGCTATGGTTGGACAATGGGCAATTGCCGCAGGGTATGTAGCAGCCGAAGGAGTGCTCGCTACGGTGATATCCATCGCAGGGCCTTTAGCTATCTTGGCGGCCTTTGTTGGTATAGGACTTATGCTTTATGAAATGTTTAAAAAGCAACCAGATCCAGTAGAAGAATTTGTTGATGATTACGCCAAACCTGCTGGATTTTATGTAGGCAATCAATTTGGAAGTATCTACTATGCACAGTCTTATATTAATTCCGACAATAACAATATTTTAATGCTCGGATTTAATTTGTATCAAAATGGTACTTATTTGTTATGCAATGATAACACAAGCATATCTTTAGGTGCTCAATCCTACCTTCCAAATGGTGTTTGGTTTGTTTACAACGATGGCATTGGGGTCAGTCAAATATTTACTATTGTTCCAGATGCAAATGGATATCAAAAGGCTGTTTATCTAACTCAAAATGCAGATAAAACGATTTCATTTGCCCCAAAAATGGATGACAAAAGTACAGCACTGACTCAAAGTTGGCTATGTTCCTGCGAAGGTAATGTAAGCAGTGCATGTAATGGAGCATACTTAAAATCAATGAGCGTTAGTCTATCCCCTATTTTGCCTGTAAACAAAAAATTTGACCCAATTAATGCGAGTGGGTATATGAGTGTCGCCAGTGGAACTATAACTTACTCTACGACGAAGTTTATTTTTGGCTTAGCCATGTCACCACTCGCTCCGAACTACATTAGAATGAAAGATATGAGCTTTATGAAGAACTCTAAGCCGAATACTGCTCAATCTTTCTCCCCAGCCTATGGGATCAATCCTAGTACTCCGCTGAGTTATAATTTAACGGGTAATCTTCCTAGCTTTTTAACTTTTCATAAAGAAAACGGTATTTTTAACCCAAATGGTAACACGACAGGCAATCCAGCAAGTCAAGATATGTTAATAGCGGTTAGTAATATCATAGGTAATGCCAGTGCAAATTTTAAAATCATAGTTCAGTAAATAAAGAGGAGTACCAACTCCTCTTACTCAATTTAAGGAAACAATATGAATCCCTACCAAGTTATTAACAACCAATTAATACAAGATTTAATTTCATCTTTTGGTGACAGTCTTACCTCCGCTAAAGGTTTAACGACAGGGGCAACCTCCCAAGGGTTACAAAACCTTATCAATTCTATTCCTTATTATCAAGAAAGCGTAAGCCAAGGTGCTCTCAAAAGTGCCCTAATCAATATTTTTGAGAATAATTTGCCAAATAGCTCTATAACGGCCCAACCAAGCGAGAGTGGTCCATGGTATGGGCCTTATAGTACGAGCTATAGCTATAATGGCAACTATAGTGGCTATAAGGATGCTTTTTTTACGGGAATTTCATTGAATGCAAGTGCCAACAGCATACTCACACAAGTGGGGAACAGTGCCAATAGTAGTTTTTGGAGTGCGTACAGTGTGGCCTTATTAACAGATGCTATCAGGCAGCAAGTTCCTGTAAGTCTTGACTCAAATGCTCTGCCAAATGCTTTAAGTTCTTATGGAAATAATATAACAAGAATACTCTCACCAGCATATTTAGGCATATTTATTAACGGATACACTCCAACACAAAATGCCATCAATGCCATACAAGATAAAATTGGAGCAGCACATGAACTTGATACAGCCATAGTCAACGGACAATTTACGGCAAATATTAATCAAGCCCTCAGTATACCAGGAGATAGTGCATGTGCAGCTATGTGGTTTTTGTTTAACCTTTGGATAACACTAAAGGCATTAGGAATGCCAAACGTAGATGCAGCTATTTCAAACTACAAGCAGCAAGGTTTAAGTATCCCTATACAAGTAGATGCAGGTAATTGGTGGAATGGTAGTTATGGTAGTTGGTTTTCTCCGCTTGATGGAAGTTATGTTAGTTCACCCACTATTACAGCATCCATGCCAGAAGTGTCTTATACCTATTTCCCACAAAGCGGAGGGTACCCATCAAAAAGCTATGAAAATGCCTCTAATGGCTACTCTATGAGCTTATGTGATTGGGGAGATTTGTCATATTACAAGCCTCAATCAAGCAGTTGTTTTGGTGGAGATACGCTTGTATTAATGGCAGATGGCACAACAAAGAAGATCTCTGAAATAAACATTGGCGAGAATATTTATACGAGAAATGGGGCAAAAAAAGTCATTCTTGTAGAATCGCCATTAAGGGGCGAACGAGAGCTTTATAGCATTAACGCATTAGAAATATACGCTACATGTGCGCACCCTTTCAAATCACAAAATAAAGTTGTAGCTATCAATCCATGGCTTTTAAAAGATACGATCACAACGTTTGGTGATGTTGGAGTAGATTATCTTAAAGTAGGCACTATTATAAATGGAAAAGACTCAGAGGTAGAGGTAAAATCAATAACGACAATCAACAATAGCTACGAAGGAGAAAAGGTATTTGACTTAATCATCGAAGGCGCTTCGACTGGTCATTATGGATATTTTGTTGGTAGCGAGGAGGTTTTCTTAGAAGTGTATTCCGAAAGTGCCAATCCTCTAGCGTATCCTTACGTCAGCACAACCATCATACATACCATGAATACCATTAAAAAGAATTGCTGCATTATTGACAGTAAAACTAAATTGAGAAACATCCTACCAGCAATAAACATAGGGGAAATAGAGCCAAATTTAAGCGTTGGCAATGCGAGTTTAGCATCTATTCCAGCGATAGAATTTTTTCTAAAAGAGGGTAGTTGGGATGAAGATAGTTCTTTTCTTGAGCACCATTTGATAGCGAGTTTATCAAAAAATATAAGGCGAAAAATAGAGAGTGGCTATAAAATATCACAAAAGAGTGCCATGGGAGATTTTTTATGCATAGGTATAAACGACATTGATCTTGTAGGAAGAGAAGTCAATGAGGGAAAAATCTCCTTCATGCTTAAACCACAGGATGACGAAGTTATAGAGTATAAATTTCAACCAAGTTCAAAATATGCACCAAAAATAGATGATGTGGTATATGTAAAGCTATCATCAAAGCCAAATTCGATTTATATCTACTTCATGGATTTACAAGCCCATATCAACTTAGAAAATATCAATCAAAGATACAGTGATTATTTTTTATATGATCCAAACGGGCAGATTTCTGGTTCTATAAATCTTGATTTTAGATTTTTAAACACAGATGAAGTTACATGTGATCAAAAACAGAAAAGTTGTTATGGAAAGCAAGATAAGACAAACGTATCGGTGGCGTTGGGCAATGAATTATACTTGTCTATTGCGGCATTGCTAAAAGTTAGAAAAGAAGGAGATGCTTAAGATTGCATTAAAATTTAAAATCGATAAATAATTAGAGGGGGATTTGGTGGAGGTGGAGAACGGAAAATTTTAAAATGTAGCTCAAAAGCCCTAGAATACGTGGTGGAGTGTAGGGGGATCGAACCCCTGACCTCAACGCTGCCAGCGTTGCGCTCTCCCAGCTGAGCTAACACCCCATTGAAGAAAAGAGGTATTTTACCAAGAGAAACTTAAAGATGGGCATTTACGCAGCAAGTTTTCGCATCTTTTCTGCTTTAATAATGGCGTAAGCCTCTTGAATTTTCTGGAACTTTTCTGTAAAATTTTTGACAATACTTACGTCATCTGATGCGATGCTGTCGGGATGAAAAGCTTTGGCGAGGGAAAGGTATTTTTGACGAATACTTTCTAAACTCTCGGTTTCATCTGCATTGAGCAATGTGTAGGGATCATTGAGTGCCATAGGTGTGTGAAAAGAGTGTTGCTGGCGCTTTTTTTTCACGAGTTTTATTGGTTTTGTGGATGCTAAAAGAAGTTTTTCTAAAAAAGAGGCATTATGACTTTTGGAAGCAAACGCACAGGTGTAGTACAAAGAGCTTAAAAACGCCCTACGCCTTTGGCGCTCATGGGGTGTTTCAAAATTTATTAGGGTTTCATTGACCCAAAAAGAACGCCCTATTGAGTACGTTAAGACGCGACTTACATGCAAATAGTGCGATGAGTTTTCTGCAACATGAATGGTAATCGAATCAGAAGTGAGATGCAGTTTCATAGTTTCTCCTTTGCTTTATACAAAAGCAAAATCAATTCCTCTTCTAAAATGCCTTTTTTTCGCCGTTGTTAACGCATTTTTAATATTCTTTAAGTTATATTTTCAGGCAATACATGTGACATTTGTTACAAAATTGAAAATGCATCGAATATAGAAAGGAGATGACGTGAGTAAACGAGTGATCTTAGTGGACGATTCTAAAACAATTCTCGCAACAGCGCAAATGGCTCTGGAGGAGATGGTCAATAAAGGGATCATCCAGTTTGCTACCTATCTCAACCCTGCCGAATTACGTGATGCCCTCTTAAGCGGTAGTGAGGATTATGACTTGCTGATCAGCGATATTAATATGGCGCAGATGAGCGGTTTGGATCTTGCTGCTGAACTAAAACTTCATGAGAAATTTAAAAACAGACCTATTTTAATTCTTACAACGGAGAGCTCTCCCGAGATGAAAGCCCGCGGCAAAGCCATCGGCGTTACAGGATGGATGGTCAAACCTTTTAGCGATGACAAACTTGTCAAAGCGATTAACATGGTATTGGGGTTATAAACAATGGAGCCAACCAAAAAACGAACAGAGAGGGCGAATAATCGTTTCTTGACCTTCTATTTAGAAGATGAAGTGTATGGTGTGCATATCTCTGATGTTAAAGAGATCATCGCGATGATGAAAACGACACCTGTACCGAAAACGCCTAAATTTATCAAAGGTGTGATGAATTTAAGAGGCAATATTATCCCCGTTGTCGATATGCGCCTTAAATTTGATATGCCTTCGATTCCACCGCATATGTACACAGCCATTGTTATTATCAAATTAGCAGAAAAGCTTATTGGTTTTATCGTCGATAAAGTCGAAGAGGTGATCAATGTTGAAGATGAACATTTAAGCCTTCCACCCGAATTTGGGGGGCATATCGATACTAAATTCATCAAAAATATGGCGCAACATAAACAAAAGGTAGTGATGATCTTAGATCTTCTTGCCCTTTTTGGTGAAGATGAGTTAAACATGGTACAAAATCTAAGTAAAACAGCCAGTGATCAAGTAAAGGAGAAGTGATGAAGCACGCAACATTAGGGTTTAGAATCTCGTTAGGATTTGGGGTTTTAATAACAATCGTTTTGATTATAGGACTGATAGGCATTGTGAATATGCGTAGTGCTTCTTCTGATTCTTCACGTTTATCACAGATTTATGTTCCTGAAGTGAGCATTGCCAATGACATTTTGCAAAATGTAAGTACCGGACGTTACAACATTCAAGCTTTTTCAGATCTTGATGATGAAAACGCTCTCTCTAAAGCAAAGAAAAATTTTGCTGAATTACAAGTCAATTTAGCAAAAGCTGAAGAGTTAGGAAAAAAATACAATCTCAAAAAGCTTTTAGAACATCAAAAAAATGCAGTTAAATCACTTTCTGATTATTTGGCATCAGTTGAACGCAGTGAAAAAACCCTTGCAAAGAAGAAGGCATTGGATGCTGCCATGGTGAGTAATGCGACAATTTTTCTTAAAAGTACGGAGGAGTATCGTGCTTCTCAAGAAGAACAATTTGCAAAAGAGATGAATGAGCGTGCTACAGCTATAGCTTTAAAACAGCGTTATGAAAAGCTCGAAAAATTAGGAGATATTTTAGATGTAGCGACCTATTCTAGGGTTTATGGACAACGTGCTCAAGTGTTACGTGACCCTGCGTTATTAGACGGAGCTATTCAGAAGTTTGATGCTGTTTACAAACACATTAGCTCTCTTAAAGCACAAACCACGGATAGTGTTAACTTAGGCTACCTCAATGCTATGGAAGCTTCGGTAAAAGTGTATGAGAATTCGCTGAAGGGTTTTATGGGTGTGATGCAAGAGACAAATGAAGAGCAAAAAACACGTGCAAAAATTGGTACAGAGTTAAATGCTGCTATTGATGCGATTATTGAAGAAGGGTTTAGTACGATTGTCGATATTTCCAATCAATCAAGTAGCTCATTGGATAACGCATCATGGGTTATGATTGTGGGTGTTATTGCAGGATTTATTATCAGTATAATCATCGCCTTTTTCTTGATTCGAAGCATTGTCAAAGTTGTGGTAGACTCAGTGAAATCACTCTCTGAAGGTACTGCACAAGTAGTGAGCGCAAGCGAGCAGATCAGCTCTGCATCTGTTTCATTGGCAGAGGGTGCAAGCTCCCAAGCAAGCAGTGTGGAAGAGGTGAGCGCAACGATTGAAGAAGCGACCGCTAGTAACAATCAAAATGCAGACAATAGCCGTGAAGCTAACCTTTTAGCCCAACACTCGAATGACGCTGCACGCCAAGGTAATCAACAAGTGGCAGATCTGATGATCGCTATGGAAAAGATCACAGATTCTTCTCAAAAAATAGCAAAAATTATTAAAACCATCGATGAAATTGCCTTCCAAACCAATCTTTTAGCGCTTAATGCCGCGGTTGAAGCTGCGCGTGCAGGTGAACATGGTCTTGGTTTTGCTGTGGTTGCTGAAGAGGTAAAAAACCTTGCAGAACGCAGTGCTGGTGCTGCCAAAGAGATTACAGGCATTATTGAAGCCAGTATTGATCAAGTGAAAGCAGGAACTGAAGTTGCCAACCGCACTAAAGAGTCATTTACTGAAATCTTATTAGGTGTTAAAAAAACATCTGATCTGATCGGTGAGATTGCGATTTCTGCAAAAGAACAAGCTGAGGGGATGAATCAAATCGCTACAGCAATGGGGTCGGTTGATCAGATAACACAGCAAAATGCATCGGCATCTGAAGAGACAGCTGCTGCGGCAGAAGAACTGAACGCTCAAGCACTCTCAATGTTAGAAAGTGTTGCTGAAATTGCTGCACTTGCTGGGTATGATATGGGTAAAGAGAGTGCAAAAAATGCAACTTCTAAACGCATCTCTACCTCAAGTTTGAGTATGCCTCCAAAACGTCTGGTCATGGCACCTAAAAAATCAAAACCAACGTTTAATTCAACCACGAAACGCAGTAATGAAGATGTGTTCCCTTTAGATGAAGATGATTTAAAAGAGTTTTAATTTTTTGCTTTTACAGATAAAGCGTGACGTGAAAGATCTTTTAAACAAGGGTATATGATGTATATAGATGGAGATGTGCTAGAACTTGATATCGAGATGGACTTAGAAGAGGTAAAGACACTTCAACTTTTCATCCAAGATCGCCTAAATTATATTGAGGAGATTGTCTTATTGCGCTCTCGTGATGGTGCGCCATCAACTTCGGCACTCTTCTCTTTGCTTTTTTGGATCAAGCGTAAAAAACCTTCCATCAAGATCGATTTTATTGAGTCGATGAATCTTAATCTTGAATCGTACGGTATGATGAATTGGATAACGCATGAGTAGAGAAAAACTAAGACAAATCTTTATCGAAGAGGCAAACGAAATCATCGAGAAGATGGATGTCGATATTTTAAATTACGAAGAAAGTCCTAGTGATAAAACACTGCTCAATGAGATCTTTAGAGGAGTCCATACGCTTAAAGGCAGCGCCAATGCTTTTAATTTTGTGCGTCTTGGTGAGTTTGTTCACCACTTTGAAGATGTATTAGACTTCTTTAGAAACAGCGATTCTATTCCTCATGGCAGCGATGTGGATCTGTTTTTAGAAAGTGTGAATGTTATCAAAGAGACACTGTATCGTGAAGTGGAAGAGAGTGCTGAATTGCCTGTAGAATACGCACCTTGCCTTGCCAAAATTCAACACATTCTTTTGCACGTAAACGATCTTAAAGCGCCAGAAGAGAACTCCACCAATGACCTCGCTTTAGAGTTTGGAAATGATGTTTTTACCCAAGGAACTACACTGTGCAACGAAGAGGCTTTTTTAAGCGATCTTCATGAGGGTGAGATGCTGTTCAAGATTGTTTTAAAGCTTGATGATGACATCTATTTACGAGGGTTTGACCACTTTTTATTTTTCAAAAATCTTTTACATCTAGGAAGAATTTTAGCCTCCTTCTGGAGTGTGCCTGAACATTTAGATGAAGAGACTTTTGATGTGGAGCGTAACGCCATTAAAGAGGTTACGCTTTATCTTGCGAGTTCCAAAGATGAGCAAAGTATTGCCGATATTTTCGCATTTTTGGAAGAGGAAGAGTTTTTTGTTGAAGCCATTAAGGCAAAACCTATTTTAGAGCAAAGTGCTGTTTCGGAGTCAAAGGTTGTCCCATCCGAAGAAAAAGAAGAGACAAAAAAAAGCAACATTGTTTCTAAAAATTTTCTCAAAATCGATGCTTTAAAGTTAGATGAACTGTTTGACTCTATTGGGGAGTTGGTGATCGCTCAAAATTATCTGGGTGAGAATACAAAAATCAAAGCTATTGCTGATGCGGAAGTGACCAAGACGATTGAAAATCTCTCGAAGATTACACGGTTGATTCAAAATCGTGTGATGAGTTTACGAATGATTCCTATCAGAGACACGTTTGATAAAATGAAGCGTGTTGTACGGGATTCTTCTAAAAAAGTGAACAAGCCGATTCATTTAATGCTAGAGGGTGAAGAGACGGAGATCGACAAAACAATGGTTGAAGCGCTCTCTGATCCGTTGGTGCACATTATTCGCAATGCAATTGATCATGGTATTGAAAGCTCTATGGAAGAGCGCATTCAAGCAGGTAAAAGCGAAGAGGGCATTGTAACGCTTAGGGCGTATCATCGCGGTGGCAATATCATCATTGAAGTGAAAGACGATGGTCGTGGTATCAATAAAGCTAAAGTGTATCAAAAAGCCCTAGAAAAGGGCATAGTAGAGAAAGATGAAGTACTGAGTGATGCTGAAATCTATGGTTTGATCATGCAACCAGGCTTTTCAACGGCGGATGTCATCAGCGATATATCAGGACGTGGTGTCGGGCTTGATGTGGTCAAAACGGCCATTGAAGCGGTGCGTGGTAAGGTTGATATTAGCTCTGAAGAGGGCAAAGGCACGACTTTTTCGATAGTTCTTCCTCTGACCTTAGCCATCATTGATGGCATGATCGTGCGCTCGAATGAAAAAATCTTTATTATCCCAACATTGTGCATTACCGAATCCTTTAGGCCGCAAGAAGAGAATGTACATAGTGCTAGGGGTAAAGAAGAGTTTGTACAGCTGCGCTCTGAACTTTTGCCTATTGTTCGCCTAAACCGTGTGTTAGAGTTAGATGGAGATACTCCAAATCCTTGGGAATCAACATTGGTGTGCATTGAAAATGTTCGCGGTAAATTTGCACTTTTGGTCGATGAACTCGTCGGCAGACAGCAGGTCGTCATCAAGACGTTGGGTGGATTTTTAGCTAAAACAGAAGGGGTAAGTGGAGGAGCTGTGATGGGCAATGGCGAAATAGCTCTGATCTTAAATGTTGAAGAGTTATACTGATGCAAAGGCTCGTTTTAAAGCGTCGAGAATTTACACTTTTACAAGCATTCATCTATCAGCATATCGGTATTAGTTTAGGGGATCATAAGATCTATTTGGTGCAAGCCAGACTTGCCAAAAGAGTCAAGCAATTAGGGCTTGAAACGTTTGGTGAGTATTATGACTATTTAGTTGCAGATACAAAGGGAATGGAACTTGAGTATCTCTCCTCTTTAATCTCAACCAATGTGACCTCATTTTTTAGAGAACAAAAACAGTGGGAGTTTTTAAAAACCCATCTTCCTTCCATTCTTGAGCGTTCAAACGGGAGATTACGCATTTGGTCTGCTGCTTGTTCGAGTGGTGAAGAGCCTTACAGTCTTGCGATGTTCCTAGCAGAACATCTTCCCAATCACTATAGTCAGTATGATATAAAGATTTTAGCAACCGATGTTTCATCTAAAGTCCTTAAAATTGCGATGTCAGGAGTGTACAGTCAAAAAGCGTGTCTCTCCTTAAAAGAGGCATATCTGCGCAAATACTTTACGCCTGTTTTGATGGATGGAGAGGCGCATTATCGCATTAGTGATGAGCTTAAAAAGCAGATTGTTTTTCGTGAGTTTAATCTTGTAACAGGAGAATATGGACTGTTCGCACACAAAGCATTTGACATCATTTTTTGTCGCAATGTCATGATCTACTTTGACAAGCCAACCCAAAATACCCTTGTGGATCGTTTCCATACAATTTTAAACAAAGAGGGGTATCTCTTTATAGGAAGTTCAGAAGCGCTGACCGATATGAAAAAAGAGTTTAAATCCAAAAGTGCTTCAATTTATCAAAAGGTGTAAAATGAATCCAATACGAAATTTTGATGATGTCAGTGATGCTGTTTTACTCGAAGAGGTAAAACGCAGGTTTGATCAGAAAAACAGTACCCTTGAAGAGATGGCATTTTTAACCAAAAAGCTCTACGTCCTCAATGAAAAGCTCAAAGAGCATGATTCGATCAAAGGTGAGTTTCTTTCCTTAATTAAAAATGTTTTCAATAACCCTTTAAGTTCACTTTTGAACCTCTCTTCAATGATGCGTAAAAATGAAGATTCTCCTAAAACGCAGAAGATGAAACTTCTTTTAGATATGGAATTGCGTAAACTTGACTTTCAACTCAATAACATTTTTACAGCCGCTGAGATCGAAGCTGGAGAGATTGCGAACTATTGGAGTGAAGTTGATTTGCGGTTGATTATTGAAGAAGTCAAAGAGGCATTTAGCTACCTTATCGAAGAAAAAGAACTCGTGTTTGTCTCAGATATCAATGTTGATCGGCTCATTGTGAGCGATGCAAAGAAGCTCCATACCATCTTTGCCAATCTGATTTCCAATGCCTGTGAATACTCATTCCCAACCAATAAAGTTATCATTAGCGCTAACGTAGAAGATGAGATGCTGTGTATGAGTGTGAGTAATGTTGGCGATGTGATAGCCAAAGAGTTTAAAAAAGAGATCTTTAGCCGTTTTAAAAAGGTAGGAGTTCATGAGAGTAAGGCGCGTACTTCCGTAGATGGTTTGGGTCTTGGTTTGAGTATTGTCAGTGGCTTGGTTGAATCTCTTGATGGAGAGGTTGAGTATAGCTCAAATGAGCAGGCGACAGTTTTTACGATTAAAATGAAGCTTCAAGATCAGGAAAAAGCGGAAGCATTGATGAGTGAGAGTGCGAATGAATTTATGTTTGATGACACTCAAGAGATGAAAGAATTTTGATGATTCCTCGTAAATTTATCCATGTTGGAGAGATTTTTGTGGGTATCAAACCAACCGAAATTGTCACTGTGCTGGGTTCATGCGTGGGGGTTTGTTTGTATGATAAGGTAGAGTTGATTGGGGGGATGAACCATTATCTGCTTCCATTATGGAATGGAAATGGATTGGAAAGCCCAAAATACGGCAATGTGGCCATTCCAAAACTCATTGAAAATATGGAAAATATAGGCTGTCTGAGACGTAATATGGAAGCAAAAATCTTTGGAGGAGCTAACATTCATCGCTCTAATTCTGAGGGACAACTCATTGGACAGAAAAATGTATTGATCGCTAAAGAGATTTTACGCCAATGTAACATACCCATTAAAGCCGAAGATACGGGTGGCAACAATGGAAGACGCATTATGATGATCAGCGATGCTAACCGTATTATTTTAAAGTACGTTCAAAATGAGATTATGGAATGATTCGCGTTTTAATTGTGGATGACAGCGCCACTGCCCGCCACATCCTTCGCGAGATTTTAGAGAGCGATGCGAGGCTTGAGGTGGTTGGCTTGGCAGCAGATGCGTATATCGCACGCGATATGATTGTAGAGCTTAAACCCGATGTGGTCTGTTTGGATGTGGAGATGCCACGCATGGATGGCGTCACTTTTTTGCAAAAGTTGATGCTACACTATCCAACACCCGTGGTGATGGTCTCTTCGCTGACACGCAACAGTGCCAAGATTACGCTCGATGCACTTGAAGCGGGAGCTGTGGATTATGTGGCCAAACCGCATTCACATATTTATGATGGTAAGGAAGAGATTAAGGAGGAGTTGATCCAAAAAGTGGTTAACGCCTCGTTTGCAAGGGTTCAAAAGAAAATCCCTCAACATAAATGCAGAACCAATGTTGCAAGTCTTGCAGAGACAACCCATAAAATTATTGCCATAGGATCAAGTACAGGTGGTACTGAGGCGTTAAAGGTTGTGCTTGGAGGGCTTCCAAAAAATGCTCCTGCGGTACTTGTGGTGCAACATATGCCACAGAGTTTTCTTGAGTCATTTGCGTTAAGGCTCAATCAGACATGTGCGGTTGATGTGAAAATGGCGCGCAATGGAGAATTCGTACAAACAGGAACCGTGTACATCGCGCAAGGCAGTAAACATATGGTTCTGAGGCGTTCAGGTGCGAGTTATTTTATTGAAATTGGATTGGGCGCAAAAGTGAGCGGACATTGCCCAAGTGTGGATGTCCTGTTTAACTCTGTCTCTAAAGTGGCAGGAAGCAATGCCATTGGCGTGATTCTAACGGGAATGGGAAGCGATGGTGCACGTGGATTATTGCATATGCATGAATCTGGAGCCAAAACCATTGCACAATCTGAAGAGAGTTGCGTGGTTTACGGTATGCCCAAAGAGGCGATCAAACTGGGTGGTGTGGATGAGGTTTTACCGCTGGGTGAGATTGCTCAAGCCGTTGTGAAGATGTTATCTTAAGGAGTGGAGGATGCACGAACACTATTTTTATCAACCCCGCCAAATTTCTGCACTTTTAATTGGTGAAATGGCATACGATACCACATTTGTCAATGCGGCTAGCAAGTTATGCAATCATTTACATGTCAGCATTGTTCCTTCTGCTATAGCCAAAATTATGGCAGAAGAGAAGGTCAACCTTATCTTTGGCTCCCTCTCCTCTGCCAATGAAGGTGTCTACCTCCCTGTCCTTCAACAGGTGCGTTCTCTTTATCCTATGGTAAGAATGGTTCTTTTTTTACAAACCGATCATCTTTTATTGCTGGATGAAATCCTTGCTCTGAAATGTGAGCGATACTTAAGTATGAAAAATGAGAGATACGCGGCTTTGGAGCATTTTAAGGAGAGCATTAAAACGCTGAGTGATGACATTTACCTTGCTGAACGCCACTATTTTCAGCAGTTAATTGATTTTGCGATTGTTTCACAAACCGATGTGAATGGAAACATCACGTATGTGAATGAAAATTTTGTAAAAGTGACAGGCTATAGTTTTGAAGAACTGATGGGGCAAAATCATCGTCTTATTAAACATCCACAAACCGCACCAGAAGTCTTTAGTGATATGTGGGAGACGATCTCTAAAGGTCAGGTATGGCGTGCTCAGATTATTAATCGAAATAAAGATGGTAGTGATTTTTGGGCAGAGACGATCATTATTCCCTACAAAGAAGAAATAAGCGGAAAAATTCTTCAGTATCTTGCCATTCGTCATGACATTACCGAATTTTTGAAACAAGAGCGTTTAGCGAATGAAATTAGGCGTAAAGCGAAAGAACAAGAAGAGCTTGCTGAAGCGAAAGATGCCTTTTTAATTCTCTTTACCCATGAGCTAAAAACACCCTTGAATGCCATTTTAAACTTTGCACAGTATCTTTACAAACATATGCCACACATTGATGAAGTGCCCAAAGCAAAAAGACTTTATCTTTTGGAACAGATCTATAAAAGTGCCTCTTCCATGCTCGAAAATGTGACCAATATTTTGGACCTTGGCAAATTACGCCATCAAAAATTGCACTATAATTTGACCCTTTTTAATGTCAAAGAGAGCATTTTAGATGTGATTGAAAAGCATGGAGCACTTGCGCTTGAGAACAAACGTACCATGCTTTTTCAAAGTGACGGAAGTGATCCTTTTCTGACCAGTGATGAGTATCGGTTTAAGCAGATTCTCTCGAATATTCTTTCCAATGCGATTAAATATGGCAATACGGTTGTAGAAATTTTCCTGATCTCAGATAGCGAAAAGATCGAAATTATCGTACAAGATGATGGGAAAGGTGTCAAAGATAAAGAGGAAATATTTGAACTTTATACTCAAAGTTCATCTGGTCCTAGTGGCATTGAGAAAAAAGGAACAGGCATTGGGCTTCATTTTGTAAAATTACTCTGTGAAGGTCTAAAATTGGAGTATAAAATCGAAGATTCACCTACCCTTGGAGGGGCAAAATTTATTTTAACAAAGCGATTGAAGGAGCAAAAAAATGTATAAAGTATTGATTGTTGATGATAACGATAACAACAGGCTCACACTTAATCTTCTCCTTGAAGAGGTTGAAGATATTGAAGTTTATGAGGCTGAAGATGGTCAAGTTGCGGTAGAGATGTGTGTGAAAAACCATTTCGATTTGATCTTTATGGATATTATGATGCCAAACCTCGATGGTTTTGAAGCGACAAAATATATCAAACAGGTCAATAAAAAGAGTATGATCATTGCATTAAGTGCGCTTGATGATGAGGTATCTAAGCATAAAATGCTCTCCTTAGGAGCAGAAGATTATCTGACAAAACCATTACATTCTGATCACTTTTTACAGCGTATCAAGCAGTATTTGCGCATTATTGCTTTGCGTAACAAACAGATTCATAAATTCCCTAAGGCACTCAACCCTTTTAATGCACACGTTTTTCATCGAAGCATTACCTTTCGTATTGAAGATGAAGAGGCATTGGCACAATATTGGGATTATTGGCTCAATGGCGAAAAAAGCATAATCAACCTTAGTGATTGTGTTCGCCTTATTTATGGCTTTAGCTTGTGGCTATTAAAACACGAATATGAGTGTAGCATTGTAGTGGAAGAGAGTGAAGAAAAACTCTACATGATGCTTTTGCATGTCAAGCCACTTCGCAGTAACATCATTAAAAATATCTTGCTCAAACATTTTGCAAATGCGAAGTATATCCTCTCTAACGACATGCTGACGTTTCAACTCGATAAAGAGATCAAACAAGATAATGGTGCTGTTGAAGTGAGTGATGAGGCAAAAAAAATCCTCTCCAAAACACATGATAATGTCTTAAGTGCGGTCGATTATATTAACAATACAGCAATCTCGTTCATTTCGAAAATTGATGGTTTAGAGATGATTAATGATGAGACTGATAAAGCGATTTTAATCTTTGAAAAAGAGCCTAATAAACAAAACCTTGCTGTTATTTATGAAAACTTTCAAGAGTATGCCACCATTTTAGAAGAGTTGATGGACTTTGAACATTTGGGTTTTGCCGTTCAAACATTGATTAATTTCCTAGGAACGCTGACCGAAGAGCAATTTGATATTGAAAAATCCAAACGACTGGCTGCAATGCTTCTCAATCTTTTACACGATTTGGCTTCATGGCGAGAAAATGTCTTTATCACGCAAGTGGCTCGGGATATTCACTATCTTGATTCCTCGTTACTAAGCTCATGCATTCAAATTGAAGCTATTTTTGAAGAGAAAAGTTTAGATGTCAACCACGATGATGATATAGAGTTTTTTTAAAGCCTCTATGCCACTTCATAGATGTGGATGTGGCATAGGTTTAAGATTGATGATGGATTTTATAGGTATTGCGGCCTTCTGCTTTGGCAACATAAAGTGCAAGGTCAGCATTTTTAATGAGTTGATTAAAGTCAGTACCGTTGTCAGGAAAGAGGCTAATGCCAATGCTGGTAGTGACGCTTAGATCAAAATGACGCACTCTAATAGGTTGCTGAATTGCTTTAATCAATTTTGTAGCAATATGTTTCAAACTCTTTTCATCTTCAATATCATCGACTAAAATAATAAACTCATCACCTCCAAAACGCGCAACCGTATCCGTTTTGCGTGTAGCGAGTAGTAGTGTTTTTGCCACATGAATCAAAATCATGTCGCCCACATCATGTCCGAGTGAGTCATTGATCTCTTTAAAATTATCCAAATCCAAAAAGAGTACGCCAAATTTTCGTCCACTGTTTTGATTGTTTTCAACCAAAAGTTGGAGTCTTTGGGTGAGTAGCGTTCGATTGGCTAATGATGTTAAATGATCATAATGTGCTTGCTTGTAGATGATGTCTTTTTGCTTGACAAGCTTGTTTTTGGCTGTTTCAAGCTTTTTAATTGTGGCATTGGCAACTTTAATCGCGCGAGCAAGCTCTTCACTCTCTTTGTTACATTTAGCCTTTTCTTCCATCAAACTGGTTTGATCGTAAATAAGGACTGTGACCTGCTTTTGCTCAATGTTGTAAGGCATAATGGTGACATCTTGCTGCATAAACTCAAAGATGGATTTGGTCGTAATTGAGTTTTTCATAGGGAAAAGATAGTGGTTTGAATCGGCGGTAAAAAAAGAAGGACCACCCAGTGTTAGGGCTGTTTTAATATGGCGCTTCAGTGATTTGAGTCGCTCGGATGAGAGATCAAACAGGCTTAAAAGATTTTTTCCAATACATGCATTTGCATCAATATCGCTGTGTACAGCAAACCATTTATTGACGTAGTAGATATTAAGCTCTGCATCAATGGTTAAGATACCCACATTAATCGAATCAATAATTTTTTCACAATTTATCATGACTATAACTTATCTATCGTGCTTTTTAGATGCTCAAGCATCTCGTTGTTAAGAAGAATAAACATATGCCCCAAGATATTCTCTTTTTCAATATCCAGCGCTGTTTTAATGACAATAACATTGTCATACCCTTCAATCTTGTCGTATTTATCCATTTCTGAGATTTCGCGTTTTTCAATAGAAGGTACTTTAAAAATGGTCTCTCCATGAATAATCTCACAGAATTTACCGATACAGGCGGAGGTGATAATATTGGTAAGTTCCATTATGGATGATTTGATATCACCTTCATCACTTGTCTCTTGTTTGAGCAAAAGGTTGCAAAATGCTTGTGCAGAGTAGCTGTTAAAAACGAAGAGAACTTCACCGTTGAAAGAGCCAAGAAACCGTTGTTTGGTCAGGTAAAATTCATACTCTTCTTCCAAAACTTCGATGATTTTATCGTCTAAATTATGGATATCAATGCTTGAAATTTCAGGAATATGGAGCTTCGCATGGTTGTCGAGCATATCGCCAATTAAAGAGGCAGAGAGTCCAAAAGAGACATTAATCAGCTCCTTTAACACATCTTCTTGTTGCGGATTGAAATAGTGTTTCGTCATTTAAAATACCAACTTTAACAGGGTTGTACGAAATTCTTGTTCGTCTACAGGTTTTGAGATAATAGCAGAGGCTCCAAGGCTCAAAACTTTCTCTTTGGTGCTTTTTTGACGATCTGCTGAGATCATCACCACAAGCGCCTCTGGATTAATAGCGCGAATGCGCTCAAGGGCTTCAAACCCATCAATAACAGGCATAGTTATGTCTAAAAAAACAACATCGGGTTTGTGCTGTTCGTAAAGTGCTATTGCTTCTTCACCATTGGAACCTTCGATGATTTCGGCATTTTCGACTATTTTTTTTGGGATCATTTCAATAAGCCACTTTCGTGATATTTTCGAGTCATCCACGACTAAAAAAATCATTTTGTTTGATAAGCTCATCTCATAATCCTCATATTTTAATTCTATACTTTAAATGGTACAAAAATTATCTTTAAAAAACTATATAAGATATTTTTTAGCATCATCTTTACTTTTAAAAGGAGTTGCTTCCAGTATTTTTTCGTCAATGCGAAGCGTATAGTTTTGCGTTGGAAGAGCTTTGGTAAAACTAAGGACGATGCGACACGCTAGAGCTTCATCGGTATTTGAAGCATTTTTTGAGAGCAGCGAAGAGGGTGCGCTCATATCTTCGTTGACTTGCAAAAGATTGAATTTAGGATTATTCAAAGCTTCGATAATATCATTCTCTTTTTCATTGCGTCCAATGACCAGTTTTGCCCCATCAGGTAATCTAAAATGCCTACCATTTTTGAGTACCTCAATATCTTCTTTAGTAAAGTCATCGTATTGTGTAAAATCACGTAAACGAACGCTAAATTGCACATCGGTAAGCAAACAGCCTCCCGCAGGGGTGGGATAATCCTCCCAACCTAACTCTTTAGCCAGCGCGAGTTGCGCATTTCTTCCACGACCGTTGAAACCCAAAAGCTTGCTTCGATCCACCCAGCCTTCACGCTCAGGCCGTGTCTCTTCCATCACAAGGGCACACAATGGACGAAGAATGAGATCATCATCAATGTCATCGGCTATTTTTTTGACCAGTCTTAGGGCATCTTTGTTTTGACTCATAGGACGCTGTCCTACCACTTCACCTGTCGCAATAAACGAAGCACCATAGCGAGGAAGGAGCGATTTTGCCACGGTAAACATAAACCCATGACAGTCAATGCAGGGATTGAACTGTTTACCATAGCCGTATTTTGGGCTAAAGAGCACTTGTTGGAGGTATTCATCGCGAACATCAATGACTTCAAGTGTCGCACCTGCAATTTCAGCGCGTCGTTTAAGGGTATCAAAATGGTCTTCTTTGACACCAAATCCAATGTTAATGTGTAGGGCAATGACTTCAATGCCTTGTTGTGTTAAAAGTTTCATGGCGAGCATGCTGTCAAGCCCGCCGCTATAGAGTACTAATGCTTTCATACGGAACCAATTCACCTTGTTTTAATTTCATCATTTTTTCTTGAATTTTACGGATCAAAAACTGCTTTTTATCGTAGCTGAGTTCTCGTGCCGTTTTAATCTCTTGGAACTTTTCGTTGTAGTAGTGGTATAAAAACGCGACCATCGAAGCGATCAAGGATTTTTCATCGTAAACTTTGATGTCTTCCCAGAGCATAATGCGTCTGAGCTTTGGATGTTCAAATTGATTGTCTAAAAGAAGTGAAAACTCCTCTTGATGCGTTTTGAACATCGAACTATCAATGGTATCGAGTACTGTGTCTATAAGGCTTGGCTCACTTAGAATGGTTTTAATAATCGTAAGTTCCAACATATCTTCAAAAGCCCGCTCTTTTTTATCGAGTCTTTGCGGCTTATGATGGCTTTGGATTTTCACCAAATTGTGATGCAGCCCCAATTTTTCAGAGAGCATTCCTGTGTAGCTTTCTTGAACAGCTTGCGGGAGTGTTTTGAGATAGCCCATCGCTTCCGTGAGGGCTTGCTGTTTGGCTAAAGGATCTTTGAGATTGTACTTTTTAACCATACGCTCTAGTGCAAACTCAATGAAGGGTTGTGGTGCACGAAAAAGGTGGTTAAGGGCGTCAATAAGATTGTTTTGCACCATATCAGCAGGGTCCATTCCATTGCCAAAAAGCACGACGCCTCCCTTAATGCCATGACTGCTTAAAAGCAAGGAGGCTTTAAGCGCAGCGTTAATACCTGCATCATCCCCATCGTATGCCACAATGACCTCAGGATCACCTCTGGTAATAAGCGGAAGGTGTTCATTGGTAAGCGCCGTTCCAAGCGTTGCCACAGTATGGGTAAAACCTGCTTGATGGAGCATAATCACATCCAAATAACCTTCCGTAATAATGATAGTTTTTCGCTTAAAAATACTCTCTTTGGCGAGTTGATAGCCATAAAGCAGTTGAGATTTGTTAAAGTGTTTGGTTTGAGGCGAATTGACATATTTGGCTGGATGATTGGAGAGTGTGCGTCCACCAAATCCTACAAGCCTGTTGCTAGGTGAGTAGATAGGAAAGGTAACACGTTCGATAAAACGCGCATAAGGTTGATTGCTCTCTCCAATGCCTGCTACGCCATACTCCATACTTTCACTCATGGCATAACCGCGACTGCTTAAAAAATCGAGTGTGGCAAAAGAGGCAGGTGCATAGCCTATCTCAAATTTTTCAATAGATGCATCCGAAATACCTCGTTTGAGCAGGTACTCTTTTGCAAAAGGTGTTTTGTCCAGTTGTTTGACGTAGAAAAGATTAAGCGTTTCCATAAGCTTACGATCCTCTTTTTTAACGCCATCATTGGTGGTGTAAGAGAGTGCAAAATTGACCATATTGGCTAATTTTTCGATCGTTTCAGGGTAGGTGAGTTTTTCATATTCCATCACAAATTTGATACTATCTCCACCCGCTCCACAGGCAAAACAGTGGTAAATTTGTTTCGATGGGCTCACCACAAGGCTAGGACTTGTGTCGTTGTGAAAAGGGCACACGCACTTATAGTTGGCACCATTTTTTTTCAGCTCCAAATAAGAGCCTACGACATCGACAATATCAAGACGTTGTTTGAGGTTTTCTATGGATGTTTTATCTATCATGGTCTTATTATATCAAGTTTGGTATAATAGACTACTTTACAAACTTTACTTACGAGGGTTTACGTTTTGGATAATTTTTTTATAGCATACCGTGATCCGCTTTTTGGCGTCATCATCTTATTTGCCATTGTTTTTGTGATCTCTTTTTCCAACTATTGGTGGGGTGTTTTTAAGAGTAAAGAAGAGAAACAAAGCATCGATAAATTTGTTAAAAAATTTGAAATTGTCACCGATGAAAACGAGTACAAAAAGCTCTTAGAAGATGCTTCCATTCCTTTAGAATCGTTAGCCTTGCTTGCACACGCTTATGCGAAGAGCGGGGATTATGAAAAAGCGATCAATATCTATCTGGTAACATTAAAACGTGTCAAAGGTAAAGATGAGAAGCAGTATCTTCTCTCAACCCTTGGGAAAACTTATTTTAAAGCAGGCTTTTTGCGCCGTAGCTCGGAGGTCTTTTTAGAGTCTTTGCGTTTACATCCACGCAATGAAGAGTCTCTGAAGTATTTAACCGTAGCGTATGAGCAACTTCAAGAATATGTCAAAGCCGAAGAAGTTTTAGACTCACTCGAAGAATTAGGAGCAAAAGTAGCGCTTCAAAGAACGTATTTAAAAGCACTTGCGACCATCAAAGAGAGTCGCCTCAAAGAGAGTGAAAAAGTTCAAAAGCTTTTAGAGCTTTGTGATGTAGCGCCTTTTTTAAAGCGAAAAGTGTTTGAGTATATGCAGGAAAACGGCATTAAAATCGAGCCTTCTTTTTTTGAAACCTTGCCTTTTAAAGCGATGATAGATCTTTTGTGGTATGTCGATCCAATGGTCTATAATATTCTTAACTCTAAAGACCCACTTGTACAGCAAATTGCAATGGCACGAGGGCTTATGCCTTATGCTGAGTCAACGCAAGAAGCTCCTTTTGCATTGGATGTTTTAGGAAAGCTTCAAAGTATCGATTATCATAAAGCAAGCCTTGGTTTTGAGTATCTCTGTTTTGAGTGCAAGCAGGTTTTCCCTATCCATTTTTACAGATGTCCACACTGCCAAAGCATTGATACTGTGACGATTCAAACAACCCTTACCAAAGCAGACGATGAAGAAAATATCTCTTTTCTGTGATGGCTCTTCGCTAGGAAATCCTGGTGCTGGGGGCTATTGCGCGATTTTACGCTTTGGCAGTGTGGAAAAAATCGTCAGCGGTGGCATGGCAAATGCAACCAATAACCAAATGGAACTCTTAGCGGTGATTGAAGGGCTCGCGGCACTTAAAGAGCCGTGCGATGTAACGCTGATTAGCGATTCGAGTTATGTGATTAAGGGCATCAACGAATGGTTGGACGGGTGGAGACGCAAAAACTTTGCCAAAGTGAAAAATCCAGAGTTATGGCAACGCTACCTTGAAGTGTCCAAAAATCATAAAGTGCATGGTATTTGGGTTCGAGGTCATGATGGACATGTGGAGAATGAAATGTGCGATAGAATCGCTAAAGAAGAAGCAACAAAAATTAAATCTACGGAGTAGCAATCATGCAAAAAAGACTAGAAGCGTTACAGAAGCGTTTGGGTTATCAGTTTAAAGATCAAGACCTGATAATCGAGGCACTTACGCACAAAAGTTCCAAACAACCCTACAACAACGAACGACTTGAATTCTTAGGTGACGCGGTGCTGGATCTCATCGTTGGTGAGTATCTTTACCATGAATTTACCGAAGTAGCCGAGGGTGAGCTCTCCAAACTTCGAGCTTCATTAGTGAATGAAAAAAGCTTTGAAAAACTCGCACGTCTGCTGCATTTAGGTGAATACATCTACATCTCTTTAGCCGAAGAGAACAACAATGGTCGTGAAAAACCCTCGTTGCTCTCCAATGCATTTGAGGCGATTATTGGGGCACTTTACCTTGAAGCAGGACTTGAAAAAGCCAAAGATTTAGCCATTGCCCTTTTAGAAGAGGCGTACCCCAAAATCGATATGGATGCCATTTTTAGGGATCATAAAACCACGCTTCAAGAGTTGACACAAGCGCATTTTGGCATGACACCAGAGTACCGCTTGGTGCGCTCATTTGGACCTGATCATAAAAAAGAGTTTGAGATAGCCGTTTCCGTTCGTGGGCGTGATTTAGCACTTGCGAGTGGCAAAAGCAAAAAAGAGGCACAACAAAAAGCGGCAATGCTTGCATTAGAAATTTTGAAAAAAGAGATCCGATGAGCAGTAATACATTTGGCAAAAAATTTAGTTTTACGACCTTTGGTGAGTCGCATGGACGGGCTATTGGTTGCGTTGTTGATGGTGTGCCAGCAGGCTTAGCGATCGATGAAGCTTTTATACAAAGTGAGTTAGATAGACGAAAACCTGGTCAAAACAAATACGCAACAGCCCGAAAAGAGGGCGATAAAATCGAGATATTAAGCGGTGTCTTTGAAGGCAAAAGTACGGGTACTCCGATAGCCATGGTTATTTTCAATGAAAACCAAAAAAGCGGTGATTATGACAGTGTAAAAGACCTTTTCCGCCCAGGGCATGCTGACTTTACGTACTTCCACAAATACGGCATCAGAGATTACCGTGGTGGTGGGCGTAGCAGTGCTAGGGAAACCGCAGCGCGTGTGGCTGCTGGTGCGATCGCAAAACTGCTTTTAAACACGCTAGCCATTACAGTGCAAAGTGGTATTTGCGCGATTGGGGGCATTGAAGCCAAAAGTGTTGATTTTTCACGTGTGAGCGAAAGCGAGATTTACGCACTGGATGCTAGTGTCGAAGAGGCGCAAAAAGAGGCCATTTTAGAGGCTAAAAATGCACATGATTCTGTGGGTGGGGTGGCGCTTGTGCAGATTGTAGGGGCACCTGCTGGGCTTGGTGAGCCGATCTATTATAAACTTGATGCACTTTTGGCGGAAGCGATGATGGGCATCAATGGGGTTAAAGGCATAGAAATCGGTGAAGGTTTTCATGCTTCTTCTCTCAAAGGCTCACAAAATAACGATGCCATCACCAAAGAAGGCTTTGTGACCAATCATAGCGGGGGAATCTTAGGCGGTATGAGCAACGGTGATATTATCAGCTGTAAGGTCTATTTTAAACCTACTCCTTCTATTTTTATTTTGCAAGAGACGATTGACAACGAGGGCAATGAACTCACCTGTAACCTCAAAGGAAGGCATGACCCGTGCATTGCCGTACGTGGTAGTGTGGTTGCTGAGTCCATGGCAGCGTTGGTAATCGCTGATCTTCTTTTACTTAATCTTGGCTCAAAGGTGGAACACCTTAAGCGTGTTTATACTCAAGGATAAAAGAGAGAAGCTATGATATTTCAGCATTTGAGTATTCGTTACAAGTTGTTGGTGCTTCTTGTAAGTAGCGTTGCTCTTGCGCTGTTTATCTCTTCGTGTTTGGTTATTGCTTATACACAAAAAACACAATACACCCACTCTTTAAATGACATTGAACAATATACCAATGTTATGAGCACCAATATTCAAGCATCTGTGCTTTTTCGTGATGAAATCAGTGCCAAAAAGATACTTTCATCGTTTGAAAACAACTCTCATATCATGAGTGCTTGGGTTGTCGATGAAGAAGGAAAACCCCTCAGTCGTTTTAACTCACAAGTCCATACAGCCAAAGAGGTTGACACGTTAAATATTGAGTTAGAATCGCTCCTGATATCCCAAAAAGAGAACCTTTTTGAAAAACAACAAAGTTATCACTACACCAATGAGCATGCAATGGCTATTTTACAGCCCATTGTATATGAAGGAAGTACCATTGGTGTGTTGGTCATCGCAAGCGATACGGCACAGTTTGAAATGATGATGTATGATTTTATCACGATTCAATTTTCCATTTCTTTAGTGACATTGGGTGTTATTTTTTTGCTTTCATGGTGGTTTCAAAAGCCTTTTATTACGCCTGTTATTTCGTTGATTGAAACATTTCAAAACATCGCTAAGACAAAAAATTATTCAACGTCGGTTGCACTGAAGCAACATGATGAATTTGGTACGTTGTATGAGCATTTTAATTCGATGCTGGTTGAGATAAAAGAGAGAGATGAACGCTTATTGCATTTAGCCAGTACGGATAGTCTGACGGGGCTTTCCAATCGCCACTATGCGATGGAAATGATGCACACATTGGTGGCTAAAGCACTGCGTCATCAAGGATTTATCAGTGTGATTATGCTTGATATTGACCATTTTAAAAATATCAATGATACGTATGGGCATATGGCAGGTGATGAAGTGCTTCGCGTTATTGCAAAGCTGATTATTGAGTGTGCGAGAGAGTATGATGTTGTCGCACGTGTGGGTGGTGAGGAGTTTTTGATCGTTTGCGAGGGGTGTGATGATCAATCTCTCTTTGTGATTGCAGAGCGCATTCGATCGACCATCGAAGCTAAAGAGATACGTTATGAAACATCACTCATTCATGTCACCATCAGTGCGGGAGGGTATGTGCATATCCCAACTTCTCATAACATTGAACCTTTGCTCAAAATAGCGGATGATGCACTGTATGAAGCTAAGATGCAAGGGCGTAATTGTGTTGTGATTAAAGGGAGTGCATGCGCCTAATTTACGGTGCTTTACTCTTATGTTTTGCCTCTGTTTTAGCATGGGGAAGCGATGAAGAACGCAAACTCGAAGCGGCTTTTTTAGGGCGTTTTGCCAATTATATTGAATGGCAAGCCAAATCACAAGAGCATTTTATTATCACTTTAATCGATGAAAATCCTTTTGGAACGATTTTAGATAAACTCTATGTGGACAAACGCATTAAGGGAAAGACTGTTTTAGTTCGTCTGGTAACCAAAGTAGAAGAGATTGGCATTACAGATCTTTTATTTATAACACTCACCACGCAAAAAGAGCGCCTTGAAGCGATCCGTTATGCCCAAGAACACTCCATTTTAAGTATCAGTGAAGCCAGAGGTTTTGCTGAAAGCGGTGGCATCATCCAGCTCAATTTTGTGGATCAAAAGATTCGCATTAAGATCAACTACGATGCTGCGATGCGCTCACACATCAAAATCGCTTCACCATTGCTTTCTGTTGCTACCGTTCTTCAAGGAGGTAAGCCATGAAACTCTTGCCTTTGAGTATAGGTGTATCTTTGCTTTGTTTGAGCGTGTATGCACAAGAAGAGCGAACGGTGAAAGAGAGTAATGCCTACTATGATAAATCGTTAGAACAGCTTTTAAATGTTCAAACACAAGCAAAGGCGAATGTAGGCTCTCGCAGTGGCACAAGAGATGCTTTGGATGCGCTCGTGCCGATTGATGTCATCACGCAAGAACAACTCCAAAGCAGTGGTTACACCGAATTAGGTAAAGTACTCTCAAAACTCATCCCTGGCTTTAACTACCCTAGACCTTCGATCGCCGATGGAAGTGATCATGCGCCTCCTTTTACCCTAAGAGGACTTAACCCCGATCAAGTGTTAGTGCTGATCAATGGCAAACGTTTGCATCAAAGCTCTCTTTTGCATGTCAATGGAACGATTGGACGAGGAAGTTTGAGTGTTGATTTGAATACCATCCCGATTCGCTCCATCGAACGGGTTGAAGTGTTGCGTGATGGTGCGGCAGCTCAGTATGGCTCCGATGCGATTGCAGGGATTATCAACATCGTACTCAAAGGTTATGGGAGCGAAAATGTTGCAACCCTGAGTTATGGGGTAACGCATGAGGGTGATGGCATTATGCGCCAGAGCGATCTCTTTTATTCGCTCCCACTTCCTGAAGATGGGTTTGCCAATGTAACGCTTGAAGCCAAAGACAGGGGTGACACCAATCGTGCAGGTGCAGATATTTACAACAACAATCTTATCGACACGCATTTTGGTGATGCTGACACGCAAGACCTGATGTTAGCGCTCAATGTCGAAGCACCCAAAGGGGATTTGGTATGGTATATGCACGGCAATTTTGATGATAGGGATAGTCGATCAGGTGCCTATTTTCGCAATCCTGCTGATTTTAGAAATATCCCTTCGGTCTATCCCAATGGATACTTACCTTCCATTCATCCCGAGATTCTTGATGCGGCGTGGACAGGTGGACTCAAAGGTGTTTTAGAGAGTGGTTTAAAATGGGACACCAGTTATACTATTGGATACAACGACTACCATTTTTACGTGGACAATACGCTCAACCGCTCTTTAGGCGTTGCTTCTCCTCATGCATTTGACAGTGGCGGTACACGTTACCTAGAGCAAATCATCAATGTGGATCTCTCTCAAACCATCGATAAATGGCAGGTTTCTGGAGGCTTTGAACTGCGAAAAGAGAACTATCAAATCTATAGTGGTGATGCCGCTTCGTATGCACTAGGGAGTTTTTCTTCCGCTTCTGGCGCGCAAGGATTTCCTGGATTTCGTCCTGAAAATGAGGTGGATGTCTCACGGTACAATATTGCGGCGTATCTTGATAACACGTATGCCTTTACCGATTGGCTTTCCAGTGATGTTGCCTTGCGTAGCGAGTACTACAATGATTTTGGCTCAACCTTAGATGGAAAAATTGCCCTTCGCGCCAAGCCCAGTGAAGATTGGCTTGTGCGTACGAGTGCAAGTACAGGCTTTCGTGCTCCCTCTTTGGCTCAATCGCACTTTACCTACACACAGATGATTGAAGATGGTGGCAATATCGTCACCTACGGGAACTATGCTGTGGATGATCCTGTAGCTAGAGCTCTTGGTGCAACCGATTTGAAGCCTGAAACTTCACAACATTACACAATAGGCTTTGTCTATCAGCCTGTTTCTAACCTTTCCATCAGTGCGGATTATTTTATTACCGATATTCAAGACCGCATTATGGCGACAGGGTATATCAGTGGCTATACGCTCTCAAGCTTGAGTGCATACGCACAAAGTATTTTAAGTGCGAACAATGTTGATGGTGCCGTCTATTTTGCCAATGCCTTTTCCACCCGTACACGCGGTTTTGATGTACGCATGGACTATAAGTATGATCTTGACGCAGGTGCAAAAATGAAGCATACATTAGCGTACAATAGATCTGAAACACGCATTACCAAGTTAAACGATGCGCCCTCTGTTTTAGGTGTTTCCATGATGGATCTCATCGTCGATCCTTTCGTTAAGGTAACGCTTGAAGAGGGTCAGCCGATTGATTCTATTAAGCTTTGGAATAAGTATGAAACTAAAGCGTTTGATTGGATAGTCAATATTAATCGTTTTGGAAGTTTTAAGAGTACCTATTATTATACGCCCATTACGTTTCGTGCCAAATGGACGGTCGATACAGAGCTTATTTTTCACATTAAAAAAGATTTTAGTATTGCGATTGGTGCGGAAAATATTTTCAACGAAATGCCCGATACGTGGCCAAATTCGCAAGATTGGATTGTAAAATATTCGCAGTATGCTCCCTTTGGTTATAACGGAGCATACTATTATGCAAGAGCACAATGGCGGTTTTAAGAGGTGGTCTATAAAACCACCTCTTTGCATTACGCGAGTAGGTTAACGATGTTGTATGTGATAAATGCAAGTATCCACGCAGTTGCAAAGGTAAAAATCACAAGATAGACGGTGTATTTTAAACTCTCTGCCTCTTTGGCAAATACAGCTGTTGCAGCAAGACATGGCAGATAAACCATAACAAAGACGATAAATGCCATTGCCGAAGCTAGGCTTATGTTAGACGCAATAATCTCACGAAGAGAAGTATCTTCTTCGGTTACTTCATCACCCAAAGAGTAAAGAACTCCCAGTGTTGAAACAATAACCTCTTTAGCGGCTAACCCACTGAGTGTTGCGACACCCATTTTCCAGTCAAATCCAAGCGGTGCAAATGCAGGCTCAATTGCTTTTCCCATAATACCAAGATAAGTTCTTTCGACTAATTTCTCATGTTTTTCATTTTCAAGTGCTGCAATGGCATCTTCTATGGAAGCAGGCTCTTTTATTTCTGCATTAGCCGTTGCTTCTTCTATGGCTTTTGCCTCACTGTCAGCTTCAGTTTTTTCAGCAGGAGCGGCCTCTTCAAGTTGTGCTTGAAGCGCTTCAATTTTAGTTGCGTATTCTTCTTCAATGAGAATGTTTTTTGGGTATGAACTAATAAACCAGATAAGCATGGACGCCAAGAGAATAAATGTTCCCGCTTTTTTGATGTACATAATTGATTTTGAGTAAACCACGAACCAAAGCAGTTTCAAACTTGGAAGACGATATTTTGGCATCTCCATAACAAAAGGTTCATCTTCGCCTTTAAAGGCAGTGACACGAAGAATTTTAGCCGCAATAAGTCCCATAAGTGCGCCGATGATATAGATGGCAAAAAGGGCGTTTCCTGCCATACTCTCTTCAAAGAAAGCACCTGCAAACAGTACATACACAGGAAGGCGTGCGCCACAACTCATAAAACCGATGATGAACATCGTAAGCAGACGATCTTTTTTATTTTTAAGGGTACGTGCTGCCATGTAAGCAGGAACTGAACATCCAAATCCAGTCACAAGCGGTACAAAGCTTTTTCCATGAAGTCCAAATTTGTGAAAGAATCCATCGAGTAAAAACGCAGCTCTTGACATATAACCTGTGGTTTCTAAAAGAGCGATACCTAAGAAAAGAATCATAATATTTGGAAGGAACATGATAACGCTACCAACACCTGCAATAATGCCATCAACGATGAGTGATTTAAGCGCTTCATTGGTAATAGACTCACCAATAGTCTCGCCCAACCAGCCAAAGGTATCTTCGATCCAGCCCATAGGGATTTCACCGAGAGTAAACGTTAGTTGGAAAAGTCCCCACATCAAGAAGATGAAGATAGGAAGACCGAAGAGTTTATGAATTAAAAGCGTATCAATCTTTTGTGTTAGATTTCTATTTTTTACCTTTGAAACACTGAGTACTTCAGCACCAAGTCCTGCTGCAAAAGCAGTATGTTGACGGTTGATGACCTCTTCAATGTCATCGCATTGGCAGTACATGTAGACGTGACCTAGGGCATTATTGAGGAGAGGCTGTAACTCGATGTAGAGTGGTTGCTCATGCATCAGCGCGTAAATCTCTTTTTTCTGCCACAAAAGGCCTACAGCAATTTGACGATTTGAGAGGGAATTGGGTGAGCGAAAATGTTTGTCATCCAAAAAGCGTACAATGGTTTGAAGTTGTTCTTCCACTTCATCGCTGTAAACCAGTTTTGGCGTAACGAGAGAGTTTTTAGTAACATGTAAGATCTGTTTAACCAATAAGTCAATATTGGTTTTTAGTTTAGAAGAGACACGTACACAAGGGATAGAGAGGATTTTACTCATGGCATCAGAGTTGATGTTAATCCCTTCTTTAATGGCTTCATCATCCATATTTAAAGCAATGACCATCTTCTTCTGGAGTTCCATAAGCTCTGTTGTTAGCATAAGGTTACGATCTAGGTTAGTAGAATCAATGACATTTAAAATAAGATCGTATTCACCAGTAAGTAAAAAGTCTTTGGTGACTTTCTCATCGGCTGAAAAATCTTCTAAGGAGTAGAGTCCTGGAAGATCAATAAATTCAATCGCAAAATCTTCGGTACTAAGACGAGCCGTTGCTTTTTCAACGGTCACACCTGCAAAGTTTCCAATTTTTAGATTTGATCCACTAATAGCGTTGGCAAGATGACTTTTACCAACATTGGGTTGTCCTACAAGAGCAATAACAATTTTCTTCACTATCTAGCCTCCACTTCAATCATTTTTGCTTCATCAAAACGAAGTGCTACTGCGCTAAAGCCAAGTGCTACTTTGATGGTGTTCTTTTGAAGACTTGTTTCAACAACTTCAACCTCTTTGCCAACACCAAGACCCAGTGAAAAGAGGCGTTTTTTGAGGGTGTTCTGTGCATGAATCTGTTTAATCAGCACTTTTTGGTTTTTGTTGATTTGCGATAAATCTACCATGTTCTCTCCTTTTTCTCATCAAAACGACCACTTGTCGATTATAGAATATAGTGTTTTGATAATTATTATTGAAATAATAGGTAAAAAAAGCTTTGACTTAGCTTTATTTTGATTGTCGCTATCAACTTAGGAGGGTGCTCTAAAAAAGGGTTGGTTGAGAGAGGGATTTGAGTTTGAAAGATCTTCGGTGAATTTCACAGTATCCAAAAGCTTTGATTTTTTCAACATGCAAGGCACTTCCATACCCTTTGTGTTTTTCAAATTCGTAGTGCGGATAAGTGGAGGCAATGTCATACATAAAATGGTCGCGACTTACTTTGGCTAAAATGCTCGCCGCACTGACTTCAGGCACCTTTGCATCGGCCTTAATCATCGTAGTGATGCCAGAAACACCAAAATTACAGTTGCCATCCATTAATATGTCATGCCCTTCAAAGTGGGATTTAATGGTTTCTATAGCGTATTTAAGGCAAGCGCTAAGCCCCTTTGTATCGACCATTGTATGATCGCAAAAGACGATTTTAAATTCGGCTTTGCTTTGTAATATCTCAAATAAAGCTTCACGTTGCTTTTCACTCAGTTGTTTGGAATCATTAAGCCCTAAAATAGGCTCTTTTAAAATAGCTCCTGCAACCACTAAAGGTCCTGCTAGACAGCCACGTCCTGCTTCATCGATACCACATAACATCACAACTCCTTTTTACTCTAAACGAAGTTTAGTGTAGATTTGCTAAAATATCTCAAAGGAGTAGCCATGTTCCACGAAAAAGAAGATCTTGAAAAAGCGTTTAACAAAGAGCTTTTTGTCATTAAAAACGACCTCTACTATCAACAGATTGATCTCACAAAAAATGGCAAAAAAGAGCTTTTACGCGTGGACATCTCTTACATTCCGCACAGCACACTCAGCGGTGACACCTACTCGCTGCGTAAAACAAACGATGGACGCCTGGTTGGCTTCATTGCCGATGCAATGGGAAAAGGGCTTTCTGCGGCAATGAGTGCGATGGCAATTACAAGGTTTCTAAACTACTTTTTCGATGAGCTCGAAGAGGAGGAGGGCTTTGTTTTTGATGTTTGGATTAACAAGACCCTTAAATTTTTACAGAAAAATCTCTTTGATGAAGAGATTATGAGCATTGTACTCGTTGAGTATGATATTCACAAATCCGTTGTCAAATACGCTTCGTGCGGTATGCCAGCTTTTTTTATCATTAGTGAAAAAGGTGAGGTTCAATCCATAAGGAGTAACAACCCACCGCTGAGTATTTTTACAGACAAAGTACGTGTCAATACGCTTCCCTCTGTTCCCATTGCGAAGATGCTTTGTTACAGCGATGGACTCAGTGAAAGCATGATTTCGGGTGGTAAATTTTATGCTTCATGTTTAAAAGAAGATTTTATTGACTCGATTTGCGTTAAAGATTTTCGAGATAAAGTGGCTATGCGTATAGGTAAGGGTGATGATGATCTTACCTATATCTATATTCAAAAATTGGAAATTTCTAAAGATTTTAAAGTATTACGAATTCCTAGTACCTACGAAGCGATTGATGAAGCACTGCAAAATGTAGCGCATTATCTTAAATCCCACTATGTTGATAGTAAGACATCCAGTCAGATCATGCTTACTTTTTCTGAGCTTCTTTTAAATGCCCTAGAACATGGAAGTTTTGGGGTTGATAAGGCGCGCAAAAATTATCTGATAGAACATAATCAATTTGACGATGAGATGCTTCGTCTTGAAAAATTACATCACACTAAAAAGATCAAAATCGTCTATGGCATTATTCCTAATGGAAAGCGTGAACTCTTTGAGGCAACCATTAGTGATCAAGGAGAGGGGTTTGATACGATGGTCTTAAAGAACATTGTTATCAATGCTGAGAAGTTTAGTGGACGTGGTTTTGTCATTATCCGCAAACTCTTAGATCACTTTTATTTCAATAAAAAAGGCAATGCTATTACCATCCAAAAATTTATCACACCTGTTTTAGAGCTGTAACGACCACTCCCAAAAAGGGGCAATGGAAAAGCTAAAGCCTTCAATGTCTTTAGCACTTTCACTGCTCAGTGTTACGACTTCAATGCGCTTGACATGCAATGCCCAAAAGGTAGGCAAAAGCTTTTGGAGCTTCATCTCAATAGCTTCGGTGGTTGCGAATCCCACACATAAAACAGCCAGTGATTCATCTGGGATATAAAAATCGATACCTTCTTCATAATAGACGGTTTTACCGCGTTTAATAAGCTCTAAAAAAACCATATTTTCAAAACGTTTTAAAAAATCCTTTTTAAATGTTAGGGCATCTTTGAGTGCAAAATCAATCGGATAGACTTTTTTAGCAGAAGTGGGTTGATTGTATTTTTCCACAAAAAAGAGGAGCTTCTGATCGATAAGATCAGCTGTGATGGCATAAAGCTTGTCTTTGGAAATTTTTGTAAATCCTTTAAGATGGTTGTAAATTTGAAAGAGTGAGATTTTGGTGCTCTGAAGCTCGCATAAACGTTTGTAGATTAAAAAGGTTGTGGTCTCATTTAAAATAAGATGCAACATGGTTTGCATTTGCCTTTGGTAGTCTAGCTCAACACTTTGTACGATTTGTGGGAATGTTCCGTGATTGGTAAAGAGATTGAAAAGATGCTCAATGTTAGAGTGCTTTTTATCAAAGGAGATGAATTCTTCAAAATCCAATGGATATAGGGTAAGAGTATCGTATCCATGGAGCGTTTTACTTGAAAAGTTGGTCGTAAGAAGAATTTCATCCACTTTAGGTAAATCAAACGAAAAATCAAAATGCTCAATTACCAGTAACTTAATACGATTTTTTTGCACAAAAATAGGCAGATTTTCTGCCACTAAATGAGGCTCTATACGGTCATCTGAAAAATCAATATAGAGATAACTTCCTTTTTCATAATGGCTAATATGATCAATAATGAGATGGCTTTTTCCACTTTTTCGTGGCCCATAAAGAATGGTTTTTTTATGAGTAATTGTAATTTTACGATCTAAAAAAAGACTATTTTTATAACTTGTTTCATAAAGAGCTTGAAGTGTTTGCATAAAATTTCCTTAGTTTGAGATGGCAAAAGTAAAAGTTTTTTAATTCTTTTGAGCATGTATCTCTTCATTGTTCTGATCAAATTCTGCTAGAAATTTACAAAAGAAGTCTAATACTTTCCTTATTAAAAGGAAATAAAATACATATTTATACAGTAAAAACCCCCTTATTTCTTGACTTTCACAAATGGAAAAAATTAGACTTAAACTCAAGGCGTATGACCATAGAGTTTTAGACAGATCTGTTGCAGCTATCGTTGAAGCTGTCAAACGAACTGGAGCCGAAATTGTCGGACCAATTCCTATGCCTACAAAAATCAAGCGCTATACAGTGCTTAGATCTCCGCACGTAAACAAAACTTCAAGAGAGCAATTTGAGATGAGAATCCATGCACGTATGATCGACATCGTGTCTGCGACTACTGATACAGTTGATTCACTCATGAAACTTGACCTCGCTCCAGAAGTCAACGTTGAAGTTAGAGCTATGGGTAAATAAGGGGTAATGATGGAATATATTATTGAAAAAATCGGCATGAGCCGAACAATCGCAGTACCAAGTGTTCCGGTCACTTTACTCAGAGTTTTAGAAGCAAAAGTATGTACAGTTGATGAAAACAAACGTGCTTTAGTTTCGTATGTTAGTGGCAAAAAAATGAACAAAGCTATTGCGGGTCAGCAAAAGAAATATAACCTTTCTGCTGCATTCAACCGTTTTGTGACTCTTGATGTTGCAAATGCTGAAGCAGGTGATTTAGATACAGCTCCTTTGGGTGAAGCAAAAACACTTAAAGTGTCTTTGAATACTAAAGGTAGAGGTTTCGCAGGCGTTATTAAACGTCATAATTTTGGTGGTGGTCCTGGTGCACACGGTCACCGTTTCCATAGAAGCACTGGTTCAATCGGTAACCGCGAATGGCCAGGTCGTGTTCAAAAAGGCAAGAAAATGCCTGGTCACTATGGTAACACTCAAGTTACAGTAAAAAATGAGATCGTTTCATTTGACGCACAAAATGGTATCTTAGCTGTTAAAGGCTCAGTTCCAGGTGCAAATGGATCATTAGGTAAAGCAAGGATTGTTAAATGAGTAGCGCAATCGTATTAAATGAAAAACTAGAAAATGTTGGTGCATTGGCTCTTCCTACAAGTTTTGAAGAGATCCATTCACATAACTTATATCTTTATGTCAAATCATACCAAGCTGCGCTTCGTTCAAACACTGCGAACACCAAAACAAAAGGTGAAGTAAGCGGTGGTGGTAAAAAACCATGGGCTCAAAAAGGTCGTGGTGGTGCACGTGCTGGTAGTAGAAGAAGTCCAGTATGGGTTGGCGGTGGTGCTGCATTTGGCCCACGAGCTAACAAAAACTATGATTTGAAAGTTAACAAAAAACAGAAAAAATTAGCACTTGAATTCGCATTGAATGAAAAAGCAGCTAATAACGCGCTTTTTGTTGTTGATTCTTTGACTGTTGAATCTGGTAAAACTAAAGATGCAGCAAAAAATGAGCTTAATGCGTATTTAGCAACTGCGTTCTATGCGGTAATCATAGAAAAATCAGTGCTTGAAACAATCACAAAAGAGGGCTAAGAATGGCTGATATTACTGATATTAAGGCAATCCTTTATACTGAAAAGAGCTTGAGCCTTCAAGAGAATGGTACAGTTGTTATCCAAACTTCAGTAAGAATGACAAAAAATGGTTTAAAAGAAGTGTTAAAACAATACTTTGGCTTTACTCCATTAAAAATCAATTCTCTTAGAGTTATGGGAAAAGTTAAGAAGTTTAAAGGCATTGAAGGCAAACGTAATGATTTTAAAAAGTTTTATGTTCAGTTGCCAGAGGGCGCTAAACTAGAGAATGTGGAGGCGTAATCATGGCAATAAAATCATTTAAACCATATACCCCGAGCCGTAGATTTTTAACAGGACTTGATTCAAGTGACATTACTGCAAAAGCTAGTGTACCTTCACTCCTTGTTAAAATTGCTGCAACGGCTGGTAGAAATAACAATGGTAGAATCACTTCTCGTCATAAAGAAGCGGGTGCAAAAAAACTTTACAGAATTATTGACTTCAAAAGAAGAAAATTTGATGTAGAGGGTACTGTTGCTGCTATTGAATATGATCCAAACAGAAACTGTAGAATTGCGCTTATCAATTATGTCGATGGTGACAAAAGATATATTCTTCAACCATCAGGCTTAAAAGTAGGCGATAAAATTCAAGCAGCTGAAAGCGGACTGGATATTAAACCAGGTAACGCAATGAAGCTAAAAAGTATCCCTGTTGGTACGATCTTGCATAACCTTGAACTTAAACCAGGTAAAGGCGGACAAATGGCACGTAGTGCTGGTGGTTACGCTCAACTTATGGGTAAAGAGACTCAATACGTTATGGTAAGACTTCCAAGTGGTGAGATGAGACAAATATTGGCAGAGTGTATGGCTACTATTGGTGTTGTCGGAAATGAAGATTGGGCAAACGTTGTTATCGGTAAAGCGGGTCGTAACAGACACCGTGGTATTAGACCTCAAACTCGTGGTTCTGCAATGAACCCAGTAGATCACCCACACGGTGGTGGTGAGGGTAAAACCAACTCAGGACGTCATCCAGTAACTCCATGGGGACAACCAACTAAAGGTAGAAAAACTCGTAAGAAAAAAGCGAGCGACAAACTGATTATTTCTAGAAGAAAAGGAAAATAGATGGCTAGATCGCTAAAAAAAGGTCCTTTTGTTGATGCTCATTTGTTGAAAAAAACGGTTGAAGCAAAAGAGACAAAATCAAACAAGCCGATTAAGACATGGTCACGTAGAAGTACTATTATTCCTGATATGATCGGTATTACATTCAACGTCCATAACGGTAGAAACTTTGTTCCAGTTTACGTTACAGAGAACCACATCGGTTATAAAATGGGTGAATTTGCACCAACTCGTACGTTCAAGGGTCATAAAGGCTCTGTTCAGAAAAAAATTGGTAAGTAGGTAGACTATGAGTAAAGCAATATTAAAATTTATCAGATTATCTCCTACAAAAGCTCGATTGATTGCACGTGAAGTTCAAGGAATGAACGCAGAGCTTGCTATGGCAAGTTTAGAGTTTATGCCAAACAAAGGTGCTAAAATCATTTCTAAAGTGATCGCTTCTGCTGTTTCTAACGGTGGATTTGCCAAGAGCAAGAGGTAGTGCGAGTGGCATTAGAAAACCAACTTCTCATGTATTTGTTGAAGTAGCAAAAGCTGCAAAGAAGGAAGACTAAGATGGGTCAAAAAGTAAATCCGATTGGTTTAAGACTTGGTATTAATAGAAACTGGGATTCACGTTGGTTCCCAGGTAAGCAAACCTTAGCGACAAGCATTGGTGAAGATTACAAAATTAGAACATTTTTGAAAAAAGAGCTTTACTATGCAGGCGTAAGTCAAATTTTGATCGAGCGTACTGCTAAGAAACTCAGAGTTACAGTTGTTGCGGCACGTCCTGGTATCATTATTGGTAAAAAAGGCTCTGATATTGAAAAATTAAGAGTTAAATTGACCAAGCTTATTGATAAAGATGTAAACGTTAACATTAAAGAAGAGAGACGCCCTCAAGCTTCTGCTCAACTTTGTGCAGAGAACGTTGCAATGCAACTTGAGCGTCGTGTAGCCTTTAGAAGAGCAATGAAAAAAGTGATTCAGGGTGCACAAAAATCAGGTGCTAAAGGTATTAAAATTTCTGTCTCTGGACGTCTTGGTGGCGCTGAGATGGCAAGAACTGAATGGTATCTTGAAGGACGTGTTCCACTTCATACACTTCGTGCAAAAATCGATTACGGTTTTGCTGAAGCACACACAACATACGGTGTTATCGGTGTTAAAGTATGGATTTTCAAAGGTGAGGTTCTTGTAAAAGGTCTTGCTCCAGAAAAAGACGAAGCACCTGAGAAAGAGAATTCACGCAAGCCAAGAGCGCGTAAAGAGAGAGGTAAAAACTAATGTTAATGCCTAAAAGAACAAAATATAAAAAGCAGATGAAAGGCCGCAATCGCGGTGAAGCGCAAAGTGGTGCTTCAATCGCTTTTGGTGAAATTGGTCTTAAAGCTGTTGAAGCTGGACGTATTGATTCACGCCAAATTGAGGCTTCAAGGATTGCTTACACAAGACATGTTAAACGTCAAGCTAAGACTTGGATTCGTGTATTCCCAGACAAACCATTAACTGCAAAGCCCCTAGAAACTAGGATGGGTAAAGGTAAAGGTTCTGTTGATAAGTGGGTTATGAATATCAAGCCTGGTAGAATTATTTTTGAAATGGCAGGAGTTCCTGAAGAGTTAGCGCGCGAAGCATTAACACTTGCAATGCACAAATTACCTTTCAAAACAAAGATTGTAACTCGAGAGAGCGAAAATGAAGTATATTGATTTAAACGGCAAAAGCGCGTCAGAGCTTTTAGAGTTGTTAAAAGAGAAAAAGGTTCTTTTGTTTACATTAAGACAAAAGCTAAAAACAATGCAACTTACTAATCCAAATGAGATTAAAGAAGTTAGAAGAGATATCGCACGTATTAATACGGCAATTTCTGCTCAAAACAAGTAGGGGTAACTAATGGCTTTAAAACGAGAGATTCAAGGCGTAGTTGTTCAGAAAACTGGTGATAAAACCATCACCGTTTTGGTAGAGAGACGTGTAATGCACCCAAGATATCGCAAGTTCGTTAAACGTTTCAAAAAATACCTAGTCCATGACGAGAGCAACCAAGTAAAAATCGGCGACACAGTAAGCGCTATCGAGTGCAGACCACTTTCAAAAAGAAAGTCTTTTAGACTTAGCGCGATTGTTAAAGTGGGAGTTGAATAATGATACAAAGTTTTACAAGATTAGCTGTTGCTGATAACAGTGGTGCTAAAGAGATCATGTGTATTAAAGTTCTTGGTGGTAGTAAACGTCGTTATGCAACGGTCGGTGATGTTATCATCGCTTCTGTCAAAAAAGCATTACCAAGCGGTAAAGTGAAAAAAGGACAAGTTGTTAAAGCGGTTATCGTAAGAACAAAAAAAGAGATTCAAAGAGAAAACGGTTCACTCATTCGTTTTGATGAGAACGCTGCTGTTATTCTTGATAACAAAAGAGAGCCAATCGGTACACGTATTTTCGGACCAGTAGGTCGTGAAGTTCGTTATGCTAACTTTATGAAAATCGTATCTTTGGCACCGGAGGTACTATAATGGCGACTAAGATGAAAATTAAAAAAGGCGATACTGTTAAAGTAATCGCAGGCGACGATAAAGGTAAAGAGGCAAAAGTTGTTCAAGTTTTGCCTAAGACTTCACAAGTCGTTGTTGAAGGTTGCAAGGTAGTAAAAAAAGCCATTAAGCCAAGTGAGAGCAACCCTAAGGGTGGTTTTTCAAATATTGAGAAACCAATTCATGTCTCGAATGTGGCTAAAGTAGAGGGTAAATAATGAACAGATTGCAAGAGAAATTTAATGCTGAAGTTCAACCAGCATTGGTTAAAGAGTTTAATATTGCTAATCCTATGTTGTCACCTAAAATTGAAAAAATCGTTATCAGCGTTGGTGCTGGTGAAGAAGGTAAAGATACTAAGTTATTGCAAAATATCGTCGATACCATCTCTTTAATCGCTGGTCAAAAAGCGGTTGTTGCGAATGCTAAGAAATCAGTTGCTGGTTTTAAAGTACGTGCTGGTTACCCAGTCGGTGTTAAAGTAACACTTCGTAAAGAGAATATGTATGCATTTTTGGACAAACTTATCTCTGTAGCACTTCCAAGAGTAAAAGATTTTAGAGGTCTTCCAAGAGTAGGTTTTGACGGACGTGCAAACTACAACTTTGGTCTTAATGAGCAATTAATGTTCCCAGAGGTTGAGTATGATAACATCATGAAAACTCACGGAATGAATATTACGATCGTAACAACTGCTAGCAATGATAAAGAAGCATTTAGACTTCTTGAACTCATTGGTTTGCCGTTCGCAAAAGGTAAATAATATGGCTAAAAAATCGATGATTGCAAAGGCTGCTAGAAAGCCTAAGTTTCAAGTAAGAGCATACACAAGATGTCAAATTTGTGGACGTCCACACTCTGTTTACAGAGATTTTGGAATCTGCAGAATTTGTCTTCGTAAAATGGCAAATGAGGGTCTTATTCCAGGCCTCAAAAAAGCAAGCTGGTAAGGAAATAGACTATGATTAATGATCTAGTAGCAGATTCTTTAACAAGAATCAGAAATGCATCAATGCGTAAACTTGATGTGACTAAATTAATGCATTCAAAACTGGTTGAAGCGATTTTAGTTATTTTCCAAAACAAAGGTTATATCGAAAGTTTTAACGTTGTTGAAGAAGGTCCTAAGAAATTTATCAATGTTGTTTTGAAGTATGATGCAAGAGGCAGCCAAGTTATTAATGAAGTGAAAAAAATCTCAAAACCAGGACGTAGAGTCTATAAAGGTTGCGATGAAATTAAACGCTTCAAAAATGGTTATGGTACGATTGTTGTTAGTACATCAAAAGGTGTTCTCAGTAATGATGACGCTCACAAAGCAGGTCTTGGTGGCGAAGTTATCTGTAGTATTTGGTAATTAGCTGTTCTTTTATGGTATTCGATATCCATTCTAAGATTGTAAGCTTATCGTAGACAAGTAAAAGGAAATAAAATGTCTCGTATTGGTAAAAAGCCTGTTAAGATACCTGCTGGCGTTGAAGTGTCAGTCAATGGTGATTTAGTAGAGTTTAAAAAAGGTAGTGTTCAAAAAGTATTGGACACTAAGGGAAATGTTGACGTAAAAGTTCAAGATGGAGAGCTTGTATTTATTTCAAAAGGTGCTGATCGTCAGAGCAGCGCTTTTTGGGGAACATACCGTGCCCTTGGTCAAAATGTTATCACAGGTTTAACTGAAGGTTTTAAAAAGCAACTTGAAATTAACGGTGTTGGTTATAGAGCTGCCGTTAATGGTAATGTTCTTGAGCTTCAACTTGGATTTTCTCACCCGATCAATTATGAATTTCCAAAAGATATTCAAATTGTAGTTGAAAAAAACGTGGTTACGATTCAAGGTGATGACAAGCAAGTAGTTGGTCAGATTGCTGCCGAAATTAGAAGTTTTAGAGCTCCAGAGCCTTACAAAGGTAAAGGTGTTAAATATTCTGATGAAACTATTATCCGTAAAGCCGGAAAAACTTCCAAGAAGTAGGGGTAAGAGATGAGAGCAAATATTTTAAAACGAAAGCTTGCATTAAGAGTTAAGCGTAAAAAAAGAGTAAGAGCTGATATTTCTGGTACAAGCGAAAGACCAAGAGTATCTTTCTTTAAATCAAATAGATTTATGTATGCGCAAGCGATTGATGATGTTAATGGCGTTACGTTGGCAAGTGTAGATGGCAAAAAATTAGGGTTCAATGCTAGCAAAGCAAGTGCAGCAGAAGTTGCAAAAGTTTTTGCAGAAGCGCTCAAGGCTAAGAATTTAACTCAAGTTGTCTATGATAGAAATGGTTATTTGTATCATGGTGTAGTTGCTGCTTTTGCAGACGGCCTTAGAGCAAACGGCATAGTGCTATAAGAAAAAGAAGAGGATAACGATTCAATGGAAAAATATAACAGAGAAGAGTTTGAAGAAGTCATCGTTAACATTGGCCGCGTAACAAAAGTTGTTAAAGGCGGTAGACGTTTTAGATTTACAGCACTCGTTGTTGTTGGAAATAAAAAAGGTCTTGTTGGCTTTGGTTTTGGTAAAGCTAAAGAGGTTCCTGATGCTATTAGAAAAGCAGTTGATGATGCGTTTAAAAACATTGTCAAAGTAAATATCAAAGGTTCAACCATCGCTCATGATGTTGAAGTTAAATTTAATGCAAGTCGTATTATTCTTAAACCAGCAAGTGATGGTACCGGTGTAATCGCTGGTGGTGCAACTCGCCCTGTCGTTGAACTTGCAGGTATTAAAGATATTTTGACAAAGTCATTGGGTTCAAACAACGCTTCTAACGTGGTAAGAGCAACTATTAAAGCTCTTAGCATGATTAAAAGCTAAGTGAAGAGAAGGATTCAAAATGGCATTAGATAATCTTACACCAGCAGAAAATTCTACTAAAAAGATCAAACGCGTAGGTCGTGGTCAAGGTAGTGGTATGGGTAAAACCGCAAGCCGTGGCGCTAACGGTCAAAAATCTCGTACAGGTTACAAACGTAAAAGAGGTTTTGAGGGTGGTCAACAGCCCCTTCAAAGAAGATTACCAAAAGTTGGTTTTACTTCTAAAATCGAGAAGCCTTATGTTATCAACATTGATAAAATTAAAGCGGTTGCAGAACTGGCTGAAATTACAGTTGATGCAATTAGAACCGTCCATAAAATGGCAAGTACAGTTGTTAAAGTGAAATTGATCGGTGCAGGAGCAAAAGAGTTGACTGCTAAGATTAAAGACGAAAACGTCGTTTTTACTGGAATGAGTAAATGAGCCAAGATCTCACGAGGAAGATCTTAGTTACATTAGGCTTTATATTTGCATACAGGATACTGGCATACGTGCCAGTTCCTGGTGTCAATATAGCTGTAATTAAAGAGTTCTTCGACTCCAATAGCTCAAATGCCCTT